>NZ_JBNDKS010000008.1:0-212194 GCF_050435665.1 Paraburkholderia sp. GAS333
GTTACTGGCGCAAGCGGGTTGCTTCCTGCTGCGCCTGCGAGCGTGCTCGTCACAGAGTTGACCACACCCGTCACCGGAGCCAGCGGATCACTTCCGGCAGCACCAGCCAGCGTCCCCGTCACCGAGTTGACGAGGCCCGTTACCGGCGCAAGCGGGTTGCTTCCTGCTGCTCCTGCAAGTGTGCTCGTCACCGAGTTGACCACGCCCGTCACCGGAGCCAGCGGATCACTTCCAGAGGCACCAGCCAGCGTACCTGTCACCGAGTTGACGAGGCCTGTTACTGGCGCAAGCGGGTTGCTTCCTGCTGCGCCTGCGAGCGTGCTCGTCACAGAGTTGACCACACCCGTCACCGGAGCCAGCGGATCACTTCCAGCTGCACCAGCCAGCGTACCCGTCACCGAGTTGACGAGGCCCGTTACCGGAGCAAGCGGATTACTTCCCGCTGCGCCTGCAAGCGTGCTGGTTACCGAGTTGACCACGCCCGTCACCGGAGCCAGCGGATCATTTCCAGCCACGCCCCCAAGCGCCCCCGTCAAAGAATTCACGGTTCCAGCGAGTGTGCTCGTTCCCGAGTTGACCGCATTCGTGACCACGCCAACGGTGGAGTCGACGGTATTCGTCACATTGGCCGTCGTCGCATTGACGGCCGTCGTCAAGGTGCCGGCTTCGGAGTTGACCGAATTCGCGAGCGCACCTGTAGTCGCATTTATCGAGTTCGATAAATTGCTGGTTGTCGAGTTAGCCGCGTTCGTCAGCGTACCCGTCACGGAATTCAGTACGCTCGAAACCGGAGCAAGAGGATTGCTGCTTGCAACATTCGACAGCGAAGCGGTCACCGCATTCACGACGCCACTAACCGGTGCCAGCGGATCCGTCCCACCTGCCCCGGCTAACGTACCCGTGATCGTCCCGATCGCCCCAGTAACTGGTGCCAACGGATTGCTTCCCACCGCGCCCGCCAACGCGCCTGTCACCGCCCCAATCGCGCCACTAACCGGTGCCAGCGGATCCGTCCCACCGGCCCCGGCTAACGTACTCGTGATCGTCCCGATCGCTCCGGTAACCGGCGCCAACGGATTGCTTCCCGCCGCGCCCGACAGCGCGCCTGTCACCGCCCCAAGCGCGCCCGTAACCGGCGCCAGCGGATCCGTCCCACCGGCCCCGGCCAACGTACCCGTGATCGTCCCGATCGCCCCGGTAACCGGTGCCAACGGATTGCTCCCCGCCGCGCCCGACAGCGCGCCTGTCACCGCCCCAACCGCGCCCGTAACCGGCGCCAGCGGATCCGTCCCACCTGCCCCGGCTAACGTACCCGTGATCGTCCCGATCGCTCCGGTAACCGGCGCCAACGGATTGCTTCCCGCCGCGCCCGACAACGCTCCTGTCACCGCCCCAATCGCGCCCGTAACCGGCGCCAGCACCCCACTCCCGCCAACCCCCGACAAGCTCCCCAACGATCCCAAAATCCCCGTCAACGGCGCCAACGGCTGGTTGCCCAGGCTAATGGCAAAACCGCCTGCTCCGCCCAAGGCCACGGTCACGCCGCTGATCGACGTCACGCTGCCTGCCGCGCCGCCCACCGCTATCGATCCGGGCGTCGCGATCGCGCCTAGCACCAGGCCCGTGCTCGGCGTGGTCGAATCTGCCAGAGCCGCCCCGCTCGCAGCCATACCAAACGCGGCGGCCGCGCAAAACGCGATTGCCGTAACCGCCGTGCCCGCGAAATTCTTATCCATCTCCATTCCCCTTTTTGTGTTGACGAGTGCCGCGCTGTTGAGTGCACGGCAAGCAATTGCAGAGAACGTGCCAATTTGCGCAACGTCCCTGCAGACGGGCGATGTAGAGACACAGCCCGCGTCAAACGTAGGGAGAACCACGACGGATTACTTCGATAGATTGCCTGATGTCACGTGAGAAACGGGCGATGTTCCGAGCCCACGTAACGTGACGCGCCCCATTTCCAATCCTGAAGCGGCGACAGATATCAACAGCATCAAATAACGTCTGCTGCGGATTCCAAACTAAACAACACGACCTCCAACCAGGCCGAATGAAAATTCATAACGCATCGCCAGACAGGGTCGATCACGACTCAAGCAGGAAATCTCATGGCGGTTCCAAGCATAAAGTCGTAAGCGATCGGCAGAAAAACTCGCGCCGTCAGTTGGAACGAAAAATAAGCGCCACCCGCTTTGCACTGCACGACACCATCAAACCTTGACGCTCGTCACCCAGCACCCTTTCGTCGATGCCCGGTTACGTGATTGCCTGCATCGGGCGACAAAGAAAACACGTCGGCAATCGCGATCACACTGAACACCGCCACCAGCACAAACGCAATGCTGAAGTCGGACGGCGTCAACGACTGGCCATCGTGGCCGTGCCACCACGCGGCGATCCGC
Source organism: Paraburkholderia sp. GAS333 (assembly GCF_050435665.1). Taxonomy (NCBI): domain Bacteria; kingdom Pseudomonadati; phylum Pseudomonadota; class Betaproteobacteria; order Burkholderiales; family Burkholderiaceae; genus Paraburkholderia; species Paraburkholderia sp. GAS333. The sequence goes on from NZ_JBNDKS010000008.1 coordinate 2,403, forward strand.
AATGCAATCGCACCGGCCGCGACGCCCATGCCCATGGTCATCTGGCCCAGCGTGCTCGATAAGGTCGACGCGCCGCTCATCTGCTGCTTCGGGACATCGGCGAAACCGAGCGTATTGATCGCGGTGAATTGCAACGACCGCGCGACGCCGCTCACGAACAGCGCAAACAGAATCCAGCCGGATGCCGTCGAAGGCCTCAGCAAACTCATGCTTGCCAGCGTCAACGCGGCAAACGCGCCGTTGAACACGAGCACCGTTCTGAACCCGAAGCGCCGAAGAATTTGCGTCGTGACGAGTTTGGTCGACAGGTTGCCCGCGAATACCGCGAGCGTCAGCAAGCCCGACTGAAACGGGTTCATGCCGAAGCCGACCTGAAACATCAACGGCAGAAGAAACGGTACTGCACCGATCGAGATCCTGAACAGCGATCCGCCGCAAATCGACACCATGAATGTCTTGATCCTGAACGCCGAGAGATCGATCATCGGATGCGCGCTGCGTTGCAAATGAAACCACGCCGCCACGCAAGCCGCGAGACCGATCGCCAGAAACAGCAGCGATGAATGCCACGACGTGCCGACTCGGCCGATCGCCTCCATCGCATACATGACGCAGGTGCCCGCGACGCCGGTCAGCACGAAACCCAGCGCGTCGAACGGACGGCAATCTGCTTCGCGTTCGGTGTTGATGAAGCGCCAGGCGAGCACTATTCCAAGCAAACCGAGCGGCACGTTCAGATAGAAAATCCAGCGCCACGACGAGTACGTCGTGATGAATCCGCCGAGCGGCGGTCCGAGCACTGGCGCAATCAACCCGGGCCACGTGATGATCGAAATCGCGCGCATCAGGTTTTCTTTGGGCGTGACGCGCAGCACCGCGAGCCGCCCGACCGGCACCATCATCGCGCCGCCGATGCCCTGCAAAATCCGCGCACCGGTGAACTCGACGAGGTTGTCGGTCATCCCGCAGAGCATCGATGCGCCGGTGAAAATGGCGAGCGCCGTGGCGAACACCGTGCGGACACCGACCCGATCGGCAATCCATCCGCTGATCGGGATAAACACGGCGAGCGTCAACAGATACGACGTGATGCCGATACTCAACTCCACCGGCCTGATATGAAACGACTGCGCCATTTGCGGCAACGCGGTCGCGATGATCGACCCGTCGAGGTTCTCCATGAACAACGCGGCCGCGACCAGCGAGGTAATTAGTGCGGAACTTCCCTGGCGCTCGGTGGCGGATGAAGCCGACATCGGCAAATACTCCCTGAATTGCGGGCTGAAATAGCGAAAAAAACGAAACATGCGGACAACGGGGCTGCCCTGTCAGCGAGCCGCCTCGTTGTTCACGATTTTAAGGGTGAACCCTCGCGGCCAGTCTGCGTGTTCCTCGTACGTACGCTGTCCCTCTGTAAGCGAAATGGAAACACCCGGCGATCGTCTGCGTAACAAAAGCGTCATGGTAACGATTTACGATCGACTGTTCGCATTCACGGAGCAGTGTCGGCCGACATCCGCGAGTTGTCCCTCTCCTTCCCTAAGGGAGCGCGAATGCTCGTGCACTTCACCCCGTCCTCGGGTATCGTCGTCGGCATGCTGGTGGTGTGCCTGGTCATGGTGCTCGTATTCGAAGCGACGAACGGTTTTCATGACACGTCGAACGCCGTCGCCACTGTCATCTACACGCAATCGCTGAAGCCCGTACAAGCCGTCGTCTGGTCGGGCCTTCTGAACTTTATCGGCGTGATGGTGGGCGGTATCGCGGTCGCCTACGCGCTGGTCGAGATTCTCCCTCCCGATGTCCTGACTCCACCCGACGGCTCGCCCGCTGTGCCGATGCTCGTGTCGATCTTCGCGGCGGCACTGTTCTGGAACGTGCTGACATGGGCGTTCGGCATTCCGAATAGCAGTTCTCATTGCATCATCGGCGCGTTGATTGGCGTGGCCGTCGCCGACGCGCTTCTGAAATCGCGCAGCGTGGTTCAGGGCGTGGACTGGAAGCAGATCATCACGGTACTCGAAGGACTCGCGCTATCGCCCGTGCTGGGCTTTCTGCTCGCGGGCGGCCTCTATGGCCTGCTGAAACTCATCGTGCGCAGCGGACATCTGTTCGAGCCGCCCAAGGAAGGCCAACCACCGGTCTGGTGGCTGCGCGGCCTGCTGATACTCACATGCACGTCGGTCAGCTTTTCTCACGGCACCAATGACGGCCAGAAAAGCATCGGCCTGATCATGCTGACGATCATCGGGTTATTGCCCGCCGCCTATGCGCTCAATCCTGACGCGACCGGTCAACTGACGCAACTGAGCGAGCATGCCGCAGCGGCAATTCCTCTCATCGAAAAATATGGCGACGACGTCAAGCCTCACGCGTTGCAAGCAGCGCAGATGCTGCGCGACGCGCGAACGTCGCTGCAAAAGCAGGCTTCGGAACTGCAATCGAAGGAACAGCATGTCGACGGCGAGCGAGCCACGCGCGCGCAATTGCGCGGCGCGATTTACGACGTCGTATCGCAGATGAAGCACGTCGGCGAGGTCAAATCGGCGACGTCTGCCGACAAGAAAGAGGCTGCCGATCTTCTCAAACAGATGAGCCTGCCCGTTCAATACGCGCCGCTGTGGGTTCGCATGTTGAGTGCCGTCTGCCTGGGAATCGGCACGATGGTCGGCTATAAACGGGTGGTACGCACGCTCGGCGAGCGGATCGGCAAACAGCACATGACGCCGGGTCAGGGTGCGAGCGCGGAGTTGATCGGCTCATTGCTGATCGGCACAGCGGGATTCACGGGGCTGCCGGTGAGCACCACCCACATCATCACGTCAGGGATTGCGGGGACGATGGCGGTCGGCGGACAGGGTCTGCAACGCGGCATGATGGTTCGCATCGTGATCACGTGGCTGGTGACGCTGCCGGTCACGATCGGCCTTTCTGCAGGGCTGTTTTATGTGCTGGCGAATCCGCGCTTCTAGTCGCGGCGCCGACACTTACGCCCGATAGACGGCGTGCCGGGTCATGCGGCCCGGAACGCCGTCGCAGCCGTTACTACGACGAATGAACGGGCACGTTCTTCACGCCGATCGAGCCCAGCTTGAAGTCGCCGTAGCCGTTCCACTTGGTATCGACCCACAGGACCGCGGAGAACTGCTCCAGAAACGTTCCGATCGCGGGCGGCGGCAGGACGTGCGGATACGTGCCTTCGAGCAGCACGACATTGGTTTCCGACTGATTGCCAAGAGCGTGAATGGTGCCCGACACCCTGATCTCGGCATCCAGCGGCGGATTCGTCGCCTGCGTGATTCGAACGATGCCCGACACGCTTCCCGACGGCGGATTGACCAGAAGCGAGAAGTGAAGGATCGGTGCGCCCGGAATGTTCTTTCCGGCAGTCCCGTCTACTTTGTAGAGTTGGTCCATGATTATTTCCAGATTGTTCAGCGGTTAATGAGCACAGCAATTGAATGCAGAAAACTAACGTCATAGAACGACAACTGGTTCGCCTCATCACACGTTGGCGTGCGAAGGCGCATCGGCAATCTTGAACCCAAAGGGAAATCGGTGAATCCGAGAGGATATGTCTGTCCGGTTGCCTTCATTCGTCGCTGCAATGAAGAAGCAATCGTCAGAAAACGACAGCGCCACAAACGGTCAGGCGCCTGATTGAAGCCCTCGCTGCCTTTGGCCTTTATTTTTTTATCCGACCCAGCGAGAGACAGGATGCTATCGGCGGCAGACTCTCACAACCTGTCAACATTGCGAGGGATAAAGATACTTCGCGGCAGTTCAATAGAGGAGAACCTGTTTCAATTAACGAATGACCGGCTTTTTACCGTGCAGCCAGCGAGTGACCTCGCAAACCGAAGTCGACTCCGCTGCCTGTAACAGTCCCCGTGTTATGCGGTCGCCACTTCCGCGTCTTCCATAATCGGCTTGCGCGCCATGCACCAGTAGAACGGTGCTGCGCATGCCACAATGAACCCGCCCGAAATAAAGGCGAGTGCATACGAGCCAGTATGGTCGACGATGAAGCCCGCCACGAGAGGCGAAAACGCGCCGCCGAAATAGCCGCCGAAGTTCTGAATCGCACTCACCGACGCCACCATCGACGACGGCGCGATATCGGACGCCAGTGCCCAAGCCGAACCGATCATCGCGGCAAGAAACGCGAGGCCGACCGTGAACAGAACGAGCGTCGCATTCAACGAATCGGCGAACGGCAATGCGACCGCGCACACGCCTGCACCGACGGCGCAACACGCAATCAACAGGCGCTTCGCGCCAATCGCCGTAGCGAGATGGCGATCGACAAGCTTCTTCGCCAGATACCCGATCGCGATTTCACCCAGTGCGCCACCAACCCAGGGAATGCCCGCGACGGCACCGAGTTGTGCAAACGAGATATGGAACCGGTCGAGCAGATACAGCGGCAAGAACACAAGAAAAATGTTCCAGAGCCAGATCGTGCAGAAGTACCCGAGAATCATCCCCCACACGCTACGGCGCACAAAAAGCCCACGCCATTTGAGCGAGGACGTCGCGAGCGAACGCTCATGGCCGCCGCCGCCCGCTTCGATGTATCCGAGTTCATCTTTCGATAAGCGTTTGCTGTCGCGTGGATTGCGATACAGCATCAGGAACAGCAGCGCGAAGGCAATCCCGAACGCGCCTGTTACGTGAAAGAGCGAGCGCCAGCCGAACGCAATCATCAACGCAACGAGTAGTGCGGGAGCCAGCGCGGGTCCCCATTTCGATGACGAGTCCCAGATGCCGGTCGCAAAGCCGCGCTCCTTGGCGGGAAACCACGCCGCGGTTATTTTCGCCGCAGTAGGCCAGCATGGGGCTTCGCCCACGGCGAGCAATGCACGCATCACCACCAGCGCAGCGATCGAACCCACCACGCCCGTCAGCCATGTCGCGATACTCCACCAGATCATGCCGATAGCGTACGCACGCTTCGCGCCGAATCGATCGATCAGCCATCCTGCTGGCAACTGCATCATCGCGTAGGTCCACGCGAATACGCTGCCGAGCAGACCGATCTGTGTGCGGGTCAGGCCGAGTTCCTGAATCATTCCAGGCGCCGCAATCGACAGACTTGCACGATCCAGATAATTGATGATGCCGCCCATCAGCAGCCAGATCAGCACATGCCAGCGGTAACTCATGCGAGTGGTTTGACTCGCGGCGGGCGATACGGGAATGGTTTGCTTGTCCAACTCGTGTCTCCGTCCGGATGGCCGTTGTGGCCATTCATCGTTGTTTTTGGCGTGTCGCCGCGTTGTGCGTTGTTCGTCTGCGAACGCACTGCACGCCAGTGTACGGACGGAAACCTTTCTACTCCAATGTCGAAACCGAATGGGTCGATACCGTTTCCGTTATCGACTCTTGCTGACCGGCGTTATTCAACCAACGCCAAAGCGTCGGCACCGGCCACGAGACGAACCGGACTCGACGGGTCGTTCACCGCGCGCCACACGGCTTCGGAGACATCGTCGGCGGTCGTGACAACAGACGACTGTGCCCATTGCGCGAACACATCCTGCGCGAGCCCGGCGTACGCTTCGGGGATCGTGCCTTGCATCCGCGTCTGCGCGTTTTCCCCGAAACGGGTGGTTGGCGCGCGCCCCGGCAGCACCAGACTCACGCGAATGTCGAATGGCTGAAGTTCAAGCGCAAGCGATTCCGTGAACGCGTTCACCGCCGCTTTGCTCGCGGAGTAGATAGCAAGGAGAGGCAGCGATTTCAACGTCACGCTCGACGTGACGTTCACGATCACCCCTGCTTTCCGCTGTCTGAATTGAGGCAGCACAGCTTGCGTCATCGCCATCGTGCCAATGGTGTTGGTCTCGAAGATTTCGCGCGCGCGGCCCATTGAGATGCCTTCGAGAGCGCCCAGCAAACCGATTCCCGCATTGTTGACGAGTACGTCGATCGGTCCCGCTGCGTCCACCGCCTGGCGAATGCTCTCAGCGTCCGTGACGTCGAGCGCGAGCACGCGCAGCCGCTCCGAACGAGGCAACAGGTCTTCGCGCGGCGTACGCATCGTCGCAATCACCTTCCAGTCGCGATCGAGAAAATACCGCGCGATTTCCAGGCCGAAGCCTGACGAGCATCCGGTGATCAGAATTGTTTTCATCGAGAATTCCCGTAATGGTGGGGTTGGCAGTCCTCAAACGATAAAGCGTCGAACCTGGACTTGCTACAATCGAACGTCCAGATTTCATTTGCAGGAGTCCTGCCGTGACCGATCCGCTTGCCGAAGTTGTGCTGCTGCTCCAGCCTGGCGCACCGTTTTCGAAGGTCGTCAGCGGATCGGGGGCGTGGCGTGTTCGACGTTTCGACGTCGGGCAGCCCTTCTACTGGGCGATCCTCGAAGGTTCGTGCCGCCTGAGTGTCGAAGGACAGGAACCGCTAGATCTCCACGAAGGCGACTTCGTTCTGATTCCTTCGTCGTCCGGGTTCGCGGTGTCGAGTGCCGAACCGGCTCCACCGGACGACCTCGATACCGTTCCCGTCGCGTTGCTCGACGGCAAGTTCCGGCTCGGCGATCAAAGCGGCCCGGCTAATGTTCTGATGCTGGTGGGACATTGCGTCTTCGGTTCGCCGGATGCTGCATTGCTGGTTTCGCTGCTTCCGCAACTCGTTCACGTTCGCGGCGAGAAGCGGCTCGCGACGCTCATGCAGCTTGTCGGCGAGGAATCCCGCGCACGACGTCCTGCCCGCGAGGTGGTACTGGAAAGGCTAATGGAGGTACTTCTGATCGAAGCGCTCAGGTCGACGGCGGGCATGGGAACGGCGCCTGGTTTATTGCGTGGACTCGCCGATGCCCGACTCGCGGTCGCGATCCGGCAGATGCATGAGAGCCCCACCCGCGCATGGACGGTCGCGCAACTCGCGAAAGAAGCCGCGTTATCCCGCTCGGCATTCTTCGCGCGATTCACTCAGGCGTTAGGCGTCGCGCCGATGGAGTACCTGCTCGCGTGGCGCATGGCATTGGCGAAGAACCTGCTGCTGCGCAACGAGGTGAGCGTCTCGGAAGTCGCGCAACGGGTCGGCTATAGCTCCGCGAGCACGTTCAGCGTTGCGTTCACCCGTCATGTGGGATTGCCGCCGTCGCGATATGCGATGACGCAGATCGAATCCGCACTCGTTCTTTAACGACGAGTGCAGCGTGAAATCGCCATTCACATTGCTACATTGAAGGCGACATTCGAAAGCGACAGCATGCCGACCACGATGAGGCTAACCGCCCAGACCCGATCCAGATTGAACCAGCTCCGCGACACGAATCTGAGCCCAAGATAGCGATACACCAGCCACGCCAGAAGTCCGCCGCCGGTCACCATCGCGGCACCATGCGCGGCGGACACCAGCAACGCCATCCACAGGTTATCCGCGATCAACACCTGTGCTGCGTGGTGCGCGTGATCCATGCCGTATGACCGGCAGAGGCCGAGATAGATCGGGACCAGCATCAGCCCGGCCCCGTGCGCAATCGCGATCGCAAACGACCAGAGCGCGAGACGCGTAGGCGGAATGCGCGCCAGCATCCGGGGATGGCGTCGCCAGATCAGCAGGCCGACACCGAACGCAATGACCAGCACGCTCGCGCCGCCCTGTATCGCGCGTTGCCATTCGAGCAGGACCGCGAGCAGCGCAAACGGCAGCATCACCGAGAACATCGCGAGCACGTGTCCGGCGGCGAGATAGGCCAGCGCGGTAAACAACGCCCGCGCGCGTCGTTGAAACAAGCCGTTCGAGACAGCAAGCGGCCATCCCATTGCGGGATTGATGCCGTGATAAAGACCGCTTGCGAGAATGGCGAGCCAGAGGCCGGTGCGCGACCACTCTCCGCCGATCAAACGCCCACCGACGGATAGCAAAACGAGTCGGTCGAGCAATCTCCGCCTTCCAGGCGGATCTGATGCGCACGATAGCCGGCGGGAAAGGTCACCCAGTAATCGTCGGCGAGCTTAAGTCCGCCGCCCGGTTCCGCGTGCGCCATGACCTGCGCCGCCGGCACACCGTCTGGATAGAACTGGTTGTCCCACGTCGAATAAAGCGAGTTGGTCCAGTAGACCCGTTTGCCATCGCGGCTGATCTCGACCATCTGCGGGCCGCCTGCGAACGTCTCCCCATTCGGATGTGGCGTGCGCCGCACAATTCCGCCGATATGAACCGAGCCCGTCAACTTCGGCTTGCGCGGTTCCGTCACATCGTACTGACGCATTTCACCAGTGCCCCAACACGCGACATACAGGAATTTGTCGTCGATCGAAAGATCGATATCAGTCACGAGCGGCGGCACCGCGCCGAACCCCTGCAGCAACGGCGGCAGCAATTCGGCGGCCGCGGGCTCAGCCGGAATGGTCGCGGTCTTCTCGATATGAAACTGTCCGCCTTCGCGCCACCAGGTCCAGATCGATCCTTCCAGATTGGTCGTATCCACCACCACGCCGACGAACCCGTACTCGCGGCTCGGATCGTGCGCGGGCCGCACTTCGAGCGCCATCTGATGATTCGCGCCGAGGTCGAGCGTCTGCACATTGCGCCTTGCGCGCAAATCCCAGAAGTGGATACGGTGCCCGTATTTGTTCGACAGCAAGTCCTCGGGCACGATGCCGTTTTCGAATTGCGGCGGCAGCGCCCACTCGCTCGACACCATATAGTCGCGCGGCAGATTCCACCAGAAATCGTAGTGCTTCTCCTGCGCACCGCGATCTATTTCCCAGCGGCCGAGAACCTCGAACGTTTCGCAATCCATGATGAAGATTCCCGGCGGCCCGTCTGTGCCATCCGGCCCTGCGCCGCCCAGCGTGCTGACGTAAATACCCTCGGGCCCGCAATGAACCGTATGCGGACGCGAATAGCCTGTTTTGCGGAAGATTTCCTCGGGCTCGATGATCTTGTGAATCCGCGCCTGGGTCGGATGCGGCTTGGTGTCGACGATATAGATACGCGACGACCGCATGCCGGGAATGATCAGATAGCGGCGTTCGAGAAACGCATGCCCGGTAAGCGGCGACAGCGACGATGAACACGCATTCCAGCCGAAATGATGGAATTCATCGCCCTTGTTCGGCACCGACACCGTATGAACGACCTGGCTGTAAGTCGGCGAGCCGGGTTGCACGTCGATCACGGCGAGCGCGTCGGGCCGCGAGAAATCCGGGCTCAGCAGGAGCGTGTACGCGAAGTCTTCCGCGGGCGCGTCCATCGCGAGTTTGGGAGAGGCGTGAAAAGTGGGATCGGGGCGCATACCCATGGCAGGGCTCTCCTTGGTTTATCCGGCTTTGGCGGCAAACGAAATAGGCGGACGTTTATTAACGTTTTCTGCTCCCACTCGCCTGGCTGCTAGATTTGTAGTCCACGGGCACGGGGAGATCAACCGAAAGTTGGCGGCGTCCCGGCTTTCCTTTTCGTCATAGGCTCTCTCCTTCCGGAAACGGCGGTCGGCGTTCGCAAAGAACGTGATTTGCAATGCATGAATGGTTCGAACTGGCGGCGTATGGATTGCTTATAGTTGAACGCCTAAACCAAATCTCACCAGGATCGGGGTCTTTGATGAAACCACTGCTTTCCTCGCTGCGAATCGCCGCCGCCGGCATCGCCCTTTTCGCTACCGCCATCGGCGTTGCGCACTCCGCCGAACCACGCGAAGTCGTGATCGGCTATCAGGACATGGTGGTGCCGTGGCGATACGCGCAGGTCAGCGGCGCAGTCGAAAAAGCCACCGGTTATAAAGTGACCTACCGCAAGCTCGCGAGCGGCGCCGACGTGATCCGCGCGCTGGCGTCGGGTTCGATCCAGCTCGGCGAGGCAGGCTCCAGTCCGATCGCGGCAGGTCTGTCGCAAGGCGTCGATATTTCGCTGTTCTGGATTCTCGACAACATCAACGATGCAGAAGCTTTAGTGGCAAGAGACGGTTCCGGCGTGACGAAGCTGACCGATCTCAAGGGCCACAAGATCGGCTTGCCGTTTGTATCGACCTCGCATTTTCATGCACTCGTTGCGCTGCAAAATGCTGGCGTGGACCCGTCGACCGTGAAGATCCTCAACCTTCGCCCGCCCGAAGTCGCGGCCGCGTGGGAGCGTGGCGATATCGACGCGACTTACATCTGGGACCCGGTTCTCGCGAAAGTGAAGAAGAACGGCAAAGTGCTGATTACGTCCGGGGAAGTGGCGCGCGAATCGGGCAAAGCGACCTTCGACGGCTTCGCGGTGAATCGCAAGTTTGCGCAGGATAACGATGCATTCCTGGTCGGCCTGGTCAAGGTACTCGCCGACACCGACGCGCAGTATCGCGATCACAAGGCCGCGTGGACGTCCGGCTCGAAGGAAGTCGAAGGTGTAGCGAAAGAGTCGGGCGCGAATGCTGCCGACGTCCCCGCCAGCCTCGCGCTCTACGCGTTTCCGACGCTGACGGACCAGGCGTCGTCGACGTGGCTCGGCGGTGGCGCGCAGAGCGGCGCGGCGAAGTCCCTTGCCGCAACGGCGGCTTTCCTCAAGTCGCAAGGCACGATACAGAACGTGCTGCCCGACTACTCGGCGGGTGTCGATCCGCGCTTCGTGCAGCAAGCGGCCAAATGAGCACGCTGGAAATTCGCGGGCTGGGCGTCACCTATGAAGGTGCGTCGACGCCCGCACTCGAAGGCGTCGACCTGCAGATAGAGAGCGGCGAATTCGTGGTCGCACTCGGCGCGTCCGGGTGCGGCAAGACGACGTTGCTGAACTGTCTTGCCGGGTTCATCGATCCAACCTCGGGGTTCGCAAAACTGAATGGCGAGCCGATCGACGGACCGGGCGCGCAACGTGGTGTCGTGTTCCAGAAGTACGCGCTGATGCCGTGGCTCAACGTGCTCGACAACGTCGCGCTCGGCTTGCGCTTTCAGGGCGTCGATCGTAAGCGCCGTCGCGAAATCGCACGCGAAACGCTGGCGCTGGTCGGCCTCGACAAACACGCGGACGCACGTGTGTACGCGCTCTCCGGCGGCATGCAGCAACGCGTGGGCATTGCCCGCGCACTCGCGAGCGATCCACAGGTTCTGTTGATGGATGAACCGATGGGCGCACTCGACGCACTTACGCGCGAAACCATGCAGGAACTCGTGCTCGATGTTTGGGGCCGCACGCGCAAGACCATATTCTTCATCACTCATAGCGTTGAAGAAGCGCTGTTTCTCGCCACGCGCCTCGTTCTCATGACGCCTGGTCCCGGCCGAATCGCCGAAAGTCATGAGTTGCCTTTCGCGCAACAGTTTCTCGCTTCGCGCGACGCGCGCGCAGTGAAGTCGTCACCGGAATTCATTCAGTGGCGCGAGCGTCTCGTGCGACGCCTGCATGGCGAGCCACACGTCGCACGTGAGGCGGCGCTGTCATGAGCAGCATTGAATCGCTGGCTTCGTCCGCACCGGCAAAGAAGCGCGAAGTGCGGCGCCGCAAGCCTCGGCGCGGTCTTCCCGGCGAAGGTTCGACCGTTGCGCTGAGCCTCACCTCTGTCGCTGCGATTGCGGCGCTGTGGTGGGCCGCGACCTTCTTTCACTGGATTCCGCCGCTCTTTCTGCCGTCGCCACAAGCTGTCTGGACCGCATTCGTCGATGCATGGAACGGTCGGATCCAGGGCGGCCTGCCGCTCTCCGAGCATTTGATGTGGAGCGCGATTCGCGTATTCGGCGCATTTGCACTGGCGAGCCTGACCGCTGTTCCTGTCGGCATTCTGATGGGCGTGAGCCGGATTGCGCGCGGCCTGCTCGATCCGCCGCTCGAGTTCTATCGACCGCTGCCGCCGCTCGCTTATCTGCCGCTGGTCGTCATCTGGTTCGGTATCGACGAGACCGCGAAGCTGATCGTGATTTACCTCGCATGCTTTGCGCCAGTTGCAATGGCCGCGCGCGCCGGGGCGCGTAGCGCGACCGCCGAACAGGTCAATGCCGCTTATTCGCTTGGCGCAAGCTTTCCTCAGGTCGTCCGGCATGTCGTGCTGCCCGCCGCATTGCCCGAAATATTGACGGGCTTGCGAATCGCCATCGGCTTTGGATGGACGACACTGGTCGCCGCCGAAATGGTCGCGGCGACTGCGGGCCTGGGACAAATGGTGCTCAACGCATCCAGTTTTCTGCGTACCGATGTGGTTGTGATGGGAATCGTGCTGATCGGTCTGATCGCATGGACTTTCGACCTCGGAATGCGCGCACTCGAACGGCGTCTCGTGCCGTGGCGCGGAAAGTCCTAACGCACCGCGAATGGCGGTCGGCGAAAATGCGAATTCAACCATTGCATTTTCGCCGTTTAAAAATAAAGATTCAAATCGCCAGGGTGACACAAACCGCACTGAATTCAATTCAGATACGCATTGCAATTGACACGATATCTGTGAATGAACGTGTTTAATACGGCATCGGCATCTGACTTACGATGCTTGCAATTGGAGATTGCCAATATTGTATGAACGTCGAACGCCCCGTTGATCCGACCGTTTGCGGCAGGCGAGTCAATTGTTTTAAACGTGGCGCTTGCTCACGCTCAACGATTAAACCATCATGGACGCCGCGAATCCGATTGAGGACATGAAGGATCTTTACCCCAATGTCCGTCACAAACCCGCCAGCGGCATAATTGCTCTTCAAAGAAACCATTTTTCCCGCAAGCCGCGACCTGTTCAGCGAGATGCGTATTGGCAGGCCGAGTCGACGCACTCACTTTCGACGTTTTCGCGCTAACCGGCGATTTAGGATCGTACGGTTCCGTACGCGATACTAATGCCGCCAGCAAATCGGCATCCGTATCCTCGTGCTTATGCGCGCCGGACTCCGTTTTTTTCGATTGGGCGAGAACCTTGTTATTCGCCGGATGCGTTTTCGAATCGGCAAGCTCATGTTTGCCGCGCGCCTGCACGGAGTCATGATGGCTCTTCCTCGACGCTGAAGCCGATCCCGAACTCGCGACCTCTGCAGGTTTCCTTATCGCCTGGGGTCCGTCATTTTTTGTCTCGGCGGAAGCCACCGTTTTCGCGGACGAAGCCTGATTGTCGCCATCTGCGCCATTGGCAAGCGCGCGTGACAGCCGGCTGTCGTCAGCCGTGCCTGGCGTAGACGCGCCGTCGGAACTGTCGGAAATGATGGTCGCCGTTTGCGGAGCCGATGCCGGCGCGGCCTGCGATGCGGCGGCGAGTGTCGCGGCGGGCGCGGCCGCGCTGGCAGCCACGGCCGCGGGCGCTTTCACCACCACATTTCCAGTCGCGACCGCCTCGGCAGGCTTGCCCGCTGCATGACGCTGGACGCGCCACGCGCCCCACGAACCCACACACACCACGAGCAGCGCGACGAGAATCAACGGCGTTCTGGAACTGCGCGGCGCATCGGCCTGAGGCTCGACGCGCCCCTCGAGATTGGCAAGAATGCGCGAGCCATTCGCATCGGTGCCATTGCCTGCATTTGAAAGCAGACTCGGCGGTGCTTTGGAATTTGATTTGTCCGGCGCGCTCATTCAGTATCTCGTTGAATTCTGGTTTATTTCGCCGCAATAATAGATGCCTGCCCATCTGGGGCAGGCCTGATTCTATGTTCAAGTATCACAAAATACAATTGCTTCTACTCAACGGGGTTCTGCATTGATTGCCGCCGCACTTACCGCTTATTTTGCAATCGCGGTCGCCATTGCCGCATTGCTGCTGTTACCTGCGGCACGCACGATGTTTTTCGGTGTTATATCCAGTTTGCATAATCGATTTATGCATATTGCTTCGAATAGCACTACTCGCATTTTCGACAACATTTCTCAATCGGCAAGAACTTCGCAATCAGTATTAGTCAATACGAAAAATTTACTCGCGCGTCGTCGCTTGCTGATTTTTACTGCCGCGGGTATTCTTGCGGCGCCGCCATTAGTGGCAATTGCATTTCGTAGTCGACTTTTATTCCAGTACGATGATGATGTCCGCATTCCTGACGAAAAGATTTCAGCATTATTGAATGGCGAACAACTCGTTCCACCTCCGCCGCTCCCGCCCGAGGTATTCGCCACCCAGGAAGTCGAACAGATCCGGCCGGCACTGAAAGACGCAAGCCGCGACTGGAATATGCTCGATCCCGATTTCAGAACGCGTTTGCTGCTCGTCTACAAGATCATGCGTGAGCAATACGGATATGAAATGGCGCTGCTTGAGGGGTACCGGAGTCCCGAGCGGCAGAACCGGCTCGCGCAAATGGGGGGCAACGTCACCAATGCGGCGGCGTTCCAGAGCTATCACCAATACGGCCTCGCTTCCGACAACGCGTTTCTGCGCGACGGCAAGCTGGTCATCAGCGAAAAAGATCCGTGGGCCATGCGGGGCTATCAGTTGTACGGCATGGTCGCCGAACAGGTCGGACTGGTCTGGGGCGGCCGCTGGAAAATGATGGACCTCGGCCACGTCGAATATCACAAACCCGGCTTCGTACTCGGGCGCGGTCACTGACCAGACCGGCCCTATGCGATGCAGCATGTAGCGCTCGAATACGCTTCACCTGTCGTCGAACCGCACGTCACGCGCACGTCACGAATAACTCCAAGACCTGAACGGCTTATGCAACGCATTCTCAACGTGTTGACCCATCCGCGCACGCTATCGATCGTCGGTTTGCTCGCGCTCGCGGCGGCTCTGTTCATCGGCGCCGATGCGCTGCAAATCGATCCACTGTGGCCCGCTGTCGTGCTCGGCGCGGTGATCGCACTCGTGCTGCTGGTGTGGCTCGTGCGCAAACTGCGCGCGCGGCGCGGCAATCGCAAGCTCGGCGAGATGCTCGAACAGCAGGCCGAAACCGGCAAGGTGTCCGCGCCCGTCAAACCGGCCGAACTCGACACGCTGCGCACGCGTCTCGCCGACGCGGTCAAGACGATCAAGACGTCAAAAATCGGCCAGGTGTCGGGCGGTTCCGCGCTTTACGAGTTGCCCTGGTACATCGTGATCGGCAATCCGGCTGCCGGAAAAAGCAGCGCGGTGCTGAATTCGGGTCTGCAATTTCCGTTCGCGGAAAAGAACGACGCGGTGATTCACGGCATCGGAGGCACCCGCAATTGCGACTGGTTCTTCACGACCGAAGGCATTTTGCTGGACACGGCCGGCCGCTATGCGGTGCATGAAGAAGACCGTACCGAGTGGCTCGGCTTTCTCGGTCTGCTCAAACGTTATCGCCCGAAAGCGCCGATCAACGGCATTATCGTGACGGCGAGCATTGCGGAGTTGACCGGCAATCGGCCGGAATTCGCGATCAATCTCGCGAAGAACCTGCGCCAGCGCGTGCAGGAACTCACCGAAAAACTCGAAGTATTCGCGCCGGTTTACGTGATGTTCACGAAGACCGACCTGATTACCGGCTTCGCCGAATTCTTCAGCGACAACGACCGCGCCGAATACGACCGCGTGTGGGGCGCCACCCTCCCCTACTCGCCCGATGAAAAACGCGACGTGGTCGCGCAGTTCGACGAACATTTCGAAGAGCTTTACGACGGCCTGAAAGAAATCAGCGTCGCGCAGATGTCGATCAATCGCGGCAATCGTCTTTCGCCGGGGCAGCTCAGCTTTCCGCTCGAATTCTCGACCATCAAGCCCGCGTTGCGCTCGTTCCTCGCCACGTTGTTCGAGGCGAATCCGTTTCAGTACAAGCCTATTTTCCGCGGCTTTTATTTCACCAGCGCCTTGCAGGAAGGCGAAACGAACAGCGCGGCGACCCAGCGCATCGCCTCGCGTTTCGGACTCAATGCGGACAGCTTGCCGAAGGCTGTCGGCGCGGTGACGAAGAACGGCTTCTTCCTGCGCGACCTGTTTTCGAAGGTCATTTTCGCGGACCGTCAGACCGTCAAGCAGTTTGCCAGTCCGGCGAAAACGCGCATGCGCTATGCGACTTTCTTCGGCTTTGTCGCCGTACTCGCAGTGGCGCTCGGCGGCTGGACCTGGTCGACGATCGGCAACCAGCAACTGGTAGCGAACGTGCAGGCCGATCTCGACAACGTGGTGCGCCTGCAGCAGAACCGCAACGACCTGCAATCGCGCCTGCAGGCGATGGACATTCTCGAAGACCGCATCGACCAGCTCGAACAGTTCCGCCGTGACAAGCCGCTTGCGGTGTCGCTCGGTCTGTATCAGGGCGATCGTCTCGAAGAACATCTGCTGACCGAGTACTACAGCGGCGTGCGCCAGATCATGCTCGCACCGGTGGCGGACAACCTGCAATCGTTCCTGAAGGACGTCAACGCCCACCCCGAGCAGTTGTCGCCGATGACGCACACGCCGGACTCCGGCGCGATTCCGGTGTCGGCGCACTCGGCCATGGCGGCGAACAGTCAGGGCGGCCTGTACAGCGACGCATCGCCCGCCAACGTCGAAGACGCGTATAACGCGCTGAAAACCTATCTGATGCTGTCGGACAAGCGTCATGTGGAAACCGCGCATCTGACCGACCAGATTGCGCGCTTCTGGCGCGGCTGGCTGGAAACGAATCGCGGCAAGATGCCTCGCGACGAGATGATCCGCAGCGCCGAGCGGATGATTACGTTCTACCTGTCGCGCGTTTCCGACGACGACTGGCCGATGGTCGACGAAAATCTGGCGCTCGTCGATCAGACGCGTGAGAACCTGCGCCACGTGGTTCGCGGCATGCCGGCGCGTCAGCGCGTCTACGAAGAAATCAAGGCGCGCGCATCGACCCGCTTTGCGCCGATGACGATCAACCGTATTGTCGGCGACAGCAATTCGAGCCTGATTGCAGGCAGCTACGCAATTCCGGGCACCTTCACGCGCGAAGCGTGGTTCCAGTACGTGCAACCCGCCATCCGCGATGCGGCGACCAAGGAATTGCAGGCGAAGGACTGGGTGCTGAATACGTCCGCGCACGACGACCTGACGCTCGAAGGCAGTCCCGAGCAGATCCAGAAAGCGCTCGTGACGATGTACAAAACCGAGTATGCGCAGCATTGGCAGAAGTTCATGCAGGGCATCGCGGTGCAGAGTTTCGGCAACTTCAATCAGGCAGTCGAAGCGATGAACCGTCTCGGCGACCCGCAGGACTCGCCGATCCGCAAGGTGCTCGAAACCGCCTACGACCAGACCTCGTGGGACAACCCGTCGCTCGCGAATGTCACGCTGAAAGCGGCGCAAAGTGGCGTGACCGGCTGGTTCAAGCAGTGGTTCTCGCGCGCGCCGACCGCGCAGATCAACGCGAATATCGACATCAACGGCAATCCGGTCGAATTGCCGATGGGTCCGATCGGTCAGGAATTCGCCGGACTCGGGCGGATCGTGTCCGCGCACGACAACACGTCGATGCTGCGCGCGTATATGGATTCGTTGTCGAAGGTTCGCACGCGCTTTAACGTGCTGAAGAACCAGGGCGATCCGGGACCGGGCGCGCGTCAGTTGATGCAGCAGACGCTCGACGGCAGCGGCTCCGAACTCGCGGATTCGCTGAAGCTCGTCGACGAACAGATGCTCACCGGCCTCAGCGATTCGCAGCGTAAAGCGCTGCGCCCGCTGCTGGTGCGTCCGCTGGTTCAGGCTTACGCGGTCGTGATCCAGCCCGCCAGCGCCGAGGTCAACAAGGTGTGGAATGCGCAGGTTTATCAACCGTTCCAGACGTCGCTTGCGGGCAAGTACCCGTTTGCATCCGACGCGAAGGTCGAGGCCGGCGCGGCGGAAATCGCGCAGGTGTTCGGGCCGGACGGGGCAGTGGCTAAGTTCGTCGGCACTACGCTCGGGCCGCTCGCCGTGCGTCGCGGCGACACGTTGACGCCGCGCACGTGGGGCGACATGGGGCTCGCGCTGACACCCGACTTCACGTCCGGTTTCGCGCGCTGGGTCGCACCGCTCGCGGGTGGTGCGTCGGGCGCGGCACAAGGTTCGTCCGAGCCGCAAACGGTGTTCCAGTTGTTGCCGCAGCCGAGCACGGGCACGACCGAATACACGATCGCAATCGACGGCCAGCAACTGCGCTATCGCAACACACCGCCGCAATGGACTAACTTCGTGTGGCCGAATCCCGCCGGTTCGCCGGGCGCGACTTTGACCGCGACCACGTTCGACGGCCGCACGCTGCAACTGGTCAACGAGCCGGGTCGTTACGGTCTGGAAAAGCTGATCAACTCGGCTCAGCGCAAGCGTCAGCCTGACGGCACGTTCGACCTCACATGGACTCAGGGCAGCGTCACCGTGTCGATGAGCATGCGCATCATCAGCACGTCGCAGCCGTCTTCGGGCAGCGGCGACGCACCGCAACAGCAGAGCTTGCGCGGCCTGACGCTGCCGTCGTCGGTAGCGGATGTCAGCGCCGGGGCCGCGGTGAATGCGACTGCCGTGGGCTCGCCCGCAGCACCCGGCTCCGCACCGGCGACGTCGACGGCGGCAGTCCCCGCCGCCGCCCGGGCAACCTCGAACACAGGGAGCGCGCAATGACGCAGACCGTGCAGGCGCAAATCGCCTATTTCGGCAAAATCCCGTCGCGCGGCGACTTCGTCAAGAGCGCGCACAATCCGCAGTTGCTGCAGACGCTCGACCGCTGGGTCGCGCAGGCCATGGAACTGCTGGCGGAAGATCCGCGCTGGAAGATCGTCTATGAAGCCGCGAAGCCGTTGCATTTCGCGTTTCTCGGCTCGCGCAGCAAGCTCGCGATTGCCGGGCATATGGTGGTGAGCCACGATGTGTCGTCGCGGCGCTTTCCGTTCCTCGCCGCAACCGCGCTCGAAGTGGACCGCCCGCTCGCGTTCCTCGCGCGCAGCCCGCTGGCGTTCGCGCGGCTATGGTCGCGCATCTCGGCTCAGATGGCTCCGTTGCAGGCCGCTACGGAGCCCTCAGGCGCGTTGCAGGCACTCGGGGATACTCAGGTGCCCATCGAGGTCGCCGGACCCGGCAATCCGCACGATGGCACGTTCAACGATTTCGTCGAACATCAGACACTGTCTGGTCTCGAACAGATGCTGCTGGCAAGCGGCCATCCGGTGCGTCTGCGCGGCGCGATGCTCGCGCTCGGCTCGCTGCTCAAGCCGGTAATGAGCAGCGGCTCGTCGCATCTCGAACGCGGTTTGACGCTGCCGCTGCCGGTCGACCCGTTCTATCGCAGCCTCGTCGCCGCGTTCTGGCTCGAACTGATCGCGCCGTTCGTGTCGCAGGCCGATTTCGAACTCGCGATTTTCATCGGCACGATTGCGGAGCGCGAGCGCCTGGTGATCGGCTTTAACGGCGCGTCGGCGAAAACGCTGCACAGTGTCATCGATCCGCAGGCGTACGCGGCGCACAACATCGATATCGACGATCCCGAATGGATCGACGAACACGCACAGAACGATCATGGCATCAGCAAGCTCGTCAGTTACCTCGATCAACCGCAACTGTCGCTGCGCGTCAGCATCGACACGTTCCGCGAAGCTTTTACAGGGGTTTGAGACGATGACCGCCCCGATCCGCGCGCCGATGAAGCGCCGCGCTCTATCCCTGGCGGTGGCGCTTTTTTCCACCGTATTCGTCAATGCCTCCGTCTTTGCCGACGACGCCAGTCCCGCACGCGTGACGCCGGTCGACAACAGCGGCGTCCAGATTCATACGACCGTGCTGGCCGCTCAGGGCAGCACGGCTTCGTCGCCAACGTATGGCGGCAATGCGCCGGTCGCGTCCACGCCGCCTGCGGCAAATGCGTCGCCGGGTCAGGTCGTGGTGGGCGGCAAGGTGCCCGACGAAGCGACCAAGTCGGCGGTACTCGCGCGTCTGCGCGACACCTACGGCGCGGCGAACGTGGTCGATCAGATCGAAGTGGGTGATGTCGCGACGCCGCCGAACTGGGGCGCGAATGTGCAAAAGCTGATCGGCCCGCAATTGAAGCAGATCAGCAAAGGCCAGTTGAAAATCGACGGCACGCAGGTCGACGTGAAGGGCGAGGTGCGCAATGAAGCGCAACGTCAGCAACTCGCCAGCGATATGGCCGATGCGCTCAATCCGACCTATACGATCAAGAACGGCTTACGCGTCAGCGCGCCGGGCGCGTCGGAACAGGGATTGCTCGACCAGACGCTCGCCAACCGCACGATCGAATTCGAAACGGGCAGCGCGACGCTGACCCCGCAAGGGCGCGCGATTCTCGATCAGATGGCGGCTGTGCTGGTCAAGATGACGACGAAAACCGTCGAGATCATCGGCCATACCGACAATGCCGGTAACCGCCAGTCGAACATCGCGCTGAGCCAGGCGCGCGCCGATGCGGTGAAGGGCTACCTGGTCGCGCGGGGTATTACGCCCACCCAGTTGACAACGACAGGCGTCGGTCCCGATCAGCCCATCGCGCCGAACGATACGAACGACGGACGCGCGCGCAATCGCCGGATCGAATTCCGCGCGGGGGTTTGAATTCCTCAGGCGTTGCAAGCACGGACTCTGCGAAAACGGCCCTTCCTGAAGGGCCGTTTGCATTTGTACCGTCACTAACGATCGCGAGGACTCAGCGGTTTTCGTCGGCCTTCACACCCAGAATTTCGCGGATATGCGACAGCGAGCCATCGTCCTTCACGACGGCGGCAAGCCATTCATGCAAAGGCATGTTGGCCCACTCGGCCGCTTTATCCGCGAGATAGGCTGCGGGACTGTGCGGCTCGGTATGACGCAGAAACTTCGCGACTGCCCGCAATTGCGCGACGGCGTCCGAGCGGCTGCGAATGCCCGCGTGAGTCGGGGTGGGCGTTGTCGTCATGGCGGCCGTGTCGAGGTGAGGTTCGGTTTTGAAAGTCGGCTCCGCACGCTCCACGCGCGTGGCGTCGTCGGCCCGTTCCGTCTGCGCGGGTTGAGTCGCGGTCTCGGGCGTCACGCCGACTTCGCGCGCAAATCGCTCCGCCAGCAGATACACCGACTCATACGCCGATTTCGTCTGCCGGAAACTCGGCGCGGAATCCGCTGCGCGCTTGTCGAGTTCCTGTTCCAGCGCGTTCATTGCCGTCTCGAACGCTTTCAGATCGGCGAGCAGCGCCGAGTAGAACGCGGGCGGCGTAGAGCGTTTCGCGGCCTCGATCTGATCGACGGACGGCTTGCCGCGCGCGATATCGTCCGCGTGATCGGGATCGCGTTTGACGGCCTGCGCGACGTGCGTAGCCACGTCCCAATCAAGCGCGCTATACATCACGCCCGAGGTTTGCGTGAGCGGCACGGCGCGCAGCAATTCGGCGGTACGGGCCGCCAGCCACACGATATTGCCGAGACGATATTCCGAGTCGTCGCCGTCAGGCAACGGATGCAAATGCGCCCAGTAACGCTCCGACAACGCGGTCAACAACGCATACCCCTGCGTCAAACCCTTCACGCCCTCTTCCAGCGCGAGCGCTTCGGTCAGCCATGCGGCGAGCCGCAGGTCTTTAGTTTGCGTCGCAATCAACGCTGCACTTCGTTCGACGACAAAGCTCCAGTCCGCCTCCTTGATTTCGGTAACCCATTCGCCCTGATCGAGCGATGGATCGTCGAAACGGCGCGCGTGCTGGATCGCGTCGAACTCTGTTGAAAACAGCATGTCTTCGCCGCAAGGCGATGTGTCGGAGAGAGGTGCGGTAAGTGTGGCTAGATCAATCGGCATATCAGGCAATGGTGTAGTCGAACTCGTTAGCTTCGTTCGCACGGACGGCGATACTCGCGATAGACTTGCCATCCGCAATACGCTCGAGCACTTCCTGCGCAACTTGCGGCAGCAGCGTGCCATTCAGAATGTGGTCGACATTGCGTGCGCCCGAATCGACTTCTGTGCAGCGCGCGAGTACCGCATCGATCAGCGACTCGTCCCACGAGAACACGGCTTTGTGATTCGCTTCGATCCGCCTGCGAATGCGTTCGAGTTTGAGTTCGATGATTTCCGCGAGCACGTCGTCGGAAATCGGATAGTACGGAATGACTTTCATCCGTCCGAGAAAGGCCGGCTTGAAAGTCTTGTATAGCTGCGGCCGCAGTGTTTCGGCGAGCGCATCGGCATCCGGCAACTCTTCTGCCGTCTTGTTCAGGCATGCCTGCATGACGGCCGTCGAACCGACATTCGAGGTCAGGATGATCAACGTATTGCGGAAGTCGATCGTGCGGCCTTCGGCATCGTCCATCGCGCCTTTGTCGAAAACCTGGAAGAACATTTCGAGCACGTCGGGGTGCGCTTTTTCCACTTCGTCCAGCAGGACGACGGAATAGGGATTGCGCCGCACGGCTTCGGTGAGCACGCCGCCTTCGCCATATCCGACATAACCCGGCGGCGACCCTTTGAGGCCGGACACGCTATGCGCCTCCTGGTACTCGCTCATGTTGATCGTGATCATCTTGCGCTCGCCGCCATAGAGGATATCGGCTAGCGCCAGCGCTGTTTCGGTTTTGCCGACGCCCGATGGCCCGACGAACATGAACACCCCGCGCGGCTTGTCCGGGTCTTCGAGATTCGCATTCGCGGTTCGAACGCGTTGCGCAATCGCTTCGAGCGCGTGATCCTGACCGATGACACGCGCCGCCAGTAATGGCTGAAGATTCAGCACGGTCTGGATTTCGTCCTTGATCATCCGGCCAAGCGGAATACCGGTCCACGCTGCAACGATCTCCGCGACGACGTGCGCGTCGACCTGCAACGGGACCATCGGATGATCGCCTTGCAACGCTCGCAGCTTGTCGAGTTGCGCGCTCAGAATGACGCGTGCTTCGTCGAGCTTTCCTTCGCGAGATCCCGCATCGGCATGACGACGCATCTCGTCGATCTGCGCGTGCAGGCTCTCGATATTTTTGACAAGCGCCCGCTCTTCTTCGTAACGTGCTTCGGCGCGCAGCAACGATTGCGCGTCTTCCTCCCGCTGCGTGCGCAATTCGAGAAGACGCTCTTCATGCACCGCGCCACTCGCGGATTCCCGCTCCAGCGCGGCAATTTCTACGTCGATCCGCTCGATACGCTTGCGCGTATCGTCGATTGCGGCAGGCGTCGAACTATGCGCGAGCGCGACCTTCGCGCACGCCGTATCCAGCACGCTAATGGCTTTATCGGGCAACTGCCGCCCGGTGATGTACCGATGCGAAAGGCGCACCGCTTCTGTAATCGCATCGTCGAGCACGCGCACGTTGAAATGCCGCTCCATGAGTCCCGACATACCGCGCAACATCGCGGCGGCCAATGCTTCGCCAGGCTCTTCGATCTTGACCACCTGAAAGCGTCGAGCAAGCGCTGCGTCTTTTTCAAAGTACTTTTTGTACTCGCTCCAGGTCGTCGCGGCGATCGTTCTCAGTTCGCCGCGCGCAAGTGCGGGCTTCAGCAAATTGGCCGCGTCGTTCTGTCCGGCTTGTCCGCCTGCGCCGATGATCGTGTGCGCTTCGTCGATAAAGAGAATCACGGGATGTGAGCTTTTCTTCACCTCGTCGATCACGCTCTTCAGGCGATTTTCAAACTCGCCTTTCACGCTCGCGCCTGCCTGCA
Organism: Paraburkholderia sp. GAS333; assembly: GCF_050435665.1. Lineage (NCBI taxonomy): Bacteria > Pseudomonadati > Pseudomonadota > Betaproteobacteria > Burkholderiales > Burkholderiaceae > Paraburkholderia > Paraburkholderia sp. GAS333. The sequence goes on from NZ_JBNDKS010000008.1 coordinate 25,832, forward strand.
ACAGGCCCATATCGAGTACATGCAGCGCGACGCCGCGCAATGGCGCGGGCACGTCGTCGGCAGCGATCCGCAATGCGAGTCCTTCGACCACCGCTGTTTTTCCGACGCCCGCCTCGCCGGTCATGATCGGGTTGTTCTGCCGCCGACGCATCAGGATATCGATCGTCTGACGAATCTCTCCTTCGCGGCCGATTACCGGATCGATCTTGCCGTCGCGGGCGCGCTGCGTCAGATTAGTCGTGTACGTATCCAGCGCCGGAGTTTTCGACACAGCAACGCGTGCAGGATCGGCGATGTCGTCCTGACTGGTATCGCTCCGGGAATCTGTTGCGCGCTCGGTTTCTATCGAGTCCGAGGTCAATTCGTCAAAGCGATGCTTGAGGTCGGTCACGCGCACATTCGCGAACAACGGCGACATACGCTGCGCGAATTGCGCGAGGTCCGGCGCACTCAACAACGCAAGCAATAGATGCCCCGTCCGAATGCGTCCGATCTGCGAGTCCAGCGAAGCAATCAGCCACGCCTGTTCGAATAGCGCGATCAGATGCACCGAGAAAACAGGCGTGCGCGTATTGCCAGTCTTGACTCGCGCCAGCTCACGCTCCAGATCCGCGCGCAAAGCGTGTGCGTCGATGTCGCTAGCACGCAGCACGACGGACACGTCACTGGCTGGTTGTTCGAGCAACGCCAGAAACAGATGTTCGAGATCGACTTCATAGTGACCACGCGACAGGCAATTACTTGCTGCGCGCTCCGTAGCCTGCCGGCAGGTCGAATTCAGTTTCGCAATCAGCGTTTTTAGAGGCGTGCTCATGTCGGGCTGTCCAGTTTCAGTTCGATCGTTGTTATCAATGGATGACGTGCAATTCGTAACGGGCGTCCGCGCGATCCCGGTCGGCGTCGTGCGTACAAAGGAACGCGTCCCAGCCGAGACGCGCGCCACCGCCTAAATGACTCGGGCCGACATCGTCACGCCGGAGCACCAGCGACACCTCATATTCGAGCGTGACGCCCGCGAGCAACGTCAACATCCGTTCGAGCGCCGCCGCCAGTTCCGCGCCCGGCAAGAACGCTTCATAGTCTTTCTTCGCGAGCGGTCCGATCACAAGGCGCGCCCGCATGTCGCGCTGCCACACACGCTCGCCGGCAAGCGCGGTTGCACCCAGAGTCGCATTCACTCCACCGAGTACGGTCAGCTGATCTTCGGGCACGGTGTACCACTTGCCGACGAATTGCTCGACACGCACCGGCACGCGGAAATACTCGGTCAGCGAGCGCTCGAGATAAGCAGCCGACATCGGACGATGGCGTGCCGCCATTGCATAACCCGCAATGCCTTCGTCGAATAACGCGCCGCTACCTTGCTGCAGACCGTCACGAGTGTCCTCGTTGACCACCCCGGCAAGCGCCAGCAACAACGGCAAATAGCGTTCGTCGCGATCCAGCTCGTAGTGCAACGGCAAACGGTACTTTTTCCACGCGGCGTAAAACAACGCTGTCGCGCGATTCGAAAACACGTCGAAGAACTCGCGCGCGGCACGATCGCGGTTGATCTGCTCACGCGCAATGATCTGCTCGGTGTAGTGCATCGGCAACGCGCCTTGCGTACCCAGCAAACCAAAAAACGCGGGCGTGATATCTACGCGGTCGACCTGGCCGTCTGCTATAGCCGCGACTTGCTCTGCCTTGCCTCTGAGTGCGGCGCCGTCGCGCCCGAATGAATTTGTCCGCTCGATCTCGCTCGGCGGAAACGACATCGAAATCGAGTTGCGAAAACCAATATGCTCCGCAACGGCCTTGCCGGCCCGCTCGGGCGATTGCTCCGCGAACCATTTCTCCAGAATCCGCACTGCCTGAAAAAACTGGAAGCGATGTGGTTCATCGAGCAGTTGCTCGACTACACCAGGATCGATTCGCCGCTGCGGGGTTTGCATCGAAGGATCTCCTCGCCGGTGCGCCTCGACAGCACGACCAGTTGTACAAAGCTGTTCAGATGAACATACAGCCCAAAGAATGTATCAATCACGCGGACAAACGACGCGAGACTGGTGCCGACAAAATGTTCTTCGTCGATGGTCAGGCGAATTTCAATACCGCGCACAAAAGTGGCAAACGGCTTACCTTGCAGCCACTGCACGGCCGCACGTTGCTCGATAGCCGTAATGCCGTCGATATGACGCGACGACACTGCTGTGCGTCGCAGGTCATAGAGCACCAGCATTTCCTTGAGCGCGGACAAGCCGTTATTCGCCAGCGACACATGATTCAACGCGAGATGCGAAATCAGACGCCAGTGCGACGAGCGGCCCCGTTCGAAACGCACGCTCGGTGTCGGACGGCGCAGCATTGAAATGCTGCCGGTTAACGAACCACCTTCCATAAACAGATCGCCGCCTTCGAGGCCGACCGCGAGCGTGGCAGGCAAATCGCGATTGGTACAGGTCAGGTCGAGACTCAGCGTATCGGTCTGCGGAGTTGCAGGATTGAAATCGATGTCGACAATCGAGATTTCGGTCTCGTAGCCGGGACTCTTTTGTGCGACCCATTCATCACGCCGCGCAAACCAGTAATGCCCCGCGCGTTGCGGCTCGCCATGATGCAGCGAATAGAACGGGCGAAATTCGATCACGGTTTCTTCTCGCGCGGTCTGTTTGACCAGTTGCACCGAATCGATCGAATAAACCTCGTAGGCAAATGCACGGCGCGCTTCGGCAATCACCGGATACGAAATCGATTGATGGCTAACGCGTATCGGTTCGCCATGCTGCTTGAACAGATTGACGACCGGCGTGCAGAAAAGCCGGAAATGCGTCGCCGTTAGCGATTCCATCAGACGCGCGACATGCGAGTCGCTGCGCATTTCCTTCAGCACGATGTGCAACGTGATTCGTTGACAACGGCCCGTTGCGCGAGTCATCGCACCGAGGTCGAAATTCACGAAATTGAATTTCTCGGGAAACGCGAAATACTCGGTTAGCAACCGGTATGCGGGATGTGCTTTTGCCGGGTAGTCGATCAGCGAGTCGGCTTCGTCGAAACCCGTGTGGGTAACCGGCGATGTGCGCAATGCTTTCCATCGCCCATTGCGATCCGCTTCCACATAAGCGGCCATCTGATTGATGAACAGACAATCGAGTAGCGCCGCGATGAACGACTGCTCGCCGTGCAAATGCGCGCGCAAGGTATCGAGTTTGATTGCGCCGAGATCGAATTGCGGCGCCGTGGACTCGAACGTAATCGACAGCACAGCGGCTGCGTTGTTCGGCAGAACCGTTGCGGCAGGCGCCATCGCGACCGGCGAAAACTTCGCTTCGGATACGCGGATCGGCGCGAGTTTCACTTCATACGCGGTTCGAAAACGACATTGCACGCCGTTGACCGGACGACTCTTCAGCTCAGTTCCACGCTCGATCACCGCCGCCTCGGTCAACTGGTTAATCGCGGCCGACGTACCGAACTGCGCAATCGAACATGAAGGGAAAGGCCGCAAATAATGCGGATAGAGCACTTCGAGAAGCGCCTCGGTGAATTCCGGGTAATCGTCGTCCAGCTTCTTGTTGATCCGTGCGCCTAGCAACGCGAACGACTCGATCATCCGTTCGACGTGAGGATCTTCGCAATGCTCGCCCGATATGGCGAGCCGCGCCGCGATCTTCGGATAGCGTTCGGCGAAATCGCGTGAGTAGCGGCGCAGAAATGCCAGTTCACGCTCGTAAAACGGCAGTAGTTCTTCCATCTTTCTATCCCCGGACTGCTGGTACTTTCTGCCGAATCAAACTGGTCCGCAGCACTTGCGTCAAAGTCGGGCCCGCGCGCGCGTGACCGAATACTGCAAGGTCGATGGTTGGAGCATGGCGTCGAAGCTCACCGGTTCTTCAGCCGGGTGCACGACGAGCAAAGCCTGAATGGCAAAGTACAGCGCGTTGGTGGATTGCTCGTTCAATTCGAGCGCTACCGACACGCGCTGGAGACGCGGCTCATGCCGCGCAATCGCCTGCTGAATGGACTTGCAGATAAAAGTCCTGTCGTAATGGCTCGCCAGGCTCAGTCCGGCAAAATCGTTCAGCCCGTACGTCAGCACCGATTGACGGCATTCGGGCAGCGCTTCGAGATCGTGTTCGGTCAAAGCAATCCGCGTGTTCAGGATCGACTCGACGTCGCGCGCCACGGTACTTTTCAATTCGTCCAGCGACAACTGCCGCATCGCCGGAGAAGCCGGCAGATGCGGTTCGTCGTCAAACAGCTTGTCGAGAAAGCTCGGTTCGAATCGTTTCATCAGGTGCGGCCAGGCTCTTCCGACATCAAGCGGAAACGCGCCGCACAAGCGGCGCGTTCGCTATTTGCATCAGACTGCATACGTCTTGTCGTTCTTCGTGAGACTCCACGCGCCCTGCGCGTTGCCGCCCTGGTTGCCGCCAATCTTCTGCTGCGTGTACTTCCACTGCACAGCGGCATATTTCAGCGAGAACTCTTCAGTAGGCAGGCCTTCTCCGACAACCGCCGGTGTGATGCTCGAAATGATCACGTATTTCAGCTTCACTTCCAGATACTTCACGCGATTGCCTTCACCGTCAGACCGCATGAAGTCGATCGTCACTTCGTCGAACGTCGTGCCACCTGAAGCGTGTTGATACATCAACGGGCTGACGACGTCGATGTCTTTCGTGAAGCGCATATCGGCGTGTTCGCAGCGTTCAGCCGTGTGGCCGCCCGCAGTCGATGCGGTTGCCGAACGCGGTTGCAAAATCGAATGACTCCACGAATCGATTTCGACCCAACCCTGGTGATCTTTATCGGCGGACTCGCCTTTGATCGCCGGATTTCCGAATTTTAAATAGATATCCTTCATAATTCATCGACTCCCCAAAGTGGTGGTTTTGCCGTGTGAGCGGGCCATCCGGCCCGCATTCACGGATTTCGTTTACGAATTTGCCGGCTTCGGCAGATCAGCGACAAGGCGCAAGGAGATAGAGAGTTCGTCGAGCTGGAAGTGCGGGCGCAGGAATGCGACCGAACGATACGAGCCCGGCTTACCCGGAATCTCCGAGACCTGTATGGATGCCTCACGCAATGGGAATTGCGCTTTCTGTTCCTGCGTGGCGTTGTCGTCCAGCAGCACGTACTGCGAGATCCAACGGTTCAGGAACACTTCGACATTCTGTGCGGATGCAAAGCTGCCGATCTTGTCACGCATCATCGCCTTCAGATAATGGGCGACGCGCGATACTGAGAAAATGTACTGCAATTGCGCGGAAAGAACCGCGTTCGCGTTCGCGCTATCGGTGCTGTACTTTTTCGGCTTCTGCACCGACTGCGCTGCAAAAAACGCTGCATAGTCGGAGTTCTTGCAGTGAACGAGCGGGATAAAGCCGAGGTCGCTCAGTTCTTTCTCGCGACGATCGGTAATCGCAATTTCCGTCGGACACTTCAACGCGACTTCACCGTCGTCGGTCTTGAACGTATGCGTCGGCAGGTCTTCGACCAGACCGCCGCCTTCCACGCCGCGAATGGCTGCGCACCAGCCGAAATCGTCGAAAGCCGCAGTCAGGCGCGCGGCAAAAGCCCACGCCGCGTTGCACCACAAATACTTGCTGTGATCCGTGCCGTCGACATCTTCGACGAAGTTAAAACTCTCCGCCGTCGCGCCGTCTTTTGGGTTGAACGGCAAACGGCCCAGAAAACGCGGAAGCGTCAGGCCGACATAGCGCGAGTCTTCCGAATCGCGGAACGACTTCCATTTGGTGTATTCGACCGTGTCGAATACCTTACCCAGATCGCGTGGCCTGCCGAGATCGGCAAACGTTTCAAGGCCAAGCAACTCAGGCGCAGCCGATGCAATAAAGGGAGCATGTGCAGCAGCAGCGACATGCGCCATCTGGTCGATGAAGTACACGTCTTCCGGCTGACGCGTGATTTCGAAGTCGCCGATCAGCGCGCCAAACGGCGAACCGCCGAACGTGCCGAACTCTTCTTCATAAACTTTCTTGAACAACGCGCTCTGATCGAATTCGATGGCCGCCTTGAAATCGCGTACGAGGTCGCGCTTCGGCGCATGGATCGCCTTGATCTTGACGGTCGCGCCGGTGTTGCTCTCCTTGCACAGATAGTCCAGACCGCGCCATGTTCCTTCCAGGCGCTGAAATTCAGGCGCATGCATCACGGCGCTGAGTTGCTCGGAAATCAATCGGTCGAGTTCTGCAACACGTGCATCGATCGTTGCCGACAGATTGTCGGACACGATCACCGTGCCTTCGAGCACCTGATTGACGAGTTCGCCAATCAGATCTTTCGCGCGCGCGTGTTCGGAATCGGATTTCGCCACCTTGCTCTTCTCGACGATCTGGTCGATCAACGAGCTGCCTTCGGTGAAGTCCGCACCGGCGAATTGGGCCGCAGCCGCTTGCTGGTTCATCTCGATCCGCCTTATTCGCCGTCGCGTTGGTGATCCGGCGTGTCGCCGTGCGAGTCTGCCGCGCCGCCTTCAGCTTTGGCGAGCGCTTCGAGCTGCTGTGTGTTCTTCAGCACTTCGTTCAACAGGTCTTCGAGCTTGTCGTTACCAGCAAGCTTGTTACGCAGATCCGCGAGCTTCGAGCGTGCTTCGAGCAATCGGCGCAGCGGGTCGATTTGCGCCACCACTTCGTCCGGATTGAAATCGGTCATCGAGCAGAATCGCAGATCCACCGCAAACTTGCCGCCAGCATCGCTCAAACGGTTTTCAACCTGGAACGCGGCACGCGGCTCGATCGCCTTCATCACGTCGTCGATATTGTCCCGATCGATGTTGACGAATTTGCGGTCACGCATTTTCGGCTGTTCGATTTCCGACTGCCCCGCGAGATCCGCAACCACGCCGACCACGAACGGCAGTTCCTTGATTTCGATCGCATCGCCACGCTCGACCTCGTAGGTCAACTGAACGCGCGGCGGCCGCACCTTCTGCAGGCGCTTCTGGATACTTTCTTTTTTCGCCATCGAAGGCTCCCGGTAGCTGTGGTTCAGGCGTGGATCAGCGTAGCGCGCTGAAAGGGTCGGACGCGCCGCGGCTTTGCGCAGCCTTGGTCGGTGCCGCAGGAGCGGCGGGTGCAGCGGGGGTTGCCGGTGCCGCGGGCGTTGCCGGCGCGGTCGCGGCACTGGTTGTCGCCGCGGATTCTTCGGCGGCCGGCGCCTTCGCTACCTTGCGGACATAACGACGCTTCTTCGGCGCGGGCTTCGCGTCGACCTCGGGCGGGAACAACGTGGCTTCGCCCAGCGTGTCGCGCAACTGCTTCGCCAGCGTCTGCGCATCGGATTTTGCATCGCCCGCGAGCGACGCATCCTGACGCAATTCGCCCAGCGATTGCGTGGCGACCCGCAAACCGGCTACTGCCAGCACGCTCTTCGCGCGGCGGTCGGACTGATCGCGCTGCAACGCTTCCTGTGCGGCGACGATTGCCTGGCCGTAATGACCTTGCGTGAACTGGATTTGCGCGATCCGCGACCAAGGTTCTTCGCGCGTCGGATTTTGCTGAGCGAGCTGCTGATATAGCGCGATAGCGTGATCCTGATCGTCGCCCTTTGCAGATGCTGCATCGGCGTCGGCTAAAGCCTTATCAAAGGCCTCCGGCGTCGACGCGGTGTTATTGCTTTGTGTCGCGCATCCGGCCATCAGGCCACATGCCAACACCACCCCAGATATTTGAGCGAAGAGCCGTTGTTTCATCGTTATCACCGACGTGCGAATTTTTTTAATTCAAGGAATAAACCGGAGTTTTGCCTTGCCCCAATTGCGCGGGTATAGTACAGGCCAATTTTCTATATTTCAACTTTCATGTGAGGAAACGTCAAGCAAAAGAATTTAATTGCTTTCTCTAATAACGGAGTGCTGGCAATTATTTCTTATTGATTTGCCGTGAATTGTAAATTCCAGGAAATTTTTTCCTGATGTTCAATTATTCAAAATGAATAGATCAGAATAACGCGATACGCATAAAAATTCATTTTCACGATTGATTCTATTGAATGTTTTTTGGGGCGACGGTGAGATCCGATCGATATAAATGATTCCGCGCATAACTCGACATACCTCTCTGGACTGGCTTGCGTGCGTGTCGATTCTGGCCGGCGTGACGCTGCTTGGCGGCTGCGCGGCGGCCGTGCCACTGCTCGGGTCGGCCGCCAGCGCGGCCCTCCAGGCTACCGGCCTGACCAAGCCGGACGTGCCCGACGCGCAGAAACCACCGCGCAACGTGGGTGTGACGCTCTACGCCGCGCCCAATCTGAACGCCGCGAACGACAAACGCCCGTTGGCATTGGTGGTGCGCCTCTATACGCTAAAAGATCCCACCTCTTTCCAGCAGGCGCCATTCAACACTTTTATCGATCCCGCATTGGAAAAATCGACACTGGGCTCCGATCTGTTAAGTGTCAGGGAAGTGACATTGGTGCCAGGCCAGCGCTATAACGTTACGGAAAAGGTTTCTCGCGAAGCTCAGGCATTCGGTATTGTCGCCCTGTTCCGCGATCCGGCAATGCAGCGATGGAAATTCGCATTCGATCCGGCAAAGTCGGAGAAAGCGGGCATAATGATCGGCCTGCATAACTGTGCAATGACCGTGACAAGCGGCACTGTCATTCCGGCACAACAGGGAATGCCGGTCCAGTCATTGAATATGCTGTCTTCGGTGAGTTGCGGCTAACAAGAAAGCCAATTGTAATTAAATGGCTTCGATTTATCCGGTCGGTTTGCGCTCATTGCACACCAGACTAAAACTCATTGCACGATTGTTTAAAACAGGTTTAAAAAATGAGTTATTCGGCAAAGGTACTCTGGGGAGAAGGCCTTTTTCTGAGGCCTCAGCACTTTCAGCGGCAGGACGCCTATCATGAGGCGCGTCTGTTCGAATCGATACAGGCCATTCAACCTTATAACTGGGGTGTGCGCTCGGTGCGCATCGACCGCGATGCGCTCGGCAGCAATGTGCTGCGTCTGAGCGAACTGTCGCTCGTGTTTCCCGACGGAGCGTTGTATTCCGCACCGCAGGCCGACGATCTGCCGGCGCCGGTCGCTCTCGACACGCTGCCCGACGGCATCAACGAATTCACGTTTTATCTGGCGCTGCACCCGCTTCGCGACGCGGGCACGAATTACGCGGCGGACCGCGACGCCGGTTTCGTCTCGCGCTACGTCAGCGAGCATTTGCCGGTGCCGGACAATTTCACCGACGCAGCCGAAGCCGACATCACCTTCCTCAAAACGAGCGTGAAGTTGATCGCGCATAGCGAGCCGCGCGACCAGTTGCTGTCCGTGCCGCTCGCACGCGTGCGCCGTACCGCGACTTCCGGCTTCGAACTCGACGAGAGTTTCGTGCCGCCGTGCATCGCGATCGACGCTTCGCCCATTCTTCATCAACGGCTGCGTCAGCTGATCGATGCGTTGCAGGCCAAGGTCAATGCGTTATACGGCTTTCATCGCGAGCCGACCAAGAACATCATCGAATTCCGTTCAGGCGATATTGCTTCGTTCTGGCTGCTGCATACCGCGAATGCCGCGTTCGCCGCGCTCGCGCATCTGTACCAGCACTCGGCGCTGCATCCCGAGCGGCTGTTTCAGGAGTTGCTGCGCCTCGCCGGTCAGTTGATGACGTTTTCGAAGGGCTATGCACTCGCCGATCTGCCCATTTATCGTCACGACGATCCGGGCCCCGGCTTCGCGCAACTCGACACGATGCTGCGCGACCTGCTGGAAACGGTGATCTCCACGCGCTACTTCGCGATCTCGCTCGATGAAGTGCGGCCGTCGTTTCACGTGGGCCGCCTCGACTCGGGAAAGATCGACGAGAAAACGCAGTTCTACATCTCCGTATCCGCCGACATGCCCACGGTCGAACTGGTCGAAGCAGTGCCCGCGCGTTTCAAGGTCGGCGCACCGGACGACGTCGACAAGCTGGTGTTGTCCGCCATGCCGGGGGTACGGCTGACTTACACGCCCCAGGTGCCTCCCGCGATCCCGGTCCGGCCCGGCGCCTGCTATTTCTCGTTCGAGCCGCGTGGGGCGCTTTATGACCGCATGCTGCAGTCGCAGTCGGCCATGATCTACGCGCCGTCCGGTATTCAAAACCTTCAATTCGAACTGATCGCGGTGACCTCATGAGCTACGCGCCTTCACTCCTCGACGGCAGCAAGCCGTCCGCCGCTCCAACGCCCGCGCAGGAACCCACCTATCAGGTGCGCTCGTTGCTCGACCTGCTGTATGACGGCTTCTTCATGCTGTTCCTGTTGAAGAACGGCCGCGAGCCCGGTTCCGCCGACGAATTCCGTCAGCGCGTGCAGCAGTTCCTGCAGGATTTCGAGCGCGGCGCGAAGAAACTGAACGCGTCGGCGGACGACACGTATGCGGCGAAATTTGCGTTTTGCGCGGCCGTCGACGAATCGGTGCTGTCGTCGCAGTTCGCGATTCGCGCGGAGTGGGAGCGTCGTCCGCTGCAACTGGTGTTGTTCGGCGAACAACTCGCGGGCGAGAAGTTCTATCAGTTACTCGAAGAAGGACGCGCGCTCGGCGCGGTGCGTCTGCAATCGCTCGAAGTTTTTCATATGTGCCTGCTGCTCGGATTTCAGGGCAAGTATCTGCTGGAAGGGCCGGAGAAGCTCGCGTATCTGACCGCGCGTCTCGGCGATGAAATTGCACATATGAAGGGCAAACGTGCCGGCTTCGCGCCGCATTGGCCGCTGCCCGATCAGGTCGCGCACCGGTTGAAGCGCGAGGTGCCGTTGTGGAGTATCGGCGCGGTTTTCCTGCTGGTCGCGCTGCTGGGTTATCTTGGCCTGAATACATGGCTGCGCGATTCGACATTGCGCACGCTCGCCCCATACTCGCAGATCGTCAAGCTCGGCCCGCAGTCGGCGAATCTGACTATTTCGTTGCCGTAGCGCGTTGTAGCAGGAAGCGGCGGAATTCGTGCCTGCAGGTGTGCACGAGATTCCGCCGATGTGGTTCCTGCGTACCCGGCCTGTTGTTCAATATCCCACCCACACTCACTTCCGCCGACGTCCATAAAACGGCGGAACGTACCGCATTTCCGGCAGTAGACCTCGACACGATGCCCGTTGTTTATGGCGCCATCCGTTCTTCTGATCGGCGCGCCCTGCGCATGGCATTACCGATCAAAAGATGCTATTAACAACGGCTGCGATACACGCTTGATCTGATGCGGACACCGCGCCGCCCGCTCCAATCTGTCGAACAACATTGCCCATTCAACGAGGACCTAAGCAAATGACGCAGAACGAAACCGCCACCCCTGCATGGAAAGCCGATCCGCTCACATGGGGTCACGGTCCGCGCGTATTCGAAGTATTTCTGGAGCCTACCTGTCCGCATTCGGTGCGGGCTTTCGGTAAGCTCGACGCGCTTCTGGAGCAAGCAGGCGCGGATCGCGTCACCGTGAAAATCCGGCTGCAATCACAGTCGTGGCACATGTATTCCGGCGTGATCGTGCGATGCATTCTCGCTGCTTCGACACTGCCCGGCGGTAAGGAGGCGGCGAAGGCAGTGATGGCCGCCGTCGCTGCCCATCGCGAGGAATTCGAGTTCGAACGTCACTGCAGCGGACCGAATATGGATGCGACGCCCAACGACATTATTGACCGCATCGAACGCTATAGCGGTATCGAACTGCGTGCCGCTTTCGCGATTCCCGAACTCGATCGCGAAGTCAAATGGCACGCGAAGTATGCGCGTCAGAACGGCATCCACGTATCGCCTACTTTCATGATCGACGGCATTGTCGATCCGAAGGTGGGCAGTCGCGACGAGGTATCGGCGTGGGCGGCGTTGCTGGACTGAACGCGGCTCACAGCAGGGGTAACGTCGCCCTGATGTGCTCCGCGAATACCTGAGTCAGATGCGCCGGACGCGCCCGCTCGAACTTCAGGCTTATGCCGATGCCCGGTAACGGCGGCAATAACGGATCGCCGTTGAGTATCTGAAGATCGGGCGCGACGGCAATCTGCGTGATAACGGCGAACGCCTGGCCCGAGCGGACCAGCGCCGTCAGACCCGCCAGGCTGCTGCTCGCATAAGCGATGCGATACGCCCGGCCGGCCTGTTGCAGCGCCTCGCAGGCCGCAACGTGATCGAGCGTATCGGGATCGGAAAGCGCCAGCGGCAACGGGTCGAAATAGGCGGAATCCAGCCCCGGAGAACCGACCCACACCAGCGGCTCACGACGGATCACGTCGTCATTCGGCGCGCCTTCCGGCAACGAAATCATTGCAAGGTCCAGCGCGTGCATCTCCAGTTGTTCGAGCAGACGCGGCGTGGGCGCGCACGTGACTTCCACCAGCGCATGCGGATGCTGGCTCGCGAACTGACGTAGCAAATGCGGCAGGAAAACGGCGGCGTAGTCATCCGGGCAACCGAAACGGATCGTTCCCGACAGCCCTTTGCCGGAGAGATCCGCCATCGCCTCGTCGTGCACACGCAGAATCCGTTGCGCGTGAACTAGCAGACGCTCGCCAGGATTGGTCAGCACCACACCGCGCCCCGTCCGTTGAAACAGCGGCTGATCGACGATTTCTTCAAGACGCTTCATCTGCTGACTCAGCGCCGATTGCGTGCGGCCAACGCGGCTCGCCGCGCGACTCAGCGCGCGGCTTTCGGAGACGGCGATAAACGAGCGCAGCAGATCGATTTCAAGTGAAAGACTCAAGGTATAAGCCCCGTTTCTAGCTTCCATTAGAAGTATTCGATTCTATGAAAGCAGAGTGACATCTAGACTGCAAGTTATTCCCGCCCTCGCTCAAGGAGAAGCCACGTGACCCGCAACGACGATGCAACTTTCTGGCGTAATGCCAGGCAGCACCTGATTCGCTATGGCGGCACCTTCGAGCCGATGATCATCGAGCGCGCGCAGGGCAGTTTCGTTTATGACGCGGACGGTCGTGCGATTCTCGATTTCACGTCGGGCCAGATGAGCGCGGTGCTCGGGCATAGTCACCCGGAAATCGTGTCGGTCATCAACGAATACGCGGGCAAACTGGATCATCTTTTCAGCGGAATGCTGTCGCGGCCGGTGGTCGATCTGGCAACGCGGCTAGCCGACATCACACCCGAGGGACTCGATCGCGCGCTGCTCCTGAGTACCGGCGCGGAGTCGAACGAAGCGGCGATTCGCATGGCGAAGCTCGTTACCGGTAAATATGAAATTGTCGGTTTTGCGCAGTCCTGGCATGGCATGACCGGCGCGGCCGCTTCCGCAACCTACAGCGCCGGTCGCAAGGGCGTGGGTCCGGCCGCCGTCGGCTCGTTTGCGATTCCCGCGCCGTTTACGTATCGGCCAAAATTCGAGCGGCACGGCGAATACGACTATCTGGCCGAACTGGATTACGCGTTCGACCTCATCGATCGTCAGTCGAGCGGCAATCTCGCGGCCTTCATCGCAGAGCCGATTCTTAGCTCCGGCGGCATCATCGAGTTGCCGGAAGGCTACATGGCCGCGCTCAAACGCAAATGCGAAGAGCGCGGGATGCTGTTGATTCTCGACGAAGCGCAAACCGGCGTCGGCCGCACGGGCACGATGTTCGCCTGCCAGCGCGACGGCGTGACACCCGACATTCTTACGCTGTCGAAAACGCTGGGTGCCGGTTTGCCGCTGGCGGCGGTCGTCACCTCTGCGCAGATCGAGGAGCGCGCTCACGAACTCGGGTACCTGTTTTATACGACCCACGTGTCCGATCCGCTGCCCGCCGCCGTCGGTTTGCGCGTGCTCGACGTGGTCGAACGCGAAGGGCTGGTCGCGCGTGCCAACGTGATGGGCGCGCGGCTCAGGCGCGGGCTGCTGGATCTGATGGAACGTTTCGAATGCATCGGCGACATTCGCGGACGCGGACTGCTTCTGGGCATGGAGATCGTCAAGGATCGCCGCACGAAGGAGCCGGCGGACGGGCTCGGCGCAAAGATCACGCGAGAGTGCATGAAGCTGGGGCTCAGCATGAACATCGTGCAATTGCCGGGGATGGGCGGCGTATTCAGGATCGCGCCGCCGTTGACCGTCAGCGAAGACGAAATCGATTTGGGCCTTAAGTTACTGGGACAAGCCATTGAGCGGTCGCTGTAGTCGCGGGTTCGACATCAATTTATAGCGCGACTGAAAGCAATATGTAATACTTATATCTCGCCGGCTGACTTCGGCGAGTGCACTTAAAAGCCGCGGCCGCTGCCGCGGCTTCTTTTTATGCATCTCCTCCATTCGCTTTCCCGCCTACCCTCAGGCGCACTCCTCCCGGCACAGCGCGAGCATATAGTTGCAATTTTCAACTATATAAACCTGGGACTGGTGCTACGCTTCTTCCTCCTGGAAAGTGCGGTCCGGCTTCCACGATCTGATTTCCTCAAAAAGTATTTGATCTGATCATTTGCGCCAGCCTGTTGATGGAAAGGACACTGCTATCCTTGTCCACGCTCAGCTCCGCCTGAAACGTCATCGCGACGCCGGCCGATCATCAGACTATGCGTAGTTTCTCTCTCGCCGCCAACGGAGGACCCATGAAGCAACTGATCAGCGCACTCATACCCGACGCGGACGCTCTGCTGCCCGAACTCGAAGCCATTTACAAAGACCTGCATCAACATCCCGAGCTTTCGATGCAGGAGGTGCGTACTGCAAAAATCGCCGCCGACTACCTGGCCGCTCAAGGATTCGAGGTGACGCGCGAGATTGGTGTCACCGGCGTGGTCGGCGTGCTGCGCAACGGCGAGGGGCCGACGGTGATGCTTCGCGCCGATATGGACGCGCTCCCGGTCGCGGAGGCCACCGGCCTGCCCTATGCGAGCACGGTCATCGCGAAAGACGAAGACGGGGTACAGGTAGGCGTTTCGCACGCATGTGGACACGATCTTCACGTCACGTGGTTGATGGGTGCCGCGCGCCTGCTCGCGCAGCATCGTGACACGTGGAGCGGAACGGTGCTCGCAGTCTTTCAGCCCGGCGAAGAAGTGGGCCGTGGCGCTCAAAGCATGATGGACGACGGCATGATCGAGCGCTTTCCCAAGCCCGACATCATCCTGGGTCAGCACGTGATGGTCGGCGTGGCCGGCACGGTCGGTTATCGCAGCGGCGCCATTCTCTCCGCGGGCGACAGCCTCAAGGTCAAGCTCTTCGGACGCGGCTCGCATGGCTCGCAGCCGCAAACATCGGTCGACCCGGTGATCATGGCGGCATCGACGACCTTGCGGCTGCAAACCATCGTGTCGCGCGAAATCGCGCCGAGCGAAAGCGCGGTACTGACAATCGGATCGCTACAGGCCGGCACGAAAGAAAACATCATCCCCGACGATGCGACGCTCAAACTCAACATGCGTACCTATGACGAAGACGTGCGCGAGTACATGCTGTCGGCCATCAAACGAATCTGCTGCGCAGAGTGTGTGGCGTCCAACGCGCCGAGGGAACCGGAGTTCACCACGCTCAGCAGCTACCCGTTGACCGAGAACGACAAGGAAGCGACTGCACGCGTCGCACAGGCATTCGCCGCCCAATTCGGCGAAAGTGCGTACGAAACACCACCCGCCGCAGCCAGCGAAGACTTCAGCATATTCGGGCGTCGCTGGAATGTGCCCTACGTTTTCTGGTTTGTCGGCGGAACCGACCCGCAGCAATATGCCGACGCAAAGGCGAAGAAGCAGCTTAACCAGATCCCTAGCAATCACTCGCCGAAATTCGCGCCGACGCTGCATCCCACGTTGAAAACGGGCCTGCTCGCGATGCTGGGCGCGGCGGCGGAATGGCTCGGCGAGGGGAACGCAGCGTCATGAGTGGACACGCCCTCTTTCTGCTACTCGACCTGGTCGGAACATTCGTCTTTGCGATCAGCGGCGCGGTGGCGGCGAAGCAGCGCAATCTCGATCTGTTCGGCGTGCTGGCTATCGCGTTCGTGGTGGCTTGCGGCGGCGGCATCGTGCGCGATGTGTGCATTGGCGCGATACCGCCTGCTGGTCTGTCGAACTGGCGCTATCTATCCACGTCGATCGGCGCCGCACTCATGGTGATCGTCGCGTATCCGCAGATCAGAAAATTGCGGCACTCCGTGCTTTTTTTCGACGCGATCGGATTGGGGCTATTTGCGGTGTCCGGTGCGCAAAAAGCGCTGACGTATGGGCATAACGCGGAAGCAGCAGTGCTGCTCGGTGTGGTCACGGCGGTTGGCGGAGGCACGTTGCGCGACATTCTGCTCGCCCGCGTACCGGTCATTCTGCAGAGGGAAATTTACGCATCGGCCGCATTGCTGGGTTCGGCCTTGATGGTGGCATGCGAACACTTCGGCGTAGCTCAGCCGTGGACGCCATGGGTCGCCACGCTCGCCTGCGTCGGCTTGCGCCTCGCTTCGCTGCGGCTCAGGTGGCATCTGCCTACTTTTGCGAACCGGCATGCGCGGAATACGCAGCATACGGATCAAGCGTGAGCGCAGTGACCTGCGCCTCCATGTACTAAACAGGCGGCGAGGCACCCCGCTCTCACCGCGCTCTTTATCAGCGGACCTTCTTCAAAGCATCGGCCTTATGAATGGCCGTCTTGCCGCTTTTCGAGCTTTCCACCTCGTACTGAGGATTGTCAGGGGACGCCTTCGCAACGTGGCCGCCGGCTTTTGCTGTGCCGCTCACTTTGCGCGTGATCGTGCCTTCGGTGCGTCCCTGTGAGGTTTGCCATTGCACCTTGTCGCCCTTGGATAGAGTCGGCATGTCGAACTCCTTTGGATAGTCGTTTTGCTTCTCTCGCTGCCTGCGATCTTTTGTCGCAATTTCTGTTCCGCGCCGGACGCTGCCTTTGGCAACGAACGGGAAGCGTATGCAGTGATAAAAAGGGACTGCCACGAGTGTGCGACTTGCTAGCCGTATGCGATGTCCGGAGCGTCAATCGCAGAAATGGAATGTTTGCAGAGGCGAGCCAAGGGACGGCGTCGTTTTTGAAGTTACCAAAGGAGCGAGAGCGAGCGATTGTCGTCGGCGAACCGAAAGTCGATCCGACAATATTTGTTCCGGACTTTTGCAACTGGAGGGTCATGCGGCCGCTGTCGAACAACCGGTTACCGGCGCCTACAGGGTTATAGCGTGCGGAATAGTCCGCTTGGGTCCTGCTTCACAAACTCATACATCTGGTGCCGACGGCGAGACTCGAACTCGCACAGCTTTCGCCACTACCCCCTCAAGATAGCGTGTCTACCAATTTCACCACGTCGGCATCTTTCTTCAACAAAGGATGTCTGGATAAGAACCCATACACCTTTCGGCACTACCCCTTCAAGCCGGGGCGTCTGCCAGTCCCGTCACCTAAGCAACGGGGCGCCATTGTAACCACTAAATTCGCTTTTGTGAATATTGCGTGACCGGTTACATCGCACTTTCTCGCGTGACGGTGCAGCGCGGAGAGAACGACACAAGCCGTGATATCGTGGAATTCGCTGCGTCGCCGCTAAGCTGACAGTCGGAATACAAATCGGACAAGCGGCCGACAACGACCGCGCAGCAGACCTCAAACAACAGAGAACGGGGGAGCCATGGGAGCAATGGCCTTTTGGGAATGTGTCCGGCAAGCGTGGGTGGATGCCACAGGTTTTGTCCGCCGCAGGCCTTTTACCGTAGCCGCTGCATTTGCAATATTGCTTGCCGATAATGCTATTTCCATCGAATCAGGCGGTTTGCACGGCCTCTCGTCATCAGCTATTGCATCGAATTTATTGCAATGGATTTTCATACCCGTCAGGTTCGCGGTCATGATTGCGCTGCCCATTCAGGTTGTGCGGTACGTCATGCTCGGGGAGCAGGAATCCCATCCTCGCTCCGTGTTCGGAAAGCAATTCTGGCGCTACTTCGGTTTGTGTCTTGCAATCGGCTTCGGCAGTATTGTCGTCGGCGCTCTGATAGTCGCCGTCGGGTTTTCTGTGACCCACTCTTTCAATGGCTATCTGGGCAAAACGGGATTGCAACTGTTCGTATGGAGCGTGATTGCGATATGCGTCGTCACCTTCATCGCAATTCGCTTCAGCTTGTTGTTCTGTCATGTCGGGATCGGACGCGCCATTCGCTGGCGTGCATCATGGCGCGATACACGCGGGCATTTCTGGCGAATCGTCGTTTCACACATGCTGACACTGGCGCCGCTCGAAGTCTTTTTGATCGCCCTGTTCGCTGTTCTTCGCGCGTGGTCCAGCACGGGTGATAGATCGACATCGCTCTATCCCATTGCGATTGTCGTGTCGCTATTCTCCTCTGTAGGCATGGTCGTCGGCGCGACATGCGCGTGCTGGTTGTACCGGCGGTTCGCACGGGCTCTGCTCGAGAACCCGTGATCGACCGGATTGGCAACCGGTCATTGCATTGCGCCGGCCTTGGGCGGATACACGATAGTCCAGTCCTGCTTCATGCTGACGACGATCCATCCTTCGCGTTTGGCTTCGTCCCACGCTTTATCGAGCCGCGCCATTGACGACTGCCGGTCGTAAGCGAATTCCCGATCGGCATCGTCGTGATGCAACAGCAACGCAAGCGTTTCGCCAGGACCGCTTGCAACATACTCGAGCATTTCCCGGTCGCCGTCGGAATTGCCGAAAGCGAGAATCGGGCGCTTGCCGATCGAGCGAAAAATACCGACGGGTTTGCCCGGACCATCGTCGATAAAATCAAAACCAGGCTGGCGAATCAGCACCGGCCTGCCGTCGCGCACTTCATACTTCAGCTTCTCTTCGCTGCCTACTACCTGTTCCGGCGGCACTCCATAAGCCTCTTTCGCCCACACGCGCATGAATTCGGCCGTGCCGCCGGACACGATCCACACGCGAAAGCCGTTGGCTCGCAGCAGACGGAGCAATTCGAGCTGCGGCTGATACACGAGTTCGGTATACGGACGATTGAGCACCGGATGCTTCGCGCTGGCGAGCCACGCGCGAATCGAGCGGTCATATTCGTCGGTCGTCATGCCGCTGTTAGCCACAGCCAGCATCTGCAGAAGCGCCTTGCTGTTCTTCGCAAGCGCTGCCGTGTCGTTCGCGAGAAGCGCCTTATACGCCGGATTGCGCGTCCATTCCGGATGCTGCGGCGCAGCCGCTTTCAATCGTTCGATCATGAACGACAACTGGAACGGCACAGGCTGCTCGCTCCACAACGTGCCGTCGTTATCGAACACCGCAATGCGCGCTTCGGGCGGCACATAAGTGGAAGAACCTTCGCGCGTCACATCGGCGATGAACTTGACGATGGCCGTGCGCGCGGCGCCGTCCTGCCATGACGGCAACGCCGCGGCCAGTTGCCCGGCCGATTGCGCCGGTTGCGATGTCACCCCCGGCGTTTGATGGCTGGCGCAGCCGCTCAGCAGCACGCCTGCGCAGAAAACGATTCCGCCGAGACAGCGTGAGATCTGCTGCAACAGCGCAGGCCTCGTCAGCGCCGTAAAACCGGTTTCAGATGCCATCGTGTTCCCTCCGGATAGTGAGGCAGTGTCTGACATGGTGGGTGCCCGGTCGAGGCGGATCGCGGTGATGTGAAGGCACCCGTTCGCCGTTAAGCGTTTTCCCACAGAAGACCATAGCGAGCCATAGGTACTTGCGGCAAGCCCGCTTCCCCTTCGGGCAATATTGAATTTCGTTCTTTCATTTCACGCAGATGAACACTACATTAGACTGCGCGAGTGCACCGCGGATACCGCGAAAATGCTCGCCGCCGACACGCCTTCAGATTCACCAGGCGTTTCTCTCACGAATTGGGAGAGCACAATGAAGCGAAGCGTTTTTGCCATTCTGACGGTGGCCGGAACGATGCTCGCGCCTCACATCGAGGCGCAAACGGCGTCGGCCCCCGTCGCCGCCAGCGCGCCCGCGAATCCGGTAGATCCTGCCGCCATTCAGGCGCTCCAGAAAATGGGCACGCATCTCCAGTCGCTCAAGCGGTTCAGTGTCACGCTCGACCTGACTGGTGAGCGCGTTCTCGAAGACGGCCAGAAACTCCAGCACACTGCTGTCGCGCAACTCGACGTGGACCGCCCGCACCGGGTTCGCACCGTGATGCGAAGCGCGAGAAGCGAGCGCGAGATCTTCTACGACGGCAAAACCGTATCGCTCTATGTGCCGCAGCAGAAGTATTACTCGACGGTCGCCTTCGACGGCAATATCTCGGCGCTCGTCGCGCGCCTGCACGAACGGTACGGTATCGAATTTCCGCTTGCCGACCTGTTCGTCTGGGGCACGCCCGATGCGCCGGTTGACCAGTTCGAATCCGCGATGTTCGCGGGCCAGGACTACATCGGCCCGGACCTGACCGACCACTACGCGTTCCGCCAGAAGGATATCGACTGGCAGATCTGGATCACGACCGGCGACAAGCCTTTGCCGCGCAAGCTGGTGATCACGCGACGGGATGACGATGCGCGTCCGCAGTCGGTCTCGATCATCGACTGGACGACCTCGCCCACTTTCAAGGACTCCGAGTTCACGTTCCGGCCCCCGGCGGGCGCGAAGAAGATCGAGGTTGTTCCGGTTGACGGAAAACGGGAGTAGGCCATGAAGACCGTACTTTGGCGAAATCGAACCCTGCTTCCGATTCTGGTGACCGTTGGTGCGACCCTCGGCGCGGCGCCGCTGACCGATGCGCTCGCATTTGGCGGTGGCGGCGGTCACATGCAACGAGGCGGCGGTGGCGGCGGAGGTGGAGGATTTCACGGTGGTGGGGGCGGAGGCGGCGGTGGTGGATTTCACGGCGGCGGCGGCCCTCACGGTGGTGGCGGCGGCCCTCACGGCGGCGGACAGATCAACAATGTCCACGCCGACCCGCGTACCAACAACGTCCGCAACACCAGCGTGAACAACGTGAACGTCAACCGCAATGTCAACGTGAATGCGAACGGCAATAATCACGGCGACGACCATCACGGCGGCGGCGATCATCACGACGACTACTACCACCACGGCGGCTGGGACGACGACTATCACCCGATCGCGACGGCGGCTGCCGTCACGGCGACGGTGGCCGTCACTTCGGCGGTTATCGGATCGATGGTGCGCACGGTGCCCGCAAATTGCGTACCCGTGAACTACGGCGGGTTGATCTACCAGCAGTGCGGCAGCACCTGGTATCAGCCACAGGGCGCGCAATACGTCGTGGTGCGCGCGCCGTACTGACACCGACAGGTAGCCCGGTTATCAGGTTTCCGGGCCGCCCTTGCCGGCAGCGATAGGCTTGCGAACGCGGCGGCCCGCCAATGACGTCCTGCAACTGCGTTTGAGTGGGCGTCATCGCCGCATTAGCCGCAGGTGAAGCGGGAGGATTTCATCGTGAGCACGCTGCCCGGCAGGATCAAGCATGAAGTGATGAAGGCCATCCCGCCCACCCTGTTCTTTTTCTTCATTCTCCATATCGTCACGCTCATTCGCGCGCTGATGATCAAGGGCACCGGCATTTCGATCGGAACCTCGGGCTCGGTTCTGATCGCCTCGCTGATACTCGGCAAATCGGTCCTCGTCGCGGATATGCTGCCGTTCATCAACCGCTTTCCCGACAAGCCGCTGATCTGGAACGTCGCGTGGAAAACCTTGATGTACGCGATGGTCGCGCTCGTCGTCCACTATCTGGAGCGGCTGTACGACGCCTGGAAGGACGCGCCGACTCTGCTCGCTGCGAATCACGTACTGGTAACCGAAATAAACTGGCCGCGCTTCTGGGCAATCCAGATACTGCTCGTCACACTCATACTCATGTATTGCGTCATCGCCGAATTGTCTCGGGTGATGGGGCGCGGGACGCTGAAGGCCATCTTTTTCGGGCCGCTCGACGTTTCGCGCGGATCGTCGCGCTGACGGCACCTGTCGCGCGGTTGGCGCAGCAAGGATTGACCTCGTTCACGACGCTGCGGCCTGCGGGCAGCGGTCCGTCAGAACCCGCGTCGCCAATGCGCTACCTTTTGCGATGTGCGTCGCACCAAATCGCGTGTCGCGCAGCGGTGTCACCTCTCGTTCAACGGCGGAAGAGCGTCGCGCTTCTGTTTGCGTGCGCGTGGCCGTATCCGGCGAAAATCGAGCCGCACGTGCGGCGTGTTCGTGGTGCGTTGCGTGTAGTGCTGCTGCACGGCATCGGCGAGCGGCTTGAGTTGCGGATCGTCGATCATGGCGACACGTGCCGGACGCGCAAAGCGCGGACTGGCATCGATCCATCGATAGAGAGCGGGCACGATACGCTGCATCGCGCCGGATTCCACCGCCGTACGCAACCCCCGCCACGCGGCAAACTCGCCTTGCGCGCGCCGCTTGCGCCGCGCAGACCACCATCGCGAGAGTAGCTCGACCCAGCCGCGCATGCGCGAATAAAACGCCACCACAGCGACGATGCACGCAAGTACGACGCCCGCCAGCACGAGATCGCGCGCACTCAGGAAAATCACCGTATGTCGGGCTGCACCCGCGAGCGCATCGGCGGGAATCGCCCATAGCGGTTTTTCCTGTGCGGCCCGCGCTGTGAATGTGACGGCGGGCAGATGAACCATCTCACGCTGTTTCGTCGCCGTGCTCCACCATTCGATATCGATGGGCGGCAATGTGTAGTGTCCGCGCCGGTTCACGACATAAGTCACTGTGTCGACACGCTCGCCGGCAATGAGGCCACCCCGACCATCGGAAATAACACGCGTGGCAGGCGCTTTCGCATAGCGGCGCAAACCGTCGACGTCGCCGAACGCAAGCGGTGGAATCAGCATCGGCGCGGTCGCTTCCGCGCGCTGGGTGATGATGCGAGTGATCGTGCCGCCAACTTCGAGCCGCCCGTCCTTCGGCTCGACAACCTGGGTCGCCGTCAGTTTCGGTGCGGGAAAGAACGTCGCCATATTCTCGGCACCAGGCGGCAGCGTCGCCGAGAAGCTAAGGGTCGGCGTCTCCAACGTGACCGGCGTATCGGAACCGCCCGGATGCAGCGTGATCCTGAACGACGGCACCTCGAACGTGCCCGCCGCGCGCGGCACGATCTGATACTCGCGGCTCACGCCGAACCAGCGCACGCCGTCGATCGTCTCGTTCAGGTTCTGGCCGCTGTCGTCGGGCAGCGTGACAAATGCGTCGTGCAGATCGAACAGCGGCCAGTCGGGTGCTTCGGAGAAATACGTCGTCGTGAGAGTATCGACGACGAGCTTCACCGCGCTGCCCGCGACCACCGGTCCCGCCGGTTCCAGATGCGCGCGCAGCATCGTGCGCGGCGCGTCATCGGCATGCGCGGCGGTGGACATGAGCATGCACGCGAACAGGATCGCAACGAAGCGCGAGATCATGGTGCGCCTTGCGCCTCCTGCGCGAAACGCCGCTGCATGAACGTTGCAGGCGACGTGTTGAGATTGCGCATCCACGTGTCCTCCGAAGGCGCCTGCTGCTGCACGAGCATGGGCTTGCCCTCCTTGCCCTTCTTTTTCTGCAGATCGATCTTGTCGGGCTTCACCGTGGTGGATTCGTCGCCTTCGTCCGGCTTGTCCTTGCTGAGTTTCGCCACCAGGTCACGGTTCGCGAGGGCTTCCGCGAACCCGGCGCGTTTCGCAATCGCGCTGTCGTAGGCTTTCAGCGCGCCAGCGTAGTCCTTCATATGCGCCAGCGAATTGCCGATGTAAAAGTCTGCCTGCGCGGAATCGATTCGCGAAAATGTTTCGAGCGCACCGGCGTAATCTCCCGCGAGATATTGCGCCCGCCCTTTCCACATCGGGTCGTCGAATCGCGCCGCAGCCCGCGCATAGTTGCCGTGATCAAAATTCCATCGCCCTTGCTGATCGTGAGTCGCGAAAAGATCAAGCCATTCAAACGATGCCGCTTGCGCATGCCTGGGCGCGAACAGCGCCGCCGACGTCATCAATAAAATTGGCAGCCACTTCACCGTCCAGCCACGCCGGAAGCTATATAGCGCGATCAGGAGTATCGGCAGCACGAGCCAGTAACCCGACTCTTTCCAGCGCGGCACGATCTTCGATTCCTGCGCTGCTTCGAGGTAGACCTGCGCGCGGCGCTGCACCCATTCGATGTCGTCATCGTCGGCGCGCACGCTCGCCAAAGGAATCGACGCGGCCTGCGTGATTCTGCGGATCGCCGCCGCGTCGAACGCGCCCATGATGGGATGGCCCGCGTCGTCGGTGGCAATGTCGCCTTTCGCGTCGCGAACCGGGCCGCCGTTTTCGGTCCCCACAGCGAGCCATAACAACTGGTGTTTCGTCTGCTTGGCGATGCGCAAAAATGCGTCGGTGCCGCTCTCGTCGAAGCCGTCGCTCACGAACACAATGGTTCCCGCCGCCTGTTCCTTTTGCAGCATCTGCTCGGCAATCGCGAGGCCGGCTGCCGCATTCCTGCCGTCGCGAGGCATCAACTCGGGCGCGAGCGCGGGGACGTATAGCTCAAGCATCGCGGGATCTTCAGTCGGCGGCACTACGAGATGCGCACTCGACGCGAACACCACCAGCCCGGTGCGCGCGCCCTTGCGCGCGGCAGCGAGATCGAGCACCTTCTGCTTCGCGCGTTCGATGCGGCTCGGCGCGACATCACTTGCATCCATCGACCGCGCGAGTTCCAACACAACGACCAGCGGCGCCTTGTCCTGATCGAACGGAGGCCGCTCCTCCTGCCACGTCGGCCCGGCAGCCGCAACCGCGCCGAGCGCGATCAGCGCGGCGAGCGTATGCACGGGCCGCACGCCGCGCTGCGCTTTCTCGCCGACAATCAGATGTTCGAGCAGAGGCGGCGCGATGATGGCGCGCCATCGCGCGCGCACATCGTTTCGCCGCAACCACGCGAACGGCAGCAGCACAGCCGGGATCAGCAGCAACAGCCAGAGCGGTCGCAAAAAATGGAATGCAGTGAGATCGATCGTCATCTCACGCCTCCTTCCGTTCGACCAGCACGCGACGCGGCGCGCGCAGCCACGCAATCAGATACGCCAGCACGTGATAGAGCGTGAGCAGCGACACAGCGAGCGCGAGCGGCACCCAATAAAACTCGCGCTGCGGCCGGTACACCTCGCGTTTGATCTTCTCCGGCGTCATTCTGTCGATCGTGGAATAGACCGCTGCGAGGTCCTCTTCGCGGCCTAGCGCATGAAACGCACTGCCGCCCGTGATCTGCGCAATGCGGGCAAGCGCGTCGAGATCGACCTTGTCTTCGCCTTCGGTTTGCGGATCACCAATGCCGATCGTATGTACGACGATACCGTGCCGTTTCGCAATCCGCGCCGCCTGCTCGGGGGGAATCGCGCTCGCGGTGTCGTTGCCGTCGGTCAGCAGGATCAGCACTTTCTCCTGCGCGGGCGTGTTCTCCATCAGCCTGACCGCGAGGCCGATTGCGTCGCCAATCGCCGTACGCGGACCCGCCATGCCGATCCGCATCGCGTCGAGCAAGGTGAGCACGCTGTCGTGATCGAGCGTCAGTGGCGCCTGGGGATACGCGCCGTCGCCGAACACCACGAGGCCGATGCGGTCGCCTTTGCGCCGCGCGATGAAATCCGCGACGACATGTTTCACCGCGGTGAGCCGGTCCATGTGCTCGCCGGTCGTTCCGTCGACAAAATCACGCTCGCTCATCGATTGCGACAGGTCGATGGCGAGCAGCAGGTCGCGCGCGGGCAGGTCGCGCGTGACGGGCGCTTCGACGAACACCGGACGCGCCGCCGCGATCAATAGCAACACCCATAGAAACGGCATCAGCAGACGTTGCAGCCAGTTGCTGCGCAGACGCACGCCGCCTGGCGCGGGCCGTTCGCCCGTCACGTCGGCCATTTCCTGAAAGAACGGCATGCGCACCGCCGACGCCGTCGTGCGATACGCGGGCGCGAGCCACCACACCAGCGCGGGCAGCGGCAGCAGCACGAACATCCACGGGAATTCAAATTTCCACATGATGACTTTCGATCCAGCCGCGCGCCGTTTGCGCAAGACGCTGCGCCTGTTGGGGCGAAATCGTCGCCACGCGCGCGGCCGATGCATAGCTCGCGGTGTAGAGGAGCGCGCCGCTTTCGTCGTCGAACGGGCCGTGCTGGCGCAGGTAATCGAGCCACGCCGCGCCGCTCAGCGACGCCACCTGCGCGCGCGGCGCGGCGGCAAGCGCCGTACGTTTGATGAGCGGACCGATCCCGGCGAGTGCGGCCACACGCGTGGTGTCGTCATTCAGATTCGCTTCGATGCGCGCAAGCTCCGCCAACGCTTCACGCCTGTAGCGTGCGCGCTCGTAACGACGCCACGCGCGCCATGCGAACGCGGCGAGCACCGCGATCACCAACACCGCGACGAACAGCCAGCCGATGGTCTGCGGCGCGTAAGATACCGTGTCGGGCAACGGCAATTCGCGCAGCGGCTGCAACGCGGCGGGCGTATCGCGCGGCACCAGGGTGCTTAACGGCGACCCGCTCATATCCCGCTCCCCGGTACATGACGCGGCCGCTCGCCGAACAACCGGCGCACCTGATCGACCACAGGCTCCGCTGACGAGAGCGCCATCAACGGAACGCCGCTCGCGCGTAGCAATTCAGCAATCTCGGCGGCACGTCCGCTGAAAAGACTCGCGAGCGGCGCGCGCACGCGTTCGTGTTCAATGCGTAGTTCGACCTGCAAGCGCCCCTCGCTGACGACCAGCGCGCGATGTTCGGGCATCCGCTGCCACAAAGGGTCGTAGACCAGCGTCGCGACCACGTCGTTGTGCGCGGATAGCTGACGCAAAAGCCCGCGCGTGCGCTCGTTCGCGCCCGCGAAATCGCTGATGATGCAGACCAGGAAATCGTGACTCGCGATCTGCAACACGCCTTCGAGCGCGGCGTTCAGTTGCAGATAGTTGGTGCGCGCGGGACTCTCGGCAGCGAGCGACGTGTTCATTCGCGCGATGGCGTTGAACAGCATATCGATGCGGCTGCGGCTACGCAATGGCCGCACGCGCACGATGTCATCGTCGCCGAAAACCACGCCGCCGACCCGGTCGCCTGCGGCAAACCCCATCCATACCGCGAGCGCGGCAGCTTCGGCGGCGACCACCGACTTGAACGCGCGGCTCGATCCAAAGAACATGCTCATGCGCTGATCGACGACGACGAGCAGCGGCCGGTCGCGTTCTTCTGTATAGACACGTACGTGCGGCTTGCCGGTTCGCAAACTGACGCGCCAGTCGAGATGACGGATATCGTCGCCGGGAAGATAGCCGCGCAGTTCCTCGAAGTTCAGGCCGCGCCCGCGCATACGCGATGCCTGCCGTCCCGACAGAATGCTCGATACCGGCGCGGGCGCGACGAAGCTCAAGCCGCGCGCGCGCCATTCCAGCTGCACGAGATGCGCGGCATCGACATACACGCTGCCAATCGATCCTTCCACGCCCGGCATCATGGCCTCCGTGCTACGCGGGCACCGCGACCTTCTCCACCAGCCGGTCGATCACCTGGTCGGCGCTTACATGGTCCGCGTTCGCGTCGTAAGACAGCAGCAAACGATGCCGCAGCACCGGATGAATCACCGCGCGCACGTCGTCGGGCGTGACGAAATCGCGCGCGTCGAGCCACGCATGCACACGGCTCGCGCGATCCAGTCCAATCGCGCCGCGCGGGCTCGCGCCCACTTCGATCCACTTGCCGAGATCCGCGTCGAGCGTGGCGCCGTGGCGTGTCGCGTTGACGAGCGACACGATGTATTCGTCGATAGCGGGCGCCACCGCAACGCGCCGTGCCTGATCGCGCGCGGCGATCACCGTTTCCTGCGACAGCGTGTCGAATTGCGTGACCGTGCCTTCGCTCTCGCGCCGCAACAGGCGCAGCATGTCAGCCTCGTTTTGCGGCGACGGATAACCGATCAATACCTTGAGAAGGAACCGGTCCATCTGCGCCTCGGGCAGTGGATACGTGCCCTCCTGCTCGATGGGATTCTGCGTCGCCATTACGAGGAATAAGCCAGGCATCAGGTGAGTTTCGCCCGCTACGGAGATTTGCCGTTCCTCCATCGCTTCGAGCAGCGCGGACTGCACCTTCGCCGGCGCGCGGTTGATTTCGTCCGCGAGAATCAGGTTGCCGAAGATCGGACCCGGCTGAAATCGCAGCGTGCGTTCGCTGCCCGATTGCAGCAGCGTCTCGCCGCCGGTGATGTCGGACGGCAGCAGGTCAGGCGTGAACTGGATGCGCTTCATCGTCACGGCGAGGCGCGCGGCGATGGCCTTCACGGTTCGCGTTTTCGCGAGACCCGGCAGACTTTCGAGCAACACGTGACCGTCGGCGAGCAACGCGATCAGGATTTGCCGCACGACCGCCTCCTGACCGATGACCGCTTCCCCGATACTCGCTTCGAAACGAAGAATGGTGTCGCGCATGGCTCGCTCTCTGTCGATGGTTCGCTCGATGATTCGCTTCTACCCTGCCCGCCGGGTGCCGCCACGGCCGAATGTGAAGCACAAGTTACTGGAGTAAAGCGCTTTCGTCAAAGCATCGTGGAAACTCCTTTATCGACGAAAAGAAGCGGTACGTCATGCGATTTTCGGGCAGTTTTCGCTCAAGAAAAAATGATTGCATTCGCTGGGGAGTTCGTATATTTGTGGATAGGTTGCACAAAGATGCGTTCTCATTTCGGCTCTATCGAGGGGGCGGAATTGACGGAGAAATCGAGGAAGCGGCAACCGGCGCGATCGCGTGCGGACGTCCCTGCGTCTGACGCGTCGTCGCGTGCACGGCGCAACGGGCTCGGTTCGCGCATTCAACGCATTGGGCTGTGGGCCGTTCTGCTTCTGCTTTGTCCGGCGCTCGTGGGCTACGCGGTAAGCCGCGCCATGAGCGAACGCGCCGCGCAGCCGATTCACCCCGTACTCGGTGACGGCACAAAAGGGCCCGCCGGCATGGCGTGGGTGCCCGGCGGCGACTTCATGATGGGCAGCGACAGCAAGCTCGCGCAGCCCAACGAGCGACCCGCTCACGAGGTCCGCGTGCATGGGTTCTGGATGGACGAGCATCACGTGACCAACGCAGAATTCCGCAAGTTCGTCGAGGCCACCAGCTACGTCACTACGGCCGAGAAAAAGCCCGACTGGAAGACGCTCGAAGTGCAGTTGCCGCCAGGCACGCCACGGCCGCCCGACAGTGCGCTTCAGGCCGGCGCGATGGTGTTTGTCGGCACGAAGGAACAGGTGTCGCTGCAGGACTATTCGCGCTGGTGGCGCTTCGTGCCGGGCGCAAACTGGCGGCATCCGCTGGGTCCGGCAAGCAATATCGACGGCAAGGACGATCACCCTGTCGTGCAGGTGTCCTACGAAGATGCCGAGGCTTACGCGAAGTGGGTGGGCAAGCGCTTGCCGACCGAAGCCGAATGGGAATTCGCCGCGCGCGGCGGACTCGACCAGGCAACCTACGCGTGGGGCAATCAGTTCGCCCCGGACGGCAAGCAGATGGCCAACGTCTGGCAGGGCCAGGAAGCGCAGCCGTTTCCGGTCGTCAATGCAAAGGCGGGCGGCGCGGCGGGCACGAGTCCGGTCGGCAGCTTTCCGGCGAATGCGTATGGTCTCTCCGATATGACCGGTAACGCGTGGCAATGGGTGGCGGACTGGTATCGCGCGGATCAGTTCCGGCGCGAGGCGGCGACCGACGGCGTGGTGAACGAGCCGATCGGACCCGTCAGTTCGTGGGACCCCGCCGATCCCGGCGTGCCGGTCGAAGCGCCCAAGCGCGTCACGCGCGGCGGCTCGTTCCTCTGCAACGAGGCTTATTGCCTCAGCTATCGCCCGAGCGCACGGCGTGGCACCGATCCCTACAACAGCATGTCGCATCTCGGCTTCCGGCTTGTGATGGACAAGGACATCTGGGACAAGACACACGGCAACGCAGTCACAACCGCCGCGCGCTGACGGCTCGCTTTGAGTCAATGCAGATCGCGCTTTTCACGACGACGACGGTTATTCAAGGCCGCAAACAGATCCGGTTTCAGAACCACACACGGCTCACGCAAACGACGCAACACGATTGATCCGGCGAACCCATGTCGATGAGAGACGACGTGCGCTCGCACGAACGGGCAACCGTTCACATCGGGCACACTCCCCGGGAGAACAACGATGACCACAGCCAAACTTCGACGCGTCCGCTACATCACGGGAGCCCTCGTTGCGATCGCGGCGGTCTGCGTGCTGATCGTTCCGCCGGTAGTTTCCACGGCCCAGACGCCCGCCAAACCCGCCGCCCCCGCGAAGCCGGCCGCGCCTGCACCCGCTGCCGCGTCGCAGAACAACGCCAAGGCATCCGGAAAACCGAACATTCTCGTGATCTTCGGCGACGACATCGGGCAAACCAACATCAGCGCGTATAGCAAGGGCGTGGTGGGTTACGAGACGCCGAACATCGATCGCATCGCCAATGAAGGGATGATTTTCACCGATTACTACGCTGAAAATAGCTGCACGGCAGGACGCTCCACGTTTATTACGGGCGAAGTGCCGTTACGAACGGGCTTGTCGAAGGTGGGTTTGCCTGGGGCGACAGTGGGCCTCCAGGCGTCAAATATCACGATCGCCCAGGCGTTGAAGCCACTCGGCTATGCGACAGGCCAGTTCGGCAAGAATCATTTGGGCGACCGCAACGAGTATCTGCCTACCGCTCATGGCTTCGACGAGTTCTTCGGCAATCTCTACCATCTGAATGCCGAGGAAGAGCCTGAACGCCCCTACTATCCGAAAGACGACAAGGCGTGGGTAAAAGCCAATGCGCCGCGCGGCGTCATTCACTCGTTCGCCGATGGCAAGATCCAGGACACCGGTCCGCTCAACACCAAGCGCATGGAGACGATCGACGACGAAACCACGCAAGCCGCGATCGATTTCATCCAGAGACAGGCGAAAGCCAACAAGCCGTTCTTCGTGTGGATGAATACCACGCGCATGCACCTTTTCACGCACGTGCGCCCTTCGATGCAGGGACAGAGCGGGATGCCCGGCAACGAATACGCGGACGGCATGATCGAGCATGATGGCGACGTGGGCAAACTGTTGAAGGCCCTGGACGACCTCAAGCTCAATGACAACACGATTGTCATCTATACGACCGATAACGGGCCGAATCAATTCTCATGGCCCGACGCTGCAACAACCCCGTTCCGCAGCGAGAAAGACACCAATTGGGAAGGCGCTTTCCGCGTGCCCGCGATGATCCGGTGGCCGGGGCACATCAAGCCGGCAAGCGTATCGCGGCAAATGATGTCGGGACTCGACTGGTTTCCCACGCTGCTGGCCGCCGCCGGGGACACCAACATCTCAGATCGCCTGCTCAAGGGTGTATCGATAAGCGGCAAGAATTTCAAGAATCATCTGGATGGCTACAACTTTCTGCCCTATCTGACGGGGCAAGCGAAGCAGGGGCCGCGTCACGAGTTCTATTACTTCAACGACGACGGCGTCCTCGTCGCCATGCGCAGCGACGACTGGAAGTTCGTTTTCTGCGAGCAGCGGGAGCCTGGCGGCATGCAGGTCTGGGCGAATCCGTTCACCTGCCTGCGCGTGCCGAAGATATTCAATCTCCGTATGGACCCGTACGAACGCGCCGATATCGTGTCCGATCAGTACTATGACTGGACCGCGAAGAACGCTTACCTTGCGTCCTATGCGGTATCCAAGGTCGGGCCGTTCCTCGCGACGTTCAAGCAGTATCCGCCGAGCCAGCGTCCCGCAAGCTTCAGCATCGACCAGATGACCGAGGCGCTGACGAAGAGCATGGAAACCCCAGGCAAATAATCAGGGAGCGCGATTCACACGATGATCGACCTCGGCGCTGCTATCAAGGCTGAACGAAGCACGAGCAGGCGCGGCGCGCGGGCACACAGCGAAGCGCTGCCCGCGCCCGCACTAAAGCTCGCATGGCCCGCGCTACTGCTGTTCGCATCCGGCAGCGCGGCGTTGATCTATCAGGTGCTGTGGGTGCGGCTGCTGACGCTCGTGGTGGGCATCGAAGTACAAGCGGTCACCACCGGCATCAGCGCGTTCTTTGCGGGCCTCGCACTCGGCGGGTGGATCTTCGGCAGGCTCGCGGACCGGAGCGCGCGTCCACTGCTGCTTTACGCGGCGCTCGAATTCGGCGTGCTGGTGCTCGGAATCGGCGCGACTCACGCGCTGGGGCATTCGGCATGGGTGTTCGCCAGATTGCAGAACAGTGTCGGCGCATTCGCGTGGCTGTTGCCCTTCGCGCTGGTCGGCGTGCCCGCGATTGCGATGGGCGGAACCCTGCCTGTGCTGTTGCGCGCCCTCGGACCATCGCAGCGGGAACTCGGCGGCGCAGGTGGACGACTCTACGCGGCCAACACGGCTGGCGCGATCATCGGCGCGCTGCTTCCCGCGTTCCTGCTGATCCCGCTCGTCGGCGTTAAGGCCAGCGCATATACCGCAGCGGGTCTCAACGCGCTTGCGGCGCTCGGCGCGATATGGCTGGCGCGTCGCGCTTATGCATCGTCGACGGCATCGGTGCCGTCCGTCGCGCGTGATGAACCCGCTGCGCGCACCCTCGCCGACATTGGACGCGCGCGCGTCGCCATCGCGCTGTATGCCGTCGCGGGCGGCATCGCGCTCGGCTATGAAGTGATCTGGTCGCAGGCGATCGGGCAGTTCATCAGCACGCGCAGCTTCGCATTTTCCATCGTGCTCGCGACTTACCTGCTGGGGCTGGCGCTCGGCAGTGCTGTCGCGGCGCGTTATGTGAGTCGTGTGCGCGATCCGTCCAGCGTGTTCGGCGTGCTGATCGCACTCGCCGGACTCACGGCGTTCGCGGGCCTCGCGTGCGCAGGCGACTCGCTGATGCTCGCGCAGCGCCACACCGCCGACTTCGTTCTGAGCCTGACCGGCAACCTGCTCGCTTCGATGTGCGCGGGCTTCGCGGTCGCCGCGTGCGCGATCGTGCTCGTGCCGACGCTTCTGCTCGGCGCGGCGTTTCCGTTGGCGCTCGCAATGATGACCGGCGGCGACCGGCAAAAACCGGCGCCCGCATTGGCAACCCATGTGGGACGGCTCGTCGCGATGAATACCGTAGGCGGTATCGCCGGAACATTGTTCGCGGGCTTCGTGCTGATACCGTCGCTCGGGCTGATCCGGTCGATCGGCGTGCTGGCGATCGCGGCGAGTCTGATCGGTTTGTCGGCGACATTGAGCGCGCAGATCGTGCAGAAAGCCGCCGTGGCCGCAGGCGTCTGCATTGCCGCGCTGGCGGTCGTGGCCGTCGTCGCCGTGCCGTCGAACCGGCTCGGCCTCCTGCTCGCCGATGCGCATCGCGGCGATCTCGTCTATTACGAGGAAAGCACGGGCGGAACGGTCGCGGTACTCGAACAGGGTCCCGCAGCGCAACGCTTCCGGCGCCTCTATATTCAAGGCGTTTCGAATTCCGGCGACGCGATGACTTCGCTGCGATACATGCGTCTGCAGGCACTGCTGCCGCTGATCGTCCACGACGGCACGCCGCACTCCGCGCTCGTCATCGGACTGGGCACCGGAATTACCGGCGGCGCGCTGCTCGCGTGGCCGGATCTCCAGAAGCGCGTGATCGCGGAACTGCTGCCTGCGGTCGTGCGTGCTTCGCCGGCTTTCGCAGGCAATCTGAATGTGAGCGCCGATCCGCGTGCCGACATCCGTATCGCAGACGGGCGGCGTGAGTTGCTTTCGCGCACCGATCGCTACGATCTCGTGACGCTGGAGCCGCCGCCGCCATCGGCAGCGGGCGTCGTGAATCTGTACTCGACCGACTTCTACCGGCTCGCTGCAACGCGCTTGGATCAGCGCGGAATCGTCGCGCAATGGCTGCCACTCGCGACGCAAAATGAACAGGAGACGCGCTCGCTGATTCAGAGCTTCCTGCAGGTGTTTCCGTATGCGGCGCTATGGACCACGGAGTTCCACGAAATGATGCTGGTCGGCTCGCTACAACCGTTGACGCTCGACGTGCCGCGCATCCGCGCGCGGTTTGCGCAACCCGAGGTGGCCCGCGCGCTGAACGAAGTCGGCATTGCTTCGCCTGAAGCACTTTTGTCGACGTGGATCGCGGACCGTCCGGCGCTCGCCTACTACGCCGCCGACGCCCGCCCCGTCACCGACGATGATCCGCGAATCGAATACGCGCCGTGGGTGAATCCCGCCGAGTTTCCTTCGACCCTCGCGCGACTTCTCGCCTTGCAGATGGAGCCGCCGCTCTTGAACGCGGACACCGCGTTCACGTCCGCGTTGCGCCATGAACGGGACACGTTGCATGCGTTCTACCGCGCGGGGCTTGACGCGTATCGCGGCGACCGTAATGCGTGGGCGCAGGAAATCCGCACGGTGTTAGGTGCCGATGATTCGAACCCGTATTACCGGTCGGTTTTCGGTTCGGCAAACTGATCGATCCGGTTTCTAAGGCCGGATCTGAAGAACGCCGCTTACCTCAATGGACTTTGGGAAATCCGTGCCGCTCTGCGAGTAGTGCAAGAATGCGCGCACTGTCGGTGACAAAATACTTGTCCCCCAGTTTTTGCGCATCGTCCGGTGCAGGATGCTCGTCGCCGAGAATCAGAACCGGCAGTCCCTGATGCGCGTCGTCGAGTGCTTCGATAACGTCGGCACGCGGACGCAAAAACGCTACCCGGTGAATGTCGAGTCTGTCGTTACGCGCGGGATCGCTCGCGAGCAATCCTTCAATCGGCGCGCCGTGCGGGCAGATAAATCGCTCACCGGGATGAGCGGGATCGGTAAAGCCTGGTTCCAGCAGAAAGAGAATATCGCGGCTCATAAATGGCACTCGCAGGTTGATGTCGACCGGCCGATGGCCGATCCGAAAAAATCATACGGGCAAAACGAAACTCGATGCATGCAGCTTCTAGCGCCTATCGGCAGACGGCTTCGAATTCACACGTCGCAGCAATCAGAATGTCGGCAGTCCGGGTGGATTCGTTTCCGACTGACTGACGGCTTCTCTTTGCAGACCCCAACGTGCCAGCGCCTGTGCATACTTACCGTCTTTAATGAGGTCGTTGGTGGCAATGGTCAATGCGTCGGCGAGGCCGCTGTCCTTTCTCGTCGCGATGGCGACATCCGCTTTGAGCGGCCATCCCGCATTGACGGTCCCCACCAAACGGATTTGCCCGGTCCGCGCCGCTTCGAATGCGAGCGGCGCGTTGGGATCGAAGTGAACATCGGCATGGCCGGACAATAGCGCAATGCGCGCAGCAGCGTCGTCGTCGAAGTACTGGATTTGCACGGGCTTCAATCCATGCGCGACGTCTTCCTTGCTCCACTCCAGAACGATCTTCTCCTGAATCGTTCCCGATCCCGTAATCACGCGCAGGCCCGCAATATCTTTGGGCTCTTTGATTTCCTTGATCGGACTGGATGTTTTCACGTAGAACCCGTGAAGACCCAGCCGGTAAGTCGTAAAATCGAACCTCTGCTTGCGCTGTTCAGTGACGCCGACATTGGAGATAACCGCGTCGTATTTCCCCGACGTCAACCCCAACGGCCAATCCGCCCAGGCTATCGGCACGATGTTCAGTTTGAGACCGAGTTCGTCGGCAATCAATTGAGCGTAGTCGGCGTCGGAGCCCACCACGGTTTTCGCGTCGGTGGCATAGCTGGCAATGGGCGGCCCATAGGGTGCGATCGCCACTGTCAGAAAGCCCTCTTTCGCAAACCTGAAATTCTTCCTGATGGCGTTGACAGCGAGCGGGTCTTTTTCCGCGCGAATGCGGCCGGTTTGCTGGGGACCGAAGTCGAATTTCTCGACGGGCTCGGCTGCAACGGACGATAACCCGATCGCGCTCAGCGAAAATACGGTGAGCGCAAGCAACTTGCGGTGAAGGTTCATCATCGGCTTTAGCTCCGCGTCACAACACTTTTGACAAAAACTCACGCGTACGCGAATGGTCCGGCGCATTGAACACTTTGTCAGGGCTGCCGGTCTCCAGAATGCGTCCCTGCTCCATAAAAACAATGGTGTCGGCGACTTCGCGCGCGAACCCGATTTCATGCGTGACGACGATCAGCGTGGTTCCTGATTGCGCCAACTCCTTGATCACATCGAGCACCTCATTGACAAGCTCGGGGTCGAGCGCCGAAGTCGGCTCATCGAACAGGAGAACTTTGGGCTTCAACGCAAGCGCGCGCGCAATCGCCACGCGTTGTTGCTGGCCACCAGATAACTGCCGCGGATAGACGTCTTCCTTGCCGGCGAGCCCAACGCGCGCCAACAACTCGCGCGCCAGTTTTTCAGCCTCCGGCCTGCCGATTTCACTCAGCGCCAGCGGCGCTTCGATAATGTTCTCCAGCACGGTCAGATGCGCGAACAGGTTGAAGTTCTGGAACACCATCCCGACATCGATCCGACGCCGCAAGATCTCGCGTTCCTTCAATTCGTAGAGCGTGTTGCCGTCGCGCCGGTAGCCAATCAGTTCGCCGTCGATATCGATGAATCCGTCGTCGACACGCTCAAGATGATTGATCGTCCGCAGCAGTGTCGATTTACCCGATCCCGAGCGCCCGAGAATGACCGTGACGCTGCCGGCGCGCACGGTGAGCGATACGTTGTCGAGAACCTTCAACGTTCCAAAACTCTTCGAGACGCCGTGAATCGCTACTTCGCCGCCCCGGCTCTCACTACGCTTCCATCCGCAGATCGTTGCCGCACCCGTAGCAGCATTAGCGACGCTGGAAACATTTTCCGCCGCGCCAGATTGCTCACGCCGACGCCAGCGCGTCAGCAACGACATAACGAACGACGGCTTCGGATTACGCAAAGCACCGCGCGAGTAGTAGCGTTCGATATGCACCTGGATGGCGGACAGAACGGTCAGGATAATCAGATACCAGACCGTCGCGACCATCAGCAGCGGAATGACTTCGAGATTGCGCCGGTAGATCACCTGGATCGTATAGAACAGTTCCGGCATGGCCAGGACATATACGACCGAGGTTCCCTGAGCAAGACCGATCAGGTTGTTGAACGCGGTCGGCAGGATGGAACGCATGGCTTGCGGCAACACGATTCGCCACGCCTGATGGATTCGTGGCAATCCGAGCGCAGCAGCGGCCTCGAGTTGCCCCTGATCGACCGACAGAATGCCGCCGCGGATTGCCTCGGATGCATACGCGGCATGATTGAGCGTGAGCCCCAGTACTGCCGCAAAGAACGGGCTGATCAGTTCGGTAGTTTGAAGATTGGCAAAAGTGATGCTGGTAAAGGGCACGCCAATCCAGATCGTTTCGTACAGGTAGCCGAGGTTGTTCAGCAGCAATAGCAGAACCAGCAACGGGACAGAGCGAAAAACCCACACGAAAGCCCAGGCGCTGGCGGCGAGCAACGGGGAGCGCGACACTCTCGCGAGTGCGATCGGCGTTCCGAGCATAAATCCGAATAACGCACCCAATGCGGTCAGCAGCAGGGTCTTCCCCAAGCCCGCGAGAACCGGCCCGGAAAAGAACCACTCGGCGAATACGCTCCATTCCCAATGCTGATTGCCCAGAACCGAGTTCAGCAACAAAACGATCAGCACGACAGCGAGAATGGTCCCTGCTGTCCGGGCCCGGTAGCGAGCCGGAACGATGCGCAAGCGCGAATAGTCGGTCGGCGTCGTGGCGAGACCAGGAGAAAGTGCCTGGCTCATGAGCTCGGTGGACTTGTTCATGATTCTCTGTCCTTTATTGCATGGGGGATGCCATGGCGGCCCGGACGCACCCGCGCATCTGACGCGGCTGGCGAATCCGCGACCGCCTATTTTTTAGACTGCTTCGGCCAGCGCGTAGCGACTTTCCTTACGCGGCAAACCGAGATGGTCACGCAAGGTTTTGCCTTGCAGCGTGCGTTGATAACGACCGCGTGCTTCGAGAACCGGAATCACGTACTGGATAAAATCGTCGAGGCCTTGCGCCTGAACCGCGAAACCAAGAATAAAGCCGTCGGCCGCGCCTGCATCGATCCAGCGAATGATCTCGTCCGCGACCTGTTCGCCGGTGCCGATGAATTGCGGCTTTGGCGTAGCGGTTTCCAGCGCGACCTGGCGCAACGTGAGACCCTTCCGGCGAGCCTCCGACTTGATGCGGTCGGTGGTCGAACGAAAACTGTTCCTGCCGATATCGCCGAGTTCGGGAAACGGTTCGTCGAGCGGATAAGCGCTGAAGTCATGGTGATCGAAGTAGCGGCCGAGATAGGCGAGCGCTTCGTCGATACTCAGCAGGTCTCGTATCGCGCGATACTTCGCTTCCGCCTCTTCGGCCGTCGCGCCCACAACCGGACCGATGCCGGGGTAGATCTTCACATCGTCGCGACTGCGCCCATGTTCTACCGCACTATTCTTGACCTGCTCCGAAAAGACCCGCGTTTCTTCGAGCGAAGGCGAATGGGTGAACACGGCATCGGCGTATTTACCGGCGAGCGCAACGCCCGGCTCAGACGACCCCGCCTGAAA
Source organism: Paraburkholderia sp. GAS333 (assembly GCF_050435665.1). Lineage (NCBI taxonomy): Bacteria > Pseudomonadati > Pseudomonadota > Betaproteobacteria > Burkholderiales > Burkholderiaceae > Paraburkholderia > Paraburkholderia sp. GAS333. The sequence continues at coordinate 64,213 of NZ_JBNDKS010000008.1, forward strand.
AATGACCGGCTGCCCTTGCGGAGATCGGCCAATATTCAGAGGTCCTGCGACCTGAAAGAACTTGCCTTTGTGGTCCAGCGTATGCAGCTTGTCCTTGTCGAAAAAGACGCCTGTTTCGCGGTCGCGGATAACTGCATCGTCATCCCAACTATCCCACAACCCTTGCGTTACGCTCAGGTACTCATCGGCAATCTGATAGCGTAAAGCGTGCTCGGGATGAGTCGCGCTGTAGTTCTTCGCGGTGCCTTCGAGCGGTGTGGTCACGACATTCCATCCGGCACGCCCGCCACTGATCAGATCGAGCGATGCAAACTGCCTCGCCACCGTGAACGGCTCGCTATACGAAGTCGAAATCGTTCCGGCGAGTCCAATCTTCGAAGTCACCGAGGCCAGCGCGGAAAGAATCGAAATCGGCTCAAAGCGGTTGAGAAAATGAGGAATCGATTTCTCGTTGATATACAACCCGTCCGCGACAAAAGCGAAGGCAATGCCGTTGTCTTCAGCCTTTTTTGTCGTGCGAATAATGAAGTCGAGATTGACACTGGCATCGGCTGGCCCCGCCGGATGTTTCCATGAATTCATGTGGCCGCCGGCTCCGTGCAACATGATGCCGAAATTGATGTTTCGCGTTGTCATGGTGATTGTCGCTATTCAGAATGTTGGGAACAGGATCAAACGCTGGCGACTTCGCAAGCTGCGGCGAGAAGCTCGACCGATGCAAGGCGCTCGGCGTAACTGGAGACCGGCGAATCGATCACGAACTCCTCGATACCGAAGCGCTCGCTGAGCCGGTCGAGTTCGCGATGAACGTCTTCGGGGGTGCCCGCGATGACGTAAGGACGCTGTTCGTCGATGCGATAACCGGATGCGCCGGTCTGACGCGCAAACACTTCTGCGGCTTGTGCGCTGCCCAGATTGAAGCTCTGTCCATTCGACAGTTGCAGCTTGAAGATGCGCAGCGGACCTACCAGTTGCGCGGCCTGCTCTTTCGTCTCTGCAGCGAATGCAAACAGGGCGAGTAGCGGCGCGCGCTGGCTTGCGTCGCGATAGGTTTGAATGGAGCGTTCGATGTTCGCATCGTCGCCATTGAAATGCCCAGCGTAGCAGAACGACCACCCATAACGCGCCGCCAGCGCAGCGCTCTCGGCGCTTCCACCCAGCAGAATCCGTTCTGGCGATTCTGGCGGCACAGGCATAGCCTGCGCGCCGGCTAACGGATGATCGTCCGCAACACCAGCACCGAGGAATGCATCGAGTTCCGCGAGTTGACCCGCAAAATCGGGTTTCTTCGATTTGTCGTGAAACCACTGCAATGCACGCGTAGTCGACGGCAATCCGCCGGGCGCTTTACCGACGCCGAGATCGACGCGCCCGGGCGCAAGCGAAGCGAGCAGCCGGAAGTTCTCCGCCACTTTGAACGGGCTGTAATGCTGAAGCATCACGCCACCCGAACCAATGCGAATCTTCGAGGTATGAGCCAGCAGATGTGAAACGACAATCTCCGGCGCGGAGCTGGCGAGACCCGGCGCGCCGTGATGCTCCGCGACCCAGAAGCGATGGTAACCGAGCCGCTCCGCCGCCTGCGCCAATGCGATGGTGAATTTGAGCGCATCGGCTGCGGTTGCACCGTCGGCAATGGGACTTTTGTCGAGCAGGGAAATTGAATAGGACATGATTTGTGACGACTCGTCTCGGGCAATTGTCGTTAGCACTTGCTGGGTGCGCGTACTTTGACGTAAAGGCAAACTGCTCTGATTAATTATCACCGAACCCCACTCCAGTACTTTCACTAAATAGAGCTATCCATATGAAGGTTTCAGGGTGGAGATTCGGCTGCTAAAACAGATATTTCTCTCAGTGGTAATAGGACTCGCCGTTCACGCCGGTCTGAGATGAAGCCGTTTCATATTGAATACCGGGCAACCGGTTATCGGCGGGCAAAGTCTTCGGGTAAACGTTGAACAGATTGTTGGCGCGAACCGCCAACATGAGGGTGAGTTTCGGCAGCGGATTGAGCGCCAGTCCGAGATCGAAATTCGTGGATTTTTCAGGCTTCAGCGAAGCCGCGCCGGTCGGTTCCAGCCTGTGAATATTTTGTTCATCGATGCCCTGAATATGAATCGCTTTTTCTGGTGTTCACGCAATCTCGCGGACGTGCGCAATCACCCTGCGGTTGTGCAGGTGAGAACACCTTTGGCTAAAGAGAAGTTCTTAAACACCGAGGAGCGGTCTACATGTGCGCGGTCGCAAGCGGGCGGATAGCAATGGCCGCTTCTTGATGTTTTGCATGGCAGAAAGATCATCGCCGCCGTCATCCCGGCGTTGGCATCGACCGGGATGACGGCTTTGCTTTATCAGAGTTTTGGCAAGCCCGGCGGATTGGTCGCGGCCTTGTTGATAGCCTCGGAATCCAGATTCCATTTATCCAGAATCTGATGGTACTTCCCGTCCGCGATCAGATCGTTCAGCGACGTGGTGAGCGGATCGGCGAGACCGCTGCCCCGGCGGGTCGTGATCGCCACTTCGGCGGTACGCGGCCAGCCGCCGCTGACAGTGCCGACCTGATGCAGTTTCCCTTGCCGCGCCGCGACATAAGCCAGCATCGCATTGACACTAAAAATCGCGTCGGCGCGTCCGGCCTGCAGCGCGACTTCCCGCACCGCCTCGTCATCGTAGTATTGAATGCTGAGTGGCTTCAGACCGTGCGCCACGTTTTCCTTGTCCCATTCCAGCAGAATCTTTTCCTGATTCGTGCCGGCATCGGTGATGATTCGCAAACCCGCGACATCCTTCGGTTCCTTGATCGACGTAATCTTGCTATCCACCTTCGTATAGAAACCGAGTTGGTCCCTTCGATACGTCGAGAAATCGAATTTCTCCTTGCGCTCCTCGGTCACGGTCACGTTCGAAATCACCGCGTCGACCTTGCCCGACGCGAGCGCCAGCGGCCAGTCCGCCCATGCAACCGGAACCAGCTTCAGCTTCTTTCCAATGCTGTCGGCGACGAGTTGCGCGAGGTCCGGGTCGAAGCCGACCACCGTCTTCTCGTCGGTCGCGTAGGTGCTAAGCGGCGGCAACGCCACCGCAATGCCCACTGTCAACGAGTCGTTCTGCACAAACCTGAAGCTCGTGGGCAGGGACTTGATCGCGTCCTTGTCCTGATCCGCGCGAATGTGGATACGTTGCTCGGGCGTCAAATCCAGCGTATTGGCCGCGAAGGCTGTTGAACCGAGGCCGAACACCACAACTGCAATCGCGCTCAGCACGAGCGACTTGCGAATGTTTCCACTCGTCATGATTGGGGTTTCCTTAGGTTATCTACGAAGCGGTTTGCCAGCGCGGATTTACTTGCGCCACTCGGCGGGTACCGCGAGTTCGGCTTTTCTCAGATCGTCGAGGCTGCTGGTTCGCGCGGGCTCCAGCAGATCTTTGCCGAAGGGCAAATGAAGAATCACCTGAGGATCGAGCGAGGTATCGAATAACGGCGCGTAGCCGGAATCGACATATAAACCCCACGCTTCCGGCTGCCGGAAACCTGTCGTGAGATAAACACGGCTGTAGCCTTGCCGGATAGCGCGCGCTTCGAGTTGCTGAAGCACCTGCCTCGCCAGTCCCTGCCGGCGGAAATCACCGTGCGTCCATACGCGCTTCAATTCGGCGGTATGTTCGTCGTAACGTTTGAATGCGCCGCCGCCTATCGTCTGTCCATCGCGGAGCAGCAACACGAATGCACCATGCGGTGGCGCGAATAATTCAGCGGGATAGCGGGCAAGTTCCTGTGCAGCGGTCACGCCCTTGGCCCTGAAGTCCTGGTATCGGGTGTCGTACTCGATGGTCAGAGCGTCGATGAGGGGTTTGGCGCGCGGATCTAGCGGCGTTGTATCGAGGAAGCTGTCGCTCATTGTTGTGAAGGGCTGAGGTTATGCGTGCGCTTTGGTACGCACTGCACGGGCTATCGCCATCTTTATGACGCTGTAGCGGCTTTCAATGAAAGCCAGTACTGCATCGCTTCTTGATTGAGATGGCTACGATAGCGCTCAGACAACTTCCACCAAACCAACTAATTGGTATAAACAAATCAACGGTCGATACTTGATGAATTGCTATTTAAGAGCAATTATTCATTTCGAATTTAATTCCAATCGAGCGTATTTAATTCTGTTGAACTGGATTGAGATCGGTATGACGGAATTAATTGCGATGGCTTGCAGCCTGAGTTTTTATAGGCCGGGCCATCGCAACGGGTGCAACAGGTTCTTCGTTAGAGCAAGCGCGTTTTCAGAGCACCGCCAGCCATCCGCCGTCGACGTAAATAATCTGGCCGTTCGCATAGCTCGAAGCCTGGGTCATGCGGTTTCCTTTTGAAGTTGGCGAGACTCGCCCGCAATCGCGCCGCCATTCAAACGGATTGCGAGCGTGCCGACGCGGTCTTCGAATCTTAGCTTGAACCGCAATCAGGCAGCCGTCACCTCGGATAGAGGAGCGAGCGCACTTCAGTCAGGTCGTTCTGCAGCGTTTGCGCGAGGTCCGTCATACCGAAGAACTTCAGGTATTCGGGAATCTGTTGCACCAGCATTTCGAATCCGGCATGAGCCGCAATGCCGCGTTGTGCGCACGCCTTCAGCAACGGCGTGGGTTCGCGGGTCATGATGATGTCCACCACCGACGCGCCCTCGTCCACCCGAGGCACGTCGACCGGCAGTGGATCGTCCGCCTTCAGTCCTTGCGACGTGCAATTGACGATCAGGTCATAGCCCGCCGGATCGGCGCTTTCAGCGACCGACACGATGTTGCCGAACACCGGCGCCAAACGCGCGACCAGTTCGGCAGCACGCGCCGCCGTGCGGTTGTAGATAGCCAGATGGCCCACGCCTCGCTGTGCCAGCGCGGCGGCCACGGCCTGGCCGCCTCCGCCCGCACCGACCACGAGCACACGTCGGCCGGCAAGCGGAATGCCGAAATAATCCAGCCCGTTGACGAAGCCAAGACCGTCGAACAGCGCGCCTTCAATCGCGCCGTCGTCGCCGCGTCGCACGGCATTCACCGCGCCCGCGATCTGTGCAAGCGGATCGCATCGATCCATCAGGTTCTGCATCGCGGCCTTGTGCGGAATCGTCACCCACATGCCGCCGACATTCCCCGCTGCCATCGTATGACGCACGAAACCGGCGAGGCTCGCGGGGGGCACTTTCATGGGCACCAGCACGGCGTCCACGTTGTGCCGCTGGAAAAGATGGTTGTAGATCTCGGGGGCGCGCACTTGAGCGACAGGGTCGCCGACGATCATGAATACTTGGGTATTGCCGGTAATGGTCATCAAAATCGAGGTCTGAGGTGGTAACCGAAACATGCCTGCAAGAGGGTCAGCTTCAAAAGCCGAACAGGCTGCGCGGAGTGTCCCACAAGACGCGCCGGCGTGCGTTGGAGTCGGGAATCAGGCGCTGGATCAGCGTCAACAGCGGCGCGTAATCCATCCGTACCGGCGAGCGCAGGAACGGCCAGTCCGAACCCCACACACAACGATCCGGCCCGAACGTGCGAAGCAGTTGCAACGCGAACGGCTGCGCATCTTCGTACGGGTAATCGAGTTGCGAAATCTTTTGCAGCCCCGACAGCTTGACCACGGTTCGGCCTGCGTCGGCGAGACGAAGCAGTGCCTGAAAGCCCGGCTGGTTCAAACCCGCAGCCGCTTCGGGACGGCCGCAATGGTCGATCAGCACTCGCGTCGACGTGCGCGCGATCAACGGTTCCAATGCAATCAGCTGATCGCCGGTGACCTGTATTTGCGCGAACATATCGAGGTCGGCAAGCGTGTCGAAGAGAGAGTCGGCATCGCTCATCGCTTCGACACCTTCCATCGCTGGGTTGAACGCGACGCCCACGACGCCCGCACGCTTCATCTCCACGAGCGTCGCGCGGCTCACGTCGTTGTCCACCACGGCGATACCCTTGAAGCGATTGCCGCCCTGCTCGATCGCGTCAAGCATGCAGTGGTTGTCGGTGCGATAGCCGCTCGTTGGGCCGACCAGCAGCGCGTGCTGTACGCCGCACGCGTCCATTACGCGAGCGAATTGCGCAGCGGTGCCGATCTCCTGCATCGACGGACGATACGCGGTGTCGTCGCGATACGGAAAGCGCACCGGATCGAAAATATGGTTATGACAGTCGATTTTTTCTTCGTCGAAAATGGTCATTGACGAGATGCTCCAGACAGTTCGTAACGGTAGTGCGAAGACGCCAGCATATCGCGCGTGCTGCGATAGGCGAGTTCGAGCCGCTCATCGGCGGGTAGTGAAGGCAATGGCATTTCGACGCCGAGCGTCGTTCCCGCAGGCAAAGCGTTCAGCAATTCGCCCAAAGGCAACGCACCTTGCCCTGGTGGCAAGCGGCCGGCGCGAGCTTCGAGAATCGTCGCGTCGTCGCCGACCGGGTCGATGGACGATGCATCGCAAAGCTGCACCGCACGCACCATGTGCTCGGGCAGCGCGCGGACATCGGCGGGAGATCCGCCCGAGCGCGTGAGATGCAATGCATCGACGAGAATCGCGAGGTTGGCGCTGCCCGCGCGTTCGACCATCGCGCGCGCCTCGCGCAGCGTGCCGACATGACGCCAGCGCATGAATTCCAGATCGACGCGTAAGCCGGACCGCGCCGCGAGTTCGCACAGCGCGGCAAGGCTGGCCGCGAGTCGCGCGGCATCCGGGTCGTCGCCGGAAACCGTCACGCAACGCGCGCCGAGATCGGCGGCGGCATCGAACATCGGCGCAAACGAGGCGACGTCGATGTCGGGCATGACCGGAATGAACTCGACGTCATGCACCGAGACGCCTTCGTCTGCGAGAACACGCCGCAATTCGCGATGCGCGCTGCTTCCCACGAGAGAGGGATACGCAACCGCGCCAGCGGCGGTCGGGTTCAGCCTCAGCCCGACCGCGCCGAAGCCCGCGCGCGCGGCGTGCCGCACCAGTTCGCATGGCGTCAGTTCCAGCGCGGTGAGATGCGCGACCGCCAGCTTCGGCGCTACGCTCAGCGGGTTCAATAGGTGGCCCTCCCGCCGGTCAGATCGAACGTGAAGCCGCTGGTAAAGCTGCATTCGGGACTTGCGATCCAGCTCACCATCGCGCCGACTTCGTCGATCTGAAGGAAGCGGCCCATCGGGATTTTCGCCTTGCTCGCTTCGATGTGCGCGTCGGACATCTCGCTGAACAGTTCGGTCTCGACCATCGCGGGCGCGACGCAGTTGATCAGCACGTTGTCTTTCGCCAACTCTTTCGCGGCCGCTTTCGTGAACGCGATCACACCCGCCTTCGCCGCCGAGTACCCTGAAATGAACTGCACGCCCTCCTTGCCCGCAATCGACGCCACATTGACGATGCGGCCGCCGCCCCGCGCGCGCATGTGCGGAATCGCAACGCGGCAGCAGTAAAACACGCTGTTCAGATCGACGGCGATCACGCGTTGCCATGCATCGACCGGATACTCCCAGCACGGCGCGACCGGCCCGTTGATGCCCGCGTTATTGACGAGGATATCGACATGCCGCACTTTATCGAGCGTGACCGCAAAAGCCTGTTCAACCGATTCGATCGATGCAACGTCCACCTGCTGCACATGATCCGGCTCGAAGCCCAACTGCTCCGCGCCGCACTCGCCGACATTCAGATCCCACACCACGACACGTGCGCCGTCTGCTTTCAGTTTCTTCGCGATGCCCAGACCGATGCCGCGCGCGGCGCCCGTGACGATGGCCACTTTTCCTTCGTGATAGCGAGTCATATCCAGCTTGTTCCTTTAAATGAGGTTGTTCGGTAGTTCGATGCGCTTGATATCGCCGACCACGAAAATGTACGAAAGCGCGCCAACCAGCGTGACCGCCGAGATAAAAGCCAGCGCATAGACGAACGATCCGGTCGCATTGACGATCAGGCCGATGACCAGCGGCGTGACGATTCCCGCCGCGTTGGCGAACAGATTGAAGAGACCGCCGCTCAAGCCGAGCAAACCCTTCGGCGCGATGTCGGAGACGATCATCCATGCAAGCGCCGACATGCCTTGCGCAAAGTACGCGACGCACAGAATCGCGATCACCATCGGCGTGGATTCGACATAGTTGGCGAGAACGATGCTCGACGCGGCCAGCAGTCCCGCGATCACCGGCAGCTTGCGCGACCAGTTCAGCGAGATGCCCCGGCGCAGCATCGCGTCGGAAATCCAGCCACCGGCGAGCGTGCCGACCGACGCAGCGATAAACGGCAGCACCGCGATCAGCCCGACTCTCAGCCACGGCATATGACGCTCGGTTACGAGGTAAGTCGGGAACCACGTCAGGAAAAACACGTTGGTCGAATTGCACGCGAACTGGCCGATGCAGATGCCGAGCATGCTGCGGCGTTTCAACAGTGCGCCGATATCGGACCAGCGGAAGTGCGTCGCCTTCTGGCTTCCGTCGACCACACCGCCGCCGTTCGCGATGTAGTCGAGTTCCGCGCGATTCGCGCTTTTCGATTGATGCGGCTCGTGAAAACGCATCAGCCAGATACCGCCGAACACGACACCGACCGTACCGACAATGCCGAACAGCGTGCGCCATCCATAGCGCTGTTCGAGCCAGAACAGCAGCGGACTCAGAAAGGCGAGCCCGACGTATTCGGCGAAGGTATAGATGCCGGTTGCGCGAGCGCGCTCGCTCTGCGGAAACCAGATCGCCACCACGCGGCTATTGGTCGGAAAACACGGCGCCTCGGCGATGCCGATCAGCAGACGCATGATCAGCAGCGACACGAAGCCGGTTGCGAGTCCTTGTAATCCGGTGAAGAGCGACCACAGCGTGAGCGCGAAGAAATAGGTCCAGCGGGTGCCGACGCGGTCCAGCATCACGCCGCCGGGAATCTGCGAGGCGGTGTAGGTCCACGAGAACGCGGAGAAGATCACGCCCATCAGCGCGGGATTGAGGCCGAGTTCGTGGCTCATGCTCGGCGCGGCAATGCCGGCGACGCTGCGATCGAGATAGTTGATCATCGTGCCGACCGCCAGCAGCGCGAGGATGCCGAAGCGGGCGCGGGTGCGCCGCGCGGTTGTCGCCATGTCGAGTGACGCGACGCCGGACTGGGTTGCGTGATTCATCGTGTCTCCTTCCTGTCTGCTTTTTTAGCGCGTCCCGCGAGCCGGTCCGCGGATCGTTCGGGCCGCCGCTTTCACCGGTGCAGCGCCACTTTCGCGGTGCCGGGGACGCCATGCGGAAGCCGGGGCTTCCGTTGAGCAGATACTAGATAGTTGTCGTCAGCTTGTCGTATGCCGAGATTCAGCTACCCTATAACTTTTGGTTAAGATCCCCGGATTACATGTTCTGGAGGACGCATGCGGTTCAAGCTCAGGCAGATGGAAGTGTTTCGCGCGGTCATGCTGACGGGGTCGATCAACGCGGCGGCGAAGATGCTGTACGTGTCGCAACCCGCCGTCAGCAAGCTCGTTTCGCATACGGAGACCACCCTGGGCCTGCGGCTGTTCGAACGCACAAAGGGTCGGCTGATTCCTACGGCGGAAGCGCAGGCGCTATTCCGTGAGGTCGAGCAGGTCTATCAGGCGGCGTTGAGTGTCGATGAATTTGCGCGCGCGCTGTCGCTGGGACCGGCTAGTTTGCTGCGGGTGTCGTGCAGCCCGTCACTGGCGACGTCGATCGTCGCGCCCGCGATTGTCGAGTTGAAACGGCAATTGCCCGGCTTGAGCGTCGACTGGCATACCACGCTGATGGCCGATATGCCGATGGAAGTGCTGAGCAAAGCCGTCGATGTCGCCATCACGTCGATGCCGATCGAACACGAGCATCTCGACGTCGTGCCGTTCATGCGCGGCAGGATGGTGTGTGTCGTGCCGTCCGGCCATCGCCTCGCGGCGACCGGGCCGATTGCGCTCGCCGATCTGATCGGCGAGCCGATGATCCTGTTCCGGCGCGACATTCCGTTCGGCACGATGATCGCGCGCGCGTGCCAGCAGGCTAATGTCGATCTGCAATCGGTGGTGGACGTCACGCGCGCGGACCAGGCGCTGGCGCTGGTCAAGGGCGGCCTCGGGCTCGCTATCGTCGACGAATTCGCTGCGGACGGCCAGGGCTTCCTCATCCGTCCGCTGGTGGAAGAACTCGAACTCGTGTCGACCTTCGTCTATTCGAAGTTCTCGCCGCCATCGCGCAATACGGCTCTGTTGATGCACGAGGTCTACAGGCAGGCGCAGCGGATCAACCGGCAGATTCCCGGCGCGTCGCTGCCGGTTTGATTGTACGGCTGGAAAGGCAAACCGTAAGGCTCGATGGAAATGGAAATAATCGAACAGACACGCTAAAGTCTGAACAGGCTAACCGGCTGACCCGGCGCAGTCCATACCGTGACTGCACAGCCCAGCCCACGCAATGCGCAAAACCGGTTGATGAGCTTCAGCGACATTCACCCTGGCACGGTCCAGTCGTCGCGTTAGAAACGAATTCAATAACACCGCATTCCCAAGGGGCTCACGATGACGCCGTCTGACTCGCTCGAGGAACGCCGCGCAATCGGCCGGAGCGCACGCAAGAACACGCCGCGCAGCGCACACACGAAGATCGGCAACACCGACCGCGATCCGGTCCAGCTACTGCGCGAAAACAGCCAGGGCCGCGTCGAAGCTCTCATCCCGTTGCGCTATGGACGCATGCTTGCGTCGCCGTTCACGTTCTATCGCGGCAGCGCGATCATCCAGGCGCACGATCTCGCGACCACGGCCAATAGCGGCTTCCACTTCCAGATTTGCGGCGATTGCCATTTGATGAACTTCGGTGGCTTCGCAACGCCGGAGCGCGCACTGGCATTCGACATCAACGATTTCGACGAAACCGCCGTCGGTCCGTGGGAGTGGGATCTAAAACGGCTCGCGGCAAGTCTTTACATTGCAGTGCGGCATCTCGGCCACGGCGACAAACTGGCCGACGAAGTCGTCTCGATCGTCGCACAAAGCTATCAGCGGTGGACCTCGACCTATTCGGCGCTGAGCCCGCTCGAACTCTGGTACGAACTCATCACGTTCGATCGCCTCGAACAGACTTCGACTTCGGAAGATGCGCGCGTTCATATCCGCAGCGGCATCGAAAGAGCGTCGCGCCGCACGCACGAGACGATGCTGCCGAAGCTTGCCAGTCACCGGAACGGGGTTTGGCAGATTCGCGATACGCCACCAGGCGTGTTTCACGTCCACGGAAAAAACACCCTCTTCACGCACGACGACGACTGGCTGGGTCTCGGCGAATGGCCCAAGCTGATGGCGCCAATCTACCGTCATTATCTGAAGTCACTCGGACCGGTGCGCGGCAATCTGCTCGCGCATTTCTCGATGCAGGACGTTGCGTTCAAGGTTGTCGGCGTCGGCAGCGTGGGAACGCGTTGCCTGATCCTGTTGATGGTCGATCCTCATGAGAAGCCATTGTTCATCCAGTTCAAGGAAGCGTCGACCTCAGTCGTATCACGGTATTTCGAAGCGCCTGTGTCGAAACATCAGGGCCAGCGTGTGGTGCATGGCCAGCGTCTGATGCAGGGCGCGAGCGATCCGTTCCTCGGCTGGACTACCGGTCCGTTCGGACGGCACATTTACGGGCGTCAACTGCGCGACATGAAAGTCTCGGCCACGCTCGAACTCTTTTCAAAAGAGACGTTCCGCGAATATGCGGGCCTGTGCGGCTGGGTACTCGCGCGGGCGCACGCCAAAGCAGGCGGACAGGCCACCGAGGTGGCCGCCTATCTCGGCAACGGCGACCAGATGACGGAAGCGCTGGTCGGCTATTCGCGCGCGTACGCCGACCAGGTGGAGCGGGACTACGAGGTATTCCGCGACGCCTGCCGTAGCGGACGACTCGAAGCGCGCACCGACGCCGACATGGCCGCCGATTTCGTCGCATAACCGCGTGTAGTACGGAGTGTTGCCATGACAAAGTTTCGCGCCGCGTTCGCGGTCCTGCTGGTGGCCCTGTTGTCGGCTTGCGCGAGCCTGCCGCCGCAGGCAGGGCGAACCGAAACCCACGCCGTCGCGCCGTCGGAAAGCACGCGTCTCGGTGCGGCCTTCACGCCGCAGGAGCGCAAGCATCCGGATCAGACCGCGTTTTACCTGCTGCCCGATGGCGTCGACGCCTTGCTCGGCCGAATCGCACTCACCGACGCCGCGGATCGCACGCTCGATCTCCAGTACTACATCTGGCATGACGACCTGACGGGCCGGCACCTGGCGAACGCGGTGCTGCGCGCGGCGGATCGCGGCGTGAGAGTACGCGTGCTGCTCGACGACCTCGGCACCAACGGAGACGACCAGGTGCTGCTGGCACTCGCGTCGCATCCAAACATTCAGTTGCGGCTGTTCAATCCGGTCGCGAGCCGAAGCTTCAAGAAAGTGGGCGCGGCATTGGAGTTCAGCCGCGTGAACCGGCGCATGCACAACAAGTCGATCATCGCCGACAACGAAGCGGCCATCGTCGGCGGCCGCAATATCGGCGACGAGTATTTCGGCGCGTCCAACGACGTGTCGTTCGGCGATCTCGACGTGCTGACGCATGGCGCCGTGGTCAGCAAAATCTCCGTCGCGTTTGACGAGTTCTGGAATTCCGACGCGGCGTATCCGATCGAAAACCTGACGGGTCATCCGGCGGAACCTGGCGCGCTCGACGCTTATCGCAAGCGTCTGGATGCGTTCGTTGCATCACAACGCGATACACCCTACGTCGCCCGGGCCACGCAGCGCTATGCGGATCTGATGCAGATGCGCGACATCGATTTTGCGTGGGGCAAAGCGACCCTGCTCTATGACGACCCCGCAAAAATCACGCGTTCCCCGGATGATTCCACCGGCCATCTGCTGACGCAGTTCAATTCGTTGAGCGTCGAACCCAGTCAGCAGATGCTGATCGTTTCGCCCTACTTCGTGCCCGGCAAAAAGGGCGTCGAATGGCTGAGCAAAGAAACCGCGCGCGGTGTTCGCGTCACCATTCTCACCAACTCGCTCGCAGCCACCGACGTGGCGGCCGTGCATGCCGGATATCAGCGCTATCGCAAGGATCTGCTCGATGCGGGCGTTCATCTGTACGAGTTGAAACCGGCGGCTTCTTCCGGCGATTCGAAGGAGAAGAAGTCGCTGCTGGGTTCGTCGAAGGCGTCGCTGCATGCGAAGACTTACGTGTTCGACAAGTCCAGCATCTTCATCGGCTCGATGAATCTCGATCCTCGTTCGATCACGCTGAATACGGAAATCGGCGTGTATTGCGAAAGCGGTGCGCTCGCGGCACAGGTCGTCGACGGCCTGGAGCCGAAACTGGATCAGATAGCGTGGCGACTCGAAGAACGGACCGACGCGAACGGTACAAAGCGGATCGTCTGGATCGACACCGACGCCAATGGAAAAGAAACGGAACTCGACGAGCCGGACGTGTCGGGACTCAAGCGCGTCGGAATCTGGTTCCTCAGCCTGCTGCCGATCGAATCGGAGCTATGACCGCGCGTCGCTTCCCAATCGCAGCGGAAAAATGAACCGTGAAGCCGCGAGGCCGAGCGCGCCGCCGAGCAGCGTCTCCCAGGCGCGCGCGGCGAGCAGCGGCACCGAATGGACGCCGCCGATCGCCAGCGTCACGATCAGCGTGAAGGCGAACGCTCCGCAGGCGATGTCGTAGCGGTTGGGCAAGGCCATCGCGTAGACGATCATCGCCATCGCCGCCGCGGCCCAGGCCAGCAGCGGCGCGTGAACGACCAGCGGCAGGCACACAAGACCCAGCGGCACGCCCACCAGCGTGCCGATAATCCGCCGCCGTACACGCTCCGCCGTGCCGCTCGCGGACCCCGCGACGACATACGTGCACGCCGTGATCGCCCACGCCGATTCCTTGAGCCCGACCGCCTCGTTCAACGCGACGACGACGAGTGCGCCGCTGGCCGCCTGCAAGCCCATGATGAGTTCGGGAGAAAGCGTCCACCTGTCGGGTATATCGACCGGAGAAAGCAGCGTCGTGGCGGGATGTTCGGCGGGGCCGCTGAGCATGCGCGGCACGATCGACGCAAGCATCGCGATCAGGCTGGCGACGGCGACCGCAGGCAACTCCACCATCGTGAGATGAGCGCCGTATGCGAGCCAACTGCCCGATATAGATTTGCGAGCCCGTGCCACCGCCGAGAATGCCGAAGCGCTTCAGATAGCCGACCAGAAATGCGCCGGTCACGAGCGTCAGTTCCGGGCCTGCCGTGGCGATTGCCCGCAATGGCAGCGAGAGAACGATGAAGATCGCCGCGCCGAAAGCGGCGGCGGCGCACAGCACCACCAGGTCCCGGCTGGATTCCGTCCGTTCGATACGCGCTTCCGACACGCTTGCCCAAAGCGCGAAGCTCGCGGCCAGCGAACCGACCGAGGTCGCGCCGGGCAGGTTGTGCATGATGTCCTGCAACGTGCCCAACGCGGCGGCGATGCCATAGGCGGTGACGAGCCGCAGTCCCTTGATTCGCCGATGCGTGCCGGGATCGACCCGCTCCAGCCATGCAACCGCCGACCCGATGACGCCACGTGCGCCATCGCCATTGGGTTCAGGTCGAATGAGAACCTGGGCAGCCGGCTTTTGTCCGCCGGCGCCGAAGTTCTCGTTGCTGTCCTTGGGGATCATCTTTCGCAGCACGGCTCGCGGCGCGTGCAGGAAACGGGGTACATCCCAGTCTAGGCGATAACGAAGCTTGCCTGGAAATGCAGTCTTTGCAAGCCGCTATCGGGCCATGAGAAGACTGCGCCTACCGACGCGTCGACGCCGCCTGCGCGCGTTGCAGCCACTCCCGGTTATGTTCCTTCGCGTGACGCGGCCAGTGTCTCGCATCCTGAACGATTTCCGCGTACAGGCTGTCGGCGCGACGGCGGTCGGCATCGTCCGGTTGCTTTGCCAGCCAGTCGGCGAACAGGCAGCGCGGCGCGACATCGCCGGCGCACGTCAACGCCTGCTCGAACGCCGCACGCGTGCCGGGCGCTCCGAGCGCGGCGAGGACGCGCGCGTATAGCAGCGCCGGCTCGCCCTGATTACGGGCTTGCGGATTCGCGTCGAACAGACGCAACAGGGTTGCGTCGGCGGCTGTGGGGTTGTTCACGGCAAACTGCGCTTTGGCGAGGCCGAGCAGCAACGCGGGATCATTCGCAAAGGGGCCGTTTGCGGCCGCCTGAAAATGCTCCAGTGCTTCGCCTGCGTTACCGGCAGCCAACAATGCATCACCGAGACGAAGCCGATGCTGAACCGTCGGCGAGCGGTCGAAATCGGCGCGTGCCTCGCGCACCGCGCGATTCGGATCGACGAATTGCGTGATTGCCTGGGTGGCCGCGCGCGCGCCGCGCGATTGACGCAGGCTCGGCAGGTAGACGGCGAACAGATAGACCACGCTTCCCAGCATCGGGAATACGAAGAGAATGAAAAGCCAGTAGATGCTCTGCTGATTCCGCACGGCATGCACCGCAAAATAAATCGCGATGATGACGTGAAGACCGATTCCGAAAAAATATGGCATGTGCGTTTAACTCTCGACCTAGGGAAGCGCCCGCCGGTGACGGTCGCGCTGACTTGAAGCTAACAATTTTATTACAGCAGGTGCCTTGCGCCGAGGTTCTGCACGCCCCGCACGGTGTTTTAACCTGACTACACGCTGCCGTTTTCAACCACCCGCCCTTCGGCTCGCCAGCGCAGCATGCCGCCCGCGAGATTGGCCACCGCGTCAAATCCAGCCTGCCGGAGTATGACCGTGGCGTGCGCCGAACGTCCTCCCGCGCGGCAAACTGTCACGATTGGCTGCGCTTTCTCAAGCTCGCCGGTGCGGTTAGCGAGATCGCCGAGTGAAACCAGTTGTGCGTTGGGGATACGCCCGAGCGGTCCGTCGAATTCGTCGGGTTCGCGCACGTCGACGATCTGCACCGAATGCAGATTTTCCTCCAGCCATTCAGGATTGATTTCCCAGATGCCCGCAAACGTGTAGGTCAATGGCGCCCAAACAGGTTGACCCAGTTGCGTCGGGTCGTTTGCCGCGACGCCGCATTTCAGATTCGCGGGCACGGCCACGTCGATCTGTTTGGGATGCGGCAAGCGCAGATTCGACATATACCCCGCGAAATCGTCTTCGCACAACTCTCCGCCGAGCCGTGGATTGAATCGCCGCTCCTCGCCGACGCTCGTCACCGTCAATCCACGGTAATCGTGAGCGGGATATAGCAGGCACGTGGCAGGCAGAGAAAAGATCTTGCCGTGGACTGCCTCGAACATCGCGCGCGCGTCGCCATTCTGGAAATCCGTGCGACCTGTACCCCGGATCAGCAGACAGTCGCCGGTAAAAGCCATGCTCCGGTCGTCGAGTACCAGGCTGATGCAGCCGCTCGTATGACCCGGCGTAGCGCGAACCAGCAGATGCCGTGAACCGAATTCGACCCGCTCGCCCTCACTCAGATAGCGGTCGCCGCCTTCGGCCCCGCTCGCGGCGGAGATCGCAATCTGGCTACCTGTACCGCGTTTTAGCAACCACGCACCTGTGACGTGATCGGCATGGACGTGCGTGTCGATCGTATAAAGAAGACGCAAGCCAAGTTCTTCGATCAATGCCGTATCGCGGCGTGCCTGCTCGAATACCGGATCGATCAACACAGCTTCTGCCGTCGAGCTATCGGCAAGCAGATACGTGTAGGTCGACGATTGCTGATCGAAGAGTTGCCGGAAGATCAACACAATTTGGCTCCTTACAAAGTACCTTAAAAAAAGCGCCGAAAAGCATCCCGCTCGAACGGCGACCGCTCTAAAAACGAAATATCGTCTACCGCAAGTTCTTCCTTTCGCGGTATGCGCGCAAGCGCACAGAGCCGTTCCGGTTGGGGCCATACTCTGCTGGACGGCGCAAGGACATCCTGGTCCGATGTCCAGAGGCGGCAATTCTGCATATCCTTCATTTGCTCCGCTTCGCGAGCAGTCTCACGAACTTCAATTACAACACGACGCCGACCTCGGGGATGTCCCGCTACCGCAAAGCGTAGCGTAGCGTTTACACCATCAGGTGCCAGCGATGCGTCTCCCGCCCTTCGAATGCGTACTGATCCTGATCTGCGGATGCGTGGCCAGCGTCAATGCCGTCGCCGATGACGCGGCCGGCGTCGTTAAAACCGTCAAGGGCAACGTGCAGATCGAGCATGCCGGAGCGAGCCTGGGCGCCGCCATCGGCAGCGATGTTTATAGCAGCGATCGCGTCGTGACCGGCCCCGAGTCGTCGGTCGGCATCACGTTGCGCGATACGACCCAACTCTCTGCTGGTGCCAATACGATTCTCGAACTCAACAAGTTCGCGTTCGATGCCACGACTCACGACGGCGTGCTCGACGCCACCGTCAAACATGGCTCGCTAGCGGTGATTTCCGGAAAACTGGCCAAGGCGAGACCCGACGCCGTTCGTTTCAGTACGCCGACCACCACCCTCGGCGTACGCGGCACCGAGTTCATTATCGAAGTCGGTGATAGCAAGGAGAGTGCGCGATGAGAGGCAAGCTTCGACGTGTCCCGCCGATCACCGCTGCGGCATTCGCCGCGCTCGCGTTACTGGGCGGATGCAGCACGCCGCCGGACAGAATCATCCTGCTGCCCGACCCGGAAGGCAAGGTCGGCGCCGTCGTTGTCCACAGCGCCAACGGCGAGCAAACAATCGACAAGGCGTACGCGGGCGTCGATGTCGCCAGCAACGGCTCGATGGAAAAGACCATGGATAGCTCGTCGAACGTGCAGGCCCGATACAGCGCGCTACTCGCTGCACGCCCGCCTCGCCCGATGACCTTCACGTTATTTTTCCTGTTCGACTCCGCGACGGAACTCGCGCCCGAGTCGCCTGCCACGGTCGAAAAAATGAAGGCGGTTCTGGCGCACTGGCCCGCGCCTCAGGTTGTCGTGATCGGCCACACCGATCTGGCCGGCTCGCAGGAATTCAACGACAGGCTGTCGATGCGGCGAGCCCAGAGCGCTGCATCGTTTCTGGTGAAGGAAGGCATTCCTGTTCAGCAGATCGAGACTGCGGGACGGGGCAAGCGTGAGCCGCTGGTTCCAACGGCGGACGGCGTTCCGAACAAGATGAATCGACGGGTTGTCATCACGATTCAATGATCCGCGCCGACAAAATCTCCCGTTGATGAAACGCGTCTACGACCCATGGTTTCCGCGGATCAGGCGTTGGCTGAAGATGATCCAGGGGCGTCCCGTCGCGCTCATCATGCTGCTCGCGCTGAGCCTGCTCAACCTGTCGAGCGAATGGCCGAGCAACCTTCCGCGTCCCGCTTTTGTGAACACGCTCGACGAAACTTTGCCGGACTCGTTCAAAACCGCGCGGCAATTGCTATTCGACCAGTTTCAACGTCACTATCCGCGAATTCCGACGACTCAGCCGGTTACCATCGTCGAGATCGATGAAGAGACACTCGCGAGTGTCGGCCAGTGGCCGTGGCCGCGCAACCGGCTCGCCGGGCTGATCGACGCGATTGCGGCACAAAAACCGCTGGCTATCGGGCTCGATATTTACATGCCGGAGCCGGACCAGACCTCGCCCGACAAGGTGGCCGACAATCTGCCGAAATCGGCGGCATCGCTCGCCGCCGAATTGCGCGCGCTTCCGAGCCACGACGCGATCCTCGCGCGATCGCTGCGGGCCGCGCCAACCATTCTCGGTGCAGCCGCACTCGATCACGCCGCCTTCACGACACGCACCGATTTGCGCAGCGCGCCGATTCTCGTGCACGGCACCGACCCGCTGAACAGCGTGCCGCGCTACGAATTCGTGCTCGCCAGTTTGCCGGAGTTGCAGGCTGCCGCTCACGGCCAGGCCATGTTAAGCGTCGCGCTCGAACAAGGCGTGGTCCGTCATATTCCGCTCGTCATGGGCCTCGGCGAAAAGTTGGTCCCCAGTCTGCCGATGGAAATGCTCCGCGTTGCCACTGACTCGCCAGCAGTAGAAGTGTTTGCAAACTCATCGGGCGTGCAGGTAATGGGCGTCGCGGATGTGCTGGTGCCCACGCAACCCGGCGGCGACATCTGGCTGCACTTCGCATCAATTCGCTCGACGCTGAGCCGGTACGTCTCAGCGCGCGACGTCTTGCAAGGAAAGGTCGATCCCGAGCGCATCCGCAACAAGCTGGTGCTGATCGGACTCACCGGTGCCGGTGTGACGGACATGCGCACTACACCGCTCGGAGAACTGGTGCCTGGCATCGAGATTCAGGCGCAGGTCATCGAGACGATTTTCGAGGGACGCTTTTTGCGTCGCCCCACATGGCTGAAGTGGGCCGAAAGCGCATTTATCATGATCTTCGGCTTGTTGATCGTCTGGTACGTGCCGCGCAAGGATTCACGATTTGCTGCGTTCATCAGGGCGGTGCCGAAGGGAACCGCTTTTGTCGGCCTACTGCTGCATTTTGCGAATCTTCTTTGTTGCTACTACATCTTCATTCGATTCGGTTTGCTGGTCGATGCCGCTGCTATTTTTATTATTCTGTCTGCGGTTATGGGATGTTTCTTTTCATCTTCGCTGCTTCACGCGCAGGAACAGGTGAAGGCCGAAGCAGCGCAAGCAGCGGAACGTGAAGCTGATTCGGACAGGAAGCATGGCAGAGGTAACGCACCGCTGCCATGACGGATCGACATCGATAAAGTGGCTTTAATAAAGGCTTATTTTGTTTGCGCCGCCCTGTTCATGTGCACGATTTATTGCACCTGATAGGTGCCTTATCCCTACGCCGTGCACTGCAATTCGCGTTGCCTGGTCTTTCCTCATTCGAGTTCATTGACTCACGCCGAGCAACAACGTTCATTAACGTTCAATACGAATTAACAGCTGTTTTTCCCACTTGAACGCTACTGCGTCTCATCACATTCAGCGCTCGACTCGCTTATGTGTGCTATCGCACACATGCCTTCCGGTTAAGGCTTTTTACATCTTCCCGACAGCCTATTGTCGTCTAGGAAGATCAACGTCAAACCGATTGATTGTCGAGGAGCCTCCGATGCGATTCCATCTCATCACTCTCGTCGCAGCGGCTTTTGTTGCTGTGTCCATTGCACCGGCTCATGCACAAAGTACGACCACGTTGCGATCCTTCTCCGATTTGAGCGATACAGCCGCTGCGGTTTCCGATAACTCATCGACCGCTACGACTAGCGGACTCGCATCGATTCTTGCGCGTCTGCAATGTCTTGCCGGACTCAATCCACTGGGCAATTCAGCATCGGTGACATTGACGGCGAAGATGGGTCAGTACAGCATCTACAACCCTGACACGAATTCGTTTGATAACGTGTTGATGCGCTCGTATAACGGCTGCCCGACAGGACCGACCATCACGATCAAACCGGGTGCGACGCTCAACCTGACCTTGAATAACAATCTGCCGACCACTGATCCGCTGGACGTGTGTCCGGGCGCTCCGAACGACCATACGACGCCGCACTGTTTCAACTACACCAATATTCACACGCACGGGCTGCATGTGTCGCCGTCAGGCACATCTGACAACGTGCTGCTGTCAGTATTGCCGACCAAGTCACAACGCTACACGTACAACATTCCCGCGAATCACCCTTCCGGCACATTCTGGTATCACGCGCATCTACATGGATCGACTGCTATCGACGTGGCGAGCGGAATGGCAGGCGTACTGATCGTGCGGGGTTCGCGCGCGGCTCGCGCGGGTGTCTCGGACGGCACTGCCGATATCGACACGATCCTGCATTACAAGTTGTTCAACCTGCCGCTGCGCGAACACGTGATGCTGTTCCAGCAGATCGAATACGGCTGCTTCAGTAGCGACACATCCGACGTACCGCTCGCCGACCCCACCACGTTCGAATGGATCTGCCCAAAGGGCAGCAGTGCTGGGGCAATACGCGGCTACACGAATCAGCTTTCGTTTGTGACCGACCCGCGTCCGGGTCATGCCGGTCAATTGAATTCGACATGGGAAATCTCGGGCCGCTATACGCAGATCAACGGCGTCGTGCAACCCGTATTTCCAAACGCACTTTCGCTCGTTCCTGCCGGCGATATCCGCCGCCTGCGCATGGTTCACGGCGGCAATCGCGACACGATCAACGTGAAGATCGTGCGTGCGAATCTGTCGGCGCTGGGTCTCGCGGATTCGCAATCGCTAAGCGCCGCGCAGGTCAGTACGGCGACAACCACAGCGGCAACGAAACTGGCTAACGCGACCTCGAAAGCAACACAAGCGACCACACTCGATGCGCTGTGCAGCGGCGAAACCGTCAATCAACTGGAGTTCGCCGAAGACGGCATTACGATGCCCGCGATGGTCGAGAAAACCGTCAATTCGATGAACCCCGGTTATCGCAGCGACGTGCTGGTTGCATTTCCATCACCGGGTCTTTATTGCATTCTCGACGAAGCCGCCGACAGTTCCGCGACGATCAATTTCCGGCCCAACGCCGAGAAGGTCAAAGACCGTCGGTTGCTCTCCCTTGCCCGCGTCGGTCCTGGCGTGAACATTCCCAATACCACCGTCGGCTCGCATTCGAAGTACTGGCAGTACATTCGCGATCAACTGGTAGCCGCCAATCCCTCGCTCGCGACGCCTGCAAAGAACGATCTTGCTTCGCTGACTCTCACCGCGTTCGCGCCCGTCGCGCCGGTGGATGGTCAGATCGACAAGGTCGTGCCGGGCGCCTTCAGCATCAACGTAACGACGACGCCGGCGCAGTTCCTCATCAATGGGGATTTCTATCATCCGGACCAGATCGCCTACACGGGCACGCTCGGCCACATCGACGAGTGGGATGTGTCGGCCACTCCGCTAGCCACGCACGTCTTTCACATTCACACCAACAAGTTCAAGATCATGGACATCAAGAACGCGGCGAATGTATCGATATTCGATCCCGTCAATGGTGGATGCACCGCAGCGGAAATCGCGACGGGCGATCAGGAGTATTGCAATCTGCGTGGCGTAGTGCGCGATACGTTGTTCATCAAGGCGGGTTATACGCTTGTCATGCGCACCAAGTATGAAGACTTCACCGGCGAATTCGTCATGCACTGCCATATTCTCGATCACGAAGATCGCGGCATGATGGAGAACGTCAGCATCGTGTCGCCGACCACGGCCATGTTGCAACGGATTGCAAAGCCGGTCAGGCTCGCATCGGATAAAGCCGGAGAGTGGTACAACAGAATTACAGGCAGAACGCCCGACCCGACGCAACTGGCGCTGACAGCGTCGATGTGTTCGGCGAAATATTTCGCAGAGAAATGACATAAAGCGCGGTACGGGTTCTCGCGCCATCATCCAAGTTCAAACTGCGGCCGCACTCTTCTTCGTGAGAGTGCGGCCGTTTCATTTGCGCGCCGTCTACAGATGCGAATCGCCGCATTGCGATCCATCACGTTCAGTTAGAGAGAAGCCTCAGCGCCCCCATGCAGCCTCATCACGACCGTGTCATATGACATTGGGATGATCGCGGCACCAACGGGCCCACAGCGTCATGCGGCCTCTCAGGGTAGAAAAAATACGACATCAGCAAGATCACCCACACGACTGAGCCACCACAAACATGAGAATACGTGCATCGAGACTCGCCTGCCTGGGCGCCATACTTTCGCTCGCCGCCTGCGGCCACGACGACATCACCTCGCCGAACGCCAGCATCGACGCAACCGGGGTTGTGGCGGCAGGCGCGCCGATTGTCGGCGTGAGCATCACAGTGACCGACAGCAACGGCAAGAGCACGCAATCGGGCGTCACCGATTCGACCGGCAAATTCACCGTGTCGATGACCGGCCAGCCGCCATTCATCCTCACCGCGCCGTTCAACGATATCGACGGCACGCCCGCCACGCTCTCGGCCGTGATCGATCCCGCGCCCACATCGCCGAACAATCCCGCGGCTGTGACAGCCAATCTGAATCCGTTCACGTCGCTGATCACGCAACGCGTACTCGGCATCGTGCCGGGCGGCGCACCGACCAGCGCGCAAATCACGTCCGCGAAAATTTCGACGAAGACCATCGCGCAAGCGGACGCCGATGTCGCCGCCGCATTGCAGCCGTTGTTCTCAGCGTTCAACGTGCCGGCCGCCACGGTTGCCGATCCGATCGGCTCGACGTATCAGGCGAATTCGGCCAACGCGCTCGATAACCTGTTCGACATCGCGCACTTCAACGTGCATGCCGGCACGGTTGCCGCCGGTACCGACACGAGC
This sequence comes from Paraburkholderia sp. GAS333, assembly GCF_050435665.1. Taxonomy (NCBI): domain Bacteria; kingdom Pseudomonadati; phylum Pseudomonadota; class Betaproteobacteria; order Burkholderiales; family Burkholderiaceae; genus Paraburkholderia; species Paraburkholderia sp. GAS333. The sequence goes on from NZ_JBNDKS010000008.1 coordinate 87,455, forward strand.
CGCGCACAGGTTTCGATTCCGGCGACCGGCGCGGTTTCCGGCGTAATGCCGGCCACCGCCGCGACCTCCGCACTGGCACTGAGCAACGGCCCGACCACGACGCCGATCCAGCACGTGATCGTGATCGTCGGCGAGAACCAGACGTTCGACGGACTGTTCGGCGGCTACGTTGCGCCGACTGGTCAGACGGTGAAGAACCTGCTCTCCGAAGGAATCATCAACGCGGATGGCACGCCCGGTCCGAACTTCTCGCAAGCCGCGCAGAACCAGGGCGCGACGCAGACGGCCTATACGATCGACCCGGCGCGCTCGTCCGCATTTGCGACGCTGCCGCAGCCGGAACAGATCGGCATCGAGAACCTGCAGACGTTCACGACCGGCGGCGGCACGCCTGATACGCGCTTCCCGGCCACGTTGCCGAACGGCCCGTTCCAGATCACCAAGTACGTGCCGTACGCGCAGCAGGTCACCGCCGTCGCGCCGTTGCTGACGCTGTACGCGATGACCGGCGACCCGGTTCACCGCTTCTTCCAGATGTGGCAGCAAACCGGCGGCGACAACAGCAAGCACGACATGTTCACGTGGGTCGCGACCACGGTCGGCCAGGGCGGCGACACGACCGGCATCACGCCGGCGAATCCGTCGCAGGGCGGCGAGTTGATGGGCTTCATGAACATGTCCACGGGTGACGCGCCGTACTTCCAGTCGCTCGCGCAAACCTACGCGGTGAGCGACAACTACCACCAGTCGGTCATGGGCGGCACGGGCGCGAACTTCTTCTCGATCGCCACCGCCGACTCGCCGTACTTCAACACGGCGGGCGCAGTCGCCACGCCGCCGGCCAACCAGGTCGAGAACCCGAATCCGATGACGGGTACGCCGAACTTCTACACGCAGGACGGCTATGAAGGCGGTTCGTACGTGAACTGTTCGGACACGAGCCAGCCGGGTGTCAGCGCGATTCTCAACTTCCTCGCGACGAAGAAAGTCGCGAGCAATTGCGATGCGGGCAAGTACTACCTCGTCAACAACTACAACCCCGGCTATGACCTGAACGGCAACGTGCAGCCGATCGGCGCGAACAATTACAACTATCCGCCGCAGACGGTGCCGACTATCGCGGAAGCGCTGGCGGCCAAGGGCGTGTCGTGGAAGTGGTATACGGGCGGACGCACCACCGCCGACCTCACCGCCGAGACCCAGCTTCTGGAACTCGCGGACAGCCTGCCCGCTGTGCAGGCGGCAGCACTCGCGCAGTCGGCGCAGTACAACAACATCGGCGATCCGCTGGTGGCGTCGAGCAACGTGATGGGCACGCCTGCGCTCAAAGCTGGCCTGACCGATCTCACGACCTTCACCAACGACATCAAGAACGGCACGCTGCCGTCGGTATCGTTCGTGGTTCCGAAGAACCTGGACAGCGGTCACCCGGGCTACTCGGCACCGGCCACTTATGAGGCGTTCCTGAAGACCGTAGTGGCGAACGTGCAGGCCAATCCGACGCTGTGGGCGCACACGGCGATCCTGATCACGACCGACGAAGGCGGCGGTCACTTCGACACCGGCGCGATCCAGAACCTCGATTTCTTTGGCGATGGTCCGCGGATTCCGATGCTGGTGGTGTCGCCATACGCTCGCACGGGCATGGTCGATCACACGTATTACGACCACGCATCGGTGCTCAAATTCATCGAGCGCAACTGGCGCATGCAGCCTCTGTCGACGCGTAGCCGCGACCGCTTGCCGAATCCGGTGACGTCGACGCAGAGCCCGTATTTGCCGGTCAATACGACGTCGATTGGCGATCTGATGTCGATGTTCAACTTCTGATCGGGCGATGTCGGGCCGTAGATGAATGCAACGGTGGAGCGCGTAGCTTCACCGTTTTCCGTTGAAAAGATGCAGGCATGCAGATGATTCGAATTGGCTTCAAACCGGCGACTCGATTGAGCGTCGCGGTAATCGCCGCTGTCATATTGATCGCGGGTGCGGGCGTCGGGCTGGCGGCGGCGCAGTCGGCAGGTACGGGTGCTGCTGCGGCTGCGAAGAATGCACCTGCTGCCGCGAAAGCCGCGCCGGCCAGCGGCAATAAAGTGTCGGTGCAAAGATGGGTGCGTTATCCGGCGAGCCCCGCCACGTTGAGTCCGCAAGCGCAGCTCGGCAAGCAGCTCTTCTTCGATGCGTCGCTGTCGGCGTCGGGAAAAATGTCGTGCGCGAGCTGCCATAGTCCCGAGCATGCCTACGGGCCGCCGAACGGTCTCGCCGTCCAACTCGGCGGACCAGACATGCGCCGGCCCGGCACGCGCTCGGTGCCGTCGCTGCGCTACCTGAATTTCACGCCGCTATTCAGCCGGCACTTCTATACACCGGCCTCCGAAGACACCGAGGACGAAGGCCCAACAGGTGGTTTCATGCGCGACGGCTCCGCCGCTTCGCTGCATGAGCAGGCGTCGATGCCGCTGCTCAATCCGAACGAGATGGCCAACCTCAATGCTGCCGATGTCGTGGCAAAACTTCAGCACGGCGCATCGGCGGAGAACTTCAGGAAGGTGTTCGGCGCGCAGATTTTTTCGCAGACAGACCAGGCATTCGTGCGCCTCGGCGAAGCGCTCGAAGCGTTCCAGACCGAGGACGCGAGCTTTCATCCGTACACCAGCAAGTTCGACGCGGCGATGTCCGGTCACGCGGATTTCACCGCGGCGGAATTGCGCGGCTATGCGCTGTTCAACAATCCCGACAAGGGCAACTGCGCGAAGTGCCATCTCGATACGCCGGGACCGGGCGGACGTCCTGCGCAATTCGCGGATTTTTCGTTTATTGCGCTTGGTGTACCGCGTAATCCTGAGATTCCGGTCAATCGCGACCCGAAGTATTTCGACCTCGGTTTGTGCGGTCCTTATCGCCGCGATCTGGCGAAGGAAACGGATTTTTGCGGCATGTTCAAGTCGCCGACGCTACGCAATAGCGCGACGCGTTCGGTGTTCTTCCACAATGGCCGCTTTCATAATCTCGAGGACGTGATGCACTTTTACGTCGAACGGGATACGAATCCGGGCAAGTGGTATCCGAAGCGCGCCAACGGCAAGGTCGACAAATTCGACGATCTTCCGCCGCGCGATCGCGACAACGTCGACTTTGCAGACGCACCAATGGATCGCAAACTCGGCGGCAAACCCGCGTTGAACGAGACCGAGATTCGCGACGTGATCGCGTTCCTGCAGACGTTGAACGACGGTTACTCGGCAACGGCAGGTGGATCGAAAGTGCAAGCTCGATAACAGCAGAGGGGGTGAGTCCGCGTAGCCTTCGGCGGACTCACCGATCCAAAGCACTCTAACGCGCGATGCTGCTCGGAATCGCCCGCTTCACGTGCGCGCCGCGATCCCGGCATTCCGCGCACAGACCGAACACGACGAGTTGTCGTCCCGACACGGAGAAGTCGAGGTCTTCCGCCACCGCTTGCTGTCGCGCCTCGATCTCAGGATCGAAAAATTCGCGGATGCTGCCGCACACCGTGCACACGATATGGTCGTGCCGGGCACCGTCATTCAACTCATAAGCCATGTGGCCGCCTCCGAACACGAGGCCGGACAGCAGCTTCGCATCGGTGAGTTCATTGAGCACACGGTAGACGGTGGACAAACTCACATTACGGATTTCTTCGTTCAGAAGGCTGTAAACCCGATCGGCGCTAAGGTGGTCATGAGCATGCTGTTGAAAGAATTCCAGCACCAGCACGCGCGCGCGCGTGGAGCGCAAACCGGCGCGCTTAAGGGTTCGGTGAATGTTCATGAACTTGGTGGAGGGAGCGTCAGAAAGCCGACGTCCTGCGTCAGTCGGGCGAATTGCAAGTTGCCGAACTATGTAGGGAGGCTGCTTAAGGCAACCTTAAGGACGGCCGGATCACCGGCTGCGGTCAGCCGGGAATAGATAGTGCGGGCTCTGCGGCACAGCATTGCGCGATGCCGATCAGGCCTTGAACGTTTGCTCGGTGTTGCCCTGCGTATCCGCTGCGTCATTTTTCGGGCCTTGCAGGGACAGCAGCTGATCGATAAACGCGTGAGCGCGGCCCTCACCATAGGCGATCGCGTCGAATTCGGAAATGAAGATGGGCTCCTCCGCGAAGCTCACCACGTCATCGTTCGGAGCACCCGGCGGCGACACCCTCCAGCGAAGCGCGTAACCGGCTAGGTTGGCGCCCAGCGTCCCCGATTCATCAGGGCTCACGTGGACCTCGATTCCGTATCCGCGATACGGGGCGCAGGAGTGGCTGGCCATGGCCTTCCCTTTTTAATCACGCATCGCGCAAAGACCGGTCTGCTTTGCGCTGCGCGGACCTTCGCAGACTACCGCCCGCTGCAATGCATCATCCGTCTGATAGTAGGATTAATAAGCCATGTGCAACATGCGCGTCCCGCCGTCAAACGTTGCAAATCAAGCACACTTCCCTTTCAGCGCGTTGCGGAAATATGCCGATTGAGTTATAAATGAGAATGGTTCTTATTCCAATCGATGCAAGAGGATTGTGCGATGTCTTCCGTTCCACTCGACACGCAGCAGGGGGTGCGCGCGCTGTACCGTGATCATCACGGGTGGTTGCAATCCTGGCTGCATCGCAAATTGGGCAACGCGTTTGACGCCGCCGATCTGGCGCACGACACGTTTCTGCGCATCCTCTGCGCGCGTGACAGGCAGAACGCGCTCGATCCCGACCTCGATCTGCGCGAACCGCGTGCGTACCTGACCACGGTCGCCGGACGGCTCGTGCTCAACCATTACCGGCGGCTTTCGCTGGAGCGCGCTTACCTCGACGCGCTCGCCACGCTGCCGGAATCGCTGGTGCCGTCGCCGGAAGATCAGGCGGTGATTCTCGAAACGCTGCACGAGATCGACGCGATGCTCGACCGTCTCAGTGCCAAGGCCCGCACGACGTTCCTGCTCGCGCAACTCGAAGGGCTGACCTACGCCGAGATCGCCGAACGGCTTCAGGTAAATATCCGCACGGTGAAACGCTACATGGCCGCGGCCTACGAAGAATGCATCCTGCTGACGACCTGAAGTCCGCGCGAGCCGCGACCGACGATTCCGACAATTCCAACGATTCGCGTCCGCTCGAACGCGCGGTTGCGCGCGCCGCCGCTGGCTGGCTCGTGCGTCTGCACGACGACGCGACGCCGGAGAATCTCGCGGCCTGCGCACGCTGGCGCGCGGCCGATCCCGAGCATGAGCGGGCATGGCAACGGGCACAGAAAATCGACCGGAAATTCAGCATGCTTCAGCCCGGCGTGGGACTGCCTGCGCTCGGGCGCGAAAACCGTATCGACCGGCGCGCGGCGATCAAGACGCTGAGCGCGTTGCTCTTCGCGGGGTCGGCGGGTTATATGGCGTATCGGGTGGCACCTTGGCGCGAGTGGACCTCGGACGAACGCACCGCCACCGGCGAGCGCCGCACCGTCGTGCTCGCGGACGGAACGCGCGTCGATCTGAACACGTCCACCGCTTTCGATATCGCGTTCAGCGACACCGAACGCCGGGTCGTGCTTCACACCGGCGAGATTCTGGTCGAGACCGGTCCGGACGCGAATCGCGTATCCGGTAGTTACCGGCCGTTTATCGTGCAGACCTCGCAGGGTGACATTCGCGCGCTCGGCACGCGTTTCGACGTGCGCCGCGAACCGGACGACGCGACGCGCGTCGCCGTCCTGCACGGAGCGGTGGAGATCACACCGGTTTCGATGCCAGCGTTGAAACGCGTGATCGCGGCGGGCGAGCAGACCCGCTTCACCGCCACATCGATCGACCCCGCTTCCGCTGTGGATCGCCATATCGCCGACTGGTCGCGCGGCGTGCTGTTCGCCGACTGCGTGCGCCTCGACGACTTCGCCGCGGAACTCAGCCGCTATCGGCCAGGCGTATTGCGCTGCGACCCGGCGGTGGCGAATCTGCGGATCACGGGTGCTTTCCAGATCGGCAATACCGACAACATCCTCGCCGCGCTGCCAGACACCTTGCCGGTGCGGGTCATCTATCGAACCCGCTACTGGGTGACGATCGCCGCCGGTCATCAAGCGGCTGAGATCTGAACGCGTCTGCCTGATCGTCGCCGCTGTTCGCCGCTCAATCCCCCGCTGCCGTCACGTCCGGAAAAATTTCGCGTTTGCATGTCCCCTTTCCCGATCTCGCGTGTCATCGATATAGGAGCAACAAACAGCAACCGCCTGACCAGGAACATTCATGTCCGCACGCCGTCTTCGTAAAACCGCAGTGTCTTCCCGCCGAACCGTTTCCCGCAGTCGTGCCGCTTCACTTTCCCGCCAAGCGATGGTGATCGCGTTGCGCGGCGTCCCCGCCGCGCTCGCGTTGTCGAGCATCGCGGTGGCCCCCGCCAGCCGCGCGGCCGATGCCACGTCCGTCGCCCCTGCGGTCTCTGCTAAATCCGCGCAACAGGCGTTCACCGTCTCGGCGGGACCGCTCGGTGCGGCGTTGGCCGACTTCGGCAGTCAGGCCGGCGTGACCGTGCAACTGGACTCGCGTCTGGTCGACGGCTTGAGCACGAAGGGCATCAGCGGCAATTTCACGGTCAGCGGCGGCCTCGCGGCGCTGCTCGCGGGTACGAAGCTTGAAGCAGCGGAAACCAGCCCCGGCGTGTTCACGGTCAAGTCGCGTCCCGCCAATACAAGCGACGCAACCGACGGCGAAACGCTTCCCGCCGTCAAGGTCTCCGGGCAGAGCGTGCAGGACAGTTCCTATGGACCGACCGTCGGTTATGTCGCGTCGACGACCAACTCCGCGACCAAAACCGGCACGTCGCTGCTGGAAGCACCGCAATCGGTCTCCGTCATCACGCGCGATCAGATGACCCAGCAGAACGCGCAGACGCTGAACGCGGCCGTGCGCTACACATCCGGCGTCACTGCGGAAACGCGCGGCGGCGTCGCGACGCGTTACGACATGCTGACCGTACGCGGCTTCGACGCGGACACTTACTGGAACGGACTCAAGCTGCTTGGCAACGGCATGTACTCGGTGCCGCAGCTCGATCCGTTCATGATGGACCGCATCGAGGTGCTGAAGGGTCCGGTGTCGGTGCTGTACGGCCAGGCATCGGCGGGCGGTGTGCTGGATCAGGAAAGCAAGCTGCCGACGCGCACGCCGCTTCATGAAGTGGGCGTCGAGTTCGGCAACTACGCGCACAAGCAGGCGACCTTCGATTTCTCCGGCCCGCTCGACGCGGACGGCCACTACCTGTACCGCCTCACCGCCATCGCGCGCGACGAGGAAGGCCAGGTGAACACCACACGCAACGAACGCATCGCGATTGCACCGTCGTTCACATGGCGTCCCGACGACAAGACCACGCTGACCCTGCTGGCGCTTTATCAACGCGATCCGCGCAGCACGTCGTATGGCAGCGTGCCGCCGCAAGGCTCGGTTCTGTCGAGCCCTTACGGCCAATTGCCGTCCGACTTCTACGACGGCGACGCGGGCTTCGAGCGATTCAGCCGCACGCAGGCATCGGTCGGCTATAAGTTCGAGCACAAGTTCGATCCGAACTGGACGGTGCGCGCGAACGGCCGCTACTACCATTTGAGCCAGGACTACGCGAGCGTGTACGGCAGCGGACTGGAAGCGGACAACCGCACCCTCGACCGCTATTCGATTGCATCGACGGATCAGATGAACACCGTCGCGCTCGATAACCAGCTCGAAGGCAAGTTCTCGACCGGTCCGATTCATCACACGGTGCTGACCGGCTTCGACTATCAGCACGTGGGCAGCTCCTATCTGATCGGCTACGGCTCCGCGCCTTCGCTCGACATTCTCGCGCCCGACTACTATCAGTCGGTCGCCGATCCCGACCGCACGCTGTACCAGGTCCGCAACAATCAGTTCGGCGTCTATGCGCAGGATCAGATGCGCTGGGATCATGTCGTGTTCACGATCAGCGGACGCCAGGACTGGTCGAATTCGTCGACCCGTGATGTCACCGACAACACCAACACCACGCAATCCGCTCGCGCGTTCACGAAGCGTGCCGGTCTGACCTACGTGTTCGACAACGGCATTGCGCCATATGTGAGCTACACCGAATCGTTCGCGCCTCAATCCGGCTTCGACGTGAACGGCAAGCCGTTCGACCCCGAGCGTGCGCGTCAGTATGAGATCGGCGTCAAGTATCAGCCCAACGACTGGGACGCGATGTTCACGGTCGCGCTGTTCGACCTGACCCGCAAGAACCTGCTGACCACCGACGCCAGCAATCCGGCCTTCCAGAGCGAAGCCGGTGAAGCGCGTTCGCGCGGTGTCGAAGTCGAAGGCAAGATGAGCCTGACGGATTCGCTGAATGTGACCGCGAGCTATACGTTCCTCGATACGAAGTACACGAAGGACAACAGCGGTCTGCAAGGGCAATTCCTGCCTTCGGTGCCTCAGCATCAGGCTTCGGCGTGGGCGTATTACACGCTGCATCGCGGTCCGCTGGCCGGACTTTCCGGTGGCGCGGGCGTGCGTTTTACAGGCACCACTTACGCTTATGAGGACGCGTATAAGGTCAGCAGCTTTCTGCTCGTCGACGCGACGCTGCGTTACGACCTCGGGCGTCTTTCGTCGCGTATGAAGGGTTCGGAGTTGTACGTCAACGCGCAGAATCTGCTGAACAAGCGTTATGTGGCGTCGTGCAACTTCACGACTGCATGTTTCTTCGGGTATGGGCGTCAGGTGTTCGCCGGCGCGAACTATCGCTGGTAACGAGCGCGCTTGAGCTTTACGACTGCGTGACGAAGGCCGCGAGTGTGTGCGTGGTCGTCGTCATGCAGTCGGTGAAGAATGGCGGAGCGAACCGTTTCACATCCGCCGCAAGCGTTTGCGCCATTCAATGTAGCCGCTAACGACGCCGTAAAGTATCAACGTGCCGAGCAATGCCGCTTTTACGTCGGGCAGTGTAATGACGTGGTGCCATGCAAATATGACGGCAAGATAAATGATCGTAGCGGGAACACCGAACTTCAGAATGCCGTGAATGAAGATGAAACGCAGCATAGAGTTTTTTCTAACGTTGATTGGATGTGGTCTGGGTGATTTTAGCGGTGAGCGTGGCCGATCGGTCACGTACTCAATGCCCTAAAGCAAACCCGCAAAATGCGCGCCGACAAACACGGCCGCGCCGCCTGCAATCAGAAGCAGTGGATTGATGCGGGTCGTCATCACGAGCACGGTTGCAATTGCCGCTGTGACCCACGCAATCCAGCCGCCGTCGAGTTCTTTTACCAGTACGTACACGGCTGCGAGAATAAGCCCCGCAGCGACAGGCCGCAGCCCCGCCTGCAAAGCATTCAGCCAGCGCGCGCCTTCATGGCGGTTCCACACATGCGCGACGCCGTACATCAGGAACGCGGTCGGTCCGAACAATGCCAGAGTCGCCACCACGGCTCCGCCAAAACCACCGACCTGCCAGCCGATCAAGGTCGCCAGCAACGACCCGGGACCTGGAGCGAGACGTGCAATTGCGAAGTCGCTGAGGAATTGGGCGTGCGTCATCCAGTGATGAACATCGACGACTTGCCGTTGCACCTCGGGAATAATCCCCTGGCCGCCGCCGACCGTCACGATCGACAGAGGCGCGAATAGCGAAAGGAGTGCGATAAGGGATCGGGACACTTCGTCTGACTCTCCTGAACTTGATCGACGGACTTAACGTTGCTGCGATGAACGGGCTGAACGGGCGTATTCGTAGCCGACGCTCAGCACCCCGGCTATCAGCACGGTCCACACGAGCGACACCCTGAATAACGCGACGGCTGTGAAGGTCGAGATCAACACGAGATAAGGGAAAAAGCGTCGCGGCAGTCTGCGCGCGGCAGTTATCGCCATCGATAGCGACAGCCCGATTGCACCGGCGGCGGCGCCGGCTAAAGCGATATGCGTGAGCGGGAAGTAGGCGATTGCCGAGAAGAACACGCCGAGCAATACGATAAAGATCGCCGGCGGAAAGATAATGCCGCAAAAGCCCGCAAGCGCGCCGCGCCAGCCGAGCAGACGATAGCCAATCCAGATTGCCAGGTTCTTGATATTGACGCCCGGCAGCGCTTGCGACAAGGCGAGTCCGTTAAGGAATTCTTCTTCTGAGAGCCAATGCCGGTCGTGCACGAACTCACGCATGAACCAGCCGCTCAAGCCGCCGCCGAAACTCGTGAGGCCGATGCGCGCGAAGATCAGGAATAGCCCTGTTGCGGTGACTTTTCCTGCAAGGCTTCCGCTGTCCCCTTGTGGGTTATCGCGGGCCGATGGAGAGTTTTCGAACTCTCGCTCGCCGGTATCTTTTGCCAATGCGCCTCCTCACGAACTCGATGACCTGGCCAGAGGTCACGGGTGTCTTTCAGAGAGCCTTCAGCACCGCGGACCGCGACAAGCACAGAATGATATCTGCAACCTGTCAGCGAGTCTCCTGCTTCGCGCAGCGGCGACGTTACACCAGCAGATCTTCGTAGAATGCGCCGAAAGGCCGTGTCGGATGTGCCAGTTGAATCTCGAGAATCCACACGCCCGGATTCAGCGACGCGTCGAAATCGCCGAGATTGCCGGCTTTATAAATTGCATGCGGAAAATCGCTGACGCGATGACCTTTAATGTCGAGATTCAATCGCCAGCCAAGTGCGGTAGCACGTTGCTCCGCGTACTCGTATAACGCCTTGCCGCCCGCGCCCGTTGTGCGCCAGTGCTGCTCGACTTCGTCGAACACGGTTTTGGCGGCGTCTGCGCAGGCTTGCATTTCTTCATCGCCGCCGACCACGAACGTCGCGCCCGCATCTCCCTCGTGCCCGTCCCACACTACCCCGAGATCGACAAAGAAAATGTCGCGCTCCTGCAAACGCGGGTCGCCTTGCGAGCGTTGCTTGAATGTCTTCAACGTATTTTCGCCGAACCGGATCAGCACCGGATGCCAGATGCGGTCCATGCCCATCTCTTTCATCACGGTCATGCACTGCGCGTTTGCTTCAGATTCAAGCATGCCCGGTTGAATAATCGATGCCATACGCTCGACGACTTCCCACGTCCTGTCGCGAGCGACAAGCATCGACTCCAATGAGAATTTGCTGCCTACTGCCTGCTTCATATCGACTTCCATCTGCCACTCCTGCATCGCTATATCCTTATGAATATAGCGATGGAAGCCGCAGACGTCTAGCGAAGATGATCCAGCGTAAGGATCAGAGCGCGAGAACGATTCGTGAAGTCGTCGATCTGGAGCAGCAGATTGCAATCTGCGTATGCGCGTCCCGTTCATCGCCGGACAACACTTCGTCGCGATGATCGGCGCGGCCTGAGACGATTCCCGTCAGGCACGCGCCGCAAATACCCTGCTCGCACGACAACGAAACCGCGACATCTCCCGCTTGCAACACACTCGCAATCGTTTCGCCGGGCGGCACGACGAACACCTGTCCAGTCGATTCGATTTCCACTTCAAACGCAGCGTCGCCGTGTTGCGCAACAACGGGCTGCGCGTCGAACGCTTCGCTCTTTATCTGCGACGGCGACCAGCCACGTTCCAACGCACCGCCGCGCAAACACTCCATGAAACCCGACGGTCCGCACAAATAGATCATCGAGTCGGCAAGCGGCGCGTCGAGTTCGGCCGGCATCGCGTGACGCAAGCTGTCGCCGGTCTCGCTGAAATGCAGCGTCACCGTGCCCGTTTCGAATCCTGCGCGCAGTTCCTTCAGATAAGGCGTGTCGCTCTCGCTACCGCCGTAGTAGTGCAGCGCGAACGGAATCCGCTGCGCCGACAAATTCTGCGCCATCGCCAGCAGCGGCGTAATGCCGATCCCGCCCGCAACCAGCACATAACGCGCGGCGCTTTCGAGCGCGAAGCAGTTACGCGGTCCGGAGATATCGAGCACGTCGCCGGGCGACAGCACATCGTGCAGATAAGCCGACGCCCCACGCGACTGCGCATCGCGCCGCACGCAGATCTCATAGCCGTCGCGATACCACGGCGCGTTGACCAGCGAGTATTGGCGAACCATGCCGCCCGGCAACTTCACGTCGATGTGCGCGCCCGCATCGAACGCGGGCAGCGGCGAGCCGTCGGCGGGAACGAGACAGATACGCCGGTTCCCTGTGCCTTGCGCGTCGATCGACGCCACCGTCACGCGTAACGAGTTCATGAATGCTCCCTGGTCAAATGCGCGTTGGCGTGAACGCTCACGCGGCAAAAATCGGGCTGAGCCCAAGCTTGCGGAGCCCCTTGCGATACGCAATCGAGCTTCGATCTGCAGGGATGTGCGCTTCGAGCGACGGGTCGAGCGGCAGGCATTCCGGCTTCTGCGTTTCGACCACGATGCGGTCCTCCTCGAACACACGCAGATTGAATTCATGCACGGCTTCGACAGGCTGGTCCTTGTCGAAATTACGCGCAATCGGCGCAAACAGGCGCGTTTTGCGTGCGGACACCGGCGACGCCGCGTTCATGATCACGAGCCGGCCATCGTTCGGAAAATGAATCGTCAACGTTGCCGTGAACGGCAGATGCACCTCGAAATGACGCAGCCATTCAAAGCCTTCCTGACCGCGTTGAATCGCGCCGATCGGATAGTTGCCGACATTGCTGCGATAGTCCGCGAAGAAGCCCACCGGTGTTTCGACCGGCGTATAGGCGGGCACCTCGGTGTTGTCGGGATCGCCGAAAGTGTCGGTATGTACCCAGCCAAAATGCGCGACATCGAGAAAGCCTTCCATCTGACGACCCGCAAATCCGCCGATATCGACGGTCGGGCAAACGATCTGCTGGAAATTCGCGTCGTCCCAGAACGGCATTGCGGGAATCACCGGCTCCACGGCCTCAGCGCCAATCGGTTCGCCGATGCAGGTCCACACGAGACCATAGCGTTCGACGGCCGGATACGTGCGCAAATGCAGCTTGGCCGGAATCGGGATAGTCGGGCTGGCGGGAATACGGTTGCAACGACCGCCCTCACCAAAACGCAAACCGTGATAGCGGCATACCACGCCTTCTCCATCATGTTTGCCGATGCTCAACGGCACGCCGCGATGCGGACACACATCACGCGCGACCACCAGCTTGCCGTCCACGCGATACACCACGAGCGGTTCGTCGAGCAGCATCGCGGCGACGGGCGCGTCGCGCACGCTGTCGCTCAAGGCTATCGGATACCAGTGCATCGCGAGACGCTGCCAGTCTTCGGAGTCGAACGTGCAATTGGGCGGGGGCGAGACGATGGCCTTGGTCGGTGTCATGGGGGCGTCCTTTTAATGTGGGCGAGGCCCGCATTCCGCAGCAATGCGGTTTGCGAAATTTGATGACTTGATTTTTACGGACGCGGCCGTTCCAATAAACAAGCAAATTGTCGTCACCCCGTTGCAAAAAACTCAACACCCTCATGATTACGTTCTCACGCTTCACGAATTACTTCAGCGCTATCGTCGAACACGGCAGCATTCGCAAGGCAGCGGAAGCGCTGCATGTGTCGGCTTCCGCGATCGACCGCCAGGTGCTTCAGGCGGAGAAGGAAATTGGCGCGCCGCTGTTCGAGCGCGTACCCGGCGGCTTGCGTCTGACCGCCGCAGGCGAAGTGTTCGTCAATCTCGTGCGCGGCTGGCAGCGCGACTATCGCCGTGCGCTGACGCAGATCGACGAGCTACAGGGATTGAAGCGCGGCCACATCGAAGTCGCGATCATCGACGCGCTAACGGAAGGCTTCGTCGCGGAAGTCATCGCGAAGCTCGCGGTGGATCATCCGGGTTTGACGGTCGGCGTGCAGGTGCTGGATAACGACGAGGTGGCGCGAAAAATCGTCGCCGGTGACGTGGATTTCGGCTTGCTGCTGGCGTCGGAATCGACCAAAGATTTGCAGATCCGCGCGTCCGCGAATGCGCCGCTGGGCGTGGCGTTCCAACCTGGCCACTCGTTGCGTGATAACGCCGATGTGCGAGTGAGCCATACGCTCGATCACAAGCCGATTCTTCCCGCGCCGCCGCTGGTGATCAGCGAACGCGTGACGTCGTTATTCGATCGGCACGATGTCGACGCGCAGCGCTTCATGGCATGCAACAACACGCAGATGATGCGCTCGCTGGTGCGCCAGGGCGTGGGCGTCGCGGTGCTGTGCTGGCTCGATGTGGCGGTCGATGTTGCAGCTGGTCAGATGGAATTCCGGCCGCTCAAAGACACGCATCTGAAGCCGCTGCAGTTGCATCTCTGCGTGGCCGCGCGGCGGCAGTTGTCGCACGGCGCGCGCGAGGTGATCCGCTATTTCGAAACGGGCATGGCAGGTATCGGGCTAACGTGAGATCGCCGGTCCGATTGCGATTCGGCGACACGCTCCGCTCAACTCGACGAGATGGGTCTTCGCATCGACGATGCCGCCATCGGCCGTTCAACGCCTCGCCATTCGTGGCTGCCGTCTACGCGTCAGCAGAAACAGCAGTATCAACACGATCACGGCCGCCACCACCAGCCCCGCACGCGCAATCAACACCAGCGGCGATGCCTCGCCACCCGCGCGCAAAGTCTTCACCTGCTCGGCCGTCACGTGCGCTTGCGGATTGCCATACTGTGCCAGCAGATAATTGCCGAGCGTCGTTATCTGCTGGTCGGAAAGCAGGTTGCCGAACGCGGGCATCAGCACATCCGGTGCACTGGCTTGCCGGTGCACGCCTTCGAGCATCACCATCACGAGATTGTTGGTGTTCGCGTGACCGAGCGCCGTGTTGTGAAACAACGAAGGCAGTCCCGGACCGTCGATACCCTGACCCGCCCCCTCTCCTTTCGCCTGATGACAACTCGCGCAATACGCGTCGTAGAGTTGCGGACCGCTCATCTGGTTGGCGTCGGCAGGCAACGCTACGCCGCGAATCTCGTCGAAGCTGCCTTTCGGACCACCCCACGTATGCGCGGCCTGCACGTCGCCGGCATTGCGGATTGGCGGCGTCGACTTGAGGTAAGTCGCCATCGCGCTCAGATCGCCGGAGTTCAGATGACTCAGGCTGTTATCCACCGCTTCGGCCATCGGGCCGGCCGCCTGGGCTCGGTCGATCACATGACCCGTGCGCAGATAGTCCGCAATCTGCGCTTCGCTCCAGGAGCCGATGCCGCTGACCGGATCGGAAGACACGTTCGGTGCGTACCATGTGCCGACCACGCTGCCAGCGAGACCCATCGCACCGTTTTCGGCCATCAGCACATTGCGCGGTGTATGGCACGTGCTGCAATGGGCGAGGCCGCGCACCAGATAAGCGCCGCGATTCCATTCAACACCTTTCGACGAATCCGGCACGAACGGCCCATGATCGAGGAACAGCAGATTCCACACAGCCATAGAAAGACGCACGTTGAACGGGAACGGCAACGCAGTGGCCTGCGGCGATTCATCGACCGGTGTCACGCCCTGCATGAAGTACGCGTAGAGCGCTTTCACGTCGTCGTCGGTCACTTGCGTGTACGACGTGTAGGGCATCGCCGGATAGAGATGCTGGCCATCCGCGCGAATCCCGCGTCGCAAGGCCGCGCCGAATTGTTCGAGCGTGTAGTTGCCGATACCGTGCGTTTTCGAAGGCGTAATGTTGGTCGACACGATATTGCCAAGCGGCGTGGATAGCGACAAACCGCCGGCAAACGGCTTGCCTTGCGGCGCGGTATGACACGCCACGCAATCGCCGGCTTTCGCGAGATATTCGCCCTGTTTGACGAGATCGTCGTCCGCTGCGTGCACTGCCAGCGAAAACCCGGCCGACACGAGCAGCGCCGTGCCGACACGGCGTATCGATCTGATGGTCTGTGAATGAGTCATCGTCAGGCGTTCGCGTGAATGTGTTCGGCCGACCGCAGCGCGAGCGCGACGCCCGTCAGGGTCGAGTTCACCGTGGCGGCGGTGGGCATCACGCCGGTACTCGCGATATACAGATTCTCGTGATCGTGTGCGCGTCCGAATGCGTCGACGACAGAGTCTTTCGGGTCGCTGCCCATCGCCATCGTGCCGGTGATGTGCTGATTGTTGCCGTACACGCCGTCCGGGCTATAACGCAGATTAGTGCCGCCCATCAATCCGGCGATCTGGGTGTACGCCTCGCGCGCCGCCGCCATGCCTTTATCGACGTAATCGTTCATCGCGTAGTGCATTTGCGGAGTGGGAATGCCGAGCGCGTCTTTTTTGTCGCTGAGCGTCACGCGATTATTCGGATCGGGCAGGATTTCCAGCACGTTCTTCAGGCTGCACTGCCGCGCCGCGTGATAGCGGATCTGCTCTTCCAGTTCCGCGCCGTACACGCCCTTCGCGATCAACGCCTGCGTCACCGATTGCACCTGCGACGAATTCGAAATGTCGATGCGGAACGCCGCGTGCTCAGAGCGGAATGCGCCGTCGCGAAGCGAGTTGATCGAACTCGGACTCATCGGGCCACGGCCAGGCCAGAGTTCTTCTTCGGCGTCGAATACGAGGCCGTTGCTCGGGTGATCCATCAGAAAGCGGCCCACCGTATCGGAGCTGTTCGCGAGCCCGTTTCTGTATTTATCGCTCGCGGACAGCAACAACAGCTTCGGACTTTCAATACCGTTCGCGGCCAGAATGAACGTCTTTCCCGTCACACGATGTGTGGTCTTGTCCGGGTCGTAGTAATGGACCGCTGCGATGAGGCCGCGCTCGTCGTGTTCGATGCGGTACACCACCGCATTCGCGATCAGTTTTGCTCCCGCTTTTTCTGCTGCATCGACAGCGAGACCGCCGTGATATTGCGCGTCGATCGGACAGATCGGCATGCAGTTGTTGTTGCCGCAGCAGGCCGGGCGGCTGTCGTAGGTGCGGCTGTTGCGCGCGGTGGTATTGGTGACGACTTCGAAGCCGCCCGGCGCGAGCCGTTCGCGAAAACGCTGTTCGAGATACGACTCCGCGACCGGCTCCATCGGGAACGGCTGCGTGCGCGGCGAGCCGGTATTCGGCGCGCCCGAGACGCCCATCTTCACTTCCGCTTCCTGATAGAACGGATCGAGATCGTCGTACGAGATCGGCCAGTCCCGGCCTACACCGTAAAGCGTCTTGATGCGCAAATCGTTCGGCAGGATCCGCCACGCCTGCGCGGCCCAATGCCAGGTCGTGCCGCCCACTATGCGGATGTACTCCGGCTTGTACGGATACGGGCCGGCCTGCACGAGGTAACCATTGTCTTCAGGCTGATAGACCGGATGCGGCGCCCACGACGAAAACGGATACGGCGACATGAAATCGCTCTTGCGCGGCGAATTGCGGAAATTCGCGACGATGCGTCCGCGATCCAGTCGTGGTCCCGCTTCGAGAATCAGCACCGAAGCGCCCTGCAACGCAAGCCGTTGGGCCGCGAGTGCGCCGCAAATACCCGAACCGATCACGACGATGTCCGCTGATTGCTGATCAGGCATGTTGGATTCCCTGGATTGGCTGCACGAACTTCAGGCGGCCAGGGGATTGCGCCCCCAGCTTCCGTACGGACCATACGCATAGCTCGGCGGCTTCAGGCGGTCCGCGACCACGATGTTCATCAAGCTCGACTCGTAGGTGACGCAGCGCGCCGCCGCGCCCGAGCCGACCACGCCGATGTACCAGGCGGTGGCGATCTGCGCGGGCAGTTTGGCGAATGGCGCATTGGCCGCATCGAGCGATGTTTGCAGATCGTGGGCGGCGGGTTTGTTGCTGGCAACAAATGCTGCCAACGCGCTCAACTGTTCCGCGAATGACGGCATCGTCGCAACGAGGCCGTCATGCAGACGCTTTGCTTGCGCCGCGTCGAGCGTCGCATGGCCGGTGATGAGTTGCGACACGCTCAGGAAGTCGTCGAGCACGTTCGCGGATGCCGGCGCCGACGCAGGCGTCTGCGCCCCGGCAAGCGTCCATGGAATGAACGAGCTGGCATAGCTCGCCAGAATGCTGGTCAGCAGAAGGCGTCGCGTGGAATTGGGCGCGGGTGGGCGCGCGCCGGAGTCGAGCGGAGTCGTCATGATCTATCCTGATCTTCCAATGCCGATGAACAGTCAACGGCCAGGCACCGCAATCCCATTCGCGCGATGGGTTTCCGCCCGACAGTTCCACGCAATAAAGTTCGCCCTCAACCCTCTCTGACGACACCCGGCGAGCCGCTACACATAACGCCCTGCAAAATCACGACTAGTGATGCGGATACTCCGAGCGCGGCGTTGGAGTCGCCTTCACCCTGGTGTACTCGAATACGGGGAGTGCCTTGATCGCGGCCTTGGTCGCGCCGGCCAGGATCAGCTTGCCGTCCTGGTAGTCGAGCTGTTCGACCGGAATGGCGACGTCGTGATGAGACACGCCAAGGAACTGATTGGCCGCGACGATCGCGAACGAAACCGAATGATCGGGCGCAACGATGATGTCGTGGATAACGCCCACTTTCTCGCCGTTTTCGTTGTACACGGCCTTATTCAGGATCGACTTCTTGACGCTCCAGCCGAGAATCAGATCGGTAGATTGCGTGACGGTTACACCAAGCGGCTGAGCGCCCGCGACTTGCGCAAAAGAAGGGGACGACAGCATACCCAGCGAGGCAGACATAATCACGAGTGCGGCGACTTTTGATTTCATGACTTCCTCTGGAGGTATCGTTCTTCGGGGGAGGGCGATGCGGGACGCTCTCATTAAAGGCTACAGAAAAGAAAAAGTAAATAATTCGATCCTTGAAAACATCTATCGAATTTCCGTCGAATTTTTTCTATTCGATGCGCGAGGCGAGAAGAAGAACAGATTTTCTTTTAATAAAGAACGCCACGAAAAATATAAAAGCGTCAATCCGTTTCGGCGGTGTTGCGCCAACGGCGCGAATAGACATGTTCGCGCAGCGATGACGTGAAAGCAGTCCGTAAAGACGAAATTAATTCACGCGAATACGCACACTTTGCTTAACACGATAAAAAGAAACGTTGCCATCCGGCCGAATAAAATATTTGCACAGCGAGTTGCTCCTCGGGAGAAGCGAAGGCCGCGCAAATCGGCATAAGTAGTCATTCCGCAGCGACAACGGCTGGCTTCTCGTTCTCTGGATTCTTCATCGTGGCAAGCCGTTTGGTACACCACTGCACAAACATCGCGACGAATGCGGCCTCTGCAAAAGCGGGCAATGGATGCTGGTGAGGCAACACGAATACCAGTACCAGACAGAACGCTGCAAACGAGAACCTGCCGAGCACCATGCCCCGCAGCAGCGAGATCACGAACGCCGGCCCGTGCGCGCGATGAGACGACACCGACAGCACGGAGCCAAGCAGCGGAAATACGGCAAGCAAACCGCTCCACGTCGCACCGGCCCATCCAGATAACGATGTGACGACGATCGTGAGCGCTGCACCGGCCACCATCCGGCCGACGAGATCGGCGCGCGAAAGCGGCGCACCTGCAGCAACCGCGGAACTGCGGGGCAGGAAAGACTGGCCGAAACATACGGCGGACAAAGCGGCGATTGCGGCCCATATCGGCGAGGTCGGCAACATGGACAAAGCGAAGGCCGCGATCAACCAGGTGGCGAGTCCCGCAAGCAACGCAATCGGCCACGAACGTGAACGGCAGGTCCACGCATAGGCGAAATTGAATGCTTCGGACGCGAGGATCGCAGAGAGGGAAAGCGTGGCGGCACGCGCGCCGAACTCCGGGCCATGCGCGAGTACCAGCAGATACAGAATCGGACCGGCTACGACCGGCAAACCCGCCAGCCACCCCGCGATGGATGGCCCCCACCATTTGCCCGACATCGAAACGATCAGCAGGAACAATGGGACAAGCGTGAGTTTGAGCGCGAGCATGCCGGGGGCGAGCGGATTTAAAGCGAAATCATACCCTCGTCGCCGGAAAGGAAGGCTCGTCACGCGAGCCCTCCACAACCGACCAGCAAACAATTACCCGCCGCTTAACTCGCCTCTTCGGCAATGCGCACCGTCTGATCAGACAACGAGCGCCGACGATAACCGACGAAATAAATAACGCTCAGCACCGTCAGGAAAGGCACGCCGAAAATCAGCGTCATGCGGAACTCGGGGGTGAACAATGTCGTGACGGTCACCGCGAGCGTCAGGCCCGCGCCAAGCAACGTCAGCACCGGGAAGCCCCGCATCCTGAAGCGCAGCGTCGGCCGACCGCTTGCCACCCAATGTCGGCGGAAAAAATAGTGCGTGACGAAAATCATGGTCCACGTGAACAGCGCGCCGAACATCGAAATCGCCATCATGATCGTGAACGATGCATCCGGATACACGACGCTCAGAATGGTCGCCAGCGCAATGCCGCTCGTGGACAGCAACAGCGCGCCCATCGGCACACCGCGCCGGTTCACTTCGCCCAGACGGCGCGGCGCATGTCCGGCGCGCGACAGGCTGAACATCATCCGCGTGGTGATGTAGAGCTGGCTGTTCATCGCCGACAATGCCGCGACCAGCACCACGAAATTGATGACGCCCGCAGCGCCCGGAATGTGCATGGCTTCCATCACCTTGACGAACGGGCTCTGGTCCTTGCCTGCCGCAGTCCAAGGGACGATGGCGAGCATCAGTGCCAGCGTCACCAGATAGAACAACACGAGGCGGACGATCGTGGAGCGGAACGCTTTGGTCACCGCGCGCTCCGGGTCCTGCGCTTCGCCTGCGGCAACCGCGATCATCTCAATGCTGAGATAGCTGAAGATAGCCACGATCACCGCGACCCATGTTCCCCACGCGCCTTTGGGGAAGAAACCGCCATCCGCGAAATAGTGATGGAAGCCGGCAGCCGAAGCTTCCTGCCCCGGCTGCGCGACCGCGACCAGCGACGGATTGATGAACACCACGTAGGCACCCAGCACGATGAATGCCGCGATAGCCGAAATCTTGATGAGCGAGAACCAGTACTCGACCGAGCCGAACACGTCGACACTGCGCGCGTTGACGATCACGAGCACGCTCGAAAAGCCGACGATCCACAACCATCCCGGCACTGTCGGGAACCAGTACTTCATGTACAGCGCAATGGCCGTCACTTCAGTACCGACCGCGAGTACGATGCATGCCCAATACGCGTAGCGAACCAGAAAACCCATCCACGGACTGACGTAATGCTCGGCATAGGCGCCGAACGACCCGGAGGTGGGATGCGCGACGGTCATCTCCGCAAGACAGCCCATCAGCAGCAACGAAATCAGTGCGCCGATCGCGTAGCTGATCAGCACGCTCGGGCCCGCGAAGCTGATGGCGAATCCGCTGCCGAGGAACAGACCCGTGCCGATCGCGCCGCCAATCGCGATCATCGACATTTGTGTGGCGCTCAGGCCGCGACGCAAACCGCTTTCCCGCTCGACGATTTTCTGGAACTGATCTTCGTGTCTCATCAATACCCTCCGTGATGCATTTAACCCGCGTGACTGGATTCTGAATGGCCGGATCTACGCGGACCCGCGCTGTCCGGCCTACTGTTCAATCAAGCTCTTATCGCACGCGGCAATCAGAAAATGTGACGAAGCCCCACCGCGACGCCCGTCTGATTGCTGTTGCCAGGCAATTCGGTTTGTGCGCCGCCCGAGACCTTGTTGTAGTCGACCGTACCGTACACCTGCGTGGCTTTCGACAACGCGTATTCTGCCTCGACCACGCCGGTATAGCGCTTGCCGCTGTTGCCGCTTATCCCGTTCACGTTCTTGATGCTGTCGTAGTAGAACGCGCTCGTCAGCGAAACGGCCGGATTGATCTGCCAGGTGAAGCCGGTATAGCCGATCGTGTCCTTGCGCGGGTTATCCGCAAACGAGCCGTACGTGACGGTCCGGCTGCTGTCGTTGAGGTAGTCCTCGTCGATCATTCCAGTGGCGTCATTACCGCCGATATAGCCGAGAAACAGCGTGGCGGTGCCGATCGCGTAGCGGCCGGCTGCGCCCCACATCTGCTGCGATTTGCCTGCGGCGTCGCGGGTGTTCTGGTAGACGGCGCCGACCATCAGCGGGCCATGTGCATACGACGAGCGCACTCCCCAGTACGAATCGGCGCTAATGCTGCCCGGCTGACCGCCAAAGCCATAACTTGCGCCGACGCTCACGCCCGCTGCGGAACCCGCATAGCTGACGGTATTGCTCACGCGTCCTTGCGTCAGGAAATACGGCCACATGTTGGCGGTATAGTTGCCGATAGTCAGCGGATCGAGATCGCCGAACAGATTGAAGCCCTCGGTCGCCTGACGGCCGAGTTTCAGCGTGCCGTAGCCGCTTTCGAGACCGACATACGCATAGCGGCCGAACAGCAGGTTCTGATCCATCTTGCCGTTCTGCGGTTCGAAGCCGTTTTCCAACTGGAAGATTGCCTTCAGATCGCCGCCGAGCGATTCCGATCCTTTCATGCCCCAGCGGCTATTGGTGATCGCGCCGTTTGTCATCTGCACGCTGCTGTTGTTCGCGGCGTCCGCGTTCGTCGTGAAGCGCACGCTCTGATCGAGAATGCCGTACAGCGTCACCGAGCTTTGTGCGAAGACACTACTTGACGCCGCGATTCCGATAATAGTTGGCAATGCCAATCTTATTGATTTCTTCATTGGACTTCCCCTTTGTGGTTATGGTTAATCTCACGACGTGTCTGCCGGACGTTTTGCGTTTCGCTGACACCTGCCGTCAACGTCCGACAGCAGGTGTTTCGTTCCAGCTCGATTAAGGCGACGGCGTACCCGATGGCAGCGCCACATACGCCACCAGTTCGATCAACATGTCTGGATGCGCGAAGCCCGCCACCGCAACACTCGTGCGATTCGGATAAGGCGCCGCGAAAAACTTGCGGTACTCGGCGTCGATGGCCGGCATGTCTTTCGCGTTCGCCATGTAGATCAGCACCTGCGCGACATCCAGCATTTGCGCGCCTGCCGCCATCACTGCCTGAGCGAGATTCTGCAAAGTCAGACGCGTCTGTTCGGCGATGCCGTCACCGGCAATTTCGCCGTGTGCATCGACGGGACCGTGCGCGGTGAACATCAGGCCGCTCGCGTGCGTGGCCCATGAAAACGGCTGACGGGGTTCGGGAAGACCCGTTGAAATAAGGTTTGGCATGGCTGATACCCGAAGTCAGGAAAGAGACGCACACGCGTTGCTACGCGCGTTCAGCACGGTGCCGATTGCGTCAGCGACCAGATCGAGATTCGCGTCGTTCAACCCCGCGACGCACAGACGCCCCGAACGCAGCAGATAAACGCTGTAGCGTTCGCGCAGCACATCGACTTCGGCCGGGAGAATTCCCGTGTAGCTGAACATTCCGCGCTGCGTCGTCAGGTAATCGAACGACATGCCGGGCACCGCCGCTTCGAGACGCTCACGCAACGCCGCACGCATCCGCTTGATGCGGCTGCGCATACCGGCCACTTCAGCATCCCATTGAGCGGTCAGTTCGACATCGTTCAGCACCGTGGAAATCAACTGTGTGCCATGCAGCGGCGGACTCGAATACATCCGGCGCACGCCCGCCTGCACCTGACTCAGCACGCTCGCGGCTTCACGCTCGCTCGCGCAGACGAACGACAAACCGCCGCACCGCTCGCCATACAGCGAGAAATTCTTCGAGAACGAATTGCTGACGAGAAACGCGAGTCCCGCATCGCATAGCGCGCGGATCGGCCACGCGTCTTCGGCGAGGCCGTCGCCAAAACCTTGATAGGCCATGTCGATGAACGGGATCAGCTGGCGCTGCGTCAGGCGGGCGATCACCGCCTGCCATTGCTCGCGCGTCATGTCGATGCCCGTGGGGTTATGGCAGCACGGCTGCAATAGCACCACGCTGCGGGCGGGCAACGTGTCCAGCGTCGCGAGCATGTCGTCGAAACGGATGCCGTTGGTCTCGCGGTCGTAGTACGGGTACGAATGAACGTCCAGCCCCGCACCGACGAACAGCACGCGATGGTTGTCCCACGTCGGGTCGCTCAGCCAGATCGCGCTATCCGGGAAATAACGCTTGATGAATTCGGCGCCCAGCCGCAGTGCGCCGGAGCCGCCGAGCGTCTGGATCGTCGCCACGCGTTTTTCGCGGACCGCCGCGCAGTCTTCTCCGAATACGAGGCGCTGCACCGCTGCGCGAAACGCCGGCGTGCCCTCCATCGGTAGATAGGTATGCGGCGCGCCCGTTTCGGCGACGCGCGCGGCGGCGCTGCGAACGCTCGACAGCACTGGAATCGCGCCCTTCTCGTCGTAGTAAAGACCGATGCTCAGATTGACCTTGCGCGGCGCGGCGTCCTTCTGGAAGTCCTGAAACAGCGAGAGGATGGGATCGCCGGGATAAGGCGTGACGTGCTCAAACATGTGCGCTCCGTAAAAAATGTTGCGTGCATGTTATCGAGGAAAAAATAGAATTGGCTTCGGTATTCGTGTGCCGGTAAAGCCGTGCGTGATAGAGTCTGTGAATTCCAACCTGAAAATTGAATGATCCTTCGACATGGACCTCGACCGAACCGATATGCGTATCCTGCGCGTCCTCGAAAAAGACGGGCGCATCAGCAATCAGGACCTGGCCGACGCGGTCAAGCTATCGCCGTCCGCGTGTCTGCGGCGCGTGAAGATACTGGAGGAGCAAGGCGTGATCGCAGGCTATCGCTGCGTGATTGCGCCGAAAAAGATCGGCGTCGAATTCGAAGCGCTGGTCCACGTGTGCATGCGGCCGGAAATCGACCAGTGGCACGAACGCTTTATCGAGGCCATCAACGAATGGCCCGAAGTGATTTCCGCGCGAATCGTGACCGGCACATCGAACTACGTGCTCGTCGTGCGCGCGCGCAACCTCGACCACTATTCGGACTTCGTGATCAACCGGTTGCACCGAATGCCGGGCGTGCTATCGACCAATTCGAACATCGTTCTGTCGACGCTCAAGCCGGAAGGCTCGATTCTCGATCTGGCCGACAAGGTGTCCTGAGTCAGTCGCGCTCGCGGCGGTTCACGCCGATACACCGCGAGCCACGTTTGCCCGCGACCGGCTCGCAATCAGCATGATCGACGCACCGGCAAAACCACTCGCGATATGTTTGAGCGCATGGCCCGCGAACAGGTGATCGGTGAGCGCCCAGATCTGCCAGTCGAGCGTTTCGAATACCTTGGCCAGTGCATAGAAACCGATCACCATGCCCCAACCGAGCGGCGCGTCGACCTTGCGAATGAGGGTCATCACGACGATCACCGCGAGGCCGCCAAACTGCAGTTCGGCATATGGCCAAAGGCTGTCGAATGCGAGCCAGTAGCCGATGGTGCCCACCGAAACGATCACGAGTATCGCGATCGGCACCCAGCCCACCCGCTGTCCGGTGACCGACGTCCACAGCATCGCCAGAATGCCGGCGAAGACGATCGTCATGGGAAGCCGGTCCCACACGAGCGTCGCGTCCGACGGTGCAAAGTGATAGTAAGCCGAGCCATAAGCGGTGAGGATCAGCCCGATGGCCACGACCAGCATGCCCGGAAACTGCGCTGGCTGGTGCCTCGCGTGACGCGCGACCCATCGGAGATTGATCAGGCCCGCGACCAGAATCACGATATTCGACAACACGTC
Organism: Paraburkholderia sp. GAS333; assembly: GCF_050435665.1. NCBI lineage: Bacteria > Pseudomonadati > Pseudomonadota > Betaproteobacteria > Burkholderiales > Burkholderiaceae > Paraburkholderia > Paraburkholderia sp. GAS333. Next base: position 112,980 of record NZ_JBNDKS010000008.1, read on the forward strand.
CGCTGCGTTGGGCAACATGCCGAGCGAGCGCTCGTCGGCGAAGTGATGGTAGGACGCAGGTTGCGGTAACGGCCAGATGAATTGCAGCGCCGTGCCAACTGCGAAGATCAGGACGCTGGCAACCAGCAAACGGGCAATGTTCACGTGCTCGACTCCGGTAAGACGAAACGCTAGTAGACCTGGCTCCGTCGATGCACGGTCGGGACGGGCCAGGGTTGGTCCTCGTTCGAATTTGCCCGGGCCGCCGCTACCATCGGGCGAGCCGGTCGCTGTAATGAAATACCGGTTTGCGATTAACGGCCATCCTCCGGCCATAGTATTCTGGGCAAGCCGCGCAATTCAGGAAGCCATTCGGCGGCGGCAAAACGTCGTTGCGATATTGCCATGTTTGCCGTCCCAAGGGTCATCTTCCAGGCCGGTTCACGTGACGTCTCCATTGTAAAACCGGGCGGCCGATTCCGAGCCCCGAGGATATCTTGGACCGAATGCAAGCGTTGAAAGCTCATCCGTTTTCGTTGCGCGTGATGCGTCGTTCGGTCGGCAGGGCGTCGGCGTGGCTGCTTTGCGCGAGCGTGCTGTCGGGCTGCGCGCTGCCGTCGCTGGAGAATCGCACGGAGTCGGTGTCGCTGAGTCCTGCGGACGCCGCATCCACGAAACTCGGCCGCGCGGTCGCCCCCGAACTGGCGACGCACGCGGGCCTCGCGGGTATCTATCCGCTGTCGGACGCGCACATGGCGTTTGCCGCGCGCATGGACCTGATCCGTTCTGCGCAACGCACGCTGGACATCCAGTACTACATCTGGCGCAACGATCTGACCGGCACTCTGCTGCTTGAGGAAATTCACGAGGCCGCCGATCGCGGTGTGCGTGTGCGCCTGCTGCTGGACGACCTCGGCATTCCCTCTTCGCTCGACCCGACGCTGGCGGCACTGGATGCGCATCCGAACATCGAAGTTCGGCTGTTCAATCCATTCACGGTCCGTCGACCCAAATTCATCGGCTTCCTGACCGACTTCTCGCGCGCCAACCGGCGCATGCACAACAAGTCGATGACCGCCGACAGCACCGCGACGATTCTCGGCGGCCGCAACATCGGCGACGAATACTTCGACGCCACCGACGGCATCGTCTTCGCGGATCTCGACGTGCTCGCGGTCGGTCCTGCCGCCGCCGATGTCGCCCGGGACTTCGACCGCTATTGGGCGAGCGCGTCGTCCTATCCCGTCGACCGGATCGTGCCGCACGTGAGCGCGGCGCAACTCGACGAACTGGCGCAAAGGGCGCAGGCAATCGAGCGGGACCCGGCCGCCGAAGCCTATATGGATGCACTGCGCGGTCCGCATATCGTGCAGAACATGCTCGACGTGACGTTGCCGCTCGAATGGGCGAAGACGGAGATGATCAGCGACGACCCGGCGAAGGGTTTGAACAATGCGCCGCCGGAAGCGCTGATTTCTCATCAGTTGAGAGAGGTGTTGGGCGACCCTGAACACGAGATCGATCTGGTTTCGCCGTACTTCGTGCCCGCCACTTCGGGCACGCAATATCTGACTGGCCTGGCGGCTCACGGCGTGGAAGTTCGCGTGCTGACCAACGCGCTCGAAGCCACCGATGTCGCCGCCGTTCACTCCGGCTACATGAAGCGGCGGGTCGAATTGCTCAAGAGCGGCGTCCATCTTTACGAGTTGCGGCGTGATCCTGCCGTGGCTCAAAAGAAGGAGCAGTCGCCGGGCCCCTTCGGCAGTTCGGGGTCGAGTCTGCACGCCAAAACTTTCGTGGTGGACCAGCAGCGGGTTTTCGTCGGCTCGTTCAATTTCGATCCGCGCTCGGCGCATCTGAATACGGAGTTGGGTCTCGTGATCGACAGCCCGGAACTGGCGACGCAGATCGAGACCAAGTTCCTCGCGTTGCTGCCGAAGGTCGCGTACGTCGTGCAGCTTGACGAGAATGGCAAGCTCTACTGGATCGAGCGAAACGGCGACCAGGAAATCCGCCACAACACGGAGCCTAATACGACGTGGTACGGGCGGATGGGCGTCTGGATGCTGTCGATTCTTCCTATTGAATCTCTTTTGTAGCATTTGAATGCGTCGGGTTGATAGGCCAAGAGTTCGTGGAGAAAGATGGCTTGTAAATCGACGGCACCGCAGCAGCATTCTCCGCAGAGAAAGAACGCTTTCGATTCGTTAAGAGAAGATCCGAAAATGGCGCTCAACGCGAGTAGGCTCGCCCTCCGCTTTCTGTAAGCCAGCAGTAGCGAGAACATAAAACTTGCTGCCGCGCGTTTTCAATTTATGGTCGCTAAACGGCGCGGACGGTTAGTTGCGTTATATTGACCGAATCGTTGAAGCGAACTCAAAGGCTTCGCGCTTGTTTCACCCGTCAACAACGACACTGATTTGCGATGTCAGAGCGCCGGGCTTTGCTTATGTTTTTCCATTGAAGAATCACCGCCCAGTCGAACTGCCTGCGCCGCCTGTCGGTTGATTTGCCACAGGTTGTCACCTAGAATTTTTCTGGGACCCTCTTTTGGAAACTGAAGACGTGGCTTCGCACAACGAAAAACCTGTCTCGTCGTTATTTCCTCAGGGGATGTTCGGCCTCTGGGTCATCCTGTTTGCAATCTGGATGGTCGCCAACGCGTCGTTGGCCATCGCACCCGCGCTCGTGGGCGCAGTGATCACACTGGTGCTGGCCCATGTGTTTGCGTCGACATGCGACGCATGGCGGCAGGTGCGCTTGACGCCCCGCTCGCTCTATCACTTTCTCGCTTATAGCGGCACCTTCATCGTCGAACTGGTGCGCTCCAATCTGAACATGATGGCTTATGTCTACGCGCGCCGTATCGACATAACGCCTGGCATCATCAAGGTTCGCACCAACCTGAAATCGCCCATGGGCCGCCTCGCGCTCGCTAATTCGATTGCGCTCACACCAGGCTCGCTCGTGATGGATATTCGCGACGACATCCTGTTTATTCACTGGCTCGACGTCAAGACTACCGATATCGACGAAGCCACCGAGGCGCTGGTCACGCCTTTTGAAAAGCATCTGGAGAAAGTCTTTGGCTGAGATCATGCTTCAGCTCGCCACTGTCCTGATCTTTTTCGCCATTCTTTTCGCTGTTATCCGCCTCGTGCTCGGCAAGACGCTCATCGACCGGGTCGTCGCCATCGACACGCTCACCGTCATCTCGCTTTCGCTGATTGCGCTGTACGCGCAAACGTCGGGCCGTATCGTTTATATCGATGTCGCGCTCGTCTACGGATTGCTCAGTTTTCTGGCCGTTCTCGCGATTGCACGCTTTCTCGAAAGGGGCCTTTGACCGTGTTGAAACTCCTGCTTCTGCTGATGTGCGCCAGTATCCTCGTCAGCGGAATATTGGCGGTATGCCTGAAAAACATCATGGCGGCGATGGTCAGTTCGGGACTGGCGAGCCTGTTTGCAGCCGTCGCGTTTCTGCTGCTCGCCGCGCCCGACGTTGCAATGGCCGAGGCCGCGATCGGGTCGGGACTCGCTACCTTCATCTTTCTCTACGCAATCCGCAAAACCGGTTACGAGAGGGGCTAACGCATGATCGAGCTGATCGGCAGTGTATTTATTCTGGCGGGCGCGATCTTTCTGTTCTCGGCCGGTCTCGGCCTGTTGCGCATGCCCGATGCCTATACGCGCATCCAGGCCGGCACCAAGGCGTCGACGCTCGGTAACATGCTGGTGCTGATCGGCCTCGCGTTCTATCACCCGGGCTGGACCTTCCAGCTGATCCTCGTCGCGTATTTCGTGCTGGTGACCAATCCGGTGTCGTCGCATGCGTTGTCGCGTGCGGCATGGTTGATTCGTACTCCGATGGCATCGACCACGATGACCGATGCGCTGGTCGACGAAGAAGAGCGCGGCGCCGGGGAGAAGCAGGCATGATGCGCCGCGTTTTTGCGCTGCTGATCGTCGCGCTGTTCGCCGTGGTGTTCTGGCGCATTGTCGGCGGCTATCAGGAGTTGCAGGCGCTGCGGCCGCTGGCCGAATACTACGTCGTACGGGGGCCAATCGATCTCGGCGCACCGAACATCGTCACCGGCATTCTGATCACGTATCGCGGCTTCGATACGCTCGGCGAAGTCGCCGTGCTATTCATGGTTGCGGCGAGCGTCGGCTTACTGTTGAAAGAAGAAAGCACAACGGCTGAATCGGCGGACGAAGACAGCCCGCGCCGCAAAGCCGGCGAGATTGTCAGAACTGGCACACAGGTATTGCTGCCCATGATCCTGACCTTCGGCGCGTATGTGATCGTGAACGGGCATCTGTCGGCGGGAGGCGGCTTTCAGGGCGGCGCAATCGTAGCATCGGGCGTAATGCTGATGCTGCTCGCGCGACCCGGCGCCACGCTGAACGTCGCGTTGCTGAGCATCGTCGAATCGTTCGCGGGCGTGATCTATGTGTTGATCGGCATTCTCGGGCTGGTGCTGGCAGGCGGTTTTCTCGACGCGCGCTTTCTGCCGCGCGGCCAGTTCGGCGCGTTTTTCAGTGCGGGCGCTATTCCGTTGATCTCGGCATTGCTCGGCGTCAAAGTAGGCGCGGAGCTGAGTGTCATCCTCGACCGGTTCAGAAGCTGACGAAGGAGAACAGCGCATGACCACGGGCCTACCGGTTTCGACCATCCTTCTGATCACGGGCTTTTGTCTCTCGTTGATCGGTCTATGGGGAATGCTGACCCAGCGCAACATTTTGCGCATCATCATCGGCTTCGCGGTGATCGACACGGGGTTGCATATCGTGATGGTCGCGACCGGCTATATCACCGGCGGCACCGCGCCGATCATCGACTCGGCCTTGAGCAAAGCGGACGCCGCACGGCGCGCGATCGATCCGATTCCGTCCGCGCTCGTGGTGACCGCGATCGTGATCGGACTGTCGGTGACGGCCGTGATGCTGTCGTTCGCGATTCGCCTTTACGCGGCCAAAAAGACGCTTTCCATCGACGCGTTCTCCGAGTCGAAATGGTAGCCGGGCTGTTTCATCCGCTGAACATCTTCATTCTCGGGCTGGGTGGCGGCTTTGTGATGCCGCTGCTGTACCGGCTCGGCAAGCCGTGGCTGACGGGCGGATTCTTCGTCGCACTCGGCGGAATCGTGCTGGTCAGCGGCGTGTCGTTTTTCGGACTGATCGAAGGCGGCGACACCATCGAAGTCCTCACGGCGGGCGCACTGCCGCCTGCGTCGATCAATCTGCGCTTCGGCATCTGGGAAGGCTTCTTCGCGTTCAGCGTGAACATGGTGGCGCTGCTTGGCGCGCTGCATCTGTGGGATCGTCTGCGTGGCAATTACGCGGCGTTGCTGCTGTATCTGATTCTCGTGATGGGCATCGACGGCATGGTGATGACCCGCGATCTGTTCAATCTCTTCGTGTTTCTCGAGATCGTCTCGATTGCCACGTACGGCCTGCTCGGACTGGATCGCACACCGGCCGCGTTGTCGGCGGCGTTCAAGTACATCATCGCAACGGTCATTGCCTCGACCTTCTTCCTGCTCGGCGCGGTGCTGCTCTATTACGTGAGCGGCACGCTGAATATCGACGACCTGATCGCGGTCCGCGCCCAACTCAACGGACCGATTGCGGTCACTGCTGTACTGCTCGTTTTCGCCTGCCTTGTCATCGAGCTCAAGCCGTTTCCGGCGAACGGCTGGGGACTCGACGTCTACGAAACCGCACCGAGCGGCATTGCGGCGATGGTGTCGGTCGGCGTATCGGCGGGCGTGTTTTTCGCGTTGCTCAAGTTGCTGCCTTTGTTCGAAGGTCAACTCGGTCTGATCGCGATCTCGGGCGGGCTGACTTTCCTGTTTTCAAATCTGATCGCACTTAAACAGACGAAACCTCAACGTGTACTCGGCTATTCGTCGATTGGACAGATGGGACTTTTGATGCTCGCGCTCTCACTGCTTCGTCAAGTGGGCGCGGAAGCTTCGATTCCGCTCGTGGTCGGCGGTCTGTTTATCAATCACCTGTTCGCGAAGGCGGGACTGTTCTGGCTCGTCGGCATATTGAAACGACACGGCGACGACGCGTTCGCGATCCTGTCGCGCAGTCCGTTGCTGATCGGGCTGCTCGGGCTCTTTCTCGTAGCGATTGCCGGGCTACCGCCCTTCCCCGCTTTTTGGGCGAAGTGGGAACTCGTAATGCAGTTGACCATTGCCGGCAAGCCCTATTGGATCGCGCTGATTCTGACCGGGTCGCTGCTCGAAGCGGCCTACATGTTCCACTGGTTCGTGCGCGCACTGCGTCCATCGGATGACGAAGTGAAAGCCGGTCCCGATCTGGTTGCGCTATTCCCGCTCTTTTGTGTCGCGGTCCTTCTGATTGCGGCTGGTTACGCCGCCGCGTCGTTCTCGGGCGCGGGATCGCTATGGCTCTTTTCTCCGCTGATAGCCGGTGGACTGTTCTACGCAGCGGACCGCCTGCCGGGCCGATTGAAAGGCATCGTTACGCTGATCGTGCTCGCACTCGTGGGCTCATGGCTCGCGTCGGACGCGCACGGCATCGCCGGACTTTTCGCATGGCTTTTGCTGGCGGGGAGCTTCGTGATCGCGGCGGCCAGTCTCTATCGCGACGATATTCGCGCAGGCTTTTATCCGATGCTCGTGGTTCTTCTGCTTTCGATCCCCGCGTTGCTGCGTGCGACGACCACGCTCGAATTTTTCTATAGCTGGGAAATCGTCACGCTGTCATCGTGTTTCCTGATCGCAAAATGCAGGAATGCTGGACCACATGTGCTGACCTTCCTGCTGTTTTCGCTGCTGTCCGCGTTCTGCCTGCTTGCCGGTTTCGCGGAAGTCGCGGCGCTCGACGGCAGCATCCAGCTCTCCGCGCTGATCCGGTCGGGACCGGACGCAAGCCGCGCGTTTGTGCTGCTGGCAGCGGGTTTTCTGATCAAGGCAGGCGCAATCGGCGTGCACGTGTGGCTGCCCGGCGCCTACACCGAAGCTGAAGACGACGTGACCGCGATGCTATCGGCAGTAGTCAGCAAGGTGTCGATGTTCGGGTTGCTGATCTGCACGTATCTGACGATACGCTCGGAAGTCGGACTGGAACTGGCGCACGTGATGGCGTGGATTGGCATGCTCACCACCATCGCAGGCGCACTGATGGCGGTCAGACAAAACGACTTCAAGCGACTGCTCGCGTTTTCGAGCATGAGTCAGCTCGGTTATATCGTCACCGCGATTGCGTTGATGAGTCATCTCGGCTGGGTCACGGCACTTTATCTGGTTGCCAATCACATGCTGGTGAAGGGCATTCTGTTTCTCGCGCTCGCGGGGATCATCATGCGCGCGGGCACGCGCAACTTCGCCGAAACCGGCGGACTCACGCGCGCGATGCCGTTCACGTTTGCGACGGTGCTGATCGCGATTGTGTCGATGTCGGGCTTGCCGCCGCTAATGGGCTTCGGCGGAAAGTGGCTGCTGCTGAGCGCGATGACCGACAAGGGCTGGTACGGACTCGCCGTGTGCGGCGTGCTTGCGACGTTCGTCGGCTTTCTTTATATGGCGCGGATTGTCAGCGGACTTTTCTTCGGGCCGCGTCGCGCGGAACAGGCCGACGTCGTCGAAGCACCGCTTCTGCTGCTTTTGCCGCAATTCGTCCTGGTGATTGGCATCGTGATTCTTTCGTTCTTCCCGAAGCTGCTGATCGAACCGGTGTCGGCGGCAATCGACCCGCAGTTCGCTTCGACACTGGTATGGGGAGGGATGTCGCTCGAAAGCATTTACGGATTCTGGAACCCGACACCTGTCGTGCTTGTGGTGCTCGCCGTGGTCGCCGTACTGTTCGCTATCGTCGTGCTGTTCTATCGCAGCCGACGCCGCCAGGCCGAAAGCCTGTCAGGCTTTTTCAGCTTCTATCGGCCGATATTCGGCCGCGCATTGCCGCCGATTGCGCAGATCTTCTGGCGCGGCGTTTCACACGGCGCACTCGCGGCAGCGGCGAAAATACGCCTCGTGTACACCGGCAATGCGCAAACTTACGCGCTCTATGTATTCGGCTATTTCCTTGTGCTCTATTTCGCAAGCACAGGATTCGGTGGCGGCGCTTTGCGATAAATCGCCGCTCTACGATAAACTCAGACCACAATCGCGCCGCTGACCAAACCGATCAGCGCTGAAAGCGCGCCGCAGACAGCAACGACGAATATGATCCACTCGGCCTTCGTGAAAACGGCCAGGCCACGCTCGCGCCTTGCCAGAATAAACAACATGCTGCCCGGCGCGTAGAGCAACGCCGACATCATCAGAAATTTGGCTCCGCCTGCGAAAAGCAGGAACACCGTGTAAAGCGTCGCAAACGCGGCGATCAGGTAGTCGCGGCGTAATGCACGTTGCGGTTCGACGCCCTGTTCGATATCGCGACGCGCAGCCTTGATGCCGAATGCCGCTACCAGAAAATAGGGAATCAGTGCCATTGAACTGGTGAGGTTCAACATCAACGAAAACGCGTCGTTCGACCAATACGTGCTGATGACGAATAGCTGCACCACGCTACTGGTCAACCAGATTGCGGCCACCGGCAATTTGCGCTCGTTCTGACGCGAGAATATTGTCGGCATCGTGCCGGTGCGCGCCGCGGCGAATAACACCTCGGCGCAGATCAGCGACCACGCGAGATACGCACCGAGAATCGAAACGATCAGACCGCCGCCGATAAAGACCGTGCCGAACGGACCGAGCAGCGCACCCAATACGGCAGCCATCGAAGGCTGACGCATCACGGCGATATCCGCACGAGGAAGCACCGCATACGGCAACAGCGTGACCAGCACCAGCAGACACAAAACGGCGATAAAACCGGTAATCGTCGCCGCGCCGACGTGCGAGCGCTGTTTTGCATAGCGGGAATAAACGCTCGCACCTTCAATGCCGACGAACACGAATACGGTAATCAGCATCGTCGAACGAATCTGCGAAAACAGGCTTGCCGGAAGCGCGTTTTCGCCGCTCTCCCAGAAGTTCGCATGAAACATATCGAAGCGGAATAGCACGATCAGGATGCCGATGAACAGGATGATCGGAATCACCTTCGCGACGGTTACGATTGTGTTGATCAGCGTGGCCGATTGCACGCCTCGCAACATCACCAGATGAAATAGCCAGATGCCGACAGACGACACGGCGATCGCTGTCGCGGTATTGCCGTCGCCGAACGCGGGGACGAATGCGCCGAGTGTCGATTTGATCAACACCCAGTAAGACACGTTGCCGAAGCATCCCGCCATCCAGTAGCCAAATGCGGAGAGGAAACCTGCGTAATCGCCGAAGCCTTCTCTCGCGTAGGCGAACACGCCTGCGTCGAGTTCGGGGCGTCGCTCGGCCAGCGCCTGAAAAACCCGCGCCAACGCATACATGCCGATGCCCGCCACACACCACGCGATGATCGCGCCGAGCGGTCCCGTAGCGCGCGCAAAATTACGGGGCAACGAGAAGATTCCCGCACCGACCATCGATCCGACGACCATTGCGGTCAATGCAGGCAGCGATAGTTTTGTCTCGACTTGAGATGACATTGTTCACCATTCAGGGAAGCAGATTGCTTTCAGAAGTGACTGACGCGTCGGCTTGATGACTGGAACACCCGGCCGCTGTGTGCGAGAAATTCCGGCTGGACATCAGCATGTTCTATTTCGTTGGAAGCCGGAGTTCGCTGCACCTACGTGCTATCAACTTTCGCCGATGGCGACAATGCCGCAGGTGGTCTCGTTTGTCGTTTTTTCACTTTACGCCTTGTTGTCATCATAGGATAACTTCGCTATGGGGTCAGGTGATTTGTGCCCGCGAGACGGATTGCACCAGCGACACATGACAGACGCAAAGCCATGAAATCATTGTGGACGACTACAGAGATTTTTCGCTCCATCTATTTTCAAAGGGTTAGCCCTGGTGCATGGCACGCTTCCCCCTTGGTACTAATCAGGTCAATGATTAAAGCAACGCACCTCAAAGTTGCCAAAGAGAATTCGACGACACGAGGAAGGTCGACTCAAAAGGAAGACCCGGGGTCCACGAATGGCGTGAATTCGGAAGGTGTTTTACATTGTTTAATCATGTTGGTTAATGGAGCACAAATGATGGCACGCACTACTTTCAAATTCGCCACTGCATTGGTGGTATTCAGCGTCCTGACCTCGGGCGCAGCAATTGCACAGCAACCCGCAGCCGATGCACCGGCCATGGCCAGCGCCACTCACAGCGACCCGATTGTCCAGAAGCGGATGGAGGTTCGCAGCGCCAATCAGAAGCAGCGCGCGGCGAATGCAAAGACCAGGCAGCAGGCGAAGCAGCAACAAGCTCAGGCTAAAGCCGAACGCGACAAGTCGGTATCGCAATCGCGTGCGCGCGCGACGGCGGCGATGAGCGCATCGGCTCCGCAATAACGTGAATGGTTTGCCGCTGGCAGTGTTGCGGGTTGATGCTGTCAGCGAAGCGCGACCGTTCTGTTGGCGAGATTCAAAAAAAGCGCTGCTGCCGTGACATTCCGGCAGCAGCGCTTTTTTCGTGAGAGGGGAAATGCGGTTTAACGAGTCGCGCGCGACTCACCTACTGACTAACAGGCGGCATCGGATACGGCGGCGATGCGCTAACGGCAGACGTTGCCGGCTGCCAGCCGCCGCCCATCGCACGGAACAAGGCGACCTGCGCCTGCAACTGCCCGACCTGCTCCCGCACCAGCGTCGCCTGGCTTTCGAGCAACGCGATACGCGCCTGGTCGATATCCAAACGCCCCACGTCGCCTACCGTGAACTGACGCGTGGTTTTTCGCAGCACTTCGCCGCGACGTGCGACCTCTTCATTGCGTGCCTGCTGCAATTGCTCCTGGCGCTTCAATCTCGACAATGCCTGCTCGACATCGAATAGCGCACCGGATGCCGCTTTTTCATACGCACGGAGCGCCTGTTGTGCTTGCGCATCCGATGACTCCACCTGCGATTCCCGCGCGCCGAAATCGATCAACGGCATGGCGGCGGCTGCGCCGAACAGCCAGAACGTACTCGGCCCCAGCCCCTGTCCAGCGATCTCCCAACCATTGCGTGCGAGCAGCGCGCTCAACGAGAAGGTCGGCCAGTAATTCAGACGCGCCGCATCCGATTGCTTCACGCTTGCGAACAGGCGGTCTCGCGCGGCGATCAGATCGGGTCGCCGCATCAACAGATCGACAGGTTGTCCGGGAACGATATCCGGTAAAGGCTTCGGCAAACCGCTGGCCGAACTCAACGTCGTAGTCAGTTCACCGGGCTGGACGCCGCATAGATTTTCGAGCCCAAGCTGCGAAGCAGCGATAGCGGTCTCGACATCCTGTTGACGCGCCTCGACTTGCGCGAGCCCTGCGCGAGCGACATCGATATCCGTGCTCAACACCACGCCCGCCTTGAAACTGTGCTCGGCAATCGTGACGAAATCAGCGGCAATCTGACGGCTTTGCGCAAGCAGTTCCCGCTGCTGCAATAGCCCGCGATACGTCATATAAAGATCGGCCACTCCACCGATCACACCAAGCCGCACGGCCTCCGCATCACCGGCGGCTGCAAGCGTCGAGGCTCGCGCTGCCGCAAGACGCGCACGTCCGCGTCCGAATACGTCGATCTCCCATTGGGTCTGAAGACCGATTCGCCAGAATTGCGCATCGAGATCGTTGATGCCGAGAAACTCCTGAAACTCCAACGCCGTTTCGCCGCCGTGATATGACGCGGCCTGCGCACCCACGCCCACCGACGGCAACAATTGCGAGCGAGCGAGACGTATGCCCGCGCGCGCCTGATCAACCCGCGCCGCGGCAATGGCAATGTCGTAGTTGTTCCTGATCGCCGTTTCGATCAACTGCGTCAACGCCGGGTCGTTGAATTGCATCCACCACGTGGCGAGTTGTTCGTCGGTTAGCGATGCGTGCGTGTCCGTTGCCGCCGACGAAGCTTCGTTGAAATTCTGCGGCAGCGTCTTCGGCGAATCGAGTCTCAGCGAACCGGAGCAACCCGATACGATCGCGACGGACAGCGAAGCCAGCGAAGCCAGCGACGCATGACACATGGCACGCCAGATCGAACGAAAAGCAGTAGGCGGCACTGAGCGGTTCCGGTTATCAAGGCTTGCCATGTTGATCCCCGGCTTGTTGGCCCTCTTCCCACTCGTTGCTCTTGATCGAAAAGAGCAGCACGTAAAGCGCTGGAACGGCAACCATGGTCAGGACCGTCGCGAACGCGAGACCTGCCATCATCGTGATTGCCATGTCCTTGAAGAACGGGTCCCATAACAATGGCACCATGCCGAGGATCGTCGTGCCCGCAGCGAGCGCAACCGGGCGCAGACGACTCATCGAGCCGAAAATGACCGCCTGCATTCGCGGTACGCCCGATGAAATCTGACCGTCGATCTCTTCAACCAGCACCACGCCATTCTTGATCATCATGCCGATGAGACTGAGCAGGCCGAGCAGCGCCATGAAGCCGAACGCGCCACGGAACAGCAGCAGGCCGACCGTCACGCCGCAGATCGACATCGGCACGACAAGCAGCACCACCAGCGCAGGCTTGAGCCGGCCGAACATGAACAGCACCAGTAGGATCATGCCGATGAACCCCATCGGCAACTGGCGGAACAGACTTTCCTGCGCGATGGTCGACGATTCGTGTTCACCGCCCCACTCGAAGCTGTAGCCGGGCGGCAGCGGAATCGATTCGATATCGTGCCGCACGCGATTGAACGCGGCCACGCTGTTGCTGCCATACGTGACGCCAGCGGATACGGTGAGCGTTCGAATGCGATCGTTGCGCGAGATGTTGGCTTCTTCCGTTTGCGGCGAGACGCCGTCGAGCACGTCGCCGAGCGGAACATAACGGCGTTGCCCGGCGCTGAAAACCTGCATCGTGAGCAGGCGCTCCATGCCCTGCTCGCTATCGGGTGCGCGCAGCACGATCGGCAGCAACTGATCGTGCTCTCGGAAGATGCCGGCCGTGAGGCCTTCTGTCCCATACGCGAGTACGTCGTTCACCTGCCGACGCGTAACACCGGCAGAACGCGCGCGTGATTCGTCGAATATCGGCCGCACTACGTTGATGGGCGTTTCCCAGTCGTCGCGAACCGATATCATGCCGCCATCGTTGTGCAGAATCGCCTGCGCCTGACGACTCAAACCACGTAACACGCCAGGATCCGGGCCCATGAAACGCGCCTGAATCGGCGTGCTGCCGCCGGGGCCGAAGCTCGGTCGTATCACCGTCCAGCTCGCATTGGGAAAACGTTTCTCGAGTTGTTCGGTCACGGTGGGAATCATCGTGTCGATATCGCGCTGATCCTTTACCGTGACGATAAATTGCGCGTATCGCGGGTCGCGCGTTTCAGGGTCGTAGACGAGGAAGAAGCGCGTCGCGCCACCACCAATATAAGTGCCGACGTTCGCTACGCCATTTTGCGCAAGCAGGAATTTTTCCGCGCCACGCGTCTTTTCGGCGACCGCGCGAATGTCGGAGCCGAGTGGCAAGCGCATGTCTACATAAAAGATAGGCGTGGTCGAATTGGGAAAGAAGCTTTGCTCAACGAAACGAAATCCCCACATGCATACGCCGGTGAGCACCGCCAGCGAAATCACCACCGGCACCCGGCGGCCCGCTACCCAGTTCAAAAGACCCCGATACTTGCGATACAGCCGTGACTCGAACGGATCGGGTTGGTCGCCTTCATCCGCTTTGAACAGGTACGAACCAAACAGCGGCGTCAGGCCGATGGCGATCACCCAGCTAAATAGCAGCGATATCGCCGCAACCGCGAACAGTGACGCGCAGAATTCGCCGACCGCGTCCGGTGAAAGACCAATGCCCGAAAATGCCAGAATGCCAACCACGGTCGATGCCAGCAGAATCCACTGCCCCTGCTGCAGCACTTCGTTGGCGGCATCGATATGCGACATGCCCTTCTGCACGCGAACCAGCATGCCTTCACACACGACAATCGTATTGTCGGTCAGCATCCCCATCACGATGATCAGCGCGCCGAGCGAGATTCGCTGTAACTCGATGCCGGCGGCGTACATCACGAACAAGGTGCCGAGAATCGTCAGGAACAGTTCGACGCCGAGCACGACACCTGCGCGCCAGCCGAGTCCGATACCGAGCGCAACGCCGACAATGACCACCGCCAGCATCACGTCGAACACGAAGCCTTTAACGGCTGCATCGACGGCCTCCGGCTGATCGTAAAGCACATGCAGTTCCATGCCGAGCGGACGACTGCGCTCAAGCTCGCGCATTCGCGCCTTCACTTCCTCGCCCACTTTCACAACGTTTACGCGTGACCGCGCGCTGATGCCGATGGTGAGCGCGGGCTCGCCGTTATAACGAATCAGATTATTTGGAATCCTCGCGTAGCCATACGACACATTACCCAGATCGCCGAGTAGAACCGGACCCGCGGTCGAACCCACGGGCACTGAGCGAACTGCGTCAAGCGAATCCAATGTACCGGTTGGCGCAACCCGCAACAGCAGATCGCCGACGCGCTCGCGTCCCGCCGGGCGGATTTCGTTTTGCAGCGCGAGTGTTTGCGCGAGGTCGTCGGTGGAAAGATTGTTGGCGACCAGTTTCGCCTGATCGGCCTCGACCGTAATCTGTTCCTGCTGATTTCCGGCAATCACGATATCGGCGACATCGGGCATCGTCAGCAATTGCTTGCGCAATTCGCGCGCGTATTCGAAAAGCTGCGCCTGCGTATAGCCCTTGCCGGTGATCGCGTAAAACATCCCGTAGACATCGCCGAACTTGTCGAGAACGACCGTTGGACCTGCGCCGGGAGGTAGCCGCGCTTGCACGTCGCCGACCTGGCGGCGCAGTTCGTCCCACACTTGCGGCAAATCGGCGGAGGTGTAGCGGTCGCGAATCTGCACACGAACTTCCGAGTAACCGGGCATCGAGCGCGAACGCAGAAAGTCGACCTGCTCCATCTGCTGGATCGAGCTTTCGAGCCGGTCGGTCACTTCGTTCTCGACTTCCTTCGCGCTGGCGCCGGGATAGAACGTGACGACCACGGCCGTCTTGATCGTGAACTTCGGATCTTCGAGCCGCCCGATGTTGATATACGCGAACAGTCCGCCGAATAGCGACACGAGCGTGATCACCCACGCGATCAACGGCTTCTCGATAAGAGGGCGCGCGAGGTTCATTGATTCTCATCCAGTGGCCGCACCGCCTGCCCTTCGGCGACGAACTGCGAGCCGCCCCCCACTACCTTGTCGCCGACATGCAGGTCGCCTGCCACGATGGCCGAGTTGTCGCGAATCTCGCGCAGATCGACCGGCACCGCGTGGACCTTGCTCGATCCGGGGTCGTAACGCCATATCCTGTGCTTGCCGTCGGGCGTGACGGAAAGCGCGGCGACCGGCACCGACAGGGCGAGGTTCGTCGTGGGCGCCTGGGTTGCGCCGATGCGCACGCGCATCGCCATGCCCGGCAGCAGCGAAAGCTGCGTGGGCTGTTTGACACTGAACAACAACCGGTAAGAACTCGAGATGGGCGAACTCTGTGTCGAATGCTCGCGATAAACCAGCGGGAACACGTTGTCGGGGCGGTCCGGCGTCCACGCTTCCGCGTGCAGGGTGTTATTGAGCGGCAAGCTTTCGGCGATACTTTGCGGCAGCTCCACGCCGATCTCGATTCGCTCCGCGTTCTCCAGATTGAATACGGGTGCACCGGCCTGCACCATCTGCTGGGTTTCGATGGTGCGCCGTGCAATCCGCCCATCGAACGGCGCGATCAGGCGGGTATTGCGTAAATCGCGACGCGCCAGATCGCGTTGCACGCCCGCGACGTCAACAGCGGCTTTCAGCTGATCGAAAGCGCCGCCCGACAGGATGTTTTCGTTATGCAGTACGGCCTTGCGCTTGAGGTCGTCGGCGAGTTGCGTGTATTGCGCTTCGGCGCGGCGCACCACCAGTTCATAAGGCTCAGGATCGATTCGCGCGATCAGTTGACCTTTGCGCACGCGGCCGCCGTCAAGCACGGCAATCTGGACGACGCGCCCGGACACCTCGAAAGCCAGCGGCGAAATGCTGGTCTGCTCGACGCGGCCGGTGAACTCGCGCAACTCGTTGGCCCCTTCCTGCGTGACAGGCACCAACTGCACCATACGTGGCCCGGTATCGGTTGCGACTTCCTGTTGTCGCCCGCATGCACTCAGCGCGGCGAGTGCCAGAACGATGACTATTCGCGACCGGCGTACCGGCCGCTCTACCTCGTGCAGCACACAGGACCGCACTGCGGGGCGGCTTTCGTGAGCGGTCATTCAGGCCTCTCGTATGGTTAACCCACTACGCTTATGAGCGATATGACGAAACCTGCCGACCTTCTTGCGACGATGTAAAACCGTGCGTTTCAGGCAGGCGACACAAAGTGAAGGTTCAGCCGCAATGAGAGTGTCCGGCGTGGCGACAGTCGACACTCGCGATGGTCGCGGCATCGACCTCCTCCTTGCTTGGCGAGATGTGCGAGTGTGTTGTGTTCGGGCTATCGAGGTTTGCTTTGCGCTGCTTGATATCGTTCATGTCCGCACCTCGGATTGAAAATTTAATCCTGCCCGTCGCGACAACGAAAATGATGGCCGGACCGCCGACCATGCGACCGCGAGGGTGAGCCATTTGGGGTGGAAGACAATGACCAGAACCTGAGTGTCCCAGCCGATGCGCCAGCCTGCCCCGTAGCACCGGCGAAAGATAAACGAAGGTAACTGGCCAACGAAATCTCTTGCGAATTGTCTGCGCATAACGCGGGACACCCGTTCATGATTTTCAGGCTACCTGACAAAGTATTTAAGTTCCCAAACAATTCATTGTCAAGCGCTTAACTACAAGTGCCGAACCGAGCGAAGTATGGCGTTGCCAATCCCGGCACTGATCCAATTGCTCCGCTTCGCTAACGGTAAGCACATCATGCATTTTCTGCGAGTGAATCCTGAATGTTTGCGCGCGGCACGTACAAACAATGTCATGAGCACGTCATTGCCCTCACCCATATTGCACGATTGCCTGCGCTGTGCTCGGGGCACCGTACGTTCTGGCGATCATGCAACGCACCCGCTACGATGCATGATGGCCGATCGATACTAAGTCCGTCAATTGCTTGATTGCCTTATGCAAATAATTAGCGCGCGGCGCGACATTTGACAAATTGAGGCCGGAAATTCACACGCTCATTTTCTATCATGATCAGGATACCGATCTTCAGTCTCCGATCATGTCAAAAGAAAATAGCTGAATGGACGGACTGTAAGGGGACATCAAGGCGGGTTGTTTTCAGCTTCATATCATGACTGCAGACGTCGATGTGCCGTTTTTTCGATCGTGTGAAAATGTTAATTCTCGCCATCTATGTACAAGCGAAGACCGTGATATCGATCAGGCATCCCCAGCTTCATCAACTTCATGGTTCATGCGTGAGCGCTTCGCCAACTGCGTTTCTCGCGCGAGAGTAACAACGCGCAAAGCGCTCTGCGATGAAGCGATATAGTTTCCCCTGCTGAGGTCGCATAGGGCGAATAGACTGCTGTCACCGTGGTGGTCTTTCTGGTCGACCGGAGGTTGGGTCAGTGAAGCCACATTGCAGCGTATCCTCCAATTTCCCATGTCTGCGCACATGGGTAGCGCGGCTCAACTGACTCGCGCAAGCGGTCCCGTCAACCACGCAGATGAGGTAATCGCCCCAATGCTTCGACGCAATCGTTCGAGAAGTCGGTGTGCTGCGCAGCTATCATCAACGCGAATCGTTTGTATAGTTAAACGGATCGGCAATCTGGAGATACCCAGGTGCATGGCGTGGGCGAATTGACAATGGCGCGCACTCGGTCACTGCGTATGCCATGGCGCCTTACGTTCGCCCTACTGGTCGCCAGCCTCCTCTCCGGGTGCGCGATGGTGACCGTCAGTTCGCTCGGCCCGCAGCAATACATCGCCATGCGACGCGGCGATATTCTTTCCACGGGTCGGTTGAGCGCGGCGACTCGCGACACGTTGCGCATCGCGGCGCTCGATGAAGGCGCATGTCAACAAAACCCGCAAGCGTGCATCGATTCGATCGCGACCGTTCCGGGTATCAATATCGACCAGCGTCTTGCCAGCCTGGCCGAGCTTTCGCTTCAGATGGCGATGGCTCAAACGCCGGCCAACAACGCGTCCTGGAGTGACGCCCAATTCGATCTCTGGCTGAGAACGGTCAGATACGCTTATGCCTATCTCTTCTACGGGCAGCGCACGGCGGGTGAACGTGCGTTCGAAGATCGGCAGACGCAGGTGCGTGACTATTACAACTACGCGGCGCAGGAACTCGCGACTGCCCTATTCCGCCGAGGCGCGGGCGGCACCGACGCGGACAATCGGGACCCCGCCAAGCAGGTGATAGGAAACTGGACAATTCACGTCGACTTAAGCCGGTTTCGATTGCCTGAAGGTGTGCGCGAACCACGCGAAGTTATCCCGGCATCAAGGCTTTCTTTTGCAGGACTGCGCAGTATTTATCGCCGCGACGGTTTGGGCGCGGAGTTGGTCGCGGTGATGAACACTCCCTCGCCAGCCGAACGCGCCGAACCGGGTCATGCCGACGACGCGGCCAGCGCGACCGAAGCCGCAGAGGATTCCACGAGCGGCACGACAACTACCGGGACATCGGGACGTCCCACGTCGGCCCCGGTCTTCCGTGAAATGCCATCGCCGAACGTCACCGCGCTGTTTCTGTTCAACGTCGAGACGCTGGAAGAATTGCGCGACACACGTGATGTGATTCTGGCGGTCTACGACCCCTATCGCGAAGCAAGTGTTCAGCGGCATGACCAGACCGTGCCGCTAGCGGCCAACTTTAGTGCGGGTTACGGGATCTGGCTCGCGCGCTCGGGTTTTGCCGGGCAGTCGTTACGCACGCTTTTTGGCCGCGCACGCGGCATTGATACTCCGCGCATTTATATGATGCAGCCATTCGATCCCGATCGACGCATCATTCTGATGCTGCACGGGCTGGCGAGCAGTCCCGAGGCGTGGGTCAATGTCGCGAACGACATTCAGGGCGACGATGTGCTTCGTCAGCATTTTCAGGTGTGGCAGGTTTATTACCCGACCAACGTGCCGATTCTCGTCAGTCTCGCGCGAATTCGCAGAGCCGCGCGGCAGACCTTGCAACACTTCGACCCGGACGGCACGTCGACGGCATCGCACGGCATGGTGTTGATCGGACACAGCATGGGCGGCGTTATCGCGAGGCTGTTGGTTTCGACATCCGATGAAGAACTATGGACCACGTTCCAGGACAAGTATTTACCCGAGGGCGCCGAGTTGGACCGCGAGGATGAACGGCTGAACCGGCTGCTACGCTTTTCGCCGATGCCGCAGGTCGAGCGGGCGATTTTTATTGCTGCGCCTCACCGCGGCACGCCGTTCGCGAGCAATCGCATCGCTCGCTGGGCGGCAAACCTGGTGCGCCTGCCGCTCGCGCTGCTGCACGAATTCGAAGAAGTGATGCAGAGCGCGACCAACATTGAAAGCGGGGACAAGGAGCGGCAGACGTTCCATGTGCCTAACAGTATCGAGCAGTTGCGTGAGAGCGATCCGCTGATTCAGGCGACTGCGCAGTTGCCGATCAGCCCCGAAGTCTGCTTCCACTCGATTATCGCGAGGCGTAGGGAAACGGGCCCGCTTGAAGATTCCGACGATGGTGTGGTGCCGTATCGGAGCGCGCATCTCGCCGACGCACGATCTGAAATGGTGATCGTCTCGGGACATAGCGTGCAGGAGACGCCGCAGGCCATCCGGGAAATTCGGCGGATTTTGCATGAGGATATTGCGGAGGTGGCGAAGGAAGATGGGGCGGTGGGGTGTGGGCGTTGAGTACGGTGGGGTTGCGTGCGCGGGTTGGTGGCCTGGTGATTGCGAGGGGCGGTTTTTTTCGGGGAGACCTGGGATTCGGCCGGTTTGTGGTTTGCGTGGGCGTGACTGCTAACTGAGGTTATCGCTGCCTCTGTCCATGAAGGGGGCACCATGGCATTTGCGAAGGCCGAGCGTGCCTGATAAACATGCGGGCCGATAAATTCGCTCACGGATGAAGGTGCGGGATGCCTCATTGGCAATGCCTTCAGCCTCTCATTCTGTCGACGCGCGTCTTTGACGAAACATCTTATGGAAGATGTCTAATTGATTAGGATTGCAGTTCATATTGTCGACTGAGAAGCCGAGCGAACGCTTTATCGGGGGAAGTCTGATTGAGGGGAATCGGGCGGACGTGTGGAGCCAGATGAATTACGGGGATGGCTGTGGCTGACGTGGTCGTTGCGACCGCGCCTGGGTTCGGACATGCGCCGTTGTCTGGCAGATCAGCATAGTCAATGAATCGAACGCGGAATTGGCTTCCCGCGAATTGGCAAGCACGCCTAGATCGTCTTCGTGACCGACTCCGCCGATCACTTCTGACTCCGGTTCGGTGAGACGTGGCCTATAACTTATCAAGCCCTTAAGGGCCGCTCCGCGCCGGTCTCGCTCGCAGCGAGTTGCTGGTGGGCGAGCGTCCGCAAACGCAGAACGGTGCGCTGGAAATCTTTGCAGACCGGCGATGACCGTTGGTGCGGCGAGTAGCTGAACCTAAGCGGCGCGAGGGTCTGCGGCGTGCGTGCCAATGATTGCGAATTTCTACTTGCACTAGCGTATGTTGGTCCGCGTCTGCTCCACCCGGCGTGTCCCAGGTTGCGAAGATGCGCGTTATATCGCGACGCGGTGCGGGATTTCCTTTGCAGATCTTTCGATTCCGTTGCGCAGGTGTTTGCCAACTATGTGGTCGCCCGGAATATGAAATTGATCGGCAAGTGCGATTCAGCGTGGATGCTCTGTCGCGTGGACAGCGCGGTCAAAGTTGACTGCCTCAGTGAGGCTTTGAAACTGGCGGCACGGCAGTGCGAATGAGTCGGCTTCCGCCGGTTCTAGTTATAGCTAACCTCTTACGCAGAGCACTGTCGAGTCGTGAATGATGGCACTCACAGTCGTTGCCGAAGCGAGCCAAAGGCCGTCGACCACGCTAAAAGTTGGCAACTTTCAAAAGCCACTTCTTGCGATAAAAATTCCCTCAAACACCCCACTACATATTACGTAGCAAATAATACAAATCCCCAAGCGTCATCATAGTTCTGATTGGAAAAGAGCGGATTTCAAGGAAACAAGCTGACGCGTGCTATCAAAGCAGCTATTTTCGTGAAACATATGCTCTAAACTCAAATAAAAACCATATTAAACAATAAGTTATTTTGACATACAAATGTTCACTAATGTTTCACAGAATCAATGACGGACGAAACAGCCCGCGAGACGATATTTGTCGTGGACGCTGATCGGATTGCTAGACATTTGGGAGCCGGGTCCGTCAAGCTTCGCTCTGCAGGAGGTTCCGATACTCATAACAACAGGTTTCGTACTGATTGTGAACCGATAAAGATTCGATTCCTGAAGCGATACGATATGTCCCTATATTTTTATGCTACGAGAGTTTTTGTTTCAGACAGTTGGGCGACTGTTTGTGATTCCATGCGCGGCGTTGGCGTATTTCGTATGGTTGATTGAAATAGCCGTGTCGAGCTAACTGCCAGTACCGTCTGAATCACTCGCCCCAACGTGATCAAGCGAATCGCTTACGTCTGAGCAAGACAATTAGCATCGCCGCGGCATTGGCAATTTGTGTCGTTGTCCAGCTTAGGCCGGTACTCTCCCCTAGCTGCTCCCCAGGCATGGCCGCTAGCGGCTTAGCTTGACAACAAAGCGTTTAGTTAAAGCGAGCAACCGATCTGGACCCCGTATTGTCTCCGGCTTAAAAGCAGACCATTAAAGGCATAGGCCAGCTCGTCTGAATGCGTACAGGTAAGCTGTCCGTACACGAGAGAGATATGCAAACTCGATCGGCGTCTAAGCAATTCTTCCGAACTACTGCCTCGCGCGCATTAGAAGTAGACGGCGCTATGACTGCAGGGAGTTGTTGACACTCTACTCCGGTTAGAAGGGTCCGAGTTTCCTGGCGGTTACAAACGCTAAAGGAAGGGCGAGGTTGCGGCCGTGGTAGGGCGTGGACAAATGAGGATTGCGGGCATTCGACAATGGGCCGATGACCTGCTTTGACCACCGTCGACTCGATCACGCGTCGCTTCGCTGATGCGATATACACGTCGATTTTAGGTGAGATCTCAAGAAACCCAACGCGATGCGAGAAATATGCCTCGCGGTGACGCGACTACTTCGGTTCGCTGCGAGGGCGGAGCAAAATCTTTGGCGCATCGGGTTCACATAGACGGCGACAGCAGCAGCCACAAAAAAGGAGCGATGGCGATTTCACCGCTAAGCTGCTCCTATGAGCCGCTCTCCATGACAAAGTTGAAAACTGAGGTTTTTCACTAAAACCGGTACTTCATTGGGCATCGAGTCCAGCGGTATCCGGCTTTCGATTGCAGGTCGGTTTGTCTGCCTACCGCTCGGCTATTCCCGAATGAAGATTTATCAACAGCGGATATAGCTCTGTCGCTACCCTCGCGAATAAGCAAGCCGAGAGGCAATTCAGCATTTTACAAGCCGACGACAACTGCGATGGGCTACTAGCCACATCCCCTAACAATGAAAATATGCCGCGGCAGACGATATGCATTGCTCGGTGGACACCACTATTGGCGGTACTCAAGCAGATAGGGGAGTTTCTGTCTGAGAGGCCCCGTCGCCTTCCTCCAATAGTCAGCGTGATCCTGGCCTAATAGGTCATGTGATCGCCGTCCGGTTGTACTGGGGCGTATTGGGATGAAAACACGATAGCGATCACGCTAAAAAACGTATGGCCGCTAAATTGGCATCTTTTTTAACCGTAACGCGGCTAGCTTCGCCGCCTCTGTAAAGCAGCACGTGCAGATGCCCTCTGAGGGTAATGCAGATAAATTCAAATAAGGTCGCCGACTACATGGCCCCGAAGGAAAACCCATCGTCACCAAGATATCGCCTGTGCGCTTTTATATTCATTGGTCAGACTCCACGGACGATGCTAACGGCCCTTCCTAGACTGGAGATAGCTTCGATTGCCCCGGTTCAAGGTTCGACGTGAATGACAAATTAGGGTGTAGGAGGGATGCGACCTAGTAGCTGTACGGCAGCTATATCAATGCCCGAGCCGATTTAAAGGCAATCCAAATGACGGCGCGAAAGCAACTGCAACCGTTAGAGAAAAGTTCGCCGGATGACTAAGCGGCGGCACTGGCACCCTCTGCGGATGGAGTGCAGGCGTATAGTTGACGCTCAAAATCACGATTGAGAATGCAAACCGGTGTTCTCACGCGAAACCTAACTATTCATCCCCCTGCCTCTACTGACCCGGTCCTGTCAGAGGCTTTACTTTTGCGTGAGCGACGCCCTACGATTTAAAGACCAGGCAAAATATTGAGCCGTTTTAATTTTTGAGTGACGCAAGTACGTGTTGCACCTATTTCGATTACCTCAATGGTCGCCGTCTGCCTTATCTACCTTGGTTAGCCGACGGATGAAAACGTTGTTAAGGTGTCTAGACTCTAGACACTCACCCCATACAGGTGTCTAGACTCTAGACACCTCGTCAGCAAAGCAAATCTCCCCGCAGAGCGAAAAATAAAGCCCGCATTATGCGGGCTTTATTTTTGAATTCAGTTCTATCAGCTTGTTTTTGGCTGTGTCTGGAACATTTCGCCGATGAG
The DNA here is from genome assembly GCF_050435665.1 of Paraburkholderia sp. GAS333. NCBI lineage: Bacteria > Pseudomonadati > Pseudomonadota > Betaproteobacteria > Burkholderiales > Burkholderiaceae > Paraburkholderia > Paraburkholderia sp. GAS333. The sequence continues at coordinate 136,718 of NZ_JBNDKS010000008.1, forward strand.
TTGCCGTATCTGCACCTCTTGCGCCTCGGTCAGCACACCCGCTTTAATCTTAATGGTGAAGTTGCTAACGTCTTTGGTGATGCTTCCGGCCTGCTCTCGTCCCGAGAAAAATTTATCGATGCTACGTCCAGTGGTCGCCTCTGACGAGGTCTTTCGCGTCGCCAGCGCGGCAATAGCAGCGGCTGCCTTGCCCTGGTCCATTTCCCCTCTCGCTACAAGCGGCCAAATCTCCGTGGCGGCTTTGACGCCATCTTCACCATGCTTTTTGATACTGGCGGCGATAGCTTGTGCCGCTGTTCCCCCAAGTAAGCGAGGCTGAATGTCGAGGTCTTTTTTTACAAAATCAGGCAAATTTTCAAACGCAAGAAATTGATAGAGACCCGCGCGCGACAACCCCATCGCCTCTGCCAATCGCTTACGGTTAGGAAACTCTGATTCCGATCGTCGAATGGCAACACCGATTTCGTAATCAGCCAAATCGTCCCGACTAATATTCTCAACCATCGCAAGCACGGCCATGTCTGAATCAGTACATTCCGCGACGACGGCTTTGATTGCATCAATACCCAACATTTTGTGGGCACGCCAACGGCGTTCGCCAGCAACAATCTGATAGTCATCCCCAGTCCGGCGGACGACGATAGGCTGCATCAGCCCCACTTCACGAATAGACTCCGCGAGTTCTGTCAGCTTGGCTTCGTTGAACACGCGTCGAGGTTGCCAAGGATTCGGCAAGATTCCACCCACCTGCAACAGCGACGCTACGCCCGTTGACTCCAACTCCTGTACGCGAAGTTGCGCGACGGCCAAAGCACCGGCGAGGCCTGGCGCAGTCTGCGTACGATTGCTACGCTTAACTTCCTCTTCATTGATAGACGAAGTCTTACGGATGCCGGACGTCTTTGCCAGCAGTTGTTCTCGCATATTGCTCATTGCGCATTCCTCCATTTTTCCGAATAGATCTCATCGATCCATCGGCAGTAGTCGACGAGTGGCTGCTTGACTCGTTGCAGCGACTTGGCCGCACTATGGGTACTGCTAATATCGAAGACCGTCGAGAAGGCTAAAGCTCCTGTGCTCATTACCGAACTCGCCGGAACCTCAATTGAATGCAGCCAGTTTTCGTAAGCACTTTGCGCCCAGGCGCGCACAATCGGCGCGGATGAGTTTCGCCCGTAGTCCACTCGCGAAAGTACGAGTGAAACGAAGTCGTACTTCTTATCCTTTTCATATTTGATAAAGCTTTTCGATACGTCTGAAAAAAGCCTCCAGAACGACAGCGAACTAATGAAATCCAGGTTTTCAGGAACCATCGGCATAATCATTGCATCGGCGGCCATCAGCGCATTCAGATTTAGATACGAGAGCGAAGGTGACGTATCCATCAGAATGTAGTCGTACTTCTTTCGCAGAGGTTCGAGACCCTGGCGAAGCACGGTCCAGAATCGGAAGCCCGGCTTCATCTTTTGCATCGCAGGCAGATGAAACTCCGCCCCAATCAACTCAGTGTGAGCAGGGATCACGTCGATGCCATCCCAATAAGTTGACTGCACTCGAGCCTCCAGACCGCCCTCAATGTCCTGATCGTAGACAAACGGCAGCACCGTGTCCTCGGGCGTCACGTCTTTTTCTGCATACAGTCCACAAAGCTCCGACAGTGACGCCTGCGGATCGAGGTCGACCACCAACACCTTTCGACCGCGTAGTGACAGCCCTTGCGCCAGACACATAGTCGTGGTCGTCTTGGCGGACCCGCCTTTTAACTGCGCCGTTATGACGATTTTTCCATCGGGCTCTTTCAGACGAGTAACGAGCGATGTCTGATATATGTCCGACACCTTTTGCACCCAGATCCGCGCTTCTTCCAAGGTAAAAGTTCGCGTCCGACCGGTGCCGGCTGCAGTACCCGGGGGCAATTCACCATCGCCTTTGGTGGCGAGATATTGAACCTGCGAGTGGGAGATATTGCACATCTCGGCGATTTCTCCCGTTTTGAAAACGGGAGCCGTCTTCCGCGGACGAGGAGCCAGAATCGTGTCACGCAGTTCATTTGTGAAAATCGTGACCTTTTCCGCAAACTGGCTAATCTGCTCAAAATGCACTGTTCGGTCTACGGCAGGGAGTTGGCTCGTTCTGACCATTCTGAGGTTTTTCCATAAAATTCTAGAAACCTCAGAATACAGGAAATACTCGAAGATAGCTTTCCAAATCGCTGTTTATACGTGCATTTTTTTGCAAATCTACCGCATTTTTACATTTTCTCGGCGGGTAGACATGACTTCTGACTTCGAGCGCTCCAATGCATCCGACTTCATATACCTGCAGAGCCATGAGCTGAGAATCAAATTTGCACAAATGACCTCACCGTCCTTGTTTAAACATCGCAAAAATACAGAAAAATGCTCAAAAAATAACCACAAGGTGAGGCCCGTTGTGCAGATCAGCCCGTTGTCCAAATGCGTGGAACGACAATCAGCACAACCAACCTCACCTTCGCCCACCGAACGGTTGGATCCTCGGTGCATTTCTGCCGAAATAGGATCGTCTCGAGCACACGCACAATGAACCTCACCATGCTCCGGGTTAAAAACCGGTGATCGATTCAAACCTAGCGAACCAATCACTGCCTCGTAAGCCACGCGCAGCACAATGAACCTCACCATCCACGCTACATTCGTTCCCGGCACAACAAACTTCACCTTGATGTCCGGCTCTCACATTCATGTCTGAACGCTGGTTTGTTTGTTTTTTTTAAATCGTAAACAAGCCAACCAACCAACAGGGAATCTCTATTCCAATTAAATTCAAGTACTTAATGGTCTCAAGGTGAGGTTATATGTGTAAAAGGTGAGGTTGGCTGTGCCGGAAGGTGCGGTTGAATGTGCAGCAAGGTGAGACCTGTTCTGCACGTTGGTGAGGTTAGATGTGTTTAGACGCGGCTTAAACGCACAGGGTGAGGTGCATTGTGCGAACGCGATGGAATTACCCCTCGAGCCCGTCTACAAGGGATTTCCACCGAGAAGACGCTACGTAAAAGGTGAGGTTAATTGTGTCAACGGTGAGGTTTAATGTGCGCGCCCGGGATTCGGCCACCACCTCAGCCTTCCAGTCAGACTTGATGGTGAGGTTCTGTGTGTTGACAGCTCACCACCGCATGCTTAAAGTCCCGAAAGCAAAAAAGAGTGGATGAAAAACATGGCGGCGGACAGTCCGGAAGAAGGCAAGTCGAAGGTAACGTCGCGACAAATGGCACTTGCGCTATTTGAGGACATGTTCGACCTGGGACTGCGCATCAACGAGGCCAATCGCGAAATCGGCTATCAGCGCAACGATTTCTTCACCGAAATCGTCAATATGGGGCTGCCGGCGCGTCGCTTCCTCGACGCCGCATATTTCATCGTTGCACAAGAGCCCGAACAGCGCGACCAGTACGACGTCGAGCTGAATTACTTCAAGTGGTTGATGCGCTATGACAGCCGCAACCTCAAGCACTTGCGCACCATTGCAGACGAAGCTCAGAACGCCAAGGTTCGGGTAACGAATACGCCTATGGACCGGGACCCCAATGAGAATGATCTATGGGTTCAAGTCCAGCTCATCGGCATGGTTGGTTTTCATCGCGGGCGGATGCGCTTCGACGTCCACCCTCGTCTTGTTCCGCATATCCGCGATCCGCAAAAATCTCATTGGCTGAGTCTGCGCATTTCAACTGCGTTCACGCGCAGCCTCGCGCGCGCAATTTACGACAAGGTGATGCCGCACGTCCCGGCGGGCCGTACGGATTGGATTCAGCTCGATGAGATGCGCAATTGGCCCGGCAGAATGGGCGCGAATGCCGCTATCTTCAAATATTTCAAGCGTGACTGGCTTGAACCGGCCGTGCGTGAGATCAACGATGTGTCAGACATCGAGTTGACGTACGAGACGAGGACTGCGTCGACGTCGTCAAAAAAAATTGACCGCATCCGGTTCTTGCTCAAACGTAAGGACACGGCTGATGCCGTGCTGGCGAGCTTGGCCGACGCCAGCCATCTCTATAAGACCCTTACAGACGAGTTCACGCTCTCCACCAAGCAGTTCAGCGAAATCTCGGAAAACCGCGACGTCTGGACCGACGAGCGTATCCAGCAGGCGATCGAATACACGCGATTCAGGATTAACCGAGGCCAGGTTAAGAAGAGTCCGGCCGGCTATCTGATGAGAGCGCTCCGCGATAACTGGAAAATGTCCGACGCCGAGCGGACCATGGTCGATGTGCAGGCAAAGCTTTTAGCCGACGAAGTACAGGAGCAGGTCGCAAAAACCGAAGTGAGAAATTCGGTGGCGCGGAGCGTGGCGTCGCGTGAGGAGGAAGTTCGTGCGCGCATGAACGAGGATTCGGGTAAGGGGCGCGATTTCTTCAACGCTGCCGACGCGAGAACGCGGAACGAACTTTTGCACGCGTGGACGACGTCGCGGGAAGGCAAGCTGATGCTTCGGCGCATGAAACTCGAGCCGTCCACGGTGACTGAAGACGTTGTTCTGGCGAACACCGAACTGGTCTGGTATCTCGGGCAGTTCGTATTTGGGCGGATGAATTCGTCGCGTGCATTGGCTTGAATGGCAAGTTGCGTCGGGCGCGCGATTTCGTTTTCTCACGCCGCCGCCAGCAGTAACGACTGTGCGACTGCTTTCGCTCACCAGGCTACCGTTTTCTTCAATTCCTGTCCGTGATACAGCTGGGAACCTGGAGCGACATGAGATCGCGTCCAGGCAACGGATATTTCAAAGTCATCGCATAGGACTTAACCCGCGCCTCGCGATGGATCAGCATTACTCATGCCCTTGCCAGCATCGCTTCGAGAAGAGGGCGGGTACGGACTCTGCCGGCGCCGTGGCGCCAAACATTTACATTCCTGCTCGGTGAACAACCTGCTGCCGCAAGGAATCGCACAAGGTGTGCAGCAGTCCAATCATGCGAATCACGTGATCAATCAGGTGGCGCGCAGTGCGTATGCCGATGTCGCTGCAGCGATGGCGATGCCGAACATGACGCCGTCGGGTCCCGACCGTGCGATCGTTGCCGCACGCGCGGGCAATTACGAGAACGGCAGCGCGTTAGCAGCAGGTATGACGTATCGTTCGCAGGGCGGTAACTGGCTGATGAACGGCGCTGTATCAGTGACGTCCACGGGCGATGCCGGCGGACGTGCCCGGGTCGGCTGCGAGTTCTAACTACATACGAAGCGACGACAGAAGTGTTGCACGGTCTTGCCCGCCCTGGCAGACCGTGCTTTTTTTGTGCCTCACTAACGTATCCGTATTCCAGTCGTCGGTTGATGAAATCAGTATCGTGCGCAGAAAAACGCCAGCCGCGCGAGCGCGAACTAGAACGACCCAACAATCGATCCGAGAACGATCACCACAACCAGCGCAAGCAACGCCCCGAGAATGCCGACGATCACAATGTCGCGATAGCTCTCGCGATGAGTCGATCCGCACACCGCCAGCAAGGTGACCACCGCGCCGTTGTGCGGCAGGCTGTCGAGCGTGCCCGATGAAATTACCGCGACCCGATGCAGCAGCGCAGGGTCGATGCCGTGTTGCGCGGCCAGTTGCAGATAGGTGCCACCGAGTGCATCGAGTGCAATCGTGAGACCGCCGGATGCCGATCCGGTCAGCGCGGCCAGCAGGTTGGTCGCGACCGCAAGCGACACCAGCGGGCCGCCGCCCACGCCGAGCACCCATTCTCGCACCAGCGCAAACGCCGGCAATGCCGCGATCACTGCGCCATAACCCACCAGACTGCCGACGCTCAACACCGGCAGCACCGATGCGTTCGCGCCGGCGTCGACGGTATCGCGCAAGGCAGGCAGGCGACGGCGGTTGAGCAGCACCAGCGCGACAATCGCCACCGCGAGCGCCACGCATACGCCCCACACACCGCCCACCGCGGCCAGCGACGTCTCGCCCCAACGGATATCCGACAGATAGTCGGCGTCCAGTCGCGGCAGCACGATCATGCTCATGATGAAGTTCACGACGACCACCAGCACGAGCGGCGTCATCGCGACACCGAACGACGGCAGGTCGCTGCTGATATGTCCGTGCTCGATTTCCTCCGGATCGAAACTCTGCGAAACGGTGGCGCGTTCACGCACGAGGTTTGCATTGAGTGCGGGCTTCGCTTCGTTCACGGCGACATTCGCCGCCGCGCCGAATCCCTCGAAACCTTCGTTCGCCGCCTTCGCGCGCGATTGCTGAAGCGACAGCCACCAAAGTCCGAACCCCACCATCACGATGCTCGCTATCACGCCGAGCCCCGGCGCGGCAAACGGCGTCGTGCCGAAGAACGGCATTGGGATCGCATTCTGGATCGCGGGCGTGCCGGGCAACGCGGACATCGTGAAGGTGGACGTGCCGAGCGCAATCGCCGCCGGCATCAGTCGACGTGGAATGTTCGCCGCCTGGAACAGTGCGGTCGCCATCGGTGCAATCACGAAGAAGGCGACGAACAGGCTGACGCCGCCATACGTGACCAGCGCGCCACCGATCACCACCGCGAGAATCGCCCGATGCGCGCCGAGCTTCTCCGTCATGTAGCTGGCGATGGCCTTGACGGAGCCGCTGTCCTCCATCAGCTTGCCGAACAGCGCGCCGAGCAGGAACAGCGGGAAGAACTGCGCGACGAATCGCGCGGCGCTGATCATGAAGGTTTGAGTCCAGTGCGCGAGTACGGGCTCGCCGGAGATCGCCGCGGCGAGCATCGCGGCAAATGGTGCGAGCAGCAACACGGTCCAGCCGCGATACGCAAAGCCGATCAATACCGCGAGACTCGCGAGCATCGCAAACAACCCGAGACCGGCCGCGAAGGGTGACAGAACAATGACGTCCATGATCAGACTCCGTCGAGCAGCGCGTCGAGATCGAGCGACGATTCCACGCCTATTTTTGCGGCATGTTCTGAGAGAAACACTTCAGCGGCGCGTCGGCCTTCGTCGCGCAGCATCGTCAGGAATGACCATTCGGCATTGAGCTTCGACGAGTAGCCGAGCTTTGTCATCTCTTCGCTCGAAATGCGGTGGATGCGCATTTCCGCCCAGTGACGGCCTTCGTCGCTGCCCGCGTCCGCTGCACGCCGTAGCAACGCGATCATGCGCAACTCCTTCATGAGCGGCGCGTTGAACGCAACTTCGTTAAGACGACTGATGATGTCGCGCGCGGAGCGGGGCGTCTCGTCCCGTTCGACAGGGTTCACCTGTACAAGCAGCGTGTCGCTCGACGTGCATTCGCGCACCAGCGGCGTGATCGTCGGATTGCCCGCATAGCCGCCGTCCCAGTAGTCTTCGCCGTCGATCTCGACCGCCTGGAACAACGTGGGCAGACAGCCCGATGCGAGCAACACATCGGGCGACAGGTCGGCATTGCGGAACACGCGCGCCTGGCCCGTACGCACTCGTGTCGCGGTGATGAAAAGCTTGATCGGCGCATCGCGTAGATGAGCGAAGTCGATCGATTCGTCGAGGATTTCCTGCAACGGATTGACCCCGCGCGGATTCAGGTCGTATGGCGAAAACATGCGCGCGGCGAGATCCATCGCGAGGAACATGGGCGAATGATCGAGCGTCCAGCGTCCCAGCAGCATGTCGAGCGGACTGCGCCGGAACGGGCTGTAGACGGCGGCATCGGACACGCGTCTCCAGAAGGTTTCGAGCGCGCGGCGCGCGCCTTCGGCGCCGTCCTGCTGATAACCGCTCACCAGCACGGCGGCGTTCATCGCGCCGGCAGACGTGCCGGAAATGCCTTCTATCTGCAGCCTCGACTCTTCCAGCAGACGGTCGAGGACGCCCCATGTAAATGCGCCGTGCGAGCCGCCGCCTTGCAATGCGAGATCGATGAGGGCGGGCGAATGATGCGCGGATTCATTGTTCGTAGCAGCCAAGACAACTCCGTTGTGAGGAGTGCTCTGTGTCGCGAGCTGGCGCCGATTGACGGCGGACGTGCAAACCAGTGGAGCAGAAACGACAGCAACGATGTGTGAGCCGCGACCGGGATCGAAGCCCCGCAAGCAGCCATTGAATGAACGGCATTGTTACGAAAATGCGAATCTTTGAACGTGCGTGCAGATTTATTTGACGATTGAAAATCTGGAGACACACCTGTTGTATTGAAAGTGGCGGTTGCTTAAAAGTCAAGCGTATTCGGGACGACGGTTGCGCTGAAATGCGTGATGGAATAAAGCTGAATTTGTTAACTTGCAGGCAGAGTCGTAGTTGTGGTTGATCGGCGTTGGCCGGGTGGGCAGATAGTGCATCGGTCGGTCATGACATGGTCAATCGATACGTGTATGGAAGCAGGATGAGGTCGAATTGTTTTGCTTCTATCTCATCCATAGGTCACGTTAAAAAATATATGTATGTTTATTGAATAGATTAAGCAATGTGACAGATATTTGAAATGGCGCGATGCGCGCGCCAATCCGCTCGAATTTATTTTTGACTGGATGCTTAGGAACGGCCAATGCAATTTCATTCGTATTAGTAATACAAAATAAATTATTGGGGCACGATTATTGAGAAAAAATTAAAGCCTCGCCATTTGCGGTTCGTGCTGAGGCAGACATTTTCGATCTTCCGGCGTTTGGAAAATTACCGGAAAGATACGGTAAGAAATTCTTCGGTTTATTACTTATCGTCCCGGGACCCCGCGACGTTGCACGTTTGAAACGTTTATAATTCCTCAGTCCTAGCGAGTGATGTAACTTCTACCGGAAAACTAGTAGTTCAATTTCGCTTCAGTAATAGTTTCATTGGCTGTTCTGGCGCGCAATGGATCAGTATTCATCATACGAACTCGTTTGGTTGGCGTCCGCGAGTCAGCCGTCAACTTGAGACTCGTTCCCCGTCGATAGTCCGGTCGTGATATCGGCTGCATCGACTTTCAATAGTGAAATGAAGAATCTCGCTGATTGGAAATTTTTTGCATTTCACGTCGGCGGATTATCCCGTCTTCGATATTCAACGTCCCAATTAAACGGGTTCAATCAGCGATAACGCTTTCGGGAATAACGGTTAATCGATTTAAAAAGTAAGTAATACGTAATGTCGGATGGGTTTGCCGACAGTACATGGCCGTTTATGCACGCCATAAGCCGGTTGCCTCTTCGCACAGGCCGATGTCAACGGGATGTCAGGCGACGTTGCAGCGGCTAACCGCGCGTCACGGCTTTATCAGCAACGAACGTAATCACTGCGTTCTCAGGTTCACCTCTCTGTACTCAATAACGTCAAAGCAGGACGACCTGGATCGATCTTGCGAATTCTCGGGGAAAACCTGCTCTTTGCGATACATACGGATAAAGATGAGATATTTGAAATTACTGGGAGTTGCGTCGGCAACAGTGTTGGCGTCGTTTGGTGCGGAAAGCGCACAGGCGCAGACAAGCACTATCACGGTCGCAGGCCAGCAATACAAGTTGTGCGGTCAGGAGAACGGCAACTGCTCATTCCTCGGAACCGGCTCGGTGGTCTTTGGCGCCGTGCCGCCCACATCACCGTCGGTCATGCTGAGCGCGCCGCGCACGTTCAGCAATGGCGTCGGTTGCTACGTTGGTGCAGTTTCGCAGACGGATCCGGCTTATGGCTACGGCAAATCGTGTTGGGTAAGGGCAGTTGCGGCTACGCCTACGCCTACGCCGGCCCCGACGCCCACGCCCACGCCCACTCCGGCGCCTGCACCCACGCCAACACCAGCACCCACGCCAACACCGACCCCCACGCCAACGCCAACGCCCACGCCAACGCCCACGCCAACGCCAACGCCAACGCCAACGCCCGCCCCAACCCCCAGCCCGACAGCAACACCAAACAACACAACCTCAACATCGGCGACCGGCAGTTCAACCCTAACCTGCAGCACGCCGACGCAAACCGCAGGCGGAACCGCGAACGGCGTAATCAGCGCCGACACGCCGACGACAGACGGCCTGCGCATCTTCCAGAACAACGTCGCGTTCAAGCTCGCGATCACGACAAATGCGCCCAGCGCCGACACGGTCGTCTGGTCGGTCGCGGATTCGAACGGCGCAATCAAGGCGCAGGGCAGCTTCCCGGTCAGCGCCGGGGTGCAGACCAACGCGATCCCCTGTACCTCGACGTGGTCGGGTTACGGCGCACTGACGGCGACGCTGAGCGCCAAGGGCGGCACGTTGCCGAACAGCGGCACGCGTCCGCAAGGTATCGCGACCTTCGGCGTACTGCCGAATCTGAGTCCGGTTCTGGGCACGGTCACGTATGCGCATCAGGATCAGCATCGCTTCGGCATGCAGGGATTCAACGGCAACATTGCGGCTCTGCACGATCTGGGTATCTCGTGGACGATCGACGACCGCCAGCAATCGGCAATGGAACCCAACGGCCCGAATACGTACACGCCGAGCGTGAGCGATCTCGATCCGTTCTATAAAGCCAATCCGGACCAGATGCGCATCGTGCGTCTCGACGGCATTCCCGCATGGGATTCGAAGACCGGCCAGTTCAACGACAGCTATTACGCACCGTCGAATCTCACCGAGTTTCAGGGCTTCATGGCCAAGGTCGGCACCGATACGAGCCTGATTCGCGCGGCCAATTATCCGAATCAGCAGAAGAACTACTACCAGGTGACGTGGGAACCGAGCCTCGGCTGGGCGGATAGCGATGCCAACTTCGTCGCCATGTACAAGGCGGCCTATCAAGGTATTCATTCGACCGATCCGAATGCGGTCGTGATGGGCACCGGCAATCCGTTCGCCGCGAATTGCGATACGTGTACCACCGGATATCTGCAGAAGTTCGGCGCGCTGGGTCTGTGGAATTACATCGACGCGGTGTCCACTCACGGCTACTGGAATGCTGGCACGTACCCGGCGCATCCGCCTGAATTGCAGGACTCGGACCCGGATCCGGCGAACCAGGCCAACGCACTCGACAATCAGATGAAGCAGTTGCGTTCGGTCATGCAGGCAGGCAAGCCGAACATGAAGCTGTTCTTCACGGAGGCGGGCGTGAGCTACGATCCGGGCTTGAACTATGGACCGACTGTGCCGTCGCAAAACCAGCTGTTCGCGCAGGCGGCGGTTGGCGTGCGGGCGCACATCATCACGCTCGGCGGTGGTGCGCAACTCACGACGCTGTTCTACGGCCCCGACTATCCGGGCGAAGTGGGATACGGCACGTTCTTCGATCTGAACGACGCGCAGGGCGCATATGGCGCGACGAATCTGTCGCCGAAACCCGAAGCAATGGCGTTCGCGACGATGACCCGGGTGCTCGACGGGACGAACACGTTGGGCCGCGTCAACGGTACGCCGTCAGGCACTTTCGCGTATTCGTTCCAGCAGCTCGGCAACGGCAAGGTCATCACAGCCGCGTGGACGCACAGCAACGCGCAATGGCCGACGAGTGGCGGTGCGTATAGCCAGACCTACTCCACCAGCTACACGCTTCAGGTGGATAACGCCGGTACGTCGGGCAATGTGACGAAGATCGATGGTTACGGCAATACGAGCACGGTTGCTTACACCAACGGTCAGGTTGCGTTGACGCTGACCGAAGTGCCGCAATACATCGTGTCGAACAATGCGTCTGTTGCGACGGCGAATGCAACTGTCCCGGTCGGATATACGGGTCAATAAGATATGGGCTGGTAATAAGCGAAACCCCGGAAGCGGGACTACGGTCCCCGCTTCCGGGGTTTTCTTTTTCAATAAGAAAAAGCGTGCGGTTCAGGCGACCGGCGCGCTCCCGCCGTAAGTCAGTCTGCCGTTTTTCGATAGAAGAATTGCAACCGGCCTCGTCATCTCGAACTCGGAGAAGATGATCGTTACGATGACGGTGATCGGAACCGCGAGGAACGCGCCGGAAATACCCCATAGGGCGGACCAGATCGCCATGCTCGCGAGAATCGCAAACGGACTCAGGTTCAGCGAGTTACCCATCAGATAGGGATCGAGAATGTTGCCGATCAGGAAGTGAATGACAGTAAGCGCTATCACCACGATCAGTACTTCGTTGAGGTCGCCGAATTGCAGTACCGACATGAGTGCGGGAAAGAGAACGCCGAGTACCGAGCCGATATAGGGCACGTAGTTTAGTAGCGCGGTCAACACGGCCCATAGCCCCGCGAATTCGAGTCCCATGCCGCGCATTGCGCCCCAGCACACGCCGCCGAGCACCACGCCAAGCAGCGTCTTTAGCGCAAGATAAGCGCCAATGCGACGGTTGATGTCGATCACGACATTCTTCACGCGCGCAGCGTTACTCGCATTCGCCGCCATGTTCTCGAGTTTTTCGCCAAAGGTCCGGTGTTCGAAAAGCAGAAAACTCGCGTACAGCGCGACGACAAATACATTGATGATCACCGACGACAACGAAGCCAGTGTGCCCGTCACCAGCGCCTGGATGTTGAATTGGGCCAGCATGTCCCGCCGTAGCGAATCCCATGTGGGCTCATTTTCCAGATGCAGCAACGCAGCAATTTTCTGGATCAGCGCGAGCACCGAATCCTGATAGCGCGGCGCCAGCGCAATGAGCGCATCGTAGTTCGCCACGAGCATGTCGACCGCGAAGAATATGCCGGCGGCGATCAGAAACACGGACAGCGCATAGCGCAATTGCACGGGCAGTCGCTCTCCAATCACAGGAATGCGCTGCAGCAATCGCGTGAAGCCGACGATCACATAGACCGCGATGACCCCGAATACAATGGGCACAAACACTGCACGCCCGATATAAAGCACCCAGCCGACAATCAGCATTAGCACGACAACGCATACGGAAGCCTGCAATCGGTCGGTCATCTGTCATGCTCCATTGATCTGCGAACTGTTTTTCCTGGGATATCGCCAATGAAACGATGTAAGCGGTGATGCAACGGCGCGGTACATGCTTTGATATCGCAGGCCTTCGCTGACGCGCCGTCGTACGAATACCTTACAGGTAGCCGTTCAGCGCCACGAAGGATAGTCGCACAGAAACATGACTTCTAAAAACGGCCGCCAACGCAATCGCTTGCTCACGTCGGGTGGGGGCTTGTCATGAAAGGCCATCTGGTCATTCGTTTTGAGCAGAACCGCACTTCGTCTGTCATAGAAGCCCGCGGCGTTTTGAAATGCGAAAGTGCTTCTTTCCCGTTCAGCATTTGTCTTTGGAATCCTCACTTCACGACGCATTTTTAACATTTAGAAAATCGCCACGAAGGCCGACGTACCGACCTTTGACCTTACCCGTTTTCGCTGTTTAATTCCGGCTCGCCGTGGAGCAATTTTCGAACCAGACACCTTTAAAAATCGAAACGCCGGGTACGTTCGGATCGTACTTTTTTGCCAACCGACAAAGTCCCACAACCTATGAGCGAATACCCTTAATCGATTGAAACGGCCGGTAGAAGAAAGCACGGAAACTCCCGGGAGACGCCCGAATCGCATGCGCAGTGGCCGTTTTGTTAAATCCGGCGATCATTTGACAAAAGCCCCCGGACAGACCATTCTTTTCTTCATGTGTCGTTTGCAGACAGCTTCGGCGACACAGATCAGATGAGTTGTGAGAGAGACAGGTTACATTCGAAATGCGTCGCGAAGGTAATTGGCAGGCTAATTAAAAAGGAATCCGGATGGCTTCCACAGCCCAAAAAATGTCAAAGATGCAGCTCACCGCAATGGTGGTGGGTGGGATGGTAGGAGCCGGGATTTTCTCCTTACCTCGGACTTTTGCTAATGCCACGGGGCCTTTAGGTGCCGTCATCGCGTGGCTGATTGCAGGAACCGGCATGTATATGCTGGCGCGGGTCTTCCAGTCGCTTGCCGAGCGCAAACCCGAACTGGACGCAGGTGTCTTCGCTTACGCCAAAGCAGGTTTTGGCGACTATCCCGGCTTTCTCTCCGCCTTCGGCTACTGGATAGGTAGCTGCATCGGCAACGTCTCATACTGGGTACTGATCAAGTCCACACTCGGCGCATTCTTTCCGGTTTTCGGCGAGGGCAACACGGTCGTTGCGATTCTCGTCGCTTCGGTGGGTATCTGGCTCTTCCACTTCATGATCCTGAAAGGCGTACAGCAGGCCGCCTTTATTAATAGTGTCGTCACCGTCGCCAAGATCATCCCGATCCTGGTATTCATCGTCATCCTGATATTTGGGTTCAGGATGGATCTGTTCAGCGCGAACTTCTACGGTGGAGGGCTCGAAGGCAATCTCTTCGAGCAGGTGCGTGCAACCATGCTCGTCACCGTGTTCGTGTTCCTAGGGATCGAGGGGGCGAGCGTCTATTCGCGCTACGCGAAAGAACGTACCGACGTCGGTAAGGCCACGATTTTAGGCTTCATCACTGTCACTACGCTGATGGTGCTCGTGACCATGCTGCCGTATGCGGTGCTGCAGCGCGCGGACGTGGCGGGCATGCGTCAGCCGTCGATGGCAACGGTGCTCGAAGCAGTGGTCGGCCACTGGGGCGCGATTTTCGTCAGCGTGGGTCTGATCATTTCGGTGTTGGGCGCTTACCTCGCGTGGTCGCTGATCTGCGCCGAAGTGCTGTTCACTGCGGCAAAGACCAAAGACATGCCGGCCATCTTCGCGAAGGAGAACGCCAACAAGGTGCCGGCCAACGCGTTGTGGCTGACCAATATCGTGGTCCAGCTCTTCGTTATCAGCACGTTTTTTTCACGCGACGCTTTTGCGTTGATGCTGAACCTCACCAGCGCGATGTCGCTGATTCCGTACCTCTTCGTCGCGGCGTACGGCTTCATGCTGTCGAAGCGCGGTGAGAGTTATCAGATGCGTCCGGAGGAGCGAAAGCGTGATCTGACCATGGCGACCATCGCCGTGATCTACACGGTTTTCATGATCTACGCGGGCGGTCTGAAATTCATCCTGCTCTCCGCTGTGCTGTATGCACCGGGAACGGCGCTGTATATCTGGGCGCGGCGCGAGCAGGCCAAGACCGTTTTCACGTCGGTGGACTGGATCATCTTTATCGTTGCCATCATCGGTGCGGTGATTGGTATTTATGGTCTCGCGACAGGAATGATTACGCTCTAGTACGCGAATTGAACACAGCCGGCTCAGGCCGGAATTCAGGAGATCGTCATGGCTACAGATGCGAAAACGGACGGGTTCGGTGTGTATTCCGAAGTCGGGCAACTGCGCAAAGTGATGGTGTGCGCGCCAGGGGTTGCCCATCAGCGGCTGACCCCGAGCAACTGCGATGAATTGCTGTTCGACGACGTGCTATGGGTCGAAAACGCCAAACGCGATCACTTCGACTTCGTCACGAAGATGCGCGATCGTGGTGTCGAAGTGCTGGAGATGCACAACCTGCTCGCCGAGACGGTGGCGGTGGCCGAAGGCAAGAAATGGATTCTCGACAACCAGGTGGTGCCGAACCAGGTCGGGCTGGGTTTTATTGATGAACTGCGCAGCTATCTGGAAGGGCTGGACAATCGCAAGCTGGCCGAGACGCTGATTGGCGGCTTATCGACTCACGATTTTCCGGAAGCACATGGCGGCAAGGCACTGGAAGTCGCGCGGGAAGCCGCCGGCTCGACCGAGTACCTGCTGCCGCCGCTGCCGAACACGCTGTACACCCGCGACACTACCTGCTGGATCTATGGCGGCGTCACGCTGAATCCGCTGTACTGGCCCGCGCGTCATGAAGAGACGATTCTTACCACGGCGATCTACAAGTTCCATCCCGACTTCGCGGGCAAGGTCAACGTGTGGTGGGGCGACCCGACCCAGGACCACGGGCTCGCGACGCTGGAAGGTGGCGACGTGATGCCGATCGGCAAGGGCGTGGTGCTGATCGGTATGAGCGAGCGGACCTCGCGCCAGGCGATCAGCCAGCTGGCCGCCACGCTGTTTGCAAAAGGCGCGGCCGAGCGCGTGATCGTCGCGGCCATGCCGAAGATTCGCGCGGCGATGCACCTGGACACGGTATTCACTTTCGCCGATCGAGACTGCGTGCTGCTCGCGCCGGACTTCATGAACAAGACGCGCACGTTCTCGTATCGGCCCAGCAGTCATCCGAGCGGCGTGGAGTTGCATCGCGAAGAGAAGTCGTTTGTCGATGTCGTCGCGGAAGCGCTGGGTTTGAAGAAACTGCGCGTGGTGGAAGCGGGCGGCAGCGACTATCAGCGTGAGCGCACGCAGTGGGACAGCGGCGCGAATCTGGTGTGTGCGTCGCCGGGGGTGGTCTATGCGTACGACCGCAACACCTACACGAACACGCTGCTGCGCAAGGAAGGTATCGAGGTGGTGACGATCGTCGGAGCGGAACTCGGCCGGGGTCGCGGCGGCGGTCACTGCATGACCTGCCCGATCATGCGCGATCCGGTGGACTATTAATCCCTCGGAAGATTGACGTTGCTGCCCGCTGATGCGTCAGCGGGCAGCAGCGCATTCGCGATTGGCTGGTGCCAACGTTGCCGGCGTGATCGCGACGAGTCGCAGCGCATGCCGATACGGGGACAAGCTTAAATGAAGAGGCCCGAATCACCTCAACCGGTCACGATGATCGAGGCGATCATTCCGGTTGCCAGCCTGGTCGTGCTGGTGGGCCTGTCTTACTACCTGTTCGGCGATGGCGGCGCGGGCGGCCCGAACCAGGTCGGCCTCGTGGTCGCCACGATGATCGCGGTGTTCATCGGATGGCGGCGCGGACACTCGCTGGCCTCTCTCGGCGAAGCAGCGGTGGCGAGCGTCAGCACGGGTATCGGCGCTATCTTCATCCTGTTTGCGGTCGGTGCGCTGATCGGCACCTGGGCGCTCAGCGGGACTCTCGTGGCCATGGTGTACTACGGCCTCAAGCTTCTCAGCCCCAATTACTTTTACGTTACCGCAGCCGCTATTTGCGCGTTCGTGTCGTTGAGTATCGGCAGTTCATGGACCGTTGCCGGCACGATCGGCATTGGCTTGATGGGCATCGCGCACGGCATGGGACTGAGTCCGGCGATCACAGCTGGCGCGGTGATTTCGGGTGCGTATTTCGGCGACAAATCCTCCCCCTTGTCCGATTCCGCGAATCTCGCCGCGGCTGCCGCAGGCGTTGATCTGTATCGACATATTCGCGAGATGTTTCTGACCTCGGCGGTGGCGCTGGCGGTCACGCTCGGCGTGTTCTACTTTCTCGGCAGGCCCGGCGACTTCGATGCAAGCGCCGAGATTGCCGCCATGCGCGGTTCGTTTCACATCTCGCTGGTCCTGTTCCTGCCGCTGCTGCTGGTCATTGCGCTGGCGATCTTCAAGATTCCGCCGTTCACGGCGATCTTTCTCGGCGCACTCGCTGGTGGCCTGCTCGCCGTCTGCGTGACGCCCGAACGCGTGATCGAATTTGCGTCCGCGAAGCAGGGCGTGCCGGATTGGCTCGCGCTTCTCAAGGGCGTGTGGCTCGCATTGGCGAGTGGCTACAAGGCGTCGACGGGAAACGCAGAACTCGACATACTCGTGACGCGCGGCGGCATGGACAGCATGTTGAACACCATCTGGCTGATCATCACTGCGCTGGCGTTCGGCGGCGTGGTCGAAAAATGCGGCGTGCTCGAGCGGCTGATTGCACCGGTGATCGCGCGCGCAAAAACGACGGGCACACTGATCACTTCCCTGGTCGCAGCGATCGTCGCGACCAATGTCGTTACCGCTGATCAATACATCGCCGTGGTTCTTCCGGCGCGGATGTTCAAGACCGCGTTCTCGAAGCGCGGCCTTGCGCCGATCGTGCTGTCGCGAGCTGTTGGCGACGCCGCCACGCCCACCGGCGCGCTGATTCCGTGGAATAGCTGCGGCGCGTATATGGCGGTGACGCTAGGTGTCAGCACGCTGAGTTACGCGCCTTATGCGGTGTTCTGCTTCGTGAGCCCGCTATTGACGATTGCAATCGCGTATTCCGGCTTTCGCATGCCGCGCCTACCGGCTTCTACCGCGTCCACGCCGGAGCAGATTGCGACGGACCCCGCGCTAGTAAAACCGGACGACGACACGCACTTGGGCTGAGAATGTTTTCATTCGCCGATCAGCTTCCTGTTCAACCGCCGCATCCCTTCGAAGATCGAGCCGGCGATATCCATCGGAAAATCTTCCGGCAGTAACGACGAGACTTCTTCGATCACTGCTTCGGTCCGCTCGGTTAGCGCGTCGATCATCGCGTCGATGTCGGCTGCGGAAAACCCGACGCGTTGCCCTTGCGCAATCCAGTGCCGCCGCTGGATCTGATTGAGCTGATAGTGGACGTTCTTGCCACGCACAGCCATCGCGAGTTTCACCTTCTGTGCGGCGAGGCGGCCCGTTCCCGTGCCGATAATCGGATGCGCGGACAGCACGTCGTAAAGCGGCGTGGCCTCGTAGCGGCTGCCTGGCAGATGGGCGATGCTGAAGTTCTTTGCATGGCCGTCGGTTGCCGCAAGCAGCCAGAAAACCATCTGCGTGACGAAGAAGTTGCGACGGTCGGTTGTCGCGCGCTCCGAGCCGGACAGCACTTCCATGATCGCCTCGATGCCGGGTCCGCCGTCGGCCTCGTACTTGTGTAGCGCCGACGTGCCCGTCGCCTGGCACATGTCCTCTTGTGGGAGTCGCACGATCCACGTAGCGTCGCTGGACGGCCTGCGGTCGAACCGTTCGACGATCAACACTTTCTGATCGTCGAATCGCGCGATTTCGCAACGGGCAACGGGCAACCCGTAGGCCGCCACGATTTGCGAGCAGAGCCATTCGTTCTCGACCGAGGTGCGCATGTCGGCGCGCATATTGCCGACGAGCCCGAGCGGAAGCTTGAAAATGTGCGTGGTCGGCGTGCTGCCCTCGGGCAACAACCAGCGGTTGCGATGCCGCAGAAGCGCGGTTTTTTCCTGCGCGCCCGCGATGGACAAACGTAGGTCTTCCAATGGATCGTCCCGGCCTGGTGCCGACGTGGAGGTCGTTCCCCGCAGAAGCTGGGCGATTTCGCTTTCGCTGAGTACCCGTCCGGTGATGCTGGCGAGATCGGTCGGCGCTTCGTCCGGCGGCAACATCTGAAGAGCGCCGACGCAGTCGCGCCCGAGCGCCGCCAGAAGGGGGAACGGCGCGGTGCTGCCGGTCTTATAGCGGGTAGCGATGCGTCGACGGATCGGCTCGCTGTCGGGGAGCAGGTTGTCGAAATAGTCCGCGACGATCTGGCCGCGATACGGCTGATTACCCGGCGTAAAAGGAAGCGATAGCGAAAGCGGCCGGCCTTGGGGATCGTCGATCCAGTCGTCGTGATAGACGAGGCGCTCGCCGCCGCGCGTGGCCTCCCAATGGCCGACTTGCAGGCCGTTCATCCACAGGTTCAGGCGGTTCGGATGCGTGCTTCGCGCCATGCTTACCAGTCCTCCCGTTTCTTGCCGACGCTTTTGGGCTTGGCGGTGCTGCGCGGAGCGGGTTTTGCCTTCGTGTTTTTAGCGCGGGCAGACGTGGCTCGCGGAGTTTCCTCATCGCGCGAAGCTTGGGCTTTGCCCTTCGCGTTGCGCGCCGTTGCCGTTGGCTCTTTCTTCGTCGAGCGCGTAGCAGCGGTTTTACGAGGAGCCTGCGCGATGGACGTCGATTGAATCGTATCTTCCGCGACGACGTCGCTTTCCGGCGATCCGGCCGCGCGAGGGATGAGCGTCAAATCGACTTGAAGCACCCGCAGAACCCTGAATAACCGATCCACACTGACAGCGGCGGGATTGGCTTCGAGTTGCGCATAGGTTTGCTGTGTTACGCCGAGATGACTGGCCATGCCGGCCTGAGTGAGTCCCGCAGCTTTGCGGAAGCCTTGCAGAATCGGCCTCAATTGGCCCAGCGTCTTGATGGGGTAGTCCACAGCAGATCTCCGACTCGTGTTTCGACACCATAACAGGTTAAAGCCTGTTAAATATTTATACAGTCTATACGCTGTATTGTACAAATACAACCTAAAGGCTGTTAAAAGCGGTGTTGCCCAACCGCCGTACTCGACCAGCTATCGGCAAGTATCGCGAGACGATAGCTGCAACTAACGGTCAACGAAAATTCGCCCCTTGCTTCGCTGCTCCGCAGTCATCTCCCAAGCCGACAGGATCACCATCTGAGCCTATACACCGCCCGCAGCAGGGTTCTTCAAGTTTCGCTGGTTCTTTCACTTATCAGGGCCTTTCAGAGTTGTCTGATATTTGTAAATTAACCTCAACCGTATTCTTTCGGCGAAATAAAGAAGATGAGTTTTTAAGAGATAAGTTTATTTAAATAAATTCGTATGAATTGAATGAAATTTTAAAGAAAAGACACTCTCCGGGCGATAACGCGATAGACCTTAATTCAAGTCAGAAGGCCCCATGGCGTTACGGTTTTCGAATCATCGCGTACCACGAAAACGCGGCCTTAAATTACCCAAAGAAATTTCTGCAATGAATGATCGAAAAATCGCATTTTAAGTTTTGAGCATGAAAACGCGAAATGGGATTTGGTTTTGAGATTGTGAAATGAAGGAAAACATAAAACATGAATTCCACAGGGAATGAGTTTTATGAGTGTCGAACAGAAGAGTAAATGTGCACGGGGAAAAGCAGCTCATCGCAAATGCGCTAGCGTTTAAAGAGCACATATTTTTAACATCTATCCAGAATAAATGCACATGCGTGATATTGCTGTGGTCGGAATGGCATGCCGCCTTCCTGGTGGCTTGGACGATCCTGATTCCCTGTTGGCTGCGCTGCGTGAGCGGGTCGTCACCGCAGGTCCCATTCCGGCAGATCGCTGGGATTCGGCTCGCTACTATTCGGCGGACGAAAGCGTGAAGGGCAAGGCCTATGTCAACCAGGCCAATTTCCTCACGCAGGACGTCCGCTCAATGGATGCGGACTTCTTCGATCTGCCCGCGCGCGTCGCCGAAAATCTCGATCCGCAGCAACGCCTGTTGCTCGAACTGATCTGGGAAGCGTTCGAAAACGCCGGCCTCGACCTGCCTGCGCATGCGGGCAGCAAGGTCGGCGTCTACGTTGGCGGCTTCATGCTCGACCACATGGTCACGCTGATGCAGGTGGCCAACCGCACGCGCCATAACGCCAACACCGCCGCCGGCATGATGATGACCATGCTGGCGAACCGCCTGTCTTACGCATTCGATCTTCGCGGACCGAGTCTTTCTATCGATACGGCCTGTTCGTCGTCGCTGGTTGCATTCAGTTATGCGTGTCGCGACATCTGGTCGGGCGACTGCGACATGGCCGTCGTCGGCGGCGCGAACGTGATGACGCGTCCCGAGTATTCGATCGGTATGAGCAAGGGCCAATTCCTTTCGCGCGACGGCCAATGCAAATCCTTCGACGCGCGCGGCGATGGTTACGGCCGCGGCGAAGGCGGCGGCATCGTGTTGCTGAAGACGCTGGAAAAAGCGCTTGCAGACGGCGACACCATTCTGGCGACGGTCGCGGGTGCGGGCGTCAATTCGGACGGCCGTACGCCCGGTATTTCAATGCCGAGTGTGCAGGCGCAAAGCCAACTGATCCGCGAGGTCTGCGAGCGCTTCGAGATCGATTCGAACGCGGTGCGCTATGTCGAGTGTCACGGTACGGGCACGGCGGTGGGCGATCCGCTCGAAGCGGCATCGATTGGATCGGTTTATGGCGCGGGCCGTCATGGCGACGATCGTGTCGTGCTGGGCTCGATCAAGAGCAATATCGGGCATCTGGAAGCGGGCGCGGGCGTGGTCGGCGTGATCAAGGCCGTGCTCTCGCTGATACATCGCGAGGCATTCCCGCTCGGCAATCTGCAAACTCCACACCCCGGCATTGCGTTCGACGAGTTGGGCGTGCGTCTCGCCGATGCATCGATTCCACTGGCCGAACCGAACGAGCCGTTCCTCGTGGCGGTCAATTCCTTCGGCTATGGCGGGACGAATGCACACGTCGTGTTGCGTTCGGCGCCGCAAGTGACGCGCGAAGCAGCGGTTGCGGCGTCGGCGCGTCCCGCTGGTTTCCCGCTGTATCTGCCGTTGTCCACGCGTAGCCCGGCTGCGCTCAAGGCGCTGGCACAACGTTACGCGGATTGTCTGTCGAAGCCCGGCACGCAAGTCGCCGATCTGCTGCATTCCGCCGCTTTACACCGTGCCCCGTTGAACCATCGCGCGGTCGTGCTGGGTGCTGATGCGCACGAATTGCTCGACGCGCTGGCCGCGTTGCAGCAGGGCGAGAAATCGGACAAGGTCGTCACCGGTCAACAACTCGCGCCGGGGCAGCAGTTGCCGGTGTGGGTGTTCACCGGCATGGGGCCGCAATGGTGGGCGATGGGTCAGGAACTCTATCGCGACGAACCCGCGTATCGCGCTGCGGTCGATGAAGCCGACCAGATTTTCCAGCGCATCGCCGGCTTCTCGATCCTCGTTGAAATGCTGAAGAGCGAGGCCGAATCGCAGATCACGCGAACCATTCACGCGCAGTCGGCGAACTTCATGATTCAGTGGGGCATTGTGGCCGTGCTTCGCGCGGCAGGTGTCACGCCGGGCGCGGTGATGGGCCATAGCGTCGGCGAAGTGACGGCCGCCTGTGTCAGCGGCGCGTTGAGCCTGCCGGACGCGTTGCGCGTGTGCTACGAGCGCAGCCGTCTGCAGGCGACTACCGCAGGCAGCGGCAGCATGCTTGCGGTCGGCCTTGACCGTGAAGCCGTCGCCACGCTGCTGAAACCGTTCGAAGGACGCGTCGAAATCGCCGCGATCAACGGACCCACCACGCTCACGCTGTCCGGAGAGACGGCGGCGATCGAAGCGCTGGCCGTAGAACTCGCCGCGCGCGAGGTTTTCCATCGCGTGTTGAACGTGGAAGTGCCGTACCACAGCTATCTGATGGAACCGATTCTGGCCGAGCTTGCTTCGTCGCTGGACGGGATCGTCGCGCGCGAGCCTCAAGTTCCGCTGTACTCGACGGTCACCGGCCGCCGCGCCGAAGGACCTTCGTTCGGCGCCACGTACTGGCCGAAAAATGTCCGTCAACCGGTCGCGTTCGCCGACGCGGTTCAGGCCTTGCTTGACGACGGCTTTACCACTTTTGTAGAAGTCGGTCCCCATCCGGTGTTGTCGAGCGCGCTGCGCGATTGCGCCAAGGCGCGCGCGAAAGAAATCCGCCTTGTCGAAACGCTGCGCCGCAATGAAGCCGAGCGCGCGCGCCTGCATCGCACCGTTGCGCAGGTGTTCGCAAGCGGTTGCGAGATCGACTGGACGTTGCTCAATGGCGAAGGCCACGTTACCGCGCTGCCGAACTATCCGTGGCAACGCGAACGTGCGTGGCTCGAAACCGATCGCGCGATTTATCAGCGTGTCAGCCCGACCGATCGCCCCATGCTCGGCTGCGAGCAATACCCCGCGCACGACGTGTGGGTCAACGATCTCGAACACGACGGCCTCGCGTACCTGAAGGATCACATCGTGTCCGGCACGTCGATCATGCCGGCAGCCGGGTATGTGGAGACACTGCTCGAAATCGCCGCGCTACTGCATCCGCACGCGCCTGGCTGGCGTCTGAACGACGTTGAGATTCGCGCGCCTCTCGTCATTTCGAGCGACCGCGCGATCGACTACGTATCGAGCTACGAACGCAGCACGAACCGCGCGACGATCCGCAGCGTAGAAAGCGGCAAGACCGGAGAAGGGCAGCTGCATCTGACTGGTGGCGTCGGCGCGTTGCAGTCGGCGGAAATCCGTCATGTCGATCTGGAAGCGTTGAAAGCCGCGCTGTCCAACGAGCAGGACCCCGCCGTGTTCTATCGCGAGTTGTCGCGTATCGGTCTGCAATACGGGGCGAAGTTCCAGTCGGTACGGTCGCTGCGTCTCGCACCGCAAGGCGGCCGCGTGCTCGCACTGATCGAACGTGATGCCGCTCTGCGCAGCGACGGATATCACGCTCAGCCGGTCATGCTCGACGCCTGTTTCCAGGTCCTCGTCAGCATGCTCGACGACAATGAATCGACCTTTCTGCCCACGGGCTTCAGGGAACTCCGCCTGCTCGTGCCGGCGCTGCCGGACCGCTACTGGTGCGACGCCGTGCAGGTCAGCGCGACGCCTCGCCATGTCGACGCCGACCTGACGATCATGGACGATGCAGGTCGCGTGCTGGCGGTGATCCGCGGGCTGCGCGTGACGGCGTCGTCGGCGAAGGTCGAACGTACGGACGCATACGGCGATCCCGTGAAGCTGCAAATGCCGCGCTACGAATGGTCCGATGCAGGCCGGTTGTCCGAGCCGAAGCGTCTCGGACACTGGCTGATCGTCGAAGATCGCGCCACAGCGGCGCTCGCCGACCGGCTCACCGCCGGGTTGGAAGCATTCGGCGCGCGAGTTTGCGCGCGACTGAGCACGGCTTCGTCGCTCAGCATTCAACGCGAATGGATGACCGTGCGTCCCGATTCCAACGACGATATTTCAACAGCATTGCAAGCCGCCGGCGCGTTGCATGGTGTGGTCTTCGTTCATGGTGCGAATGCGAAGCTCGACGGCGCAGACCCGACAGGCTCGCGGGCGCTGCTCCTGATGCATGCGGTGACGCGCCATCTCGCGGGCTTGCCGGTGTCGGAAAGGCCGCGTGCTTATGTGCTCACGCGCGATGCGTTCAACGTTACGGACGGCGATGCAGCCGTGCAGCCCGCGCAGACTGCGCTCAACGGTTTCGCCCGCGTCGCGTTCAACGAACTCGAAGGCATGCGCTTTACCACCATCGACGTTCCGGCCACTGAAACCGACCACGATATCGACGCTGCGATTCTCGAGTTGCTGTGTGACGCGCCAGGGGACGAAGTTGCGATCCGTCGTGGACGCCGCTTCTTCAGCCACCTTGTCGCAAGTCCCGTGTTGAGCCAGCCGCGCATCGAGCCGGTGGCGCTGACCGCCAACCGCGCGGTCCAGGTGCGCAGCCTCGGCGAACACGAAGAAGGCGCGGGCAGCGTCAAGCTGATCGAAATTGCCCGCTTGCCGTTGCGCGACGACGAAATCGAACTGAAGACTGAGAGCGTCGCGTTGACGATGCGCGCGTTGCGCACCACGAACGGCGACACACTCGATCAGAATTTCGTCGAAGTGATCGCGACGGTTCACGCGGTTGGTGCAGCCGTCTCCGATCTGTGCGTGGGGCAGCGGGTCTACGGCCTCGCGCCCGCCGACTTTGCCAGCCACCTTCGCGGACCACGTTCGGCCTTCCATCTCGTCGAACTGGCCGATGACACGAATGCAGCGCCGTTGTTGCTGGTGGCGGCGCGCGAGGCAGTTGCCGAACGTCTGGTCGAACAGGCGGATCTCGATCGTCACGCTCGTGTCCTTGTCGAAGCCGACGAGTTGGGTCTGTCGATCAGCTCGGCGCTGCGCCGGCGCGGCATTCAGACCACTGTGCTGACGCGGCCGGGTACCGTTGCGCCGAAGCTCACAGCGGACTGCAAGCTGATCGAAGCGGGCTGCGACTCGCTGGAAGGAGCGGTTGCCGAGGTCACGCAAGGCCGAGGTTTCGACGCGATTGTCGCGCCGATGGGTACATGGGCCGACACCTTCGGCTGGCGCTCGCTCGCCGCAGGCGGCGTTGTGATCGACACCGACCCGCATGCCGGCGCGTTCACGCTGCCGCCGTCGGCTTCGTCGATCGTGCGGGCGGACCTGTCGGTGTTGACGCAACGTGCTGGCCGCTTCGCCGAAGCGCTCAGCCGGGCCGTGAGTCGTGCAGGTACGAGCGAAATCGTCGCGCCGGACAGCCTGTCGGTATCGATTGTCGATCTCGCGACCCGCAAGTTCGCGCTGCCCGATAGCGACTTGCCGTTGATCGTCCACTTCGACGACGCATCCACTGCATTGCAGGTGCGCGTGCACGAAGCAATCACGTTCGCGCCCGACGCCACGTATCTCATCACCGGCGGCCTCGGTGGCTTCGGCCAGAAAACGGCGCACTGGATGGCGGAGCGGGGCGCGCGTCATCTGGTGCTGGCCGGCCGCAGCGGTGCCGATACCCCGGAGCGCAGCGCGTTCGTCGCCGATCTGCGTCAGCGCGGCGTGACGGTGGTCTGCGTGAAATGCGATCTTGCTCACGAAGGCCAGGTGCGCGATCTGTTCGCGACGATTGCCGCGTCGGCGCCGCCGCTGCGCGGGGTGTTCCACGCGGCGGCGGTCATCATCGATCAGCCGATTGCCGAACTGAACCCGCAAGACCTGCTCGACGTGATGCGCAGCAAAGCTGAAAGCGCGCGTTTGCTGCACGAATTGACCCGCGAGATGACGCTCGATTACTTCGTGCTCTATTCGTCGATCGCGAATCTGGTGGGCAACAGCCGTCAGGCCAGCTACGTCGCCGCGAACGGTTTTCTCGACGGACTCGCGTGGCGTCGCCGCGCAATGGGACTGCCGGCCATCAGCATCAACTGGGGGGCGATTGCGGATGTCGGCGTGGTAACGCGCGATGCCAAGCTCGAACAGTTCATGCGCTACATGGGCTTGCGCGGCATGGAATCGGCGGAGGCGCTGAGCTGGCTCGAACGCGCGATGTTGCGCGACGTCACGCAACTGGGCGTCACGCTGATCACCAACTGGAGCGAGTGGAGCCGCTACGAGACGCTGGGGGGACAGTCGCTGCGTTACGCAGAGCTGATTGCCGCCGACACCCGCCCCGACGCCGACCCCGGCGCCGTCTTGCGCGCCGAACTGGCCGAGGTGCCCGCCGTCGAGCGCTTCACCGTGCTGGCGAGCCTGGTCGCGTCGTTGATCGCCGACGAACTCGAAACCGATGCCGAAGCTATTCCAGTGGATCGGCCGATCCTCGATCTGGGCGTCGATTCGTTGATGGCG
Source organism: Paraburkholderia sp. GAS333 (assembly GCF_050435665.1). Lineage (NCBI taxonomy): Bacteria > Pseudomonadati > Pseudomonadota > Betaproteobacteria > Burkholderiales > Burkholderiaceae > Paraburkholderia > Paraburkholderia sp. GAS333. Next base: position 163,506 of record NZ_JBNDKS010000008.1, read on the forward strand.
ACCGAGATCCAGGCGCTGCTTGGACGCGACCTCGGCATCAGCGTATCGGTGCTCGAGATTCTCGACGACCTGACGATCCGCGCGATCGTCGACAAGGCGCTGAATGCGTTCGGATGGGGCGAGCAAGGCGATGCCGCTGCGGCAGAAGTTCAGGCCGCGTGATATCGGCCCGCGTCTGAAACAATCAAGGAGTGTCGAATATGACTGCTGAAACGCACGTCGAGCGTCTGCGAGCCAGGCTGCTCGGCAAACAGGGCGGCGCAGCCGCGTCGGGCGACGACGCGCCGATGGCGCGGGCCGCTTCCGCCAGGGTCGCGGTGGGCCCCGAGCATTACGACTTCGCGCAGTTTCCCGAACTGCGCGAGTACGCGAACACGCGCTGGTACTACGACAAGCAGGGCTACGAGTGGAACATGTTCCGCGAGCATGTCGGCGTGGCCAGCGCGGAAGTCGAAGTCGCCGGACGACGGGTGATCAATTTTTCGTCGTACAACTACCTCGATCTGTCGGGCGATCCGCGTGTGCAGGCCGCAGCGAAACAGGCCATCGACGACTTCGGCACGTCGACCGGGTCGGGGCGGATCATCATGGGCGAGATTCCTGTCTTCAACGAGTTCGAGCGAGAACTCGCGGACATGCTCGGCGTCGAGGACGCGGTGCTCGGCGTCAGCGGTTATGGCACCAACGTCGCGGCAATCGGCTATCTCGCGCGCAAGCAGGACCTCGTGCTGTACGACGAACTGGTTCACAACAGCATGCTGGTCGGCGCCAAACTGAGCGGCGCGCGCCGCTTCGCGTTCCCGCACAACGATTGCGATGCGCTGGAGCGGTTGCTGGTCGAGCATCGCGGCAACTTCGAGCGCGTGCTGATCCTGACCGAAGGCGTGTTCAGCATGGACGGCGATATTCCCGATATCCCGCGAATGATCGAGATCAAGAAGCGGCATCGCGCGCTACTCATGGTCGACGAAGCGCACTCGATGGGCGTGATCGGTCCGCGAGGACTCGGCGTGGTCGATCACTTCGGTTTGAACAGCGCGGATATCGACGTGCACTATGCGTCGATGAGCAAAGCGTTCGCGACGATCGGCGGCTACATTGCCGGCCGCCGCGAGTTGGTCACGATGCTCAAGTATTACGCGCCGGGGCTTGGCCTCTATATCGCCTCGCCGATGCCGGCGAACGCCGCGGCTGGCCTGGCCGCGTTGCGGATCATGCGCGCCGAGCCGGAGCGCGCGCGCCGCGTGGTGGAGAACGCCAACTACTTCCGCGAGCAGGCGGCGCGCGCGTCCCTGAATGTCGGGGCGAGTGCGGGGTCGGCGGTGATTCCGGTGATGCTGCCCGACGCGGAGATGGCGCTGTGGATGGCCGCGCGGATGTTCGACAACAACATCTTCACGTTCCCGATGATTTTCCCCGTAGTGCCGCGCGACGCCGCGCGCCTGCGCTTCTTCGTCAACACGGCCCATACGCGTGAACAGATCGATCGCACGATTCGTCTGCTTGCTGAACTGAAGGCTAACGCACCGGCGAGCAAGGGGCTGTTTTGAAGCAGATTCGCTTTGATGTTTTCGGTCCGCCGTCGCATGCGGCACGCTGCTGCGAGGTGCCGTCGCCGGGCCAGCCATCGGCGTGGGAAGTGCTGGTCGATGTCGAAGCCTGCGCGATCAACCCGGCCGATCTTGCGAGACTCGCCGGGCGCTACGGTGAGTTGCCAAAGCTCCCTGCCACCCTCGGTCTCGAGGCGGTCGGGCGGATCGTCGCTTGTGGCTCCTCGGTGGCGGACCTCGCCGTGGGCGACCGCGTCATTCTGATCAGTAACGACAACTGGTGTCAGCAGCGCCGTCTCGCCGCGTCGCAGGTGTTCAAGGTTGCGCCCGAACTCGACGTGCTGCAGCTTGCGGCACTCAAGGTGGGCGCGTGCACGGCGCTCGAACTGGTGCGCCGTCACGCCGCCCTGGAGCGGGGCGCATGGATCGTGCAGACAGCGCCGTTGTCGAGCGTCGGGCGCGCGGTGATGCAGATCGCGCGGCACGACGGCCTGCGCACGCTGAACATCGTGCGGCGTCCTGACGCGATCGACGAAGTGAAAGCGGCTGGCGGCGATGTCGCCATCGTCGATGGTCCGGATCTGGTCAAGGCTGCCCGGGACGTCATGGGCAGCGCACCGGTGACGCTTGCGCTCGACGCGGTCGGCGGCAATGGCGTTGCGAGGCTCGCCCAGCTACTCGAGCGCGGCGGCACGATCGTCAACTACGGCATGTTGTCCGGCAAGCCGATCGAACTCGGCTGCGACGAAGTCATTTTCGGCGGCATCAATCTGAAGGGCTTCTGGTTGACCCAACGGCTATCGCGCATGACGCAAGTCCAGCGCAACACACTGATCGCGGAGGCGGTCGGTTTGCTGAGCCTCGGCGTTCTCCATGCAGAAATTGCGGCGACCTATCCGCTCGATGCCATCGGCAACGCGTTGCGTCATGTGGACGAACCGGGCCGTCGCGGCAAGGTTTTTCTGCTGCCGAACGGACCCATCGAGCGGCGCAGCACGTCGCCTGTCGATGCTGTCGCCGCCCATCGTTAAAGAATCGGGATTTCCATGAGTATCGATCTGCATGAATCCGCGCCGCACGATGCGGATGCCGGGCACGTCGCCGCGCGCGCCGCGCCGGTTGCACGCCTGATTGGCGTGAGCAGGACATATGGCGATGTGCATGCGCTTGCCGACATCAACCTGGACGTTCAGGCCGGCGAGATGCTGGCGATTGTCGGGCCATCCGGCAGCGGCAAGACCACACTGCTGAACCTTATCGGCCTGCTCGACAAACCGTCGGCGGGCGAGATCCAGGTGTTGGGTGAATCGACGGCGCGCCTGAGTCCGGTGGAATACGCAAAGCGCCGGCAATCGTCGATTGGTTTCGTGTTTCAGAGCTACAACCTGATCCCCGTACTCGATGCAGTCGACAACGTGTTGCTGCCGCTGCGCCTCGCTGGTCGCACGAGCCATGCGCAGAATGCACGCGCTCGCGAACTGCTCGACGAAGTCGGACTGCAGGGGCATCACCACAAACGCCCGGACCAGATGAGCGGCGGGCAACGTCAGCGTGTCGCCATCGCGCGTGCGTTGATCACCGAGCCTCGCCTGGTTATCGCCGATGAGCCGACCGCCAGCCTCGACACCGACAACACACGAGCGGCGATGCAACTGTTCCAGCGACTCAACCGGACGCACGGCGCGACCTTCGTTTTTTCGACCCACGACGAGCGCGCGTTGCGCTATATGAGCCGGTCCATACGCCTATGCGACGGACGGCTGCCAGATGGAGAAGAACTCTGATGCATTCGCTTGTTCTCGCGCTCAAGAACGCGTTCAGAAACCGCCGTCGCAGTTTTGTCACGCTGGCCGCAATTGCGCTCGGGCTCGCCGCGATCAATCTGTTTAGCGGCTATATCGCCAATGTTTATGCGGGGCTTGAACAGCAGGCCGTGATGGGCGAACGGCTTGGACATCTGACGATCTTCAAACGGGGCTTCGAGCTGGAAGGCAAGCTCCATCCAAAGCGCTTTCTGTTTTCGCCGGAAGAAACGAAGAAAATCGACGCGCTTATTTTGCGCGAGCCGGGCACGAAACTGGTATCGCCGCGGCTCAGTCTGAATGGGCTGATTTCGAATGGCAACGCGTCGACGGTATTCATTGGCGAGGGCATTGTTGCCGACCATAACGACAAACTCGGCGCGGCTCTCGAAGGCGATTCGGGCGGTCACCTCGATCCGCATAGGGATGCTGGCGTTGCCGTGTCGTCTGATCTCGCGAAGCTGCTCGACCTTAAAAAGGGTGAGACCTTCAGCCTGCTAGCGTCGACTATCGACGGCCAGGCCAACGCGGTCGATGCGGATGTCGTCGATATTTTCAACACCGGCAGCGCGGGCACGAATGACAAATATGTGCTGACCACGCTCGCGCTCGCGCAGTCGCTGATGAATACCGAATCGGTGGAACGCTTCATCGTGCTGCTCGATAACGCGAGCCTGACCGAGCAGGTGAAGCTGCAACTGAGCCATCGTCTGTGGGCCGCAGGATTCGATGTCGAGATCAGAACATGGCAGGAAATGTCGAGCTTCTACACGCAGGTGAAGGGCCTCTTCGACATGATCTTCTCGTTCATTGCAAGCATCGTTCTCGTGATCTCCGCGATGAGTGTGGCGAACACGATGTCGATGGCGGTGATCGAGCGCACCCGTGAAATCGGCACGCTGCGCGCGCTGGGTCTGACTAACGCGGGGGTGGTCAGGCTGTTTGCATTCGAAGGATTCTGGATCGCGCTGCTCGGCTGTCTATTGGGTCTGATCGTCACGATCATCGCCGCGCTTTGTATTAACGCCTCCGGCATCGGCTATATGCCGCCCAATTCATCCGATCGCGTGCTGCTCCAGGTCGACCTCGACTGGATTCGTATGGGCGGCATCGCGCTGGCAGTGAGCTTCTTTGCCGTGCTGTGCGCTGCCTATCCGGCGTATCGCGCGACGCGCGTCGAAGTGGTCGATGCATTGAGCTTCGTTTAAGCGGCTGGGTCGCTTCAATTGTTCCTTATCAGATATGACGTATATGCAGCTCTTAAAAAAGACCGCTTTTCTGCTGGCTTCGCTGGTGCTCGCCAGTGCAACTTACGCGGCCGGTTCACCAGCCACTTCAACTTCGACGCCGGACGCGACGCAGATCGTGGCGGCCAGCGATCGCGCTCGCGGCGGCGGCCTCAATGGCGTGCAATGGACCATCGACATTACGGGCCAGGATTCGGGCGGCCCGATCGACAAGCGTACGTATGTTGTCCGCGCAAGCGGTGAAGACAGTCTCGCCGAGGCCACCTATCCGCCGCGCGAAGCGGGTGGCCGTCTGTTGCAGAACGGACGCAGCATGTGGTTCGGCAAGTCGACGCTGACCAAGCCTGTCTCCATTTCGACGCGACAGAAAATGGTGGGCCCCGCATCGAATGGCGACATTGCGTCCACCAACTACGCGAAGGATTACGACGCCACGTTGCTCCGTATCGAGCAGGTGAACGGTGAAAACGCGTACGTGCTCGATCTGGTCGCGAAGAGCAAGTTCGTGACCTACGACCGGATCGTCTACTACGTGTCCATGTCGCGCCTCGTGCCGCTCAAGGCCGAGTTTTACACCGTATCGGGGAAGATCTTCAAAACGGCCTCGTTCGAAATGGGGAACCGGCTCGATATCGACGGCGCTGTGCAGCCGTTTGTCAGCAAGATGAGTATTCAGGACGCTATCGACAAGTCGAACTTCTCGTTGCTGCAATACAGCGAAGTCACCACGAAGAAATTCGGCGCGGATATGTTCAACCTCGGCTCACTCAATCGCCCCTGATCGCAGGCTATCGAAGTCATGCATCTGAAAAGGGCGAAGGGACGGCCGCGCAAGCAGCCGGCCGGAACGACGCGTGTCGCGCTTGGCCTGCTTCGCACGCTCGCGCTGATATCGACCGTTATGCCGGATTCGGTGTGGGCTGCCGACGCGCAGGATGACGACGCGTCGTCGGGCCGCTTCACGTTGCGTCAACATACGCAACTCGTCGCTTACGCGTCGGGGTACGTGGTCAATACGCGCTCGCTCGCCAATCCGAATAACCAGATCGCGAAGCTGCCCACGACGCAGGCGCAATTAGCCCCTCGGGTGGACCTGACATTGACGGTCGATCCGTGTTATCTGCAACTGAAGCCGCGTGGCTTTTTCGTCTGGCAAGGCAATACGCCTGGCGCGAGCGGCACCTCGACCGATGCTTACCTCAATGAAGGGCGTCTGTCGTGTCAGGCGGGTCCGGTCAATGTCGAGGTTGGCCGCAGCGTACTGCTTTGGGGTAGTTCGATCATGCTGTCGCCGAGTAACCCTTTTTTCGCGGAAACGGGCAAGACCGATCCGGTCAGGGAGTTGCTTGGTCGCGACATCGTGCGCGTGAGCGCGCAGATCAACCCGTCGTGGAGCGTTGAAGCGATCAGCAACTTCCACGTGGATACACGCGATACGACAAAAGAAAACTTCTCTCCCGTGACGGCGCTCAAGGCCAACTGGACCGGCGATTCGGCGTCGGCGAGCGCGCTGGTGTCGCATCGCGATAACGGGGTGGACCGGATCGGTGCATATGGAACATGGACAGCGTCGGATGCGCTGCTGTTCTATGGCGACGCGTCGTTGGGGCGAGGGCGTAATGCGTTATTCGCCGTACAGCAGCCCCAGGCACCGGCAGGTTGGACCTTCCTGCAAAATCAGACACGCGACGGTTCGCTCCGCACGAGCGCGCTGCTCGGCGCGAGTTACACGTTTATCTCGGGTTGGACCCAGACTCTCGAACTGCTCTACAACGGCGATGGGTACAGCAGTGGTGAACGGCGTTCTTATCAGAATGCGATTCAGTCCGGCAATACGGCGCTTGCGGCAGGCAATGCAGCGGCGGCTGGCTTGCTCGGGCAATCTCTTAACCCGCAGCAGAGTCTCCTCGGGCAACGTTACGCGCTGGTTCAATTGGGCCGTACGGATCTGTTCAACAAGCTCGATGTAACGCTACGGTACATGCAGGCATTCGACGCGCCACGAGGCGGTAATCTGGCATTGTCGGTCAACTACAAATTGAGCCCGACAGCGGAACTGTTTGCATACGGGCAATGGAATGTGGGGAATTCGCAGTCCGAGTTTGCCCAGCTCTACCGGTTCTCCGTGATAAGTGGTTTGCGATACTACTGGAATTGACATCAAGGGGATTGGCGAAAACCCGTGCATCGCGCAGCGGTTCTCTCATGCGGATTCGTCGGAAATAATGGGCTTGGAAATATGGAAAAAGGCTCTAGACTTTATTTCGTGTCCTTTTCTTCGCTGCTTTTCCGGAGTTGAATCGGGCGCTGCAGTAACTAGCCGGGCCCGCATGGCGATAGATTTTTTCTTAGCCAATGCCGGATGCAGCGCTATTCAGACAGACCCGGTGAGAGACCACGAAAGGAGACACGGCCCGACATCACTCAAAGAAAATGTTTCTGCTCACCAGATCGATGCCGCCGAATGTGCCCGGTGGCGGATCGCAGGAGAACACAACTTCCACGGAGTAAGCGATGGCAACCAGAACACCATGGCGAACGCTGTTATCTCTGACTTTCCTCACGTTCACAATGATGGGCAACGTCGCCCGCGCGGATGAAATTCCGATCGTCACGGGCCAGCAATGGACGACCTCAACGGTTGAAGCCAAGAATGCCTATCTCGTGGGCATTGCCAATCTGATCGATATAGAGAACGCCTACTATGCGAAAAACGGCCAGGCGACCAACAGGGACATCGCGCCGCGCTTTGCGAAAGGCATGCAGGGGCAAACGCTCGACAGCGTGCGTCAGGGCGTCGATAACTGGTATGCCACCAATCCCACGATGATCCAGCATCCCGTGATCGAGACCATCTGGTTTGAAATGGTCTTGCCCGGTTTGCAAAAGAGCCAATAAGGAGCCGATCATGAAACGACTTGGATGGATCGTGACAATCGGGGCTCTGGTCATTGCAGCCGGATGCACGGACATGACTCCGCGGCAGCAAGGCACGATGAGCGGTGCAGCGCTCGGGGCGGCGGGCGGCGCGGGCATCGCGGCGATCGCGGGCGGCGACGCGTGGACCGGCGCGCTCATCGGCGGCGCGGCGGGCGGTGTGGCTGGGAATATTGCAGGTGGGCGTCGATAGAGTCGCCACGTAGTTGGCCTGGAAGCTATCGTCAATTACACACTGTCAGGTAAGTCTTGCCGGACGCGAAGCAACGCAATGTTGCTTCGCAGAAATTCATCTGCTTTTTTACACGCGGGCGTGGCTGATTGCTGCGCGCCGCGCGCCTGTCTAAAAGAACCGCTCGTCCGGTTCTTCCAGCTCATCGCAATTCAATCCAGGGCGGAATGTGGCATCCTACGTTAGCGTCGATACGTTGACGGGAGAACCTGCGCGGCCATGCAAACCATCCGTCAAAATTGAACGAATGTCCAAAAGACTTTAGGATGTCGAAGCGGAGTTCAATCGACACAACGCGCCGTGACCACAACCGATCCAAAGCGCTTTCATAGCCTTCGTGGATCACATCAGTGGCAGGTCGATTAACGGTATGAACGCTGAGCGCTGACAAAAACCACACCCCTCACTGTGAGAGCAAGAATGCTACGCAAGCTGCTGAAGGTGACAAAAATAGGCGTACTGGTTCTGGTCCTGCTCGCCATAGGCGCATTGGCATTGCGTGCATGGTATTCGCAGCGCGGACCCGCTCTGTCGGTCTGGCATACCTACGTGCCGCGCGAATTGACAGTCGAGGAAATGGACACCGGCGACTGGAATACGTATCTCAAGGCGGAGGCCCGCATCTTCGACGACGTGCGCACCAACGTCGTCGAAAAGATAAGTCCCGCCGAGCGTGTTCCGTCGAACCGGTACTACGAAGGTGCGCCGATTTATCCCGAGCACTTCAAGGACGACTGGAATCGCTCGTACATACTCGAACCGTCGGGGCCGCCGGTTGGCGCGGTTGTGATGTTGCACGGTCTGACGGATTCACCGTTCAGCTTGCGGCACATTGCGCGCCGTTACCGCGACCGGGGCTTTGTCGCTATCGGCATTCGTCTGCCGGGGCACGGCACGGTGCCGGCGGGTCTGACGAGCGTCGAATGGCGTGACTGGGCTGCGGCGACGCGGCTGGCGGTGCGTGAAGCGCGCCGGCGCATCGGTCCCGACAAGCCGCTGGAACTGGTCGGCTTTTCGAATGGCGGCGCGCTGGCTTTGCAATATGCACTGGACTCGATCGACAATCCCGCGCTGAGCCGACCCACTCGTGTCGTGCTCATTTCACCGATGATCGGCGTGACTCGTTACGCACGATTTGCCGGGCTCGCGGGAATTCCGGCAATCCTGCCAGCCTTCGAAAAAGCCGCGTGGCTCGGTGTCGTTCCAGAGTTCAATCCGTTCAAGTACAACTCGTTCCCGGTGAACGGCGCGCGTCAATCGTATCTGCTGACCCGGACCATTCAGGATCAGATCATCCGGTTGCAGCGTGAGAACAGACTGGTCGACTTGCCGCCTGTGCTGACGTTCCAGTCCGTAACGGATTTCACTGTCAGCACGCCGGCCGTGATGTCGTCGCTATACGATCAGCTTCCGCAGAACGGCAGCGAAGTCGTGTTGTTCGATGTGAACCGCAGCGTGCGATTCCGCACCTTCCTGCGCGTAGCGTCGTACACCGCGCTATCGCGTCTGCTGCGTATCGGTCCGCAAAACTATCGGACCACGGTGATCGCCAACGCATCTCAGGAATCGGCTCACACGGTCGAGCGCAGTGTCGATGCGGGCGAAGTGGATGTGCGGGTGAAGCCGTTAGACATCGATTATCCGCAGGATATTTTCTCGTTGTCGCACGTCGCGATTCCGTTTCCGGTGACGGATGCGCTCTACGGCATTGCGCCGAACGACGAAGAAAACTTCAACGAAAACCTCGGCACACTCGCACCGCGCGGCGAACGCGGCACGTTGATTCTCACGCTCGACTCCATGTTCCGAATCGCGTCGAATCCGTTCTTCCCATATTTGCTGCAACGTATCGACGAAGGGATCGGCAAGATGCCTGGTCCTGTGGTTCAGTCGCCGGTACGTTCTCATGCGACCGCTGCGGGGCAGCCTGCCGACGAGGCCGCCGACGCTGCCGAGCTGGAAGAAACCGACTCGTATGTGCCGTGAACGATGGAAGGCCCGCGATAATCGCGGGCCATCATCACAAGTGTCAGGGCTGATAAGTCGGATCGACGATCGTCCAGAACGCTGCCTTCGGCCGCAAATTTGCATCGAACAACAGCGGCAGATTGTTGCGTGGCGCGGGCGTCGAAGTCAGCCACGTATGCTTGTCCGAGTAACCCCAGAACGTCACTGCCTTGATGCTCGGCTCATGTTCGAACAGATCGAACACGGCCCGATAGCGCAGCGCCTGCGCGCGCATCACGTCGTTCGGGACCGGATTGCCGAGGTCGGGCAAACACGCATGCGGATCGCTCCAGCATGCGCCTGAATCGGTATAGAGACTCACGTCGAGCTCGGTCACCTGGTTTTCGAGGCCCATCGCGGCCACGTCGTCGAAAGCCTGCTTGAGGTGCGCCACAGGCGGCCAGTTGACGCTGATATGCATCTGATGCCCAACGCCGTCGATCGGCACGCCCTCTGCACGCAATTCACGCACCACAGCCAGCAGCTTTGCGCGCTTGGTCGCGTCGTCGGTGCTGTATTCGTTGATATAGAGCTTGACGTCGGGATCGGCGGCGCGCGCCGCACGGAACGCAATCGCGATGTAGTCCTTCCCCAGCGCGCGATACCACGGGCTGTCTTCACGATAGACCTGATGCGGATCGTCGCTGATCACTTCGTTGACTACGTCCCACGCATAGACCTTGCCGCGAAAATGCGTGACCACATCGGTCACATACCGGCGCAGACGTGCGGCGACGATGTCGTGATAATGCGGGTCTTTCGGATCGCCCGCGAAGAACCACGCGGGCGCTTCGGTCCAGTCGCCCGCACGGAAATGCCAGGCGAGCGTGTGACCTCGCACTGCAATGCCATGCGCCTGCGCGAACGCGATTATCTCGTCGGCGGGCGCGAAGTTGTATTGGCCTTCAGCTACGCCGATGGTGCCAGGTTTCATCTTGTTCTCTGCGGTCAGGCTCGAGAACTGCGCGGCGAGAAGGGCTGCGTCTTTAGGACTTTCTATCGAGTCAGGCTCGATCGCCGCGCCAATTTTGAAATGCGCAGCCATCACGTTTTTCAGTTGCGGCGTCGCTTCAGCCGGTGCGGCTGCAAGCGGCGGACCGTCGTGAGCGACCGGCGCGTGACTGCTCACGCAGCCTGTGGTCAATGCGACGGCACCGAGCGTGGCCGCGAGGTAGAGCAGGCGTGTCGAGGTCGATCTGAAGCGCATCCGGGGTCTCCGTGTCGTATGTTTTTCTGTCGATACGTCGCCTAACCTGTCGTAACGTTATCGGTAACATGCGATACTAAGCAGACGCTGCAACAGTCGCTATGCGGGGTTTACCTGACCCGTTCCACGGTGTCATCGACACGCGCCGATTCGTGCGCGAGCGGGCTACATCCGAAGGTCGCCGAAGTCGGAAAAAGAGGTGGCTGCGTATTCCGAAAGCCGTTAAACGGTCCGGCACGCAGCCGATATTGAAACCGCATCAGTTTGATAAGCTTGACCGGATTACACATCGGGTCAGACCAACGCATGGGCATTCGACAGCTCGCCAGCGAGCTCAATCTTTCCGTTTCGACCATTTCGCGCGCGCTCAACGACAGCGACGAAGTCAGTGCCGAAACCCGCGAACGTGTACGCGCCGCAGCGCTTCGGCATGGCTATGCGCCTAACAAGGCGGCCGAAAGTCTGCGCAAGGGCAGGCTCGACATCATCGGGCTGATGCTGCCGATGCGCCGCGAAGAAGAGAACTACACGCTCGGCGTTTTCATGACGCTCGCGGACGGCCTGCAATCCATTCTGTCGCAGCACGGCATGGACCTCGTGATGTACGCGAGCGAATCGTGGGAGGACGAATGTGCCCGGTTGCGCCGCATTGTCGAGCGTCGTCACGTGGATGGGGTGATCCTCGCGGGCACCCGGCATCACGATGAAAGGATCGACTATGTGGCGGCTCGCAATTTTCCCTTCGTCGCGCTGGGCCGCAGCGAGTCGGGCGGCGAGCACGCATGGGTCGACCTTGATTTCAAATCCGCCGCCGAGGCGGGTGTTGCGCGGTTGGTGGCGCTCGGACATCGGCGAATCGCGCTGGGCATTCCCGATAACGATGCGATGCAGGCGCACGTTTATCTGCATGCATGGCAGGAGGCGATGGCAAAGCATGGGCTCGATGTGCCGAAGGGCTACGTGCGTCGCAATGAGTTGTCGGAACGCGGCGGCTATCAGATCACGCAGGAGTTGCTGGAACTCGCGCGGGCACCTACCGCGTTGATGTTCCAGAGCGACTGCATGGCGATCGGTGCATATCGGAAGCTTTACGAACTCGGCAAGACGCCGGGCCGCGATCTGGCTATCTCCGGCGGCGTGCTGACAGGCGAGCTTGCCGAATTCCTCGCGCCCCGTCTGACTGGTTTCACACTCGACGCTTACGAGTTAGGACGACGCCTCGCGCAATCGTTGCTCGCGCAGTTTCCCGACTTCGCAGATACCTACGGCGACGCGCGCGAGCCTTCGCTTTGGCCGTTGTCGCTGCGAGAGCGTGATAGCGACGCGTTACCGCCGGAGTCGTCAAAAGCCGTCAGGAAAAGGTAAGTGACGGCTCATGGCTAACCCGTACTTGAACCGCAACCGGCATTGCGTATTTCGGGAAATCCGATTGCGATTTTCGCCGCCGACTTGACACTATTCGTTCTACAAGCAAAGATGCGCTGGCTTCCGGAAACGTTTCCGGAAACAACGACAGCGGCGACACCGACGACCTGAAAGGTCGCGCGTCGTCAGAAAAACCGAGAGAGACGGCTCAACCGCAGTTCGAAAAATGAGCCAGAGACGAGCGTGGTTTGATCGCGCGAAAATGGAGACACCATGAAGAAGCTACTGGCCGCGTCCGCGGCACTGGGTTTGGCATTCTCGCTTTCCTGCACCGCCTTGCACGCCGCGACGCTGTCCGTCTGGGCCGTGGACGAGCCGGACAATTACACCGAAAAAATGGCGCAGGAGTTTGCCAAACTGCATCCGGACGTGCATCTGCAAATCCGCAAGGTAGGCTTCGCCGCGCTCAATGACGAGACTATGCGCGCAGTGATGTCGGGCAGCATGCCGGACGTCGTGCCGATCGATAACCCGAATACCGCGATGTTCGCGTCGAAGAACGCGCTGCTCGACCTCACGCCTTATCTGGCGAAGTCGAAGGTGATCGACGCGAAGCAGATCTTCCCCGGACCGCTGAAGAACGCAAGCTGGAACGGCAAGGTGTATGCGATTCCGCGCGGCACCAACACGCTCGCGCTGTACTACAACGAAGACATGTTCAAGGCTGCAGGACTCGACCCGAACCATCCGCCGCAAACGTGGGACGAGTTGTACACGGACGCGAAGAAGCTGACCGACGCGCAGAAAAACGTCTACGGTCTCGCGTTTTCTGCGATCAATAACGAAGAAGGCGTGTTCCAGTTCCTGCCGTTCATTCAGGCGACGGGCGCCGATTGGGACAAGCTGAACGATCCGGGTGCGGCACGCGCGGCAACGTTCTGGCAGAAGCTGATGGACGCGAAAGTGGCGTCGCCCGATACGCTCACGCACACACAATCGGAAGCGGCGGCGACGTTCATCAACGGCAATGCCGCGATGGACATCGACGGTCCGTGGGAACTGAACGCGGTCGAGAAGGGCGCGAAGTTCAAGTGGCGAGTCGCATTGCTGCCGACAGAGAAAGCGGGCGGCGCGCGCGCGTCGGCGCTCGGCGAACAGAATCACGCCATTCTGCGCGGCGCAAAAGATCCGGACGTCGCGTTCCAGTTCCTCGAATACATGTACTCGCAACGCGGCCGCAACTGGAACGATTTCGGCATGCTACCGCCGTCGAAGGACACCAACACGGTGAATCCGAAATGGCCGCAAGCGTACAAGGCGTTCAACGAGCAGATGGAGTACGCCCGTGCGCGCGGTCCTAATCCGCAGTGGCCGAAAGTCTCGAAAGCGATTTCCGACGCGATGCAATCGGTGCTGACGCACCAGGCCGCGCCGGCTCAGGCGATGACCACTGCCGGTCAGACGGTGCAGGGCGTCGCTCACTAAGCAACGGGTTTTCACGTCGCCGTGCCGGGATTGCCGGGCGCCCTTCGTGGTGCCCGGTTGACCCATGCCGTACCTGTCAGATCAAAGCCATGAACACATTAATGCGCCGCTTCCCGCGCGCCAATGCTTTTGAAATATCGCTGGCGGTGTTCGCACTGCTGTATCTGCTGATATTCGCGGGACTGCCGCTTATCTACAACATCGTGCTGTCGTTCCAGCAGGTCGACCTGATGGAGCCCGCCACGCTGTTGCGGCCATTTGTCGGACTCGCCAATTATCGCGACGTGTTCGGGCGGCCCGAAGCGCGCCAGGTACTCGTTAATACAGTGTTGTTCGTCGGTTTGTCGTTGACGTTCCAGATCATCATCGGCTTTCTGCTGGCGTTGCTGTTTGCACAGGATTTTCCGTTTGCTAGCGCAATGCGTGGCCTGTTTCTCGCGGGCTGGATCATGCCGGGGCTGGTCGTCGGCGTGATCTGGAAACTGATTTTTGCGGGCGATTACGGCGTGCTGAATCATGTGCTGATGCAAACGCATCTGCTGAACGAGAAGATCTTCTGGTTATCGGACCCGGCCTGGTCGTTGTACGCGGTGATTCTTGCGAACGTATGGCTCGGCGTGCCGTTCAACATGCTGCTGTTGTCGGTCGGCCTTGCGGCGATTCCCGCCGATCTGTATGAAGCGGCCGAACTCGACGGCGCGAACCCATTGCAGCGTTTTGTCGGCATCACGTTGCCGATGATGAAGGCTACGCTCGGCGCAGTCATCGCACTCGGCGCAATCATGACGATGCAGCAATTCGATCTGATCGCCGCGTTGACGCAAGGCGGCCCAGCCAACTCGTCGCAAGTGGCGCAGTTCTGGTCGTGGCAGCTGTCGCTGCAAACGTTCGAGGTGTCGGCGGGCTCTGCGGTCGCTACGTTGATGTTGTTGCTGGTGCTGGTGGTCGCGGTGATTTACGTACGCTCGACCCGCAACGAAAGGATGGTCTGACATGAAGCGCTACATCCTTTTTGTGATCGCGTTGTGCGTGACGGCGGTCTACATGTTCCCGCTGTACTGGATGTACATCACCGTGTTCAAGAGCGCCAGCGAGATGTTCCAGTATCCGCCGACGTTCTGGCCGCAGCATCCCGAATCGCATTTGTGGCAGGTGTTCACCGAGCGGGGCATGGGCAACTTCCTGTGGAATTCGCTCGTGACCGCATGCGGCACGGTGGCCGTGACGGTTTTCGTCGGTACGGGCGCCGCTTATGCGCTGGCCTTCGTGCAGAACCGCTGGACTAGCTTCGCGATTTTCACGGTACTGGTTTTGCAGGCACTCCCTTCGAGCCTGATGGTGACGCCGATCTTCACCGCGTTCAAGGCGCTCGGGTTGCTGGAGACGCCGCGCCTTGCGGTAGTGATCGCGCAGATCACGAAGACGCTGCCGTTCTATATCGTGCTGTGCCGTCCGAGCTTCGTGCAGGTGCCGCGTGAGTTGCGCGATGCCGCGCTGGTCGATGGCGCGTCGCCGATGCGCGCGTTCTTCGGCGTGATCTTGCCGCTCGCCGTGAACGGCATTCTCGTGTCGGCGATTCTGGTGTTCCTGCAATCGTTCGGCGAGTATGTGTACGCCCGTTCGCTGATTCTCGACGACCAGTATCAGACCGCGACGGTGGGGTTGTCCGCGTTCGTCGGTGCGACCAGGATCGACTGGATCGGCATCATGACCTACTCGGCCATTTTCGTCACGCCGATCCTGGTCGCGTTCATGTTGTTGCAACGCAGGATCGTCGCCGGCCTGACCGCTGGCGCGCTCAAGTAACTCAAGTCACGCCTATGTATTTGCCGGTGAATACCGGCCGGAGAATCGCTGTGGATCGAATTCAGATCGAGCGTCTGAGCAAGAGTTACGGACCCGTGCAGGTGTTGAAAGACATCGATATCCGCGTGCCGGAAGGATGTTTTGTCGCGCTGATCGGGCCATCGGGTTGTGGCAAGTCGACCTTGCTGCGCACGATTGCCGGACTCGAACGGAGTACCGGCGGCACGTTGCGGATCGACGGCAAGGTGGTGAACGACATGCCGCCGCGTAAGCGCGATGTCGCGATGGTGTTCCAGAGCTATGCGCTATATCCGCATATGAACATCGAGAAGAATATGTCGTATTCGCTGCGGTTAAGAGGCACTGCACCGCAGGCGATTCGCGAATGCATCGATGGAGTGGCGCGCACGCTGGGGCTGGAGCATCTGCTCGCGCGTATGCCGCGTCAACTGTCGGGCGGACAGCGGCAGCGGGTCGCAATGGGACGCGCAATCGTGCGCAATCCCAAGGTGTTTCTTTTCGACGAACCGTTGTCCAATCTCGATGCCGCGCTGCGCGTGCATATGCGATCCGAAATTCGCAAGCTGCATGAGCGGCTCAAGGCGACGTCGGTGTACGTTACGCACGACCAGATCGAAGCAATGACGATGGCCGATCACGTCGTCGTGTTGCGCGCGGGGCAGGTCGAACAGCAGGGCGCACCGCTGGACCTGTATCACCGTCCGGCGAACAAGTTTGTTGCAGGCTTTATCGGCTCGCCGTCGATGAACTTCATCGAAGCCGTGATTGGTTCCGACGGACGACGTGCACAGTTCGGAGCCGCACAGTCGCAGACGCTGGACCTCGGCCCTGGCCGTAGGCTGCCTGCAGGTACGGCTGTATGGCTCGGTTTGCGTCCCGAGCATCTGCATATTCATGCTGGTGGCAGAGGCTTCAGCGCCGTGATCGACAGCGTGGAAACGACGGGGTCGATGACCTTTGCGTCCCTTCGTGTCGACGGTGTCGAATCGCTCGTGCTGGTTTCGCATGCGGGCGTTTCGGCCATACGAAGTGGCGAGGCTGTGAGTCTCGACATCGCCAGCGACCACATTCACGTCTTCGACCGGAAGACGGAGCAGGCGCTGTAGGCACCGAATACGTCTTAACTTAGGCACTCCATTGAGTTTCGTTCCGCCGCCCGGCGGAGCGGGTATCAACACGCTATGAGAAAGCTTGTATGAAAATCAGCGATGGCAACTGGTTGATCCGCGACGGCCTGAATGTGCTGTACTCGGCTGCACTGCACAGTGTGGAAGCGCTCGGTGACGAACTACTCGTTCACGCCGCGCCGCGCGACGTATCGAGCCGCGAGCGGCAACTCGATACCGGCTTGCTCACGTGGCGTTTCTTTTCGCCGCAAAGCGGCGTGATTGGCGTGAAGGTCGAACATTTTCGTGGCACGCGAGATATCGGCCCACATTTCCAGCTCAATCGCGTAGATGGGCCTGTCACCACGCGCAATACCGACGACGAAGCCACGCTCACCAGCGGCTCTCTCAGCGTACGCATTGCAAAGTCGGGCGATTGGTCAGTAGATTTTCTGCGCGACGGTCAACGCATTACAGGTAGCGGCTTTCGCGGCGCGGGTCATGTCAGCGATGCAAATCAGGGCGACGCGCCGTTCATGTTCGAGCGGCTCGATCTCGGTGTCGGCGAAAACGTTTATGGACTGGGCGAGCGCTTTACCGCGTTCGTGAAGAACGGGCAGGTGGTCGAGAGCTGGAATCGCGATGGCGGTACGGGCACTGAACAGGCCTATAAGAACATTCCGTTCTACTTGACCAATCGCGGTTACGGCGTGCTGGTGAATCACCCCGAAAACGTCTCGTTTGAGATAGCCAGCGAAAAAGTGGCGAAGATGCAATTCAGCGTCGCCGGTGAAAAACTGGAGTACTACGTGATCGACGGGCCGACGCCGAAGGAAGTGCTGGAGCGCTTCACGCGTCTGACCGGCCGTCCCGCGCTACCACCGGCGTGGTCGTTCGGTCTGTGGCTCACCACGTCGTTCACGACGAATTACGACGAAGCCACGGTGAATCATTTCATCGACGGTATGGCGGAACGTGGCATTCCGTTGCACGTATTCCATTTCGACTGCTTCTGGATGAAGGCTTTCCACTGGTGCGACTTCGAGTGGAACCGCGAGACGTTCCCCGATCCGCGAGCGATGCTGGCACGGCTCAAGGCGCGTGGTCTGAAGATCTGCTTGTGGATCAACCCGTATATCGCGCAGCCGTCGCCGCTGTTTGCCGAAGGCATGGAGATGGGCTATTTGTTGCGCAAGCCGAATGGTGACGTGTGGCAGTGGAACCGCTGGCAACCTGGCCAGGGCATTGTGGACTTCACGAATCCGGCTGCTGCGCAATGGTATGCGGGACATTTGCGGCGGCTGCTGGAAATGGGCGTGGATTGTTTCAAGACCGATTTCGGCGAGCGGATTCCGACCGACGTCGTGTACCACGACGGCTCCGATCCGCAGAAGATGCACAACTACTATAGCTACCTGTACAACAAGGTGGTGTTCGACGTATTGCGAGAAGTGCGCGGCGAAGGCGAAGCTGTTGTGTTCGCGCGCTCGGGCACGGTCGGCAGCCAGCAATTGCCGGTGCATTGGGGTGGCGATTGCAGCGCGACTTACGAATCGATGGCGGAGACGTTGCGCGGCGGCCTGTCGCTTGGACTCAGCGGCTTCGGCTTCTGGAGCCACGATATTGGCGGCTTCGAGCACACCGCGCCAGCCGATGTTTATAAGCGCTGGTGCGCGTTCGGATTGCTGTCGAGCCATAGCCGTTTGCATGGCAGCAAGTCGTATCGCGTTCCATGGTTGTTCGACGATGAAGCGGTCGACGTGGTGCGGCATTTCACCGAGTGGAAATCGCGCTTGATGCCGTATCTGTTTGACGCCGCAAAGCAGGCCGTCGATCACGGCACGCCCATGTTGCGCGCCATGCTGCTGGAGTTTCCCGACGATCCCGCGTGCGATTATCTGGACCGTCAATACGTGCTTGGAGATTCGTTGCTGGTTGCACCGGTTTTCAACGCAGTCGGCGACGTGGATTTCTATCTGCCCGCAGGACGCTGGACGCATTTGTTCAGCGGCGAGCAGGTCGAGGGCGGCCGCTGGCTGCGCGAGCGGCACGGGTTCATGAGCCTGCCGCTGTTCGTGCGGCCCAACACGCTACTGGCACTGGGCACGGAAAATCAGCGTCCCGATTACGACTATGCACAGCAAAGCGAACTGCATCTGTTCGAACTTTGCGACGGCAAAACCGCTACGGTGACGTTGCGCGATCTTGGCGGCGCAGCTGTCACGCATGTCAGCGTGACGCGTCAAGGCGATACGTTGCGGATTCGGCGCGATGGGGTGCAGGCTCCGTTGCCGCTGTTGTTGCGTCAGTGGAATAGCTTGCGGGATGCCGGCGGATTGCCGACGAAGAGTGGCGAGGCAGGCGTGAGCATTACTTTGCCCGCAGGTGAAGGAGACGTGACGGTCCACGTTTAAAGCCATATTCGATCGATCCGGGCGTTGCTGTCACCTTCACGAAGCGACGCAAGTCTCTGGCAACGCCTGGAAGCTGCAACGACTCGCACGTAGCGCGGCAATAGAAGCCGCGCTTCGCTTGCCTCATTCTGCAGACTTATATCGCCCGCGAGCCATTAGATAGGCAAGCGGAAATCGCGGCCTGCGAATCTGCTAAGCAAACATTCAATACGTCACAGCAGACGCAAACGTTAAACACGCGGACGGTGAAAATCGTCCGCGTGTTTTTTGCGTTGCGTTCAACGTCCACGAGAAAGCAGGTTGTTTACCGACGTCACGCCGTCCACCGAGGTGGCACTGCGTTCAGCCAGCGCGACCTGGGTGCGCTCAGGGACCCAGCCGATCAGCGTGACCTGTCCCGAGCGCGCAAAGACAAACACATGAGACAGACTTACGCCGCTACGCGCCGCTGAAACGCGGACGGCGTGCGCGAGTTGCCCATCGTTCATCGACGAATCGGTGTCGGCAACGGCGACCGGCGCAATGGTGCCGGCAATCAATAACGCGAGAGTGGTTGCAATAGCTTTTTTCACAATAACTCCTTGCAGAGAGGCAGATCTGCCGGCGAACTCCGGCGACGACACTTCCGGTCGGACTCCAGGATGGGCCGCGGAAGTCAACGACAAAAGCCCCGTCTGCGCCGTGCATACCCATCTCTTTCGATGGTGCGTCGAGGGATTTTGTCTGTCGGGACGTTTGGAGGAGGAGTTGTCGCCCCGCGAAAAGCTTGCGCGTTCGTCGTGGTGGAACGCGGGGGTGGACTTGCGGCGTGGCGCGGGCCAGTCGAAGCCGATCGGGTCATGACCTTTGTGGTGGAATCCGCCGGAGGCAGGCAAGCCCTCCAATGCGATTCCAGGCCTTGTGTCCAGCGCTCTCAAGCTGGGCACGACTCGTGATTCGGCGTCCTATGGCGGAATCATAGTCCCGAATAAAAACCCTTGCTGGAAGGTTGCCAGAAGCGCATTAGCGACGCCCGCAAAGCAGGCAACTTCTTCGCGTTTCGGGAACACGAATCGATGCGGCCAACAAAAGCACAGCGCCGATACATCAGGTGAGAACTTTCGTCGTTGCATTTGTGCAACATCGAAATCGACTTTCGCACCCGTTCAAACGACCGCACGCATTTCGCGCGGCAGCGGGAAGCGCAAACAGGTCCCGCGGGCCGATTTTGCATGTATGGATTCAAACGGATTTGCCAGACAGATGACCATGACCTCATGGTCACGAAGCGCTTGCTACTTCGTCATTTGATCGCGCGCAACAGCTATGAGCAACAGCGTTTTCCCTGACACGGAAGATCGTTACTGCACGCGATACCCATACCTATAATCGCCTCGAAATGTGAAGCGGACATTTCAGCAAGCGGGGAGTGTGCGGAGTCAGTACATGTCCTGAGCGGCTCGGAGACGCCAAAACGAATATAGGATATCTAATGAAAAAAACGGTTATTGCATTGTCCCTGATGGCAGCTGCAGCGGCGGCCCACGCGCAGAGTAGCGTCACACTTTACGGTCGTATCGACAACGGCATCCAGTACGAAACCGGCATTCCTGGCGGCCATGCATGGGCAGCCGAGAGCGGTAACTGGGGTTGCTCGTGGTTCGGGTTGGAAGGCGCTGAAGACCTGGGTGGCGGCACGAAGGCCGTGTTCCAGTTGGAAGGGCAGCTCAATACGATGACCGGCGCTTCGGCGGGCAATCTGTTTGGCCGTCACGCCACTGTCGGCTTCACGAATGATCACTTCGGTCTGTTCAAGATCGGTAACCTCGGCGCTGGCGAACTGTCGCAGGACAGCTGGGGCACCGACCCGCAACTGATGCAGCGTTACGCAATCTCGACGCTGGTGCGTGGCCGTAACTGGGCCAGCGCAAGCAACGGCGCAGAGTACAACTCGCCCGTCCTGCTCGGCGGCCTCGTTTTGAAGGGCCAATACTCGCTGACGAACAACACCAGCTGGAACTCGGCACCGGTCAATTCGGCAGGTGTTCCGACCGGCCAGGGCCGCACCAACGCCGTCGAAGGTATCTACACGTTCGGCAGCGGCGACTTCCGCGTGATCTATGACGAAGTGCGCGGCGCAGACGGCTCGTTCAACAACGTCTACTCGGCTTCGCGCTCGATTCTGGCCGGCGGTACGTACGTGATCGGTCCTGTGAAGCTGTATGCCGGCTATCAGCACCTGAGCGCACCTGACGCAACCAACGCGAGCATGGGCGTGACCGCTGCATCGCAACCGGTTGGCGTAGGCGCACCGACGGGCGTGAACCACGAATGGTTCGGCGCTGCATGGCAAGTGACGAGCGCAACGGCAGTGACCGGCGCAGTCTTCCATGCGAATGCGAACAACGGCAACGGTAACGCGACGCTGTTCACGCTCGCAGCAACCTACGCGCTGTCCAAGCGTACGTTCCTGTACACGGAAGCCGGCTACATCCACAACAGCTCGACGTCGAACATCAACCTCGGCAACGGCCCGTACGGCAACAACAACTATGACCCGGCGACCGGCACGTCGTCCAACAGCAACCCGGACTACGGTCACAGCCAGACAGGTGTCTTCGCCGGCATCATGACCACGTTCTAAGTAGCAAATTGCCTGACCGGCAATCGTAGTGATCTCTGTGTTTCTAGTACTGCTTACATCTCTTTCGTAGAGAGGCCGGTGCGACGCATCCTCCACCCTCGTCGCACCGGCTGCTTTTTTATGTAGTCACTTCACATGTAATGCAGGTGTCCCTGGTGTAGTAAGGGTAAACTCAAGTTTGAAAGCGCTTTCAAAAAGCAGTATTCTTGGACCATGAACGACGACGGTCAAACTCCACCTAATGTGACACTCGAGGAAATCGCGCGGGCAGCCGGCGTTTCCCCCAGTACGGTGTCGCGCATTCTGAATGGCACTGCGCGTGTGTTGCCCGCGAAGCAGCACGCGGTGGAACAGGCTATCGCGCGTTTCAACTATCGGCCGAACGTGCTGGCTCGAAGCCTCGCGAGCGGCAAGACCGACACCATCGGCGTACTGACGCAAACCGTGTCCAGCCCGTTTTACGCGGAGTGGCTGCGCGGTATCGAAGACGGACTGTATGAGCCAGGCTTTACGCCGCTCTTCGTCAGCAGTCGCTGGAACGTCAAGGATGAAATGTCGCGCATGGAGCAGTTCATTGCGCGTCGTGTCGACGGCATCATTCTTCTGCATGCCCAGCTCGACGAAACCTCGCTGATCGAATATTCGCGGCATGCACCTTTGCTCGTACTCGGACGCTCCGTGCGGAACAGTGCCGTCCTAGCGAGCTTGCCGATCGACAATCTGCAGGGCGCGCGCGATGCGACCCGTCATCTGATCGGCGAGGGGCATCGCAAGATTGCGTTTATCGCCGGGCCGCCGAATCACGAAGATGCGATCGAGCGTCTCGACGGTTACCGGATCGCATTGAAAGAAGCGGGCATCCCGTTCGACGCGGAACTGGTCGAGCAGGGCGACTATCTCGAGACCGGCGGAGTCACGGCCATGGAACGGCTGTTCGAGCGCGGTCCGTCGTTCAGCGCGGTGTTCTGCGCGAACGATCAAACCGCCTACGGCGCGCGTCTCACGTTGTTCCGTCGCGGGTTGCGGGTGCCGGAAGATATGTCGCTGGTCGGCTTCGACGATCTGCCCACCTCGTCGTACATGACGCCGCCGCTCACTACGGTCCGCCAGCCCACTTATGAAATTGGCCGTCTCGCGGCTCAAGGCATCGTGCAGATGATCCGCAAGCAGGCCGTCGCGCTGAATCCGATTCCGCTCACGCTGGTGACACGAGAGACGACGCAGCGAATAGGTCCGGCGCCAGCGCCAACACCTGTGTCGAAGCGGTCAAAACCGCGGCGTCAGCAGTAGGCACGGACGAGAAGTTAGCGGGATGCACCCTTCGGTGCGTTTTTTTTGAAAGCCCATGAAAGCGCTTTCAAAACGCATAAAGGAAAGTAAATCGTAATTGATGAGTCGCAACAGGAAAGCCCCAGAAGCAACGACGAAGTAACCGACAGCAATCTACAAACGGTTCAACAGGAGACAAACAAATGACATTCCGATTTACAGGGCCAGCCGCCGCAGTTCTGCTGAGCATCGCGGCGATCAGCGCACACGCGAACACCACATTGACGGTCGCCGTCTTCCCGAAGCTCGATCAGGAAATCAAGGACGCGCTTCCGGCATGGAAGAAGCTCCATCCGGATGTGGACATCAAGGTGTCGTCGCTGGCGATTGCCGATCACCACAACGCAATGACGACCGCGCTCGCCACCAGCTCCGATCTGCCCGACGTGATGGCGGTCGAAGTGGGCTTTATCGGCCGGTTCGCAGCGGGCGGCGGTCTTGAAGACCTGTCGAAGCCACCGTACAACGCGGGCCAGTACAAGAGCCAGTTCATCGGCTATACGTTCGCGCAGGCCACTACGCAGGATGGCGCGATTGTCGGCATGCCGTCGGACATCGGTCCGGGCACGCTGTTCTATCGCAAGGACATTCTCGACAAGGCCGGCGTGACCGAAGCCGATCTGAACAAATCGTGGGACTCGTATCTCGCGTCGGGCGTGAAGATCAAGAAGGCGACGGGCGCGTATCTGATGGCGTCGTCGCGCGATATCGAAGACATCTACATTCGTGCCGATCTGAAGCAGGGCGACGGCGTGTACTTCGACAAGGCGGGCAATCCGGTCGTTACGTCCGCGCGTTTCGTCACTGCGTTCAAGCTCGCGAAGAAGGCGCGCGACCTGGGTCTCGACGCGAAGATCACGCCGTGGTCGAACGAATGGGCCGAGAGCTTCAAGCGCGGCACCGTCGCCACGCAGATGATGGGCGCATGGCTCGGCGGCCACCTGTCGTCGTGGATCGCACCGGACACGAAGGGTCTGTGGCGCGCGGCGAATCTGCCGAACAACTCTTACGCATCGTTCGGCGGCACGTTCTACTCGATTCCCGTGAAGGCGACGCAAAAGGCGATGTCGTGGGAATTCATCAAATTCCTGACCACCCGCCAGGATACGCAACTCGCCTCGTTCCGTTCGATCGACGCATTCCCCGCACTGCTCTCCGCGCAGAACGACGGCTTCTTCGCCGAGCCGGTTGCGTTCCTCGGCAACGAAAAGGCCCGTCTGATCTGGCGCGATGCAGCGTCGCACATTCCGGCGATCCAGCGCAGCAAGTATGACCAGGTGGCGGAAGAAGCTGTCCACTCCGCGCTCGACAAGGTCGTCGACGATAACGAGGACGTCGACACGGCACTGAAGGAAGCGCAAGACCAGATCACGCACCGCATTCGCCGTTGATGAAACACCACGGCGTGCTGTCATGCAGCGTCGCCGTGGCTGAAGTTTGCACTAGCGTGGCCGGCGATGCCTGCCGGCCACGCCCGACTGGACGGAACTACTGATGAGCTTGTCACTGCCCACACCCGAGCCGGGCGCCCATGAAGGGCGCGTGAGCGACGTGCGGCCGCCGCTCGCGGCGCCGCGCAGAAAATCGCTGGTCAATCCAGTGAAGGTCGCGCCTTATCTGTTTGTCGCGCCGTTCTTTCTGTTGTTCGCGTTGTTCATCGCGTTTCCGCTGCTGTTCTCGCTGTACCTGTCGTTCCAGAGCTGGGACGCAACAGCGGGGCTCGCCAGCATGAAGTGGGTGGGCCTGTCGAACTTCACGTTCACGCTGACCGACCCGTGGTACTGGAAGTCGCTGTACAACACGGCGTACATGGCGATCGCGTCGGGTCTGCCGCAACATCTGATTGCATTGCCGCTCGCGTTTTTCCTGCAGACCGCATTCCGGCGCTGGCGCAATTTCGTCGTCGGGCTGTATTTTCTGCCGTTCATCACGTCGAGTGTCGCGATTGCGTTGATCTTCTCGTCGCTGTATTCGACCGACTTCGGCATGATCAATCTCGCTATTGCCGAGATCGGCAAATTGCCGGGGCTTCACTGGATCGTGCCCGCACATCGCATCGAGTGGCTGTATAACCCGGCCAACGTCAAGCCGGCGGTGTCGGTGGTGATCTTCTGGCGTTATGTCGGCTGGAATACGGTGCTTTATCTGTCGGCGCTGCAAACCATTCCGAAGGATCTCTACGAGGCCGCGAAAATCGACGGCGCGAACGGCTGGCAACAGTTCACGCGCATCACGATTCCGCTGATCAAGCCGATGATTTTCTTCGCGGTGACGCTCTCCATTATCGGCGGCCTGCAACTGTTTGAAGAGCCGTTCATCCTGCTGCCGAATGAAGGCATGGGCACGAGTCAGTCGGGTCTGACGACGGCGGTCTACATGTACCGCACGGCATTTCACGACGGCGACTTCGGTACGGCGAGTTCGATTGCGTGGCTGCTGTTCATCACCATTGCCGCGCTGATGTGGCTCAACACACGCATCTTTCACCGCAGCGGCATGAACGAGGAGGGACAGCGATGAAACTGTCGCAACTGTCGAATAACAAGGCCCGCTATACCGGCTACGCGATCGTGCTGGCGGGCGCGGTGCTGATGTTCTCGCCGTTCTATTTCATGTTCGTCTTCGCGACGCACACGAGTTCGGAAATCTTCTCGATGCCGCCGCCGTTGTGGTTCGGCAGCGCGTTTCTGGACAACATGGCGTCGCTGATGCGGCATATCCCGTTCTGGCGCAACCTCGGCTGGAGCTTCTACACAGCGACGATGCAAACGGTGCTGACGCTGCTGGTCACATCGATGGCGGGCTACGCATTCGCGATGTACGAGTTCCGTTTCAAGAAGGCGCTGTTCGCGGTCGCATTGACGGCGATGCTGGTGCCGCCGTTCCTCGGCATGATTCCGACCTTCATGACGATGAACCTGCTGGGCTGGATCAACGAGCCGCGCGCGCTGTATGTGCCCGGCGCGGCCGCCGCGCTCGGCGTGTTCCTGATGCGTCAGTACGTGGCGTCGGCGATTCCGTCGGAGTTGATCGAGGCGGCGCGTATCGACGGATGCGGCGAGTTCCGCATTTACTGGAGCGTGGTGCTGCCGCTGCTCGGCCCGGCACTCGGCACGCTCGGCCTGATCAGCTTCATTCAGGCATGGAACAACTTTTTGTCGGCGCTCGTCGTGCTGCGCTCGCCGTCGATGTACACGCTGCCGCTCGCGCTGCGTATCTTGCAGAGCCCGACCAATTCGGACTGGGGCGCCGTCATGGCGGGCTCGGCGGTCGCCGTGATACCGCTGCTCGTGCTGTTCGCTTTCACGTCGCGCCGACTGATCGACGGTCTGACGACCGGTGCGGTCAAGGCCTGATCCCGTTTCTCCCGATTAACGACTAACGACTCACTTTTGACCCTCACGGGCATGACCATTCAGGGCAACATTATTTATGTCGACATACCGGTTTAAGGAAGACTTCGTCTGGGGCGTAGCGACCAGTTCGTATCAGATCGAAGGTGCAGCGAACGAAGACGGCCGCGGCGCGTCTATCTGGGACACCTTCTGCAAGGTGCCGGGCAAAGTGGTGAGAGGCGAGAACGGCGACGTTGCTTGCGATCACTACCATCGTCTGGAGCAGGATCTCGACATGATGGCCGAACTGGGCCTGCAGGCGTATCGCTTTTCGATCGCGTGGCCGCGCGTGCAGCCGGACGGCCGTGGCGCATTCAACGAGAAGGGTCTGGACTTTTACGAGCGTCTCGTCGACGGTCTGCTGAAGCGCAATATCCAGCCGTTCGCAACGCTGTATCACTGGGACCTGCCGCAAGCATTGCAGGACACGCAAAACGGCTGGGAAAACCGCGACACCGCCTATCGTTTCGCAGACTACGCAAGCAAGATCGGCAGCGTGCTGGGCGACCGTCTGGCGTCCATCGCCACGCATAACGAGCCGTGGTGTACCGCGTGGCTCGGCAACGTCACCGGCTATTTCGCGCCGGGCAACGAGAGCCTGAAGAAAGCGGCCCACGTCGCGCACCACCTGCTGCTGTCGCATGGTCTCGCGTTGCAGGCGTTGCGCGCCGACGGCGTGAAGGCGCCGCTCGGCATCGTGCTGAACCAGTCGTCGTCGGATGGCGCGACCGATTCGCCCGAAGACCAGGCCGCCGCGTCGCTCGAATACGAGAAGTTCGTGAGCTGGTACATGGACCCGCTGTTCAAAGGCCGTTATCCGGCGCAAGCGCTCGCGTGGTACGGCGAGAACGGCCCGCAAGAGGTGATCCGCGACGGCGACTTCGACATCATCGGCACGCCGATGGACTTCCTCGGCGTGAACTACTACACGCGCATTTTCGCGAGCGCGTCGGGTCCGAAGCGTCCGCCGGGCGTGCTCGGCTTTACCGATATGGACTGGGAAATCTATCCGCAAGGTCTGACGGAATTGCTGACGAAGCTGAACGCCGACTATCACCTGCCGCCGATTTACATCACCGAAAACGGCTGTGCCGCGAAAGACGTGCTGGACAACGGCCGCGTGCGCGACACCGACCGCATCAGCTTTTTCGACCTGCACCTCGCGGCACTGTCGGATGCGGCGAAGAAGGGCGTGGACGTCGCCGGTTATTTCGCGTGGAGCCTGATGGACAACTTCGAATGGGCGTCGGGTTACGACAAGCGCTTCGGCATGGTGTACGTCGATTATGCAACCCAGCAGCGCACGCCGAAAGACAGCGCGCTCTGGTATCGCGACGTGATTGCGCAGCACGCGGGCGTGGCGGCGTCGCGCTAACGCGGATTCATCGGCATCGCACGCAACCCGCGCGACGCGGCAGAACGTGGCGGCGCGCCACGTCGCGCGGGACAGCAGGTATCGGGCATCAGGATTCAGGTTTCAGGAGAAGCTAGAAATGGGCGAACTCGTATTGCGTAACGTCGCGAAGACGTATGGTGAAGGACCACAGGTCATTCAGGGCATCGACCTTCATATTCCGGATGGTCAGTTCACGGTATTCGTCGGGCCGTCGGGATGCGGCAAGTCGACCATGCTGCGCATGATCGCCGGACTCGAATCGGTGAGCGGCGGCGACATTCTGATCGACGGCGTACGGGTCAACGACCTGCAACCCGCGGACCGTGGCATCTCGATGGTGTTCCAGAGCTACGCGTTGTATCCGCACATGACGGTCGCGGAAAACATGGGTTTTTCGCTGAAGCTGTCGGGCAAGTCGAAGCGCGAAGTGAGCGACGCGGTGGGGCGTGCCGCCGAGATTTTGCAGATTACCCATCTGCTCGACCGCAAGCCGAAGGCGCTCTCGGGCGGCCAGCGGCAGCGCGTTGCGATCGGCCGCGCGATCGTGCGCAAGCCGCGCGTTTTTCTGTTCGACGAACCGCTGTCGAATCTCGACGCCGCGCTGCGTGTGCAGATGCGGATCGAACTCGCGAAGCTGCACCGCGAACTCGGCACGACGATGATCTACGTCACGCACGACCAGGTCGAGGCGATGACGCTCGGCCAGAAGATCGTCGTGTTCAACAAAGGACATATCGAGCAGATCGGCGCGCCGCTCGATCTGTACGACCGGCCGGCGAACCGCTTTGTCGGCGGCTTTATCGGCTCGCCGCAAATGAACATGCTGCCCGCCACGCTCGTGTCGCAGAGCGAATCGCAAACGGTGGTCACGCTGACCGGCGGCAGTGACCAGATCGTCTTGCCAGGCCGCCCGGATCGCGCGATTGCCGGTGAGCTGACGCTCGGCGTGCGCCCTGAGTACCTCGGCGTCGGTGCGCCGGGTGAAGGGCTTCCTGCTCGCGTGGAGCTGGTCGAGCACCTGGGCGACGTGTCGCTTCTGCACGCGCAACTCGACGGCGTGGGCAAGCCCATTTCGCTGAAGCTCGACAAGAAGGACGCTCAGCACGCTGTCGGCGCGCACGTCGGCATCAAGGTGGCGGCGGCGTCGGTCACGCTCTTCGATGCGAAAGGCGCTGCGGTGGCATTTGAACATCGTGAAGTGGGAGAGCGGGTGCAGGCCGTCGCCTGACGACTCGTCGGGAACCCGGCCGTCGCGCGTGACGGTTGCGGCTCAAAAATAGTAGACGTATGAATTGCCTGGGTGGAGAGCGAAATGGAAAAGAGGGTATCGAAAGCCATTTTCAAGTCGAGAGCATGCGAACTGTTCAGGCACGTGGAAATGATGGGCGAAACCGTGGTCGTCACCGATCGCGGACAGCCCACCATCGAAATCAGGCCATACCGCAGCAAGGACGAAAATCCGCTTGAACTGCTGCGCGCGTCGATCGTGCATTTCGATGCCCATCACGCGTCGCAGCCGGACCCGTTGGAAACGGAAAGCCAGTAACAGCGTGCAATATTTTCACGGCTTTCCGGGGCTCATTTTTATATGCGAATCGCATTATTAAAACGGACGATTCTGGTGTCATATGTGCATGCAATGAACGAATCCCCAATGGGACTTTCACGGCGTGGCAGATTCGGCGCAATCCCATGACCAGTAAGCGTGAAAAGGGTTCAGGAGACCAGGTAAACTCCGCATGGCGGCGATACTTGCACGACATTAACATCATTTAACGTTAGGGATAACGTTAGACAGATTCTGTACTTATTCGAATATCCACGGCGAGTACAAATATCGACCGTATCGGAGCGTTGTCTGATCGATAGAAACCGGCGCAAGGACCGGTTTGGGGCGGCTTCATCGTGTTTGTTGCTGATGAAGCGCGTAGTGGCGTTGAGCTGATGCTTGAGGCGAGCCTACATCGTAATCATGTTCGCCGGCGAGAGCCACAAGCATTGGAAAGTATTGGAAGTCCGAGAGAGCTTCTGGAAGTTGCTGGACAAGATTGATAAAGAATATCGGGCCGCGAACCGTAAGTCAGGGCGGTGGTCCCGATTCATAAAAATAGCCGTACCAATAGGTTGGGTGGAGATCGCAATGGAAAAGAGAGTATCGAAGGCCATTTTCAAGTCGCGCGCATGCGAACTGTTCCGGCAAGTGGAAATGCTGGGTGAAACCGTGGTCGTCACCGACCGGGGACAACCCACCATTGAAATCCGGCCCTACCGGAGCAAGCAGGAAAATCCGCTCGAACTGCTGCGCGCGTCGATCGTACACATCAATATGAAACACCCGGCTGTTCCAACGGCGTTGGAACAGGAAGAGCGATGATCACGCTCGACACGCTTGCGCTGGTGTGTTGGCTAGGCAGGCAGAAGGCGTTGAGTCAGGCGGCACACGATGCAATCGATCGCGAACTGAACGGCGGCGAAATCCTCATCTCGGCGATTAGCGCGCTTGAAATCGCGGAGTTCGTGAAAGATGGCCGGCTCGGGTTGTCGATGGACGCCCGCAGTTGGCTGTCCACGTTTGCGTCGATGGAAGGCGTGCGGATGGTCCCGGTCGACACCGAGATCGCGATTCGCGCGGCCACGTTGCCGCCCGCGTTGACGTCGCATCAGCGATTGATCGTCGCCACCGCGCGCACTTTCGGCGGGGCGCTCGTCACCTCGGATGCCAAGGTGCGCGCCTCCACTTACGTAGAAACAATCTGGTAATGCGCGCGGCTCTACTTCGTCCGGACCTGGCCGGTGGAGTCGCGCACGACAAGTTCCGCCGGCAGCGTGATGCGTTGCGAAGCGGCGCCGATCCCGGCGATCTGCGCGAGCAACGTATTGACGGCGGAACGCGCCATTTGCTGGAACGGCTGGCGGATCGTGGTGAGCGCCGGATGAAATTGCTCCGACATCGGGATGTCGTCGAAGCCGATCACCGAGATGTCGTCCGGCACGCGCAGGCCCGCTTCCCGAATCGCAGCGATCACGCCGAACGCGCTCTGGTCATTCGCCGTGAAGATCGCGGTGGGCGGATCGGCGAGATTGAGCAGATCGAACGTGACGTCGAACGCCATCATTTGCGACAGATCGCCCTCGGCGACGAGCGCATCTTCGCGCGGCAAGCCGAGCCGGGCCAACGTGTCCTGGTAACCGCGCTGCCGGTCGCGCACGCCTTCAATCGTTTCATTGCCCGCGAGAAACGCGATCCGTTTGTGACCGAGTTCCGCGAGATGCTCGACCGCGAGGCGGGCGCCGCCGTAATTGTCGACGGAAACCGACGGGAAATCGGTCAGCGTGCTGCCGCGTTGATCGACGACGACCACCGGCACCTTCGCATTAGCCAGCGCTTCGAGGCACAACGACTCGCGCGGCAGAATGGCGAGGATACCGTCCGAGAACTGCTGGATCAGTCCGAGCAGATCGTGATGCGGATGACGGTCTTCGTCGAACACGGTGTAGACCAGAATCTCGCAGCCCGCACCGCGTGCCGCACGGCCCGCGCCGAGAATCAATTCGCTGGAAAACTGCGTGTCGAGCGTCGGCGTGATGATGCCGATGATGCCGTTGCGGCCACCCGACAGCTTTTGCGCGGTGCGGTTGACGACATAGCCGATGTCCGACGCGATGCGGATGATTTCGTCGCGCGTTTCGCGCGACACGCCGGGACGGCCGTTCAGTGCGCGCGAAGCGGTCATTTGCGACACGCCAGCGAGCTTGGCAACGTGCTCGAGCGTAGGGGTCTGCTTTGCCATGCGTGACGAGGGGGTCCGGGTGGTCATGTCGAAATCGACTCGTTGCCAACGTTAGCGGTAACGTCTTGATGGCGATTATTCTACCAGAACCGGCTATGATCGCGGCTACGCAGGGTTTGATCGTATTGCGCAGTTGGTGACAGGCGTCTCAAGGCACCAGGTAAAATCCCGCATAGCAACCGTTTGAACACAAGTCTAACATTCGCTAACGTTAAGGCTAACGTTACACGATCCGGTTGACATTCTAATATCCATGAGAGGGGACACAAACATGGCGTACCCGGCTTTTTCCAAAGCGCGGTCAATTGCCAGCGCCGCGGCGCTCGCATTCACGCTGTCCGCAGTCGTTTCGACAGCCGCATTCGCAGATTCGACGATCACCGCGTGGGATCAGCAAACCAACACGTCGTCGAGCAAGATCATTCGTGACGCGTCGGATCGCTTCGAGAAGGCGACCCCGGGCTACAAGGTCGAGAATTCGCACATTCTGAACGAGG
Organism: Paraburkholderia sp. GAS333; assembly: GCF_050435665.1. Lineage (NCBI taxonomy): Bacteria > Pseudomonadati > Pseudomonadota > Betaproteobacteria > Burkholderiales > Burkholderiaceae > Paraburkholderia > Paraburkholderia sp. GAS333. The sequence continues at coordinate 195,716 of NZ_JBNDKS010000008.1, forward strand.
CCTACAAGACGAAGCTGAAGGTCGCGTTCGGCGCGAACCAGCCGCCGTGCGTGTTCGAGAACTGGGGCGGCGGCGGCCTGCACGAGTATGTCAAATCCGGCCAGATCGTGGACCTCACGCCGTACCTGAACAAAGACCCGGCGTATCGCAACCGCTTCATGCAATCGTCGTGGAACGTCACGACGTTCGACGGCAAGACCTACGGTGTCGCGGCTGAAAACGCGGCGGCTGCGGTGATCTTCTACAACAAGGACGTTTTCGCGAAGTACGGCATCACGCCGCCGAAGACGTGGGATGAACTGATGCACGTCGTCGCCGTGCTGAAGTCGCACAACGTCGCTGCGTTCTCGCTCGCGAACAAGAACAAGTGGACCGGCTCGATGTACTACATGTACCTCGTCGACCGTATCGGTGGTCCGCAAGTCGTGAAGGACGCGATCGACGGCAAGGGCAAGGGCTTCGAAGATCCGGCGTTCATCGAAGCCGGCAAGCGTATTCAGGAACTCGTGAAAGCGGGTGCGTTTGCGCCGGGCATCAACGGTCTGGATTACGACTCGGGCGCGTCGCGCCGTCTGCTGTATTCGGGCAAGGCCGCAATGGAACTGATGGGCGCGTGGGAAGCCTCGACCATCGCCAACGAAGATCCGGCTTTCTCGAAGAATCTCGACTTCTTCCCGTTCCCGAGCGTGCCGGGCGGCAAGGGTGATCCGCGCGACCTGATCGGTACGGTCGGCGACGGCTTCCTGAGCATCTCGACCGAGTGCAAGACGCCCGACGCAGCGTTCAAGCTGATCAAGGCAATGACCGACGACTCGGCGATGCAGGCTCGCGCGTCGGACGACCACAAGCTCCCGCCGGTCAACAACGTCAAGATCGACGATCCGTTCACGCAGCGTCTGCAGCAACTGCTTGCGGCCGCTCCGAGCGTGCAGCTCTGGTACGACCAGGCACTCCCGCCGGCGCTCGGCGAAATGCACAAGGACACGACGCAGCAACTGTTCGGTCTGTCGCTGACGCCTGAGGCTGCCGCGCAGCAAATGGAAGCCGCTTCGAAGAAGGGCGGTTAATCTCAGTCCTTAAGGAAGGGCCGGTCGGCGCCGTGAGGTGCCGGCCGGCATACAAGCTCGTGAATATCGCACTTTCCGTTACACCCGAACGCCGGCTGCGAATCTCGTCGCAAACGCTCGTCACGGCTGTGTTCCTTGCGCCGTCGCTGCTGCTGCTGGCCGTGTTCCTGCTGTATCCGCTCGTCTCCAGCCTGCGATTGTCGCTGGTCGACTGGAACGGTCTCGGCAATACCGCCCGTTATATCGGGCTCGCGAACTGGGAGCGTCTTGCGCACGACGCGGTGTTCTGGCAATCGCTCAGGAACAACGTGATTCTGGCTGTCGCGTCGATCGTCATCCAGCTTCCTATCGCGCTCGTGCTCGCCGTGCTGCTGGAAAAAGCCGGCCGTGGCTCGCGCGTGCTCAAGGTTCTCTATTTCCTGCCGCTGCTGATGTCGAGCGTGGCGATCGGCGTGTTGTTCAAGCAGATCTACGATCCGAACTTCGGGCCGCTCAACGTCGCGCTGCAGGCATTCGGGCTCGATGGTCTCGCGAAGGACTGGCTGGGCGATCCGCACTTGTCGCTGGGCGCGACCATTGCCGTGATCATCTGGCAGAACGCGCCTTTCTACATGATTCTGTTCCTCGCCGGTCTCTCGTCGATGCCCGCCGAAGTCAACGAAGCGGCTCTCCTCGACGGCGCTTCGGAGTGGACCATTTTCTGGCGCATCAAGCTGCCGCATCTGCAAGGCACGGTGCGCACGGCGGTGCTGCTGTCCGTGCTCGGCTCGCTGCGCTATTTCGATCTTGTCTTCGTGATGACTGGCGGCGGTCCCGAAGGCTCGTCCGAAGTGATGGCAACGTACATGTATCGCACGGTATTCAGTTCGTTCCAGCTCGGGTACGGCAGCACCATCGGCTCGGCGATGTTCCTGATCGTCATCGCGGTGGCGGCGGTATCGATGTATTTCACCCGCCGTTTTGCAACCGAGGTCTGAACCATGAACAAGACACTACGCTTCCCTCGCGTGGGGATTCCTCTGCTTGCGTTGATCTGGCTGGCTGTCACGACGATCCCGTTTCTCTTCATGGTCGTGTCGAGCCTCAAGAGTCAGGAAGAGACCTTTGCGACGTCCGTTTGGGCACCGCCGAGCCAACTGTATTGGGGCAATTACGCGGCCGTGCTGAAGGGGCCGTTCTTCACGTACTTTCGTAACAGCGTGTTCACGGTGGGCGTGTCGGTGTTGCTGATCGTCATCATCAGCGCGATGGCGGCCTACGTGTTTGCGCGCATGCGCTTCAAGCTGAACAAGCTGCTGTTCGGTCTGGTGGTGGCGGGCATGATCGTGCCGCTGCATGCAACGCTCGTGCCGATCTATCTGCTCACGCGCAACCTCGGTCTTTACGACACACCGTTCGCGCTGCTCGGTCCTTATGTGGCGCTCAGTCTGCCGGTGTCGATCTTCATTCTGACCGAGTTCATGCGCCAGATTCCGCGCGAGCTCGAAGAGGCGGCGCAACTCGACGGCTGCGGTCCGTTCACGATCTTCTGGCGCATCTTTTTCCCGCTGTCGGGACCGGGGCTCGCCACCGTGGCGATTTTCAACGGCATCGGACTGTGGAACGAATTCATCTTCGCGTACATGCTCACGTCGACGTCCGAGCACCGCACGCTGCCGCTCGCGATCTGGGACTTCATGGGCCAATACGCGTCGAACATTCCGTCGATGCTGGCGGTCCTCGTGCTCACGTCGTTGCCGCTGATCGTCGCTTACGCGTTCGGTCAGGAGCGCGTGATCAAGGGGATGATGGCCGGCTCGCTGAAGGGCTAATCCGTATCGCACACCGCCTCCAATCGTGCGGGCCGACGTGGCCCGCACACACCGAACTTCGCATAAAACGATATGGCAAGCATTTCTCTCTCTAACGTACAGAAGTCCTATGCGAGCGGCAACGCGGTGATTCGCGACGCCAACCTCGAAGTCGGCAACAACGAATTCTGCGTGTTCCTCGGGCCGTCGGGCTGCGGTAAGTCCACGCTGCTGCGCATGATCGCGGGCCTCGAATCGATCACCTCCGGCGATTTGCGTATCGACGGCAAGCTGATGAACAGTGTGTCGCCCGCAGAGCGCCGGGTCGCGATGGTGTTCCAGAACTACGCGCTGTATCCGCACATGAGCGTCTACGAGAACATGGCGTTCGGGCTGCGTCAGGCAAAGATCGACAAGGCGACCATCGACCGCAAGGTGCGCAGCACGGCTGCGACGCTGCAACTCGACGGACTGCTCGAACGCAAGCCCGCTGCGTTGTCCGGTGGACAGCGGCAGCGCGTGGCAATTGGCCGGGCGATCGTGCGCGAGCCGGGCGTGTTTCTGTTCGACGAACCGTTGTCGAATCTCGATGCCGCGCTGCGCGTGCAGACCCGTATCGAGATTGCGCGCCTGCATCGCGAGTTCCGTCAGGCGAGCGCGATTTACGTCACGCACGACCAGATCGAAGCGATGGCATTGGCCGACAAGATCGTGTTGCTGCAAGCGGGCGCAGACCTCGAGAAGCACGGCAGCATCGCGCAGATCGGTGCACCGCTCGATCTGTATCACCGTCCGAAGAGCCGCTTCGTCGCGGGTTTCATCGGTTCGCCGAAGATGAACTTCCTGCCGGGCTATGTGACGGCAATCGACGCCAACGGTATCGAGGTCGAACTGACGAGCGGTGAGCGCGTGCGGGCGCAGGTCGATGGCCGCAAGCAGCAACTGGGCAACCCGGTCACGCTGGGCATCCGGCCGGAGCATCTGGGTTTGCCCAATGGTCACGCGGGCGCACAGACGATTCGCTGCGCGGTGCGTCTCGTTGAACGCATGGGCGAGCACAGCTACGTTCATATCGACGGCGGCAGTCGCGACGGCAGTCCGATGATCGCCAAATTGCCGGGCGACGGCGGCGTGACACACGATGAGCGAATCGAACTCACGCTCACGCCGGAAGCCTGCCATGTGTTCGATCAACAGGATTTCGCGCTGCCACGTTTGCACTGATCGAGCGGCAACCAATACTTTTCACCAAGGCGAGGCGGTGTAGCCTCGCCGCCATTCCAGATCGATGAATTTCGCGTTTTATTAGTACTCCAACTGGTTGAGGGGCGCGAAATTGTGAAGAACAAAAAAATGTCGGACGCGATGCGCGCTCCGGCCACCAGGATCATTTAAAGGAGTTCTTGATGTTGCTTCGCCAAAGTGATGTTCCGCTTTACCGCAACCCGGAAGCTGCCGTTGACGAGCGCGTCGCCGATCTGCTGGCGCGCATGACCCTGGACGAGAAAATCGCGCAGCTTCACTCGGCGTGGCTGAAGCTGTCGTCCGACGGCAAGCACGAAGCGCGTACGGTGGATTTCGCGCATGGCGATGCCGGCGTGACTATCGACATGATCCTGCAGCACGGTCTGGGCCAGATCACGCGTCCGCTCGGCACGCACACGGTCGACCCGAAGGAAGGCGTGCGCGCATTGAATGCGTTGCAGCGTCAGATGGTGGAAGACACGCGGCTCGGCATTCCGGTGATGTCGCACGAAGAATGTCTGGTCGGTCTGATGATCAAGGACGCCACGCTGTTTCCGTCGCCGTTGAACTATGCGGCCACGTGGAATCCGGCGCTGGTCGAACAGGTTGGGGAGATCATCGGCGAACAGGCGCGCTCGATTGGTTGCCATCAAGGGCTTGCACCGGTGCTGGACGTGTCGCGCGATCCGCGCTGGGGCCGCACCGAAGAAACGCTCGGCGAAGATCCGTATCTGGTCGGCGTGCTCGCGTGTCATTACGTCAAGGGCCTGCAAGGCGAGAAGCGTGATCTGCTCGCGACGCTCAAGCATTTCGTCGGCCATTCGGCGAGCGAAGGTGCGCGCAATCACGCTCCTGTGCATGTCGGTCCGCGTGAACTGAACGACGTGTTCATGCTGCCGTTCGAAATGGCGGTCAAGCTCGCGGATGCCGGTTCGGTCATGCCCGCATATCACGACATCGACGGCATGCCGTGTCATGCGGACCGCAAGCTGCTGACCGAAACGTTGCGCGACAAGTGGGGCTTCGATGGTCTGATCGTCGCCGACTATGCGGGTGTCGATCTGCTGTTCAGCCACCACGCTGTCGCGCCCGACAGCGCCGCAGCGGCCGCGCTCGCGTTTAATGCGGGCCTCGACGTCGAGTTGCCCGGTCACGAATGTGCGCTGCATCTGAAGGAGGCGTTGGCGCGTGGCGAGATCAGCGAGGCCACGATCGATGCGACGGTGTCGCGCGTGCTGCGCACGAAATTCCGTCTCGGCCTGTTCGAGAATCCGTATGCCGACCCGGATCAGGTCGATGTGAAAAGCGAATCCGCAGGCGATACCGCTTATCAGGTCGCGCTCGAATCGGCAGTGCTTTTGCGCAACGAAGGCGGCGTGCTGCCGCTCGATCCGAAGGGCGCGACGAAGATCGCAGTGATCGGACCCACCGCCGACGATCCGCTCGCGCTGCTGGCCGGTTACAGCTTCCCGGTGCATCTGATCAATTCCGGCGAGCAATCGGTGGCGTCGATCAGCACGCCGTTGAAATCGCTGCGCGCATTGCTCGGCGACGATCGCGTGATCCACGCGCACGGGTGCGACATCATCGCCGAACGACGCGCCGGTGCGCCGGTGTTCCCGGGCGACGTATCGCTCGACACGATGGCCATCACCAATCGCGACGAGTTGATCAGCCAGGATACGGCGGGCATCGCAGCCGCCGTGGACGCCGCGCGCGCGGCCGGTGTGGCGATCGTCTTCGTCGGCGATCTGTCGGGGCTGTTTCAGTCCGGCACGGTCGGCGAAGGCTCCGACACCGACAGCCTCGATCTGCCGGGCGTGCAACAGGCGTTGCTCGCGGCGGTGGTCGACAGCGGCACGCCGACGGTCGTCGTGATGACGGGCGGCCGTCCGTACAACCTCGGCGGTCTGGAAGATCGCATCGCGGCGCAAATCATGGCCTTCGCGCCGGGCGAACGCGGCGCGGAAGCGCTCGCCGACCTGCTGGTGGGCCGCGCGAACTTCACCGGCCGTCTGCCGTTGTCGGTGCCGAAAAGCGCGGGCGCGGTGCCCTACGTGTATAACCACAAGCTCAAGAGCGCGGGCACTCCGGTGGCGTATCACTTCGGCAGCCGCTACCCGTTCGGCTTCGGTCTCAGCTATACGCAGTTCCGTTATGGCAATCTCGCGGTGGCGCAGCGCGAAGTGCCGGTTGCCGGCGGCACGATCGAACTCAGCTTCTCGGTCGACAACATCGGCTCGCGCGAAGGCACCGAAATCGTGCAGATCTACGTACGCGACCGACTTGCATCGGCCACGCGCCCGGTGCGCGAATTGAAGGGGTTCGCACGCGTTCCGCTGGCCGCTGGCAACACGGCACAGGTTCATGTGAAGATTCCCGTCGATATGCTCAACTTCACCGACGGGCGCGGTGAGCGTATCGTCGAGCCTGGCGACTTCGACCTGATGGTCGGCAGTTCGAGCCGCGACCTGCACCTGAGCGGTACGGTGACGGTCACCGGAAATGCAGTGCGAACGCTCGGGCGCGACTGGCGGATGGTCAGCGAGGTCAAGGTCGAGCGGTAAAGGATAGGGTGTGGCGCGCAGCCGAGGGGAGGCAGCGCGCCATCGTTAGTTGTCATACTCGGAACAAGTGGAATAACAGATGTCGTACGCAATCTATCCCAGTCTGTCGGGCAAAACGGTTGTCATCACCGGTGGCGGCAGCGGTATCGGCGCCTCGATGGTCGAGGCTTTCGCGCAGCAGGGCGCGCGGGTCTTTTTCCTCGACGTAGCCGAAGAAGATTCGCTGGCGTTACAGGAAGCGCTGCGCGGCTCCGCGCATCCGCCGGTGTTCCATCGCTGCGATCTGCGCAGCGCCGACGCCATTCAGAGCACGTTCAACGCGATCGCCGAAGCGGCGGGCCCGATCGAGATCCTCGTCAACAACGCGGGCAATGACGACCGGCACGAGATCGAAGCCGTCACGCCCGAGTATTGGGACGGACGCATCGCGGTGAATCTGCGGCATCAGTTCTTTTGCGCGCAGGCCGTCGCGGCCGGCATGCGCAAGCTGGGGCGCGGCGTGATCCTGAATCTCGGCTCGGTGTCGTGGCATCTCGCGCTGCCGAACCTCGCGATCTACATGACCGCGAAGGCGGGTATCGAGGGCCTCACGCGCGGGCTTGCGCGCGATCTCGGCGATGCAGGCATCCGCGTGAACACGATCATTCCGGGCGCCGTTCGCACGCCGCGTCAGATGCAGTTGTGGCAATCGCCCGAAAGCGAAGCGAAGGTGGTCGCGAGCCAGTGCCTGCGTTTGCGTGTCGAACCGGAGCACGTTGCGCGCATGGCGTTGTTCCTCGCTTCCGACGACGCATCGCGTTGCTCGGGCCGCGATTATTTCGTCGATGCAGGGTGGTACGGCGAATGAAACTCCGCATTCCTGTCTGCGTGTGGCCGGTGAATGCCGAGCTGGGTGAAGGCCCGGTTTGGCGTGCCGAAGAGAACGCGGTTTACTTCGTTGATATCAAGGGCCGTCAGATTCACCGCTGGTCAGCTGGGTCGGGTGGGTTGGGTGATACGCAGACGTGGAATGCCCCCGATCAGCCCGGCTTTGTCGCGCCGCTCGCTAACCGCGATCGCGCTTTTATCTGCGGAATGCCGGGCGGTCTGTATCGATTCGATACGGGCAGCGGTCAGTTCATCAAGCTCAAAGATATCGAAGCGCATTTGCCGGGCAATCGCCTCAACGACGGTTTCGTCGATGCAAGCGGCCACCTGTGGTTCGGCTCGATGGACGACGCCGAGGAGCAACCCACCGGCACGCTGTATCGCGTGAACGACAGCGGTGAGGTGATTGCGCAGGACGACGGCTACGTGATCACCAACGGCCCCGCGATGAGCCCCGACCGGCGCACGCTGTATCACAACGACACGATGCAGCGCGTGGTGTACGCGTTCGATGTCGCCGAAGACGGCGCGTTGTCGAACAGGCGCACGTTCGCCACCATTTCCGGCGACGGCCACCCGGACGGCATGGCCGTCGATTCCGAAGGCTTCGTGTGGGTCGCGCTGTTCGGCGGATGGCGCATCGAGCGCTACTCGCCCGCGGGCGAACTGGTCGAGCAGGTGCCGTTTCCGTGCGCCAACGTCACCAAGCTCGCGTTCGGCGGCGACGATCTGCAAACCGTGTATGCGTCGACGGCGTGGAAAGGTTTGTCGGCCGCCGAACGTCAGCGGCAGCCGCAGGCGGGCGGCCTGTTCTCGTTTCGCGCGCCAGTGCCGGGGCAGCCTCAGGCGCAGTGCAAATGGGGCTTTGCGCAATAGCGCGTCAATACCGCCAGAGTCGCGATCCATGAAAGCTGGCCCTGCCCGCAGTGTCGCCAGGTATCATGTGCGTTCTCTGACTTCTGCGCACTCGCAGTGATCGATACCATGACGTCCAGGCCGCCTGTTCCGCCCCGCATGTCCGATGTTGCCGAACGCGCCGGCGTGTCGAAGATGACCGTGTCCCGTGTATTGGCCGGGCGCAGCGTGTCGCAGGCAACCCGCGAGCGGGTTCAGAAAGTGATCGACGAACTCGGCTATGTGGCCGATGCGGCGGCTGGCGCGTTGTCGTCGGGGCGCTCGGAGTTCGTCGCGGTGCTGGTGCCGTCGCTTGCCAGTTCCAACTTTTCCGATACCGTGCGCGGCCTGAATGCCGCGTTGACCCCGCACGGCCTGCAATTGTTGCTCGGCGATACCGACTACCGTCTGGAGCAGGAAGAACTGCTGGTTCGTTCGATGCTGCGTCATCAGCCGCGCTGTGTTGCGTTGACCGGCGGGCGGCATACCGAAGCGACGCGCACGTTGCTCAAGCGCGCGGGCATTCCGGTCGTCGAAATGTGGGACCTGCCCGCCGATCCGATCGACGCGGCTGTCGGTTTCTCGAACTCGACGGCGGCGCGCGCGATGGTCCGGCATCTGCATGCGGGCGGTTATCGGCGTATCGGGTTTATCGGCGGGGCGAGCGAGCGTGACCGGCGCGGGCTTGACCGGATGCGCGGGTATATCGCCGAAATGAAAGCCCTCGGTCTTGGCGAGCCACGCGTGATCCGCCTCGGCGATTCGCCGATCACGATGAGTCACGGCGCGCCCGCAATCGGCGCGCTGCTCGAAGCGTGGCCCGACACCGACGCCGTGATGTGCGTGAGCGACATGTCGGCGTTCGGCGCAATGATGGAGTGCCATCGGCGCGGCTTGTCGGTGCCGGGCGATATCGCGATTGCAGGCTTCGGCAATTTCGAAGTGTCGTGGTGCTCGCAGCCGACCATCACGACGGTATCGGTCGACGCGTACGGTATCGGACTGCGCGCGGGCGAAACGCTGCTCGCCGAACTGAAAGCGCGTGAAGCGGGCGGCGCTGGCAATGCGCCGGTTCCGACGCAGCGCGCGAAAGCCGTCAAGATCGACTTCACCGTGATTCCTCGCGAAAGCACGTGAGCGGGCGCGGCTGAACGCATAGCGCCTCCGCATTACATTCCACCTGCGGTCTGGCGGCGCGGGTCAGGGATATCCCTTGGTTGTTCGGATGATTCACCACGCGTAACATCCACAGCATCAAATGTTACCGGTAACTTAACCGGGGGCACGAACGGCGCGGGTTTGAATAACACGCCCACCATCGCGCCACGCATTGCCAGAACAAATACGCAACGGAGATACGAATGACCACAGCGCCTTCCACCAGCGCGACCCATCCTGCGGGGACCAGCGAGTTCGAGGAGCGGACCTATCGCAAGGTCGTGCGCCGCCTGCTGCCCGTACTGCTGCTGTGCTACGTGGTGGCCTATCTGGACCGCGTCAACGTCGGCTTCGCGAAATTGCAGATGCTCGACGATCTCGGTCTGTCCGACACCATGTACGCAATCGGCGCCAGCGTGTTCTTCTGGGGCTATTTCATTTTCGAAGTACCCAGCAACGTATTTCTGCATAAGTACGGCGCGCGCTTCTGGATCGCGCGGATCATGTTCACATGGGGCATCGTGTCGATGGCGCTCGCATTCGTCGAACCGCTCGCGCACCTCGCACATGTCGAAACCGCGACCATGTTTTACGTGCTGCGCTTTCTGCTCGGTATCTGCGAGGCCGGTTTTTTCCCCGGCGTGATTCTGTACCTGAACTACTGGTTTCCGGCGCAACGCCAGAGCCGCGTGATGTCCGGTTTCCTGATCGCGATGCCGGTCAGCCTGATGCTCGGCGGCGTGATTTCCGGCTGGTTGATGGAGCACACGGCGGGGCTGTTCGGCTATCAGGGCTGGCAGTGGATGCTGCTGCTCGAAGGCGTACCGTCGCTGCTGACCGCATTCGTCGTGTACTTCTCGCTCGACGACGGCATCGACCGCGCGCGCTGGCTGACGCCGCAGGAAAAGAGCCTGCTGGCCGCGAATCTGCAACGCGAAAGCACGCACAAGACGGCGCGTTTCGGCTCGGCCGTGCGCGATCCGCGAGTGTGGCTGCTGGTTGCCATCCTGCTGACTTTCAACACCGGCTTCTACGGCCTCGCCTTCTGGCTGCCGTCGATCATCAAGGCGACGGGCGTGCAGGATCCCTTGCATATCGGCTTGCTGACGGCTATTCCTTATGGAGTGGCGATCATCGCAACGCTCGCCAACGCGTGGCATTCGAAGAAAACCGGTGAGCGGCGCCTGCATGCGGCGATTCCTGCGCTGATCGGCGGAATCGGCCTGATTCTGAGCGCGGCGTTTGCGCATCAGATCGTGCTCGCCATCACGTTCCTGACCATCGCAACGGCTGGCATCCTCGCGTTGATGCCGATCTACTGGACCTTCCCGGGTCAGTTGCTGTCAGGCGCGGCGGCCGCCGCCGGCATCGCGATGATCAACGCAATCGGCAATCTGTCCGGCTTTACGGGCTCGATGATTACGGCAGTCGCCAAGAACCTGACCGGCGATATCAACAACGGTACCTATGCGCTCGGTGCGTGCCTGCTGGTCAGCTGTGTGCTGATCCTGCTCGTGCCGCGCAGCATGCTGGCACGCAACGCATCGGCCGATGGCGGCAAGCCCAGCCACGCACCGCGTGCCATGGAACACGCAAGCGGTTCAACCCTCCCCATGACAGAGAGATAAGCAACATGTCAGCATCCACACCGCGCCGGCTGCGTAGCCAGGAATGGTTCGACGACCCATCGCACGCGGATATGACGGCGCTGTACGTCGAACGTTTCATGAACTACGGCCTGACGCGCGAAGAGCTTCAGTCGGGTCGTCCGATCATCGGCATTGCGCAGACGGGCAGCGACCTCGCGCCTTGCAATCGCCACCATATCGAACTGGCGGCGCGCACGAAGGCGGGCATTCGCGATGCGGGCGGAATTCCGATGGAGTTTCCGGTTCATCCGCTCGCGGAACAGAGCCGCCGGCCGACCGCCGCGCTCGACCGCAACCTCGCCTACCTCGGCCTCGTTGAAATTCTGCACGGCTTTCCGCTCGACGGCGTCGTGCTGACCACCGGTTGCGACAAGACCACGCCCGCGCTGCTGATGGCCGCCGCGACCGTGGACATGCCCGCTATCGTGCTGTCGGGCGGTCCGATGCTCGACGGCTGGCATGAAGGCAAGCGCGTCGGTTCGGGCACGGTCATCTGGCACGCGCGCAATCTGCTGGCGACCGGCGAAATCGACTACGAAGGCTTCATGCAACTGACGACCGCGTCGTCGCCTTCCATCGGCCACTGCAACACGATGGGCACCGCGCTGTCGATGAACGCGATCGCCGAGGCGCTCGGCATGTCGCTGCCCGGTTGCGCGAGCATTCCGGCGGCGTATCGCGAGCGCGGCCAGATGGCGTATGCAACGGGCAAGCGCATCGTCGACCTCGTGCGTGACGACGTGCGTCCGTCGCACATCATGACGAAGGAAGCATTTGAAAACGCGATTGTCGTGGCGTCGGCGTTGGGCGCGTCGAGCAACTGCCCGCCGCATCTGATTGCGATTGCGCGCCACATCGGCGTGGAGTTGAGTCTCGATGACTGGCAGCGGGTGGGCGAGCAGGTGCCGCTTATCGTCAACTGCATGCCCGCGGGCGAATTCCTCGGCGAGAGTTTTCACCGCGCGGGCGGCGTGCCTGCCGTGTTCCAGGAACTCAGGAAGGCCGACCTCGTGCATGGTGAATGTCTCACCGTGTCGGGCCGCACGATTGCCGAGATCGCAGATCAGGCGCCGACGCCCGATCGCGACGTCATCAAGACGACCGACGAGCCGCTCAAGCACGGCGCGGGTTTCATCGTGCTGTCCGGCAATTTCTTCGACAGTGCGATCATGAAGATGTCGGTGGTCGGCGATGCTTTCCGCCAGACTTATCTGAGCGAGCCGGGCGCGGAAAATACCTTCGAGGCACGCGCGATCGTGTTCGACGGTCCCGAGGACTATCACGCGCGTATCAACGACCCGTCGCTCGAAATCGACCAGCATTGCATTCTGGTGATTCGCGGCGCGGGCACGGTCGGTTATCCCGGCAGCGCCGAAGTGGTGAACATGGCGCCGCCCGCTGAACTCGTGCGCCAGGGCATCACATCGCTGCCTACTCTGGGCGACGGACGTCAGAGCGGCACGTCCGCGAGTCCGTCGATTCTCAACATGTCGCCGGAAGCGGCGGTTGGCGGCGGAATTGCGCTGCTGCGCACGAACGACCGTATCCGCGTGGATCTGAATTCGCGCAGCGTGAACGTGCTGGTCGACGAAGATGAACTCGCGCGACGCCGCGAAACAGCGACCTTCGAGATTCCCCCGGCGCAGACGCCGTGGCAGGAGCTGTATCGCAAGACCGTCGGCCAGCTGTCGACCGGCGGCTGTCTCGAACCGGCGACGCTTTATCTCAAGGTGATTGCCGAGCGTGGCAATCCGCGGCATTCGCATTGAAGTGCAAGTTGCCGAGCCGCGCCTGATAGCCGATATCGAGCGCGGTTTTTTTGTCTCCCAACTTTCCTGAAGATATCTATTTCCATGTCCGCAACTTCCCCCTCCAGTTTCCTCCCGAGCGATGTCGATCAGGCGCTGCTCGTGGGCCGCGTGTGGCGTAAAAGCGATCAGCACGAAGGTCCGTGCGTGGTCGTCGTGCGTAACGGCGAGGTGTTCGACATCACCGCAACCGTGCCGACCACGGCCGATCTGTTCGAGCGCGAAAACGCTGCGCAGGTCGCGCGTACGGCGCCCGGCGTGTCGCTCGGCGCGGTCGCCGATCTGATCGCGGCTAACGTGCCCGGCGCCGCTGGGCCCTCCGTGCGACTGCTCGCGCCGTGCGACATCCAGGCGATCAAGGCATGCGGCGTCACGTTCGCGGTGAGCCTGATCGAGCGCGTCATCGAGGAACAGGCGGGCGGCGATCCGGCGAAGGCGAAGGAAGTGCGCGAAACCATCGCGTCGATGATCGGCACGGATCTGTCGAAGATCGAGCCGGGCTCGGAAGCGGCGATGAAGTTGAAGGCCGAACTCGAACGACGCGGTGCGTGGTCGCAATACATGGAAGTCGGCATCGGTCCCGACGCGGAAGTGTTCTCGAAGTCGCAGCCGATGTCGGCGGTTGGTTTCGGCGCGGACGTGGGTTTGCTGGCCGCGTCGACTTGGAACAACCCGGAGCCGGAAATTGTGCTGGCGGTGAATAGCCGTGGCGAGATCGTCGGCGCGACGCTCGGCAACGACGTGAACCTGCGTGATATCGAAGGCCGTTCGGCGTTGCTGCTCGGCAAGTGCAAGGACAACAACGGCTCGTGCGCGATTGGTCCGTTCGTGCGTCTGTTCGACGACACGTTCTCGCTCGATTCGGTGCGCTCGGCCAGCGTCGCGCTGCGGGTGGAAGGCGCCGACGATGATTTCGTGCTCGAAGGCGTGAGCCACATGAGCGAGATCAGCCGCGACCCGGCCGACCTCGTGTCACAGACGTGGGGACGTCACCACCAGTACCCGGACGGCTTCATGCTGTTCCTCGGCACGATGTTCTCGCCGATCAAGGACCGCGATGCAGCGGGCGGCGGTTTCACGCATCACCTCGGCGACGTGGTGACGATTTCGACGTCGCAACTGGGCGCGCTGACCAACACGGTCCGCCTGAGCACGGAAATCGAGCCATGGACGTTCGGCGTGCGCGCGCTTTACCGCAATCTGGCCGCGCGCGGTTTGCTGGGCGCTGAGTGAGCGGTGTGACGAGCGATGGCGTAAGCGGTGGCTGAGCCACCTTCGGCTTCGAAGCGTAATTTCTGTCGCCTCCGTCCGGCTTCAGACCAGCAGGTTTGAAGCAGAGCGGCGCAGGGCAGTCTACGTGGCTCAGTCGAAAACGCGGAGGGGAGGCAGAAGCCGCCGGAAATCCGGAGGCGGAGGTTCTGATGTGAAAAACCCGCGATCGCCGCACAAGGCACGATCGCGGGTTCGGTATTTCATGTAGCGGAGCGCGGTGGGGACACGCGCTCCGCTACATCAACAGCATTTGCAGCTTGATACAGCTTACTGCGCGACTGCGTGGCCTTCTTGCGACGAACCGCTGGTGACGCCACCCACTGCGCTGTTTTGGGCAGCAACGCGTGCTTCAGCAGCCTGGACGTTCGCCGGATATTCGTTCGGGTTCGAACGTGCCGGGTTGTAACCAGCCTTTTCGATCTGAACCAGTTGTTCGCGCACTTGAGCGCGGGTCAGGGGTTGGTTCGACTGGGCGAAAACAGCAACCGGAGCAGCAAGGGTAGCGGCGATAACAACGGCTTGAACGAGCGACTTCATGATTACTACCTCCAGAGATTTGTCTTGTTTAGGCTGCGAACTCATTCGTTTGCAGCAGTGATGACAGTCTAGGAGTCGGGGAAACTAGGGTAAATACCTAATTTATGAAATCACTGTTGCCGAAATTAAAACAATGTAGGGGTTGAAGGTCGCATTTTGTGGAAATTAATACGCATGTTTCAAACATTGGGATTTGAGTGTTGCTTTGCGCGGCGCGGCTCTCCGTAGAGATGCGGTGTGTGTGGGACGGTCCGGAGGTGAGTTTTTTCTGAGGGCTGCGCGGCTTTGGGCCAGGTGGGGCCGCCCCCGATGCGACCTCTGTTTTCTCATATCGGACAAATATTGCTGACGAAAGGGGCGGGGTAACGCAGATGTTGGCGGGTCACTTTCTCCGGATATTGTTTTTCATGAGGAAGAAAGTCAGGGCAGCAATCACCAACGCCAACGCAATGCCGAACGGAGCGATTTCACGCGATCCATCCCATGCCACCGCTTCGCGCAGAAACAGAACCGCAAGGACGGCAATGACGACGCTGACCAGATTCCCCTTCAGGTCTTCGAGATTGCTGACTTCGAGCCACTTCGGCAGCGGCAGTTTGTCATCGACGAACAGCGAATAGAGGCCAATGCTGATGATGTAGACCGCAATCGCGATCAGGAATACGTCGACAGCTTCCACGATTCCAACCGCGAATATCTTGACCGACTTGGTAGTGAACGAGCGATTCCGGATGGCATCAACGGCGTTCGTGTACAGGACTACCGCCTCGTAAAGAATCAGCGCCAACGAACCCAGAAACGTTCCGACGACCGGAACGACCATGATGTAACGGCTCGAAGCCAGGATACGTCGTACCATCAGAAACCTCTGTCGGCATGATTGGGCGAGTTGGGCTAGATCACACTTTGCGTCGGTGCTGCATCAATGAGTTCGACCTTCCGGCTCAGAATTTATAAGTGAAGTGATGAGGGGAATCAAGCGGGCGATCTGGCTGCCCGCGTGTATGGCGAAGTATAGATCCGTCGATTGATTGAATTTTGAGCAAGCGGGAGTGGCGAATGAATCTGCGGCAATGTTGTTGCGTTAGCGATGGCGCTGATCCATCTGGCCAAGTATGGATGCGACGCAGTTGATGACGCGCGCAGTATCGTCTTCGTGCGAAGAGGTCCTGCCTCCACGAATGGAACGCGCTGCCCGATCTCGTGTTCTTCCTGCGCGAATAGCGACAGGCCAAATCTTCGGTGCCCTTTTCTGGCGAACAGAGAACTTATCGAATCGAGCGAACGCAGCAGAACTTTGCATGAGAGGAGTAGTTCTGCTTCTGCCTTCTTTCTGAGCAACACAGAAAAGAAAAAATTATTTGCGCGAAGGGTGTTGACCAATGCGTTTTCAGTCTGCATAATTCGCCTCCCGTTAGATGACGGACGCGAAGAAAGCAGAGCTTCCAAGCGAATGATCTTTAAAAATTAACAGCCGATAAGTGTGGGCGCTTGATGCGCGATGCGAGTGGATCTTTCGGGGTCTGCTGAAAAGCAAAAGTATCAAGTCTCACACAGTAATGAAAGGAAGGTTTTTCTGTCCTCGGACAGATGAATCATTCGTCAGTACGTTGAGTGAGCGACCG
>NZ_JBNDKS010000009.1:0-195703 GCF_050435665.1 Paraburkholderia sp. GAS333
GTGCGGATTGCCCGTGTGAAAGTAGGTAATCGTCAGGCTCCCCAGCAGCATCAGAAACCCCACCCCGCAAAGGTGGGGTTTCTGCGTTTACAGGCACGGTTTCAGCAGTCTGAGGGCATCGAATGATACAGGTCCGGCACCCTGCAGGGGAAGGATAGCGGTGAGCGCCACGTACGAACCGGCATGAACCCGACCTGATCCGCCGCGAAGGTCGTGACCTGACCGTCGCGATTGCGAAGCACTGCATGCGCCCACATCGCGTGTCCATCGCGGGCGCGGATCATGAAGGCCATCAGCGCCGAGCCGTCTGCGAGATTCGCCCCGAGCCAGTCCCAGCCCTGCGCGCGGGCGTCGAGCAAGGTACTCGACCACTCGTGATCCAGCCACGCCGTCCCTTAACAGTACGCGCCTCGATCATGAGCGCGAATCCTGAGCACCGCATCAACGCCGAGCAGCCAATGAGACTGGCACTTAGCCCCAATCTCATCCTCAAAACCTACAAAAAATCCACCAGAGCAGCCGCTTCCATACGCATATACAGGCGTCTGCCGCTCAATTCTGAGTTACTCCCGGTGCGTCGCCATCCTCAGCGTTACCAGCACTATCAACCACCACCGCCGCCTCCCCAGAATCCTCGCGGCCAACCTCAGCAAGCAATGCTTCGTCGCGTGCGATGACTTTTGGCAGATGGGTACGCAAGAACTCCACCCACGTGCGTGTTTTCGCGTCGATGAACTTACGCGACGGGTACAGCGCATAAACGTTCATCTTCTGCAGCGTATAGTCCGGCAACACGCGCACTAATGTGCCGTCGCGCAACCCGGAAATCGCCGCATACAACGGCACCATGCCAATCCCCATTCCCTCGCGAATCGCCACAATCAACGACTCCGCGATGTTCACATGCACGGGCCCATTCACCTCCATCATTTCGCTGCCATTCGGGCCGTCGAGCACCCACTCGTGCGGGGGAAACGCCGGCGTGTGCAGAATCAGGCACTCGTGATGCGCCAGATCCCCCGGTTTCTGCGGCGCACCGTGTGCGCGTACATAAGCCGGCGACGCGCACAAAATGCTGAACGTCGTCCCCAGCGGGAGCGACACGAGATCCGAATTAGGCAGCGTAGAAGCCCCGATCACCGCGACATCCGCGCTACCTTCGAAAAGATCGGGCATGCGCTGCGACAGCGTCAGTTCGACCGTCACCTCCGGATACAACGCGCGATAACGCGAAACGGCAGGCAACACGTAATGCTGGCCGATGCTGGCAAAACTGTGCATCCGCAGCGCGCCACTCGGACGCTCGTGCGCGCAACTCGCTTCTTCCTCGGCCGTGTCGACATCGGCAAGTATCTGCTGCGATCGCTTCAGATAACGTTCGCCCGCGGTGGTCAGCGCAAGCCGTCGCGTGGACCGGTTCAGCAGACGGGTGCGCAAGTGCGCTTCGAGTTCGGAGACTGCGCGGGACATGGCGCCCGTCGTCGAATTGAGCGACTGCGCGGCGGCGGTAAAACTGCCGGCTTCAACCACGCGCACGAACACCCGCATATTTTGTAACGTATCCATCGATCCTTCTATTTCACGGCAGAAGCCGTATTGTCCGCCTCTCGCGAAGGCGCATTGTTGTCCGTTCTGGAAGGGACGTTCCCTGATCGCCCCCTTAATGCACGCATTGCATGCTCCTACAATCGGCGCCTTGCCTGCCGGTGCGCGCAGTCGTCGCCGGCGCTTTTTCCAGCGACCAAGCGGGGCGCACTGCTTTCAGATGAAACGCCAACATGCGATCAGATTCACGGTGGATTCCATCCGCCCGTGGCGTGTCATGTGGCAATCGTTCAGCGAGAAGTCGCTCAGCCCCGCGCTTCGTGACTGGGCGAACACCGACGGCCTGATCTGGCTGCATCTGCTGAAAACCGTGACGGCGGGTCTGCTGGCGCTGGGTATTGCGATGCTGCTCGATCTGCCGCAACCGCGTATCGCGATGACCACGGTGTTCGTGCTGATGCAGCCGTTCAGCGGAATGGTACTCGCGAAGAGCTTCTACCGGATTCTCGGCACGGCGGTCGGCACCGTCGCAGCGCTGGTGCTCGGCGGGCTGTTCGTCCAGCAGCCCGAGTTGTACATGCTCGGCATGATCGCGTGGGTGAGCGCCTGCGTTGCAGCGGCGGTGCGGTATCGGCATTTCAGGTGGTACGGCTTCGTGCTGGCGGGATACACCGCCGCGTTAATCGGGATTCCGAACGTTACCGCGCCTCACGCATTGTTCCTTGCCGCGCTCACGCGAGCTGCGGAAGTTGCGGTCGGCATCGTCTGCTCGAGTGCGGTCAGTGCGTTGATCGTGCCGCAGCGTTCCAGCCTCGCGTTGCGTCGCGCGCTCCAGATCCGCTTCACAAATTTTACTGCGTTCGCCGCCGATGTGCTCCATGGCGGGATCGAGCGTGGTCAGTTCGAACGGCGCTTTGCGGGCCTCGTCGACGAGATCGTCGGGTTCGAAGCGACGCGCACGTTCGCCGCTTTCGAGGACCCGGCGATGCGTTCGCGCAGTCAGCATCTCGGTCGTCTGAATGGCGAATTCATGGATGCGTGTGCGCGTTTGCACGCGTTGCATCAATTGCTGAAGCGCTTGCGAGCGACCGGTTCGCAACCGGTGGCAACCGCGATCAAACCGTACTTCCACGAACTCGCGGCGCTTCTGGCGCCGCAACCGGATCAGATTGTCCCCGACCCGTCGCAAATTGCGGCGCGTCTGCGAAGCTTTCAGGCGACGTTACCGCGCCGTGTACGTGAGACGAAACGACCTTTGGAAGCGGCGTCACCCGAGTCGCTGGCCGACTTCGATACGGCGGCAGAAATGCTTTACCGTTTCGTCGACGAATGGATCCGCTATTCGCAGACGTACGCGGCGTCGTTAGCGCAACGTAAGCCGGCCAGCCAGCCGCGCAGCACGAGCCGCTATGTGAGCCGCACGAATGGTTTTGTCGTTGCGTTCACCTTCGTGCGCTGCGCCGTCGTGATGGCGATTGCCGGTGCTTTCTGGATCGCAACCGACTGGCCGAGCGGCGGCCTTGCCGTGATCGGCGCAGCGCTTGCGTGCGCGTTGACGTCGACTGCGCCGAACCCATCGAAAATGGCCGTTCAGATGGGCGTGGGCGCGGTGTTTGCGACCATGACCGGCTATCTTTTCACCTGCTACGTCTATCCCAACATCGACGGCTTTCCGCTACTGTGCGCGATGCTGGCGCCCGTGCTCGCGCTGGGCGCGTTCGTCGCGACGCGCAAGGGCACAGCGGGTTACGGCATCGGATTTTCGGTGTTCTTCTGTCTGCTTGCGGGGCCGGATAACGTCGTCAGCTATGCCCCGGATCTGCTGATCAACAACGGCATCGCGCTCACTGTATCGATGCTGTTGTCGGCACTCGTCTCTTCAACAGTTTTCCCCGCCGACATGCCGTGGCTCACGAGAAAAATCATGAGCGATCTGCGCGCGCAGGTTGTATCCGCGTGCAAGGACGAATTGCCGGGACTCAACCAGCGCTTCCAGTCGAGCACGCATGATCTGACATCGCAGTTACGCATGCTTCTGACGCGGCATTCGCGGCGTCGGCGAGAAGCGATGCGCTGGATGCTCGCCACGCTCGAAGTAGGTCACGCCGTGATAGACCTGCGCAATGAAACGACGAGCGCCGCGTACGCGCACGAACTGCATCCGCGCTGGAGCAGCAGCATCGAACGAACGCGCGCCGATCTTGCGCAACTGTTCGAGCGTCCCGACACGCGGGCACGGGAAAGCGCGCTTGTTGCGGTGCGTTCATCCACGTGGATCGCTCAGGACCTATTGCAAACCGTCCACGAGGATCGCGAAAAACGCCACGATTTACAGCGCATTCTGAGTTGTCTGCACTTTATACGCGCTGCGTTGCTCGACAAGGATGCACCGTTTAATGCGCGTTGAAAGCACGGTTCGATCTTTCCGCCAGATAGAAAGATCACTTCCGGGCAGCCCCGTTTATCTGCGTAGGTGGCAGTCATATAGTTTCATCACTGCCTCGCAGTAACCGTCAGTCCTGGAGAACGAAATGAAAGTGTTGAAGATTGCCCTGATTGCCTGCTCTTTGTCTGCTGCTGTTGCTCACGCACAGTCTGCGCCGGTCGCTCAGGAAGAACAGGTCGCGCAAGCAGGTGTTCCGCGCGCCAATAGCGTCAATAGCGTCAATCGTCTGAATGCACGCAGCCGTGTCGACGTGCCGAAGTCCAAAGCTGAAGAGTGCGTCGGTCCTGTGAGCTTCTGCAATATCTACTTCGGAAGCTGATTCGACCACCGTGCAGCATCACGGTTTGATAACTGAAGTATGAGTAAAAACTGTCGCAAGCAGGTTGCGCGCGACGAAGTCACTGGCCGCGCCGTCCCTCGGGATGCCGTGGCCAGTACGCGATCTGGCTAGCGGCGAAGCACACCGCAGACGTGCGCACCGCCAGATCGACTGGTGATTATGGAGAGACTCGTTTCATGTACGAAGACCGGATTCGTTGTGCCGCGTTGCGCGGCAAGATCACATCGGCCGCCGAGGCCGCGCTTCTGATTCAGGACGGCATGCGCGTCGGCGCAAGCGGTTTCACGAGAGCGGGCGATGCGAAAGCCGTCCCAGTTGCACTTGCCGAACGCGCACGCGCGGAAGGCAAGCCGCTGCGTATTACGCTAATGACCGGTGCGTCGCTTGGTCATGACGTGGACCGCATGCTCACCGAGGCTAACGTGCTCGCGCGCCGCTTGCCGTTTCAGGTGGACAAGACCTTGCGCGACGCGATCAATCGCGGCGAGGTGATGTTCGTCGACCAGCATTTGTCGGAGACGGTCGAAATGCTGCGCGCCAATCAGCTCGGCAAACTCGATGTCGCGATTATCGAAGCCGCCGCGATCACCGAGACCGGCGGCATTGTGCCGACCACGTCGGTCGGCAATTCGGCCAGCTTCGCGATCCTTGCCGATAAGGTGATCGTCGAAATCAATCTGGCGCAGCCGCTCGCGCTCGAAGGGCTGCACGACATCTGGATTCCCGGCCGCCGACCCTATCGGGAACCGCTGCCGATCGTGCGGACGCGTGACCGCGTCGGCGTGCCGGCCATCGAGATTCCGCTCGAAAAAATCGCGGCCATCGTCATTACGAATCTTGCCGATAGCTCGTCGACGGTATTGCCGCCCGACACGGATACCGAGTTGATCGCCGGTCATCTGATCGAATTTTTCCAGCATGAAGTGTCGCAAGGACGCATGCCGTCGCGCCTGCCGCCGTTGCAGGCAGGCATCGGCACGATTGCCAATGCGGTGCTCGCGGGCTTTGTCGATTCGCCGCTCGACGACTTCGAAATTTACTCAGAGGTCCTGCAGGACTCGACCTTCGACCTGATGGACGCCGGCAAGGTGACGTTCGCGTCGGGGGCGTCGATCACGCTGTCGGCCGCGCGCCAGGCGCAGGTGTTCGGCGAGATCGAACGTTACCGCGACCGGCTCGTGCTGCGTCCGCAAGAGGTCAGCAACCATCCCGAAGTGATCCGCCGTCTCGGTCTGATCGCGTTGAATACTGCGCTCGAACTCGACATCTACGGCAACGTGAATTCGACGCACGTGGGCGGCACGCACATGATGAACGGCATTGGTGGTTCGGGCGATTTCGCGCGCAATGCGTCGTGCGCGATTTTTGCCACGAAGTCGATGGCGAAGGACGGCCGCATTTCGAGCGTCGTGCCGATGGTGCCGCATTGCGATCACAACGAACACGACGTAGACGTAGTCGTGACAGAGCAAGGTCTCGCGGACCTGCGCGGCCTCGCACCGCGTGAACGCGCTACGCTGATTATCGAGAATTGCGCGCATCCGCTGTATCGCGATCTGCTTCGCGATTACTATCGGGACGCGTTGAAGTGGGGCGGACAGACACCGCATCAACTGGATCAGGCTTTTGCGTGGCACACGCGCTTGCGTGATACTGGCTCGATGTTGCCGGCGACAGAGGCGGGGTTGGCTGCGGGGCTGGAAGCGGTGATATTGTAAGCGGTGCGGCTATAAGCAGAAAAGAAGCGTCAGGCGGCGTTCGCCCCTGACGCTTTGCGCATGAATGACGACGCTCAGCCTCGTCGGATGAGCCGGATAATAAACAGCAGAATGACCGCGCCGATCACCGCGGTGATGATCGAGCCGATCCAGCCGCCGCCCAGCGAAATGTGCAGTACACCGGCAAGCCAGCCGCCGATGAACGCGCCGACAATCCCAACGATGATGTCGACGATCAGGCCGAAGCCACCGCCCTTGACGAGCACGCCGGCGAGCCAGCCCGCAATCGCGCCGATGATGAGCCATGCAATGATGCCGTGTTCCATATTCGAGACTCCCTGGTTGTGTGTGAAGAAATCACGCTGACAGAGCTTAGTCGATGGTTATGGGGCAGTCCATTTTAAGGACGCTGAATTAACACTGTCTGACTCTATTGCAAGCTAAGTGTAGACGATGCGCGCCGTTCCGGGGAACTCGCGCACGGCGTCCTGCCAAGGCTCTTATTCGGGCGTCGGTTCGGCTTCTCTTGCTGTCCAGCTGACGCTGGATACGCTCTTTTCCATGCTCAGACGGCTTGCCATCTGTTCGAGCTTCGACTGGTCTTTCGGATGCAGCTTGAGCGTCGCCGTCACGCGAATACGGCCGGAATCGTTGTCGACGTCTTCGCTCGTCAGGCTCTGGAACGACAGCGGCGCCGAGTACATCGAGTTGGAAATGGCAGTGCGAATATGGATCTCGTCCGGTTCCTTGCAGACGATCGTCAGTACATATTCACGCACGAGATCGGCGTTCGACACCGACGTCGCGTTGATCGTGCGGCTCACTTCGCGCAGCACGGTATTGGTCAGCAGCACGACCGCGGTGCCGGCGAGCGCCGGTCCGTAGTGCCCCGCACCGCATAGCACGCCGACCGCGGCCGAGCACCACAAGGTGGCGGCCGTATTGATCCCCTGAATGGAACCTTTGTCGCGCATGATCACGCCGCCGCCGAGAAAGCCGACGCCGGACACGACATACGCGGCGATCTGCGTGATGCCGGAGGTGCCGTTGCCGGTCAGCACGCCGAGCGTGACGAACAGGCATGCGCCGCTTGCGACCAGGGTGATCGTGCGAAGCCCGGCATTGCGCTGACGCATCTGCCGCTCAAGGCCGATTGCGACGCCGCAGGCGAAGGCGGCCGCGAGCCGCCAGACGAATTCGAGTGTCATCGTTAAGAAAGGTTGAGGCGCGTGTTCGCGCAGTGTGAACCCGACGCGTGACAGCCGCGCGTCTCGGGGAGCGAGGCGGGCGGTTCAGGCGTGACGCATTACACGTGCGAAAGCTCGCGGCGCTGACGGGTATCGGGCGTCGCACGGGATCGAACCATGCTGCGGCTTGCCGTCAACGGCTTGATGTCAAATTGGGATGTGAACGACGTGCACCATCGAGCCAAAGGGCAAGACGGCGACAGAGGAAACTGGCGCGGAAATCTTGCCGATCAGACGATCGGGCGAATCGAAGCTCGACGAGTACAACTGCTACTGTCCAAGATCGTAATTCCGGTTGAATAAAGTGGGCGAATTTTAGGCAGCTCTGCAAAGTTAAGTCAAGCCGGGATTAGGCGATCTGTCGTTACTGTCGTGAATTGCGCTTGGAAATTTCGTCGGCAGGATCAGAGTGATCCCCGCTTAGATACGGACTCCGAATATTGACGGGTTTCATCCCGGAAAACACACTGTTTGAGTATGTCGTCCAGCTCAATTGAGGAATGTATGAAAGTGAAAGCTTCCGGCATCGTCGCCGCTGTGTTGCTGGCAGTATCGGCGGCCGCGCCGCTTGTATCGAACGCTGCAGGTTTGCCCGCCGCGTTCGAAGGCACCCGCACGTTGCAGGCCGACGGTGTCGTCAAGTCGATAAACCCCGGTCAACGCTCGCTAACCGTGCTCGATGCGCAGGGCCGCGAGGCCTCGTTCAATATCACTGATGCACGCGAGCTCGCGCAGATCAGTCAAGGCGGCAAGGTCCATCTCCGTATGGTGCGCAATGCGGTGGTACGTGTCACGCACGCCGCGAATAGCCAGAGCCCGACTGCCCAGCCGGATACGCTCGAAAACGTGACCGCCGAAGTTCAGGCGGTCGATCACGCGACGGGTGTGATGGCGCTGAAGCGCGCGAATGGCGCGGTGTTCCATATCCAGGGGCGCGAGCCGGCAAAGCTTGCCGGGGTTACGCCGGGGATGCAGGTGTCGGTAGTGTTCGCGCCACAAGCGAGCGTGGCGGTGGCGCCCGCGCTGTGATGGGCCGCGTTGGCTCGGAGCTAACGCGCTTGCAGGCGCCGAATCAGGCTAATCGGGTTCGCCGGGCACGAGTCGCACGCGGGTGATTTCTGACGGTGCGCCCAGCCGTTTCGGCGGGCCCCAATAGCCAGTGCCTCGACTCGTATAAACCCACAGCCCATTCAGTCGCGCGAGACCGGCAGTGAACGGCTGCTGGAATCGCACAAAGAAATTCCACGGGAAGAACTGACCGCCGTGAGTGTGCCCGGACAGCTGCAGCGTGAAACCTGCTGCAGCGGCGGCCTCGGCGGAGCGCGGCTGGTGCGCGAGCAGCACTTTGATCAGCACGTCGCCTGGCGCGCCTGCAATCGCCGCAGCGGGGTCGCTACGATGCGACGGGTCGTGGTGTCCTGCGGAATAGTCAGTCACGCCGGCAATGACAGCGCGCGCGCCATTGTGATTCACGACCACGTGCTCGTTAAGCAGAACGTTCAGACCAAGGCGGCGGAATTCGTCGATCCACGCGTTCGCGCCCGCGTAGTACTCGTGGTTGCCGGTAACCAGAAACGCACCGTGACGGGCACTGAGGCGTGACAGCGGTTGCGTGTGCCGGGTCAGTTGCGGCACGCTGCCGTCTACCACGTCACCGGTCACTGCAATCAGGTCAGGTTTGAGCCGGTTCACTGCATCGACGATCGCGTCGACATACCGGTGTTTGATCGTCGGCCCAACATGAATGTCGCTGATCTGCACTATCGTGAAGCCGTCGAGTTCGGGCGGCAAATCGTCGATCGGTACATCGATCGTTACCACTTTCGCGCGACGGCGTGCGTTGAACAGGCCGACCAGCGTCGAGAGCAACGCGAGCACTGGCACCACCGCCGCTGAGCCGGTGCGCCAATGATGGATTGCAATGGAATTGGGCCAGATAGCCTCGACCGTGAGCAGCGAGGCCAGCATCAGGTCGCGCGCGAATGTCAGCACCAGCAGCGACGAGAAAAAGCCCATCGCGAGCAGGCCGACCCAAGCGAGCCGGTCGCCGAGCGGCTGCCGCTTGATACTGCGCGCCAGCATGCCCAAGGGAATCAGAAAGATCGACAGCACGAGCCATAACGCCATCAGCCAGCGGCCCGTTGTGTCGACCGGCGTATCCGGAATCAGGCGTAAGCCGACGTAGATATGCAGCAGGATGCCAATCAGGATGATGCGGACAAGAAACGATGAGCGGCGCATAGAAAGGATCAGGGCGGGAAGGGGCCGGCATGAAGCGCGGGCACGGCGATGTCAACCGCGGCAGTGCAGCAGCTATGCCGTAGCGAACGAGCCGATCCATTCTACCGGCATGTTTAAGCGCTTGCCGGAGCCTTCAGATTCAGCGCTCACGCGTTGGATTTTCGAAACTTGATGCGAGCGCAAAGCTCATGCACCGCAGCAATCCAGATGCGCGTCCTCGAGCTGTTGAAGCCTGTCCGCCATCCAATTAAATGGGCTTTGAATTGTGTTCGAGTGTGGACTATTCTCAAAGTGAACCGGCTGGATTTATCGATTACCGCAAGGGCCGCGGGCATGCTGTAGAGGCCGGTTCTGTCGCCGTGAGAGGGCGAGGAGGCGCATCATGAAACTGCTGAGAACAAGCCACCCATTACGTCACGCGCATCACGCGCATCACGCGCATCATGCGCATCACGTCGGACACGAGGGTAGCCATGTCATGCTGCCACTCGTGGTGATCTCGGTAATGGCGATCGCCTTGTACATGGGGGTGCGCAATATCGACTTTTCCGAGCTGGGTCGGAGCGCGCTATTCGATGTAACGATGCTGTGTGTCGCGCTGGGCATCGCGGGACTATTTGGCGTCGTCGGAGCGTGGGTGCGCTCCAGCGGCGACGCCACGGATGAAGGCGAGGGCTTCTGCTTCGTCGGAGCATTGATCGGCGCCGTTGTCTTCTACGTGGCGGTTTTCAGTTGACCGCAGCGGGGTGCGTCACGCGATGCGCGCGGCTTCGTCGAACGAGAAACGCGGGTTGCGCGCGAACAGCTT
Organism: Paraburkholderia sp. GAS333; assembly: GCF_050435665.1. Lineage (NCBI taxonomy): Bacteria > Pseudomonadati > Pseudomonadota > Betaproteobacteria > Burkholderiales > Burkholderiaceae > Paraburkholderia > Paraburkholderia sp. GAS333. The sequence goes on from NZ_JBNDKS010000009.1 coordinate 10,346, forward strand.
TGCCGGATCGCCATAGCCGAGATTGATCAGGAAGTTCGACTTCACGGTCGTGCCGGCAAAGAACGCTTCGTCGACCCTGGCGGCGTCGAAGCCGGACATCGGGCCGGCATCCAGACCCAGCGCACGGGCGGCGAGAATCAGATAGCCGCCTTGCAGCGTCGAGTTGCGAAACGCGGTATCGGCGATTGCCTTGTCATTGCCCGCAAACCAGCTGCGCGCGTCCGCGTGCGGAAACAGTCTCGGCAGATGCTCGTAAAACGCCATGTCCATTGCGACGATCGCCGTCACGGGCGCGGCCATCGTTTTGTCGAGATTGCCGGGCGACAGCGCGGGTCGCAGCTTTTCCTTCGCTTCCGGCGATTTCACGAACACGAAGCGAGCCGGGCTGGAATTGGCCGAAGTCGGGCCCAGCAGGGTGAGTTCGACAAGTTGCCTGAGCAGCGCATCATCGACGGTTTTCGGCTGCCAGTCGTTATGTGTGCGCGCTTCGCGAAAGAGCTGGTCGAGTGCCTGGTCTGAGAGAGTCATGAGAGGACTTTTGATATTGAAAATGAAGAGAGAGTGCGCCGAATGACAGCGCAAGGCATGCTTCGCCGTTGCCGCCATAATAGCCGGGGTTTTCACCCCGTACGCGCTGTTCGCGCGATCGAATCCGGCATCTGATCATGGATCTTTTCAACGACCTGCCGACGCCCGACGTCGACTGGTATCCCGACTGGCTCGAGCCCGCCACTGCAACGCGTCTCCTGACGCAACTCGTCGAAGAGGTCGCGTGGCGACAGGACACGATGGGCACGCCTGCCGGCCGCGTTCCGCTGCCCCGGCTGACCGCCTGGCAGGGCGAATCCGGAGCGGTCTATGTTTATTCGGGCATTCGCAACGTGCCGCAACCGTGGACGCCGGCCGTAGCCGAACTCAAAGCCGCCGCCGAGGAGTCAAGCCGTGCGCGTTTTAACAGCGTGCTGATCAACCGCTATCGCAGCGGCAACGACAGCATGGGCTGGCACGCGGACAAAGAACCCGAACTCGGTACTCATCCCGTAATCGCGTCGGTCAGTCTCGGCACGGCGCGTACCTTCGATTTGCGGCACAACAAATCCGGTGTCGTGCAGTCTTTCTCGCTGAAGGACGGCAGCCTGCTGGTGATGAAGGGCAACACGCAGGCGGAGTGGCGGCATCGGGTTCCGAAAGAGCCGCGCGTGGCCGGCGAGCGCATCAACCTGACGTTTCGATGGGTCACGCCGCGAGCCGTCATCGCCCGGTCGTAATCGATCGAAATATGCGCAGCAGGTAAGCACATAAAAAGCCCGGCCAGCCGGTTGTCCGGCCTGCACAGCGTCAATCGCCCAAACCACGCGTAGGCTCAAGGCCACCCCGACTTCGATCCCGCCCGCTATACCAAAATTGATATCGCGGATGCGAATCATATGATTGGACGGGTAACGCCCCGCACACTACGCTACAGCACGATCCACGCACCTTGAGGGCCGCAAGGGCTGGGCAGGGCTGGGTCGCCTACACAACAAAGATCAGGAGACAAGTCATGGCGAATAAACGACGTGCCGCATGTCGTGCGTTGGGCGCACTCGCACTTTCCGCGGGCATCGGCGCGCTGACGCTGGCCACGCCGGGCGCATACGCGCAAGACAAGCAGATCACCCTCGGTTTTGCGCAGGTCGGCGCGGAAAGCGCATGGCGAACCGCGAATACCGACTCGGTCAAATCCGCTGCCGCGGACGCGAAAATCAAGCTCAAATTCTCCGACGCCCAGCAGAAGCAGGAAAACCAGATCAAGGCGATCCGCTCGTACATCGCACAAAAAGTGGATGTGATCGCGTTCTCGCCGGTGGTCGAATCGGGCTGGGAGCCGGTACTGCGCGAGGCGAAGGCTGCGAATATTCCCGTGATTCTGACCGACCGTAACATCGACGTGAAAGACACGTCGCTGTACGTGACAATGATCGGCTCGGACTTCATGGAGGAAGGCCGCCGCGGTGGTCATTGGCTCGCAGATCACTACAAAAACGATCAAGGTCCCATTAACATCGCCGAACTTCAGGGAACTGTCGGCTCCGCGCCCGCGAACGACCGACACTCCGGCCTGATCGAAGTGATCAAGAGCGATCCCAAATTCAAGATCATTGCGTCGCAAAGCGGTGACTTCACGCTGGCCGGCGGCAAGCAGGTCATGGAAGCGTTTATAAAAACTTACGGAAATAAAATAAATGTAGTTTATGCGCATAACGATGACATGGCGCTCGGCGCAATCCAGGCCATGGAAGAGGCTGGCATGCATCCGGGCAAGGACATCACTGTCGTTTCGTTCGATGCTACCAAGGGCGGCTTCCAGGCCATGGCCGCAGGCAAGATGAACGTCGACGTGGAATGCAGCCCGCTGCTCGGACCGCAACTGATGTCGGCGGTGAAGGATGTCGTCGCCGGCAAGCAACTGCCGAAGCGCATTCTCACGGAAGAGACGGTGTTCCCGATGAGCGTCGCCGCGCAGACATTGCCGACGCGCAAATACTGAAGCGGACACTGCCACGAAGCAGTCAGGCGAAAGTACCAGGCTTTCCTGATGATTTGCCCTCAGGCGGCGCAACAGGAAGCGCTGGTACGGACATAGCGAAAAAAGGTTTCTCCAGTGGTGCCTGACCGCCCAGCTGCTTCGGCAGCGGGCGGTCTCTTTTCAAGGCGCGCGCAGAGCCGCTTAAGTCCGCTTAAGGGCCACGTACTGTCGCGAAATATCGCGCAGAGCCGCCGCCGCTGGAGGCCGCAGCCCCACGCATTGCCTATCGAGCGAGGTCTATGACCCATTCCGCCTCCGAACCGAATTCGCCGGATAAAGGCGCTCCGGGCGCCAACGGTGCAGCGAGCGCGCCCGAACCCATTCTCGCCACCTCTGGCGTCAGCAAGACATTCCCCGGCGTGAAAGCGCTGCAGGGCGTCGATTTTCGTCTGTTCCCCGGCGAAGTTCACACGCTGATGGGGCAAAACGGCGCCGGTAAATCCACCTTGATCAACGTTCTGACCGGCGTGGTCGCACCCGACGCCGGGACGATCCGCCTCGGCGGCGAAGTGGTCGCGTTCGCGTCGCCGCAGGAGGCCGAAGCAGCCGGCGTGCGCACGTTGTATCAGGAAGTGAACCTGTGTCCGAACCTGTCGGTCGCGGAAAATATTTTTGCGGGCCGGCAGCCGAAGCGCTTCGGCGCGATCGACTGGTCCGATATCAAGCGACGCGCGCAGGCTGCGCTGGCGCGTCTCGACGTGTCGCTCGACGTGACCCGTTCGCTCGACGCGTATCCGATTGCCGTGCAGCAGATGGTGGCGATTGCACGAGCGTTATCCGTGGACGCACGCGTGCTGATTCTCGACGAGCCGACCTCGAGTCTCGACGACAGCGAAGTCGCGCAGCTTTTCAAAATACTTCGGCATCTTAAGCAATCGGGCATTGCGATTTTGTTCGTCACGCACTTTATCGAGCAGACGTATGCGATTTCCGACCGTATCACGGTGATGCGCAACGGCGAGCGCGAGGGCGAATATCTCGCCCGCGATCTGCCGGCCGATCTGCTGGTGTCGAAGATGGTGGGCCACGAACGCATGAGCGCGCGTTTGCGCGAAGCGTCGGAGGAACACCTGGCAGCGCAGGAGTCCAGCGAAGAGGCGACGCATGCAGCGCCGCATGCCGGATCGAATGCGCAGCCGTTCATGCAGCTACGCGGCGTAGGCCGGCGCGGCACGATGCAACCCATCGATCTGGATGTTCAACCCGGTCAGATTCTCGGCCTCGCCGGTCTGCTCGGCTCGGGTCGCACTGAAACCGCGCGCCTGCTGTTCGGCGCGGATCGCGCGGACAGCGGCACGATTCTCGTCAATGGACGGCAAGTGCGTCTGCGCTCGCCGCGCGACGCGGTGCGCCACGGCATCGGCTATTGCGCGGAAGACCGCAAGAAAGAGGGCATCGTCGCCGAGTTGTCGATCCGCGAAAACATTCTGCTGGCGCTGCAGGCGCGTCGCGGATGGTGGCGCAAGATCAGCCGCCAGCGCGCGCGCGAACTTGCCGATCTGTGGATCGAGCGGCTCGGCATCAAGGCGTCGGACGCGGAGCAGCCGATCGGCCTGCTGTCCGGCGGCAACCAGCAGAAGGCGCTGCTCGCCCGCTGGCTCGCCACCGATCCCAAACTGCTGATCCTCGACGAACCCACACGCGGCATCGACGTCGCCGCGAAGTTCGACATCATGGATCGCCTGCTCGCGCTTTGCGCGAACGGCCTGAGCATCCTGTTCATTTCGTCGGAAATCAGCGAGGTGCTCCGCGTCAGCCATCGCGTGGCGGTGTTGCGCGACCGCCGCAAGATTGCCGAAGTGGCCGGCAAAGCCTCGACTGAAGACAACATCTATCGACTCATCGCGGGGAGCGGCGAATGAAGCTATCGAACTGGTTCGTGCGCGACGGCGTAGAGCGTCCGTTGATCTGGCCATGCGTCACGCTGGTCCTGCTGTGCATTCTCAACTTGTGGGTCAATCCGCATTTCCTGTCGCTGCGGATGCTCGACGGCCATCTGTTCGGCGCACCCATCGACGTGCTGAACCGCGCCGCGCCGCTGGTGCTGGTCGCGACCGGCATGACGCTGGTGATCGCGACACGCGGCATCGACATTTCGGTCGGCGCGGTGGTGGCAATCGCGGGCGCAGCGGCGGCAACGATTCTCACGACGCAGGCCGAGCCGAGCGGTGCGTTGATCGCGCAGGCGCTGGTGGCCGCGCTGATCGTCGGCGTGTTGAGCGGCATGTGGAACGGTTTGCTGGTGTCCTTCGTCGGCATGCAGCCGATTATCGCCACATTGATCCTGATGGTCGCCGGGCGCGGCATCGCGCAATTACTCACGGCCGGGCAGATCATTCCGATCGGCGCGCCAGGCTATCTGTTCGTCGGCGGCGGCTACTGGCTGGGCGTGCCGTGCTCGGTATGGATCGCCACCGTAGCCGTGCTGGCGACGGCGGCGATCGTCGAAGGCACTGCGCTCGGGCTGTTCATCCGCGCGATCGGCGTGAATCCGGTGGCGACGCGCCTCGTCGGGCTGCGTTCCAAAGCGCTGGTGTTCGCGGTGTACGGCTTCTCGGGATTGACGGCGGCGATGGCCGGCATCCTGATCAGTTCGAACGTGCGCAGCGCCGACGGCAACAACGCCGGCCTGCTGCTCGAACTCGACGCGATTCTCGCGGTGACGCTCGGCGGCACGTCGCTGCTCGGCGGACGCTTCAGTTTCGCGGGCACGGTGCTGGGCGCGCTGATCATCCAGACGCTGACGTACACCACCTATTCGATCGGCGTGCCGCCCGAAGCGACGCTGGTCGTCAAGGCAGCCGTGGTGCTGGCGGTAAGCGTGATCCAGTCGCCGACTGCGCGCGGGCTGGCGATGTCGGTCTTCACCCATCGCGGGGTGGCACGATGAGACGAATCCTCGATGCGTGGTCGCATATCGTCGATCCGCGTACGCTGCCGATCGCCGTCACGATCCTGCTGTTCTGCGTGCTGTTCGGTTTCGGCTCGGTGATGTACACCGGCTTCTTCTCGTGGCAGGTGCTGCTCGATCTGCTGGTCGACAATGCGTTCCTGCTGATCGTCGCAATCGGCATGACGTTCGTGATCGTGTCGGGCGGGATCGATCTGTCGGTCGGCTCGGTCGTCGCGCTGACGACGATCGTCGAAGCGGTGTTGTCCGAACATTGGCATTGGCCGGTGTGGGTCATTATCCCGATCGTGCTGCTGATGGGCACCGTGTTCGGCGCCGTGCAGGGCGCGCTGATCCACTTCTTCCGCCTGCAGGCGTTCATCGTCACGCTCGCGGGGATGTTCTTCGCGCGCGGCCTGTGCTTCCTGATCACGACTCAATCGATCACCATCACCGATCCCACCTTCGCGAAGATTTCCGCGTTCCGGCTGAACATCGGCGTCGGCTCGGTGACGGCGAACGTGCTGATCGCGCTGCTGACGCTGGCGGCGGCGATCTATGTCGCGCATTTCACGCGCTTCGGCCGCAACGTTTACGCGGTCGGCGGCAACCCGCGCTCGGCGCTGCTGATGGGCTTGCCGGTCGCGCGGACGCGGGTCGGCGTGTATGCGCTGAGCGGCTTCTGTTCGGCACTCGGTGGCGCGGTGTTCACGTTCTATGTGCTGTCGGGCTACGGCTTGCAGGGGCAGGGCATGGAACTCGACGCGATCGCCGCGACGGTAATCGGCGGAACCTTGCTGACGGGCGGCGTGGGCTATGTGATCGGCTCGCTGTTCGGCGTCGGCATTCTCGGCACGATCCAGACGCTGATCACGTTCGACGGTACGCTCAGTTCGTGGTGGACGCGTATCGTGATCGGCGCGTTGCTGTGCGCGTTCTGTCTGCTGCAGCGGCTGATCGAGCGGCATGCGAAGTCGGCGCGCCGGCCGGGCGGGACCGGTGCGGTGGCGACGGCAGGACGCGACCGTGCGCATGGCGACACGTCGGCGACGGCGTCGACGGCATCGAATGGACAGGTGTTGGGGCGGGCGCCGGAGCAGGCTTGAACGGGTGGTGACGCTGTTTTCGGGCTGAAGCTTCCGGTCCGGCTAATTGCTGTGCGAAGGCGAGGTGTCCGCGAAATGAGGAAGGAGCGACTGCGCTCCGATGGCAGTGCAGTCGCGATATTTCAGCTCACTCAGCGTTGACACTGAGCGTTGTCAGTCAGCGTTTGCAACGCAAGCTTTGCAAACGCGTCTCCGGGAAAGCGGGCGAATCCCGATTCGCGCTAACCGTTTTCCAACCGTCGACGCGCTGTTGCCACCAGTCTGTCGAACTCGCTGAACGTGCTTGCGGCGAGCGCCGTGGTCTGCGGAAAATATTCGCGTGTGATGTCGGTCAGCACCTGGCCCGGCGGTGCTTCGATCAGCACGCGCGCGCCCATTTCCTGCATGACGGTGAGCGCGTCGAACCAGCGGACCGTGTAGCGCATATTGGTCGCGAGATCGTCGCGGATCGCGGCCGCCGTGTACAAAGGACGGCCGCCGCGATTGCCGACATAGGTGCTGTGCGGCGTCTGAAAGGGCACGTCGTGCGCGTAGGCGATCAGTTCGTCGGTGGCTTGCGCGAGCAATTCGCAATGCGACGGCACGCTCACGGCGAGGCGCGTCGCCTTGCGCGCGCCAGCCGCCAGCGCACGTTCGATAAACGCATCGAGCGCGGCATTCGCGCCCGCCATCACAATCTGGCGCGGCGCATTCACGTTGCCGATATAAACCCGCTGCGCCGTTTCATCCGCATGCTGAGCGGCGAGTGTTTCCAGTTGATGCTCGGTCAAACCGGACACCGCCGCGAGACCATAGCCCGACGGATAGGCGGTTTCCATCAGCTCGGCGCGTCGGCGAACCATCTTCAACGCGGCGTCGAACGGCACCGCGCCGCAACTTACCGCCGCCGGATAGGCACCCACGGACAATCCCGCGCTGATCTCCGGCGCAAGCCCTTCAGCGGCCAGCGCGCGCGTGATGGCGACGCCCGCAATCGTCAGGCCGGTTTGTACGGCGACGGTCGAGCGCAGTGCGTCGGACGTGTCGAGCGTCAGCACGTCGACGTCGAGTACCTGCGATGCTTCATCGAGCGTGTCGCGCACGGCCTGGTGGGTCGGCAGGTTATGCAGAAAGCCGTTGGTCTGCGCGCCCTGGCCGGGAAAAAGCAGCGCGAGCATCAGATGCCGACGCCTTCTGCGATTGCCCAGGGATCGGCAATCAACTGCGGACCGCGCGCATGGCGAGCCATCACGCGGGATTTGCGCGCGGCCCATTCGACCAGCGCGACGCCCCCGGCGGGCGTTTCCAGTTGTGCGTCGATACGAATGCCCGTTTGCACAGCGAGCGCTTGCAGTTGTTCGAGCAACTCACCGGCAACCTCTCGCGAAAGCGGCTCGGGCGTACGGATCAGCAGATCGAGATCGCTTGTTTCGGTGACGGCGGGCATCTGCGTGGCGAGTTCAAAACCCGTGCTGCCTGTCGGACCCCAAGCGAATCGGCTCAACGGCGAGTTCGCTTCGCTTTGCTGCGCAACGAGCCGGGCCATCGCGACGAAAGGCGGCAACGTATCGCGTCCGGCGAGCGGCTTCGAGCGGATCAGCGACTCGGGTGAGACCGTGGCCATCACCTCATCGGCTTGCGTCCACGCGCCATAGCGCTGCGCGCGTTCAGCACCGCGCAGGCCGATCGCGATCACACCGTCAGCGGCCAGCGCACGTCGGACGACCGCGTACGGCGCGCGCCCGAAAGCATCGCGGACCCAGGCCGGTTCGTCATCGAATGTCTGGAGATTGCGCAAACGCAGCAAGTCATGCGGACGCCACCGCGCGTCGCACGACAACGACGATGGATCGGCCGCGACAAAAGGCGGCGCCGCGCAGACCCGCATCACACGGCATCCCATTGCTCGGCGAGACGGCGGCGCACCTCGATCGATGCCGCGCGGTTCTTCTGCGCCGCCGCCGATTCCAGCCGATGCGACAACGTCCGTCCACCGTCGCGCGCGCTACGAATTTGCGCGGACAGCACGTCGCGCACGTGTTCGATTTGCGACGCGTCGGGCGCATCGGCGTCCACGCCGGTGATCAGTTCGTCGAGCAGGCCGAGTTTCGCGAACGACGCCATCGAATACGACATCGGCACAATGGTTTCGCCGAGCGCATCGAGCGCTTCGACCGTGCGGCGCGTGACGCGTGCGGCCGCTTCTTTGCCCATTGCGTGAACCATCGTGCCGGGCGCGTCGAGCGCGACGATCCGGTTGGCCTGATAGCCGTGCGCGAGGAACGCGCCCGACATGGCCGGTCCGACGATCAGCGCAACGACCGGATGACCGGCGTCGCGTGCGCTCGCATAGGCGTCGACGGCCGCCGCGCAGGCGAGATGAATGCCGAGCATTTCCTCGCGATAGCCGTAAGCCTGGCTTTTCACGTCGACGATCGCGACGATCGGGCGACGCGTGCTGCTCGCCGCGTCTGCTGCGATCACTTCGCGGACCGCCTTCGCCAGCAGCCAGCCCTGTTCAAGACCGACGACATTGTCGACCGCGCGCGGGAAGCGGTTAGCCGGATCGGGCACGACGGTGATGAAGCGCGCCGTTTCGCCGCCGAGCGATCCATCGCCGCTCAACACGGGCGCGCGGCCGGCCGGTTCGCCGGCCAGCGCGCGGAACCAGCGGGCGCCACGGGTGAGTGAGGTATCGCTCATGACTGCTCCTTGTGGGTGGCACCTGACGTGGATGCGGACGGGTTGTACACCTCGCGCATGCTTTCCGGCGTGACGCTGGCCGGGTCGATCTGCGCGAGCCGGTTCAGAAACGTCTCCACCTGCTCGCTACGATGCGCGACCGGCACGCCTTGCGCGAAAGCGGCGCGCACCGCATGCCGAACGGCGTCGGCGTCGTCGTCGACGAGTTGATCGGCGAGCGCCGTTGCCGCGCGCTGTTCTCCGCCGATCAGTTGCCACACGCGTCGCCGGTCGCTCGAATCGAGTTCGTCGATGCCGGCTTCCTGTTCGATCACTTCGGGGCCGTTCATGCCGAGCCGCCCCTGTTTCGTCACGACCAGATACGAGCACAGCGCAGCCGCGAGCGACATGCCGCCGAAGCAGCCGACCATCCCCGCAATCACGCCGACCACCGGCACATGGCGGCGCAGCGCGACGATCGCCGCCTGCATTTCGGCGATCACGGCGAGGCCGAGGTTGGCTTCCTGTAGCCGCACGCCACCGGTTTCGAACAGCACGACCGGCCGCACGATCTTGCCGCGCTCGCAGTCGCGCAGCGCCATTTCCAGTGCGGCGGCGATCTTGCTGCCCGATACCTCGCCGATGCTGCCGCCCTGGAACGCCGATTCGATCGCGGCGATCACGGCGGGCTCGCCGTCGATCGTGCCGCGCGCGATCACGCAGCCGTCGTCGGCCTGGCAGACGACGCCTTGCAGCGGCAGCCACGGCGACTCGATCCTGTCGAACGGACCAAGCAGTTCGCGGAAGCTGCCCGCGTCGAGCAGCGAGCGGGCGCGTTCGCGCGCGGGCAGTTCGATGAAACTGTCGCGCAGCAGCGGCGCGCTATGGGCGCTGGTGGAGGGGCTGGCTGAGGGGCTCTGAAGCGTGCTCATGCGGCGTCTCCTTCTTCAGCGGCTTCGACGGCTTCGGCGAGGCGCAGCGCGACCACGCCGGGCGTCGCGCCGAAGTCGTTGATTTCGATTTGCGCCGCGCCGTCGTAGCGGGTGAAAAAGCGGTCGAGCACGCTTTTCCAGATGTGGCTATATCCGTCGACGCTGGTGCGCACGACCACATGCGCGCTCAGCGAGCCAGCGGGAGCGGCGGACGCGGCCGGAGCGAGCAGCACTTCCAGATCGCCCGAGCCGACCACGCCGACATGCGCGCGGGTCGTGACGGCGCGTTGCGCCGGGTAGTCGAAGGTCAGATGTTCCATGAGTCCTGGCTCCGGCCGGCGTCGCGATGCGCCAGCATGTCGAGAAAGAGGGTGGCGGCGAGCAGATCGGCTGCGCCGCCCGGCGATGCGTTGAGCGAGAGCAACTCGCGTTCGAGCGCGGCGAGCGCGTCGCGTCCGGCGGATGTCGAATAACCGCCTGCCTGCAGCACGCGTTGCGCGCCTTTCTGGCCCGCGTGCAAACCGGGCAAGCCCGCGCGATGCAGCAGGCAGGTGTCGTCGAGTGAAGCCATGATGGCGAGCAGCGTATCGACACGCGCCGCGTTTTCGTCGAGACCACGCGCGCGCGCCGCATGCAGAAACGGCAAGCCTATGTCGATGACGTGCGGAAAGCCGTCCTGCGCTTCCTGTCGCGCACCGCCGACCTGGTAGCGCTGACGCGCGAGTTCGCCGTGACTGTCGGTGGACGGCGCGGCGAAACGGTCGGGGAAACAAGCGATTTGCGCGGCGAGCGTGCAGATGTGCGCCGCGTTCGATTGCGCTGACACGGTGCGTTGCCGAGGCATGGCAGCGCCCGCGACCAGCAAGCCGACGATCCAGATCGCACCGCGATGCGCGTTGCTGCCGCTGGTGGCGTTCAGCATGTCCTGCTCACCCTGGCGGCCGATCTGTGCAAGTTCGGTACGCAGCAACGCCGACGGCTCGCCGCGTCGGCGCGCAGAACGTGCGAGCGCCGCGAACGTGGGTTCGAGCGCATGCGCGGAGCGCAGCATTGTCGCGAGATCGAGGTCGCGATGTGCGCCGCTGCCGCGCCGGTCGACCAGCGCGGGTTTGGGCGTGAGTTGGGCTTCGTCGATCAGCGCGGCGATCGCGTAGCGGGCGAGCCGGGCGTCGGAGAAAGGGGCGTGTTCAGGCGCTCCGCTGGCTTCGACGTATGCCGTCGACACCAGCGAGTTCTCCGCGCGCTTCAACACAGCAGCAGCGGGCGCCATTGTTACCAGCTCCTGAAGCGTGCCGGCGGCGCGTACAAACCGCCGGACCACGTGACCAGATCGTCGATGCTGCGCGCAGCCAGCAGCGACCGCTTCGCTTCACCGCGCCGGATACCGAGATCTTCGGGGTACGCGACGATGCCGCGCCGACGCAACTCCGCTGTTTTCTCCGGCTTCGCGCGCAAGCCGATCGGCGTCACGCCGGCCACGGCGGCGATGGCCGCGCGCCGTTCGTCGATGCCTTCGGCCTTGTGCAGATGCGCAATGCCTTCTTCGGTGACGACATGGCTCACATCGTCGCCGTAGATCATGACCGGCGCGATCGGCATGCCGCTTTTCGCGCCGACCGCGACCGCATCGAGTTCATCGACAAAGGTCGGCTCGCCGCCTTTCTTGTACGTCTCGGCCATCTGCACGACCAGCTTCTGGCCGCGCGATACCGGGCCCTGATCGCGCAGCAGCTTGAGCCACGCTTCGCTCGAATGACGCCGTCCGCGCGGATCGTGGCCCATGTTCGGCGCACCGCCGAAACCGGCGAGCCGCCCGCGTGTGACCGTGGATGAATTCGCGTCCGCATCGATCTGCAAGGTTGAGCCGATGAACAGATCGACGCCGTATTGCCCGGCCAGTTGGCACAGCACGCGGTTCGAGCGCAGGCTGCCGTCGTTGCCAGTGAAGAAGACGTCGGGCCGCGCCTCGATATACGCCTCCATGCCGACCTCGCTGCCGAAGCAATGGATGCTGTCGACCCAACCCGATTCGATTGCGGGAATCATCGTGGGATGCGGATTCAGCGTCCAGTTGCGGCAGATCTTGCCCTTCAGGCCGAGCGATTCGCCATAAGTAGGCAGCAGCAATTCGATCGCCGCCGTGTCGAAGCCGATGCCGTGATTCAGCGATGTCACGCCATACGGCTCGTAGATGCCGCGAATCACCATCATCGCGGTGAGCACCTGAAGGTCGCCGATATGACGCGGATCGCGCGTAAATAGCGGCTCGACGGCGAACGGCCGGTCGGCCTGCACGACCACGTCGACCCACGAACCGGGGATATCGACGCGCGGCAGTTCGTCGACGATCTCGTTGACCTGCACGATCACGATGCCATGCCGGAACGCGGCGGCTTCGGCGATGGTCGGGGTGTCTTCGGTATTCGGGCCGGTGTACAGATTGCCGTGACGGTCGGCCTTTTCCGCGCACAGCAGCGCGACGTGCGGCGTCAGGTCGACGAACATGCGTGCATATAGTTCGACGTACGTATAGATCGCGCCGATTTCGAGCTGGCCGTCTTCGAGCAATTGCGCGACCCGCAAGCTCTGCGTGCCCGCGAACGAAAAATCGACCTTGTGCGCGATACCGCGCTCGAACAGCGTCAGATGCTCGGGGCGCCCAATGCTCGAAATCAGCAGATGCACGTCGTGAATCTTCTGCGGATCGACCTTCGCGAACGAGCGAGACAGGAAGTCGGCCTGCTTCTGGTTGTCACCTTCGAGCGCGACGCGGTCGCCTGGCTGGATCAGCGTTTCGAGTGCATCGACGATGCGGTGTGGCGGCAGCACGCCGTCTTCCAGCCAAGGCGCGATGGCCGCGAGGCGACGGTTTTTTTCGTCGCGACGGGTGGTCCATGAGCGGGAAGATGAGGGCGGCGCAGCGGCTTCGGCGGGACGGTTCATCGGCTTATTCGTCGTTGCAGTCATCGGCTCAATCAGCTCCCGGTGGTGTTGCGCGGACGTCGGCCGCGCGGCTTCGGTTGATTCGCAAGCGCGGTTTCAGCTTGCGCGCGTTCGGTCAGGAAACGATGGAGCAGGTCGCCGGTGCCGAGCAGATGCGCGACGACCAGCGATTGTGCGGCGGGGATGTCGCGGCGTTCCACGGCGTCGAGCAGCGCGGCATGTTCATTGTCCGACTCGCCCTTATACGACGGCAAGCCGAACTTGAGCCGCAAGTATCTTTCGCCGCGCCGATGCAGCATGCCGATCATGTCCGCGAGTTGCGGACGCCCGGCCGGTGCATACAGGCTCATATGGAATGCGGCATTGCGCTCGACATATAACGACGGGTTCGCTTCGCGCTCGGCGGCGCGGCACAGCGCGGCGCATTCGCGCAGCGTTGCGGCACTGTGATTGGGGATTGCGAGACCGAGGGCGAGGCTTTCGAGCGCGGAACGGATCTCGTAGATTTCGCGCGCTTCGTCCGCCGATAAAGGCGCGACCGTTGCGCCTTTATGCACGGCGGCGCGCGCCCAGCCTTCGCTTTCGAGCTGGCGCAGCGCCTCGCGCACGGGAATTGCGCTGACCGAGAAGTGCCGCGCAATTGCGTCCTGCCGCAGCGGCGCGCCGGGCGCCAGCGTGCCGTCGACAATCGCCGCGCGCAACGCCTCCGCGATCACGCGGGACGTGCTCTCGCGCGGCGGCGCAGCCGGCAGAAGCGGGTTGCGTGCCGGGGCGTCCAGGGGAAAACCATCTATTGCGTCGCTCATGATATTAAATATTATATATAAAAAGACGCCAATTAAGTCAGCACAAACCCGCAAAAATTTTCGTCCGGCCGCCTGTTGCGTGGCCTTTCGGCGGTTGTAAGGGAGGGCGCTTTTGATCGTAAGCCGTACGTCGTTCTGTTGTTTCCATTGCGTCAGTCAACTGTAGGGCTGGAGGAGCACGATGAGTTCATTAACCGACCGCTCGACGGTCGCGCGGCGTCGAACGCCGCTCAATCGTTCGCAGATCGTAGGATTTTGGGGGGCGTGGGCCGGCTGGACGCTCGATGGCATGGACTCGTTCATCTATGCGCTGGTCCTTGCACCGGCCTTGACCGAACTACTGCCGCGCTCGGGTTTTGCGGCCACGCCCCAGAACGTCGGGCTGGCCGGGTCGATCCTGTTCGCGCTGTTTCTCGTGGGGTGGGGGCTGTCGTTCATCTGGGGGCCGCTCGCCGACCGGTTCGGACGCACCAAGGTGCTGGCCGGCACCATCTTCACGTTTGCGATTTTCACGGGACTCGCGGCGACCTCGACGAACGTGTGGGAACTCGGCATCTACCGCTTCATTGCGGGGGTGGGGATCGGCGGCGAGTGGGCGCTGGCCGGGACCTATGTGGCCGAAGCGTGGCCGGAGGACCGGCGCAAGATGGGCGCGGGTTATCTGCAGACGGGTTATTACGCGGGCTTCTTTCTCGCGGCGGCGCTCAATTACACGATCGGCGTGCACTTCGGCTGGCGCGCGATGTTCCTGACCGGCGCGATTCCGGTCGTGGTCGCGATCCTGATCCTGCTGCGCGTGAAAGAGCCTGAGAAGTGGCAGAAGGCCGAAGCGCGCACGGTCCAAAGCAAGCCGTTACGTGAGATTCTCGGGCCGATGTACCGGCGCCGCACCTGGGTCGCGTGCATTCTGTTGACGATTGCGATCATCGGCCTGTGGGCCGGCGCGGTGTACGAGCCGACCGCGGTGATTCAACTGGCGACCCGCGCGGGCATGGGCAAGGCCGATGCGATCAGAACGGCGTCGCTGGCCACTGGATTGCTGTCGATCGCGACCATTCTCGGTTGCCTCGCGTTGCCGCCGATCGCCGAGCGCATCGGCAGAAAGAAGACGCTGGCGATTTATTTCGCGGGGATGGCGGTGTCGATCGTCGGCAGTTTCGGCTGGGCGTTCTATCTGCCTAACGGGCTCGGGCCGTTTATCGCGTGGCTGTGCGTGCTGGGGTTCTTCGGCGGCAATTTCGCGCTGTTCAGCCTGTGGCTGCCGGAGCAGTTCGAAACCCGGGTTCGCGCGACGGCGTTTGCGTTCTGCACATCGTTCGGACGGTTTGTCGGCGCGGGCGTGAACTTCCTGCTCGGCGCGGCGGTGCTGCATATGCATACGCTCGGCGTACCGGTCGCGTTGACGGCGATTACGTTCGTCGTCGGCCTGTTCGTGATTCCGTTCGCGCCGGAAACGAAGGGCGAAGTGTTGCCGCAGTGAAGTCGATTGTTTGAAGGGCGCGGGCGCGGTTGCACACGTTACGACGTGCGCCGCGCCCGCGCTTCAGTCAGCATTTCAATCCGCATGCCGCCGCGTCCGCGTGCCGGAGCGCAGCAAAGACAACAGCGGCCAGCCGAGATTCACCCCCAGACTCGCGACCACGATCAGCGCCATGCCCGCGAGTTGCGGCATCGACAGCGCGCGGCCGTACACCACCGCATCCACGACGATCGCCGTCAGCGGATACACGAACAGCAGCACGGCAATCACCGGCGTGGTGAGCTTCGGTAGCGCGCCGTAGATCAGCACATACGACAGCCCCGTATGTAGCACGCCCATGCCGACCAGCCAGAACCACTGCATCGGGCCGATATGCACGGCGGTTAGCGGTGCGATGAACGGCAGGCACACCACGCCGACCGCGCACTGCACGAGCGCCAGCAGATGCGGCCGCAATTCGCCGAGTCCTTTGGCGATCAGCGTGACGGTTGCGTACAGCAGCGAGCCGAGCAATGCCTCGCCGATCCCGATCAGATAACCCGAATGGCCCTGCCAGTTGTCGGTGGCCGCGACGCCCGACGCGAGCACCAGACCGACGAACGCCGTCGCGATCCAGCCGAGCCGGTCCATCCCCAGACGCTCGTTGAAAAGCGCCGCGCCGATCAGCACGACCCAGAACGGCTGCACATGAAACACGACCGTCGCCACCGCAATACTCGTGCGATGAATCGCGTCGAAGAAGCCGACCCACTGCGTGACCATCAGCACGCCGGAGATCAGCGCGAGCACGATGGTGCGTCGCGTGAAATGCGCTCGCGTGAAATAGCCTTTCCACGCGCAATACGCGGCCAGCGACATAAAACCGAACAGGCAGCGGAAGAACACCAGCGTCAGCGCGCCGAGCCGCGCTTCCTCGACGAAAACACCGATCGTGCCCATCAGAAGCCCGCCGCTGGCGAGCGTTATGGCGCCCTGTTGACGTGAGGTGAGGGACATGCGAAACGGCTCCGTGAAGTGATGTGCGGAGTATTGCGCGGCTTGCCGGGTCGCTACAAACGAATTAAATTGAGAAATTCCATAAGCTGGATTGATAAATCATGCACCCCGAATTCGACGTCGATCTATTGCGCACTTTCGTCGCGGTGGTGGAAACGGGCAGCTTCACGAAGGCGGCGACGACCGTTTACCGGTCGCAGGCGGCGGTCAGCATGCAGATCAAGCGGCTCGAAGCCATGCTCGGCACGACGCTTTTCGCGCGCAGCACGCGCAGTCTTTCGCTGACGCGCCCAGGCAATACGCTGCTCGAATACGCCCGGCGCGTGCTGGCGCTGCACGAGGAGGCGTGGTCGGCGATCGTGCGGCCCGAAGTGACCGGACGCGTGGTGCTCGGCGCACCGGACGATTACGTGTCGTCGCTGCTGTCGCCGGTGTTGCGGCGCTTTTCGAATCTGTATCCGCATGTCGAGATCGAGATCGTCTGCGCGCAGAGCACGTCGCTCGCACCGATGCTGGCGGACAACAAGATCGATCTCGCTTTCGTCACGCGCGACCGCAAGTTGCGCGGCGAATTCGTGCGCAGTGAGCCGATGGTGTGGGCGGGGGCGTCGGCGGATACGCCGGTGCTGGCGGTGTCGCCGTTACCGGTTGGGCTGTACGAGCCGGGCTGTGTCGCGCGTCAGCATACGCTGGCGGCACTGGATGGCGCGCGCATCCGCTATCGCGCCGCGTTCAGCAGCGCCAGTCTGATGGGCCTGGTCGCGACCGTCGATGCGGGCTTGTCGGTGGTCGCGCTGACGCGTTGCAGCGTGCCGCCGCGCCTCGCGATTCTCGGCGAAGCGCAGGGCCTGCCGAAAATCGAGCCGCTGGAAATCGTGGTGGCGCGGAGTGCGAAATCGGATCGTCCGACCTGCGATTATCTGGCCGCGCAGATGATGCAGGATCTGTCGATGCGAGGGGCGAAGGGCGTCGGTTAGCAGAAAGAGCAGGGCTGTGCAGATGGCTCGCCGGTCAGCCGCCCCGCGCATGCTGAACGCCGCGAATTCCGGACTCTGATCGGCGACCTTCGCTCCGCGTTTTATCCGCGTGGATAGGCGGTCACGTTGCCGTCCACCGCAAGCCGCACCTGCTCGCCGGGCCTCGGGCACAGATACCCCGGCACGCGTGCGCGCACCATCGTCCGCGCGGCGGATTGCAGTTGCAGCACGACGCCTGCGTCCTGCCCCTGGAAGGTGACGCCGGTGACCACGGCGTCGTAGGCGGCCGTGCCGTTCATCGATGCTTCGCCGTCGCGCAGTACACGAATCTGTTCGGGCCGCAGCATCACGTCGACCGCGCCGTCGTTCATCGGCGCGGCCAGCGGCAACTCGCCGAGTTCGCAGCGCGCGCGATCCTGCACGACCACGCCTGGCAACAGCACCGCCTCGCCGACAAACGAAGCCAGCTCCGGCGTTACCGGCCGCTGGTATAGCGTCTCGGGCGTCGCGGTCTGGATCAGCCGGCCGTTCCACAGCACGGCGACTTCATGTCCGAGCGACAGCGCCTCGGATTGATCGTGTGTGACCAGCACCGCCGTCGCGCCCGTTGCGGCCAATGCGCTCGCCACCGCCTGACGGGTTTCGAGCCGCAATGCGGCGTCGAGCGAGGAAAAGGGCTCGTCGAGCATCACGAGGGTCGGCGACGGCGCCAGCGCGCGCGCCAACGCAACGCGCTGCTGCTGTCCGCCCGACAACTGCTGCGGCGCGCGCTCGCCGAAGTTAGCGGGCAGGCCGACCAGTTCGAGCAATTCCGCGACCCGATGCCGTGCGCGCCGTTGCGAACGCGGCAGGCCGAACACGATATTGTCCGCGACCGACAGATGCGGAAACAGCGCGCCTTCCTGTGGCACATAACCGATGCGGCGCTGCTCGGACGGCACGTGCAGGTTGTCGCCCGCCACGCGCTGGCCGTCGATCTCGACGCTGCCGCTATCCGCGCGTTCGAAGCCGCACAGCAGACGCAGCAACGTGGTCTTGCCGCTGCCCGACGGACCGAGCAGCGCGAGCAGCGTGCCGCGTTCGACGGACAGATCGATACCGTGCAGCACGGGCACACCGTCGAACGATTTTTGCAGTCCGCGGATACGAAGTTCGCTCATGAAATTCCGATGATTAAAGCGCGTGATGGACGGGGGCGGGCGGGTGGGTTGCGATGGTTGCGCAGAGGCAGTGCGTGAAGGCGGCTCGCACCGGCCTCGTTGGAGTCATTGGATAGGCTTCGTCATCCGCGTTCACCGAGCAAGGCCGAGCGCCCGAGCAACGCAAACAGCAGCCCCGACGCGAACAGCGAAATGCCGGTCAACAACGCCGCGTAGGGCGCGGCGGCAGCGAACGCCATCGTGGATGTATCGGCCCATACCTGAGTCGCGAGCGTTTGCGTATCGAGTGGCGACAGCAGCAGTGTCGCATTCAGTTCGGTGACCACCGAGATGAACACCATCGCCGCCGCAGCGCCGAGTCCGGGACCGGCGAGCGGCAGCATCACGCGAAACAGGGTTTGCGACCAGCTGAGACCGAGCGCGCGCGCGGTTTCCTCGAGTCGCGGCTGAGCCTGCATGAAAGCGGCGCGCACGCTGACCAGCGCAAGCGGCATGAACAGCATCGCGTACGCGACCACCAGCAGCGTCGCGCTCTGATACAACGGCTGCAGCGCATGCACCGCGAGCGACACGATAGCCAGCGCGATCACCAGCCCCGGCACGCCCTGCGCGAGAAACACGGTGCGTTCGAACAGCGTCGCGAAACGCGTCGGATAGCGCACCAGAAGGAACGCGAGCGGCACCACCAGCAGCGTGGTCAGCAGCGCGGCCGCAAGACCGAAGCCGAGCGACGACAGAGTGGCGTTGAGCAGCAGTTCGGGCGACACATCGGCGGGCGTGACCGCGGCCGCGCCCGGCTGGGTGAGCCAGTAACCAATCATGCCGAGCGGCACGCCGAGCGTGGTGAGGGTGAGCAGCGCAAAACCGGCGACCACGACCCAGCGCCACACGCCGAGTTCGTAGCGAAGCACCGCGCGCCGCGTGCCGCGATCGACGCGTTCATAGCGCGCCGCGCCACGTACCCGAAACTCGAACGCAAGCACGATCAGACAGATCACGATCAGCAGACACGCGAGCAGCGAAGCGCCGCCGCCGTCGAAACTGGTGCGGAATTCCGCGTAAATCTGCGTGGTGAAGGTGCGAAAACGCAGCAGCGTGAAGGCGCCGAATTCGGACAGCACGCCGAGCGCCACCAGCAGCATTCCGCCGAGCAGCGCGGGGCGCAATTGCGGCAGCACCACGCGAACGAAACTGGTCCAGCGGTTGCAGCCGAGCGCGCGCGCACTTTCTTCGAGCGCCGGGTCCATGCCGCGCAAAGCGGCGGCCACCGGCAGATAAACGAGCGGGAAATACGCGCAACTCAGCACTAGCAACGCGCCGTTGAAATCCTGCAGATCCTCGCTGAGCGACACCCACGCATAGCTCGAAATGAACGCGGGCATCGCGAGCGGGGCGGCGCTGAGCACGGCCCACGCGCGGCGTCCCGGCAAATGCGTACGTTCGACGAACCACGCGGCGGCCGTCCCGACCACCGCGCAAACCAGCGTGGTGGCGACCGTAATCAGCACCGTATTGACCAGCAACTCGCCGACCAGCGGCCGGACAATCAGGTCGACCGCCTCGCCGACGCCGAAGCTCGCCGCGCGCCAGAACGTAAACGCAATCGGCAGCAACACCAGCAAAGCGCTGAATGCTGCTGCCGCGAACAGACCGCGCGGCGCGCGCAAACGGCTGCGCGCCGGGACGGCTGGAACAGCCGCCGGAGCGGCTGACAGAGCTTCGCTCATTTACAGCAGACCGGCCTGGCGCAGCAGCTTGCCGGCCTGGCTGTCGTCACCGAGTTGCTCGATCGTCAGCGACGGCGGGCTCAGGTCGGCCAGCGGCTTGAGGATCGGGTCTGGCGCGACGCCCGCGTGCAGCGGATATTCGAACATCACGTGGCTGTTCGCCATCAACTGTTGCGCGCGATCGCTGACGAGATAGGCGAGGAATTTCTGCCCGCCTGCCGGGTTATGCGCGGACTTCAGCACCGCCGCGCCCGACACGTTCACCAATGCGCCGGCGTCGCCGTTGCCGAAGTGATAGATCGCGCTACGGGTTTTGCCGTCGCCGATTTCGGCATGCAGACGCGCCCAGTAGTAGTTGTTGATCAGGCCCGTCGCGACGCCGCCGCGATTCACTGCGGCCACTACGCCTTCGTCGTCGTCGAAAATCTGCGCGTTGGCTTTCAGGCCCTTGAGCCATTGCACGGTTTGCGCTTCGCCTTTCAGTGCGAGCACGGCCGAGACGAGCGGCAGGAAATCGCCATCGCTCGGTGCAATGCCGATCTTGCCTTTCCACTCCGGCTTCGCGAGATCGAACAGCGATTGCGGCAGTTGCGACGGCTGCAGCTTCGTCGTGTTGTACGCGAGCACGTTTTCACGTGCGGTCACCGCGACCCATGCACCGCTCGGCGAACTGAAACGCGTCGGCACCGTGGCGAGCGTCGCGCTATCCACCTTGTTCAGCAGCCCCTTTTCTTCGAGCAGCATCAACTCCGGCGAGTTTTCCGTGAAGTACACATCGGCGGGTGTCGCCGGGCCTTCCGCGACGATCTGCGCGGCCATCGCCGGGCCTTCGCCGTTGCGGATCTTCACCGAAATGCCCGACTGTTTTTCGAAGTCTTTCGCGAGCAGATTCACGACCTGCTCGTGCTGCGCGTTGTACAGCGTGATCGAGTCGGCGTGAGCCGCCGACGGCATCGTCGCGAGAGCGGTCAGCGAGAGCGCGGCCGCGCTGCTCAGAGTACGCAGGCGGCTGCCAAACCAGGAATAAGCCATGTTCCAGACGTCCGTTGTGATGGTGATTGGTTGTTGGTAAATCTGCGGTGCTTATAGCACGCGCGTATTACGTCTCGAACAGCCCCGCGCCGATATACGAACCCGGCTTCGCCCCCGGCGGTACCGCAAAGATCGCACTGCCGACGTGAGTCGTGAACTGGTTCATCATGTCGAACTTCGCGAGCCGGTTGTTGATCGGAATGAAGCCGGTGCGCGGGTCGCTCTGGTGCGCGATGAAAATCAGCCCCGCGTCGTATTCCGTTTCCTGACGCCATGGCGGCCAGCGCTCGATATAAAAGTTCGTGCCGTCGTTATACGAATACGAGCGGCGCAGAATCTGCGCGCCGTCGTTGCTCGCCTGATTCGACAGACGCACGTGCGAGTTTTCCGGGATTACCGGATTGCCGTCCTTGTCTTCTTCCTTCAGGTCCACGGCGTCGAATTCGCTCTTCCTGCCGATCGGCGCGCCGCTGTACTTGTGACGCCCGAACACCTGTTCCTGGAAGCCGAGTTCCATGTTGTCCCAGTGTTCGAGCGTGATGCGGATACGGCGCACGACGGTGTAGGTGCCGCCTTCCATCCACGGCGCGTCGGCGCTGGCGCCGGCCCACACGAACTCTTTCATCAGGTCCGGTTTCGCGGTGGACGGGTTGTTGGTGCCGTCCTTGAAACCCATCAGATTGCGCGGCGTCTGACCGCGCGGACCCGACAGGAAACCGGACTGGCCCCAGCGCATCGCGGCGGTGCCGTAAGCGAGGCGCGACAACTGCCGGACCGCGTGAAACGCGACCTGCTGATCGTTCGCGCAAGCCTGAATGTAGATATCGCCGCCGGTCTTCTCGGGGATCAGCTGATCGCCGTTAAAACGCGGCAGATCGACGAGCGCGGCAGGGCGGCGCGCGGCGAGGCCGTAGCGGTCCTTGCCGTCTTTCGTAAAGAGGCCGGGGCCGAAACCGAAGGTGATCGTCAGTCCGTTCGGACCGAGGCCGAGCACGTCGCCGGAATCGGGCGCGGGCTTGCTGTCGCCGGCGTCGCCGGTCGGCAATGCCGCGGCCGTGCCGCCTTGCGTCAGGCGAGCGGCCGCATCGGTCCAGCTGCGCAGCAGCGCGATCACGTCGTCGCGTTTATCGGTGGTCAGATCGAGCGCGGCCACGTACGTGTGACTCTGCTGCGGCGTGACGATGCCCGCCTGATGCGGGCCGAAAAACGGTTCGACGGCGAGTTGCGGATCGGCGGCCTGCGCGTGCGATTTCAGTTGCGCGGCCTGGGCTGCCAGTGCGTCCGGCGACGCGGCGAGTCCCGCGCCGAGACTTGCCCCGGCTGCTACCGCCGCACCGCCCGCCTTCAGAAAACCGCGCCGTGACGGGCGCGGCGGTTGGTCGTTTGCCATGGTTACTTCACCTTCTTTTTCATCTTCACCTTCTGCTTCAACTGACTTCGCAAGATGGGCGCTACTTCGCGAGCACCAGCGTGTTGACGTCGTCCTGCACGTAGTAGAAGCCGTCGCCTTCGGGCGTCATCGCGAGACCGAACAGGTCGCCGTTGCCCGGAGGCGATTGCGCTTTGTCCGTGTCGATCCAGCGGGCGTAGATCTGCTTGCCGGTGGCCGGGTCGATTTCGACGATCTGGCCGTTCAGCGCGTTGGTCACTAGCAGGTGTCCGTTGGGCGCGGTGACCATCGCGAGAGGGCGGTGCAGCAGACCGTCGGCGGTGAGTTGACGGCCTACGCCAGCGCTGGTGTCGCGCGTCATCGGCTCGTCGATTTCGGTGATGCGGTTGCCGATCGCGTCGGACACGAACAGCAGTTTCTGATCGTTCGACAGCGCGAGGCCGGTCGGGCCGACGAGGAACACGCCCTTGTCCGCCTGCGCGCCGAAGCCGCTGCCGACCACCGTTTCGCTCTTCACGACCGGTGGCTTGCCGGCCGGGATGTCGAGATCGAGACGCAGCACGGTCGCCTGCTTGAACACCGGCGGCACGCCGTCCGCGCCACCGACGCCGAAGCCCGCGTTGCTGACGAACAGCGTCGCGCTGGTGCCGTTGTCGACGACCGCCATGTTGCCCCACGGATCGTTGATGTTCGGGCTGCTGATGGTCGATACCACCTTGCCCTGCGAGTCGAGCACGATCAGGCAGCCCGCGCCCTTGGTGCCGGTCGTGCCGTCGTTGCTCGGCGTGCTGCCGACGATCACGTAGCCGGACTTCAGCATCGTCATCGCGGTGGACAGGCCGATGCCGCCCGGACACTCTTTCAGATCGCGCGGCACGGTGGCGAACACGGACATCTGCTTCGTATCGGGACGATAGTTGATGATCGTGCTGCCGGTGCCCTGCAGATTGGTCGAGTTATTGAAGTTGCCGATCAGCACGTCGCCCTGTTTGACGGTGCCGGCCGTGACCGGCGCGACGACCACCGCGTACGGATTCTGGTCGCCGTTATCGGGCACGGTGTTGATCAGCGTGGTGTGGTGCTTGATGGTTTCGAGGAAACCTTGCGGCTCGGCCTGCGCGGTGCCGAACGTCGCGAAAGCGGCGACGCCGGTTGCGAGTGCCAGCAGGTTTCTCACGAAGCCGCGCGCGACGCGGGTGCCGGGCGAAAATTTGCGCGTGGAATGGTTCACGATTGGGTCTCCGTGCATGCGCAAAAATCGGGGAGTGAAGTCATGTCGAAAGCTTTTTGATTTGATTGGGTGACCGCGTTCGAACCGGGATGGGAATCGGACGCGTATCGCATCAGAAATTGATATTAGTCCGTACGCCGATAACAAAGGTATTTCGCAACGGCTGCGTAGGGTCGTTCGGATTCTGTCCGGCGCCTGCATTAAACGTGTACTGCGCATCGGCCTGCACTTGCCACCACGGATTGATCGCGTACTGATAGGTCGCTTCCAGCACGGTTTCGCTGGTGCGCACACCATACGGACCGCCGCTGAATGCCTGGGCATCCTGATCGAGTCCCTTCACGCGATTACTGACCTTGATGTACGTGAGCGCAATGCCCGCGCTGTCGTCGTCGCGGCCTTTGAACGGCGCCTTCAGCACGAGGCCCAGGTTGGCTGCGTAGCTCACCAGGTTGCGGTCGTTCGGCGCGCCCATCACGCGGGCGAAGACGCCGAGGCTGCGCGGTTCGTCGGGGTCCGGCCGCCAGATCATCTGGTCCGCGACCGCGTAAATACTGTAGTTGCCGCTATGGTTAGCGGCAATCCCGTTCGACGCCGGATTCGCCAGCGACAACCCGAGCGTGTCGTAGCGCTGGTCCGCGAACTGGTTCGTGTTGTACCAGACGCCGAGCTTGTACGTACCCGGCAAACCGCCGCCGCCCATGCCGACCATTTCACCGTCGGAGGGCTGGTTGATCGAGTATTGAAACTCGCCGATCCACAGCGCGCCGTTGTGCAGGTTGAAGTTGGTGCCGCTCATGTTGTTCGGGTTGTTGCCGAGCGGATCGCCGGAGAACACCCCGGCCAGCGCGGTCAACGAAGGCGTGATCTGGCCGCGTACGCGCACGCCGAGACCCGACAGCGGGTAGGCCGGGCCGCCGGACGGCATGTCGTACGACGGCAGCGCGGGCCAGCCGAACATCGTGTTGAGGAACAGCGCCGAGTACGTGCTGGTGATGAATTCCTGGTCGATACTTTGCTGACCGATCTTCACGTCGACGCGTTTGTTCAGGAACGATTGCTGGTACCACAATTCCCATAGACGGGTGGCGTCGTCGGCTTCGATACCGCTTGCCGTATTCAGCGTGCCCAGCTTGTTGGCGCTCAGGTTCGCGCCGTGAATCTGCAGCGCGCTGACGTTGAACAGGCCGCCCGGCAAACCGAACGCTTTTTGCGTGTCCATCTGGACCGTGGCGGTTGTCAGGCCATCGTAATCCGCGCCGCGCGCGAGACCGCCACGCAGGTTCGCCAGCAATTCGCTCGTTTCAGTGAGCGTGAACGTGACGCCATATTTTCCGAGCCATGGGCGCAGGCCGCCTATGTCGCCGAGCATCTGTTCGCGGTTCCAGAAGCCGGTCCATTGATTCGTCTGCGTAGCCTGAATTTTCAGGTCGGCCTCGGACGAATCGGGGATCGCGTCGGGATTGGCTTCGGCCAGTGCGGCGCCCGCGGTCAGCGATGCCCATGCAAACGCCGTGCAAAGCGCGACGCGACGAGCGGACGGAATACGCGTGTGACGCGTTGCGCCGCCATGAGACGACGATGCGCGAACAGGATGCGCCTGAGCGGCGGCTCGATTGAGCTGGGCGAACTTCATCGGATTCCTTATTTGTGTTGTATCGACTTACTTGTGCCTCGCCACGCGGCTCGCTGCCAACATCTCCCGAGGCGAGAACAGGGAGTCGTGACAGCAGTTTGACGGGATCGTACTCAGGCAGATTGGGATCGTCAACTCAAATGAGAACGATTCGCATCAATATTACTGACATGTAATCTTTTGTTTAGCTACTGCGGTAAATGAGCATTTGTACGTAATGCCAATCGAATCTCGACGTAATAAAAAGGAAGGTGTGTGGTCTGATATAAGGCCGCTGTCGTGTGATACCGAATTGGCCGGGTAATCCCCAATAGCCGGTGACTGAATGAATTTGTCGTGGGTATTCCGTGTGCGCAAAACAGGCCGACGCAGCGCGCATCGGGGCGACAGAAAAAGCGGCTATGATCATGTCCCGAAACCGCCAGGCCCGGCCACGCGCATTGCGTTGCACGCACGTGTCCGGGGCTACGCGAGACCTCATTCCCATTCCAATACCTGCCCGGATCATGCCGATGTCACACACAGTCAATCTGGAAAACTACTTTGCCCGCATCGGCTACGACGGCCCGCGCGCGGCGACGCTGGAAGTCCTCCAGGCGATTCACGAACTGCACCCCCGCGCGATTCCGTTTGAGAACCTGAATCCGTTCACAGGCCGGCCGGTCCGGCTCGACCTCGAGTCCGTCGAACGGAAGCTCGTGACTGAACGGCGGGGCGGCTATTGCTTCGAGCAGAACGCGCTGTTCGCCAACGTGCTGACGCAACTCGGGTTCAGCGTCACGCCATTGCTCGCCCGCGTGTTGTGGGGCCGTGACGACGCCGCCGTACCGCCGCGCACGCATATGGTTCTGCGGATCGACATCGGCGGCCATGCGTGGATTGCCGATGTCGGCTTCGGCAGCGTGACGTTGACCGCACCGTTGCGCCTGACGGCAGGCGTCGCGCAGCACACGCCGTTGGGTACCTTCCGTCTCGCCGACGCATCGCACGATGC
Source organism: Paraburkholderia sp. GAS333 (assembly GCF_050435665.1). Classification (NCBI taxonomy): domain Bacteria; kingdom Pseudomonadati; phylum Pseudomonadota; class Betaproteobacteria; order Burkholderiales; family Burkholderiaceae; genus Paraburkholderia; species Paraburkholderia sp. GAS333. The sequence continues at coordinate 36,876 of NZ_JBNDKS010000009.1, forward strand.
GCTCAATCTCGAAGTGCAGCTTCGCGACGAAAGCTGGGCGCGGGTGTATCGCTTCGATCTGCATCCGGTCGAATGGATCGATTACGAAACCTCGAACTGGTACACGTCGACGGCGCCGGATTCGATTTTCCTGAGCACGCTGATCGTGTGCCGCGTGATGCCCGAATCGCGTATCGCGTTGTTCAACGATCAACTGAGCGAACGCGCAGCGGACGGCGAGTTGCTCAGCGAGCAGCAGATCGCGAGCGCTGACGAACTCGCTGCGTGTCTGCATGATCGATTCGGTCTGAATTCCGGCGATATCGACATCGCCGGAATTTTCACGCGGGTGAGTGCGCCGGTTCAGCCCGCATAACACTTACCGTCCAACCCATCTTCGATGATCAAGCGCCTCATTCTGCAAACCGCGCTCTGGCTGACCGCCATGGGCGGCTTGCTGTTCGGCGCGGCGGGCACGTTCGCGTGGCCGGCGGCGTGGTGGTATCTGATCGAAGTGGGCGGCTTGAGTCTGTGGCTCGGCTTCTGGCTCGCGCGGCACGATCCCGGCCTGCTCGCCGAACGTCTCGCCCCCATTGTGCAGAGCCAGCAAAGCCGCTGGGACCGCATCTTCATGACCGGTGTCGCGCTCGTGTGGTGCGGCTGGCTGGTGCTGATGGGCTTCGACGCAATGCGCTTTCGTTGGTCCGCGCCGTTGCCGGTCGCGCTGGTCAGCCTCGGCTCGCTGTGCGTGTTCCTGTGTATCTTCTTCTGCCATTTCGTGTTCAAGGCAAACAGCTATGCCGCGCCGGTCGTCAAGATCCAGACGGGGCGCGGGCATAAGGTGATCGACACCGGCCCTTATGCGCTGGTCCGTCATCCGATGTATGGCGCCGGGCTGTTGCTGTTCATCGGCACACCGTTGCTGCTCGGCTCATGGTACGGACTCGCGTTTGTCCCCGTGATGGTGGCCGGAATCGGCTGGCGAGCCGTGCGTGAGGAGCGCGTGCTCGCCGCGCAACTCGACGGTTACGCGGACTACATGAAGCGCGTGCGTTTCCGCTTTGTTCCGTTTATCTGGTAACGCCTCGCCGCTCCGCGCAAGTCGTCTTCCCACCGCATCTTAAGTCAACCTGTCTAGACAAAGTAACTCGCACGCAACGGGCGTCGAGTTGCTTTCACACGGCCTTCATTCACCGGTAGTTCCTCGTCGAGCCATACACAAAGCCACTCATAGGGACTTACCCGATGAATGCGGCAAGTTCCGGTCAACCCCCTTGCGATGCGTTTTTGAATCGTGCAAGCTTGTCTATACAAGACGTGCAGCGATCAAGAATTCAATTCGATGGTTTTCTCAATCAAGGGAGTTTGACGTGACAGTGAAGCGCAGAACGGCAGCAACGGCAGTGATGAGCGTCCTGCTCGGCTTCGCGGCGAGTGTCGCGGCACCGGCCCAGGCGAAAGACTGGAAAACCGTGACGATCGCCCTCGAAGGCGGCTACGCGCCGTGGAATCTGACGTTGCCGGGCGGCAAGCTCGGCGGCTTCGAGCCCGAGCTGGTCGCCAATCTTTGCGAGCGCGCGAAGCTGCAGTGCAACCTCGTGTCGCAAGACTTCGACGGCATGATTCCCGGCCTGCAGATGGGCAAGTTCGACGTGCTGATGGACGCCATTTCCATCACGCCGGAGCGTGAAAAGATCATCGCGTTCTCGCGGCCTTACGCGTCCACGCCGGCCACGTTCGCGGTAACCGACACGAAGGTGCTGCCGAAGGCTGTGCCCACCGCAGCCGCCATCAGGCTGACCGGTGATCCGAAGACCGACCAGCCCACCGTCGACGCACTGCGCAAGCAGCTGAAGGGCAAGACGATCGGCCTGCAGGCCGGCACCGTCTACACCAAATTCATCACCGACAGCTTCAAGGACGTCGCCACGATTCGCGTCTACAAGACGTCGTCCGAGCGCGATCTCGACCTGGCCAACGGCCGCATCGACGCCTCGTTCGACGACGTGACCTACTTCGCGGCCACGCTCAACAACAAGGACAACGCGTCGGTCGCCGTCGCGGGTCCGAAGCTCGGCGGCCCGATCTGGGGACCGGGCGAAGGTCTCGCTTTCCGCAAACAGGACGCGGATCTGAAAGCGAAGTTCGACACCGCGATTACCGCCGCGCTCGCCGACGGCACGGTCAAGAAGCTCTCCGACAAGTGGTTCAAGCTCGACGTCACGCCCTGATTCGTCCCGCGTGAAAAGCAGGCGGTACGCGCGTGACGGCCGGTTGGGTCCGGCACGCGCCGGCTGGTGGGTCCAGTCGTCAAGAAAGAAGGAGAGGCAATGGCTCTGATTGAAATGTTCGGCTTCGGGCCGCAGGCGTGGGGCGGCATTCTGCTGCTCGCCGCGTTGATGACGGTCGCGCTGACGCTCGCGGCGCTCGCGGTCGGCGCCGTGTTCGGCGCGCTGGTGGCAACGGCCAAGCTGTCGCGCTTTCGCACGCTGCGCGTGATCGGCGACTTCTACACCACGGTGTTTCGCGGCGTGCCCGAACTGCTCGTCATCTACCTGTTCTATTTCGGCGGATCGGCGCTCGTGACGACGGTCGGCCAATGGTTCGGCGCGGACGGGTTCGTCGGCGTACCGCCGTTCGTGATTGGTGCGCTCGCGGTCGGCATGATTTCCGGCGCGTATCAGGCCGAGGTGTATCGCGCGGCAGTGCAGGCGGTGTCGCGCGGCGAACTCGAAGCGGCCCGTTCGATCGGCATGCCGGTGCTGACTATGGCGCGCCGCATTCTGATTCCGCAGGTGCTGCGTTTTGCGTTGCCGGGCATCGGCAATGTCTGGCAGTTGAGCCTGAAAGACTCGGCGCTGATCTCGGTCACCGGTCTCGCCGAATTGCTGCGCGCGAGTCAGATCGCGGCGGGTTCCACGCATCAGTACTTCACGTTTTTCGTGGCGGGCGGCGCGCTGTATCTGCTGATGACCAGCATCTCGAATCGCGTCTTCAATCACGCCGAGGCGCGCGTGGGCCGGTCCTTCAAGCGCAACTTCGCGCGCAACTGACAGCAACTGATCGCTACCGAAAAACGGACACGCATCATGCATATCGACATCGACTTTCTGCTCGACACGCTGAAGCAACTGCTCGCGGCCGTGCCGACCACGCTCGGACTGTTCTTCAGTTCGCTGGTACTCGGCGGTCTGCTCTCGCTCGTGATCGTCACGATGCGGGTCTCGCCGCGCTGGCTGCCGAACCGTTTCGCGCGCGCTTATATCCTCGTGTTTCGCGGCTCGCCGCTGCTGATCCAGATGTTCCTCGTGTATTACGGCATGGGTCAGTTCGGCGTGATCCGCGAGAGCTTTCTGTGGCCGGTATTGCGCGAGCCGTACATGTGCGCGGTTTTATCGCTTGCGTTGTGCACGGCGGGATATACCGCCGAAATCATTCGCGGCGGTTTGATGGCCGTGCCGGTCGGACAGATCGAGGCCGGTTATTCGATCGGGCTGTCGGGTTTCGCGCTGCTGCGTCGTGTGATCGGTCCGATCGCGTTGCGTCAATGCCTGCCCGCGTATTCGACGGAAGCCGTGCTGCTGGTCAAATCGACCGCGCTCGCGAGTCTCGTCACCGTGTGGGAAGTGACCGGCGTCGCGCAGCAGATCATCCAGCAAACCTATCGCACGACCGAAGTGTTCACCTGCGCCGCGCTGATCTATCTTGCGCTGAACTTCGTGATCGTGCGCGCGCTGGGGTTGCTGGAAAGGCGTCTGTCGCGTCATCTGCGGGCTGCGCCGGCGCGGCCCGAGCCGGTGCGCGTGGTGTCCGCGACGACCTGAGCGTGACTGCCTGTTTGCGCCGCGTACCTGTGCCGCAACTCCCTAACGATTAACTGGATTGATGCGCCGAGTCTCGCATGGCCGGCCATCCGCATGAACCTGGAGAATTTCCCATGAACGCTACGGCGCCCGTTGCACTGTCGGTCAGGAACATACACAAATCGTTCGGCGAGCATCACGTGCTGAAAGGCATTTCGCTCGACGCGCATCAGGGCGACGTGATCTCGATTCTCGGCGCGAGCGGCTCGGGCAAGAGCACGTTTCTGCGCTGTCTGAATCTGCTGGAAACGCCCGATGACGGTTCGGTCGCGCTTGCCGGCGAAGAGTTGAAAATGAAGCGCCGCAGCGACGGCAAGCTGCAACCCAGCGACCGCCGTCAGGTGGATCGGGTGCGCTCGCAACTCGGCATGGTGTTCCAGAACTTCAATCTCTGGTCGCATATGACGGTGCTCGAAAACCTAATCGAAGGGCCGATGCGCGTGTTGAAGCGAAGCCGCGCCGAGTCGATCGAGGAAGCTGAGGCGTTGCTCGCCAAAGTCGGTCTCGTGGACAAACGCGGCCACTACCCGGCGCATCTGTCCGGCGGTCAGCAGCAACGGGTGGCGATTGCGCGCGCGTTGGCGATGCATCCGAAAGTGATGCTGTTCGACGAACCCACGTCGGCGCTCGATCCTGAACTGGTCGGCGAAGTGCTGCGCGTGATGCGCTCGCTCGCCGAAGAGGGCCGCACGATGCTGGTCGTCACGCACGAAATGGGTTTTGCGCGGCACGTATCGAATCGCGTGATGTTTTTGCATCAAGGCCAGGTGGAGGCCGACGGCACGCCCGACGAAGTATTCGTCGATTGCAAGTCGGAACGTTTCCGGCAATTCGTATCGAGCCATCAGGACCGTACGACACACTGAATCCGCTAACCAATAAAACATCGATATGGCCGTGATCCGTTCCGAACTTCCGCTCGACTGGACCGAGGTGGCCGCCGTGGCGGCAGGAGAACCGCTCGAACTGTCCGCCGACGCCCGCGCGCGTATCGCGGCGGCGCGCGTGCTGGTCGAACAGATCGTCGAGCGCGGGATTCGCGCGTATGGCGTGAACACCGGCGTCGGCGCGCTGTGCGACGTGATCGTGTCGCCCGCGGAACAGCGCACGCTGTCGCGCAATATCCTGATGAGCCACGCGGTGGGTGTCGGTGCGCCGCTCGGGGCCGCCGAGACCCGCGCGATCATGGCCGCCGCCGTGAACAATTTCGCGCACGGCCATTCCGGTATCCGGCTCGACGTCGTGCAGCAACTGGTCGCGCTGCTGAACGCCGATTGCGTGCCCGAAGTGCCCGCCTTCGGCTCGGTCGGCTATCTGAGCCATATGGCGCACATCGCGCTGGTCTGTATCGGCGAAGGGCACGCGTGCTATCGCGGCGAACGGCTCAGCGGACGCGACGCGTTGCGGCGGCTCGGCCGCGAACCGCTCGTGCTCGAAGCGAAAGAGGGCTTGAGCCTGATCAACGGCACGCCTTGCGTGACGGGTCTGGCCGCGCTCGCGCTGGCGCGCGCCGAACGTCTGCTCGACTGGACCGACATGGTCGCCGCGATGAGCTTCGAGAATCTGCATGGCCAGATGGCGGCGTTCGACGAAGAATCGCTGGCGTTGCGGGTGTCGGCGGGGCTGAACCGGGTCGGCGAACGGATGCGCGCGAGCCTCGCGGGCAGCGGCATTCTCGCGGCGGTGGTTGGGCAGCGCACGCAAGACCCGCTGAGCATGCGGACCATCCCGCATGTGCACGGCGCCGCGCGTGACGTACTCGACGCGACCGCCGACGTGGTCAACCGCGAACTGGCGTCGATTACCGACAACCCGGTTGTCGCCGGTACGCCGGACGCGCCGCGCGTCTACTCGCAGGCGCATGCGGTGGGTGCATCGATCGCGCTCGCGATGGACAGCCTCGGCACCGCGATTGCGCAGGTCGCCGCGATGGCCGAGCGGCGGCTCGACCGTCTCGTCAATCCGCTGGTCAGCGGTCTACCGGCGTTTCTCGCGGAGCCGGGCGGCACCAACTCCGGCTTCATGATCGCGCAGTACACGGCGGCCTCGCTGGTCGCGCAGAACCGGCGGCTCGCGATGCCTGCGAGCCTCGACGGCGGCATCACGTCGGGCTTGCAGGAAGATCATCTGTGTCACGCGACGCCCGCCGCGCTGAAAGCGCTGGAAATCGTCGACAACGCCGCGCGCATCGTCGCGATCGAATTGCTGGCGGCGGCGCAGGCGTACGACCTGCAAAGCGGCGCCGCGCTGCGTGCGCCGCATACCGAAACCTTATGGCAACGGGTGCGGCGCGCGCTGCCGGTGTATCGCGACGACCGGCCTCTCGCCGACGACATGCGGGTCGCGTTTCGCCTGATCACCGACGAAGCGCCGCCACCGTTGCCGAACCTGGGTAACATTGGGCCTCGGCCCGCGGCGCCGGTGAACGGCGCGCGGCGGGTTGTGCTGGCGAGCGTCACGCATCTGGCGGGCGCCGGCCATTTCGATCCGGCCGTGAATACCGTGAACGTCGCGGTCAACGACGGGCAGGCCGCCGCTCACCTGGCGTGATGAAGCAGGACCGGTGAGCGGGCTTATCCGCTGGCTGACCGGCTAACCGGCTACGAGGCTCACCAGCCTGGCGGCCAAGGGCGGACTACCGTGTCCGCTTGCGTACCATCCACGAGGTTGGAGTGAATACAACTACAAACGCCCGAACCATCGAAGCTGCTGCGTCAACGGACGCCGCGTTGCAGACCGCGCACGCGCCGAGCCACGCCGATCGTCCGCGTGAAGGCCCGGCGAAAGCGATGCCCGCATACGAGCAGATCAAGCGCTATGTGATCAAACGCATCAGCGACGGCGACTGGAAACCGGGTGGTCTGATTCCGTCCGAGATGGAACTGGTCAAGGAATTCGGCGTGGCGCGCATGACGGTGTCGCGCGCGCTGCGCGAACTGACCGCCGAGCGCGTCGTGACGCGCGTGCAAGGCTCCGGCACTTTCGTCGCGCCGCAGCGTTACGAATCGACCGTACTCGAAATCCGCAATATCGCCGACGAAATCGCCGCGCGCGGTCATCGTCATTCGGCGCGCGTGCTGAAGCTCGAACCAGGTGACGACCCGCAAGCGCTCAGTTCGCTCGCGCTCGCAAGCGGCCCGGTGTTCCACTCGTGCATCGTCCACTTCGAGGAAGGCGAGCCGATCCAGTACGAGGATCGCTACGTCAATCCGAAGGTCTTCCCTGACTATCTGCAGCAGGACTTCACTGTCGAAACGCCGAATCACTACATGGTGCGGCTCGCGCCGATCCAGCGCGCCGAGTTTCGCATCTACGCGCAAAAGCCCGACGCGTATGTGCGCCGGCATCTGATGATGGAAATCGGTGAGCCGTGTTTGCAGCTCTGGCGGCGCACGTGGGTGGGCGACGAGGTGGCGACGTCGGTGCAGTTGTGGCATCCGGCCTCGCGATTCCATCTCGCGGGGAATGTTTGACGCGCTGTCAGCGCCTGACTGGAACAGTAGAAGGAACGACGGAATGACGGACCACAGCACGGTAAGCGATATCGCGCCGCTAGCCTCGACTCTCGATGCACTGCGCGCCGCGCTCGGCGACGACTCGGTGCGCACCGGCGACCAGATCGGCGATCGCGCAATGACCGACTGGACGCGCCACGATCCGACGCGTCCCGCTGCGCTGCTGCTGCCGCGCACGACTGGTGAGGTCGCGCGGGCGCTGGCGATCTGTCACGCGGCGCGTCAACCGGTTGTGCCGCAGGGCGGCATGACCGGCCTCGCAGGCGGCGCGATTGCGCGTGCGTCGGACATCGCGTTGTCGCTGGAGCGGTTGAGCGGCGTCGAGGAGATCGATACCGCGTCGGCCACGCTCACCGTGCGCGCGGGCACCACGTTGCAAGCCGCGCAGGAAGCCGCCGCCGAAGCGGGCTTCGAACTCGCGCTCGATCTCGGCGCGCGTGGGTCGTGCCAGATCGGCGGCAATCTGGCGACCAACGCGGGCGGCAATCGCGTGATCCAGTCGGGCACCGCGCGCGATCAGGTGCTCGGGCTCGAAGTCGTGCTCGCGAACGGCGACGTGCTGACCTCGCTCGGCAAGATGGTCAAGAACAATACGGGCTACGACCTGAAGCACTGGTTCATCGGTTCGGAAGGCACGCTCGGCGTGATCACGCGCGCGGTGTTGCGTCTGCATCCGCAGAGAGCGTCGCGTCATACCGCGCTCGTCGCGCTCGATCACTACGACGCCGCGGTGACTCTGCTGCGCCGTTTGTCGACACGTTTCGGCAATGACATCGGCGCGTTCGAGATCATGTGGCCGGACTTCTTCGACATCGGCGTGAAGCTGACCGGCACGCGTTCGCCGTTCGGGCAGTCCCATCCGCTGTATGCGCTGATCGAACACGCAAGCTTCGATTCAACCGACGACGGCGAGCGTTTCTCCGCCGTGCTGACCGACGCGCTCGACGCGGGCGCGATCCGCGACGCGGTGATCGCGCAATCGGTCGCCGATGTGCGCGGGTTGTGGGCGATTCGCGAATGTACCGCTGAATTTCCGGTGCGGCTCGACGCGATCAATTTCGACGTGAGCTTGCCGATCGGCGAGATCGGCGCTTTCGTCGACCGTTGCCGTGCGGCGCTCGATCAACGCTGGCCGGGCAACGCGTCGTATTTCTTCGGGCATATCGGCGATTCGAATCTGCACGTCACGGTCGATGGAAATTCGATCCGCGATGTCGATCATCATGCGGTTTATGCGTTCGTCTACGAGATGCTGGGGCCGTTGCGCGGTTCGGTATCGGCGGAACACGGCATTGGTTTGCTCAAGCGCGAGTTCCTGCCGATCTCGCGCTCGCCGGCGGAATTGGCGGCGATGGCCGCGATCAAACATGCGCTGGACCCGCACGGCATTCTGAATCCGGGCAAGCTGTTCTGAGCCTGGCATCCTGCCGATATGATGCAAAATAGCCGCATCTCATCGCGCAGAGGCAACCAGTGGGCGTCAATTTCGACCTGAACGATTTGCAGGCGTTTCGCGCCGTCGTCGAACTGGGCAGTTTTCGCAAAGCCGCCGACGCGGTCAATATCTCGCAACCGGCGTTGAGCCGTCGCATCGACAAGCTCGAAGCCGCGCTCGGCGTGCGGCTCTTCGAACGCACCACACGCAGCGTGACGCTCACTACGGTGGGCCGCGTGTTCGCACCCAGCGCCGAACAGTTGCTCGACGATCTCGATGTCGCGTTGCTCGGTATTCGCGATGTCGCATCGAGCCGGCTCGGTCACGTGACGATCGCGTGTGTCCCTTCGGTTGCCTATTATTTTTTGCCTGGTGTGATCGCGAGCTTTCACGAAAGCTATTCGCGTATCCGCGTGAAATTGCTCGACGGTAGCGCGAACGAAGTGCTGGGCGCGGTGATCAGCGGAGAGGCCGATTTCGGCGTGAGCTTCATGGGCAGCCAGGAATCGGAAGTCGAGTTCAAGCTGCTGTTGCAGGAGAAGTTCGTGGCCGCTTGCCGCCGCGATCATCCGCTGGCGAAAAAGAAGCGCGTGTCGTGGCGCGAGATGTACGAATACGATTATGTGTCCGTCGACAAAACGTCGGGCAACCGTCTGCTGCTCGATCAGGCGCTGGCCGAAGTGACGCCGAAAGCACCGAGCGTGTGCGAGACGCGGCATGTTACGACGATGCTCGGGCTGGTCGAAGCGGGCCTGGGTGTCGCCGCGGTGCCGTCGATGGCGATGCCGATGCGCGATCATCCGATCCTTACCAGCGTACCGCTGGTCGAACCAGTCGTGACGCGGCGCGTCGGCATCGTGAAACGGCGAGGGCGGCCGCTTGCACCGGCCGCGCAGCAGTTTCATCAAACGATTCTCGAAGCGCGGCGCGGTGCGTCTACGAAGAAAAAAGCGGCCGTGTGAAACGACACGCCGTTTTCAATGCGTCGCGACGGAGTCCATGCCGGTTGCCCTCACGGTAGCTTGCGCATCCGGCGACGCGAGATAGTCGAGCAGCGCCTTCGCCTCCTGCGGATGCTTCGAGCCAACCGGAATACCCGCTGCGTAGCGCGTGACCGATTGCAGCGACTCCGGAATCTTGCCGACGAAGGTCGCGCCCTTCACAGGCAGCAACTCGCTGACCTGCTGGAATCCGACTTCGTAGTCGCCATTGGCCACGACCGACGCGACCGGAATGCGCGGCACCATCTTCGCTTTATCTTTCAACTGGTCTTCGATGCCGAGTCGCTTGAACAACTCGCGCTGAATATAAACGCCGCTGGCGCTGTCGGAATAGGCAACGGATTTCGCGTGAAGCAAGGTCGTTTTCAGTGCATCGACCGAGCCGATGTCCGGCTTCGGCGCACCATCGCGTACGACCATGCCGATGCGCGAATCCGCGAGTTCGACGCGCGAGCCGGGAATCACCTTGCCTTGCTTGATCAGATCGTCGAGTGCGTAGCCGACCATGATGACCACGTCTGCCGGTTCGCCGCGTTCGAGGCGATTCGGAATCGCTTCCGGCGATTGACCCATCGACGGTCCGAGGATCGTGTCGAGCGTATTGCCCGACGATGCCGCGAACTTCGGGCCGAGCGTTTTGTACGCGGCGGTGAAGCCCCCCGAACTCATCACGTGAAGCTCGGCGGCCTGTACGCTCGCGGCGGCAAAAGTGGTACTCAACAGCCCGGCGCTCAACATGGACAGAAAGAATTTTTTCATTGGAATCGGTAGGGCAGTCTGTTTCTGAAGTGGATAAAAGCGCGTCGACTCAGGCCGCGGGGCGCATTGTCAGCGGACCTCGACGGTACAGTGCAAAGGTCGCGATTAGCGCGCAGGCGGCGGCGAAACTCATCCAGTAGCCGGGCGCGGCCTTATCGCCGGTGACGTGAATCAGCACCGTCGAGATGGCCGGAGTGAAGCCGCCGAACACGGCTGTCGCCAGACTGTAAGCCAACGAGAATCCGGCGACGCGCACTTCGACCGGCATCACTTCGGTCAGCGCCGCGACCATCGCGCCGTTATACAAACCATACATGAACGACAGCCACAGCAGAACCAGCAACATGTTGACGAAGCTCGGCGCATGCGCGAGCAGCGACAGCGCGGGATAAGCGGTGGCGATGGCGAGCATCGCCATCGAGACCAGCAACGGGCGGCGGCCGATTTTGTCGGACAGTGCACCGCCGACAGGCAGCCAGATGAAGTTCGACACGCCGACGCACAACGTGACCAGCAGACTGTCCGCCGTGCTCAGATGCAGCACGGTCTTGCCGAAGGTCGGCGCGTACACGGTGATCAGATAGAAACTGGTGGTGGTCATCGAGACCAGCATCACGCCCGCGACCACGATGGTCCAGTTGCGCACGAGCGTCTGAAAGACTTCTTTCATCGACGGACGATGACGGCGCTGCGTGAACTCCTCGGTTTCTTCGAGATTGCGCCGCAGCAGAAACACGAACGGCACGATCATGCAGCCGACGAAGAACGGCACGCGCCATCCCCATGCGGCGATCGTGCTCGCGTCCATCCAGCGGTTCAGTGCGAAGCCGAGACCCGCCGCGATGACGATCGCCACCTGCTGACTCGCCGACTGCCAACTGGTGAAGAAGCCCTTGCGGCCGGCTGGCGCCATCTCCGCGAGATAGACCGACACGCCGCCCAGTTCCGCACCGGCCGAAAAGCCTTGCAGCAAGCGGCCGAGCAGCACGAGGGCCGGCGCCAGCATGCCGATGCTCGCATAGCCGGGGACGAACGCGATCAGGATCGTGCCGCTCGCCATGATCGTCAGCGTGACGATGAGGCCTGTGCGGCGGCCCACGTCATCGATATAGGCGCCGAGAATCACCGCGCCGAGCGGACGCATCAGGAAGCCCGCGCCGAAGGCCGCGAAGGTCATCATCAGCGACGCGAAGTCGCTGGCTGCGGGGAAAAAGACCGAGGCGATCTGCGTCGCGTAGAAGCCGAACAGGAAGAAGTCGAACTGTTCGAGGAAGTTGCCGGCCGTGACCCGAAGTACGGCAGCGCTTTTCGAAGCGCCTGAAGATGCGGCGGCGGACGGGGGCATCAGTTTGTCTCCAGCAGATCATGCGCCCGCGCTGAATGGCGGACGCTTGTGTGCTGGAATAGTGGCGCGAATGCAGTAGAACGATAAGTGCAAACTTCGCAACGATTGATGTTCTCCGGTTATCAATCGGTTGCTCGTCGGAGAAGCGGGCGCGCGCTGCATTGCACGCCCGCTTAACGTTAATGCGCGTCGAGATACTGCCGGATCAGCGGATAGACATCGACGGACGCGTTCTTGCCGAACATGCAGTCGAGGTGTCCATAACCCGGAATCAGGTGGCGTTCATAAGGCTGTTCGGGGAACTGTTTCATCAGCATGTTGAACGTCAATTCGGTGCTGATTGGCAGATACGTTTCGTTTCTTTCGCCGTGAATGAAGCCGATCGGCATGCGCATACCTTCGAGTCCTTTCATGCCGCCGGTGCCGCTCAGGTAAACATCGTCGCCTTCTGCGTCGACGACTTTGCCCGCGCGCACCATCGTCGCGAGATGCTGGAAGACTTCGACGTCGTGTATGCCGAGCAATTCCTGCAGATTCGAATGAAGCGTCTGGTTCAGTTTTTCGTGTTCGTAGAGCAGCCCGTACAGAAACGTCGCGCGATGACAGATCGGATTGCCGCAGCCTTCATCGTGGTCGAGCGGATAGAGCCTGAGTGCTTCGTCGAGCAGATTGGCGGGCCACGAATCGTCCTGCGTGTACGCGGTGAGATCGTTCACGCCGAGATGTTTCATGATGCCCGGAATATGCAGGCCCGCCTTGATCCGCTGCAGCGTGCCCGGCACCAGGTTGGTCGATACCTGCGAAATGACCGCCGAGCGCACGCCTTCGAGACCATACAGCAGTGACATGCTCAACGCGACGCCGCCCATGCAATGGCCCAACGCCTGAATGTTGGCCGCGCCGGTCACCTCGCGAATTCTGGCGACCGCAGCGGGGATGTCCTCGCGCGCCACCTTGTCGACGTTGGTCGGCACCAGCACGCTCGGCATTTCGATGCTGACGCGCAGATCGACCAGCCACACGTCGTAGTCGGCTGCGCAAAGATATTCGACGAGGTTGGTCGCGATCAGATCGGTCGAATACATTCGGCTCGATACGCCGGAGCCATGAATCAGCAGCACGGGGCGAGCGTTTTTTTTCGCAGGATCGACATAGCGTGTGAGGCGTAACTTCGTGCCGTCCGGTGTATCGAAGAAGAACATTTGCGGCGCGGGCGCGCGTAACGCGCGCTTCAGACGCGGCGGCGCGTCAGGGTCGAAAAACTCCAGCGGCGCGGCCACGCCGCCATATTCGGCGAACAATACGCCTGCAAAAAACCTGCCGAATTTCAGCGTCCATTCGAGGCGGGTTTTCAGATCGGGCGCGTTGGTCACTTCGAGCGTGCGTTGCTGCTTGAGAAAGTTTTCCGGCGTGATGATAAGCGTTGCTTTACCGAGAACCGGTGCATCCGGTTGCGCCGAATCGCGGATCTCGGCGTAGAGCGTATTGGTCTGCTCCCACAAATTAATCGGCGAACTGCGCGTGATAATTTTCTGGCCGGTCAGATACCACGCTTTTCCCTCGGCGGAATTCAGCGTCATCCGGTAATTCATGTTGCGCTCGCCCACATCCGACTCGTTGACCACGAACAGATTGAAGGTACCGTCGACGATCGTCATCGGTTGAGCGGAAAGTGCGGGACAGGTCAGCGTTCCCGCCGTGTGCGCCAGATGTTGCGGGTTCCTTAGCATATCGTCGAGGTCGTCGGATTCGACCGTCAACGTGAATTCCATCGGACTGGTGGCGGCTTGCCCCGCGACCGCCGGCGTGTAGGTGCCGACCATCGTCTCCGTGAAGCGCAAGCCGATTTTTTGCGGAGGCGGCGGCGCGATAGTGCCCTTCGCGGTGTAATCGATCGACCAGCCGTGCGACGCGGCGAGCAGTGCGCAATTGCGTTCGGCCAGCGCGGAAATCGTCAGCAGCGGGTTGACGCCGAGCGACATCGGCATCACCGCGCCGTCCATCACGTACAGGCCGTCGTGTACCGCGGTACCGGCCGCGCCGCTATACACGCGTCCCATGTGATCGACGACGCCGCGTTCCGCGTCCTCGCCCATGCCGCAGCCGCCGAGCGGATGCACGGTGACGGTGCGGTTGCCGACGAGATCGGTCGAGATAGGGTTGCGCAGGTATTTGCCGCCCAGCGGCACGGTGGCCTGCTTGAGCACGTCTTCGATGGTTTGGAAAACCGGCTGTTTGCCCGCGTTTTTCCACGCGATACGCGCGCGGCCTTTTTCGTCGACGCTGATCTGGCCGCTTTCGTCGTCGTGCGCCATCACCAGATAGCTTTGCGTGTGGTTGAGCGCGCCGTGATACGGGCCGCGCAGAAAGCTCTCGGCCACGCGCGCGTTGTAGTTGAGCCGTTCGCGGATCGAGCGCCGCTCGCCCGCGTCGACATCCACGCCTTCGAGTGGCGCGGCATTGCCTAGCAACCCGACCAGCGCTACGCCGACCGCCCCCGCAAGCGAGCCTTCTTCGATCACGTAGCCGTCTTTCACGTTGGCGGTATTGCGGTTGTCGATCAGGCCGGTGATGGTCGGCCCGACCGTCGGAATGTCGCCCTCGACATGCGATCCCCAGCCGACGCCGTTGATCACGTCGTTGGTGTTGTACGCGAAAGCGAGCACGTCGCCATTGCCTGTGAAATGCCGGCCGAGCATGTCCGACGTGGTCAGTCCTTCGTTACGCGAGCGCAGCAGCAACGCGCTCGAACCAATCGTCCCCGCCGACACGATGACAATATCGGCGCTGACGAACAGGTCAGGTGCGTCGTAGCTTTCGCGACCGAGTTGCACCAGCTGGAAATTCACTTTCCACTGCGACGTGCCGGGCTCGCGCGTCACCGAATGTACGGCGGCGCCGGTGAAAATCTCCGCACCGTGCGCGACGGCGTCGGGCAGGTAGTTCATGTGCGTCGAGTTTTTCGCGTCGTAGTTGCAACCCGAGTTGCAATCGCCGCAACCGACGCACGCCTTCTGCGCGACACCCGCCGCGTTGGTGCGATCTTCGAACGTGACGGTGATCGGCGGACGGCTGAAGCGGTCCGCCATGCCTAATCCTTGCGCCGATTTTTCGAGCGCCTGCAACTTCGGCAGCGGCGGAAAATCGTCGGGTACGGGCGACGGCTGCAGCATCGCGCGAGCGAGCGTATAGCCGTGGTCGCGGCCGTCCTTATCGCTGCGCAGCGCGGCCGGCCAGCGCGGGTCGTCCCATAGACGCGGATCGGCTTCGAGCGCGACATTCGCGTTGATCAGCGACGTGCCGCCCAGCCCGCAACCGACCACCGCATTCACATCCTCGTTCACGTGCACTTCGAGCAAAGCAAGCGGCGAGCCGATTTGCGCAAGTGCCGTGTTGTACTGAATGTTTTCCGTGCCCTGAAACGGCGTACGCGGATATTCTCCCGCCATGAATTCGCGTCCGCGCTCCAGCACGCAGACGCTGCGGCCCGCGCGCGCCATCCGGCTCGCGGCAATTGCGCCGCCGTAACCGGAGCCGACCACGACCACGTCGTAATGCCGTTTCAGTTCCGTCGGGACGCTCGATAAACGCTTCATCAGAACCACCTCGTGTGGAATGAATGCGGGGAAGGGGAGCCGTACTTCGGAAGGAAGACGGGATACCGCGGCGGCTTTTTTATCGTAGGCAATGCGGGCCCGGGCCGCCAGCGTCGATCAGGCGGCGACCTGATCGAGTTCGCTATCGCTCGATTCCGCCGCCAGCAGGTTCAGCGCAAGCAGGATCGCCGCGCGGTTATCGATGTCGATGGCGATGCCGAGCACGTCCGTCAACCAGCGCCCGATCTTGGTATTCGAAAATTCTTCTGCACCGGCCGTCTTTTTCATCGTGACGCCGAGTTTGATGGCGCGATAGTGATACGAGGGCACCCGATGCTGAGCCGCGACCGCCGACAACCCGCCTTTGCCTTCCGAGCACCAGCCGAGGCTGCCCGCAAGCACGATCCGCTCCGGCTCGTCGAGACTTTCGATAAACGCGCGCGCCGCGGCCCGCACGCGCTGTTCGTCGAGGCCGTATTGCAGCAGCACGCTTTCCACCGGGTCTTCGAGCGCCTGCGCGTGCAGATCGATTTCCTGCGCCATGCCTTCGTTTTCCATCGACACGTTGCGTTGATGGCACGCGCTGCGCAGGCAGTCGATCAGATAGCGGCGGAAATACGCGCACACGGCGTAGCCGTTGGACGGCGCGCTGTCCGCGCAGGAAGCGGTTTCGGTGTGGCCGGGCGCGAGGCGCAGCACCTTCGCGTAGATGAACTGCGCGACCAGTTCCTCCTTGTCCTCGCCGAGCGCCTGCAACTCGAGCGGGTGATAGGTCCGCAACGCGCGTTTGACCAATTCGACCATCGACACCATTTCGTCGGCGGACAACCGCGTGCGCCGGCGCCACAGGTCGGGCAGGATGGCATCGTCGAGATTGCGGACGAATGCGTGGCTCGGAACTGCGCCCATGAAAACCTCCGTCAAAGGTAAGGCTAAAAAGCGCGGTGAGCCTGAACTGCGACCCGGACATGAATGGTGAAGCTTTGATGCCGCGCGGGAATGTGAACCCAGTATGGTTTTCTGCGACCGCTTCGCCTATATGGATTAAGTGGTAGCTGATGGGTAAACTCCTGGGTAAACCTAAACTACGCTTAATGCTGTGTGACCACGCCCCGTCTGCTTTGGCGGGTGCGTTTCAAACGCGGCGCTGTCATTCGTCTGAAGAGAAACGGGTGCTGCAGCTTCATGCGGGCCCTTGCGTGAACCGTGCCGTGGTTCGCCTCAGCAGGAACCTGCCGTTGTTGCCGATGCGGTCTTCCCGTGCGCGCTGTGCGGTCCGTCCCGCTTGAGCGCTGTTTCGCTCCCTATCACCGAATTTGCCGTGCCCGACAAGGAGACCGCGCAATGCGGGCCGACCCGATCCAGCGTGCCATCGACGAAGACCTCGTGCGCGTGCTGTACGCGCAGGATCCGATCGCCTTCTTCTCGCACTGGTTTTCGATCGCGGTGCTGGTGGCGATCTACTGGCCGGCGATACCTTCGCCCACACTTTTCGCTGCGTGCTTCGGTTTCTACGCGGTAGCCAATTTCGGCAGCCTCGCGCTGTGGATCTGCAATCGACGCTATCCGCAACTCGCGTCACCGCGTGGCTGGATTTATCTGCATGCGTTGCGCGGTGTGCTGCTTTACAGCGCACCGGGAATCGCGGTGTGGTTCGCGTTCCAGAGTCCGCAAACCGATTTGCCGCTGCTGCATACCGTCATGCTCGTGACATTGGCGGCGGGCGTGTTCATGTCGAATGGTTTCGACCTGCTGAACTTCTCTACCGCGATCCCATTTCTTTTATTCCCGTCAATCTGGCTGCATTTCGGATCGCACACTTTCGACCGCACGCTTCTCGCGATCGTGCTCGCGTTCTTTTTCTGCGCGATCAATGTCTACGCGATGAGTTATCGCAAGCTGTTCCGCCAAGTCGTGCAGGCGCGGGTGGATCAGCAGTATCTGGCGGAGTCGCTGGCGGCGCAGAAGCATGTCGCCGAAGAGGCGAGTCTCGCGAAAACGCGGTTCTTTGCGGCCGCGAGCCATGATTTGCGGCAGCCGCTGCATGCGATCGGCCTGCTGGCCGCGTCGCTCAACGACACGGCCGCGACGCCCGCGCAGCATGCGAAGACGGCGGAGCACATCGTCTATAACGTCGAGGCGTTGAACCAGTTGTTCAATCAGGTGCTCGATCTGGCGCGGCTGGAGAGCGGCGTGACCCAGGTGATACGGCTGCATTTCCGGCTTTCCGAACTGTTCGAGCGGGTCGGCAGCCAGTATCGGCCGCAGGCGGCGGCCAAGGGGCTCGCGCTGCGGATTGCGCCGACCGCGATGGTCGTCCACGACGATCCGGTGCTGCTCGAACGCGTGCTGAGCAATCTGCTCTCGAACGCCGTGCGTTATACCGAGGACGGCGCGATCTGGCTCGGATTCCGGCGCGCGGGACGGCAAAGCGGCGGGTTTGTCGAAGTGCGCGATTCGGGGATCGGCATTCCGCCAGAAGAGCATGAGCACATTTTCGAGGAGTTTTATCAGGTTGCGAATCCGCAGCGCGATGCGCGTCAGGGGCACGGGCTGGGTTTGCCGACGGTGAAGCGGCTGGTGGAGATGCTCGGCGGCGAACTGCAACTGCGCTCGGCGCCGGGGCGCGGCTCGGTGTTCCGCTTTCCGGTGCAGGCGGGCGAGGCCGGCGGGATCGTTGCGAGTCTGAACGAGGCGGTGGCGGGCGGGCCGACGGCGCAAGGGCGGCGGGTGCTGTGTATCGACGACGATCCGTCGATTCTCGAAGGTCTGTCGAGTTTGCTGGGACGCTGGGGATGCACGGTGTTCGTCGCGCGGGACGAGGTGGAGGCGCTGACCGCGCTGGCCAGCGGTTTCGTGCCGGACGCCGTGCTTTGCGATTATCAGCTCGCGAATCACCGGACGGGCGCGCAGGCGCTAACGGCCGTGCGCGGGATGCTGGCGAATGCCGGGCATGACAACGTGGTGACGCTGCTGATTACCGGCGATATGGCGTCGGCGGAACTGGCCGCGCTTGCGTTGCAGGGCATTCCGGTGCTGCATAAGCCGGTGACGCCGGCGCGTCTGCGGCGCACGCTGGAAATGCTGTGGCAGCAGGCGGAACTGGATAGCGGCAGGGCGGCGACGGCGGTGAAGCTGGGCGAGGGCGGCGCGGAAGGGCCAGCGGGCGTGCGCGGTGCGGTTGGCGGCGCGATGGAAGCGTTGGACGAGTCGCCGCCAGGCGACGCGGGGCCGGATCTGCTGGATCAGGCGCAGGGGCAGCCGCAGAAGTAGAGGTGGATGACGCGGAGCGGCGGGGTCCCGTGATGCTGTTTTTTGTCGGGAAAAACGGCGGGGCTGGAGAGGCAGTCCGAAGCCGAAGCCAAAGCCAAAGCCAAAGCCAAAGCCAAAGCCAAAGC
Source organism: Paraburkholderia sp. GAS333 (assembly GCF_050435665.1). Lineage (NCBI taxonomy): Bacteria > Pseudomonadati > Pseudomonadota > Betaproteobacteria > Burkholderiales > Burkholderiaceae > Paraburkholderia > Paraburkholderia sp. GAS333. Next base: position 55,767 of record NZ_JBNDKS010000009.1, read on the forward strand.
CAAAGCCAAAGCCAAAGCCAAAGCCAAAGCCGAAGCCCCCCTTAAAGCGTCCGCCCTGCCTCCAGCCAGCCATTAATCACCGCAATCGCCGTCGACCGGTTGTGCACGCCGAGCGCGCGGAAGATCACCGACAGATGCACTTTCACCGTCCCTTCGGCGACGCCCAGATCGCGCGCGATCATCTTGTTGGTCCAGCCGCGATGCACGAGCCGCATGATGTCCTGCTGACGCGGCGACAGATTCTCCAGCAAATGCTGCTGATGTGGCTGCAACGCCTGAACCTGCGTGAGCGGTTCGGTCAGCGTCGCGCCAACCGGAGCGCCTCCAGCAGCCCCGGGCTGAGCTGCCGCGCCCTGTCCAGACGCGCCGGAGGCAGAAGCGGAATCCGCACACCCCGCACCCGCCTGCGCATCCCGCGAACCCAGCAGGCTCAGCGCTTCCATCGGCACATAAGCGCCGCCCGACAGAACCAGTTCGATTGCCTTCAGCATCACGCTGGCCGGTTGCCGCTTGGGCACGAAACCGAGCGCGCCGGCGGCGAGCACCGCGCGCATCTCGTCAGGGGATTCTTCGGCGGAGAGCACCACCACCGGTAGCGCCGGATTCGCCTTCAACAACACTTCGAGCGATGACGCGCCGCTCATCCCCGGCATATGCAGATCGACGATCGCCAGATCGTGATCGGCATCGGGCCGTGCGGCGGTGGCGAGGGTTTCCCAGCTATCGGCTTCGTCGAATTGCGCGTCGGGATCGAGACCGCGCAGCAAACCCTTGACGCCTTGCCGGATCAGTTCATGGTCGTCGGCCACAAGAAACTTCATGATGTCTCCGCGAGTCGGGCCTGCCCGTTGTGGACGTTCGCCGTCATAGGGTCTCGTGTACGGCCTTGTTGCTGTCGTTCTATCTGTCGTGACGTGAAACGCATCATCATGGCCGGCTACCCCGCGATTCTCGTGCCGATCTGCGATGCGGCCCGCTTGCGGGCGGCCGCACTGGTGGAGCTTTTCAATACAATTGCCGGTTGAGCGAACATGTCCAGGTATCGCTCGGAGATTACCCGGACATCGCCCCGATCAGGTTAAGGCAGGTCTCCTGCGCTTAGGTTCCAGCTTGGTACGTAGACGAGGCGATTGGCCCTTTTTTGAACGCATTGACGCGGGTCGCAGCAGATTATGCGCGCCGGATCAGGCCTGATGAAAGCAGCGTTTATCTGACTGCGAACAAGGTTGCATTCATCAGAAGCTTGAAGGCGAAACCGAGCGATACCGCCGACGCCACCCCAAAGCACCACAGCGCAATGAACCACAACCAGCCCGGCAATTTAAGCTTCGAAGCAGTGGAAGTTGCGAGCGCTTTCTGAGTCACGTCGCCGCTCATCGGCTTAGTGATAGTGATGTTGGTCGTCATGACGCACCTTGCCTCGAAATACCCAGTAACCCATCGTCGAATAGGCGATGATGATCGGCAGAATGACTACCGTGCCCGCCAGCGTGAAGGTCTGGCTCGCGCGCGGCGCGGCGGCTTCCCACAGCGTTACACTCGACGGAATCGCGTACGGCCACAGGCTCACCAGCAGCCCCAGGTAGCCGAGCAGCACCAGCAGCAGCGCGAGCACGAACGGCGTGTTGTCATGCCGCGCCCGCACCGCGCGATACATGAAGAACGTGCAGATCGCGACCAGGAACGGCACCGGCAGCAGGTGGTAGAAAATATTGTCGTGGAACCAGCGCTGTGCGATCGTCGGGTCCTGCAGCGGCGTCCACAGGCTGACCATCGCGATGAAGCCGAGCAGCACGACCGTCAGCGGCCACACCACGCGGTGCAGGCGGCGCTGCAGATCGCCTTCGGTCTTCGCGACCAGCCAGCAGCAGCCGAGCAGCGCATAGGTGACCACCAATCCGAGGCCCGTCAGCAGGCTGAACGGCGTGAGCCAGCCGAACGCGTCGCCGGCATACGCGCCGTCGATCACCGGAATGCCTTGCAGGAAAGCGCCCAGCGCGATGCCCTGGAAGAACGTCGCTCCCGCCGATCCGCCGATGAACGCCAGATCCCACAGATGCCTGGTGCGGTTCGCCTTCGCGCGAATCTCGAACGACACGCCGCGAAAGATCAGGCAGACCAGCATGAAGATCAGCGGCAGATACAGCGCCGACAACACGGTCGCATAGACCATCGGGAACACCGCGAACAACGCGGCGCCGCCGAGCACCAGCCAGGTTTCGTTGCCGTCCCAGACCGGCGCGACCGTGTTCATCATCAGATCGCGTTCTTTTTCATCGGGGAAAAACGGGAAGACGATGCCGATCCCCAGATCGAAGCCGTCCAGCACCACATACATGAAGAGGCCCAGCGCGATGATCGCGGCCCACACTACGGTTATATCCATTCTGTTTCTCGCAAGCGTCTAGGGGAGCGGGCCGGTTCAGGCGGCGTCGATCATCTGATCGGCGGCGGACATCGGGCGGCGCGCGGTCTGATTCGGCGAATGCGCGGGCGCATCGTGCGGCGTGTGCCCCGGCAGCGCCGGACCCGAGCGCATCAGCTTGAGCATGTAGTAGATGCCCGTGCCGAACACGAGGAAGTAGACGGCGACGAAGGTCATCAGCGAAATGCCGACCTGTTGCGTGGTGAGCGGCGACACCGCCTGCGACGTGCGCATCACGCCGTACACGACCCATGGCTGGCGACCGGCTTCGGTCGTGACCCAACCGGCCAGCAGCGTGATGAAGCCGGTCGGCCCCATCGCCACCGCGAAGCGCTGGAACCACTTCGACTCGAACAGGCGCTCGTGGCGGCGCAGCGCCCAGGCCGCGACCGACATCAGGATCATCAGCACGCCGAGCCCGGCCATGATGCGGAAGCTCCAGAACACCACCGTCGAATTCGGACGGTCCTGCGGCGGGAATTCCTTCAGACCGCGAATTTCGCCATCCCAACTATGGGTGAGGATCAGGCTGCCGAGGTGAGGAATCGACACTGCGTAACGGGTGGTTTCCGCCTTCATGTCGGGGATGCCGAACAGGTTCAGCGCGGTGCCGCCTTTCTCGGTTTCCCACAGACCTTCGATCGCAGCGATCTTCGCCGGCTGATATTTACGCGTGTTCAGGCCATGCTGATCGCCGACGAAAGCCTGGATCGGCGTGAGGATCAGCAGCAGCCACAGCGCCATCGAGAACATTTTCTTGACGGCCGGATCGCGCCGTCCGCGCAGCAGATGCCATGCGCCGACCGCCGACACCACCAGCCCCGCGACGATGAACGCCGCAATCGCCATATGCGCGAGCCGGTACGGGAACGACGGATTGAAGATGATCTTGAACCAGTCGAGCGGCACGACGTGGCCGTTGACGACTTCGAAGCCTTGCGGCGTCTGCATCCAGCTATTGGACGCGAGAATCCAGAAGGTGGAGATCAGCGTGCCGATCGCGACCATCAGCGTCGCGCCGAAGTGGGCGCGCGGACTCACGCGCTGCCAGCCGAACAGCATGATGCCGAGGAAGCCCGCTTCGAGGAAGAACGCGGTCATCACTTCGTACATCAGCAGCGGTCCGGTGATCGGTCCCGCGAAGCTGGAGAAGCCTGACCAGTTGGTGCCGAACTGATAGCTCATCACGACGCCGGAGACGACGCCCATGCCGAAGGCCACTGCGAAGATCTTCGACCAGAACAGGCAAAGATCTTTGTAGTACGCCTTGCCGGTTTGCAGCCAGCGCCATTCGAGGACGGCGATGAAGCTGGCGAGACCGATACTGAGCGCCGGGAAAACGATGTGAAACGAGACGGTGAAGGCAAACTGAATCCGGGCTAGATCGAATGCCGATATTGCGGTGTTCATGGGTGTGATATGCGTGATGTCCGCGAGGGCGGACTACGCGCGTCGACCGTTGTCGGTGCGCACTGCATCTGGCAGATGGCGCAAGAGTAGGGGATCGGCGGAAATCTTGCTGCGGCGCGACATGCGTCAAAAAACCGCCTTGTTTTAAGCTGTTTTACGGTTTTTTGGCGTCAAACCCTTGATGGGTATCAAGTTTTCCTGATTGTCTTGCGGGAGGCGCCTCGCGCGTGTGTGCGCCAAGTGCGTCAATAGACCGCGCTGCAACAATCGGGCTCGATTGAGGCGCACGCGGCTCGTGATAGTCGGGCTTCAGCCCGCCTTCGTCACTCCGCTTCGTGACGTCCCGCTTGAATCACCTCTCGTGCGTTTCGAGGCGAATGTCCGCGAACCGTCATCCGCCGACATTCGCGCGACTCTGCCCGACTTCCATGAACACGCGCGCTAGCCACTGAATTATTTTGCCTCTACCATGCAGACAGCCAGCGTCGGCGTCTTCCAGTCCAGAGTCCGTTACTCCGTTTCTCGATGCACGCGCGCCACGCAGGCAGTCCAGTCGTTATTCCCGATATTCGTTTCGAATAGTCACATCGAAGTGTCCGCGAGCCAATCTCCCGGTGCTTCGCAAATCCGTCAAGAAAGTGTGGTGCGATGCAGACCGTCCGTGACAGGGCGCGTCGTCCTGCGCCGCGCGAGTGCTTCGAAAACCCGCTTCATCCCCCTGCCGGCGACGGCAGACTTCATCCACAAGGAGTCAGCAGATGAGCACGATCAAGACGAAAGACGGCACTGAAATCTTCTACAAGGACTGGGGCACGGGGCGCCCGGTCGTGTTCTCGCACGGCTGGCCGCTGTCGGCGGACGCGTGGGACGCGCAGATGCTGTTTCTCGGCAGCAAGGGGTTTCGCGTGATCGCGCACGACCGGCGCGGTCATGGCCGTTCGTCGCAGCCGTGGGATGGCAACGACATGGACACCTATGCCGACGACCTCGCCGCGCTGATCGAACACCTCGACCTGAAAGACGCGACGCTGGTCGGCCATTCGACCGGCGGCGGCGAGGTCGCGCACTACATCGGTCGGCACGGTACGCAACGGGTCGCGAAGGCGGTGCTGATCGGCGCCGTTCCGCCGTTGATGCTGAAGACCGACGCCAATCCGCTCGGCTTGCCGATCGATGTGTTCGACGGAATCCGCAAGGGCGTGGTCGACGACCGCTCGCAGTTCTTCAAGGATCTGGCGGTGCCGTTTTACGGCTACAACCGGCCGAACGCGAAGGTGTCGCAGGGCGTGATCGACTCGTTCTGGGCGCAAGGCATGGTGGGGTCGATCAAGGGTCTGTACGACTGCATCAAGCAGTTTTCCGAAGTCGATTACACGGAAGATCTGAAGAAGATCGATGTGCCGACTCTGGTGCTGCACGGCGACGACGACCAGATTGTGCCGATCGACGCGGCAGGCCGCCGTACTGCCGAGATCGTCAGGAATGCGACGCTCAAGGTGTATCCGGGCGGTCAGCACGGAATGTGCACGGTCGAGGCCGACAAGGTGAACGCCGATCTGCTGGCGTTCATCGGCTCGTGATGAAGCGGGGTTGAAGTTTTCGCCAGGCGAGGAGGGCGCGGCCGGTTACCGATGGCCGCGCCCTCGGCCCGAAGCCTGCCGTTTGTAAAGGCCGTCGCTCAAACAGTCGGCCAGCCCATTCGCGCCGCTCGCCGCAACGACGAGCGCACCACCAGCCGGTGGAACGGCGCGATCGCCACGATGTACGCGCGCCCCAGCGCATTGTGACAATTCACCACCGTGGACAGAACCAGATAACGCGAGCGCCCCTCATGCGTGCTGCGGGTTTGTTGCAGCACCGACACCCGGAAGTCCAGATGATTGTCGTTCTCGCCAAGAATGATCTCGTGCGCGCTACGCGTGTAGATCCTGAAGATATCGACGCGCTCCCGCGGGCCTTCCGCACCTTCGCGGCGTAACTGCTTCGCCGTCTTGAGTCCGAAACGCGCGACCAGTACGTCGCGCAGCGCCAGCAATTGCGCGACCCATCCCGCCTGATTGGCGAACAGGAAGCGCGCGAGCAGCTCGGGGTCGTCGATTGCGTTGTCGGGCAGGCGGACCGCGAACGCGTCGGCGAGGTCGGGCGCGTTATACAGACGGGTGACGGCGGACTCGGACGGCAGCGCGACGGATCGCACGGAATAGTCGGCAGTGGGCATGGTGAGTTGCTGTGCTGAAAATGAACCGGGCTTGATGGACGAAAGAGCGGCAACGGCCTGCGCCTGCGGCTCCTGCATGAGCGGTAAAAGCAGCGGTAGAAGCGGTCGGTAGGACGGCAACGGGACAATGGCGAAACATTCACCGTACCCGAACGCGACAAACCGGCGCTGGCGCACAAGTCTACGCGTCCTTGCCGGAGGCTGCCTCACAGGAGGAGGCCGGTGATTTCCGCAAGCCAATCGATGAAAAGAAAAGTGAGCGAGAATTTTTGCGTTATGTCATACGACATCGCATAAATAAAAAATGAGATAGCGCTTGTTTATTAAGGAAAATTCCATTCAACCCGAATACGGATCAGGGTAAATGCCTGGTTGAAATCCGCGTGAGCATCGTTGATAGTACGTTATCGTACAACTAGCGTGTGTTAAGCAGGCGATAAATGCCGCTGCTTTGCCGCTGGCTTGTCACCCCAATTCGATCGCGCGCGGCGCAGTTGCCGCAGTCAATGAAGCAGGAAAGGAACCGTATGAAAAAGATTGCTCTGAGTGGCGCTGGCGGCCAGCTAGGCTCGGTTGTACGCGCAGCGTTGATCGCGCGCGGCACCTCGTTGCGTTCGGCGGCAGGCTCGAAGGCGTTGACGCCGCTGGTCGAAGGCGAGGACGTGATGCACGGCGACCTGCGCGACCCGGCGATCGTGGATCGCCTGCTCGAGGGCGTCGACGTGCTGATCCATTTTGCCGGGACTAGCGTGGAGCGTCCGCTGCCGGAGATCATCGAAAACAACCTGCGCGGTCTCGTCGAAGTGTACGAAGGCGCGCGCCGTCAGGGCGTGAAGCGCATCGTGTTCGCCAGCTCGAATCACGCGATCGGCATGTATCCGGTCACCGAGCATCTGAGCCTCGACTGCGAACTGCGCCCGGACGGCTTCTACGGCCTGAGCAAGGTGTGGGGCGAAGCGCTCGCCAGAATGTACTGGGACAAGCACGGCATCGAAAGCGTGTGCGTGCGGATCGGCAGCTGCCTCGCGCGTCCGGCCGAGCAGCGTCATCTGAGCACGTGGTTCGGTCACGAAGACCTGATGCATTTCCTCGACCGCTGTGTCGAAGCCGAAGACGTCGGCTTCCTGACGGTGTGGGGCGTGTCGGCCAACACGCGTAGCTGGTGGGACAACAGCGGCGCAGCGCGGCTGGGTTATCAGCCGAAACAGAACGCCGAAGACTACGCGGCGGAAATTCTCGCGCAGCCGAACCCGCTCGACGCGTTGGGCCAGCGCTTCCAGGGCGGCAGTTTTGTCGGTATCGATTATTCGCGCACGGACGGCGGTCCGGACAGCTCGACGGCAAACACCGCGAAGCCGGTCTGACAGCGGTAGGCATTACGAGGAGACTCAGCAATGAAAATCAAGGGCATCCGCTGGTGGATGGTCAGTCTGGTCGCGGCCGGGCTCATCATCAATTACCTTGCGCGCAATACGCTGTCGGTGGCCGCACCGACGCTGATGAAAGACCTGAACATCACCACGGAGCAGTACGCGCACGTGGTGGTCGCGTGGCAGCTCTGCTATGCGTTCATGCAGCCGGTCGCGGGCTGGGTGCTCGATACCATCGGCACCAAGCTCGGCTTCGCGGCGTTCGCGCTGGCGTGGTCGGTGGCGTGTGCGGCGGCGGCGTGGGCCACGGGCTGGCGCAGTCTCGCGTTTTTCCGCGGCGTGCTGGGTCTCGCTGAAGCGGCGGGCATTCCGGCCGGCGTCAAGGCGACCAGCGAATGGTTTCCCGCGAAAGAGCGTTCGGTGGCGATCGGCTGGTTCAACATCGGCTCGTCGATCGGTGCGCTGCTGGCGCCGCCGCTGGTGGTCTGGGCGCTGCTGCGCGGTCAGTGGCAACTGGCGTTCGTGATCGTCGGCGTGGCGGGGATCGTGTGGAGCGTGCTGTGGATGGTGCTGTACAAGCATCCGCGTCAGCAGAAACTGCTCGGCGACACCGAGCGCGACTACATTCTCAGCGGCCAGGAAGCAAAGCACAGCGACGACGCGAGCGCGCCGAAGCGCAGCCGTCTCGCGATGCTGGCGAGCCGCGACTTTTGGGCGATCGGCATTCCGCGCATTCTGTCGGAACCGGCCTGGCAAACCTTCAACGCGTGGATTCCGCTGTACATGATGACCGAGCGTCACATGAACCTGAAGGAAGTCGCGCTGTATGCGTGGATGCCGTTCCTCGCCGCCGACATTGGCTGCGTGCTCGGCGGCTATCTCAGCCCGCTGTTCCACAAGTACGCGAAGGTGTCGCTGTTCACGTCACGCAAGATGGTGTTCGTGGTCGGCGCGCTGTTCATGATCGGACCGGCGTGCGTTGGTCTGGTGGCGAGCCCGTACGTGGCGGTGGCGCTGCTGTGTATCGGCGGCTTTGCGCATCAGACGCTGTCGGGCGCGTTGTACGCCATCACGTCGGACATGTTCGGCAAGAACGAAGTCGCGACTGCGACGGGCATGGGGGGTATGGCGGGTTATCTGGGCGCAGCGGCCTTCACCGCGTTGTTCGGTGTGCTGGTGACGCAGATCGGTTATAGCCCGCTGTTCGTTGTTCTGGCTGTGTTCGATATCGTCGCCGCGTTTGTGGTTTGCGTGCTGGCGAAGAGCCCGGGCAAGGCGCCCGAGCCGCGTTGGACCGCGCCGGCGGGTGCGGTGGCGAAGTGATGGAAGTGGAAGTGAATGGATGAAAAAAACGACGCCCGAGGGCGTCGTTTTTTTTGCCTGCGCGTCGCGTGACAAATGCGGTGAAAGAAGCCGTGACCGACGCGTATGACAAAAAGTAGTGAAAAAAGTCCGCTGAACGAAAACTGCGTGCTCGCGGCAAGTACCTCTGGTCACCCCATAGTCAGCCGCTTGCCCATGCATCGAGCGACGCTTTCAGAGCGCGGCGGTCTCCAGAAACCTTCGCGCCCGGAGACCGCCCGCTCATCAACTCAGCAGCTCATCAGCTGGTCAGCGCGCTGTTATACGTGACGCCCGCAATCACCACATTGCTCAGCGTGATCGACTTCACGTTGCTCACGAACAGCGGACCCGGCACGGTGGCGCTGGCAGGTCCTGCGGCGATCGGCGTACCCAGGTTGCAGTCGGAGATCGTCACGCCGGTGATCGGCGAAACGGTCGGAACGGGCAGCGGACCGTTGTAATCCGCCGCGACCGGGCCTTGTGCGACGAGCGCCTGGAAGCACGAACCGGAGGTCGCCGTGAAGCCCGAAGTCAGCGCATAGCTCACAGCGCCCGACGTGTTGGTCGCATTCACGTTCGAGATGTTGATGTTGTTGATGGTCGCCGGATTCCAGCGGACCGCGTCGCCCGACGGGCTGTAATCGCAGTCGAACGTGATCAGGCCGCCCTGGCCCGTCGACGGATTCGCCGCGAGACCGACCGTGCCCGTGCCCGCGACCGAACCCGGAAACGCCGAGCCCAATGCGCCGCCGCCGTACTTGCCGGTCAGATTCACACCGTTCGGCAACGTGACGCCGTTGATCCACACGTTGTTGATAAAGCCGCCGCGGTTCATGTTGGTCTTGAAGCGCAACGCGATATTCAGCGGATTGGTCGCCCAGTTCGCGTTCTGCATCGTCAGATTGCGCGCGTAGACGTTCTCCACGCCCGCGCTCATTTCGCTGCCGATCGTCAGGCCGCCGTGGCCGCTTTGCATCGTGCAGTTCTGGACCACGATGTTCTGCATCGGACCGTATTGCGTGTCGAGACACTTGCCGGACTTGATCGCGATGCAGTCGTCGCCGGTATTGAACTGGACGTTCTGCACCAGCACGTAATTGCACGCGTCCGGGTCGAAGCCGTCGTTGTTCGGGCCGATACTGTCGGCGAACACGCCGTCGATCACGACGTTCGTGCAATCGGTCGGATGGTGCTGCCAGAACGGTGTGTTCTGCGTGTGGTAGTTCTGCAGCAACACGTTCGTGCAGCCGATGAACTCGACCATGCACGGACGCAGGAAGTGACCGAGGCCGAACACGCGGTTCAGAACCGGTACGCCGAGTTCGGACAGCGCCGGCAGATAGTTCTGATCCTGATTCCAGCCCGACGCGGTGAGCAGCGTCATCAGCGTGGTCGTCGTGCCGTCCTGATTCGTGAACGACACGTTGGCTTGCGGATTCGTGATCTGCGCAGCGGGCAGGCTCGTCAACGCGGTATTGCCCGCGTACGACGCGGAGTTCGCCGAGTACGAGGTCGCGCCCGTGTTGGCGTCCGCTTGCGAGACCGGCGCACCACCCGTCGCCGGCTTCACGTAACCGTATTCGCCGCTCGTGCCCTTGAAGGTCCACCAGCACGATGTCGGCGCCTTGGTGCTCAATTGCATCGGCGTCATCGACTGGCCGTTGAGCACGCAGGTGTTGTCGTCGGCGGTCAGCGCGATGTTGGTCTGCTGGTACGCGTAGATCGGTGCGCCGAAGTTCAGGCAGTCGTTGGCTTGCCAGCGCGACCAGTAGAGGTTGCCGTTGGTCGTCGGATACGGGCCATTCTTCGCGTAGTCGGCCGGGTTCGGGCTGAAATAGATCGTGCAACCCGAGGTCAGATGGAAATTCACGTTGCTCAGCAGAACGATCGGGCCGCCGCAATACCAGTTGCCGGCCGGCACCACGACACGGCCGCCGCCCGCCGCGTGCGCGGCCTGAATCGCGGCGTTGAACGGGGAGCACGAGTCGTACACGGTGTCGGTCATGTCGTACGGCACCATCACCGTCGAACCGGGGCTTTGCGGCGAGGCCGCGGCCTGCGTGCCGGTGACCCACGGAATCGTGCCGCCCGGCCATGCGCTCGCCTGGATCAGCGCGGACGGCAGCAGCGTTTTCGCGCCGTAGCTGGTCACCTGAAAATCGACCGACGGGAACATCGACGTCGTGATCGTCGCCAGTTTGTTGATGATCGCCGTGGCTTCGCCGCTGGCTCCCCAGATCGGATCGACCGGGGCGGTCGGCGTAGTGGCCGGCGGTGTCGACGCGTTCAGCGAATTGCTGCTGCCGCCGCAGCCGGGCAGCGTGCCGAGCAGGGTAGCGCCTGCGGACGCGCCCGCGAACATCATGAAGCTTCGGCGTTTGGGTGAGTTCGGCTGGTCGTTGTCGCGGATTGTCGATGCTGCCAGCTTGCCGCTGTTTTTATCGTGGATTGCCACAAGTGTCTCCTTGCCCTTTGCGGGCGTTGTCAATAATCGTTGGTGCCGTTGAAAGCGCGGCTTATAGGAAGAATTGTCCTGAGATCAGTGATCCTTATTATTTGTAAGCAGTGAGAATGCTTGATGTAAGGTGCCTATCGTTAAAGAGTTGCGTTGGCTTTGAACGCGCACCTACGCCGTTCCCTCGGCCCCCATTGCAGGGAGCGAGGCAGAACGGCGTAGGGACTGTCTTGAGCTTGCGGCGACTTAAGCGCTCTGCTGACCGATCTCGTGATTGGCGAGCACTTCGAGCGCGCGAACCATCGCGGAGTGGTCCCATGCTTTGCCGCCGTGCGCGACGCACGCATTGAACAGCGCCTGGCAAGTGGCCGTGTTCGGCAACGACACGCCGAGCGCCTGAGCCGTCGACAGCGCGAGGTTCAAATCCTTCTGGTGCAGTTCGATGCGGAAGCCCGGATCGAAAGTGCGTTTGGTCATCCGCTCGCCGTGGACTTCGAGAATGCGCGACGACGCGAAGCCGCCCATCAGCGCTTCACGCACGCGCGCCGGATCGACGCCGGCCTTCGACGCCAGCAGCAGCGCTTCGCCGACCGCCTCGATCGTCGCGGCGACGATCACCTGATTGGCGACCTTGCAAACCTGTCCCGCGCCCACTGCGCCGATCAGCGTGACGTTCTTGCCCATCATGTCGAACAGCGGCTTGACGCAGTCGAAGGTCGCCGTGTCGCCGCCGACCATGATGGTCAGCATGCCGGCCTTCGCGCCGACTTCGCCGCCGGACACCGGCGCGTCGAGATATTCCGCGCCGCACTCGCGGACGCGGGCGGCGAAATCGCGGGTCGCCATCGGCGAGATGGAGCTCATGTCGACCACGATCTGACCCGCGCGCAATGCGCCCGCCACGCCCTGATCGCCGAACAGCACGCGTTCGACGTCCGGCGTATCCGGCACCATGATGAAGACCACGTCGGCCTTCGCGGCGACCGCAGCCGGGCTGTCGCACGCGACGGCGCCCGCCTGGACGAGTTCGTCGGGCACGCCGCTGCGCGTGAAAGCCGCCAGCGCGACGCCGTTCTTGAGAAGGTTGGCGGCCATGGGTTTGCCCATGATGCCGAGTCCGATAAAGCCTGCTGTTTGCATGGTTTGCTCCGAAGATGTCATGACGGCGGCGCGTGGATATCCGTTAAAATTTCGCGCGCGTTGCGTGGTCGTTGCGTGCTCGTTGCGTGTGACGTACGCGCGCGTTAAGCCGTGCCCGCCTGTTTCTGCATGAAGTGTTTCTGCACCGATTGCGCCGCGCCTTTCAGCATGCCCATGTCCGCGCACACGGCGATCACGCGGCAGCCCATCGACAGATAACGTTCCGCGTCGGCCTGCACGGGCGCGAGAATGCCGCTCGATTTGCCTGCCGCTTTCGCGCGCTCGAACACATGCGCGATGGCCTGCTGCACGTCGGGATGATTCGCGTTGCCGAGATGGCCGTAACCGGCCGCGAGATCGGACGGGCCGACGAACACGGCGTCGACACCGTCCACCGCGAGAATCTCGTCGATCGACTCGACTGCTTTACGGCTTTCGATCTGCACGATCACGCAGACGTTGTCGTTGGCGATGTCGAAATAGTCGGGCACGGTTGCGAAGTGGTTGCCGCGATGGCTGACGGATACGCCGCGAATACCTTGCGGCGGGTAGCGCGTGGCGGCGACGGCGCGGGCTGCGTCGTCCGCGCTTTCGACGAAGGGCACGAGGAAATTCGAAAAGCCGCTGTCGAGCAGGCGCTTGATGAACACGCTGTCGTTGGCCGGCGGACGTACGACGGGGGCGCTCGCGCTATCCTTGAGCGACATCAGTTGAGGAATGAGCGTGAGCACGTCGTTCGGCGCGTGCTCGGCGTCCAGCAGCATCCAGTCGAAACCGATGATTCCCAGCAGTTCCGTCACGATCGGGCTGGCGAGCGACGACCAGCAGCCGATCTGGGTTTCGCCGCTGCAAACCGCGCGGCGAAAGCGATTGGGCAAGGCCTGGTAGGGCGTAACGACTGGCATCATGTCTCCTCGAACGTCAATGGATCGGGCGAGCGGCAACGACGGTGGATTGAAATGTTATAGGTCGTCGTATGTCTTATTCCAGATTAGCATTGCGACCTGTGCTTGTAACGGGCACGTAAACCCGAATTCGCGGTGCAGCGGGCGTTTCCGGGTTGCGTGAGAGTACCTCGATGTTGTAGGATGACTTATATCTAAAGCCTTTTTCAAGGAAAGCAAAAATGTTGATTACCGGCGAAATGCTGATCGGCCGCCAAGCGGTGCGCGGCGAAGAGCAGGCGTTGCATGCGTTCAATCCGGCCACGGGCTCCGACATCGCCGAGCCGGTTTTCGGCGGCGGTGGCGTCGAGCAGGTTAAACAGGCGTGCGATCTGGCGCAGCAGGCGTTCGACACGTATCGCAATCTGCCGCTGACGGTGCGCGCCGAGTTCCTCGAGCGTATTGCCGACGGCATCACGGCATTGGGCGACGCGCTGATCGAGCGCGCGCAGCAGGAATCCGGTCTGCCGAAGGCGCGTCTGGAAGGTGAGCGTGGCCGTACCACGGGTCAGTTGAAGCTGTTCGCGCAAGTCGTGCGCGCGGGTCAGTGGCTGTCGGCTACGCTCGACTCGCCGCTGCCGGAGCGCAAGCCGCTGCCGCGCTCGGATCTGCGTCTGCAAAAGATCGCGCTCGGTCCGGTCGCTGTGTTCGGCGCCAGCAATTTCCCGCTCGCGTTTTCGGTGGCGGGCGGCGACACGGCATCGGCACTGGCGGCCGGTTGCCCGGTGGTGGTGAAGGCGCACGGCGCTCACTTGGGCACGTCGGAAATGGTCGGTCGCGTGATTCAACGCGTCGCGCAGGAAATGGACTTGCCGGAAGGCGTGTTCTCGCTGGTGGTCGGCGCGGGCAATGCGATCGGCGAAGCGCTCGTTGCGCACCCGGCAATCAAGGCAGTCGGCTTCACCGGTTCGCGCGCAGGCGGCCTCGCGCTGATGCGCGTCGCGGCGGCGCGTGCCGAGCCGATTCCGGTTTACGCGGAAATGAGCAGCATCAACCCGGTGTTCCTGCTGTCGAACGCGCTTAACCAGCGTGGCGAAAGCATGGCGCGCGGTTTCGTCGACTCGCTCGTGCTGGGCGCAGGCCAGTTCTGTACCAACCCGGGTCTCGCGATCGCGCTGGACAGCGACGCGTTGAAGGGCTTCGTCGCGACGGCATCCGAAGCGCTGGCTGCGAAGCCTGCGCAAACCATGCTGACTGCCGGCATTTGCGCCGCGTATCAGAAGGGCGAGAGCACGCTGGCGTCGACCAAGGGCGTTGAAGAAGTGGCGCGCGGCGTCGAGGCAACCGGTCCGAACCAGGCGCGTGCCGCCCTGTTCGTGACCGACGCGAAGACGTTCCTCGCGACCCCGACGCTCGAAGACGAAGTGTTTGGCCCGGTGTCGACCATCGTGCGATGCAAGGACGAGCAGGAACTGCTGGCCGTTGCCGAGCATTTCGAAGGTCAACTGACGGCTACGCTGCAAATGGACAGCGCCGACATCGCGGCGGCGAAGAAGCTGCTGCCGATTCTCGAGCGCAAGGCCGGCCGTATTCTGGTCAACGGCTACCCGACGGGCGTCGAGGTATCGCACGCGATGGTGCACGGCGGCCCGTTCCCGGCAACGTCCGACAGCCGCGCTACGTCGGTCGGCACGACCGCGATCGACCGCTTCCTGCGTCCGGTCTGCTACCAGGATTTCCCGGCTGACCTGCTGCCCGAAGCGCTCGGCGACAGCAATCCGCTGGACCTGTGGCGTCGTCGCGATGGCGAGATCACGCGCAGCTAAGCGTGTGGTTGAAGCGCTAGTCAGATAAAAAAATGGCCGGGATGCAATGCATCCCGGCCATTTTTCTTTTGCGTTCGCTGTGAAGCGTTCGAACAGTTTCCGCTAGCGCCTCAGCTATTCGTCTCGCTCACTTCGTTCGCGCGCCGCAGCCGTTCCCGGCTATTCGACAGATGCATGCGCATTGCCGCGCGCGCACCTTCGGCATCGTGCCGCGAGATCGCTTCGAGAATGCTTTCGTGCTCAAGATTCACTAGCGACAGATACGCATCCGGCTCAGCGCGAGCAATGCCCGCCGAATCGAGCCGGTTACGTGGAATCAGCGCGCTGCCCATCTGCGTGAGGATGTCGACGAAATAACGGTTGCCCGTGGCGCGTGCGACCGAAATATGGAATTGCAGATCGGCGTCGACGCTGTCCAGCCCGTTGTGACGCGTGGCTTCGATCGCGTCGAGCGCGCCGCGCATGCGCGCGATGTCTTCCGGCTTCGAGCGTTGCGCGGCCAAACCAGCGCATTCCGTTTCGAGGCTGATACGCAATTCGAGAATGGACAGCACGTCGCGCAGCGTGGTGGCGGGCACCATGTCGATGCCGAGTTTTTCGCGCTGCGGCTCCAGCACGAAGCTGCCGATACCGTGGCGCGTCTCGATGATCTTGCCCGCCTGCAGGCGTGAAATTGCTTCGCGGATCACGGTGCGACTCACGCTCAGCGTGACCATCAGTTGCGATTCGGTCGGCAGTTTGTCGCCGGGTTTCAGCGCGTTGGACGCGATCTGATCGGTAACGTAGCTGACGACGAACTCGGCAAGATTGCGAGCGCGTCGTGGCGGTGCCGCGGATGCCAGTGGTGTAGCCATCGAAAACGCCCCTTGAAATCAAATAGTTGCAGATAAGACCTGCGTTTCATTATACCGTCGTCTGACGACTGATTATATAGAGGTCAAATCGATTTCCACTATGCGGTTTTTCCTGGGGGTAACCCGCGCTATGCGCCGCCAGGCAAGGCCAGAGGCCCGCCTGATAGGGGCGCCAGGGAAGTACGATGACCCGCGACGGTTAGACGCGCCGCAACTCGACCCGCTTGATGTCCTTCACGATCACCAGATAGCTGAACACCGTGAGCAGCGCGTTCGCGCCGACGAACACCAGCGCGCCGTTGAACGAGCCGGTTTCCGCGACGAGGTAGCCGATCACGATCGGCGTGACGATGCCCGCCACGTTGCCGAACATGTTGAAGATCGCGCCGGACAAACCGAGCGCTTCCTTCGGCGACGTATCCGCGACCACGGCCCAGCCGAGTGCGCCGATGCCTTTGCCGAAGAACGCGAGCGACATCAGCGCAACGACCACCCAGTCGGTCGACACATAGTTGCAGCCGATGATGCACGTCGACAGCAGCATGCCGCCGACAATCGGCACCTTGCGCGCGACGGTCAGCGAAAAGCCGCGCCGGATCAGCCCGTCCGACAGAATGCCGCCGAGCACGCCACCCGAGAATCCGCAGATGGCGGGCAACGACGCCACCAGGCCCGCATGCAGGATCGTCATGCCGCGCGCCTGCACGAGGTAGATCGGAAACCAGGTGAGGAAGAAGTAGGTCAGCACGTTGATGCAGTACTGCGCGAGATAGACGCCGACCAGCATCCGGTTGCCGAGCAGTTGACGCACGAGAAACCAGCCGCCTGTGCTTGAGATATCGGCGGGGCGGGTGGCTTTTTCAGCTTTCTTGTGCCCGCTGATCACGCCGCCGCCCTGTTCGATGTACTCGAGTTCGGCGCGCGACACACGCGGGTGATCGGCGGGATTTTTCATGACCCGCAGCCACGTGGCGGCGAGAATCAGGCCGATCGCACCCATCACGAGGTAGACCGAATGCCAGCCGAATGCGTGCGTGAGCCACGCCATCAGCGGCGTAAATACGACGGCGGCGAAGTATTGCGCCGCGTTGAAAATGGCCGACGCGGTGCCGCGTTCGTTGGTCGGGAACCAGCTTGCCACCACTTTCGCGTTGGCCGGAAACGCGGGCGATTCCGCTGCGCCCATCACGAAACGCAACACGAACAGTGCGGAGATGGCTGCGGATGCGCTGCCCAGCAGGCCGATCGAGCTTTGCAGCAGCGTGAACAGCGACCACGAGAAAATGCTCGCCGCGTACACGCGCCGCGCGCCGAAGCGGTCCAGCAGCCAGCCGGCCGGCAACTGCGCCAGCACGTAAGCCCAACTGAACGCCGAGAAGATGTAGCCCATCTTGACCGCGTCGAGGCTGAACTCGCCGCGCATCGCCGAGCCGGTCACGGAGAGCGTCGCGCGGTCCGCGTAGTTGAGCGTCGTGATCAGAAAGATCAGCAGCAGGATCGTATACCGGACTTTGGTGCGCTTTCCTGCATCGGCGGCGGCATTGGCGGAATCGGCCGTGCGGCTCACATCCATGGTCATCTCCTGAATTTTTATGCGAGGGAGCGAGCTCCCGGAGTTGCATGCAGCGTTCTGGCCGGGCGTCGACGGCAAAGGCGGTCCGGCTGGCGGTACGAGCCGTGCAGCGGCTCGCGATGGCCGCAACGCAACGCAATCGGATTCGCCGTTTTTCAGCGGATCGGATCAGCCTTCACGCCACCCGCGCACAGTACGCAAAACGCCCGGCGACGTTGCCGTCCCGGGCGCTCATTGCAAAGCCGTCAAGCGGCCCTCGTCGCACGGCCGCGATGTTGCCGCGACCGTGGCGGCTGCATTACTGCGCGCCGAGCTTCTTGATCAGCACGTCGAGCATGCCCATTTCTTCTTCGGTCAGGTCGGTCAGCGGTGCGCGGACCGGGCCTGCGTCGTGGCCGACCAGCTTCGCGCCGGCCTTGACGATGCTGACTGCGTAGCCAGCACGGCGGTTGCGGATCTTCAGGTACGGCAGGAAGAAGTCGTCGATCAGCTTGCCGACCGTTGCGTGGTCGTCGGCGGCAATCGCGCGGTAGAAGTCCATCGCCGTCTTCGGGATGAAGTTGAACACGGCCGACGAGTACACCGGCACGCCCAGCGCCTTGTATGCCGCTGCGTAGACTTCTGCGGTCGGCAGGCCGCCGAGGTAAGAGAAGCGGTCGCCCAGACGGCGGCGGATCGTCACCATGTTTTCGATCTCGCCCACGCCGTCCTTGAAGCCGATCAGGTTCGGGCAGCGTTCCGCCAGACCTTCGAGCATGTCCGCGTTGAGCTTCGAATTGGCGCGGTTGTAGATGATCACGCCCATGTTCGGCACGGCTTTACACACTTCTTCAGCGTGCGCGGCGATACCTTCCTGGCAGGCTTCGGTCAGGTAATGCGGCATCAGCAGAATGCCGTTGGCGCCGTGACGCTCGGCTTCCTTCGCGTAGTCGATCGCGACGCGCGTCGGGCCGCCTGCACCCGCCAGGATCGGCACCTTGCCCTTGCAGACTTCGGTGGCGGTCTTCACGACCTTCGAGTAATCGTCATGCGTCAGCGAGAAGAATTCGCCCGTGCCGCCCGCCACGAACAGCGCCGATGCGCCGTACGGAGCGAGCCAGTCGAGGCGCTCAGCGTACGTGTCGGCGCGGAAGTTGCCTTGTGCGTCGAAGTCGGTGACGGGGAAGGACAGCAGACCTTCCGAAACGATTGCTTTGAGTTCCTGCGGTGTCGTCATGATGAGTATCCAGGCGTCTGTACTAGGTCAGTATTGAATCGGTATGGGGTAGATCCGTCGAAATGGACATTTCTTATACGTCATCGTACAACAACAAATCGACGAACTCAACGGGGTTTTCACGGCATAATGGTTGTTATAGGGTAAATACGGAACATCCACGTCATGTCCCATGTTGTAGGATGACGTATGAATAGCTGGCGCGGCAGGCTCGCAGCAGGCTCATATCGCCAAAAGGATCGATGCAATGGAACAACAATCCCCGCTCTACATTCGCGTTCACCCCAATGACAATGTCGCGATCGTCGTCAACGACGGCGGTCTCGGCGAGGGCGCGACATTCCCCGACGGTCTCGTGCTGCGCGAACGCGTGCCGCAAGGCCACAAGGTCGCGCTGGCCGATCTGGCCGAGGGCGACGAGGTCATCCGCTATAACGTGGTGATTGGTTACGCGCTGAAGGCGCTGCCCAAGGGCAGCTGGATCAACGAACACGTGATCCGCATGCCGAGCCCGCCCGGACTCGAAGACCTGCCCATCGCGACGATCAAGGCGCCGGAGATGCCGCCGCTCGAAGGCTTCACATTCGAGGGCTACCGCAACGCGGACGGCTCGGTCGGCTCGCGCAACATTCTCGCGATCACGACCACGGTGCAGTGCGTGGCCGACGTCGTTCAGCACGCAGTGACGCGTATCAAGGCCGAGCTTCTGCCGCAGTATCCGAATGTCGACGACGTGGTGAGCCTCGGCCACACGTACGGCTGCGGGGTCGCGATCGACGCACCGGACGCGATGGTGCCGATCCGCACGGTCCGTAACATCAGTCTGAATCCGAATTTCGGCGGCGAAGTGATGATGGTCAGCCTGGGTTGCGAAAAGCTGCAACCCGAGCGTCTGATGCCGCCGGGCACGATTCCTATCGCGGCGGCCGCGAATGTATCGGAAGTCGCGGACATCGGCGATGTCGCGGCCGACCTGAACGGCGACGTGGTGGTGCTGCAGGACGACGCGCACGTCGGCTTCCAGTCGATGATCGAGTCGATCATGAAGATGGCCGACGGTCATCTGAAGCGCCTGAACAACCGCCGTCGCGAAACCTGCCCGGCGTCCGATCTGGTGATCGGCGTGCAGTGCGGCGGCAGCGATGCGTTCTCCGGCCTGACCGCCAACCCCGCGGTGGGCTTCGCGACCGATCTGCTGGTGCGCGCCGGCGCGACCGTGATGTTCTCCGAAGTCACCGAAGTGCGTGACGGCGTCGATCAGCTCACGGCCCGCGCAGCCAACGCGGAAGTGGCGGCGGAGATCATCCGCGAGATGCAGTGGTACGACGATTATCTGAAGCGCGGCGGCGCGGACCGCAGCGCGAACACCACGCCTGGTAACAAGAAGGGCGGCTTGTCGAACATCGTCGAAAAGGCGATGGGCTCGATCATCAAGTCGGGCAACTCGGCCATTTCGGGCGTGTTGTCGCCGGGCGAGAAGGTTCGTCAGAAGGGCCTGATTTACGCGGCGACGCCGGCAAGCGATTTCATCTGCGGCACGCTGCAGGTGGCCGCGGGTATCAATCTGCACGTGTTCACGACCGGCCGCGGTACGCCGTACAGCCTCGCCGAAGTGCCCGTCATCAAGGTCGCGACGCGCTCGGACCTGGCGCGCCGCTGGCACGATCTGATGGACATCAACGCCGGCACGATCGCCACCGGCGCGGCGACGATTGAAGACGTGGGTTGGGAACTGTTCCGCCTGATGCTCGACGTCGCCAGCGGCCGCAAAGAGACCTGTGCGGAAAAACTCAAGCTGCATAATGCGTTGACGCTGTTCAACCCGGCGCCGGTGACCTGATTCCCGGCTGAGCCTGGTCATGCCGCTGTTCTGCCGCATGGCCGGGCTTTCCCCGAATCGACTGACACCCCGACCGCACTCCCATCAAATAAAGAGACATGACTGACTCGAATTCCGACCGCTCCGCGGCAAAGAAGCCGTTCCATCGTCTGCTGCTGACGGGCGCCGCCGGCAATCTCGGCAAGCAATTGCGCGGCGCGCTGTCCGCGTGGGCCGATATCGTGCGTGTGACCGATATCGCGCCGCTCGGCGAGGTCGCCGATCATGAAGAGGCATCCATCGTCAATCTCGCCGACGAAGCCGCGGTTCACGCGTTGCTCGAAGGCGTGGATGCCGTCATCCACCTCGGCGGTATTTCCGTCGAAGCGCCGTTCGAAGAGCTGATCGAAGCGAACATTCGCGGCCTCTACAACCTGTATTCGGCTGCGCAGAAGCAGGGCGTGAAGCGGATCATTTACGCCAGCTCGAATCACGCGGTGGGTTTCCATCCGGTGACGTCGGTGGTCGATATCGACGCGCCGCTGCGTCCGGACAGCCTGTACGGCGTGACGAAGTGCTTCGGCGAATCGCTGTCGCGTTTCTACTTCGACCGCTTTGGTCTGGAGACCGTGTGCCTGCGGATCGGCTCGTCGTTCGAACAGCCGAAGTCCGCGCGCATGCTGGTCACGTATCTGAGCTATCGCGACTTCATCGAACTGATCCGCTGCTCGCTGTTCACCAATCGCGTGGGTCACGCAATCGTCTATGGCGTGTCGAACAACCGTATTTCGTGGGTCGACAACACCAAGGCTGCGTTCCTCGGCTTCCGTCCGCAAGATAGCTCGGAGCAGTTCGAGCATCTGTTCCCGGCGGGTGCGCCCGACCAGAACTTCGACGATCCGACCCAGTTGTTCCAGGGCGGCCCGTTCGTGCTGGCCGGTCCGATGGAGCCGAAGCGGTGAGCGCGACGTTCGGTCCGCGCGTCGAGCGGCTTGAGGGAGCAGGGCAGGCGCCCGCAGGTGTCGGCGAAAGCCCGGTGTGGCGTGCCGCCGAGCAGGCGCTTTACTGGGTCGACATTCCGGCGCAGAAAATCGTTCGCCTGGCAGTCGGCTCGGGCGTGCGCACCGAATGGACGTTGCCGGAGAAGGTGGCCTGTATCGCGTTCGACCGTCACGGCACCGTGCTGGCCGGTTGCGAGACCGGACTGTTCGCGGTGACGCTGGACGAAGCGGGCGGCAATGTCGCCGTGCGCAAGCTCGCCGCGCCGTCGTTCCGGTTCGCCGACATGCGTTTCAACGACGGCCGTTGCGACCGGCAAGGGCGCTTCTGGTCCGGCACGATGGTCCAGGACATGTCGGCGGCCAATCCGGCCGGCGAACTGTATCGCTACGACGCGCAGGGCGTGCTGTCCGCGCCGGTGATCGACGGGCTGATTACGCAGAACGGTCTTGGCTGGTCGCCGGACGGCACGACGATGTATCTGTCCGACTCGCATCCGCTGCGCCGGCAGATCTGGGCGTTCGACTACGACATCGCGTCGGGCGAGCCGCGCAACCGTCGCATATTCGCGGACCTGAATCATCACGTAGGCCGGCCGGACGGCGCGGCGGTGGACGCTGACGGCTGCTACTGGATCTGCGCGAACGACGCCGGCCAGCTGCTGCGTTTCACGCCACAAGGCAAGCTCGATCGTCAACTGGCCGTGCCGGCCGTCAAGCCAGCAATGTGCGCGTTCGGTGGCCGCGATCTGGACACGTTGTTTGTGACATCGATTCGCCCCGCGACGGGTGCGAGCGAGCACGACGGACATGTATTCGCCGTGCGCCCGGGCGTCACCGGCCTGCCTGAGCCGGAATTCGCCGGCGAACTGTAAAGCCGGCCTTACACGTTGCATGCGCCGGGGCTTATCGCACCCGGCGCCTTACACTTTCGTGTGTTTTATTCATCACTCGTCGTACAACATGTGTCGCGTTTAGGCCACGTTTTTACCGTGACTACGCTATAAAAGCACAGCCGCTTCGACCCATCGTCATCTCCTCCCGATCTCTGCGCTAGCTGGCGCGGGGCCTCGCGGTTCACCGAGCCGGTCATCTCTACCGCGCGTCCCAATTCTGCGGGTAAATACCGTCTGTACAAGTCAAAACGCGTTTTATAGACTTCATATGTCGTCGTACAACGTATAAGCCCAAACGAATTCCTTTCTGTGAATTTCGAGATTACAGCCTGAATCCATCGGGGCTGTATAGGCGGGCCGTTAGTACGCCAGATTTAAATCGACGTAATCGAAGTACAAGAAGCAAGTTGGAGTGCTGAGCATCGCGCCGGGGACATAGCGCGATCCAGCGCGGCAGTGCGCCGCCAGCCGCCCAGGCCCGCGAGTGCGCATCCGTGAGACACATTAAAACCAAGCGGCATCCACCACTCAGGGTGTCAACTTTTCAAGGAATGTCACGATGAACAAGAAGTTTGCCTCTTCCCGTGTTTCGATGATCGTCGCGGCTTCGGTGCTCGCATTCAGCACCGTGTCGGCACATGCGCGGACGTTCCGCGTCGCGGACGTGCACGGCGACACCTATCCGACCAATATGGCCGTGAAGTACATGGGTGAAGAGATCAACAAGGCAACCGGTGGCAAGGATTCCGTGAAGGTGTTCGGCAACAGCGCACTGGGTTCGGAAAACGACACCATCGACCAGGTGCGTATCGGTGCGCTGGACATGGCGCGTGCCAACGGTGCCGCGTTCAACGAGATCGTTCCCGAATCGATGATTCCGTCGCTGCCGTTCCTGTTCCGCGACATCGACCATTTCCGCAAGGTGATGTACGGCCCGGAAGGCCAGAAGATTCTCGACGCGTTCGCCGCGAAGGGCATGATCGCGCTGACGTTCTACGAGAGCGGCGCGCGTTCGATGTACGCCAAGCGCGCGATCCATTCGCCCGCCGACATGAAGGGCCTGAAAGTGCGCGTGCAGCCTTCGGATCTGATGGTCGACGAAATCAAGGCAATGGGCGGCACGCCGACGCCGATGCCGTTCGCCGAAGTCTATACGGGCCTGAAGACGGGTCTGGTGGACGCAGCGGAAAACAATATTCCGTCGTACGAAGAAACCAAGCACTTCGAAGTCGCGCAGGTCTATTCGGAAACCCAGCATTCGATGACCCCGGAAGTGCTGGTGTTCTCGAAGAAGGTGTGGGACACGCTGACGCCGCAGGAGCAGCAGATCATCAAGAAGGCGGCGGCCGACTCGGTGCCGTACTACCAGAAGCTGTGGACCGCGCGTGAAGCCGACGCAGCGAAGACGGTCACCAAGGGCGGCGCGTCGATCGTCCAGCCGGCGCAGATCGACCGCGCGGCTTTCGTGACGGCGATGCAGCCGGTGTGGGCGAAGTACGAAAAGACCCCGCAAATGAAGCAGCTCGTCGACGAGATCCAGGCAATCAAATAAGTTTCGGCATCAGTTAAAGACGGTTGCACAGGCATCGGCCACGGCGAGGAGAGCCCTGCGGAAGTTCCGCGGGCTCTTTCGCCGCGCGCCGTTGCCGGCTGGTGAAGCACAGCAGGATTGCTAAATAGTGAAGTTAGGTCTGTCGTGAGCAAGGACGGGGTCATGAGTTTCCTGAAACGCCCAAATGATTTTCTTTTTCGCGCGCTGGTCGTCGTTGCGTCGACCAGCCTCGCCACTCTCTGTCTGCTGGTGATCTATAGCGTCGTGATGCGCTATGTCTTCAACGACGCACCCGATTACGTCGAGCCGATCGCGCTGCTGCTGGTGATCGTGATCGCGATGTTCGGCGCCGCGCTCAAGGTTCGCGAAGGCGGCCATATCGGGCTCGACTCGCTCGTGAAGAATCTTTCGCTGAAGGGCCAGGCCATTGCTGCGGGGATCCAGCATCTTTGCCTGATCGCTTTTGCGGTGGCGGTTTTCTTCGGCTGCTCGGAAATGGCGATGACCACGATGGAGGACCGGATTCCGATCATTGGCGTTCCAGAAGGAGTGCGTTATCTGATTCCGGTCGTCGCCAGCGTCTGCATTGCGCTGTTCTCGTTCGAGCACCTGCTGGCGCTCTTCGTCAAGAAACAAAAATAGAACAATCATGGAACTTGCCCTCCTTGCTGTCAGTTTTCTCGTCTTCCTCGTTCTAGGGGTTCCGGTTTCATTCGCGTTGGGGCTCTCGTGCGTCCTCACGTATCTGTATGAAGGTTTGCCGGCGGCGACTGCGATGCAGTCGATGATCTCGGGCATGAACGCGTTCTCGTTCCTCGCGGTCCCGTTCTTCATTTTCTCCGGCGAACTGATGCTGCACGGTGGGATCGCCGATCGCATCCTGCGTTTCGCGCAGGCCACCGTGGGTCACTTCCGCGGCGGTCTCGGCATGGCCAACGTGGTCGCGTGCACGCTGTTCGGCGGCGTGTCGGGTTCGCCGACTGCGGATACGTCCGCGATGGGCGGCGTCGTGATTCCGCTGATGAAGCGCGAAGGCTATAGCGCCGCTTACGCCGTCAACGTGACGACGCACTCGTCGCTGGCGGGTGCGTTGATGCCCACCTCGACCAACAT
The DNA here is from genome assembly GCF_050435665.1 of Paraburkholderia sp. GAS333. Classification (NCBI taxonomy): domain Bacteria; kingdom Pseudomonadati; phylum Pseudomonadota; class Betaproteobacteria; order Burkholderiales; family Burkholderiaceae; genus Paraburkholderia; species Paraburkholderia sp. GAS333. The sequence continues at coordinate 80,860 of NZ_JBNDKS010000009.1, forward strand.
GATCATTTACGCGTTCGCCGCGCAGGGCATCACCGGCACGTTGAATGGCGTGCAGATGAGCGGCGTGTCGATTGGCGATCTGTTGTTTTCCGGTCTTCTGCCGGTGCTGTGGGTGATGGGTTTCGTGCTGATCGCGGCCTACTGGCAAGCGGTCAAATACGGTTATCCGCGTCGCCCGGACGGTTCGACCGAACTGCAGCGTTTCCCCGGCTGGATGGCGGTCGCTCGCACTTTCCTCGGCGCAGTGCCGGGTCTGATGGTGATCGCGATCATTCTGGTGTGCGTGGCCAAGGGTATTGCCACCGCCACGGAAGCCGCCGCGATTGCCGTGGGTTACTCGCTGATTCTGACCATCGTCGTATATCGCACGATGACGATGAAGAAGCTCGGTCATGCGCTGTCAAAAGCCGCCAAGACCACGGGGGTGGTGCTGCTGCTGATCGGCGTGTCGAACATGCTGCGCTTCCAGATGGCCTATCTGGAGATCCCGGACGCGATCGAGCGCATGCTCGACGGCGCAACGGTGTTGCCGTGGCTGATGCTGCTCTACATCAACCTGATCCAGATTTTCCTCGGCACGTTCGTCGACATGGCGGCGCACATTCTGATCACCACGCCGCTGTTCCTGCCGATGGCGATGCACAACGGCGTCGGTCCCGTGCAGTTCGGGATCATGATTCTGCTGAACTGTGCTTTGGGTCTCGTGCATCCGCCGATCGGGTCCGTGCAGTTCATTGGTTGCGCGATTGGCAATGTGTCGATTGGTGAAACCACCAAGGTGGCATGGCCGTATTACCTGGCTATCTTCAGCGCCATCAATATCGTCACGTACGTACCTATGTTCTCCACCTGGTTGCCGAGCATCATCAACGGCCACCCTGTGTTCTAAGTAGATACATTCCACACTCAGCGGCGCTTGCTCAAGGTCGCACATAAATAAAGTTCTTAACAAGGAGTAGAAATGAAAAAGGCACTCGTCACTTCAGCACTGGGGTTGGTCGCCCTGGGCGCGCATGCACAAAGCAGCGTGACGTTGTACGGTATCGTCGACACGGGTATCGGCTACCAAAGCAGCTCGGCAGCACTCGGTTCGAATGCCGGCGGCCGTTCGCAGGTCAAGATGATCAACGGTATCTGGGCGGGCAGCCGTTTCGGCCTGAAGGGTTCGGAAGATCTGGGCGGCGGCACGAAGGCCATTTTCCAATTGGAAGAGGGCTTCAACAGTGCGACGGGTGCTGAGAGCGTTTCGGGTCTGATGTTCAGCCGCCAGGCGTATGTCGGCGTGGCGAATGCCAACTACGGTACGTTCACGATGGGCCGTCAGTACACGTCGTACTACACGCTGCTGTCGACGTACAGCCCGACCACGTGGCTGACGGGCGCATACGGCGCACACCCGGGTGATATCGACTCGATGGACACGTTGTACCGCGCGAACAACTCGCTGGTGTACACGTCGCCGAAGTTCGGCGGCCTGACGGTCAGCGGTTCGTACTCGCTGGGCGGCACGCCGGGCAGCTTCGCCGCAGGTCAAACCTGGAGCGCGGCAGCACAGTACCTGTATGGTCCGTTCGGCCTCGCAGCAGGTATCCAGCGCATCGACAACGGCAACACGTCCGGCGGCGCGTGGGGCGCGAACTCGACGACGTCGAACAACGGCGCGCAAGCCGGTATCTCGGCGATCAACAACGGCTTCCAGACGGCTGCCAAGCAACAGCGCATTGCAGTGAACGGCGGCTACGCGTTCAACTCGCAGTGGGACGTGTCGTTCGCCTACTCGAACGTGCAATACGCTCCGGGCATCGCCTCGGCGTTCACGGGCACGGCGATCTGGAACACGGGCGGTGTTGTGCTGCACTACAAGCCGTTCACGGCTCTGGATCTGGCAGCTGGCTATAGCTACACGCGTGCAACGCAGTCGAACGGCATCACGAGCGCGGCTAGCTACAACCAGTTCAACCTGTCGCAGTACTACAGCCTCTCCAAGCGTACGGGTCTGTATGCACTGGAAGCCTATCAACGTGCAGGCGGCAAGACGCTTGGCAAGGATGGCAAGAGCATCATCAACGCAACGGCTGACATCGGTGACGGTCAGAACAGCGCACCGTCGTCGTCGCGCAGCCAGGTTGCTGTTGGCGCAGGCATCATCGTCAAGTTCTGATTGGGTAGTTTAGTGGCGGCGTAGTGTGATGCCGCCACGGCAACGCGTTGCAGGTACGCGTTGCTTCGGGTATTGCGGGCTGCGCGCGCAACGCGCGCAGCCTTTGCGTCGCGCAGCTTTTCAGTGCCACGCACGTCGGACCTGTCCATGGTTTGACTCAATCAATCTCATCTTCGGTTCACGCGCGAATTCCCTCGTGTGGTGCATTCGCTCCGTCGCTTTCTCCGCAACAATCGCACTCAACGCATGCAGTTCACGTTCCGCTGAATGGGAAAACGAGCGCGTTCAGCAGCAATTGCCGTCGCGCTGACGCCGACAAAGCCTTTCAGATTGTTGGGTCCACACAACGCTGGACAAAAATTTACGGCCACCATTCAGCGCAATTCGTCACGCTTCAGACCACAAACGTCCTCCCGTCGCCCAGTTTTCGCGCTTCACTTCGGTGAGGATGATGTCCACCGAATTGGGTTCGACGCCGAGCGAATCGCAGGTCGCCTTGGTGATGGCTTCGACGAACTCGCGTTTCTGATCCAGTGAGCGGCCTTCGAAAAGTTCGATATGAAACGTGGGCATGACGGCTCCGGTAAAAAGTATTTGCTAAAAAAGTAGGCGGAAATTCAGTGCCGGTAAGAGCGGTCGATCCGGTCGAGCTTGCGCAGCAACGCGGGCCATTCGAGGACGCCTTCGACTGCGCCGCCATCGAATAACTGTTCGGCCGTGCGCGCGGCAATCGCCGCGTCGGGCACGACGAGCGCCGTGCCGCAGGCTTGTGCCTGGATCTGGATCTCGCAGGCTTTGAGCAGGGTCGCCATCAGCACATAGGCCTCGGCGACCGTACGGCCGACAGTCAATGTGCCGTGATTGCGCAGAAGCATCGCGGGTTTGTCGGCGAGATGGGCGACGAGGCGGTCTCCTTCGGCGGGCGTGAACGCAAGGCCCTCGTAGTCGTGGTAGGCGAGCTTTCCATAGAAGCGCAGCGCGTGTTGCGACGCCGGCAGCAAGCCGTCGGGCTGCGCGGAAACGGCAACCCCCGCCGTATTGTGCAGATGCATCACACAGAACGCGTCGGCACGCGCAACGTGGACAGCCGCGTGCAGCGCGAAGCCCGTCGCGTTGACGGCATGCTCGCTCGCCCCAACCACATTGCCCGCGACGTCGATCTTCATGAGGTTCGACGCGCACACTTCGTCGAACGCGAAGCCGAATGGGTTTATCAGGAAATGGCCAGGTTCGCCGGGCACGCTCGCCGAGATATGGGTGTAAATCAGGTCGTCCCAGCCGTTGAGCGCCGCGAGGCGATAGGCGGCCGCGAGGTCGACGCGGGTCTGCTGCTCAGCATCGGAGGGCGGCCGCGTTTCAGCGATGCGGGCTGCGGGGGTATGGGTGAACGACATGTGTGTCTCCTGCAATTGCCGGATCGCCGGGGGCTGCTATCGGTTGGCTGCGCTCGGCATCCTTGAGTCAGGCGGGTTGTGCGACACGTCGCCCGAGCCACTGCACGCTCCACGTCGCGATGACGAACGGTGCGGTCATCGCAGGCCATCCTAAGCGGGCAGCTATGGCTTGCAACACGACCGACAACATGACGCCGCCGATCATCGACAACCCGCCGTAGTCGATCAGCGCGAGCGCAGTGAGCGCGCCGTTGAATCCTAACAGGCCGGCATCGAACGAGCTTGGGGATGCGTGGAGAACGAGGTGAGCGGCGCTCGCGAGTGCCGCACCGATTAGCGCGGCGAATGCGTGTCTACGCGATGCTGCTGCAATTCCGGTCAGCACCAGCAAGCCCGGCAATGCGCCCGACGCGAAGCCGGTTTGCGCGAAACCGGCGAGTAAGCCGCTGCTCCATTGCAGCGCGCTACCGGCGACCATCGCGTGCGGTTGGAGCGCGCTGGCCGGAGTGGCATGGTTCGCGAGCATCGGCAGCCAGAACCATGTGACGAGCAGACATGGGCTCGAAAAGTATCCGAGGCCGCGCACACTCAACCAGCGCGACATCGGCTTGATGAGCCACGCTGTGCCGGTCGCGGCGAGAATCGTCACGGCAGCCGCAGTCCCGGAATCGGCGATGAAACTGAACGCGGCGAGACCGGCAAGTGCTCCATTGAAGCCATGCAATCCGGCACGGATTTCGTCGTCGCGATTCGGATGGTCGCGCGTATCCGCCAGAATCGCGCTCACATTCGCCGATATCGCGCCCATCAACGCCGCGCACGCAAGCCGCGGGTCGGCCAGCCACCACGCGGCGAGCAGGCACGCGCCGGTAAAGGCGTTCGCTTGCAGCACGATCTGGCCGACACTGCGCAGCAGCGTGCGTAACGCGGCGGAGGGCGCCTCGGTCGCGGCAGCATGCACGGTAGAAGGGTGAAGTGAGGTGATGTCGATGATGATCTGAACGCGCGTGATGTGATGAGTACAGGCAAACCGGAACCGCGAGCATAGGCCACTCCACCTGGCCCAGGTATCGCCCATCGTTGATAGTGGCTATTTGCAACAATCGCTTCAAACATTGCTACGTTGGCGATCCAACATAGTCACGTTGGCGAGTCGAAAGATTTAGGGCTACGATATGAAAAAAATCTATGTGCAGGACGCACTGTTTCGCGAGGGAGACAGCCAATGCGTGAATTGCGATGGGCATCGGAAGAGGGCGACGGCATCGAGCATCTTGCGTTCGGTCCGCGAGAACACGGTTTCGCGGTGGAGAGCGCATTGGTCGGACAGCGTGATGGCAACCCCTATGGCCTCTACTACCGGGTGCGCTGCGATGAGCGGTGGCGTACGCGTTATGCGTGGTTGAAAATCATCGGCGGCGGCGAGCTTGAATTGCATGGCGACGGCGAAGGTCACTGGCGCAACGGCCACGGCGTCGTGCTGAGCGAGATCGAAGGCTGCATCGATATCGACATTGCGGCTACGCCATTTACGAACACGCTGCCTATCCGTCGGCTGCAACTCGCCGAAGGCGAGCGCAAGCCTATTTCGGTGGCGTATATTTCCACGCCTGATTTGCAGGTGACACGCGCCGAGCAGGCGTATTCGTGCATCGGCTTGAATCGCGAGTATCGCTACGAGGGCATCTTCCGCAATTTCAGCGCGAATCTGACGGTGGATGCAGACGGTCTCGTGATCGACTACCCGACGCTATTCACGCGGCTGCCACTCACTCATTGATCGCAGTCGCGGCGGATGCAGCAGGTCCGCCGCGATCCGTTCGATACCGCTGAACGAAGCGTTCGATGTCAGCGGCAATACGCGCGGGCTCGCGCAGCACGACCCAATGGCCCGCATCGATTTCCATGCGTTCATACGCGCCGAGCCAACTCTCCAGTCCAAGCGATAACTCCGGCCCGACATAACGATCGCGCAACGGCACAATGAACTGCACCGGCGCATGTGCATGACGCGAGCGCGGCCGCAGCAATTTGTCGACGAAATTGGCGCGATAGAGATTCAGGCCATTAATCGCGTTGCGCTTTTGCGCGGGGTCGTGGGGCGCTTGCACGCGTTCGGTCAAACGCAACCACAGCGGCCACATGCGAGCGCCGCCCGCGCGCCACACAAGTTCAGGCAGCCACGGCAGATGGAAAAAGAAGATGTACCAGGATTTGAGCGTCTGCCGGATGCCGCTGCCGAATGACCTTTTGACGGGCTTTACCGCTTCATTTGATGAGCCGCCGTCGTCGCCGCGCAGGCCGAGCGACGCGTGATCGAGGCAAGGCCCGGAGATCGATGTGTACGACGCGATGCGGCCTTTGAACGCCGGGTCGGTGACCGCTTCCCAACTCTGGATCGAACCCCAGTCGTGTCCGACCAGGTGAAAGGGACGCGCACCGCACGTAGCGTCGGCGACCGCGGCGAGGTCGGCGGCGAGACGTTCGAGCCGGTAGGCATTGCGCGCAGCGGGTGCGTCGGATGCGCCCGCGCCGCGCACGTCGTACGTAATCACGCGATAGCGCGCGTCGAGCAGCGCGCGCACCGGTTCCCACACCGCTGCCGAGTCGGGATAGCCGTGCACCAGCACGATCGGCGGTGCTTCACGCGGTCCGCTGACGTAGACCGCGAGTCGCACGTCGCCGGCGTCGACCGACAGCGTGTCGCGTATCACGCGGCCGCCCGCACGCCGCGTCGAGCGGATTTGCGATTGCCCGGCGTGGCCGCGTTGGTGGCGTCGACGGCGGCAACCAGCCCGTCGATTCGCGCGAGTTGCGCACGATTATCGTGATCCCATGGATGGAAGCCGGGCCGGAAAAAACTCAGCCATTCGCCGGCAATGCGCGGAAACACGCCATGACGCGGACCATAGAGAAACTTCACGACCTGCCACATGCCGCGAATATGGCCGCCGCGTTTGCGGTCGGCGATGATCAGGCGCACATGGTAGTCGAACACGATCAGCCAGAACATCACGGTGGTGGACAGCATCGTGCCGGTGCGCAGCAGGTAGCGGCCGAGGCCGGGCTTGAGCACCGTATTCCAGACATCGTAGGAAACGGACTTGTGCTCGGTTTCCTCCAGCGCGTGCCACGTCCACATCTGCGTATAGCCTTCGACCGAACCGCCGATGCGCGTCGGGTCTTCCAGCAGCAGGCTGGCGAGCATCGCCGTGTAGTGTTCAAGGCACACGGTGACCGCGAGCTGATATGAAGGCGGCAGAATCTTGCGGCCGAAGTTGAGTATGGCCCATAAGCGCTTGTCGAGTTTGTGCGCGGGCAGGCCGGCTTCCTGCAGCAGATCGTTGTATTCGACGTGTTCGCGTGTATGCATCGCTTCCTGTCCGATGAAGCCGAGCACCTGCTTCTTCAACTCGGGGTCGTCGATCTGATCGCGATAGTGGCGCACGCTATCCATGAAAAAGCGCTCGCCCGCGGGGAAAAGCAGCGACAGCGCGTTGAAGTAGTGCGTGACATGCGAGCCGTGCGCGTGCCAGTCGCACGCACGTTCTTTCGGCAGATTGAAACGGAGGTCTCGGCGAACCGGCATCATGGCCTTTCTCCCTGTGATCCTGTGTTGACTGCTGATTGTGTTGATGGCGAGGAGCGACGAGGAAACGCGCGCATTGAATGATTCACGCGCGCTTGCCGTCGACCTGCGCGGCGCGTCGCGCGCGTTTTTCGGCGATGCGTTTCATCCGGCGCGTTTGCATCACGACCAGCGCCTGATACGCGGCCGGCAACGTGCGCGCCAGCCAGTCCGCAGCCCGCGCATCACGGCCGATCAGCACACGCCGTCTGTTTTTGCGCACGCCGTCGAGAATCACGCGCGCGGCTTCGTCGGCGGTGGTGATGAAGAACTTCTCGAAGTCGTCCTTGCCCTGCTGTTCGTTTTCGAGCATGAAGCCGACCATGTTCGACGCAATGCGGCTCGACTGCGCAATCGACGTGCGGATTCCGCCCGGATGCACGCAGGTTGCCGATACGCCGCATTTCATCAGATCGAGTTCCTGCCGCAGCGCTTCGGTGAAGCCGCGCACGGCGAATTTGGTCGCGTTGTAGCCGCTCATGCCCGGCTGCGAAAACAGACCGAATACGCTCGATGTATTGACGATATGTCCTTCGCCAGATGCTTTGAGATGCGGCAAAAACGCTTTTGTGCCGTGTACGACGCCCCAGAAGTTGATGCCGACAATCCATTCGAGGTCGGCATAGTCCATTCCTTCGATGGTGCTCGACAGCGCCACGCCCGCGTTGTTGAACACGAGATTGACGCGGTCATGTTGGGCGACCGTTTCGGCGGCCCAGTCGAACATGGCCGTGCGGTCCGCGACGTCGAGCACGCGCGTCGTGATCCGCAGCGGCGAGCCGACGATATGCGGGGCGGCGGCTTCCGCGAGTTGCGCGGTGTCGGCGAGGCTCGCGGCATTGCGGTCGGCGAGGGCGAGATGGCAGCCGTCACGCGCAAGCTGGATCGCGAGCGAGCGGCCCATGCCCGAACCTGCGCCGGTGATGGCGGCCACTCTGTCGGTGAAGTTCTTCATTGGTTTGTCTCCTGTCCTCTCTGAACGGTGCCTGTCGCTGTCGTTGTCGTTGGGTTATGTTCTTCAGGTCGCTTCCGCCGATGTCGCCGCATTGCCATGAGCGTGCTCATGGGCATGCTCATGCGCGGCGGGCTGCTGGCCGCTCGCATAAGGCGCGGCCTGCTCCGGCGCGGGTGCATAAGCGAGGTAATCGTCGATGCTGAACGTGCTGGTGGCCTGGCGGAATTTGTACGCGAATCCCGGCCACAGCGTGGTGTTTCTGCCGGTTTTCGGATCGAGATACCAGCTCTTGCAGCCGCCCGTCGACCAGATCGCGCGGCCGAGTTTCTGCTGGATCTGCTCGTTGTAGGTGCGCTCCACGTGCGGACGCACTTCGATCGCGTCGGCGCGTTCGTCGCGCATGGTTTTCAGCGCGCGCAAGAGGTATTCGACCTGCGACTCGATCATGAAGACCATCGAGTTATGGCCGAGACCGGTGTTCGGTCCGACGATCATGAAGAAGTTCGGATAGCCAGGCAATGCCGTGCCGAGGTACGCATGCGCGCCATCGCGCCATGTGTCGACGATATCGACGCCGCCGCGCCCGCGCACGACACCCGGCGGAAATGGATCGGCCACCTGGAAGCCGGTGCCGAAGATCAGGCAGTCGACGGGATGACGCACGCCGTCTGTCGTGACCACCGCGTCCGCTTCGACGCGCGCAATACCGGTGGTCGTGACCGACACGTTCGGACGCGATACCGCTGGGAAATAGTCGTTCGAAATCAGAATGCGCTTGCAGCCCATCGTGTAATCGGGCGTGAGCGTGGCGCGCAATTGCCGATCGGGCACCTGGCGGCGCAGGTGACGCTCCGCGACTTTCTGCGCGGTTTTCATCAGCGAAGGATGAACCGCGAAACCGAACGCGCGCGATTCGAGCATGCAGTAAAGCGCTGAACGCATGATCTTTTGCGTGAACGGCAGGTGTTTGAACAGCCACTGTTCGAGCGGTTTCACCGAGCGGTCGGCCTTCGGCATGATCCACGGCGGCGTGCGCTGGAACAGGTCGAGATGCGCGACGCGCGGCGCGATATGCGGCACGAACTGGATCGCACTTGCGCCGGTGCCGATCACGGCGACGCGTTTGCCTTCGAGAGGATAAGCATGGTCCCAATGCTGCGAGTGGAACGCTTTGCCTTTGAAGTTTTCGATGCCCGGAATGTCCGGCACGGCCGCGCGCGACAAGCCGCCCATACCTGAGATCAGCACGCGCGCCGACCATTGCTGGCCGTTTGCGAAGCTCAGTTGCCAGCGATGGCGGGTTTCGTCGTAAGTCGCGCTGGCGAGTTCATGGCCGAAGCGCAGATGCCGCTGGATATCGAAGCGCTGCGTGCACGCTTCGAGGTAAGCGCGAATTTCCGGCTGACGCGCGAACATGCGCGTCCAGTTCGGATTCGGCGCGAAGGAAAACGAATAGACGTGCGATTGGACGTCGCACGCGCAGCCGGGGTAGTGGTTGTCGCGCCACGTGCCGCCAACAGAGTCGGCTTTTTCGGCGATGACGAAGTCGGTGATGCCGGATTGCCGCAGGCGGATTGCCATGCCGAGCCCGGCAAAACCCGAGCCGATGATGGCGATGTCGGTGTCGATAGGCGCGCAGGCGTCGGGCGCCGCGGCGTCGTGGGGCATCATGCGTGCGTTCATCCGATCCGTCTCCTTTTTTACCGTCTTAACTGTTACATTGGTTGATGTAACGATAGAGGCTGGAAACGGATGACGCAAGGGGCCGGTTAGACCCCTGACTCTAAGTGCCTGTCACCATTGGGATTTCGCGGGATCGCACGGGCGTTGGCGAAAATTCAGCGCAGATTCACTGCGCCGCCAGCGCCGCCGACACCTGCGGGCTCTGCCAGAAGTTGTCCTTGACGGTGATTTTCTGCGGAATCAGATGCGCGCCGTAGAACGCGTCGGCGACGGTTTGCTGCGAGCGCGCGATGTCGTCGGTCACGGCCATGGTGCCGTACGGATAGCGCCGCACCCAGGTTTCGACCAGCTTCGGGTCGAGGCCGACCTTCGGCGCGATCAGCGCGGAAGTCTCCACCGGATGCGCGTTGACCCAGAGGCCTGCGGTGCGCAACTGTCCGAGAATCGCGCCAACCACATCGGGATGCTGCTGTGCGAAGTCGCGCGTCGCTTCGTAGAAGTTGTACGGGCTGTTCAGATCCGCGTAATCGGTCAGCGTGCGGGCCTTGAGCGCCTGTTGCGCGGACGCGTAGTACGGGTCCCAGATAACCCACGCGTCGACGGTGCCGCTTTCGAAGGCGGCGCGCGCGTCGGCGGGGGCGAGATAGACCGGGTGAATGTCTTCGTATTGCAGGCCGGCTTTTTTCAACGCTTCGAGCAGCAGGTAGTTCGAACTCGAACCCTTTTGCAGCGCGACGCGTTTGCCCTTCAGATCGGCCACATTGCGCAGCGTCGAATCGCCTTTGACGAGGATCGCTTCGGAATGGCGTCCAGCCGGTTCCGCGCCGACGTACACGAAATGGACGCCGCCGGCTTGCGCGAAAACGGGCGGCGGCGCGCCGGTGTAGCCGAAGTCGATACTGTTCGCGTTCAATGCTTCGAGCAGTTGCGGGCCAGCCGGAAATTCGAACCACTTGATGCTGTAGCCGAGCGGCTTGAGTTTTTCGTCGAGCGAGCCTTGCGCTTTGAGGACCGCGAGCAGGCCCGATTTCTGATAACCGATGCGCAGGACTTTGGCTGACTCGCCGCTGTTGCTGGTCTGGGCGGAGGCGCTCAGCGTGACGAAAGCAGCGAGCAATGCGGCAGTTGCGTGTAGCGAAAAGCGAAGGGGGCGGTGCATCCGGCGATCTCCATGGCGGTCGTGTGAGGTGCGCGCCGCGAGTGGCCAGCGTGGTCCGGTCGCCTTGTGTGTCGATGCGGACGCTGCTGGAAACACGTTGCGGCAACGTTTCGGGGATCGTCGCATGGACGTTCCGCCGATCAAACGAAGCAATGGAGATTTGAATATGACGCGCCGGAGAGGGTGGCCGGGCGACGAGATTTTTAACGCCCGCCCGGCGTTTTGCGGCAAAGCCGGCGCAGGAAAAACGCGTGCAGGTTGCACGCGTGACACCCGCACTCCGCGTTACTTCTTCTTGTTCTTCTTCGTGGCACCGCCGCGTTCCGCAGTCGATCCTTCCGCCGGATGAGCGAGATTTTTTTCCATGATCGCCGCGACGCGATCGCCGAGGTAATCGCCGGACGCTTCTTCGAGCGCGCGGTTCATCTCGCTTTCGATCAGCACGTTGGCCAGCGGCCTTAAGCGCCAGATAGCGTCCACGAGAGCGGGCACGTCGGCGGGCGGCGGAAGTGCGTCGGCATCGTAACGGTCCAGTTGACGCACGACCAGATCGACCAGCGCCTTGGCGACCGCATTGAAATGCGGCCTCGCGATGCGCACCGCGTCGAGCAGGTCGGTCAGCGGAATGCCTTCCTTTGCCATGGTCGCGCCGGCTGCCAGCGCGGTGGGATTGCCCGACACAAACGACAAACCGTCGCGCTCAAGCAGGCCGAGATCGACCGCCTTGATGAGCGCGGCCGGCGACGCTTTATCGCCGAACATCTGCAGCAGTTCGACCAGTGAGTATTTTTTCGGCCGCTCGCGCGACCAGCGTCCGCCGATCGCCGTTTCCAGGCCGAGGATCGAGCGCAGATCGTGGCCTTCGTCGACGGCCATGATCAGATCCTGAATGTTCGCGAGCGTGTAACCGCGCGTCAGCAGGTGGTTGATCAGCTTAAGACGCGACACGTGCGTGTCGTCATACACGCCGACGCGGCCGCGTTTTTCCGGCGGCGCGAGCAGCCCCCGGTCCTGATACGCGCGCACGTTGCGCACGGTGGTGTCGGTCACGCGCGCGAGTTCGTCGACGGTGTATTCGTTGCGCGGCGTCGCGCTCGCCGGATCGTTTGCACCAGCGGACGGGAGCGGAACAGGGGAGGGCGAAGGGGGCGGCATGTTGGGCATGCAGGGATTCTAACGCGGCGCTTGCGAGACTAGCCAGGTACTCAGACCCGGTCTTCCGGCAGCGTCGAATCGCCCGCGCCGAGCCTGCGCTGCATCAGCGTCGTATCGAGCCAGCGGCCATGCTTGAAACCCACCGCTTTCAACGTGCCTATCAGTTCAAAGCCCAGTTGCGTGTGTAACGACAGCGAGCCGCCGCTGCCGCCATCGGCGATGACGGCGACCATCTGCCGCCACGGCCCGGCCTCGCACCGGTCGATCAACGCTTGCAGCAGGATGCGCCCGAGGCCGCGTCCGCGCCACGCATCGCCGATATAGATCGAGTCTTCGATGGTGTTGCGATACGCGGCGCGCGGACGGTATGGCGTCGCGTAGCAATACCCGGCCACCTGGCCGTCGATCTCCGCGACCATATACGGCAAGCCGTGACTGCGGACCGACGCGAGGCGCGTGCGGAGGTCGTCGACGGAAGGCGGGGCTTCTTCAAACGAAGCGACGCCGGTCAGCACGTGGTGCGCGTAAATAGCCTGGATCGCGGGGAGGTCGGCGTCGGTGGCGTCGCGGATCAGCGGGGCGCTTTCATTCGTCGAAGTCAAGGCGGCGGCCTCAGGGCGGGTCGTGCTCATACGTGTTCCTGTCATGACGGTGAAAACCGGAGGTGACGTTTTACTATGCCTGAGGGGCGCGCAGTGTTGAACCGGATCAAAAATCGACGATCACAAATCGAACTGATCGAATTCGCTTTGCAACTCGCGGTTGCGCGCCACGCGTTCGTCGATAGCCGGCCCCAGCCGTTCGACAATTGCCGAGATGAGCAGATTGAACAGGCAGGTCAGCGGCGCGAGCGAGTCCCAGAATTGACCGACGTCGGTCTTGACCTGCAGCAGATCGCCATCGAACTCGCGAGCCCATGGGCAATAAATATCGGTGACGAGCGCGAACGGCAGCCCGCGTCGCGTGGCCGCTTCGCAATAGCGTCGCGCAACGGTCGAGTAGGCGCGCGTATCGGTGACGATCAGATACGGCGATTTGAATTCGGAGTTCAGCGAATCGACGTAGGAGCCGGACATGCCGTCCGAATAGAACACGCGCGGCCGGATGTATTCGAGGTAGCTATAAAACGCGTTGCTGATACCGCGCGTGGACTGGATGCCGAGGATATACACGGCGTCGGCATTCGAAATGCGCTCGGCCACCTGGCGGAATACCGGCGATTGCGCGAGTTGATACACGTGCTGGATCGCGCCGATTTCGAGTTCGAGGGAATGGGCGAGAGCGGTGTTGGTTGCATCGGGAGCGGTTTCGGCGCCGGCATGCGCGTCGGGATCGGTCTGGGCCGCCTGATGACCGGCCGCGCGGCGGAACGCGTCGAGCCGGTCGGTAATCAGCCACGGACGCTCCTGCGCGCCGCGCAATTCGCGCTTCAGATCGTCGAGGTTCTGATAGCCGACGCTGCGCAGAAAGCGGCCCACCGAGATGCCGCTGGTGCCCGCTTGCTGGGCGATCTGATCGGCGGTTTCGAGGCCGAGCCGCTCGAGGTTGGCCAGCATATAACTGGCGACGCGTTTGGAGGTCGGCGTGAGTTCGGCAAAGCGGGCTTCGACGGTTTGGGCAAAAGCGGTCGGCATTGTCAGTCGCGCGCAAGGCAGTGGTTAGTCGATCATCGGGATGATGACATATTCAACTGACGGTTCGTCTCACGCGATCCTGAAAATGCTGACGGGCGACGTGAAGTTGCCGGGCAATCTGGATGATATTCGCCAAGGCAGTCGACACCTTCGCTTATTCAATAGCGCCGCGTTTTCACTGATGCCGCTCACACCGTCCGACTGACCGGCGCCGCTCGTGAAAAGCGCCGCGCCCCGGCCACGCACGCAACCACGATCATCGTCACGAGGATCATCGACATCGGTACCTCTTCGTGCAATAGCAGCCCGGCAAGCAACAGGCCGAAGAACGGCTGCAGCAACTGCAACTGTCCGACCGCCGCGATGCCGCCGAGCGCCAGGCCGCGATACCAGAACACGAAGCCGATCAGCATGCTGAAGAGCGACACATAGGCGAGGCCCCAAAGCGCCGCGTGACTGATGCCGTCGAACGAGGCGGGCCGGGTCCACAACGCGAACGGCAACATCACCGGCAACGACAGCACGAGCGCCCACGAAATCACCTGCCAGCCGCCCAGGTGACGCGACAGCCGCGCGCCTTCCGCATACCCCAGCCCGCATACGACGATCGCAGCCAGCATCAGCGCATCGCCCACCGGCGACGCGTCGATCCCGTGACGCAACGCGAACGCGACAACGGCCGCGCTGCCCAGCGCCGAAAACAGCCAGAACGCCGGCTGTGGACGCTCGCCGCCACGCAGCACGCCGAAGATCGCCGTGGCGAGCGGCATCAGGCCGACGAACACGACCGCATGCGCGGAACTTACGTGACGCAACGCGAGCGCCGTCAGCAGCGGGAAGCCGACCACCACGCCGAGCGCGACGACGATCAGCGGAATGAGGTCGCGGCGCGCGGGACGCGCCTGCCGGAACACCAGCAACAGCAGCAAACCGAGCGTGCCCGCAATCGTCGCGCGCGCGACGGTCAGGAACACGGGATCGAGGCCTTGCACAGCCAGGCGGGTGGCCGGCAGCGAGCCGCTAAAAATCAGTACGCCCGCGAATCCGCTGAGCCAGCCGTTTGTGGTCTTGTCCATCTGGAGAGTGTATGCCGTGAAATGAAACTTCGAGACCACACAGCATGCGCTCCCGCGCCGAAAACGATAAGCTACGGATCAGTACAATTCGCACGAACTGTACCGAACATGGAGCAGTACAGATGGCGGACAATGAGAACAGCCGGACCGCGTCCGGCACGCGCGTCGGCGCGGTCATGGACAGTTTGCGCGAGCGCATTGCCAGCCGCTCGCTGATGCCGGGTGCGCGCGTGCCGTCCATTCGCGCGATGACCGAGACGCTCGGCATCTCCAAGTCGACGGTGGTCGAAGCGTATGACCGGCTGGTCGCGGAAGGTGTGATCGTCGCGCGGCGCGGGTCGGGTTTTTTCGTGTCGGGTCACGCGCCGCCGTTTGCGCTCGCGGATGTCGGTCCACGTCTCGATCGCGAGGTCGATCCGTTATGGCTGACACGGCAGTCGCTGGAGGCAGGCGAGAAGGTACTGAAGCCCGGTTGCGGCTGGATGCCGCCGTCGTGGCTGCCCGAAGACGGCGTGCGGCGCGCGTTGCGCGCGGTGGCTCGCGATCCGCAGTCGCCGCTCGCCGAATACGGCACGCCGTGCGGCTTGCCCGCGCTGCGTCAGCAACTGGCGTGGCGGCTTGCCCAGCATGGCGTCGATGCACCGCCGGAGCAGATCATCCTGACCGATGGCGGTACGCACGCGCTCGATCTCGTTTGCCGTTTTCTGCTCGAACCGGGCGACACGGTGTTGATCGACGACCCGTGCTACTTCAACTTTCAGGCGCTGCTGCGTGCGCATCGGGTGCAGATCGTGAGCGTGCCTTTTACGCCGAACGGACCCGATATCGCAGCGTTCGAACGCGCGCTGGTCGCGCATCGTCCGCGGCTTTATGTGACCAATTCCGCGATCCACAATCCGACCGGCGCGACGCTGGCGCCCGCGGTCGCGCATCGGTTGCTGAAGCTTGCGGGCGAACACGATCTGCTGATCGTCGAAGACGAAATCTTCGCCGATCTCGAAGACGAAGCCGCCCCGCGTCTCGCCGCGTTCGACGGACTCGCGCGCGTCGTGTCGATCGGCAGCTTTTCGAAGACGCTGTCCGCGGCGGTGCGCTGCGGCTACATTGCCGCGCGCGCCGAGTGGATCGAGCCGCTGATCGACCTCAAGCTCGCGACGACTTTCGGCAACGGGCAGCTCGCCGCGAGCGTCGTGCATCGAATGCTGGTGGACGGGACTTACCGACGGCATCTGGAGGCGACCCGCGCGAAGTTAGCCGACGCGATGGGCGAAACGATCCGGCGACTCGGCTATGCAGGGCTCGACATCTGGACACGGCCGCGTGCCGGCGTTTTCGTGTGGGCACGTCTGCCCGATTCGCTCGATGCCGCCGATGTCGCGCGTCACGCGCTGGCCGGCAATGTGGTGTTCGCGCCGGGCAACGTGTTCAGCGCGTCGCAATCGGCGGCGGGGTTTTTACGCTTCAACGTGTCGCAATGCAATCGCCCGAAAGTCTACGAGGAACTGCAACGGGCGATGGAGGTGGCATCGGCATCGAGGAAGGAACGGGAGCGCGTTTGAGCTCGCACGTCCCGTCCGATTTGCCGCGCTGCTTTATTTACACAGCAGAAGCAGGCGCTCCTGATCGGTACAGCTCGAACGCGGTTTCTGCACGGGTTGCGTGGCGGCTGCCGCGCTCATCGCCGCGCTCTTGTTCGCGAGACACGCGCGCAAATGTTTTTCCACCGGACTGTAGTATTTCCATCCGCGCACGAGCGTCGGCAGTTCGAGCTTCACCTGCTTCCACTTCGGATGCCCGTGCTCCTGAAGGTTGTCGAAATTGGCGCATAGCGAATCGGCGAAGTGATTCAGATTGCCGACCGTATCGCGCAGACCGTAATCGTAGGTGACGAGAAACGCCTTCACGGTGAGCGTCGGCACGTCTTCCTTGATCCACGTCGGATAGCTGGCCGCGCGGATCGTCGCGGGGAAGTAAGTCTGCTTGGCGCGCACGGTTTCCGGGGCGGCCGGATCGACCCGCAGCAGGCGGATCTGCTGCAGCAGATCGGCGTTCATGTCGTTGAACAGCTTGGCCGGCTGGCCGACCACGATGATCGCGACGTCGATTTTCTTCACGATCAGCGCGGCCAGCGCATCTTCATTGCTCAGGTGAACGATGTTCTGCTCGGGAATCGCCTGACCGAACATCAGGTGATAGAGCGTCGTCGCCGATTGCGCGGTGCCGCTGCCGATCAGCCCGACGCTGATGGTTTTGTCCTTGATGTCGGCGAAGGTTTTCATCGGCGAATCCGCGCGCACCACGACGTTGATCTCCTCGTCGTAGAGCGGCATGATGAGCCGCAGCGGCCGGATCGCGGTGCCTGCGTCGGCGTTGCCCGCGTTCGCCATGTCGAGGTAGGCCTGGTACACGTCGGACTGCACCAGCGCCAGTTTCACGCCGGATTCGTAGCGCATGCGCTGCACGTTCTCCGCCGATCCCTTCGACGCCACCACTTCGAGATCGATCCCCACCGGCTGCGCGACCCATTTCGACAGATCCTGTCCGATCTGGATATACGTGCCTCGCTCGGGACCGGTGACGATCTTGTAATGCGCGGGTTCCGCCGCGCCACTCAGCGAAGCTACGACCATTAGCGCCAGCGCCAGCCATCCCGCCAGAAGTCTCTTCAGCATGGTCTCTCTACCTATCGGTCAGGTTTGTACAGCCTCGCGCGTCGGTGCGCGTGAAGCACCGGTGAGCCGGTTGCCATGTCATGTTCAACGCGCCGCAATTGCCGCGTCCGTGTGTTGCCGCTCAAAGAACACGTAAAAACGTGTGCGATTACCGCTTATTGTGACGAGGTAGTTCGGTATCCGGATAAATGTCTTATTGACCAGGCGAGGTGGTAGTGGAGGACTTGGCGCCGTTGGGGGCCGCATGGCTCCAGCCGGAATCGACGATCGTGCGGGCACGAGCGTCGGCGCTGTTGGCGTCGGTTCCTGTGGTAGCTGCCGTGCTCGCGCGCGGCGCGGTTGCCGTGACGTCGCCGTTTGCCGGCACGCCTTTCGGCGATGGCGTCTGCAATTGGGCCGACTGCGGTGCTGGCGAACCCGCTATTTGCGCGGCCGGTTTGCTCCCGGCGGCGGCGCCGGTCGAGGCGTCCGTTTTGAGCGGCGCCCAACCGGTCTCGCGAATCACCCGCTGGAGGATGGCCTTCGCGGTTTCGTTGCCGGTGTCGATGGCAAGCGCTTCGTTCGCATGCTGACGCGCGCAGGACCACGACTGCTGCGCGACGCAGGTCTGCGCCGCCTGCAACGCGGTGTCGCGGCGCGCGGCGAGCGGGCGCACTTCGGACGCCATGGTCTGTGCGTCGGGATTGCCCGGTTGGAGCGCCTGAGCGCTGGCTAGAGCAGCTTGCGTCGCAGACAGATCGTTTGCATTGAAAGCGAGGTGGGCGGCCTGCAAAGCTTGCGAGGCGTCGCGGAACTGCGGCGCAACGGGTTTGACCGGCGCGACGACGACCGGTGGCGTAACAACGGGCGCAGGGACGACTGCGGGCGCTGCCGGAACCGCTTTCGCGGCGCTGATGGTGGCAGCGGTATTCGCCGGACCGCCTGGCGCAGCGGGTTTGCTTGCGTCTGCGGAATGCGCTGTTTGCGTCTGCGTCGGCGTAAATGGCGCGATGGTGCCGGTAGACGTTCTGGCATCCTGATTACTCACCGGCGTGGTTTGATCGTTGCTGTCGTCCGAGTAGCTACTGTCGCTAAATAGTGCATAGGCGACATACGCCAGGCCGATTACGACAAGCACAAAAATGGCGAGCAGAACCCGGCGAATCGTTACACGGCTGCCGCCGGTACTATAAGGCGGCTCCTCGAACGGAGGAATGGGCATGTCCGGTGACATCAATGGCGCGCGAAGCGCGACTTCCGCACGATTCGATTGCGCCTGATGCGCAGCGAGCGCCGTCGGATCGGCTTCATCCGGTAGCGCCGGATCGCTGTCGAGTCGCCCCGCGCTGGTCCGGCTGCCGGGCATCACGGTGCGCGAGTGCGGACCTGTTTCAAGCGGATGTACCGCGCCGCAATACGGGCAATAGTCGACTTGCCGGTACAGGGCGCCGCCACACCGTTTGCAGGGCGTCGGAAAGCTATGGCCGAGTGCTGTCTGGGTGGACATACCGTGGACCCACCTGTGGAAAACGATGCCATTACGGCATGCTCCGGATCGTGTTGAAGCAGGAGCGTTTGTCCGCGGAAATCACGATCCACATGCGCCGGAGAGTCAGGGAGACGCAAGCCCGTGCTTGCGTTGTCGCTGCATCCAATATGTGGCGTTTCAATCAGAACGTCAATTGACATTCGCACTGATGTTGTGTGCGCCAGCGCACATTTCCAGGTACGACGAAATAGTGACTTTTGTCGAAAAGCTGCTTCAGCAGAGGGTTATTTTTATATTGCCCCGTGCAGGTGCAGCATGTCTATGAGTGGATTGACCTCGCGTATTGCGATGTATTTGTGAAAATAGAACGAGGTCGAAACGCGCGCGTTCGACCTCGTTCACCAACTGCCTCTTCAATTGCGTCATTAAGCGCTTGCATCACGCGTCGACATCGAGCGCGTGAAAGGACGGCGCAACGATCAATGCTTGCGCAGCGGATGATCTTTCAGCAACCACGCAAGCGCGAACGCGAGCACCACCACGCAAGCCGCCGACAGATACACCGTATGCAACGCGCCGGCAAATGCATGCAGATAATCGCTGCGCAACGCATCCGGCAACTGATGAATCGCGGCCGGCCCCAACGCATGCGGTAATTCGGTATCGGCGGGGATCAGATTTTCGAGGCGCGCAGCGAGCCCGTTGGAAAAAACCGCACCGAACGCGGCCACGCCGATCGAGCCGCCGATCGAGCGGAACAGCGTCGCGCCCGATGTCGCCACGCCCATGTGTTTGAACTCGACCGTGTTCTGCACCGCGAGAATCAGCACCTGCATCACCATGCCGAGACCGCAGCCGAGCAGACCCATATAGACATACATCACATGAATCGGCGTATCGATCTGCAGGCGCGACAGCAGCATCATCGCGACCGCGACGAGCAGCGTGCCCATGATCGGGAACATCCGGTACTTGCCGATCTTGCTGATGATGCGGCCGGTCACCATCGACATCACGAAGAGGCCGCCCATCATGGGCAACATCTGCATGCCGGCTTCGGTCGGCGTCGATCCTTTCACGACCTGCAGATAGAGCGGAATAAACGTGACCGAGCCAAACAGCGACACGCCGATGATGAAGCCGATCAGACTGCTCAGCAAAAACGTGCGCTGTTTAAAGAGTTCGAGCGGCATGATCGGTTCGACCGCAGTGCGCTCCTCGTGGATGAAACCCCAGATCGCCACCAGCCCCATTCCCAGCGTGAACCACAATTGCGGCGACGACCACGGCAGGATCGTGCCGCCCTGACTCGTGAACAGAATGATGCAGGTCAGCGCACCGGCGAGAAACGCGGCGCCCATGTAGTCGATCGTGTGCTTTACATGACGAACGTGCGGCTTGAACACTGCGCCGATCACGACGAGCGAAATGATGCCCAGCGGCAGGTTGATGTAGAAAATCCAGCGCCACGTGAGGTGTTCGACGAGAAAGCCGCCGAGCAGGGGGCCGATCACGGTCGCCAGCCCGAATATGCCGCCGAACACGCCCTGATAGCGGCCACGATCAGCGGGAGGGATCACGTCGGCGATGGCGGCCATGGTCACCACCAGCAAACCGCCGCCGCCGAGTCCTTGCAACGCGCGCAAGACGATCAGTTGCGTCATGTTCTGCGCGACGCCGCACAACGCGGAGCCGACCAGGAACACCACGATCGCCGTCTGCAGGACGATCTTGCGACCGAACAGATCGCCGAACTTGCCGTACAGCGGCACGACGATGGTCGAACTGAGCAGATAGGCGGTCACCACCCACGACAGGTTGTTCAACCCGCCCAACTCGCCGACGATGGTCGGCAGCGCGGTCGACACGATCGTCTGGTCGAGCGCGGCCAGCAGCATGACCAGCAGCAGCGCCGGGAACAGCAGGCGGATCGGCGGATGCTCGGCGGCTGGCGCACCGGTCCGGTTATCCGGCTGCGGAGGCTCGGCAGGGTGAGTCATAGTCGGTTGTTCCATGTCGCGGGGATGTTGAAATTAATTAACGTGGCGATTAATATATGCGACATCGCTTCACTCGTCAAATTGAATGCAATGACAATGATTTCACCGGATGACCCGGAAGTGGCAAATGTCGTGGCCGACGCCCCGGTAGCGAAAGCGCGAGGGGCGGTCAAACGTCCGCGTAAGGCGTCACACGACGATTCAGCCGCCGACTCCGAGGCCGCCGCGCCCGCGAGGCGGCCGGGCAGGCCGACGGGGGCCGCTCGCGGTCCGGCGCAGCGCGCCCGTCTTCTCGACGCGGCGCTTGCGCTGTTCGCCCGCAAAGGCATCGTCGACACCACGCTCGGCGAGATTGCCCGCGAGGCTGGTTTCACCCCGGCGATGATGCATTACTACTTCAAGACGCGCGATCAACTACTCGACGTGCTGATCGACGAGCGTTTCGCTCCGCTGCGCACGAGCCTCGGCATGCCGTTCGCGGAAAATCCCGATGATCCGGTGGCCGCGATCACGCAACTGGCCGGGCAATTGGTAAGGGCGGCGAGCGAGCATCCGTGGTTTCCGTCGCTGTGGGTGCGCGAAGTCATCAGTGACGGCGGGTTGTTGCGTCAGCGGATGCACGAGCGTTTCGGCAATGCGCATCAGAAGGCGTCGCTGCAGGCCATCGCGCGCTGGCAGAAAGAGGGGCGGCTGAACGCGGCGCTGGAGCCCGCGTTGGTGTTCGTCACGCTGCTCGGGCTGACGATTTTGCCGCTGGCTACGTCGAAGTTGTGGGGTAACGATCCGTTGCGGCGCGACATCGGCGGCGAGGAAATCGCGCGGCATGCGGTGGCGTTGCTCGTGCAAGGGATCGGGCCGAAGAAGGCCGACTGATCCGCGACGATGCGCACGTTGTCATTGAACGTCGCGCATTCGTCTCACTTCTGCTGTTTCTTCCATTCCTCAAAAGCCGCCCTAGTCTTTTCGTTCGGCGGATAAGTCCCGGGCAGCGCGGCGCCGTCGCGAATCAGTCCGGTCAGAAACGCCTCCATCTGTTCCTGCTCAGCGGCTGCTTGCGCGACCTCGGCGGCCATCTTGAGCGGGATCACGACGACGCCGTCCGCATCGCCGACGATGATGTCGCCGGGAAACACCGCCACGCCGCCGCAGCCGATCGGCACGTTGATATCCACGGCATGGTGGCGGATCAGGTTGGGCGGCGCGCTGGCCCCGGCGCAGAACACCGGCATGCCGAGCGCGGCGATTGTCGTGCTGTCGCGGACCGGTCCGTCGGACACCATGCCCGCCACGCCGCGCACCTGCAAACGCAGCGAAAGTATCGAGCCGAACGATGCGCTGCCGCGTTCGCCCCGGCAATCCTGCACAAGCACATGACCGGCTGGAATGGTCTCGACGCATTTGCGCTGCGCGTAGTCGGGGTCTGCGAACAGTTCCAGCACGTCGATGTCTTCGCGCGACGGGATGTTGCGCAGCGTGAAGGCGGGGCCGACGAGGTTCGGTCCACTGTGCGGCGCGAGCGGGGCGACCCCTTGCATGAACGTATTGCGTAGGCCGCGTTTGAAAAGCTGGGTGGTCAGCGTGGCGGTGCTTACGTGGCGGAGTGCTTCGAGCGTCGCAGAATCGAGATCGGACATGGTGACGTGGCCTCGGTTTGATGGTCGAAAACGGATGCTGACATGGCGCGGCGATGTAGCTAAACCTGGCGCTTCGCGCTCACGATCATAGCGCCGTGCTGCAGAGTGCGGCCCCGTTACCGTGTTCCCGTTGGGCAATCGCGCGCCCCGTTTGCCGTTAATCCCGAGTCGCGGCACGCCACGTGCTACTGATGCAACAGGTCTGAATGCCGCGCGCAGAGAGCAACCCCGCCGGCATCGCAAAAGAACACGAATGTCAGAAAAGACGCCAGGCGGGCAGTGCCGTGCGATTGGGGTTTGCACGAGCCGCACGGCGGATCGGGTGTCGGCATCGGTCTGCCAAAGTCGGGCACCGAAAGCCGGTTTTTCATCGGCGTGCAATTTGGGCGCGTTAGTGTGCGCCCGCGTCGCGGCTGGGCCATGTTTTACAATCTTGGCCTTGGTCTGCAACTCGGCGCATGAAATCGAGTCGGAACCATGAACAGCAATACCGTAGCCGCTGAAATCGGCGGCAAGCAGCAGAACGAAACGTTGGCTGCGTCTGACGGCCTAACCGGATTTTTAGAGCAACAACAGAAAATGAACGGAGCATTGAGACTCGATCAGGCCACGATCGTGCTCGTAGAAGACGACCAGGATAGCCGCGAATCGCTGACCTTGTTACTCGAAGCGGAAGGCGCACATGTCTGCGCCGTGGCGGATGCGGAAGAAGGTGTCGAAGCAGCGCTCCGGTTGTTACCCGACGCGGTCGTGTGCGATCTCGATCTGCCGGCCATGGATGGGTTTTATCTGATCCAGCGTCTGCGCGACCATGAAATTCGTGGCGATCATTCGCCGTCGGTCGCGGTGGCGCTTACTGGCCATACCGATGACGCTTATCGATTACGCAGTATCGGCGAAGGCTTTCAGCATTTCATGACCAAGCCTGCGTTGCCGGAAGACCTGGTGACGCTGCTGCATGATGCGATCGACGCCCGCGGAGCAGGTTGATTCTGGCGCGCGGTGTTAAAGGATGCGCGCGGTAAATGCAGTTGTTGCGGCTATTTCGTGACCGCAGCAGTCGCCGCGGGATCACCGGCCGCCGCCTCCGCCGCCTGGCAAGCCGCGCACAATCCCTTCAATTCGATTTCGTCGCTGGCGAGACGGTAGCCCGCGTCTTCGATTTGCGCGACGAGCGCCTGCCGCAGTTTCGGCTGATGCAATTCGGTGACGCTGCCGCATTGCTGACAGACCACGAGAATGCCATGCTGACATTGCGTCAGGTCGTGGCAAACGGTGAAGGCATTGATCGATTCGATCCGGTGCACGAGTCCCGCCGACAGCAGGAAATCCAGCGCCCGGTACACCGTGGGCGGCGCCGAGCCGGGGTGAATCTGGCGCATCTCGTCGAGCAGCGAATACGCTTTGGTCGCGCGGCCCGAATTCAGCAGCAATTCCAGCACTTTGCGACGGATCGGCGTGAGTTTCTCGCCGCGTTCGCGGCAATATTCGTCCGCGAGTATGAGTGCGGCTTCTTGCGAATCGCCGTGCGTATGCGCCATTTCCGGATGCTCATGAGTGTGAGCGGAACTGGCGGGGGCGGCTTTGTGGGCGGTCGCGGCGGGCTTGGCGGTCTTCATGTGTCGATTATAAAGGCCCGCGCGCGTTGCCGTGCCTGTGGGAAATAACGTGCTTGCCGGCTGTAGCGAAGATCGCAGTGAGGCGGTGCAGGCCGGCGGCGTAAGACGGGCGTGTTGTGCAAACAGGGCGGACGCGGACGCTCCGCCCAACTGCTTCAGGTCAGCGCAAAATCCACGTATTTTTTGAACCCCGAGCGCGTCGCAATCCGCGAATACCAGCGCTCCAGATTCGGCAGCGGCGGGCGTTCCACGCCATCCAGGCCGAACCAGCGTTTTGCGTAGGCGCCGATCACGATATCGGCCAGTGTAAAGTTCTCGCCCTCGAGGAAAAAGCGCCCTTGCAGATGCGTGTCCAGCATCCGCCACAGCACGCTGACCGCGCTGAAATCGGCGGCGAGCTTTGTCGTATCGCGCTGCTCGGCCGGTGTGCGGACCAGCGCCCAGAACACCGGACGCTCAGCGGGTTGCAGCGTGGACAGCGTCCAGTCCAGCCAGCGGTCGATACCGGCCCGCAGCTTCGGTTCGGGCGGATAGAGCAGGCTCGATTCGCCGTATTGCAGCACCAGATAGCGCAGGATCGAGTTGGATTCCCACAGCACGAAATCGTCGTCGACCAGCGTGGGAATCTTGCCGGTCGGGTTCATCGAGAGATAGCCGGGTTCGTTGTTGCGGCCGAATTGCAGGCCCGCGTCGATGCGGTCGTACGGCAGCACCAGTTCGTCGCAACACCACAGCACTTTCTGAACATTGACGGAATTGGCGCGCCCCCAGATCGTGATCATCCGGTAAATCCTTTTTATTACAGTTGGCAAGCCGCACCCTGCGCGCGGCGTTCAACCAGTAACGATACACGATGCACGCGGCTTTGCGCGCCGCAGGGCAGCAATCGGCGCGGGGCTCGGCGCTGGGATGCGGTGTTTGATTACGCATCTGGCGAACCTCGATTCCGGGCGGTTACGCTGCGTTTGAACGCATTTGCGTTGCGTACAATGAGCGCACCCGACTACGACGAGGCACCGCATGGCCCGCATTGTCCCCGACGACTGGAAGAGCCTCGCCGCTACCGGCGCGGCGTCCCGCGAACGCGAAACCCTCGCGTTGCTGGAGGAGGCGCTTCCCGCCGATTACACGGTCTATCACGGCGTCCACTGGACGCGTCTGAACCAGAATTTTTCGGTGTTCGGCGAGGCCGACTTCGTGATCGTCAGCCCCGCCGGACGCGTGATGATCGTCGAACAGAAAACGGGTTTTCTGCGAGAAACGCCCAAGGGGCTCGTCAAGGTCTATCTTCAGACCGAGCGCAACGTGGCAATCGCGCTCGCGCATACCGTCGAGGGGCTGCACCGGCGTTTTACCGCGGCGTTTGGGGGAGGCACCTATTTCATCGAGGAACTGCTGTATTGCCCGGACCACGTCGTCAAGGATGCGGCGATCGCGGGTGTGAACCCGGCGCGCATCGTCGATGCCACGCGTAAAGGCCGGCTCGCGCAAATCGTTCGTGAAGCGTTGCCGGAAGACGAGCCGCGCCTTGCATGCGCGTCGAAAATCCACCATTTTCTCGCCGACGAACTCGCGCTCACGCCGGACGCAAGCGCGCTGGTCGGTCAGGCGGGCACGCTGGTCACGCGGCTGGCAGGCGGTCTCGCGACATGGGCGCGGCGGCTCGAATTCTCGCCGTTCCGCTTGCGGGTGATCGGCACGGCCGGTTCCGGCAAGACCCAACTCGCCGTGCAGGTGATGAAGGACGCCGTCGCGCGCGGCCAGCGTCCTTTGTATGTGTGCTTCAACCGCCCATTGGCGGATCACATTGCGCGCGTCGCGCCGCCCGAGGCCAAGGTCGCGAACTATCACCAGCTATGCGACTGGGTCGCGCGCGACGCGGGCCGCGAGCCCGATTTCCAGTCCAGTCACGTGTTCGATCAACTGGAAACGGTCTTCGCGGACACGCCCATCGAGCCACGTTGGCAATTCGACGTGTTGATCGTCGACGAGGGGCAGGATTTTCAGCAGCCGTGGGTCGCCGCGCTCGAACGGCTGTTGCGGCCGGACGCGGCCTGGTGGTGGCTCGAAGACCCGCTGCAGAATCTGTATATGCGCGAACCGGTGACGTTGCCGGGCTGGACCACGCTGAAGGAAACCACCAACTATCGCAGTCCGCGAGACATTCTGGATTATGTGCGCGACGTGGTCGGCGCGTCGGTGCCGGTCGCGGCGGCGCTGGCGTCGGGCAGCCCGTTCGACGGCTCCGATATTTCGCTGTCGGTCTACGACGAAACCAGGAATCCGGCCGATGCCTGCATCGACGCCACCAAGCGCGCGATCACCCAGGCGTTGTCGCTCGGCTTTCGCAAGCAGGACATCGTGGTGCTGTCGTTTCGCGGCCGCGAAGGCTCGGCAATGACCGCGCTCGATCATCTCGGGCCGCATCGGCTGCGCAGTTTTACCGGCAAGTACGATCTGTTCGGCAACCCCGAATATCGCGAAGGGGACGTGCTGTTCGAGTCGATCTATCGCTTCAAGGGGCAGGCGGCGCCGTGCGTGATTTTCACCGAGGTCGATTTCGAATCGTTCGATGAGCGGATTGCCCGCAAGCTGTTCGTCGGCGCGACGCGTGCAACGATGAAGCTGATCGTCGTCGCGTCGCAGCGGGCCGCGCGGCATCTGCATCTGCGGGACGGGAAGGATGTCAGGGACGTAAAGGAGTTGAGGGAAGGTCAGCCGCTTTAGTCCGCTCGGCCTTCTTCAGCCCCAGGCGCGCGCCCCGACCAGCATCCCTGTCTGGGTGCGCGCATCCCACCAGATCACGCGCAGCAACGGCGCTTGCTGCGCGATCAGCAGCGCCTGCACCGGATCGCTCTCGACAAAATGCGTGACGCCGCCGCGCAACGCCGCGCTCGCCTTATGGGCCGCAGCGCCGGCGGCGCTTTCGTCGTGCGTATCGGGCGTGCGCATCACCAGTTGCATATGATCGAAGCCATGCCGCACGAGCCACGCCTGCGTGCGCGCCCGGTCCAGTTCCGGCCGCCCCGTGATGATCGTGCGAACCCGCTTCAGATCGATGTCCGGTAACTCGTCGAACGGCAACAGCGCGTCGCGTTCCACGAGCGCAGCCGCCAGGTCTTCGTCGTAGCGCGCGAGCGGCACGTCGGGCAGCAGAATGCCGTCGAGGTCGATCGCGTACGTCGCGTAGTCGTGATCGTCGGCCATTGCCTGCGCGGCGCCTGCTTCGACGCGCTCCCAGTCTTCGCGATACCGCTCGGTGTACGCCTGGCGCTCCCACGGAAACAACGCGAAATAGCCGCGCGCGTCGATCGCATAGTCGGGCTGCGTGCGGCTAAGGTCATCGACGGCGCCGGTCAGTGTTCTGACCGTGAGCCCCTGCTGCTGAAGAAACGCGATGCAATCGGTCAGCGTAAAACCACGCCCGGCGATGTCCTCGCACAACAGCACTTTCGACCCTGCTGGCGGCATCGGCAGCGTCGAATCCCATGCGACGGTGCGCGTCTGGCGGTCGTAGCGCAAAAACGCGACCGGCGTGCCGACCGCGTGCGACACCATCAGCGCGAGCGGCGCACCGCCGCGCAGAATGCCGATCGCCATCGTGAAGTGCTCGGCGAGCAACGCGGGCTGCAGCGATTCGATCCAGTGATCGAGTTGTTCGTACGTGAGGGGCAAAACCGGCTTGTTCATAACTGGTAGGGCGTCGCGAGATGCGTGCGGGGCAGATGTCAGTGACGTGGAAACGGCGCGTAGCGGGCCAGCGGGCCGCCGTTTTTGAGACCAGGAATTTTGGCGATATTATGCATGCGGTTCAAAGATCGCGCGTCGGGGTGACGCGCATCACCGGAGAGGCGTCGCTCGATAGCGGCGACACGGCCGGGCAGAGAACGAAGACGCAGGTAGATCGAATAGCGAAGGGTGCAAGCTACCGGAACGACGATGGCTGACGAAGCCATAGCCCGTTTTGGCACCGGAGCGAGCGCAGCAAAACAGGTAAGGAATAGAAGAGCGATGACCAGGTTGATCGAGTTGATGACGAAGTTGCACGCTGCAAATACCGCCGATGTGATTTATCGCGCGCTGCGCCGGGCGCGTTGGGCCATTGGCCTGATGGCCGCGCTGGCCGGACTGGCCGGACTGGCCACGTCGGGCATCGCGCAGGCCCAGACCGACGCGCCGCTCACGCTCGACGTGCAGGGCAAGATCAGCAAGACCAACGACGCGGCGCATCAGTCCTACCACTTCACGGAAGCGCAACTGCTCGCGCTTCCGCCGCATTCGATCACCACTTCCACCACGTGGACTCCGCGTTCCACCTTCACAGGACCGCTGCTCGCGGATATTCTGAAGGCGGTCGGCGCCTATGGCACCCAGATCGAGTTCCGTACGCTCGACGATTACACCTACACCGTGCCGGTGTCCGACAGCGATCGCTATGGCGTGGTCGTGGCGTACAGCATGAACGGCCAGCGGCTGAAGGTCAGCGACTTCGGGCCGCTATTCCTTATCTACCCGCGCGACGCGTTCCCTGACGAAATCACGGGCGCCTCGGGCGATTCGAAATTCGTATGGCAGATCAAGGCCCTCATCGTCAAATAGTGCGCCGTCCGTGGCGCCGGGTGTTCTATGTGCTGATCTGGCTAACCGCGCTCGCGGCGCCAGCCGGCGCAATTGGCTATCTGTTGTACGCAAACCTGCTGAATCCGCGCGCCACCGAGCAGTTGACCGGCACCTACGACGGCTTTTACTGGGACGCCGCGCAACTGCAAATTGCCTACGGGCGCTTTGAAAACCAGTTGCTGCTGTATCAGTCAGGCACTGACGACGACTTCCAGCGGCTGATGCTGCGTTACCAGCTGCTGCAATCCAAACTCCGTGTGATGGCCGGCTCGACGCAGCGGCTGACCGCTCAGCTTGCGCTGCTGCAACGGCAGATCGACGAAATTCACCGGCTCGATACGCTGCTGCACACGCTTCAACCCGAAGTCGACGCATTGCCGAAAGATCGCGGCCGCGCGAGCCGGATCGTCGCGCAATTGCGCGCGCACTGGACGGAGATCAACGATCTCGCGCTGAGCCGCCGTTTCGCCGACGTCGCCGACCGCGAAGCGATGAACCGCGATTTCATCGACAAGCGCCGCTTGCTGTTTGTGGCCGGGATGGTGCTGCTGTTGCTGTCGGCAGCGGCGACCACGCTGCTGGTGCTCAACGGCCGGCGCCGCACGCGTCTGATGATCCAGCAGCACGCGGCGCTCGAAGCCGAACACCAGGCGAGCCGCGCGGCGCGCGAGGCGAGTCTCGCAAAAGACGCGTTTCTCGGCATGATCAGTCACGAACTGCGCACGCCGCTGCATGCAATCGTGTCGTCGATTGAATTGCTGGGCTTCAACTATCACTCCGAGGCCGACCGCAAGGTGATCCTGCGCCTCGAAACGGCAGCGCGGCATCTCGAAGCGCAAATGAAGGACCTCACCGATTACGCGCGCCTGGGCGCGGGCAAGCTCGAACTGCGTCACGAGCATTTCGAGCCGCGCGAACTGCTGGCGTCGATTGTCGACGAACACACGATGTCGGCGGCGGCGCGCGGTCTGCAACTCGACAGCGAGGCGACCGGCGTGCGCGGGCTGGTCGACTCCGATCCGCATCGGATCCGTCAGATCGTCAACAACCTCGTCACCAACGCAATCCGCTATACCGAGTCCGGCGCGGTGCGCGTGCAGTTGCGGCAGCAGCCGGCCGTGCTGATTTTTATCGTCAGCGATACCGGGCCGGGCGTGGCGCAGGCGCAGATTCCGCTGATTTTCCAGGAGTTCACGCAACTCGACTCGTCGCGCACACGGCGTTTCGAAGGCGCGGGAATGGGGTTGACGATCGTGCAGGGGCTGGTGAAGCTGTTCGGCGGCACGGTCGATGTCGCGAGCACGGTCGGCGTGGGCACCACGTTCACGGTGACTATTCCGGTCACGTCGGTCGCGGCTGCCGAGCCGGCCGATGTCGCCGCGCAGGCCGACCCCGGCGGCGCGCGACCGTGCGTGCTGATCGTCGACGACAACCGTCTGATCCGCGAATCGCTCAGCGAAATGATCGCGCATATGGATTTCGACGCGCACGCCGTCGCCACCGCCGACGATGCGCTCGCGTGGCTCGACCTGCGCCGTTGCGATGTAGTGCTGCTCGACCTGCACATGCCGGATCGCGACGGTTATACCTTTCTCGCGGAATTCGAAAAGCGGGGCGGGCCGTCGGCTGGCGTGCCGGTGATCGTGGTCAGCGCGTATGCGCCAGAGGTGAGGACGAGGACGGCGGCGGAAGAAGCAGATGGCGAACAGCCGTTCTTCGACGCGTTATTAAAGCCGGTACATTACGAGGATCTGCGCAGCGCATTGCAGCGTGCGGTGGCGTCGCGCCATGTGGTGTGAAGCGTGGCCGGCAGGGCGGGAATGGAGGCGGGCATCAACCTGAGCACACACCTTCAGCCGCTGAAACTCACGGCGGGTTAGCGGCGGCGTTTCAATGTCTGTCTTTAAGACCGAGCTTCAAGGCCGGTTCAACCGTTTGGACAGATCGGCGACCAGAATCGCCATGCGCGCGGGCTTTTCATAGCACGCGACGTCGAAATTGCGGATGACCTGACTGATTTCCGATTCGCTGGCCTTGCCGGTCAGCAATTCGCCGGTCAGCACGAAGATCGGCGCGTCCGGGTTTTCCGACGCTCGCACCGCGCGAATCGCGGCCGCCGAGGTTTGCGCGCCGAACAGCCAGTCGATCACGATGCCGTCGAATACCTGCGTTTGCAGTTGCTCGGCAAACGACGCCAGCCCGTAAATCGCCACCGCCGCGAAGCCGCTGCGCTCCAGATAGTCGCGCAGGTTGTCGGCGCTGGCCTGATCGTCGTCGACCACGGCAATAGTCGGCTTGTCGGTTTCAGCGCGGCGCGGATAAATCTCGATCTTGTGGACTTCGTATGCGCTCTGGTAAAGCGTGCCGTCGTGACGCGCGACGCGCCATTGGCCGAGCCGCGAATACGCGACGAATTCCGGGCGGCTGCCCGCTTCGAGCGCCGCACCGACCCAGGCGGTGCACGCCAGTTCGATTGCGCCGATGCAGAACACGGCTTCCTGCGCGATCGCGCCGACCATGCCCGGATCGAGCGATTGTGCGCCGAACAGCTGAGCCGCCGGTTCGCCGAACACCTCGGCGACCTTTTTGATCTGCGACAGGGTCCACGGGCTGTTGCCGCGCAGCTTGCGGTGTCCCTGTGAAAAACTCAGATCGAGGATCCGGCACAGCTCAGTGGTTTGCTGACGTTTGCCGATTCCATGCCGGCTCATCAATTCGCGTACGCGCTCGGCGACCGCGATGGCGTCAGGTGAGAGTGTTTCGTTGGTCATACTGCGTGAAAATCCGCCGTCTTAAAGGGTACTGGGGGAAGCGATAGTGCAGGCGCGGCCTCTCCACGCACAAGCAATGCGCATGGATGAGCTACGCAGGGGGACAGCAAATGTACCGTAAAAAGTATCGCGGTTTATGTTTTTGCCGAATTGCCATTGAGCCCGACCCGGCAAAACGCGTGACAGACAATTCCGGCATTTTTATGTATTTGGCATCGTGCGTATTTTACCGATTAACGGTGTCCCATCTGTGAAGAATATGCCGTACGAGCGCGATATGCCGACTGTTTGAGCACTATTTGACTCCTGAACGCATTGGATCGATTCATTCAGGCGGCATTTTCTCGAGCTTCGCGGCCGAGTTTTTCAGTCCTTTGAAAATCCGCTCGGCGACCCGCGCTGGAAACCGTTCAGGCAATTCCGCCGATACCCGCTCGATTACCCTGGGCGTTTCGTCGATCAGCCGCTGGATCAACGGTTCCGCGCTCGCGCCGTACGAGCATTTCAGCGCCATCGTGTTGAAATGACGCCGTTGCACGTCGCGAAACGCGTCGTGTTTGCTGCGCGACCACATGCCCATCGCGAGCCGCGCCTTGAACCACGACCACTGGTTGGGGCCGCTGCCTTCCACCGGCCAGATCGACATCACGTCGTAAAGCGGCGTCAGCCGGTATTGGCCGCCCGCCAGCAGGCGGATGCTGAAGTTTTTGGCGTGGCCGTCGGGTGCGGCCAGCATCCAGAACAGAATCTGGCTGGCGAGCAGCGTTTCGATGTCCTGCCGCGACGTCACCGATTGCTGAAGAATCCGCGCGAGGTCGAGCACGCCGGGGCCACCTTCGTTTTCATACTTGCGATGCGAGGGCACGCCGTACACCTGGCAGAAGTCCTCCTGCGGCAGACGCAGCAGCCATTGGCCGCTCGAATGCATCTGCCGGTCGAAGCGTTCGACGCTCAACACGCGCTGCTTGCCGAACGTCATGATTTCCGTATTCGCGACCGGCAACCCGTATGCACGCAGAATCTGCAGACACAGCCACTCGTTTTCCACCGACGTGCTGAGGTCGGCGAGCTTGTTGCCGACCAGCCCCAGCGGCAGCTTGAAAATATGCGTGGTCGGCGTCGCGCCGTGCGGGCGCTGCCATTTGCCGTCGTGCCACAGCAGCGCGGTTTTCTCCTGCGCGCCGGCCAGCGAGATGCGGAAGTCGTCGTCCGGCTCGTCGTGGGCGCCGATTGGCGGCGTGCTGACCGTGCGCGCCAGCATCGCTTCGATCTCGCTGTCGGATAGCGGCGTACCTTCGATCCGGTCGACCCCTACCGGCGCGTCGTCTTCGGGCAGGAGCTGGACCGCGCCCACGCAGTCGCGGCCGATGGCCTGCAGCAGGTCGAACGCATCGAGCGTGTCGGTCTGATAGCGCTGGGCGATACGTTTGCGGATCGCCTCGCTGTCGGGCAGCAGATTGTCGAAGTAATTCAGCACGCGCGGGCCTTTTTGCGCCATGTTGCCAGGTGTGAATGGCAGCGACAGCGACAGCGGGCGACCCGCCGCCGATTCGACCCACGCGGGGTCGTACGCGAACTCCATCGGCCCGCGCGCGGGCAGGCGCCAGACGCCGACACGCTCGCCATTGGCCCACACCGACAACGCCTGCGAATGAGTGGGGCGACCCATGCTCACCACTCGATCAGCGGGGTCGGGTCGGGCTGCGGCTGGCTCCTGTCGCGCACCTGCAACTGCAGCCCGTAGATGCCGGAGAGCGCCAGCAATTGCGCGACGGTGAGCGAACCAGCGTCGGTTTCCAGCGCTGAAATGCGGCTCTGACTGACGCCGATGCGCGCGGCCGCGTCAGCCTGCGTGAGACCGGCTTGCCGGCGGCTCGCGGCGAGCAGCTGGGCGATCTGGTTAGGGGTGGCGATGAGATGGAGCATGACGGATTATCCGTGAGACGAATAAATGCAATTTATGCGTCAAACGAATATTTGTCAAATATTCGTCTCGCGAATATTTTTCTAAATATCTGTGAGACGAATAAAAGACGAATATCTGTTTAACGAATAAATGGGGTGAGATTTTAGTCGTAACTCTAAAGCCCTTCTGGTAAGGCTTTGCGGGTTACTCTGCCGCGTTCCGATGGCGTTGTCGATCTCGCCAGGTTCGCCATCTCCGCAGACTTCCGGTGCGGCGGCATTGCAGACAATCGACTCGCCTGCGAAGATTACGCCCACATTTAAAACCGGCCCAGCCAGATGACCACGACTTACCCGCTGCACGCAAACTTCACCTCTGCCGATCAACCGTTTCCGAAACAGGCCGATGTCGTGATCGCCGGCGCGGGCATCATGGGCTGCGCGGCCGCCTGGTATCTTGCGCGCCGCGGCCTCTCGGTGGTGGTGCTCGATAAATCGCGGATTGCCGGCCAGCAGTCGTCGCGGGCATGGGGTTTCGTGCGTCAGCAGGGCCGCGAAGCCGCCGAAGTGCCGCTGATGATGGCGAGCATCCCGCTCTGGAAAGAACTCGAAAGCGAGCTGAATTTCGATCTGGAGTGGCGTCAGGGCGGCTGCCTCTACGTGGCTTCCGATGAAGAAGAATGGGCGTCGTTCCAGCAATGGATGGACGTCGCGCGTCAATACGGGCTCGACACCCGCACGCTTGACCGCAAGCAGATCGACGCCGTCGTGACCGGCATGCAAGGTCCGGCGCTCGGCGGCCTCTACACGCCGAGCGACGGCCAGGCCGAACCGCGCCGCGCCACCGCCGCGTTCGCCGCGCGCGCCGCCGAGGCCGGCGCATTGTTTTTCGAAGGATGCGGCGTGGTCGGCGTCGAGCGCGCGGGCGGCGCGATTGCGGGCGTGGTCACCGAGCGGGGCACGGTGCGCACCTCGCGCTTCATCTGTGCGGCGGGCGCCAGCAGCTGGAAGCTGCTCAGAACGCTCGGTCTGGAATTGCCGCAGCAGGTCGTGCGCGGCACCTGTTCGCGCACCAATCCGCTGCCGCAGATCACTGCGTCCACGTTCTGGGGGCACGGCCTCGGCGTGCGGCAACGCGCGAACGGCGCGATCAACCTCGCCGACGATATGCAGGTCGACGTCGACATGACGCTCGGCCATTTCCGCGCGCTCAAGTGGTTCTTGCCCGAATTGTGGAAGCAGCGCGAGAAGTTCAGTTTCCATCTGAATGGCGCGTGTTTGCGCGATCTGCGCGAGCGTCTGCCGGGCGGCGTGCCCGAAGCCGAGCGCGTGCTGTATCCGCGTGATCCGCATCCGCAGCCGAATGCGAGCCAGGCGCCGAGCGCGTTGAAAAAATTGCGCGCGTTGTTCCCGGCGCTGAAGGACGCGCAGGTGGTCGAATCCTGGGCTGGGCTGATCGACGTGCTGCCCGACGGCATCCCGGTGATCGATGCGCCGCCGCAGGTCAGCGGGCTGACGATCGCCACCGGCTTTTGCGGACACGGCTTCGCGATGGGGCCGATCGTCGGCAAGCTGCTCGCGGAAATGAACGACGGCGGCAAGCCTTCGCTCGATTTGTCCGCGTTCCGATTGCAGCGCTTCTTCGATGGCACGATGCAGCGGCCTCGCAGCATGCTGTGAATGTAAAAGCATCTATTCGCAATTTTTGGCCATTCACGCTCAACGCAATCGATGAACGAACCGGCACTGCGCCACACGGGCGTACCGTATTACACGCAATGGGGCAGCCCCGAGTGGGTTCGCCATATCGTCGAGCGGCAGGGCGATCCGTGCGACGATCCGCACTGGCGCAGGAGCGGTTTCGCCGACCCGGAGCGCTACCGCTTCTGGGCCAAACGCCTGTGCGGTTTGACATGTCTCGAATCCGCGCTCGATTATTGGGGTGTCGCGCACGCACCTCGCGCCGCGTTACTCGATGAAGCCCTGCAACACGGCGTGTACCGGATGCGCGAGGACGGCGGCGTCGACGGATTGATTTACCAGCCGTTCGCCGACTGGTCGCGCGGCGCGTTCGGGATCGAGGTCGAGGTGTTGCCGCAGGTGTCGCTTGAAGAGATCGCGGCGCGGTTGAACGCCGGTACCCTGGCTATCATTTCGGTGAGTGCGGAGATTCGTTATCCCGAGCGGCCGAACCAGCGGCAGGGCGGTCATCTGATCCTGCTGCACGGACGCGATCGCGACGGCGTGTGGTTTCACAATCCTTCGGGCATCGCGCCGCATCAGGCCGACGTGTATCTGCCGTTTGCCATGGCGGCCAGGTTTTACGCGGGGCGGGGCATGACGCTGAAGCGGACGTCGGCATAGGCGAGCCAGGCACAGTGTTCAGGCCCGTTTTCTGCTCATGTGATTTCGTCGACATCTGCAATACCGGACCTGACATGAATCGAATCTATTGCCTGTTTGCTGCCAGCCTTGTCGTCCTCGGAGCCGCCAGCCCGGCGAGCGCCGCGAGTGAGGACGAACAGGCGAAAGCCTGTCGCGGCGACGCGATGCATTTCTGCGCGGCCGAGATCCCGAACAAAGA
Source organism: Paraburkholderia sp. GAS333 (assembly GCF_050435665.1). Taxonomy (NCBI): domain Bacteria; kingdom Pseudomonadati; phylum Pseudomonadota; class Betaproteobacteria; order Burkholderiales; family Burkholderiaceae; genus Paraburkholderia; species Paraburkholderia sp. GAS333. The sequence continues at coordinate 116,978 of NZ_JBNDKS010000009.1, forward strand.
GAAGATCACTGCCTGCATGAAGCAGCACCTCGACGAACTGAGCCCGCCGTGTCGCGCGATGTTCAAGGGCGGCAAGAAGGATGGCGGCAAGAACGGCGACCAGGGCGCGTCGCAATAAGCGTTCGGGATGGGGCGCTGTGTGCGGTCTTCGCAGATCCAAAGGTGAGGATCAGTGGGCAGACCGCACGCACACAGTGGGCAGACCGCACGCACACATTAGCCAGCTGAATTTCATTCTCCGCGCGCCTTAAAAAAACGCCTTAAAAACAACCGCCTGTCCGCCAGGTTGGCAAATTGCGCCAACCTGAGGCACATGTTGCCGTGCAAACAATCCCAAAAAGTTGCACCATAGGCGTTTGCCAGAAAAAAGTGCCGGTGCCGGATGCCGTTATTTGCAGCTTTTTGTGCGGCTACCGCGCCAGACTTTTTCTGTCCTTTGACCGACGCCTTCTTCATCACGACGCTGCGACCGCGCTATGACGACCCAACACGCTTCTGCCATTCCCGATTTGCCGCTCGACATGATCATTTTCGGCGGCACCGGCGACCTGTCGTTTCGCAAGCTGCTGCCCGCGCTCTACATGGCGCATCTGCATTGCAACCTGCCGCCGGACACCCGCATTCTCACGATTGGCCGCAAGCCGTGGTCGCGTGACGAATACATCAACGAATTCATGGAAGCGAAGGCCAAGCCCTTCATCGAAAAGAAAGCGTTCGATGCCGCCGCATGGGACAAATTCATGGCGCTGTTCGAATACGTGCGGATGGACGTCGATTCGATCGACGACTACCAGCGCCTGAAAGAAGTGTCGCGCGAAGGCGTGCGCCGCGTGTTCTATCTCGCGACGTCACCGGATCTGTTCACGAATATCTGCGACAACCTTTCGTCGGCGGGGCTGGTCGATGAGAATTCGCGCGTCGTGCTCGAGAAGCCGCTCGGTCACGATCTGGCGTCCGCGCAGGAAATCAACACGGCGGTCGGCAAGCACTTCAACGAAGCGCAGATTTACCGGATCGACCACTACCTCGGCAAGGAAACCGTGCAGAACCTGATGGTGCTGCGCTTCGGCAATCCGATTTTCGGGCCGCTGTGGCAGGCTCCGTATATCAAGAGCGTGCAGATCACGGTCGCGGAAACGGTCGGCGTGGGCAGCCGCGCGGGTTTCTACGACAAGACCGGCGCGCTGCGCGACATGGTGCAGAACCACCTGCTGCAACTGCTGTGCATCGTCGCAATGGAGCCGCCCGTGTCGCTCGACCCGGATGCGGTCCGCGATGAAAAGCTGAAGGTGCTGCGCTCGCTGCGTCCGATGACTGCCGAAGATATTTCGCGCGATACCGTGCGCGGTCAGTACACCGCAGGCGCGGTCGACGGCGAGGCGGTGAAAGGCTACCTCGAAGAAGACAACGTGCCGGCCGGCAGCCGTGCCGAAACCTTCGTCGCGTTGCGCGCACATATCAACAACTGGCGCTGGGCCAACGTGCCGTTTTTCCTGCGCACCGGCAAGCGGATGCAGAAGAAGGTGTCGGAGATCGTCATCGAGTTCTCCGAGTTGCCGTTCTCGATCATTCCGAGCGGTGGCCGCAACTATGGCAACAAACTCGTGATCCAGCTGCAGCCGGAAGAATCGATCCAGTTGCAGATGCTCGCGAAGGAGCCGGGCAGCGGCATGCATATGCTGCCGGTGAGCCTGAATCTGGATTTGCAGCAGGCGTTCACCGAGCGTCGCGCGGAAGCGTACGAGCGTTTGCTGATCGACGTGATTCGCGGACGCCTCACTCACTTCATGCGCCGCGACGAACTGGAAGCCGCATGGGCATGGGCCGAACCGATTCTGGAAGGCTGGGCCAAGTCGGGCGAACGGCCGCGCGGTTATACGGCGGGGACGTTCGGGCCTGCGGCGTCGACGGCACTGATGGCTCGCGAGAAGAACGCCGTGTGGGCGGAAGAATCGCAGTAAATGTGAAGGTTTGATCTCGCGCGCCGCTATTCTGGCGGCGCGCTTTTATTGCGCGGGTGTTGGCGCGAGTCTCTGACTGTTCTCATTGCTTTTGTCCCGTTGCGCATCGTTCATTAGTCATCCCTGGTATTGGGCGGCGCGTTTGCGTCATCGTTATTCTGATCTCGTCAATAACTCAACGACCATGACGATTTGATTTCATCAAGTTTACGTCTATGATGATTTTCCTTACCCGCATGGCACTGCGGCGTGACACGACACGATAAAAAGGAGACATCAGTGAGACGAGTTTTCCTGGCACTCACCTGTGTAGCAAGCGTAATGACCGTTATAAGTATCTCAGCGTGCGGCGGCAATGAACTCAACGCACCTGATAACGCACCCAAAGTAATTATCGACAGCGATTACAACACGCTGAGTGACGACGGCCAGCTCGGCGTCATGGCCGCGCAATTACAGGCGCAAGGCTCGCTGAAAGTACTCGGTATTACGGTCGTGTCCGGTAATCAATGGCTGAAGCAGGGCGTCGCGGATGCACTGAAATCCGTCGAACGGCTCGGTGTGGAAAATCAGATCGGCGTTTATGCGGGCGCCAATTACGCTTTATCGCATGACTTCGCGACGATTCAGGCCGAACTGAAACAATTCCCCGGTGGTGACGGTTATCTCGGTGCGTGGAGTACGCCCGAGCCGGCATCCGACAGCGACCTCGTTGCGCCGCCCGACGGTTTCGCAACACACACCAAAGTGCAAGGCAAAAGCGCGGTCGATTTCATTGTCGATTCGGTCAAGCAATATCCCGGCGAAGTGACGATCCTGGCCATCGGCCCGCTGACCAACATTGCACTCGCAACACGTCAGCATCCCGAGATCGTGCCGTTGATCAAGCAGATCATCTACATGGGCGGCGCGATCGACGTGCCCGGCAACACGACGCCGACTGCCGAATTCAACTGGTGGTTCGACCCGGAGGCAGCAAAGACGGTATTGCATCTGCCGATCAAACAGGTGGTCGTGCCGCTCGACGTGACGGACACCGTAAAAATGGACAAGGCGCTTTACGACCGGGTTGCGCATGATCCGGCGAAGCAGACCATCATTACGCAATTGTTCAAGACGTTGAACGGCTATGGCTTCGACGGCAAGAATGGTTTCGAAACCAATCCGGACTACACGACGAATATCTGGGACACATTGACGCTCGCCTATCTGATGCATCCTTCGTTCGCGACGCAGACGGTCGACGAGTGGGTGGACGTGGATACGAGTTTTGGCGCCAATGACGGCAAGGCAACGGGTTATACGAGTTCGCCGCCGGCGGGTTTGCAGAAGATGACGATCGTCAAACGCTTCGACAATCCAGCCTTTTTCAATTTCTACGTTGATCTGCTGACGCGGCCGGTGCCGGTCAAATTATCGAATTAATGCGCTGAGCCGCGCGAGTTCGTGCGGCGCGTGCCTGCATTAAAACTTTCGTTAACCCGCCTCAGGCGGGATGCAGGCCGCGCAACAACTGGCGCACGCGCGTGAGATCCTGATCGACGTGTTCCGCCTTTTCAAACAACTCCGCGAGCCAGTCGACGAAAGCCCGCACGCGCGGCGAGACCCGGCGGTTCTTCACATACGCGACCGAGACCGGCATCGGCACGGGCTTCCATTGCGGCAGAACTTCGCGCAGTAATCCCGAGTCGAGGTAGGGCTGAGCGGCGATCCGCGCGGGCTGAATGAGGCCGAGGCCTTGCAATCCGCAGGTGAGATACGCCTGTTCGTCGCTGACCTTCACGAAGCCTTTTACCTTGACGCTTTGTGCTTCTCCGTCCACTTCGAAATCGAAATCCACTTCGCGGCCGTTATGCGGCGACATGCAATTGACCGCTACGTGTCCGCGCAGATCGTCGATATCGACAGGTGTGCCTTGACGCGCCAGGTACGCGGGACTTGCGCAGGTCACGTGTTCGAGCGTGCCTAGCTGTCGCGCCACGAGATTCGAGTCGGGTAACTCGCCGAGCTGGATACTGCAGTCGATTGCTTCGGAGATCAGATCGACCGTGCGGTTGCTGATGCCGATTGCCAGATCCAGGTTCGGATAGCGCGTGTGGAAGTCGTCCAGTGCCGGCAGCACGATTGCGCTTGCCACCGCGCCCGGTATTTCGATGCGCAGGCGGCCCGTGAGGTTATCCGTTGCGTGACGGATGCTTGCTTCCATATCGTCGATATCCGCAAGGATCTGCGCACAGCGTTCGTAGTAGGCGGCACCTTCTGGTGTGACGCTTAAACGTCGCGTTGTACGGGCGAGTAATGCTGTGCCCAGCAGGGCTTCCAGGTTCTGGACGATCGTGGTCGCCGTCGCTCGCGGGATGTTTAGGGACTCCGCTGCGCGGGTGAAGCTGTTGGTGTCCACGATTCGGATGAATGTGCGCATGGCGGTTATTCTGTCGATCATTGGTTGCTCCGGTTTTTGGGGTTTTGCTTTTTTTGCAGCGGGGTTTCGGGTTTGTTGTTGTTGTTGTTGTTGTTGTTGTTGTTGGCCTTTCCTTGTGATCACGGTGGTCTATTAGCGTTGCCCCTGTGCGGGGCAGCACTTACTTTCTTTGCCGCCGCAAAGAAAGTAAGCAAAGAAAGCGGGCTCACACCGCTAACTCTTAAGCGGGTCCCTTGGCTTGGAGGGGGCAGTGGTGCATCTGGAATCTGTGCTCCCGCACACTCCGCGCTCGTGACAAAGCAGTCATTCTTCCGGCGGCGCTTCGCGCGCCGACGCGTAATTCGCGGGGCGCAGATGCCTTATTTCAATCCGAACGGAACTTCGAGCGCCAGGAACCAGGGACTGGTTCTTACGCATTTTTTATTCTTCGTTTTTGAAGGCGACCACCAGCTTCGCTATGCGGAAACTCGACCGGTTTCCCACGCAAACCCATCCGCGACGCACGCAGTGCGGAGTGGGAGCGAATGATGGCTGTGTCACTAAAGCGGAATGTGCGAGTGCACGGATTCCAGATGTACCACTACCCCCTCCAAGCCAGGGGACCCGCTTAATGGTTAGCGGTGTGAGCCCGCTTTCTTTGCTTACTTTCTTTGCGGCGGCAAAGAAAGTGAGTGCCGCCCCGCACAGGGGCAGTGCTAATAGACCACCGTGAATTCAAGGAAAGGCCAACATCCAAAAAGCACAACCAAAAAAGCGAAAAACAAAAAAGCGAAAAACAAAAAAGCGAAAAACAAAAAACAGCAACAGCCCCACGCAGCAGCGGGCCAACAAAAACCACCGCCGCCGCGCAGGCCCAAACCCAAACCTTTACATCACTTCCGCAAAGAATCCAGATCAATCACAAACCGATACTTGACATCACTCTTCAGCATCCGTTCATAAGCCTCATTGATCCCCTGCATCGGAATCACCTCGACATCCGAAGTAATTCCATGTTCACCGCAGAAATCCAGCATTTCCTGCGTCTCGGCAATGCCGCCAATCAGCGAACCGGCCAGACGGCGACGCTTCATGATCAGGTTGAAAACCTGCGGCGACGGATGATCGTGCTCCGGCGCGCCGACCAGCGTCATCGTTCCATCACGCTTGAGCAGCGTCAAAAACGGATTCAGATCGTGCTGCGCAGCCACCGTATTGACGATCAGATCGAAGCTGTTCGCATGCGCTTCCATCTCAGCGGCATTCTTCGAAATCACCACTTCGTGCGCGCCAAGTCGCTTCGCGTCTTCGATCTTCGACGGCGACGTCGTGAACAGCACGACATGCGCGCCCATCGCGCGAGCCAGCTTCACGCCCATATGGCCGAGGCCGCCGAGGCCGACAATGCCGACCTTCTTGCCAGGACCCGCACCCCACGTGCGCAGCGGCGAATACGTGGTAATGCCCGCGCACAACAGCGGAGCGGCGCCCGCCGGGTCGAGATTCTCCGGCACACGCAACGTGAATTCTTCGTCGACGACGAGTTGCGTCGAATAGCCACCGAAAGTGATCTGACCATCGACCTTGTCGACGCCGTTATACGTGCCGACAAAACCGTTTTCGCAATACTGTTCGAGATCTTCCTTGCAACTCGCACACGTGCGGCACGAATCGACCAGACAGCCGACGCCCACCAGATCGCCTGCCTTGTACTTCGTCACGTCCGGCCCGACAGCGGTCACGCGGCCGACGATCTCGTGGCCCGGCACCACCGGAAACACAGTGTTTTTCCACTCATTGCGCGCCTGATGCAGATCGGAATGGCACACGCCGCAAAACAGGACTTCCATCTGCACGTCATGGGCGCGCAGTTCGCGACGCTGGATTTCGAACGGGGCGAGCGGCGCGGTAGCGTCGGTCGCTGCATAGGCATAAGTCGTGCTCATGGGTAGCTCCAGCAAAGAAGATGAAGATGGCGCGAGGTCCGGGCAATCGGCAAACGCAGAGAGAAAAACACGCGATGCAGAGCCCGCCTCGACATGAACCGGGATCACGGCGCAGACGGTGGCTGACGAATTCGCCGAAGCGTGAATTGACAGCCGGGCCCGGCGCAGCGCGGAAAGATTGATCCGGCAGGGTTCCCATAATAGGATCGGGTCGCGACTCCGGGAATACCTGAATGTCTTGAAGATTTGCCTAAAACTCCTGGCGAGAAGCGCTGTAGGTTGTTTGGTGCTAAATTTCAAGCATTATTCTCTTGCAGGTCACCATACCGTCATGTCAACCCATTCCGCAGCGCCCGTCAACGCAGATTCCGCGCAGCAGCGTCTGGTCGAATTATTCGACCTGCTCGCGCCCACGCCGGGCTTTACACGGTCGAGCCTGGAAGGCGTCAGTCTGATGCGCGCCAACACGCCGATGCCGCGCATGCCGGTGATGTACGAGCCGAGCATCGTGATCGTCTGCCAGGGCCGCAAGCGCGGTTTTCTCGGCGATCAGACGTTCCAGTATGACGCGCAACAATATCTCGTGCTGTCGGTGCCGCTGCCGTTCGAATGCGAAACCGAGGCGAGCCCCGAAGAACCGTTTCTGGCGATCTCGGTGCGCGTCGATCTGACGATGGTGGCCGAGTTGTTGATGGCGCTCAACGAATCGCAGGGCGCGACGCAGAACGAGCCGGTCGGCATCTATTCGACGCCGCTCGACCCGGCGCTCAGCAGCGCAGTGCAGCGTCTGATGGAAGCGTTGGCATCGCCGCTCGATGCACGCATTCTCGCGCCGGGGGTGGTGCGGGAAATCTGTTATCGCGTGCTGACGGGCGAGCAGGGCGACGCGATTCGCGCGGCGCTCACGCATCAGAATCATTTTGGCCGCATCGCGAAGGCGCTGCGCCGCATTCACGCCGACTATCACGGGCAGCTCGATGTCGATACGCTTGCTTCCGAAGCCGGCATGAGCCTCGCCGTGTTCCATGCGCAATTCAAGGCCGTGACCGCGACTTCGCCGATGCAATACGTGAAGACCACGCGCCTGCATCACGCGCGTTTGCTGATGGTGCAGGATGGTCTGAACGCGGGCGCGGCAGCGGCGCGGGTCGGTTATGAGAGCGCGTCGCAATTCAGCCGCGAGTTCAAGCGTCTGTTCGGCCTCAGTCCGGTGGATGAAGTCAAACGCATGCGCACGGTCTACGATGCGCCGCCGCCGCGCGTGGTGAAGCCGGTTGCGCGCTATGTGACTGCGGTTTGAAGGCGCTCGGCGAAAGAGGGGGCGTGTGCGGGTGCAGGATGTGTACGGCCCTCGAGCATCAAACCTGCTTCAGACGTGCGCCCTTCGTTCTGAAGTTGCCCGTGTTCTGTCCAACGCGGGCCTATACTTTTTTGACGGCAGACCAGCGTTTGCCGGCGTGTCCCGCGTTGCATATAACCTGAAAAAAACAGCAAGGCGGACCCATTCCCTTCGTCTCACCTCAGGAGCCGCGTCATGGTCAAACTCGCGTTGTACGTGCATCTCGAAGCGAAGCCCGGCAAGGAAAAGGACGTCGAGGCTTTTCTGCTCAGCGGCCTGTCGCTCGTCGAAGACGAGCCCGCGACGACTGCCTGGTTCGCGTTGAAGATGGGGCCGTCCACGTTCGGTATTTTCGACGCCTTTCCCGACGAAGCCGGCCGTGACGCACATCTGAACGGCAAAGTCGCGGCCGCGTTGATGGCGAAGGCCGGCGAGCTGCTGGCGTCGCCGCCGAGCATTACGAAGGTCGATCTGCTGGCCGCCAAATTGCCGGGGTCGGGGAGCTGAACGGGCGGACCTGCTTCAAATCCGCTTCCTACTTCGAACTGTCGCCGGCGTTCGTCGACGGCTGGTTCGCATAGTGCAGGCGTTTCTCTTCATACATCAGCAGATCGGCGCGCTGCACGCCCGCTTCGAGCCTGTCGCCGCGCTGACAGGTCGCCGCGCCCATCGAGAAACTCAGCGGCGAGCCCGGATAGAACTGGTTGTTCATCTCCACCAGTTGGCGGATCGAGTCGATCATCGCCGCGCCGCCGCGTTCGTCGGTGTCCGGCATCAGGATCGCAAATTCGTCTCCGCCGATCCGCGCCGCGTGGAACGGCGCTTCCATCGCCTTCGCGAGCACTTCGCCGGCACGCCGCAGCAGCGCGTCGCCGGCGGCGTGGCCGAGCTGATCGTTCACGCGTTTCAGACCGTTCAGGTCCGCCATGATGATCGTCACCGGCCAAGGGCCTTTGCGTTCGAGCCGGTTCAGTTCGTCGACGTAAAAAGAGCGGTTGCGCAGCTTGGTCAGCACGTCGTGTTTGCCGAGGAATTCCAGGTAGGCTTCGGCTTTCTTGCGCGCGGTGATGTCCGTGAGTGCGACCAGCACCAGGTCCCAACTCTGTTCATGCCCCGGCAGCACCGAGAATTGCAGGTGAACGTGGACCTCGCTGCCGTCGAGCGAATAGTTGAGCACTTCGCGCTGCTGGAACAGCTTGTTGTCCCACAGGTCGATCAGCTGCTCGCGAAAATGCGGACGCATGTCGTCGCGGAATACGCTCGGCAGGTGCGCCAATAGCGTTTTTTTGTCTTTGGCGGCGAACATGTCGAGTGTGTGCTGGTTCACGTCGAGCACGTGAATCTCCTGCATGCAGCGTTCGACAAACTCCGGGTGCACGTCGGTAAACACGCGGAAGTCGTTGATGCCGGCCGCCCGCGCATCGTCGAGCAGACGTTTGACCGCACTGAAATCCTCGACCCACAGCGACACCGGCGAGTGTTCGAACAAACCGCGCACGTACTGTTCGGCGAGCGTCACGCGGTGCCGTGCGCCTTCAAGTTCCGTAATGTCTTCAACCGACACCAGCACGCGGTCCCAGTTGCCTTCGTGGCCCGGCAACACCACGCCCTTGAGCAGCACGTCGAGGCGCCGGCCGCCCAGCGTGTAGTTGACCGTGTGGCTCGTGAACTGCGATTTGCCTTCCCACAACTGGCAAAGCTCTTCGAGATGGGTCTGCAGCATGTCGTCGCGGAACACCGACGCGAGATTGCCGGTCAGCGCGTCGAAGTCGGCGGCTTCGAACTGAGTCAGCGTCTTCTGGTTGACCTTGATCACGCGGATGCTGTGCGCGCATTCGGCAACCCGCTCCGGGTCGGCGGCGAAATGGGCGCGCAGATCGGTCACGCCGTCGGCTCGCCATCCGTCGAACAATGCGCGTACAGCGCTGAAATCTTCGAGCCACAGCGAGACCGGCGCGAGTTCGAACATCTCGGAGTCGTCTCCGGTGGAGACGTTCTTCGGGGCGCCATCGTCGGGCGTGGAGCCGCGTGCAAGGATATCCAGCATGGGGTTCTCGTAAGCGGAATTGCGGCTATTTTAAGGCGGCTTGGGCGTTCAACGAAAAGAAACGCGTGGAGTGCATGATTTCGCTCGGTTTCTCTCAACGGAATAACGGCCGGGGTTCAACGGATTTGAGGCTCGTAAGGGTTGTCGAGCCGAGAGGTAGTTCTAAAAGCGGTCCCCGCCGTTTCCAACCATCTCGACGGGTGCCGAAGACCGCGTGTTGCGACCCAGGCGGCCAGCAAGCCTTCAGGAGCCTTGTTAAACTCGGCCGTCCCGGATTTCGTCCATCAACGCAGTCAAGAAAAAGCGCCGTCATGAAGCCATCCCTGCTGGTCCTGATCCATCTGAACGACGAGAGTCTCGCCAAAATCGGCGCGGACTTCGACGTCATTTATGCCCCCGACACCGACCGGCGCGCCGCTGCGATTGCCGACCACGGCGCCACGATCCGCGCGGTGCTGACCAATGGCGGGACCGGTGTCACCGCTGCGGAAATCGACCAGCTGCCGCAGGTCGAACTGCTCAGCGCGATCGGCGCGGGCTACGAAAACCTTCCCGTCGACCACGCCCGTTCGCGCGGAATCGTGCTCATCAACGGTGCGGGCACCAACGACAGTTGCGTCGCCGATCACGCGTTCGCTTTGCTGCTCGCGGTGGTGCGCGACATGCCTTATCTCGATCGGGCCACGCGCGATGGCGTCTGGCGCGACGAACTGCCGTTGCGCCCGAACATTTCCGGCAAGCGGCTGGGCATTCTCGGGCTGGGCAATATCGGCGAGAAGGTGGCGCGGCGCGGTGCCGGGTTCGACATGGAAATCGGCTATCACAATCGCAAGCCGCGCGAAGGGTCGCCGCTGCGCTACTTCGACAGCGTGACAGCGCTCGCGCAGTGGAGCGACTTTCTGGTGGTGGCGACGCCGGGCGGTGCGGGCACGCATCATCTGATCGACGCGAAGGTGCTGGAGGCGCTGGGTCCGCAAGGGTTTGTCGTCAACGTGTCGCGGGGCAGTGTGGTCGATACCGCCGCGCTCGCGCAGGCGCTGACTAGCGGGACGATTGCCGGCGCGGGTCTCGATGTGTACGAGGGCGAGCCGAATCCGCCGCAAGCGCTGCTGGCCTTGCGCAATGTCGTGTTGACACCGCATCTGGCCGGGCGCTCGCCGGAAGCAATCACGGCATCGGTCGATAACTTTCTGAACAACGCGAAGCGGCACTTTGCAGGCGAGCCGGTGTTGACGCCGATCTAACGCGGGGCATCTCGCTTCTCTTATAGCCGCGCCCGCCTGGGTGCGGCTGCGGAATGTCTGATCGGCGCTTGACCCGGTGGTCAAATCGGAGCGCGCGATAGTTCACGCATCAGATCGGCATCAGTTCCGTATCCCTAACTAAATCGCGCGCGACGTCACTCGACCAGTACGGCCGAATATCGCGGCACGTTGCATCGTCGGCGCGCCTTTAAATCTTGCGAATTCTTAGCGCAAATTTCAGGTGCGTACGCCTCCTGTAAGACGCCGCCGGTATATTGAACGCCGTCTTTCGCGCACAAAAAACACGCACATTGCCGCTGCCGGTTTGTCGCGGCAATTTCTGCCTCCGGCGCGTGTTTTTTGTCATCGGTAACGTCGGTATAAACGTTAGAGAGTGTGATGGTCTCGACAACGGCGGTTATCCGACGAATGTCCGACATGTTCATTACATTCCACTTCTGTTTTCTTCCGCGTGAATACGATCCCCATGCCATTTTCTATCGTTTCCATTACAAGGATCGGAGCGCTCGCTGCATCGCTATGCGGCATGCTGGCCATCACGAATGGCGCCTATGCCGCCGACCGCGTGATCGTGCTCGATTCAGGTGAAGCGCAACTCACGCTGATCGACCCCGTCACGCACAAGGTGGTCGGCACGGAGCCGACCGGCAAGGAACCGCATCACCTGATGATCACGCCCGACGGCAATTCACTGATCGTCGCCGATTCCGTGTCGAACAATCTGATGTTCGTCGACCCGCACAGCGGCAAGGTGCAACGCACCGTGCCGGATATCGAGGACCCGTATCAACTCGGTTTCTCGCCGGATCACAAGTGGTTCGTCACGGCTGCGTTGCGCATGGACCGCGTCGATATCTACCGCTATGACGGCGCGAATATGACGCTGGCGAAGCACATCGAACTTGCGAAAACGCCGAGCCACATGACGTTCGCCTCCGATAACCGTACGGTGTTCGTCACGCTGCAGGACTCCGGCGAACTCGCAGCGATCGATCTGCCGACGCAAACCGTGCTGTGGAAAATGCACGTAGGCAACGAGCCCGCAGGCTTGTGGATGACGCCTGGCGACCACTACCTGCTGGTCGGCATGACCGGCGAGGACGACGTGACCGTGGTGGACTGGCGCAAGCAGCAGGTCGTCAAGAAGATCCATACGGGGCGCGGCGCGCACAACTTCCGCAATCTCGACGACGGCAAGCATGTCGTGGTCTCGAACCGCGTGGACAGCACGATCAGCATCATCGACTACACGACGCTCACGAATACCGGCGACATCACCGGCCTGATGCCCGGACCGGACGACATGGAACTGACACCGGACAAGCGCTACCTGTGGGTGGGTTTCCGCTTCGCGCGGCATGTCGGCGTGATCGATATGACGACCCACAAGCTGGTCGATACGATTGCTGTTGGCCGCTCGCCGCACGGTATCTTTTTCGACAACCGTGCACCCGTTATTGCGCCGAATCCTGACTGATTGCAGGCGCAATCGGCTCAATCGGCGTTATCCGTTTTGAAACTGCTGCTCAACAGGCAATCGCAGAACCGGTAAAACACGAGGCTTTTTTTGATGTTTCATGAAATCGTCGCGCAACTCGACAACATGGTGTCCGCTTTGCAGACGCTGTTGTACGTCGATGTCGTGCAACCGTTCTTCTATCGCTTTGGCCTGATGGGCTATGACGAAGACACCTATGACGCGCTGTACTGGGTGATCGTCGGCGTGCTCGAAATTGGCGTGACGTATCTCGCGTTGCGTCCGCTCGAAGCACTGCGGCCCGTCGAGCAGTGGCAAAACCGCAAGGCGTTGCGCGCGGATGTGATTTACACGTGGATCGTGAAGCTCGGCATCATCAACATAGCGTTTTTCTTCATGTTGCAGCCGCTGTTCGATCATTGGCAGAGTCTGATCGCGATTCACGGCATACCGAATATCGATATCGACAGCCTCTGGCCGGGCGTAACCGATCAGCCGTTCGTGTCGTTCGCGATCTACCTCGTGCTGCTCGATTTCGCGGGCTACTGGTATCACCGCTGGCAGCATCGCTTCGGCGTGTGGTGGGAATTGCACGCGGTGCATCACAGCCAGCAGCAGATGTCGCTGTGGGCCGACGACCGTAATCATTTTCTCGACGACATCATCCAGGCCGCGTTTTTCGCGTCGATCTCGCTGTTTATCGGTGTGCAGCCGAACCAGTTCGTCGTGTTGATTGCCGTCAGCAATTTCATGCAGAGCATCCAGCACGTCAATGCGCGTTTGCCGTATGGATGGCTGCTGGAGCGTCTGATCGTCAGCCCGATTTTCCATCGCCGTCATCATGCGATCGGGTATGGGCATGAAGGTACCGCTTATGGCTGCAATTTCGGCGTGCTGTTTCCGTGGTGGGACATGATGTTCCGCACGGCATCGTGGAACCGCGCGGTCGAGCCGACCGGGATTCGCGATCAGCTACCCGCGCCGCACGGCTCGGGTCGTTCATACGGCGATGGCCTGATTTCGCAGCAGTGGCGCGCGTTGGGGCGGATCGTGAAGCGTCTGCGCGGGCAGCGGAATTACGCGGGTAGCGCGGCGGAGTGACTTTGATTGTTCCGCCGCGTGTTAGTCAGAGCGGCGGAACACGAACTGTATTCAGCGTCGCATCATCCGCACGCGCCGACTTCTCCGCATGCGGTACAAAAGTCGCAGCCGTCCTTGCGAATTACCGCATTCGCGCCGCACGATCCGCATTTGCGTCCGAGCATCACATGCATGCCCGAGGCTCCCTCGGATTGCGTGACCGCCCTGGCGTCCGCTTCCGAAGGAAATGGACGAATACCAAAGTCCGCCGGTAACGCGCTCTCCGCTTTCATCTGCCCGCGCGGCAAACGCGCCAGCACACGCGACGGCAACTGGTTGCCTTCGGCGTCGAGAAAGCCGCGCCGATGCAGAATCTGTTGAATCGCGAACGCCAGCGCGGCGACTTCCGAATCGTGCCAACGCGGCGTGCGATGACCGTCGAGCCGCTGCACTTCGCCGAGCCTCACTTGCCCGCGATCCCACGACACCTTGCGCATATCCTGCAGGTTTCGCCCGACAAAACCGCCGCGCGCGGCGAGCGACAGCGACCGCATGGTCGCCGTGATCCATTGCTGCGATTCGTCGCGCTGACCGGTCGGAATAAAGAACTCGATAGGCCGCTCGATCGTCACGTCTTCACCGCCCAGGCGCCCGGTCACTTCAATGAACGACACCGCCACATACAGCGACTTCTTGCCCGCCTGCGTCAGATACTCGACTTTCTCGATGATCGCCGGCAACTCACCTTTGGGCCGATGATCGATCGCAATCCGCAGCGGGTCGAGATCGGTGTCGGCGAGCGTGTCGTCGCTGGTTTGCGGCGGCGGACTCACGCTGAGCACCGCGCCGAGCGTCTCGTTCGGGCGATAGGTGGCAAGCCCCTTGAGGCCGCTTTTCCAGGCATCGAAGTAAAGGCTTTCGAACGCGTGGAATGGATAATCGGCGGGCACGTTCACCGTCTTCGAGATCGATGTGTCCACGTACGGTTGCACGGCCGCCATCATCTCGAGATGGTCGCGCGCCGACATCTGCAGCGCGCTGACGAAATAGTCCGGCAGCTTGTCTACATCGCCACCCAGCTCGCGATACAGACGGTACGCGTAATCTTCGACATCGAACGACTCGCGGCCGCCGTCGGCCATCACCTTCATGCGCGTATAGGTCCACGAGAAGGCCGGCTCGATACCGTTCGACGCGTTGTCGGCGAACGCGAGGCTCACCGTGCCGGTCGGCGCGATCGACAGCAAATGGCTGTTGCGAATGCCGTCGCGGCGAATGGCCTGCTTGATGTCTTCGGGCAGCCGCGACGCGAAAGTACCCGCTTCGAGATAGCGCTCCGCGTCGAACAGCGCAAACGCGCCGCGTTCTTTCGCCAGTTCGACCGACGCGCGATACGCTTCGTCGCGCATCAACTTCGCGATGCGCACGGCGAAGTCGCGGCCTTCCTGCGAGTTGTAGCGCAGACCGAGCATCACGAGCGTATCGCCGAGACCGGTAAAGCCCACGCCGATGCGCCGTTTCGCACGCGATTCATCGTGTTGCTGCTGCAGCGGCCACAGCGTGACGTCGAGCACGTTGTCGAGAAAACGCACCTGCGTGCGCGTGCGTTTCGCGAGCCCGTCCCAGTCGAACGACGCTTGACGGCCTTGCATTTGCGCGAACGGATCGATGACGAAACGTGTCAGGTTCAACGGCCCAAGATTGCAGCAGCCGTACGCGGGTAACGGTTGCTCGCCGCACGGATTGGTCGCGCGGATCGTTTCGACCGCGCGCAGGTTGTTGTCCTCGTTCATCCGCGAAATGAACACGATGCCGGGTTCGGCGACGTCGTAAGTGGAGCGCATGATGCGATCCCAGATCTCGCGCGCCGGGCGTTCGCCGTACACCCACAGGCCGTCTTCGCGCTGACGCACGTCGTCGGCCGAGCGCATGGCCGGCGACGGCTCCGCGCGATGCACCAGTTGCCAAGGCTGATCTTCTTCGACCGCGCGCATGAATTCGTCGGTGACGCCGACCGACACGTTGAAGTTGTTCCAGCGTCCCTTCGAATGCTTGGCCTCGATGAATTCGAGCAGGTCGGGGTGATTGCAGTCGAGCACCGCCATCTGCGCGCCGCGCCGTGAACCGGCGCTTTCGACGGTGCGGCACGACGCGTCGAACACGTCCATATAACTGCACGGGCCCGACGCCGACGAACTCGTGGTGCGCACGCGAGCGCCCTTGGGCCGGATCGCGGAGAAGTTGTAGCCGACGCCGCCGCCGCGCCGCATCGTTTCGGCCGCTTGCAGCAACGCCACGTAAATGCCGGGCAGACCCTGTTCGTCGACACCCTGAATCGCGTCGCCGACCGGTTGCACGAAGCAGTTGATCAACGTGGCCGCGATGCCGGTGCCCGCCGCGCTCATGATGCGTCCCGCGCCGAGCGCGCCGTGCCGGAGGTTGTCGGCGAACAGCGCTTCGACCGATTCACGCAGCGCAGCCGGTTCGGCCTGGGCGACGCCTCGGGCGACGCGCTGGAAGACGTCGTCGGCGGATTGCTCGTCGCCTTTCGCATACTTCTCGAGCAGGACATCCACGGAAAATTGTTGCGGCGCGACGAGGGGAGCGGGCGGGGTGATTGGCGCGGATTGTGCGGATGGTGCGGCAACAGCAGGTGTTGCGGCGCGGGTGCTGGGCGTGTCTTCTGCCATGGTAGGCCCTCAAACGGCGCCGCAGCGGCACGGCGCGGTGGTGGATGCCGGTCAGCGTAACGCCGCGGATCGAGCCGGCGGCTGACGTGACGCAATGAGGTCCACCTTAACGCACGCGGCGAAGGGCCGCAATCGGCGGGTTTTGACCTTTGAGGGAGCGCGGGTTACGCGGTCCGCCGCGTCCCGCACGAGGCAGTTTTTGCGCAGATGGCGGGGCGGGCGATCACAGATAACGACAGGCGGGTGGACATGAACGGCTCCAGGCGCGTTCGCGGTCACTAACGGCGTGGCCCAGGCAAGGAGGGTTGAAGCAGAATCAGAACAGACTCGGAACAGAACCCGGCTCGCCCGATAAAACCGTCAGGCTTCAGCCAGCGCACCCAGAATTTCAGCACAGATCATCGCGGATGCATTCGACGGAGCCGGCCGCTCAGCCGGTTTGAACACTGCGTCACCGCGACGGATCTTGCGGCGCGATACCGCGCAGGTCCCGGAGGTATGCGCCGAGCGGCGACGCCAGCGCTGTTCTCCGTAATGACATCGCCCCGGCTCTACCCAGCGGATCACCAGCGCCGTGTCGGAGCGCTCGAGAATCTCGATGCGTACGCCATTGGTACCGTCAAGGGGGATGGACTCTAAGGTCATCATCATCGGCTCCGTATTGTGGTGTGCCGAATGTAGTCCCGCGCGCGCCGGATAGCCATTGTGCCGCGGTTGAAACACTGTTCTCGAAATAGCAATAATCCCCCTTGACAAATGCGGTCAGCCGCAATGACGGGCTTTGCGGGTCGTTTTGTATGTGAATTTTTAATAGTGTGGATTTTTGCAACGCAGTGTTGTGCGTAGCGCGACGAAAGTGCCGCCTGGAAAGGGCTCCGGCGCTTCCTTTAAGATGTGGTTATTGACGAGCGACCGTGCGCTGCAAGTGTAGCGGTTTTGATTTTTTCCGGTCGGCTCGCGCACATCTCCCCAACCGACGAGTCCACATGATTTCACGCCCGCCCGCTGCACCGCCTGCCGCACCGCCCGCCGCACCCCCCGAATCCGCAGCCACGCCGCCCAGGCCGGATCGATTGAAAAAGCAGAAGGCTGCGTCGCTCGCGCTGTATATCGGGCTGGTGCTGCTGGCGCTGTGGGTCGTGCGCGACTTCATTGCGGTGGTCGCGTGGGCCGGTGTCGTGGCGATCGCGCTGTGGCCGCTTTTGCGCAGGGTCGAGGGCAACCGCTGGTTCACCGGCCGCACGACGCTGATCGCGGTGGCGATGACGCTTGCGATTGCGCTGCTGGTGGTGCTTCCGGTCGGGATCGTGATCGCCCAGGCGTTGGGGGAGGCGCACGACCTGAACGAATGGTTCAAGTCCGCGCAGGAGAACGGCATTGCGGTTCCGGACTTTATCGGGCGTTTGCCGTTCGGGGTTCAGCAGATTTCAGACTGGTGGCAGGCCAATCTTGCCCAGCCCTTGCGCGGATCGGCCGCGATGAAAGGCCTGCACAGCACCACGGTGATTACGCTCGGCCGTCATTTCGGCGCGCGCGCGGTTCATGCGATGGTGGTCTTCGCGTTCATGCTGGTCACGCTGTTCGTGATTTTCCAGGCGGGGCCGCGGCTGTCCGGCTCGTTGCTCAAGGCAATGCGCAAGGGTTTCGGCGAGGACGGCGCAGCACTGCTTCAACGGATGGCGGCAGCCGTGCGCGGCACCGTGTCGGGCCTGGTGGTGGTTGGACTCGGCGAAGGCGCGTTGATGGGCGTCGCGTATTTCGTGGCGGGTCTGCCGCATGTCGCGCTGCTCGGGTTCATCACCGCGATCGCCGCGATGTTGCCGTTCTGCGCGCCGATCACTTTCGGTCTCGCGGCGTTGTGGCTGGTGGCGCAAGGCTCGGTGGCCGCGGCGATCGGACTGGCGGTATTCGGCTCGGTGGTCGTGTTCATCGCCGAGCACTTCGTGCGGCCGGTGCTGATCGGCAACTCGACGCGCCTGCCGTTCCTGCTGGTGCTGTTCGGCATTCTCGGCGGGGCGGAGACGTTCGGCCTGCTCGGCATTTTCATCGGCCCCGCGCTGATGACCGTGCTGATGGTTTTGTGGACCGATCTGGTGAAATAGGCGGGTGGTCAGTCAGGCCAACGCACGCCGCGTGCATGCCACCCGGCGTGCGTTGGCGCTTCGTGCGGATTAGCCGTTCGGATCGATACCGCCACAGTCGAAGCGGCAGTAATCGCGATCGCACACCGCATCCCACGTATGCCGCCAACCGGCAATCAGCCGCTCAAGGCCGCATATACGACGGATGTTCCTGCGCCGGCACGCCCGAAGCCGACG
Organism: Paraburkholderia sp. GAS333; assembly: GCF_050435665.1. Taxonomy (NCBI): domain Bacteria; kingdom Pseudomonadati; phylum Pseudomonadota; class Betaproteobacteria; order Burkholderiales; family Burkholderiaceae; genus Paraburkholderia; species Paraburkholderia sp. GAS333. The sequence goes on from NZ_JBNDKS010000009.1 coordinate 135,502, forward strand.
ACGGCCCCTGAGCCGCAGGTTTCACGCAGCCGAGCGTGTATTTCAGCGCGGCGGGCAGCAGCGCGCTCCAGACATCCCAGGTGTGACCGCCGTCGATAATGCGCAGCGCCGCCGGGTTCCCCGCCTGCCGCAAATGCGTGTACAGCACGGAGGCATCGGCCTGGATATCGAGGTCGTCGTCGCCCGCTGCGATGAACATCGGCAGGCGATACGGGCGGCTTATGTAGCGCTCCCACTGCGCCGGATAGTTCAACTCGTGCCAGACGCGCGGATCGAACTGACGGTCGCCGAACACGCCCACACGCCGTGCCGCCGATGCGCGCGGCGGCTCGTTCGAATAAATCGCCGGACTCAGCAGCAACGCGCCGCAGAACAGCTCCGGCTGCGTCAACGCGTAACGCAGCGCGCCGAACCCGCCCATCGACACGCCGCCGATCATCCTGCCGCCGCGTTGGGTCGACACCGCGTAGTGCGCTTCGATCTCGGGGATCAGGTCGTCGAAGAACGCGGTCTCCATCTTTTCCTTCCGGTCGACGTACCAGTCGGTGCCGCCTTGCGGCATCACGATCACGACGGGCGGCATGTCCTTGTGGTCGATCAGCGCGTCGGCGGCGCTTTGCAGATGACCTTGCGTGAGCCAGTCGTTGGCGTCGCCGTTGTTGCCGTGCAGGAGGTAAAGCACGGGCAGGCGTGGCGCGTCGTGGCGATAGCCAGTCGGCAGATAGACCGTGTAGGACCAGTCACGGCCGAGCGCGTCGGAGTGGAAGCTGCGGCTGACGACAGTGCTGGCTTGAGCCGACGTGTTGGCCGTCGTCACGGCGCATAGCGAAACAAGTGCGAGAGGAAGGAATGGACGCATGTCAGTGTGAGAGGCCGGCGCGGAGTTTGCGCGGCCGTCATGCTATCAGCATCGGAGGCAAAATTGAGATGGGGAAAGTGCGATTTCGCCGCTCAAGGCGAGGTCCGCAACCGCGTGCCGACGAAGCGGCCCACCAGGCGCTTCAGCGGCTCGACCCCCAGCGCGACGGCGAACAACGCGCCGACGGCGATCGCGTCCGCGAGCAGCCCGAGCGGATAGTTCAGGTAACCGTCCGTGGCCGCATACAGCACCGAGTCGACCACCAGCGAGATCACCGCGCCCGCGATAAAGCACAGCAGCCCCTTGCGGCCTATCACACCGACCCACGGCAGCCATTGAGCCAGCTTCCTTGCCCAGCCAAGCTGGATCAGGTTGGCGACGAGCCACGCAATCGCGAGAAAGTTGATCGCCCGCAAGTAGGACAGATTCTGCTTGAGGCTCGCGCTGAGCGGTTCATGCGCCATAAATAGCTTGTAGTACGCGGCGGCGATTACCACGCCGAACGCTGTCACGCTGACGATCCACCCGAGCCGGTGCGCGCTGATCCGCTGATACACCGGCTGGCAACGCGCCAGTACGCCGAGCACGAACAGCAGTTGCCAGGCGAACGGATTGAAGTCCCAGTGCATGTCGGGCGCGGCGGGCAGATACGCGTCGATTGCCGGCGCACCGGCCCACAACGCGACGCTACCGGCCAGCAGCAGCCATGGCTTGCTGCGCGCGAGCGGCAGGATCATCGGCACCAGCAGCGCGAAGAACGCGTACATGGGCAACACGGAAGCCAGATAAGGCTGGCGGCGGAACAGCAGAATGTCGCGCAGCGCCGACAGCGGGGCGTCGATCAGGTCGTCGAGGTCGGTAGTCGCGAGATTCGGCCCGTCGATGCTGAGCGCGCTCAACACGGCGCTGACCAGCAGCATCAACCCCGCCGTGACGAGGAACGCGCGATAGATTTCGAGCGAGCGTCGCAGGAAGCGGCTGCGCGCGATCGTCTCGTTGCGCCGCTCGGCAAGCGCGGCGTAGGCCGTGGCCGTGGCGAATCCGCCGAGGAACACGAAGACTTCGGCGGCATCGCACAACGCGTACGCGTGCAGCGTGACGCGCGACAGGATGCTGCCGCCGATGTGATCGACAACGATGATCAGGAGGACCAGTCCGCGGAAAAAGTCGAGTTCGATCAGCCGGGAGGATGATTGTTGCATTGTTTGCGCCAAAAGCAGCCCCGTGCGACGGCGCGCTGATTCAGCGCGGCGGACGTCTCACAAGGCTTTTTAGAAATTGGATTGGGTATTGCGGCGGATTCGCGATCCGCGTTGCCCCGATGGCCGGCCTCGCGAGGCTGTGTCAGGGGACTGTAAAAATGACCTGCTGAGCAACGCGGAGTTCCGCTGCGCTGCCGCAAAAGCCGGGGATTATATTTCCTTCTGTGACAAATCCGGCGCGGATCGCGCAGGTCGTCCAGTGGACGACCTGCCGCTACTTTCAAGTCCCGGCGGCGCTTTGCCGTTTACCTGAACACGCGCGGAGACAGAAGAGGCACGCGCTTGCAGTGGAGAATTAGCAACATTTTAAAAGATCAAAGCGTACCCCAATGGACGGCCAGCTAACGGCGTGTGAGGATTTCTGAACAGCGCGGCGCGTTAAAAAGCAGCCTGTCGAAGCACCAGAAAAGCGTCGAGAACAACGAGCGGCCGGATCGAGTTGTCCCATTACTCGAGTGCAGGGAGATCTTCATGAGCAGGCAAGTGTTCGCGCTGGCTGTCTCCGCCACTTTGTCCGTCACTTCTGTCATCGGCTTCGCTTCGTCGGCGTCGGCGCAAACCAGCGTCACGCTGTATGGCGTGATCGACGAGGGCATCAACTACACCAATAACGTAGGTCGCGGCCATGTCTACGAACTGGCCAGTGGTTTTGCGCAAGGCAGCCGCTGGGGTTTGAGCGGAGCCGAGGAACTGGGCGGCGGCCTGAAGGCCATCTTTCAGCTCGAAAACGGTTTTGATCTCAGTTCCGGCCGACTGGAACAAGGTGGCCGGATGTTCGGCCGCCAGGCTTTCGTCGGACTCAGTTCGGCGCAGTACGGCACGTTGACGTTCGGCCGCCAGTACGACTCGCTGGTCGACTATCTGGCCCAGACCACGGCCAACGGCAACTGGGCCGGTCAACTGTTCTCGCATCCATACGACAACGACAACACCGACAACTCGTTTCGCCTCGACAACACCGTCAAATATACGAGCCCGTCGCTGGCCGGGTTCCAGTTCGGCGGCACCTACAGCTTCAGCAACGATGTGGGCTTTGCGAACAATCGCGCGTATAGCTTTGGCGGCCAGTATGCGTACGGCGGCCTGCTGGTGGCCGCGGCCTATTTGCAGGCCGACAATCCGGGCAACGGCGCCAACGGTGCGATTGCGGGCAACGACGCCAATTTCATCGCCGCGCGCATGCGGGTGTTCGGCGGCGGTATTACCTACACGTTCGGTCCGGCGACGGCGGGGTTTGTCTACAGCAACTCGAACTATCTGGACCCGACCGCCAACGGCTATCTCGGCGTGACGCCGCTGGTGCCTCCCGGTGTGCTGCTGAACTCGTTGAAGTATCAGAACTTCGAGGTGAACGGCAAGTATCAGATTTCGCCGATGTTCTTCGTCGGCGCGCAGTACGTGTACACGATGGAAACCTACGATGCGTCGACCGGCGGCGTGAAGCCGCACATTCACTCGTTCGGTCTGATGGCGGATTACAACCTCTCCAAGCGCACTGACGTTTATCTCCAGGGCGAATATCAGCAGGTGACGGGCGACCCGACCTATTCGATTCTCGACGATGCCTTTACACCCGGCACCCAGGCGCCTTCATCGACCTCGCGGCAGGTTGTGGTGCGCGCGGCGATACGGCATAAGTTCTAGCTTCGCGGCGCTGCACGTGTCGCGCGTCATGGATCACACGTCACGTCATACGGCTCAGTTCATCACGTAGTTCTGGATCAGAATGCCGAGAATCACGCCGGCCGGAATGCCTGAGGTTCTGCCGCGCAACGTTGCGCCCAGATCTTCGTCGAGCACGAAGCTGCTGCGGCGCTCGCGCCAGAAGCTTTTATAAGCCAGCGGTTTTATATCGACGATGACCAGCGCGACGAGGGCGGTCACGATCACCTGTTGCCACGCGTTGAGCTTCGCGGCCAACGGCGAAAAATTACCGGCATTGCACAGCAGAACCATGATGACGGCGGCGACGACGGTGCTGAAGAAAAAGCCGCCCATGAAGCGGTTGGCCGAATGAAGAGAATCCACTTGCGCCTCAACTGTCTTCGCGATGTCGATGTCGATGCCGATTCAACGAGCGAAGTAAAAAATAATCTGATAGACATCCGTTTCCCTTTCGATGTAAAGCCGACCTGCGTTTCACGAAAATTCAAACGGACGCGTAAGGATATTGACTTCCGGTTTGCGAGCCTATCGTTTTTGTCTTAATGCTGCTTCCGGGAATTCCCGAAACGTCGCTGCATTGCGATGCATGAGTGCGAACCTGGATCACGTATCGGCTGCAATGAACTCCCGCGTCATGGCAGGCTCAAACAGTACCGCGCTGTTGTCGCGCTGCTGCTTCATCGCGCGCCTTACGTTTCGTCATCGGCAAGCCGGTTTTCTTTCACGGAGACTTCATGAGTAATCGTGCAACGCAGATTCTTCCGCATCATCGTTATGTTCATTCGCTGGGCGCGCCGCTCGCCTGCGTACAAGGGACGATCAGCAAGGTGTTCGATAGTCCCGAGAACCACCACGGCGCGAATCATCAGCAGTTCGTGATCAAGATCGACACGGTGGTGAAGTTCGAAGGCGGCACGGAGAACCTCGTCGGCACCGAGGTATTCGTCGCGGTGCGTTTCGGCGATAACGAAGGCCTGGCGCAGGAGATTCCCGGGCTTCAGGCGGGGCAGCCCATCGAGGCTCAAGGCGAATACATTCCCGAGGCAAAAGCCTATCCCACTGAAGACAATGACAATCCCGTGCTGCCGGTGTTGCACTTCACGCATCATCCGGTGGGGTATGTGAAGTACCAGGGGCAGTACTACAGTTGACCAGCGCTCATTTCGTCGGGCGCACAGATGACGTTCTGTCCGCTCGATGAAATGCGTTTGCGTGACCCACGCGGCCGCGATCCGTCCGCGATTCAAGTTCCGACGACGATTGCCGTTAAAGGTCTAATTAGCGACCGTTAGCGCGTGATTACGAGGGCATTTCTTTTTCACCGCTTCTCTACCGCTTGTTTGCTGCTTTTTTCCGCAAATTTATCGATGCGTGCCCGCATGAAAGGGCTGTCGGGCGCATCCGCATCGGCGCGTAAAACGAAGCTGGAAATACCGTGCGTAATGTTTGTATCAGTTTGTTTGGAGCGGGGCGTTTGAGGTTGAGCGCACTTTACAATTCCGCGTGAATTTTAATCGGCAACCCCGCTGGCTTCGCTGAAAACCGGCTGTTTTGAAGCACCGGCATCCGGGCGCTGGGCGTCTGTGTTTCCGGGCATCCGGCGAGCAGCAAGCAGGGTTGATCAGCAGGGCATTGGATGAGCGCCGCACGAGGCGGCTCGCCATGTCGCGAAGGTGGCTGCGCGGCGCAAGACCGCGCGCATCTTACGCGTCAGGTGGCATCCGGCCAGCCCAGGAACGAGGCAGGAATCGAACAAGATGGTAAAACGCTTCAACAGAACAATGATGGGCAGTCTGACCGGCGTCTGGGTTGCGCTGGCCGTGAGCGGTTGTGCCAACGTGGGCCAGCAGGGCGCGCAAAACGGCGCGGCAACGGATCCGGCGTCCGGCGTACCGGCAACCTCGACGGCAACGGCGACGGTGGCAAATCAGGCCGCTGCGCCTGGAAGTAATGCGTTGGCTGCGCGAACGTCGGTCCGCATCAATGCCGATGAGAGCAAGCCGCTCAGGAAATCGCCGCCGCTGGTTTATCGCGTGAAACACGGCGACTCGCTCGCGCGCATCGCGCAGCATCACCACTGCAGCGTCAAGCAGTTGCAGGCGTGGAATGGATTGAAGAACTCGTCGCGGCTTAAGTTGGGGCAGGTGCTGCACGTGGCATCGCCGGAAACGGTGCGGGAGGTTAAGGCGGCGCAAGCAGCGCAGGCAGCGCAGGCAGCGGCTGCGAAGTCCGCGGCGGCTTCGGTGGCTTCGTCGACTACGGCTGCACCGGCTGCACCGGCTTCACAACAGGCAGTGGCGTCAACTATCGCAACGCAGCAGTCCGCAGTGCCCGCTACGTCAACCGTCGCGGCTCTGCAATCCGCCGCACCCGCGCCGTCCGCTGCCGAAGTCCGCGAGGTCGCGCATGAGACCGCTCGCCATGCGAACAGCGTGTCGTTGGCATGGCCGGCAGGGGGCCGCGTAGTCGAAGGATTCCAGCCCGGCGAAACGCGTGGGATCGAGATTGGCGGCAAGCCTGGCGATCCCGTGATGGCCGCCGCCGACGGCAAGGTGATGTACGCCGGCACCAGCCTGAACAGCTACGGCAGTCTGATCATCGTGCAGCACAACAAGGACTTCCTGACCGCGTACTCGCATAACCGCAAATTGCTGGTGAAGATCGGCGACGTCGTTCGACAAGGCCAGCAGATTGCGGAAATGGGCGACGAAAACAACTCGCGTGTTTCCGTCGGCTTCGAGGTGCGCCGCGACGGCAAGCCGGTCGATCCGATGCCGTATCTGCCGCAAGGGCGCGGCTAATTTCCCTGCGGGTCACGCATCGTCATTGAACCAGCGTAGCGCCGCGGCGACGATCGCCTCCGGCGCGTCCTCCTGCATCAGATGACCGGCATCCGGCACCGCGTGAAAGCGCGCTGCCGGAATCACACCGGCCAGGTGGCGGCCACGTTCGAGTGGAATCCACTGATCCTGCTCGCCCCACAGAATCTGAACCGGACAGCGGATCTGCGAATAGCGCGCTTCGATCTCGTCGGTGTAGCGCTGGTCCATCTGTGCGATCTGCCGGTAGAACGCGGCTTGTCCCGTTACGCCGAGCCACGGTGCGACGTAAGGCGCGAGTTCCGCATCCGGGATCTCACGGGCGATCGCGCCGCGCACATACGCGTTAACCACCGCCTCGTGGATATAAGGCGGCAGTCCCGCGAACGCGTCGATGTGTTCGCGCACGTGCCGCACGAACGGCGAACCCCATGGCGCGACCGCGACCGGGTCGATCAGCGTGAGGCTGCGATAGTCGCACTGATCGATCAGATGCGCGCGTAACGACGTCGCACCGCCGAAGTCGTGCGCAATCACGTCCGGTTTCTTCAACCGCCAATGCGCGAGCAATTGCGCCAGCAACACGTTCTGCACGCCGAGCGAGACATCCTGAGCGTCGCGCTGCTCCGACTGGCCATAGCCGAGCAGATCGTAGTAATACACGGTGCGAGTTTCGGCGAGATGCGCAGCGATGCGATGCCACACATACGAAGAAAACGGCGTGCCGTGAACCAGCACCAGCGGCGGACCATTGCCGGTCACGCGATAGCGCACGGTTTGATCGCGGAAGGTATAGCTTTCGGGAAGCGGCCAGTTTTGCATGAGATCGAATGGGGAAATCGGCATTGGCGTCGGCATCGTAAGAATGTGCGCTTACGTTTGAGCAGGGGTGAGTCGAGTGGGCTGGCCAGGTTGTCGATAGCTTCCCGTAGAAGCTCACCTTTGTTTTATTCAGCAACGCCAGGCAAATTGAAAGCTCGGCGAGCTACAGCCTGGTCTGGACCGGAAGCAGAGAGTGCCAGCCGCTCATACTCTTACTGATCGAGCATAAATCGGCTGAAAATAACGGGTATTTTCGATGGCTGCGCGCGGGAACGCCGCTAATCTTTCGACGGCCTGCTTGTGAGATTCCTAGCCCGACGACTGGAAGCCATCGAAACACCCATTTTCAACGGTGAGGGAATACAGGAGCCGACCGCGTATTCCCTCTTGCCACGAGCTACTTTTTCTCCTGCACTCCGCGCAACAGTTGCGACACCTGGCCATGCTGATGCAGGATCGCCGGATCGGCCTGCAGCAATGGCAGGTAGCGCGGCAGGAACATATTGTTCGGTTGATCGGCGGAAAACAGACCTGTCACGGCTTCCGCTGCGGCCAGCCGGTCGGTGGCGTCGGCTTCGTGGTCGTCGAGAATTTCGTCGACGTTCGCAATCACCGTCGACAGCGGCGTCAGCCAGCGAAACCCCGATCCGTTGATGAGCACCTGCAGAAACGCAGCAGGCGTCACCGGACCGAATTCCTTCTCATACACCGCTCGCTCGTGATCGAGAATGGCCTTGTGCAGCGCCAGCAGCGGCCGGCGAATGTCCGAGAGGAATTGGGTGCATTGCGTGTCGTTCATGATGCGGCTCCTTCGGATATGTTCGGATCAGGCAGCGGATTCAGCCAGCACTCATGCTAACAAAATCGCCGCCTGGATGATTCGGCGGGAATCGACCGCCACGCGCCGGTGGGAGCCCGCTGTGTGCTAGCAGCAGGCCGCCACGCGCCAGCACGAGCCCACCACGCGCCAGCATGAACCCACCACGCAGTCGCAACGCATGCCGCCTTGCAGCCACCTCACCCACAAAGCAGATTTCTTTTTCCACGACTACAATTTTTTCGTTTGCGCTCGCACGGTCGTGCCGCGCATGATTGCCGTGGCGCTTAAGCTTCATCGTCGATTTGCAGCAGGCAGCCGGAACCATCGTGCATTAGTCCGGCTGTCCGAATAAACGCAGCAAGTCTTTACGTTTTGGTTCGACGTCTCTGTCTAAACAGCCTCATCAACAATAATCCCCACCCGGAGCCGCTCATGACAACGTTCAACATCAACGGTCAGACTCATACCGTCGACGCCCCGCCCGACATGCCCCTGTTGTGGGTCCTGCGCGATCTCGTCGGCCTGACCGGCACCAAGTTCGGCTGCGGCATCGCGCAGTGCGGCGCGTGCACCGTGCATCTCGACGGCGTCGCGATCCGCTCGTGCGTGTTTCCGGCGGCGGCAGTAGGCGAGCGCAAGGTCACCACGATCGAAGCAGTCGGCAGCACGCCCGCTGGCGCGAAGGTGCAGCAGGCATGGCGTCAACTGGACGTGGTGCAGTGCGGCTACTGTCAGTCCGGGCAGGTGATGTCGGCGGCATCGCTGCTGACCAGCAACCCGAACCCCAGCGACGCGGATATCGACGCCGCCATGGCCGGCAACATCTGCCGCTGCGGGACCTACAACCGCATCCGCGCGGCGATCAAGCAAGCCGCGAAGGGGGCATGACATGTCCCAGGGACTGCTCGATGCACAGAACGGCGCAGAGCCGTCGGCAGCGCACGCCAGAGGCTTGTCGCGCCGCACGTTTCTGAAGTTCGGCGTAACGATCGGCGCGGCGGCGAGTGGCGGTCTGCTGCTCGGCTTCAGCATGCCGGCCGCGAGCCAGGATCAGAAGGCGGGCAAATCGGTGATCGGCGGAGACGGCGTCGAGACGCCGCAAACCGGCGTATTCGCACCCAACGCGTTTATCCAGATCGACAACACGGGCAAGGTCACGCTGGTGATTCCGAAGGTCGAGATGGGCCAGGGCGTGTACACATCGATTCCGATGCTGATCGCCGAAGAACTCGAAGTGCCGCTCGGTTCGGTCACGGTCGATCACGCGCCGCCGAACGAAAAACTGTTCATGGACCCGCTGCTCGGCGGCCAGCTTACCGGCGGCTCGACCTCGATCCGTTTCGCGTGGGAGCCGATGCGCCGCGCCGGCGCGACCGCTCGCACCGTGTTGATCGGCGCGGCGGCGCAGCAATGGCAGGTCGATCCGGCGAGTTGTCACGCGCAGGCCGGCCAGGTGATTCACGCGGCCAGCAATCGCAGCATCGGCTACGGACAACTGGTGGACGCCGCCGCGAAATTGCCCGCGCCGCAGAACGTGCCGTTGAAAGACCCAAAGGATTTCAAGCTGATCGGCACGCCAGCCAAGCGCCTCGACTCGCCGGAGAAAGTGGACGGCACCGCGCTGTTCGGGCTGGACGTGCGCGTGCCCGACATGGTCTACGCGGCGATCGCGAACTGCCCGGTGTTCGGCGGCACGCTCGCCAGCGTCGACGACACCAACGCGAAGAAGATCCCCGGCGTGCGGCAGGTCGTGAAGATCGACAACGCGGTCGCGGTGATCGGCGATCACACGTGGGCCGCGAAGCGCGGCGTGCAGGCGCTCGACATCAAGTGGAACGAAGGCGCGGGCGCGAACGTGTCGATGCAGCAGATCGTCGACGATCTCGCCAATGCCGCCGCCAAAGGCAACGGCGCGGTGGCCCGCAAGGAGGGCGATGTCGGCAATGCGTTTTCGAACGCGAAGTCACGCGTCGACGCGGTGTACCAGCAGCCGTTCCTCGCCCACGCGACGATGGAGCCGGTCAACTGCACGGTCCACGTGCGCGCGGACGGTTGCGATATCTGGCTCGGCTCGCAAGTGCCGACCCGGGTGGTCGACGCAGCCGTCGCGGTCACGGGCCTGCCCGCCGACAAGATCGTCGTGCATAACCATCTGATCGGCGGCGGTTTCGGACGGCGGCTCGAATTCGACATGGTCACGCAGGCGGTCAAGGTCGGCAAGCAGCTGCAAACGCCGGTCAAGGTGGTGTGGACGCGCGAAGAAGACATTCAGCACGACATGTACCGGCCGTATTACTACGACAGGATCTCCGCCGGGCTCGACGCGAACGGCAAGCCGGTGGCGTGGCAACACCGGATTGTCGGCTCGTCGGTGATGGCGCGCTTTGCGCCGCCCGCGTTCAAGAACGGGCTCGACCCGGACGCGGTCGAGGTTGCGTCGGACCTTCCGTACGACCTGCCCAATCAACTGGTCGACTATGTGCGTCAGGAGCCGCACGCGGTGCCCACTGCGTTCTGGCGCGGCGTGGGCCCGACGCGCGGCACCTTCGTCGTCGAGAGTTTTATCGACGAACTCGCCGCGCAGGCGAAGATCGATCCGGTCAAGTACCGGCAGGACCTGTTAGGCAAGACACCGCGCGCGCTGAACGTGCTGAACACCGCGACGCAGGCGGCCGGCTGGGGCAGCGCGTTGCCGAACGGGCAAGGGCGCGGCGTGTCGGTCATGCACGCGTTCGGCAGCTTCTTCGCGATCGTCGTCGATGTCGCGGTCGATCAGGGCGAGGTGGCGGTCAAGCGCGTGGTGTGTGCGGTCGATTGCGGGATGGTGGTCAATCCGAACACGATCGAAGCGCAGGTGCAGGGCGGCATCATCTTCGGGATCACGGCGGCGTTGTACAGCGAGATCACGATCAGGGACGGTCGCGTCGAGCAGAACAATTTCACCGACTACCGGATGTTGCGGATCGACCAGACGCCGCCCATCGACGTGCATATCGTGAAAAGCACCGAGGCGCCGGGCGGTATCGGCGAACCCGGCACAGCCGCGCTCGCGCCCGCCTTGACCAACGCGATTTACGCAGCCACCGGCAAGCGGCTGCGGCAATTGCCGGTTGGCAGCCAACTGAAAACCGCCTGACCGGAGCCCGACATGAAAAACACACTGAAGGGTGTCGGTGCGGCGTTGTGCGTCGCACTGCCGTTTATTTTTCAGGCCTCGGCGCATGCGGCGGACAGCACGGCCGACCAGGCGCTGGTACAACACGGCGCGTATCTGGCGAAGCTCGGCGATTGCGTCGCGTGTCACACGGCGCCGAAGGGCAAACCGTTCGCGGGCGGCCTGCCGATGACCACGCCGATGGGCCAGATCTACACCACCAACATCACGCCCGATCCGCAAACCGGTATCGGCGGCTACACGCTCGCGGACTTCAAGCGGGCGATGCGCGAAGGCGTCGCCAAAGACGGCCACAACCTGTATCCGGCGATGCCGTATCCGTCGTATGCCAAGGTCAACGACAACGACATGGCGGCGCTGTACGCGTTCTTCATGCACGGCGTCGCGCCCGTGCAGCAGGCGAACCGCGAGCCGGACATCAAATGGCCGTTGAACATGCGCTGGCCGCTGAAGTTCTGGAACATGGTGTTCCTCGACAAAAACGTCTATCAGGACAAACCGGGCAAGGACGTCGCTTGGAATCGCGGCGCGTACCTGATCCAGGGACTCGGACACTGCGGCTCGTGCCACACGCCGCGCGGCATCGCGTTCCAGGAAAAGGCGCTCGACGAAAGCGGCAGCGAGTTCCTGACCGGCGGCGTGCTCGACGGCTGGTTCGCGGCGAATCTGACCGGCGAGCATAACGTCGGGCTGGGTCGCTGGAACGAGCAGGATCTGCAGGCGTTCCTGAAGACCGGCGCGAATCGCCACGCCTCGGCGTTCGGTTCGATGACCAGCGTGATCAACAACAGCACGCAGGCCATGACCGACACCGATATCGCGGCGATGACGACGTACCTGAAGTCGCTGCCGCCGGCGGGAGGCAACGGCAAGCCGCCTTACACGTACGATCCGCAGGCGACGAAGGTGTCGCTGAACCGGCCGGCCAACGATGCGGGCGCACGGGTCTATACGGCGTATTGCATGCATTGCCACGGCGCAAACGGACAGGGTTTCGCGCCGATGCTCGCGCCGCTGGCGGGTAATCCGAACGTGCTGGAAAAGGACGCATCGTCGTTGATCAACGTCACGCTGAACGGCACTGCGGATCTGGTGATTGGCGGTGTACCGTCGCCGTTTCCGATGCCGAAGTTCGCACCGGTGCTCGACGACCAGCAGATCGCCGATGTGCTGAGTTTCGTGCGCGGAGGGTGGAACAACGGCGCGGCGGCGGTAACGGCGGCGGACGTGGCGAAGTTGCGCAAGTCGACCCAGGCGGCGAGGTAGCGGCGAGTTTTAACTCGTAAGCAAAGAAAAAGCGGCACCCGTGTTTTGCACGGTTGCCGCTTTTAACATGAGGTTCTTTTCGCGTGCGCCGCTTTTTCAGCGATGCTGCCCGACCTTCTGCCGCTTCTCCAGTACCCTTGCATACCACGTCAACGGGAAGCACATCGCGAAGTAAATCATCGCGACCATCCCGTAGATCGGAAACGGGCGGAACGCGGCATTGGTGATCATCGTGCCGGTCTTGGTCAATTCGGTGAACCCGATGATCGACGCCAGCGCCGTGCTTTTGACGACCTGCACGAGAAAACCGACCGTCGGCGCGACGGCGATTTTCAGCGCCTGCGGCCACACGATGTAGCGCAGTTGCTGGCCGAACGTCATGCCGAGACTGGCGCCCGCGGCCCACTGTCCGCGCGGCACGGCTTCGACACAGCCGCGCCAGATATCGACCAGATAAGCGCTCGTATAAAGCGTCAGCGTAACGGTGGCGGCGACCCACGGCGAGACGTCCACGCCGAGCAACGGCAAGCCGAAGAACGCGAGGAACAACTGCATCAGCAGCGGCGTGCCCTGAAACACTTCCACGTACACGATAACCACGCGCCGCAGCCACGCAACCGGCGACACGCGCATGCCGAGCAGAATCAGCCCAACCACGCCGCCGCCGACAAACGCGATCAGCGACAGCAGCACCGTCCAGCGCGCTGCGAGCAGCAGATTGCGGGCGATGTCCCACAGAGTGAATTCGACCATGATCAGCGCTCCGTCGGCAGGGTGCGCGCGCCGCGCCACATCAGGCGGCTGCGCCAGTTACGCGGCGTGCCGCTGTCGCTATTGCTATTGCCGCATTGATTGCGCGCGACACGTCCCGCGAACAGCCCACGCCCGAAGCGGTTGAGAATTTGCCGCAGCACGATCGACATCAGCAGATAGGTCGCGGTGATGATCACGTAGCTCTCGAACGAACGGAAGTTGCGCGATTGAATGAAATTGGCCGCATACGTGAGATCGGGCACGGAGATTTGCGATACGACCGCCGAGCCGAGCATCACGATCAGCACCTGGCTCAGCAACGCGGGAAACACGTTGGCGACGGCCTGCGGCAGCACAACATGGCGAAACACCTGGCGCTTATGCAGACCGAGCGCCTGCGCCGCCTGAACCTGTCCGCGCGGAATCGAATCGATCCCGGCGCGCACGATTTCGATCGCGTACGCACCGAGATTGACGGTCATCGCCAGAATCGCGGCCTGGATTTCGTCGATATGAATGCCGAGGCTCGGCAAGCCGAAGAACACAAAAAACAGTTGCACGATGAACGGCGTATTGCGGATCAGTTCGACGTAGCTCGCGACGATCCAGCGGGCCCATTTCGGACCGCCCACCGCAATACTCGCGCCGCCAATGCCCACCAGACCGCCGAGCACCGTGGAGACCGCGGTCAGCCCCAACGTGACGGCGGCGCCGTGCGCGAGCATGCCCGCATAGAGGCCGAAGCCGCTGAAATCGAACGCATAGGTCATTGCGTGGCGCTCATCATGAGGTCAAACTCCGCCGCGAACCGGGGTCCTTCCCGGTCCGCGCAAAAAAGGTTCAGAGATCGGCCGGCAGCGGTGCGCGCAGCCATTTCTGCGAGATCGCGTTCATCGTGCCGTCCTTGCGGGCCTTGGCAATCGTGTCGTCGATCTTCTGCTTCAGGCGCGGTTCGTTCTTGTTCAGACCGACGTGATCGGGCGAGCTGAACAGCGAGAACTTCTGCTCCGGGTCGTTCGCCGGATGACGCGCGAGAATCGTCGCGCCGACGTCGTTGCCGACCACCATCAACTGTACCTGACCAGAAAGAAACGCCGAAATAGCGCCGTTCGGATCGTCGAAACGTTTGATGTTGGCGGACGGCGGCGCGATCTTCGTGACGCTCAGGTCTTCCAGCGTGCCGCGCGCGACCGAAATCGACTTGCCGGCGAGGTCGGTGGCGTTCTTCACGGGCAGGTTTTTCGGGCCGAACACGGCGAGGTAGTAGGGCGCGTACGGTTGCGAGAAGTCGATCACCTTTTCGCGTTCCGGCGTCTGGCCGACCGACAGCAGCATGTCGGCCTTGTGGTCGGCGAGATAGGCCATCCGGTTGTCGCCGGTCACCTGCACGAGTTCGACCTTCGCGTTCAGCGCCTTGCCGATCAGGTTCGCGACGTCGATGTCGTAGCCCATCGGCTTCATGTCCGGGCCGATCGAGCCGAACGGCGGGTAGTCCTCGAACACGCCGATACGCACAGTGCCCGATTTCGCGATGTTGTCGAGTGCGTCGGCATGCGCGGTGCCCGGCAGCGCGGCGAGTGCGCCGAGGGCCGTGAACGCCAGCGTCGCGGCGAGCGTGGCGAAGGTGCGGCGGGTGGTTGATTGAATAACGGAAACGGGACGCTGATTCATGATCTTTCCTCTGTCTAAAACCGTGGTTCTTTGAATTGATTGGTTGCCTGTTTATTGCGCGGCGGATTCAGTGCGCCGCGCGTGCGGCGATCAGTTTGCATGCGTGAGGTGGCAATTCGGCGAACACCGGCATGCCAAGCGTCAGACCCGGCGTTTCGCGCGGCGTGGTGGCGGCCGTCAGCGTGAAGCCGGTGCAGTCGATGGTCGCCTCCAGTGACGCGCCCACGTCGCGAATAAACGTGACGGTGCCGCTCAGGCGGTTCGCGCTCGCGGCCTCGTCCTTCGAAGACGCCTTCAGACACACGTCTTCCGGGCGGATCAGCAGACGGATTCCGTCGTGCGATTCCGGCACGCGCGCGTTCTGCGCGACCGCGATACGCCGGCCGCCCGGCAAGCTCACGCCGCCCGCGCCATCGTACGTGACCGGCAGGATATTACCGAGGCCGATAAAGTCCGCGACGAATTCGCTGACCGGTTCGCGATAAATATCGAGCGGCTTGCCTACCTGCGCGATGCGGCCTTTTTCCATCA
Source organism: Paraburkholderia sp. GAS333 (assembly GCF_050435665.1). Classification (NCBI taxonomy): domain Bacteria; kingdom Pseudomonadati; phylum Pseudomonadota; class Betaproteobacteria; order Burkholderiales; family Burkholderiaceae; genus Paraburkholderia; species Paraburkholderia sp. GAS333. Next base: position 151,145 of record NZ_JBNDKS010000009.1, read on the forward strand.
CGACGATTTCGTCGGCCATCGTCATGGCTTCGCGCTGGTCGTGCGTGACCATGATCGTCGTGATGCCCAAGCGCTGTTGCAGCAGGCGGATCTCGACCTGCATCGCTTCGCGCAGCTTGGCGTCGAGCGCGGACAGCGGTTCGTCGAGCAGCAGCAGTTTCGGCTCCGACGCAATGGCGCGCGCAATCGCCACGCGCTGACGCTGGCCGCCCGACAGTTGCGTGACCGGCCGGTTTGCCATGTGCGGCAACTGGATCAACTCCAGCAATTCGGCGACGCGCTTCGTCTGCCGATCTTTCGCGGTCTTGCGCAATTTCAGCGGATACGCGACGTTTTGCGCGACCGTCATATGCGGAAACAGCGCGAGTGACTGGAACACCATGCCGAAGTCGCGCTGGTTGGCGGGCACGCGCGTGATGTCGCGTCCGGCGAAATGGATGCTGCCCGAGCTTGGCGTTTCGAGCCCGGCGATTATCCGCAGCAGCGTGGTCTTGCCGCAGCCGGACGGGCCGAGAAAGCACACCAGCTTGCCGTCCGGCACGCTCAGATCGACGTTGTCGACGGCGTGCGCCGCGCCGAAGCGGCGGGTCACGGCCTGCAAGGTCAGATGGGTCATCGGAGGCTCCAGCAAAGAAGTGTCGTGAGCGGGATCAAAGCCGAATCAAAGCGCCACGCCTTCGTCGCCGATCAGCTTTTCGAGCAGCCAGATCAGCGCGAAATCGATCGCGACGATGAACACGGCAAAGCAGAACACGGTCGGATCGAGCGACGACACCGTGCGGCTGTAGAGCCACACCGGCAGCGTCATCGTGTCGATGCCGTAGAGGAAAAACGTCACCGTGAATTCGTTGAACGAGATGATGAACGCGAACAGCATGCCGGCGAGAATGCCGGGGCGCATCAGCGGCAGGATCACATCGACGAGCGCGCGGCCGGGGCTGGCGCCCATCACGCAGGCGGCTTCCTCGAACTCCGGCCCGATCGACGCCACCGACGCCGCGCAGTTCTTCACCGTGAACGGCAACGCCAGGATCACATGCGCGATGATCAGCCGGAACACGCCGAGTTCGACCGGCAGCACGTTGAACACCAGCAGCAGCGACAGCCCGAGCATCACCAGCGGATAGACGAGCGGCAGCGCGACCAGTTGCTCGACCATCGGCTTGCCGCGAAAACGGTAGCGGGAGAGCGCGTAGGCGGCGGGAACGGAGACGAGCGTGGCGATCAGCATCGTCGACAGCGCGACGATCAGGCTGGTGCTCAACGCGGCGCCCATCGACATCGAATCGCTCGCATCCGGCGACACGAAGCTCTGCCATGCCGCGCGATACCAGTGCAAGCCGTACGCGTGCGGTGGGAATTCGAGCGTGTCGGCGGCGCTGAACGACATCACGATCATCGTGAGGATCGGCAGCGCGGCGAGGAACAGAACGACCGCGGCGAGCAGTGCAGTGGCCTTGCCGAGCTGGCCTGGCATCACGTGCGGCAAGCGTGGAAAGCGCGGTGAAGGCGGTGCACTTTGCGGCAGACGCGCGGAGGTTGGGATCGGCGTGCTCATGCGTGCGGCTCCTCGGCGAGACGTTGCGTGCGGCGGACGAGGCGTTGCGACAGCGCCATCACGCTGAGCGTGGCGATCATCAGCACGACGCCCGATGCAGACGCCGCCGGCCAGTTGAGCAACGGCGCGACCTGATCGTGGACCAGCACCGCGAGCATCGGCACGCGTCGTCCGCCGAGCAGCAGTGGCACGGCGAACGCGCTCGCGTTGTATGCGAACACCAGCAGCGCGCCGGACACGAGGCCGGGCATCGCCAGCGGCAACAACACGTGACGTAGCGTCTGCCAGCGCGTTGCGCCGAGCGTGGCCGCGGCTTCTTCAAAGGACAGGGAAACGGCGCGCATTGCGCTGGACAGCGGCAGCACGGCGAGCGGAAACGCGGTCTGGATCAGCCCGAGCAACACCCCATGCTCGCGATACAGCAACATCAGCGGACGCTGCACGAGGCCGCTGCCGAGCAGCGCGTGATTGAGCAAACCGGCCGGTCCGAGAATGATCAGCCAGCCATAGCCTTGCAGCAGCAGATTCACGAGCAGCGGCAGCAGCACGCCCGCCAGCAGAAGCCGGCGCGCGAGCCGCGATTTCGTGCGCGCCATCGCCAGCGCGACGGGAATGGCCAGCAGTACCGCGCAGACCATGCTCTGGAACGCGAGCTTCAGCGTGAGCCACAGCGACTTCATGAAATAGCCGTCAAGCAGGTCCGCGTAATTCTGCAGCGTGAAGCCGCGCCACTCGTCGCCCTGCGCGCCGAAGCTCATGCGCAACACGACGAGCGCCGCCGCGCCGAGCACGGCGAGGAACAGCAGGATCGGCGCGAGCAGCAGCCACGGGCGAGCTTTCGACATGGCCGTGGCGGAAGGTTCGTCCAGTGGGCCAGGCACCGCGCCCGGCGACGAACTAGGCGCCGCTGGATCAGCCGGCCCCGCTGCGCCACGCCGCGAAAAGCGCGCGAGCATCGTCGTCATGCCGAGAAGATTTCGGTGTAACGCTTGATCCACGCCGGTTGCACGACGGCGAGCGCCTTGTCGTCATGCAGCACGGCTTTTTCGGCGATCTGTTGCGGACTCGGCACGAACGCGCGGCTCTCGACCGGAATCACGGCTTTCGAATTGACCGGACCGTTCAGTACGTCGGCGGCCATGCGGCCTTGCACGCCGGCATCGAGCGAATGATTGATGAACGCGTGGATCACGTCGCTGTCGCCGGGATGCGCTTTGGGGATCACGGTGAACATCAGTTGCGTCGCGAAGCCTTCCTTCATCCCGTAGGTCACGCCCATCTTGTATTCGGGCTTGCGGATCTGGTCGGGGAAAAACGCCGGCGAATAGATGCCGCCGATATCGAGCGAGCCGGTGCGGAACAGGTCGGCCACCTGGTTCGGGTTCTCGCCGAGCGTCATCACGTGATCTTTCAGTTGCATCAGCTTCTTGAAGCCCGGCTCGATGTTCTGCTGCGAACCGCCATTCATTTTCGCGGCGATGATCGCGAGGTCCACCGCTTCGGCCCACTCGGGCGGCGGGAGGAACACGCGGCCGGAATACTTCGGGTCCCACAGTGCTTCATACGAAGTGGGTGCGCTTTTGACCGTCGCCGTGTTGTAGATCAGACCGTCCGACCACAGCAGATAGCCGACCCCGAAGCCGTTCGCGCCCGTGCGGTATTGCGGCGCGACGTCCTTCAGATTGGGCAGCTTGTCGAGATCGGGCTTCATCAGCAGACCGGCGTCGCCGAGACCCGACGCGCCGACGCCCGCCAGCGTGATCACGTCGTAAGTGGGACGATCGCCCGCAGCCTTGAGCTTGGCGACCATGCCGGAGGTGCCGTCGGCGCGATCGGCAATCACCTTGCAGCCGGTTTTCGCGGTGAACGTCGCGGCGATGTTGCGCAGCGCGGCCGCGCCGGTGTCATCCGACCAGGTCAGCACGCGCAGCGTCTTGCCGCTGAAGTTGTGCTCCTGCGCGCGCAGGTTCACGAACGGCATCGGCAGCGTGGAGGCGGCGAGCGCCGCGCCGATCGTCTTGATAGCCTGCCTTCTGCCCCGTTTGATCTCTTGCATGGCGGTCTCCCTGTGTTGAACGCCTGTTACCTTGACCGGTTACCTCGGGTTGTCTGAGGTGTCCGCTTTGACCGCTGCGCTTCGTTGCGTGTTGATGCACTCTAGGTTTGTCAAAATCCCGCGCCAAACGAAATATGCGCATGGGCGGTATGACATAAGCTCATGCGGCTGACCTCGTGGGGTTCATTTCGCCAAACCCGATAAGTCGGGGAGAACGCCGACGCAGTGGCGCATGCGGGTTAACGTCCATGATTTGCGCGCATCGCGGTTCACGTCGAGGTATGAGGAAAGCTCGGTTCTGGTGCGGATGTTCTACTGCGTTGCCCTTTCCCGGTGCAGCAGCGGCGCGAAAACGCCATTTTTTAAAGCGGCATGAGCCGGACGCATGCCGATAGGGTCGAGGTATCTCGTGCGGCCCTTTCTGATCGCGTATCCTGTGGGCTTGTCGGGCAAGCGGGCGACCTGATCGCCACGCCTGCGTAATGATTTTTTTTGATCCCGGATACCCGATGCGACGACTCCCGCCGCTCAACGCGCTGCAGATTTTCGAAACCGTAGCGCGCCACCGCAGTTTCACCCGCGCCGCCGACCATTTGTGCCTGACGCAAGGCGCGGTCAGCCGCCAGATCATCGCGCTCGAGGACTACTACAAATTTCCGCTCTTCAAGCGTCACGCGAAAGGTTTGACGCTGACCGCCGAGGGCGAAATGCTGCTGCCCGCCGTCAAGGAAAGCTTCGCGCGTATTGAGGAAATTTCGCTGCGGCTGACGCGCCAACGCACCGATCTCGCGCTGAAAGTGCCGACCTGCGTGATGCGCTGGATGCTGCCGAAAATCATGCGTTTCCAGGCCGAATACCCCGATCTGCATGTGCAGATCACGACGACCTGGCAGCACGATGTCGATTTTCAGAGCGAGCCGTTCGACGCGGCGATCATCTATGCGTCGTCGCCGGGGGCGGACGTGCAGGCGGTGCCGCTGTTCGAAGAGCGTCTGACGCCGGTATGCGCGCCCGAATTGCTGAAGGACAAGCCGCTAGCCGGGGTCGCCGATCTCGCGCGCCATACGCTGCTGCATCCGACCCGCGATCATCGGGACTGGAAAATGTGGCTGGCGAAGGTGACGGAAGTGGGCGAGGTGAGCGGCCCGGCCGCTGGAGAGATCGACGCCGAACTCGGCCCGAGCTTCGATACGCTCGATATGGCGACCAACGCGGCATTACAGGGCTTCGGCGTGGCGATCAGCGACCTTGCGCTGATCGACGAGGATGTCGCCGCGCGCCGCCTGGTGCGGCCGTTCGATACGGTGCTCAAAACCGGCTGGCGCTATTACTTCGTTTATCCGGATTCGGTCGCGCATCAGCAGAAGCTGAATCTGTTCCGCGAGTGGATCGCGGAACATTGGGAAGATTAGGCCGCCCGCTTTTACGTTGCCGTGATCGGCCACGCCAAGCAGACGGCCCGTCGCCTCAAGGCGCGAACGACAGGAACAGATACGCGGCGAACAGCGACAGATGCACCGCGCCTTGCAAAATCGTGGTGCGCCCGGTGCTCAGCGTGAGCGTGCCGACCACCAGCGTGAGCATCAGCAACACCGTTTCCTTGCCGTTGATGCCGAGCACGAGCGGCTGACCGGTGTACAGAAACACCCCGGCCACGGTCGGAATGGTCAACCCGATGCTGGCGAGAGCCGATCCAAGCGCAAGATTCAGGCTGTTCTGCAGACGGTCGGCACGCGCGGCGCGTACGGCCGCAAGCCCTTCGGGCAGCAGCACCAGCGCCGCGATGATGATCCCGACCACGGCGGGCGGCGCGCCCGCATTCTGGACCGCGGTTTCGACCACCGGCGACAGCACCTTCGCGAGCAGCACCACGGCAACGAGACACACCAGCAGCAGACCACCGGCCGCGAGCGCGAGACCGGCACTCGGCGGCTCGGCGTGGACGTCTTCGTCGGGCGTACCGGCCAGAAAATAATCGCGATGACGCACGGTCTGCACGAACACGAACACCCCATACAGCACCAGCGACGACACCCCGGCAAACGCGAGCTGTGACGGCGACAGGATCGGACCGACGCTGGTGGTGGTGTAGTTCGGCATGACCAGCGTCAGCACGGACAACGACGCGAGCACGGCCAGCGCCGCCGCCGCGCCACGGCTTTGAAAATCCTGCTCCCGATGGCGAATACCGCCCACCAGCAGGCAGATGCCCACAATGCCGTTACAGACGATCATCACCGCCGCGAACACCGTGTCGCGCGCGAGACCGGCTTTCTCCGGCCCGGACGTCAGCATCACGGACACGATCAGCGCCACCTCGATCACCGTCACGGCTACCGCCAGCACCAGCGTGCCGAACGGTTCGCCGACGCGATGCGCGACCACTTCCGCGTGATGGACCGCCGTAAAGACCGCCGCGCACAACGCGAGGCCGACCAGTATGAGCAGCAGCGCGTTGGCCGCCATCGCGTGCGAGGCGCCCAGCACGATCCACGCGACGAAAGGCGTGACAAGGGTCCAGCGGGGCAAAACGGCCGAGGGCTTGCTCATTCGAACTTCCTTTTGAATGCCGGTTCTGGCTGGAAAAAACGTGCGGAGCCTGCGAACAAATCAGGCAAAAATGTTAAAGCGGTGTGTCAGAAATGCGATATAAGCCGTTAAATTATAAAGGATAAATTTCACGGATCTGTGCATTCTCGTGTGATGGGGCGTCATCAACGGAAATACGTCATTATGACGCCCGAGTTTGACACCGCAGGGTGCAAAAACGGCGATAACTCGAGAGAAAGGACGTTTGCGCAGAATGGCGCAACTTACGGCGAGAAATTCTGAAGACGGCGCGTTCGCGCCAGAGTGGAAACCAGACGGAAATCTAAGCAAAAGCGGAAGTTTGGCGACGCGATTCGTGACGCGCGGCATTCGACGGGAGGGTTATCGAATCCGAATCCGAACCCGGACGCCAATGTCATACGTCGAAGACATCGGCGCCCGTGAATTGCTCTACAGCTGAATTACCCGATTATTGGCCTTCGGCACGGATCGTCAGCGCGTTCTTGACCGACTTCACGCCAGCGACGCCTTGCGCCGTTTGCGTTGCGAGGTCGACCATTGCCTGTTCCGGCACCGAACCTTGCAGCGTCACGTCACCACTACGTGCGCGCACGGTGATGTTCGACACGCTCAGGCCCTTCGTCTTTGCCAGTGCGCCGCGAACCTTGCGGCTCAGTGCGCGGTTGGCTGCCTTGGTTTGCTTGGCCGTCGGCGCAGCCGACGTGGTTGCGGCTGCGGGAGCAGCTGCATCGCTAGCTTGTGCGTAGGCATTGATGGACGCCAGAACGATCAGTGCGCCGCCGATCATCTTGATTGCCGGGAATGCTTTCATTCAACTTTCTCCTATTGTCATTAAGTATGCGGTCCCCAGATGAGGACGATTTGCTACACCAACGGGTAAATCGGAATTAAATCTGAATGGAACGTGCAGCAGGCCATACCAAAAGCTTTCAGACTGTAGGCTGATGCGGGCGCGACGGGGCGCGCACGAGCAGACAAAGCCTATGCCACCGGCTGGACAGACACGATACTCCAATTAGTGCCATGTTGAATGCTACGGTGTACCGAAATGAGGCTTTGGTACAACGAATGCGCCACTGACCGCCGGCAAATGGCGTTTTATCGCTGGATCAGGGATTTGTTTAATACCGTTTTGCCTCTGTTTGTGCATTGTTTCATTCACTGCTTATTGTCTGCGCTTTGCGAATTTTTCTCTGATGTTCCCACTATTTAACGCAATCGCGGCTGGTGATTTTCATAATTCGAAGTGATGCGTTTGGCGAGAAAAGGATTGAACGCATGCGAAAGGAATCACTCCCGATCCGGCTATTGCGGCGAGCCGATCTGCCGGTCGACACCGTCGAACTGGCGCGCTTCATGATCGGCAAATACCTCGTGCACGATCTGCCCGAAGGGCGCATGAGCGGGCGGATTGTGGAGACCGAGGCTTATCCGCTGGGGGATTCGACCAGTCACGCGTTCAAGGGGCGGCGGCCGCATAACGGGTCGATGTTTCTCGCGCCAGGCCATGCCTATGTGCGGCTCACCTACGGGCTGTCGTACATGCTGAACATGTCCGCCGAGGTGGAGGAGGTTGGCGCCGGTATCCTGTTTCGTGCGATCGAACCGCTCGAAGGACTTGCGTTGATGGAAGCGCGGCGTCCCGGCGTACCACTGCGCGATCTCGCGCGCGGACCAGGCCGGCTCACGATGGCACTCGATGTCGGACCGTCATTCGACGGCCATGACCTTTGCGCGGGACGCGATTTATGGATTGGCGTAATAGAGATAGGGGAAATGCCAATTGGCGTGACGACGCGAATCGGTTTGTCGCGTGAAATGCATTTGCCATTGCGTTTTTTTGAACCGGGAAGCGGATTTGTCAGCGGTCCACGTAAATTGCTGGTCGCGCCGCATTCGGCGCTACATTCTGGTGCATAAGCGCGTGCGTAGTTTTAACCGCGCATAAAACGGTTTATGGAAAAAGCCGCTCGCATCAGACGTATTTTTGAAACGTCAGACACATCGGGTTACGTTTCCGACAATTATTACGACATTGCCCAATCATGGGGCGTTCAAGCCGGTATCTTCTTTAGAATCCTTGCGATTTCAGCAATTATCTATCTCTAAATCAAGGGTTTTCCCTTGGCATTCTGGTGACTAGACTGAAACCACTCGCTTCTCATGAATATGACAAGCGACGCAAATAAAACCAGATATGGAGGTAGGTCATCATGAAATCGCTTATCAAGGCAGTCGCCATTGCAGCCGTTCTTGCAGCCCCGGTCGCCGCATTTGCCCAGGCCAGTCAACAGCCCGCGACCCGCGCGGAAGTCAAAAACGAATTGATCCAGCTTGAACAGGCGGGTTACAACCCGGCCATTTCGAACGACGTCACCTATCCGGCCGATATTCAGGCCGCCGAACGCCGCGTTCAGGCGGAAAATCCGGCTGTCGCGCAGACTCAGGAGCCGGTCGCCGACACCAGCGGCTATGGCGGTGCGATGAGCGGTTCGTCGCAGTCAGGCGGTATGGTTCAGCCCACCTCGGGTCCGAAGTCGGTCTATTTCGGCAACTAACTGGTTTGTAGATAGAGGCGGTTGGCCATTCAGCCGATCGTCTCGCGCCATTTGCCAGGTTGAATCGCAGCTACTCGCGTACGAATCTAGCCGGCACACATTTTTGATGCGGCATGCAGTTGAATCAGGATTGCCTGCCAATCGACATCCGGCCGGTCGGAATAACGATCGGCACATCCGCCTGTGAGCAATGCGCCCGGCATCGAAAGAGCGTTGGGAAGCTCGGCGCGCGACATCTCGCACAGAAACATCCGCGGCAACGGACGGCCAGCATTACATTGCACGCGTCCGTCCAGCTGCATCAGAGTTCAATGAACCTCCGCTGCCGCAAGGTAGCTTTGCCCAACCTGTTGAAGGATTGGGCTTTTTTTGCGTTCTACGGGTTGTGCCGACGTCCGGTCAGGGGCGCTCGCCGTGAATATAAAACTCGAGCTGTTGAATCGTGAATTGCTGCTCGGCGATGATGTTCTTCACCAGGTCGCCGATCGACACCATGCCGATCAGCCGGTCATTCTCGATGACCGGCAAGTGGCGCATGCGGCGCTCGGTCATCAGCGCCATGCAGTCGTCAGTTGTCTGGTCGGGGCGCACGAATCGCACAGCGCGGCTCATGATGTCGCGCACCGGCGTTTCCTTCGACGAGCGGTCCATCAGCACGACCTTGCGTGCATAGTCGCGCTCCGTGATGATTCCGGCGATGCTGTCGCCGTCCGTGACCACCAGCGCGCCGATGCCCTTTTCGGCCATGAGTTTGATCGCGTTATAGACGGAATCGTCGGCGCCGATCGTGAAGACGGGCGTGTTGGTCGGTTTCGTTTTTAGTAGCTGTGCAACGCTTGTCATGGAGCGCTCCATTTCGCAGTGCAGCACGCCGAGGCGGCGCGCTGTCGAGAGGGAAAGGCCATTCCAGTATAGGCGTGACGTGCCGCCGCAGTAGTTCGGGAATACCTGTGGCGCGCGGTACGTTTAACTCGGGTAGCGGCAGGGTACGGCAAGTTCAGGCGGCGTTATTGCGGCCGCGTGCTGGCTAAAGCGGCGGCGGCCTGGAACGCACGCAAGGCCCGCCTCAGCGCTGCTTGAGGGGACATACGCATGCGTCACGCGGATTAGCGGTAAACTCCCAGTCCGTACCTTATTCCCGGTTTGATCGGGTTCATGTCAGCAATACTGTCTAACGCCATGCTCACGTCTCACGATCCGTCGCCAGCAGCAGAGGGCGCAACCAACGGCGAATGCGTCATTCTCGACGCCACCGCCACGCTTCCCACGCGCTACGGCACGTTCACTTCGTATGTCTTCCGTGTATGCGAAAGCGGCGCCGAACATCTTGCGCTCGTGATGGGCGATGTCGCCAATCAGTCGTCCGTGTTGACGCGCCTGCATTCCGAATGCCTCACCGGCGACGTGCTCGGCTCCTATCGCTGCGATTGCGGCGAACAGCTCGATCTGGCGCTGCGCTACATCGCCGCCGAGGGTTGCGGTGTGCTGCTCTACTTGCGCGGGCACGAAGGGCGTGGCATCGGTCTGTCGAACAAGATTCGCGCGTATGCGCTGCAGGAGCAGGGGCGCGACACTGTCGAGGCCAATCTCGATCTCGGTCTGCCTGACGATTCGCGCGAATACGATTCGGCCGCGGGCATTCTGCGCACGCTGAAGGTCACGTCGGTGCGCCTGATGAGCAACAATCCCGAGAAGTTCGACACGCTGTCCAAGCACGGCATTCCGGTCTGCGAGCGCGTGGCGCTGGCGATTCCGATGCGTGAAGAAAACGAGCGTTATATCCGCACGAAGCAGGTCAAGTTCGGCCACTACTTCGACGAGAACGAATAAGCGACGCATGTGAACTGGCCGCCGTTTTTGCAAACGGCGGCCAGTGTCGGTTTGTTTTAGCGTCGTATTTCGCGCGATATTGCCGAAGTTTGACCCGGTAGCGCGTCAGAACAAACCGAAGTCGTCGTTACTGTCGGGAATCGCGCTGAGCAGGTCTCGCAGCGCGTGCCAGCCGGTCCATCCCAGAAGCGTTATCGATACTGCCAGCCAGCGCCGCGCGCCGGCGCTTCCGCACGCGGTGGACGTTTCAGTGCCGCGAGCCGTCGCAGTCCCATTCGATTTCTTCGAGCCGTGCAGCAGAGGGTACAAAGGGCACGTTTGCATGATGTGTCTCCTTGCGAACGACGCTCAGCGAACCGTCGCGTCGATCTGCGGCACGAGTGCTGCAAATACCTGCGATAACGTCGTCGTGCCGAAGCGCCGCTCGCCGACATCCGCTTCGACGTCGATGCGGCCCGCGTTGTGCGCATCGTACAGATCGGCGATCAGGCGCGCATGAAGTTCGCCGAGTCCCGAGCGCTGAAGCACGGCATTCCAGTCGTCGCGCGGCACTTCGTGCGCAGTGACGGCGTGCCCTGATACCTCGCTGATCGTGCGGGCCACGTCCAGCACACTGACGCGCTGCTCGCTTTCGACACTCACTACGCGCGGTGAAACTCGCGAAACCCGCACGTCAGCATCGAGTAGCAATCTCGCTGCAACAATGCCCACATCCTGTGCAGCCACCGTCGGAAAGCGCTTGTCCAACGGATGATGCAGACTCGGCAGCACGCCCCTGGCAAGCGCCATCGGCAATACGCGGGCCCAGTTATGCATGTGTTCGGCGGAACGTAGAAACGTCAGCTGCGCGTCGACCGTGCGGAGTTGCGTTTCCAGATAATGGAACAGCATCGTAATGCCCGTGCCGCTCGCGTGTTCAGCGCCGTAATCGGACAGCGCCAGCACGTGATCCGGCGGATCGGCGCGCAACGCGGTGACGCACGCGTCGATCATGCTTCGCATCGCGGCGGCCGGATCCGCGTGATGATGCGGCAGCGGACACAGTAACTGCACCGCCTGCGCACCGCGAATTGCCCGCGCCACTGATTCCGCGTCGAACAGATCGACCACCACCGTCTCACAGCCGATTTCATCAAGCGCTCCACGCTGCTTTTCGTGACGAACTGCCGCCCGCACCTCACGTCCCGCGCGACGCAAAGCCGCTGCGGCCGCTGTCCCCACATTTCCCGCTGCACCCAGAATCACGTACACGTTTAGCTCCTTTCGACGATGACCCGCATGACGTCATCTTAGGAACGCGGCAATAAAGAAACGCGCAGGTAAAGATGGCGATGCGCAGATTCGGATGACTGTTTTTCCTGCGGCGCCGAATGCGCAACATCGGCGATACGCTCAGCTCCCACCGTCCATTGAGTCATCCCGTAGCGCCAGGCAAAGCCGCGAAAAACGCAGCACAATGGACGGACGCGAAACACGCCCGCCATGCCGTCCTTCACGAGGTAAGCCGATGAACGCCGTGACTCCTTTATTGCAACCGCACAGCGGCGCACGTGTCACCGTGCGTTCCAGCAAAACGCTTGGCTGGCGGGGCTTCGGCGCGGAGCTGGTCAACGTGTCGGCGGGCTTGCACAAAATGCCCGCGTTCAACTATCACCGGGTCGGCGTGCATGTGGGTGCGCCGGTCAGGGCGCGTTGCCTGTGCAACGAGCGGCGTCACTCGCGGATTCAGGCGCACGGCGATGCCGACGTGATCCCCGCAGGACTCGACGGGCAATGGAGCGACGAAGCGGCGTGCACGATTTTCAGCGTGTGGATCGGCGAGGATTTTGCGCAGCAGACCATCGCGCAACTGGCGCTGAGTTCCGCCGATGCGCAGCTTCGTCCGCAGTTCCAGATGCGCGATCCGCGCTTTCAGCATCTCGCATGGGCGCTACATGCCGAACTCGAAGCCGACGATGCATCCGATCCGCTCTACGCCGAAAGTCTGTGTACGGCGATGGTGGTGCGGCTGATCGGCGGAGCTCCGTCGCTAGAGAAGACTCGTGGAAGGCTTGCGCCGAAAACGGCGGCACGGGTGATCGAATTTATCGAAGCGCATCTGGACCAGCGTCTCACGTTGAGCGAACTGGCCGCGCTGGCTGACTTGAGCGTGCCGCATTTCAAGGCGCTGTTTCGCGAGACGCTCGGCGTGCCGGTGCATCGGTACGTGCTGCAGCGGAGGGTGGAGCGGGCGAAAACCTTGTTGCTGCAAGGCCGGTTCAGCGCGAGCCAGATCGCGCTGGAGACGGGCTTCGCGCATCAAAGCCACATGGCGCACTGGATGGGGCGTTTGCTCGGCGTTACGCCGCGCGAGTTGCGCTTTACGCGTGCGGGCGAGATGCCGAATGACGCATCGCGTGAAAGCGGCGGCGATCCGGTCACGGGGCCATAAACCGCCTGCACGCGATGTGCGGTGTGCCCCGCGCCTGAACGGCATATCAACGTCAACCTGCGCCGCTATTTCCCGCACGGCCATACAGCGCGGCAGCAATCAACCCGGCGTGGCCCCGGTCAACTGCGAATAGACATCGTGCGCAAGCTGCAGCAACTGCTTGCGCTCGATCCCGCCCGACACCGCATATCCGAAGTCTCCGTCGATCCAGTAAAACACGTTCACCGGGCCGTCCTGATACAGCTTGAACGCCGTGGTATTCGAGTTCACCTGACGACGCGAAATGCACAGCGTCACGCGTTCGCCGTTCGGCCCGCGATACATGAACTGCGCGGTCGGTCCATCCGCGCCCGGCAGCAGGCGGCCGCCCGACAGATTGAAGCCGCTTTTCGACAGCATCGGCGGATGCACGTTGGTGCCGAGCTTGTCCGCGAGCCATTGGACGAAATCCTGTTCCTGATCGTCCGCGCTCATTGCACTCGGGCGCTCGACCGTGGGCATATAAACCACGTGCGCGACCGCCGCCTGCCGCGCGAACAATTCCGGGCTCTCCGCGCTGACGGGCCGCGTGTTCGAATCGCGCGAGCTTTCCAGATGCCCGCTCGCCACCGGCGCAATCACGTCCTGTCCCATATGCGTGCCCACGCCGATACCGATCCCCATCACCAGCGCTGCCGCCATCCCCGCGAATTGCGGCCAGTTCGCGGCAATCCGCCAACGTCGCGAAGGCAACGGCGATGGCGGCGATGGAGACGGCCTGGGCGACGACTGCACGTCGGCCTCAGCCGCCGCTGCCTGCAACCGTTTGGGCACCGGCTCGTTCAGCACGCGGTCATAGCGCTCATGAAACATGTTGTTCAGCGAGAAAAAATCGCTGACGCGCGCGGCCATCTCGGGGTTGTGTTCGAGCGCGCGCTCCACGTCGGCACGGCGTTCGTCGGACAGCGTGCCGTCCACGTACGCATGCAGATCTTCTTCGCCAATCGGCGTATGTTGGTCGCTCATCGCACCACCTGTAATTTCGCACCGGGCTGCGCGCCCGCCATCAATGCCCGAAGCCGTTCGCGTCCGCGTGAAAGCCGCGACATGACCGTGCCGATCGGAATGTTCAGCGCGAGCGCCACGTCGGCATAACTCATTTCTTCGAGGCCCACCAGCAGCACCACTTCGCGCTGCTCCATCGGCAGACGCTGCAACGCGTAGTCGAGGTCGCGCATTTCCAGTGAGCGGGTCTGGTCGGACGGCACCGCGAATTCGCTTTCGGCGACGCTGTCGTCGTCGACGGCGACATGGACCGCGCGCGTGGACGCCTTGCGTGCCTGGTTGGCGAACACGTTGTGCATGATCGTGAACAGCCACGCCCGCAGATCGGTGCCGGGCTGGAACATGTCGGTGCGGCCAAGCGCGCGTTCGAGCGTGTCCTGCACCAGATCGTCGGCGAGATCGCGATTGTTGATCAGCGCTCGTGCATAGCGCCGCAAACGCGGCACATGATCCATCAACTCGTCACGGACGTCCATTTTTCATCCCGTTCGAGGGGCTTTGCGCGGGCATCGGGCGGGCGGCCGATCGGGAAAGTGTCCGCGAAGGCACACAGGCCGTCGGACAGGCTGAAACGGCTGACACGCGTGCGCGCATTTTATTCCTCCGGTTTGCCGGGAGCCGCGCAAAAGCGCAATTCGTATGGGGCTTCATGGCGTGGTCAGTACGTCGGCGGCGCGCATCAAACCGTGGGTGCGGGCGTCGCCGGCCACCACGAAGCGCTGGCGCTGCGCGGTCCACGTCAACAGCCTGATTGCGTCGATGCGCCGTGCCGACCACTGCGGTTGCGCGGGCGCGAGCAGGGCGAGCGTCGAGATCACCACGACCGGCAGGTTGTCGCCATTCAGATAAACGAATTCGGTGGCGCGCTGAAAGTAGCCGAGCGACAGCACCCTGCTATCGACCAGACGCAGCCCGATGGCCGCGAGGTCCGGCGCGGAAGGATCGCTGCGGGTCGGCGACGCCGCAGAGAAATGACGTGCGCCGGTTTCCGCGAGGCCCATCATCGCGGCGTTGTTGAGCGCCTGCGCGGACACCTGGGTTGCCGCCAGCCAGCCGCTCGCGGCTGCCAGCGCCAGAACCAGCATCACCAGCGCACTGACCAGCTTGCGTGCGCGCCTCGTGTTCTGCATGCGCTCAAATGCGCGGCGCACTTCGGCGAGCGGCTTCCGGCTGCCGGAATCGGGTTCGTCAGTCGTTTGAAAGGCTGCCTGGATTTGCGCGTTGAGTCTGCCGTAAAACGCGACCCGCCGCGCTTCCGCCGGGTCGCGGCCGAGATAGTCACGCAGATAGGCGGCGCGTTCCGGCGTCAGGGTGCCGTCGGCATAGGCCTGAATGTCGGCTTCCGACAGCGGCGAGGCGGGTGGGGCGTGGGTCGAGGTCATGGCATTGGGTGCATCGAGTGGCGGCTGTTGATGGGCGAACACCGGCACGCGCGGTTTATTCCATCCATTCGTAAAAGCATTTTTCTATTCGCCAATGTGTGCCGGAAACCACGCGCAAACCGATCTTCACACGACTTTATTCCCACTTCGGAATTTGTTTTTGCAGCGCCATCCAAGCAGGAATAAACGCGATGAGGCCGTGGTTCTCCCTGATGCGAACCCGCACAACACTCTCTGGAGTTCATCATGAAGAAGATCGCTTTTGCTGTTATCGCCGCGTCGTCCGTGGTTGTTTTCGCGGCTTCGTCGAACGTCTTTGCCGAGGGAAAAACACGGGCCGAGGTTTATCAGGAATTGATCCAGGCCCAGCAGGACGGGCGGGACTACATCACCGACACGTCGTATCCCGATGTCAATCCGATCTTCGCGCAGCAGGTCCAGCAGCGCAAGGACGCGCTCGCCGCGCAGGCAGCGGCCGGTCGCGTCGCGAATGATGCGGCGTCGGCGGCGGGTGCCAATTGATGTCTGCGGCAACCGGCGCACGCTTGTTACGCGCAACGACGCGGCCATCGACGCGCGCCGGTATCGATGGGAACGCTTGCGCACGATTGGGACGGCAGGGGAATAGATCGCCCGATCGTGTGTTAGCCGGTGAGTGTCTCTATCCCATCGAAGGAGTCTTCGTGACGAAACTACCCGTTCCCCGATCCCGGACTGTCTGCGTGCCATGCCGGCTCGGCGCGATTGGCGCGGTCGTGCTGGCGCTGGCCGGCGGCTTTGCGTACACGGCAGGCTGGCTGACACCGAAACGCCTGACGACCGCGCGCATCGTCAACACGTTCGAAGCAGTGGCCGGTCAACACCCCGGCTATCGGCGCAATCACGCGAAGGGGTTGTGCGTCGAAGGTTATTTCGACAGTAACGGCAAGGGCGCAGTGCTCTCGAGCGCCGATGTGTTTCAACCGGGACGCACGCCGGTGACGGGACGCTTCGCGGTGCCCGGCGGCAATCCGTCTGCGCCGGATACAAGTTCGCCGGTGCGCAGTCTCGCTCTGGAATTCCAGTTGCAGAACGGCGAGCAGTGGCGCACGGGAATGAATTCGACACCGGTTTTCGCGGTGCATACGCCCGAGCAGTTCTATCAGCAGTTGCTTGCCGCGAAGCCCGATCCGTCGACGGGCAAGCCGGACCCGGCAAAACTCAAGGCCTTTTACGCGGCCAACCCCGAGACGCTGCCGTTCCAGACCTGGGTGAAAGCGCATCCGCCTTCGTCGAGTCTCGCGAATGCGGCGTATTACGGCATCAACGCATTCCGCTTCACCAATAGCGAGGGCGCGACGCGTGCGGTGCGCTGGGCGATGGTGCCCGATACGCCGTATGCGCCGATCACCGACGCGCAGAAGGCCGAAAAGAATTTCCTCGCTGCCGACCTGAATCAACGCATCGCAAGTGGGCCGTTACGCTGGCATCTGATTCTGACCGTCGCGCAACCCGCCGATCCCATCGACGACGCCACGCTGCAATGGCCCGACGATCGTCAACGAATCGATGCGGGCACGCTGGTGCTGGAGCGCACGACATCGCAGGAAGACGGGACGTGCCGCGATATCAACTTCGATCCGACTATTTTGCCCACGGGCATCAAACCATCGAACGATCCTTTGCTGGCCGCGCGCTCGGCTGCGTATGCGCTGTCGTATCAGCGCCGCACCCGTGAAGAAACATTGAATCCGGCAGTCCATCAAACCCAGGCAGTCACGGCAACCACCCCGAACGGAGCACATTCATGAAGCCGACGCGTACTCATTTCAGTCCGCTCGCGCGGTTTTTGCACTGGACGATGGCGCCGCTGATCGTCGCGATGCTGTTCATCGGCGTGGGCATGGTGGGCACCGTGTCGCGCGCGCACACCACGTTGATCGCGATCCACAAGCCGCTCGGCATCGCGTTGTTGCTGCTGGTGATATTGCGCGTGGGGGTGCGTATTACGAGCGGCAGTCCGCCGCTGCCCGACGATATGGCGACACCTCAGCGGCTCGCCGCCAAAGCGTCGCATCTTGTGCTGTACGTGTTGATGGCGGCGATGCCGCTGATCGGTTGGGCGATGCTGTCGGCGGCGGGCTATCCGGTCCGCCTGATCGGCTCGCTGTATTTGCCGCCGATCGCGCCGCACAACGTCGAACTGTTCGCAACGTTGCGCGCATTGCACACGTGGTTCGCTTTCGCGTTGTTCGCGACGGTGCTGCTGCATCTCGCCGCCGCGCTGTTTCATGGATTGATCCGGCGCGACGGCGTGTTTTCCAGCATGGCGAGAAGCGGGCGTTGATCGGGGCAAAGCCCGGACAGCGTCCCGGCGTTGTTTCGGCAGCGAGCGGTCAGCTTTTCACACGCTCCGAGCGCGGATCGTAAGGCGCCTTCAGGTGCACGGTGGCCGGCAGCAACTCGCCGGCCACATCGATTTCATAGCGGCCGCTGCGAAGATAGTCGAGGTCCGCGACGCCTTCCGGGTTGTTCACGTAGCCCATCGCGACCGGACAGCCGACCGTGTGCCCGAACGCCGCCGAACTGACGAAGCCGACCGGTTTGCCGTCGCGCAGAATCGCTTCGCCGCCCCATAGCATGCGCCCGGCTGCGCCATCGGCGGTCAGCACCACCATCCGGCGGCGCAACGGTTCATCGCGTAACTTGAGCAACGCGTTGCGTCCGCGGAATGCAATGTCCTTGTCGAGCTTGCACGCAAACGACAAACCGGCTTCGAACGGATTCGTGTCCGGCGTGAGTTCGCGGCCCCACGCGCGATAACCTTTCTCGATCCGCAACGAATCGATTGCGTAATAGCCCGCGTTGACGAGGCCGAATGCTTTGCCCGCTTCATGCAGCGTCTCATACACGCCGGCCGCGAATTCGACCGGCACATAAAGCTCCCAGCCGAGTTCGCCGACATACGTGAGCCGCGTCGCGCGCACCGTCGCGTAGCCGAGATCGACTTCGCGGCTTTGGCCGAACGCGAACGCGTCGTTGCTCCAGTCCGCTTTCGATACGCTTTGCAGCAGCTCGCGCGAACGCGGGCCCATCACGGCAAGCACGGCATATTGGCCGGTGACGTCGACGAGCGTGCAGTGTTTGTCGCGCGGAATCGCCTTGTCGAGCATGTCGAAATCGCGCGTGGTTTGCGCGGTGCCGGTGACTAGCAGGTATTGATCGTCGGCGACGCGCGTGAGCGTGAAGTCGGACTCGTAGCCGCCGCGCTCGTTGAGCATGCCGGTATAGATGGTGGTGCCGTTCGCGACCGCGACGTCGTTGGCGACGATCGCTTGCAGCACCTCTTCTGCGTCGCGTCCCTTGACGAGAAATTTGGAGAACGACGTCATGTCGAACAGCGCGACGCCTTCGCGGCACGCGCGATGTTCGGCGCCGCTCCACGGCAGCCAGTTCTGCTGGCCGAATGCATAGTCGATTTTCGCCTGCTCGCGGGTTGGCGCGAAAAAGTTCGCGCGCTCCCAACCCATCTTGCTGCCGAAGCACGCGCCGTCGTCGCGCAGCATCGAATACAGCGGTGAGCGGCGGAAAGGGCGCGCGCTGTCGAGTTCGCGATTCGGCCACGGCATCGCGTAATGCAGGCCGAGCGTTTCCTTCACGCGATCGTGCAGCCACGTGTCGTTGCCGTTAAAGCGCGCAAAGCGCCGGATATCGACCGGCCACAGGTCCATGGTCGGCTCGCCTGCGACGATCCATTCCGCGAGCGCCATGCCCGCGCCGCCCGCCGACGCGATGCCCATCGAATTGAAGCCCGCGCCCACAAAGAAGCGCCGCAGTTCGGGCGCTTCACCGAGCATGAAGTTGTTATCCGGCGTGAACGACTCCGGTCCGTTGTAGAACTGTCGCACCTGCGCGGTTTCGAGAGCGGGCACGCGTTCCAGCGCGTTTTTCATCAGGATTTCGAACTGATCCCAGTCGTCGGGCAGCAGTTGAAACTCGAAATTCTCGGGGATGCCGTTCATGCCCCACGGCTTCGCGTCGGGTTCGAAGCCGCCCATCACGAGGCCGCCCACTTCTTCCTTGAAGTAGATGAAACCGTCTGGATCGCGCATGACCGGCAGGTCGGGATGCACGCCCGCAATGCGTTCGGTGACGATGTAGTAGTGCTCGGCCGAATGCAGCGGCACCGTCACGCCGCACAGGCGGCCCACGGCCTTGGCCCACTGGCCCGCGCAATTCACGACGATCTCCGCGCCGATTTCGCCTTCTTCGTCATCCTTGTTGCGCCACGCGAGGCCGCTGACTTCGCGCGCACCGGCTGCTTTGCCGTCCTGCGTCTGGCGCGTGTGGATGGCGGTCACACGGGTGTTTTCGACGATGCGCGCGCCGCGCATGCGGGCGCCACGGGCGAGCGCCTGGGTCAGGTCGGTCGGATTGGCCTTGCCGTCGCCGGGCAGCCAGACCGCGCCGAGCAGGTCGTCGGTGCGCATGACCGGCCACAGGTCGCCGGCTTCCTGCGGGCTGATCACGTCGCACGCCACGCCGTACGCGCGGGCGACGGCGGCGGTGCGCTTGAGTTGGGTCATCCGCTCGGCGGTGCGCGCCACCGACAGCGAGCCGCATTGCTTCCAGCCGGTGGCGAGGCCGGTGTCGGCTTCGAGTTCGGCGTAGAGCGCGGTCGAGTAGCGGATCAGCCGGGTCATGCTCTCCTGCGCGCGCAACTGGCCGACGAGTCCGGCGGCATGCCAGGTGGTGCCGCAGGACAGTTGACCCTGTTCCAGCAGCACGACATCGGTCCAACCCAGTTTCGTCAGATGGTAGGCCACCGAGCAGCCAATAATGCCGCCGCCGATGATGACGACGCGAGCGTGGGTTGGAATTGGCGTGGACATGTGTGGAAATTGGTGGATTAAGTCTGCGTAGATTGCCGTAAAAAGACACATTTTGCAACGCGACGCGTGGTTTGTTGTGTTCTGCGCGGTGTCATATGGCGGTCATGGTTTGAAGGCGGGGTGAGGTCTGAACCGCAGCGCGCAGTGACATGAAGTGACGCAACAAAGGTACGTCGCATTTGCACGGTTCGGTCCGAGGTAATGTGGCTTTTCATGGCTAAATGTGGGAATTGGCCACGAAAAAATGCGCCTTTTGCTAGACTCAGCGAATTCCCAACCTGCGATATCCCATGCTCTCCAACCAACGCCAGGCCGAAATTCTGCGACTCGTCCGCGAGCAGGGCACCTGCACGATCACCGATCTCGCTAGCCGGTTCGACGTGTCCGACGAAACCATCCGCCGCAATCTCAAGCCGTTGATCGCCGATGGCCTGCTGATCAAGGTCCACGGCGGCATCATGCTGCCCGAGCGTCTCGACGAGCCGCCGTTCCAGCGCCGGATGGTCGCGAGCCTCGACGGCAAGCGGGCGATCGGCGCGCGCATCGCCGAACTCGTGCGGGACGGCGAGTCGCTGATCCTCGAAGGCGGCTCGACCTGCGTGCATATCGCGCAGGCGCTGGCCGCGCGTTCGCGGCTCACGGTGGTCACCAATTCGACCGAAGTCGCGCGGCTGCTCGGCTCGCGCAACGGCAATCGCGTGTTCATCGCGGGTGGCGAATTGCGGCCGGACGATTGCGCCGCGTTCGGCGACAGCGTGCTGGCCTTTGTGCGCCAGTTCCACGTGCGCTACGCGATCGTCTCGGTGACGGCGGTCGATCTGCAAGGCCGTTTCATGGATGCGCTCCCCGCCGACGCCGCCTTCGCGCTGGCCGCGTTCGCGCAGGCCGAGCAGCGCGTGGTCGCCGCCGATCGCGCGAAATTCGGCCACAGCGCGCTGGTCCACGCGTTCGGCCCGGACGCGGTGAACCTGCTGGTTACCGACGAGGCTCCCTCGGCGGCACTGTCCCGGGTTTTCGCCGAAGCCGGTGTGAAGGTGCTGACCGGCGCGTCCGCCGGCCCGAATACGCCTGCGAATCCGCCCCAACAGCCAAATTTGTCCAACGCGTAAAATGGCCGGCTACACAGGCAATCGGCGCAGGACGAAACTTTGCGGACCACGCGCGTTATCGCGCCGCCGTTCGAGATCCGCGATCAGCATGTCCAGAAACGCGCCAGCCTTTGCCGGCTAAAAACAGGAATGGACGCCGATGTCGTCAGTTTTCTTTGATCGGGAACGGATTGCGGAATGGCTGGGTGACCACACCGTCGCCAAAGCGCGCTCGGTTGGCGCGGTCACCCATGTGACGTGGCAGGGCGCGACCTTGAGCGGCGACGTGCAGGGCACGCAGGCGCATCCGTACCGGACCCGGGTGCGTTTTCGCACCGACGGCGGTTCGCCGTGGGCGCAGAGCGATTGCACCTGTCCGGTGGGCCGCGACTGCAAGCACGTTGCCGCGCTGCTGCTCGCCGAACTCGACTATCACGACGAGATGGACCACATCACGCACGTCGACCGTGACGGGAGCGGGGACGAGGACGATGACAACCTCAACGCTCCGTCGCGAACCGGCGTGGCCGATTTCGGCCAACCGTCGCGCGATGCCACCGGGCAACGCGTGCGGCCCGAACTGGTCAGCTGGCTGGAGCGCTTTCGCGCGCGCGCCGAAGCCGCCGATGCCGACGCGCAAAAAGCCGCCACCGCGCGCACGCAGACGCTCGCGTACCGACTGAACTGGTCCGAGTTCCACATGCGGCACGAGGTCGTGCTGTACCGCGCGCGCTGCGACCCGGACGGCGCAGTCGTCGAAGTTGGCGAAGCCTGGGCCAACGTCGAAGCGGCGCTCCTCAAACAACCCCGATTCGTTTCGGACGAAGACCTGTCGATCCTGCGCGGCCTGTGGCTCGGCCGTTCCCGCGAAGACTTCGGCCAGTTCGTCCTGCGCGGCACGAGCGGCGCGGAAATGCTGCAGAAGCTGATCGCCACCGGGCGTCTGTTCGTCGAGTTCGGACATGAAGCCGGTCGCGAAGGACCCACGCCGCTGTCGCGCGGCGCCGACCGGCCGGGCCGCATCGAGTGGGAGCCGCTGGCCGATCAGCGGCTGCGGCCGGTGCTGTGCACCGAGCCGCGCGCCAGCATGGTTCTGCCGACCGAGCCGGTCTGGTACGTGGACGGCGTCGCGAACGAGGCGGGACTGGTCGAGTCGTCGCTGCCGTTCCAGCAATTGCCCGATTACCTCGCGATGCCGCCGATCTCGCTCGCCGAAGCGCCGCTGGTTGCGTCCGTGCTGCGCGAGATCGCGCCCGGCCTGCCGTTGCCGCCCACGCATGACGCGTCCGCGATTCGCGCGATCGACGTCGATCCGGTGCCGGTGCTCACGCTGAACAGCCACGCGTTGCCGGCGCGAGCCGGGCAGCGCCGAACCGAGGCGGTCGAACTGGCCGGCGTGAGTTTCGACTACGACGGCGTCAGCATCAACGTGGATAGCAGTGTCACGCTGGTGCCGATGCCGGGCGGTGACGTGATTCATATCCGCCGGCGTTACGAGGTCGAGAAAAAGCGTCTGCTCGAACTGCGCAAAACCGGTTTACAGAAGGTGCCGACCAGCCGGGTCTACGCGTCGCGGCTCCTGCCCGACACGATGCTTGGTCTGCCCGATGCCGACGCGTGGTCCGCGTTCGTCAACGACGCCGTGCCGGAACTCGTCGCGAAGGGCTGGCGCGTGCAGATGGCGGCCGAATTCCGCTACAACGTGATCGAGATCGACGCGATCGACGGCACCGCGCATCAGGCGGGCGACGGCTGGTTCGACCTCGAAATGGGCATTCAGATCGGCGATCGCAAAGTGCGGCTCGAACCGCTGCTCGCCGATCTGTTCCGGCGCGACCGGCGCTGGTTGAGCGGCGCGCTGGAGTCGATCGCCGACAGCGAGCCGATCGAGTTGAAAACCGACGAGAACAAGCGGCTGCGTTTGCGCGCCGACCGGTTGAAGCCGGTCGTCCGCGTGCTGGTCGATCTGTTCGACTCGCTCGGCGGCACGCTGGCCGACGGTGCGCCGCTGCGCATTCCTGCCGTCGACGCCGGCCGGCTCGACGCGCTGGATGGCACCGGCCGCTGGCAATTTCGCGGCGACGATTCGATCCGTCAGCTTGCCCGGCGCCTGCAGGCGGGTCCGGGTCTGCGCGAAGTGCCGGTGCCCGCGGGCCTCGTGGCGGAATTGCGGACCTATCAGCATCAGGGACTCAACTGGATGCAGTTCCTGCGCGAACAGGGTCTCGCCGGTGTGCTCGCCGACGACATGGGCCTCGGCAAAACCGTGCAGACGCTCGCCCACATCCTCGCGGAGAAGGAGGCCGGACGCCTCACCCGTCCCGCGCTGATCGTCGTGCCGACCACGCTCGTGCACAACTGGCGCGAAGAAGCGCGCCGCTTCGCGCCTGGCCTGAAGGTGCTGGTGCTGAACGGCCCACAGCGCAAGCAGCGTTTCGAGCAGATCGGCGAACACGAATTGATCCTGACCACCTACGCATTGCTGTGGCGCGATCAGAAGGTGCTGGCCGAACACGACTATCACCTGCTGATTCTCGACGAAGCGCAGTACGTGAAGAACGCCACGACCAAGGCGGCGCAAGCGATCCGTGGCTTGCGCGCGCGGCATCGGCTGTGTTTGACGGGCACGCCGCTGGAAAATCACCTCGGTGAGTTGTGGTCGCAATTCGATTTTCTGTTGCCGGGTTTTCTCGGCACCCAGAAGGATTTCACGCGACGCTGGCGCAATCCAATCGAAAAGAACGGCGACGGCGTGCGCCGTGCGTTGCTCGCGCGGCGGATTCGCCCGTTCATGCTGCGCCGTCGCAAGGACGAGGTCGCTAAGGAGTTGCCGGCCAAGACGACGATCGTCTGTTCCGTCGATCTCGAAGGCGCGCAGCGCGATCTGTACGAAACCGTGCGCACAGCGATGCAGGAGAAAGTGCGCGCGGCTGTCAGCGCGCAAGGGCTGGCGCGTAGTCACATCATCGTGCTCGATGCGTTGTTGAAGCTGCGTCAGGTGTGCTGCGATCCGCGTCTCGTGAAGACGTTGAAAGCGGGTGGTGCGGATCAGGCGTCGCTCGACACGCCGCCGGGCACCGTCGCGCAACCGCGCGACAAGCCCGAAAAATCCCCACGGGCGATGGGCTCGGCCAAGCTCGATCTGCTGCTGTCGATGTTGCCGGAGCTAATCGAGGAAGGCCGCCGCGTACTGCTGTTTTCGCAGTTCACCGGCATGTTGGCGCTGATCGCCGACGCGCTCGAAGAGGCCGCGATTCCATACGTGATCCTGACCGGCGACACTGCAGACCGCGCGACGCCGGTCGAGCGTTTTCAGCGCGGCGAGGTGCCGTTGTTCCTGATCAGCCTGAAGGCGGGCGGCGTCGGCCTGAACCTGACCGCCGCCGACACGGTGATTCACTACGACCCGTGGTGGAATCCCGCCGCCGAGAATCAGGCAACCGACCGCGCGCATCGGCTGGGACAGGACAAGCCGGTGTTCGTCTACAAGCTGATCGCGGCGGGCAGCATCGAAGAAAAGATCGTGGAATTGCAGGAGCAGAAGGCGGGGCTCGCCGACAGCATTCTGTCCGAGGACGCTGCGGGCGCCGCGAAGTTTTCCGACGACGACCTCGACGCGCTGTTCGCGCCGATGCCGGAGATCGAAAGCGGCAGATAGGCGGATCAAAAGGCAGTGGCGTACCCGTTCCACTGCCAGTACGCCGCTGGAAATTTTCAGAAGTCGTTTCGACAGAACGCATCACGCCGATTAATCGCGTCGCTATGCATGGCTAACAATAATCGGATGAATTTATCCATAAAGCGACGGTCGATTCTGACTGGTATGAATGATCGCAACAAAAGAGTTACGTTCACAAAATTAACTGCGCGCGCGATTTAAAGTCATATGTTTTCCGTAAGCAATGACCCACGCGACTTTTAAAATCGGATAATCGCTTTATGCGTCACAATTACGTCGGAGCAGGTTGCAAGTGCAGTTCTTGCGTCGTGACGAGCGATTCGCGCAGTGGCTGATCTGGCTGTCACTCGTGCGGTTCGATTCCCGCGAGCGCGTGATGTTTGAGCGACGTCCCCTGTTGGACTGACTCCATCTTTCTAAGCCAGATTAAGATGAACCGCTCCGCGCGATTGACTGGAAGCGCCGATGCATGTACCTTCCGCGCCGATTTGCGAGGATTTGACAATTTTTAAACGATTTGTTTTAAGACTATTCTTATACTGTCGTAAATTGTCAAATGACGTGTTTTGCGTAAGCACAACGCAGGTTCAGCGAGACAATGGCAGGCGGGGCCAATTGCCGTGCGAGCGGGAATAGCTGGGAGAATCGACGGGCGAGCCCAAGGGCGGCGGTCGTAGAAGGGTTTGAGGCGTTTCCGAAAAAAGCAGACCGGTTTCCACTACGGAATAATCGGCGCAATAACGACAAGAGGATTTAAGCGTCTTATAAGCATCGATTTCGATGGGACGCGGAGTGTCACTGCCATAGCGTTAAACCGGGTGAGGCAACATAGATTGCCAGCGGTGAATGTGCAGGTGGAGAGTGACGCAAGAGGGACAGCCAGCGCCGATATAAGAATCTCGAAAAATCGGCTCGCCGGCTGCTCACCAGTTACGAAGGACGACGTTGCGTTGCGGGGATTTATGAGAATAGCTGTCCTGGATGACGATTCGGCTCAGGCCGATCTTGTTTGCCAAACGCTGTCGGCGGCGGGTCACATCTGTCACCCGTACGGCGCGGGGCGCGAACTGGTGCGGCAATTGCGGCGCCAGACTTACGATCTGCTGGTGCTCGACTGGAACGTCCCGGACATGTCGGGCGAAGAAGTGCTGCGCTGGGTGCGCGAAACCGTGTCTGACCGTTTGCCGGTGCTGTTCATCACGAGCCGTGGCCGCGAAACCGATATCACGTCGATCCTGAACACCGGCGCAGACGACTACCTCGTCAAGCCGGTGTCGGGTCCGGTGCTGCTGGCGCGGGTCGGTTCGTTGCTGCGTCGCGCGTACTTTCTCAAACCGCCGGCGTCGAAAGAAGTGTTCGGCGAATTCGAATTCGACCTGGGCGCCAAGCAGGTGCTGGTGGAAGGCGCGTTGATCGCGCTGACGCAGAAGGAGTTCGAACTCGCGCTGCTGCTGTTTCAGCATCTGAGCCGGCCGCTCTCGCGTGCGCATATTCTCGACGTGATCTGGAAGCAGGCAACCGATATTCCGTCGCGCACCATGGACACCCACGTGTCGATGCTGCGCAGCAAGCTCGGGCTGCGTCCGGAGCGCGGCTACCGGCTCGCGCCGATCTACGGTTATGGCTACCGGCTGGAGCGGATCGAATCCGGCTCACCGCAGATCGTGGCAAATGATCGCCCGGAAGCGGGGGACGCGTGACGTTTTCCGTGGATGAGGCGGTGCGCGGCACGGTAAGCAGGGCGGGTAAGGTGGACAGGCGGGGTGGTCTTGCAGCGGCCTGGCTGGGGGTCACGGCCGCAGGCGTGATCGCGATGGGCTGGGCGCCGGTATCCGCGCAGGCTCAGGTTCATTCCCTGGCTCAAGCTCAATCGAAAGCCGCATACGCGCCGAAACATCGTCCCGGCTCTCAAGCTTCGAGTTATGCCTCCTACACCACGCACGACGGCGACACGCTGTACGAAATCGCGGACCGGTATCTGACCGACTCGAACGATTGGGCGTTGCTCAGCCGCCTGAATCATGTGCCCGCGCCGCGCCGCATGCCGGCTGGCATCACGCTGCTGCTGCCCGTGGTCAAGCTCAAACAGGACCCCGAATCGGCTCGCGTGATCGCGACCAGCGGACCGGTCGAGCACGCGTTCGGCAACCACGCATACGTGCCCGTCACCCAGGCCACCACGCTCGGCGAAGGCGATCGTATCCGCACCGGACCGAACGGCTTTGTCACGCTGGAATTGCCGGACGGCTCGCACGTCACGGTCGCCCACGACGGCGAACTCGATATCGGCGTATTGAGGCGCACCACGTTGACCGGCGTGAGCGACCGCATTTTCAATCTGCGACACGGCGAAGTCGAAAGCCAGGTCACGCACGCGACCCGCAAGGACGACCGCTTTCAGATCCGTTCGCCGTCGGTGGTGGCGGGTGTGCGCGGCACGCGTTTCAGGGTGGCTTACAACGGCGATGCGCAAAGCACCAACGTCGAAGTGATCGAAGGCGCGGTCGGTGTCGATCCGTCGACTCCTGGCGCAACCGGCCGCCAGCCGGCGGCTGCGTTGCCGGGCGTGCCGTTGCAGGCGTCCGCGCAACTCGTCAAGGCAAGCTTCGGCAACGTTACGCGAACCGGTGGCACGGTCGGCGAGCCGGTCGAGTTGCTGCCGCCGCCCGCGCTCGTCAAGCCAGGTCGCGTGCTGGACGGTGCGACAGTCGCGTTCGACCTCGTGCCGTCCGCGCAGGCCGTGGGCTATCGCGTGCAGATTGCGCGCGACGCCGACCAGCTCGACCTGATCCGCGACCTGCGCGTCGGCGAGCCGCATGCGGATATCGGCGATCTGCCCGACGGCACGTATTTCGTCCGCCTCTTCGCAACGGATAGCCGCGGTCTCGACGGATTGCCGCAGGTGTACGCGTTCGAGCGTCGCCGGTTCGATCTGTCCGCGTCGGCGACACAGCGCGCGGGCAGCCGCGACTACGAGTTCCGCTGGCTGGTCGGCCGCACCGACGTCGAAACGCGTTTCCGGTTCGTGCTCGGCACGACGGCCGATCTGCTGCATCCGATCGTCGATCGCACGGACCTGGCGGACGGCCAACTGGTCGTCAGCGATCTGCCGGCCGGCGTGTATTACTGGACCATCGTCGGCGAGCAGTTCGACAATGGGCGCTTCTACGAGACCAGCAGCCCGATCCGGTCGTTTACGCTCGCCCACTGACATCCGTCCCTTTACGCTGATAGATTCACGGGACCGACGTTCATCCCGGATTCGCCGGCGCCGCTCGCTGGCTTTGACACACACATCCATTGCCGACTAACTCCACGCGCCTGAGCCTCGATCCGCGCGCCCGTCTCGGACGGCGCGCCGGCCGGCGTTTCCTGATCGAATGGATGGCGATCGGG
This sequence comes from Paraburkholderia sp. GAS333, assembly GCF_050435665.1. Lineage (NCBI taxonomy): Bacteria > Pseudomonadati > Pseudomonadota > Betaproteobacteria > Burkholderiales > Burkholderiaceae > Paraburkholderia > Paraburkholderia sp. GAS333. The sequence goes on from NZ_JBNDKS010000009.1 coordinate 179,609, forward strand.
TGTCTCGGCATTGCGGTGATTCTGTTCTGCTCGCTCGGCCGCTTGAGCGCGAGCGTCGACCATCTGGTCTACGACCGCTTCCTGAGCCTGCGTGCGCAACCGTTGCGGCCCGATATCGTCGTCATCGAAATCGACAATGCGAGCGTCGTGCAACTCGGCCGTTGGCCGTGGCCGCGCAGTGTCCATGCGAGGTTGCTCGAACAGCTTGCCAAAGCCAAACCGGCGGCGGTCATTTACGACGTGCTGTTTACCGAGGCCAATGCCGAAGACGCCGAGCTTGCACGGGCCGTGGCGCTGAGTCCGACCTATCTGCCAGTGCTGCTCACGTCGCCCGACAGCGCCGGGCGGCGTACGGTGGTCGAACCTGTCACGCCGCTCGCTCAGGCGGCCGCCGGTCTTGGCCACATCAATTTCGAAGTGGATAGCGATGGCATCGTGCGCAGCGTCGCGCAATTCGAGGGCGACGCGGACTCGCGCTGGCCGCAACTGATGCTGTCGGCCGCGCGCTCAGTCGGGCGCGGCGCGACGCAGCCCGGGGCCGCGAATCCGGCCACAGCCCGCCTCGCCACCGACGACGGCGGCGAAGGCCGTTTCCTGATCCCGTTCGGCCCGAACGCGGAAAACTTCACGAAACTGAGTTTCGCGAGCGTGCTCGACGGCAACGTGCCCGCCGACCAGTTGCGCGGACGCATCGTGCTGATCGGCGTGACCGCGTCCGGTTTGTACGACCGCTTTGCGACGCCGGTTTCGGGCGACCTTGGGCCGTTACCCGGCGTGTATATCCACGCCAATGTGCTCAATACGCTGCTGTCCGGCCGACAGATCGAACCGGTCGAATCGTGGGTGCTGTTGCTGGTTTCGCTGGTGCCGCTGAGCGTTTTGCTGGCGGGATTCCTGGTGTTGTCGCCGCGTCGCTCGCTGTTGCTGACTGTGGGCCTCGGCCTCTTCGCCACGGCCGGCAGTGCCGCGTTGCTGTACGGCGCACGACTGTGGATGTCGCCGGTGCCCGCGATTCTCGGCCTGGTCGCTGTCTATCCGATCTGGAACTGGCGGCGCCTCGAAATGACGATGGCGTATCTGCGAGGCGAGTTGCAGCGCCTCGCAGACGAACCGCATCTGCTGCCGGAAACGCCGCAGCGTCGCCGGGAGTTTGGCGGCGACGTGCTGGAGCAGCATATGGCGCTGATGGCGCAAGCCGCGCAGCGCGTGCAGGACATGAAGCGCTTCGTGTGGGACAGCCTCGACAGCATGCCCGAGCCGATTCTGGTGAGCGACGTAAGCGGCGTCGTGCTGCTGTCGAACCACGCGGCCAAAGCGCATTTCGCGCGCATCGGCGCGTTGCTGCCGGACGGGCAATCGATGAAAGACGTGCTCGGCGGGCTGACGCTCGTCAAGACGATCGACCATGACGATCCGTCCGACGCCGAACACAATCTGCTGGCACATGCGCAGTGGCCCGCGCTGCTCGATCCCGCGCGCGGCGAATTTGCCGCGCTGATGGCGCAGGGCGTCGAAGTGCGCGACGCGAGCGGGCGCGACTATCTGCTGCGCTACGCGACCTGCACCAACGCGCAAGGCGAGACGACCGGCTGGATCGCGGGTCTCGTCGATGTGTCCGCGCTGCATGCGGCCGAGCGTCAACGGGAAGACGCGTTGCGGCTGCTGTCGCACGACATGCGCTCGCCGCAGGCGTCGATTCTGGCGCTGGTCGAAATCGAGCGGAGCCGCAGCGAGCCGGCGCTCGGGCAGGGGCTGCTGGAACGGATCGAGCGTTACGCGCGGCGCGCGCTGACTCTCGCCGACGACTTCGTGCAACTGGCGCGTGCCGAATCGCAGGCCTATGAGCTTGAGCCGGTGAATCTGGCCGACCTGATGATCGACGCCAGCGACGAAGTCTGGCCGCAGGCGCAAGCGAAGCGGATTACCTTGCACACCGAGACCGGCGACGAAGGCCACGAAGGCCACTGGATCTGCGCCGATCGCTCGCTGATGACGCGCGCGCTCGTCAACATTCTGAACAACGCGGTCAAATACAGTCCGCCGGACACGAAGGTTGTCTGCCGCGTCGCGGGGCCGCCTTCGGTGGACATGCCCATGGCAGCGCGCCGTGTGACGTGCACGATCCGCGATCAGGGTTACGGCATTCCGAAGGAGCAGCAGACGGGACTGTTCGAACGGTTCCGGCGCTTTCACGCGACGGAGCGGCCGGAGGTCGGTGGCGCGGGACTCGGCATGGCGTTCGTCAAGACCGTGGTGACGCGTCATGGCGGCGACGTCGAGGTGGTCAGCGCGCCCGGCGAGGGCACGGCATTCACGATCCACCTGCCGGTATTCGACGATACGCAAACGGGCGCGGCCGCGGCCATAACGCCTCGCTCATGACCCGGCAACACACTATTTATCGAGACGTGAAGATGGCGAAGAAACTTCTGATGAGCGCGGCGCTGGCCGTGGCGGTGACGGGTCTGGCGGGTTGCTCGGGGATCAGCACCGACGTGCACGCGCTCGGCCCGGCCAATTCGGCCGTGGTGTTGCGCAGCGGATCGACTTATACGATCACGCGCATGCCGTTGCAGGAAGGCAGCGCGGATCATCTGGAATTCGAGGCGCTGCTGCGCGACGAACTGGCGCGGCGTGGGTTTGTCGACGCGACGGCGGACCAGCCCGCGCAGTATCTGCTGTCGATTGCGTACGACACGCGGCTCACGGAGATCGGCGTCGGCGTGAAGGATTGCGCGCCTCGCGGCTGCGCGCTTGAGTCTGGGGCGTCGTTTTCGCTGTTCGGCTCGCGTGCGTACCGACACTCGCTGACATTGCGGTTTTTCGACCGGGCGAGCGGCGAGCAACGCTACAAGGTCAGTGCGGCGACGGTCGATCGCAACGCCGATCCGCTACGGGCCATGCCCGCACTCGTGAAAAGCGCGCTGGCAAAGTTTCCATTCGATGCACCGCCCGACTGGCGCGTGAAACTTCGCGTGGATCAGACAGGCAGTGCGCCCGAGGTGGTGTCGGTGAAGCCGGTACAGCGGTGATTAGCGCGACTGGCATTGGCGGGCGACGGTATGCAGTGTTGCCGCTACTCCGCCGCGTTGTCATCCTCGGGCCAGCGGTTTTCGAACACGCAATCTGCGAGAGGCATCCGGCTGGCCCAGCGTTCGGTCTCCAGCATCGGTTCACTATAAAACCGGTCGACGTGACCGAGACACAAGATCGCCACGGGCCGCGCGCCCTCCGGCATGTGCAGAAGTTTGCGCACGCTGTCGACGTCGAATAGCGACACCCAGCCCATCCCCAGGCCTTCCGCGCGCGCGGCCAGCCACATGTTCTGGATCGCGCACGCGACCGACGCCAGATCCATCTCCGGCAATGTCCGGCGGCCGAAAATGTGCCGCTCGCGTCCGTCCATCAGCGCCATCACCAGCACTTCGGCACATTCCAGCATGCCTTCCACTTTCAGCTTCATGAACTCTTCGCGACGCTTGCCGAGCGCGTCGGCGGTGGCGATCCGTTCGCTTTCGACTGTCGCGTGAAGAGCCGTGCGCAACCCGGCATCGGTGATGCGCATGATCCGCCACGGCTGCATGAAGCCCACGCTCGGCGCGTGATGCGCCGCGTCGAGCAGGCGCTGCAGCACGGCGGGATCGACCGGATCGCGGACAAAATGGCGCATGTCGCGGCGTTCGTAAATCGCGCGATAAACGGCGTCGCGCTCGGAGTCGTTAAAAGGCTTCGCCATGGAACAGGGCGGCCGTGAAGGCCGGGTTGGAGGGCCAGTAAGCATGCATATAGGTCGCCACGATCGATCCCGCGCGATACACGGCCTCGCCGGGTGCATCGCCGTGTGGCCGGGTGGCCGAGCGCAGCGGGACGAGCGGCGTGTTCAGCTTCGAGTAGTGAAACGTGTGACCGGTCAGCGGTCCATGAAGGCTGTCGATCTGCTGCATGCCGAGCGCGGCGAAGCGCTTCTGCATCGTCGCGTGACCGGGCAGCAGGCCGAGCATCGGCGTGCTGACGCCTTGTGCGTCGGTCAGTTGGTCGAGCAGGTAGAGCATGCCGCCACATTCGGCGACGACCGGTTTGCCTGACGCCGCGTGGCTTCGGATCGACGTGGCGCTGCGCAGATTGGCCGCCAGTGTTTGCGCGTGCAATTCCGGGTAGCCGCCGGGCAGATACAGCGCGTGCGTGTCGGCGGGCAGCGGTTCGTCGGCGAGCGGCGAAAAGTAGTCGACCTGCGCGCCCAGCGTTTCCAGCAACGCCAGATTCGCCGGATAGATGAACGAGAACGCGGCGTCGCGGGCGACGGCGATCCGCTTGCCGTCCAGCAGGCGCGGCAATACCTCGGGCATGTGTGCGCCGAAATCGACGGCTGGCGGCAGGGCGGTCAGTGCGGTTTGCGCGAGCGTATCGGCGGCACGGTCCAGACGCGCGTCGAGGTCGTCGATCTCGGCGGCCTGATGCAGTCCGAGGTGGCGATCGGGCAACGCGATTTCGTCGCTGGCTGCGATGTGGCCGCACCAGTGCAAGCCAGGCGGCAACGCTTCCTGGAGCATCTGCGCATGCCGCGCGGAACCGACACGATTCGCCAGCACGCCGTGAAACGGCACCTCGGGCCTGAATCGCGCGAGACCGAACGCGACCGCGCCGAAGGTCTGCGCCATCGCCTTCGCCGAAATCACCGTCAGCACGGGCACGCCGAATGTCGTGGCGAGATCGGCGCTGTTCGGCGTGCCGTCGAACAACCCCATCACGCCTTCGATCAGGATCAGATCGGTTTCGGCCGCTGCCTGCGCGAGCAGCGCGCGGCAGCCGGCTTCACCGACCATCCACAGATCGAGCGACAGCACCGGCGCGCCGCTCGCGCGCGCAAGGATCATCGGATCGAGAAAATCCGGGCCGGTCTTGAAGACCCGCACGCGTCGCCCTTGCCGCGCGTGGTAGCGCGCGAGCCCCGCGGTGATCGTAGTCTTGCCTTGCCCCGACGCGGGCGCGCTGATGAACAACGCAGGGCACGCCGTGGAGCGTGTGCCGCCGGGCGACGCGGACATCGCTCAGAACTCCACGCCGCGCTGCGCTTTCACGCCTTGCTCGCGGTACGGATGCTTGACGATGCGCATTTCGGTGACGAGGTCGGCGGCTTCGATCAGCGCGTCGGGCGCGTGACGGCCGGTCACCACCACGTGCAGCATGTCGGCGCGCGCGTTCAGCACGGCGAGCACTTCGTCGAGCGGCAGGTATTCGTACTTGAGCACCGTGTTCAGCTCGTCGAGGATCACCATCTGATAGTCGCCGCTTTCGATCATCCGGCGCGCTTCGTCCCAGCCTTTGCGGGCGGTGGCGATGTCGGCGTCGCGGTTCTGCGTGTTCCAGGTGTAGCCGTCGCCCATCGTGACGAAATCGCAGTTCGCGATCGCGCCGAGAAAATCGCGCTCGGACGTATGCAGCGCGCCCTTGATGAACTGCACGACGCCGAGACGCATGCCGTGTCCCAGCACCCGCACGGCCATGCCGAACGCGGCCGTGGTTTTGCCCTTGCCGGTGCCGGTGTTGACGATCAGCAGACCTTTTTCGACGGTCGCGCCGGCCTGTTTCTTCTCATGGCCTTCGCGCCGGCGCTCGGTCATGCGTTGATGCGATTCGGGATCCGTTTTCATGGGAGGTCCTGTTGGGTATATCGAGTGTGAGTTTGAACCGGCTTCCTGTCGACGCCTGGATTCGACGCCGCGACAGCCACGGTCACGCCGTCATAAACCGTTTTACGGACGACGAGACAAGCGGTAGCTTCCGGCGATTGTGCGGCGAGCAACGCGCACGGCTCGCAGACGCCGTCCACGCCGACATGCTCGCGTGCGGCCGCCGAAGGGCTTTCGACCGGCAATGCGGCAATCTGCTCGCGGCTGAACAATCTCAGCGGCAGGCCGTGGCGCGCGCAGAACTCGCGTAAACCGGGTTCGTCGGCTTTGATGTCGATTGACGCGATTGTGTTGATCTGCTCGAAGTCGAGCGGGCCTATCGCCTGACGTACCGCCGCTTCGATCTGTTCAGCCGAACTTTGTGAGCGGCATCCAATGCCGACGCTGATTGTTTTCATTTGACGTTGGCTCCGTTTGCCGTCGTCGCGGCGGCTGTCGACAGCACGCCGTCAGCCAGCGAGGCCACGCCGCCGATCACCACGATCGCAGGCGACCCGAGCCCCGCACGCGCGACTGTGTCCGCAAACCCGCCGAGCGGCGCGAGTGCGTGGCGCTGCTCGGGCCGCGTCGCCGATTCGATCGCGGCGCACGGCGTATCGGCGGACAGGCCCGCCGCGAGTAACGCGCCGGTAATGTCGCTCAAACGACGCATGCCCATGTAAATCACGAGCGTCATGCGGGTGGCGGCGAGCGCGGCCCAATCCGGCTCGCCGCTGCCCGCGCCGTGTCCGGTGACAAACACCACGCCCTGCGTGTAATCGCGATGCGTGACCGGAATGCCGATCGCCGCAGGCGCCGCGATCCCCGCTGTAATGCCGTTGATCACTTCCACGTCGACGCCCGCGGCCAGCAACGCCTGGCGCTCTTCGCCGCCGCGGCCGAACACGAACGGATCGCCGCCTTTCAGCCGCGCGACGCTGCGCCCGGCTCGCGCGTGTTCGAGCATCTGCGCGACGATTCCCGCCTGCGGCGTCGACGGATGACCGCCGCGTTTGCCGACGTAGACGACCAGCGCATCCGCGCGGGCGAATTGCAGCACGTCGGGATTCACCAGATCGTCGACCAGCACCACATCGGCCTGGGCGAGCGCGCGGGTCGCCTTGAGCGTCATCAGTTCGACGTCGCCGGGACCCGCGCCGATCAACCACGCGCGCGTCATCGCGGCGTGCATGGCGCACGCCATGTCATAACGGACGAAGCGGCCGAAACGGATCGGGAACGGAAAGCGGCAGAACGCCGGACAGCGGACAGTGAAATCATGTGATGCGACAACGGATTCAGGCATGGCGAACAACGCGACCCGTCACGCTGTTTTCGACAAACACGCGAACGGAATACGGCTACGCCATGCTTTAACGCCTTCACATCCGTCCCTCGCGGATTCCAGCGGCCGGCGGCGAGAAATTCGAGATTCGTCGAGATTCGTCGAGATTCGCCGCCTCCGCGTCTGGCCGGTATCCGGGCTGGCGGCCTCATGCGCTTTGCCTTCCCGCCCCGATTCACGGGACAGTGGCATCGAAAAAACGCATGCGCGGCGCAGCAGAAGTGAATCTGGCGCAGCAGGTCGCTTACCGTTGCGGGGACAGCACAGGTTGAGCGCACGAACGCGCTGCCTGTTTCCCGTTTAACTGCACACGCGAACGCATGTGCGGGCACCAAACGCGCGCATACGATAGCACAGGACGCCCCGCCCGCTAAGCGTTTCCGGCTGATGCGGGCGGCTTTGCCGCAGCTTCCGGCGCCTTGACTGCGGCGTCTTGCGCGCCTAAACTCGCACGCACTTTGGTGCTCGTGTGCGCTCTCGTGCGCATGCAGTTAAACGGGAAACAGGGTGCCCACCTTCTCTGGATCGGGTCAACCTGTGCTGCCCCCGCAACGGTAAGCGAAAAGTGGTGTCGGCTTCATGCGCGACACCGCGGAGCCGGCTTCGATGTCCACGCGCAAGGCCGCGTCGGCATATCACCACTGGGCGAGAAATCACTCGTCCGGGAAGGGGAAGCGGCGCTTTCGCCAGCCCGGATACCGGCCAGATCAAGCAGGACACCCGTCGCGGGGATGCGACGGCGCGTTCATGACCTCATTCCCGCTTTCTGTTTTTCTGTTGTCGCGGCAACGCCGTCGTTCGTCCCCGTGTTTATATTGTCGTGGCCCGTCGCGCTTCAGCTTTCAGCTTGCGCCCGGCCATGCCGATGCAGACAGACGAACCGACGCGCCGGCGCACGTGCAACCCCTACGGATGGACCTCACGATGCAAACTCAAATGCGCAAGATTCCCGTCACCATCGTCACGGGCTTTCTCGGCAGCGGCAAAACCACGTTGCTGCGGCACATCCTTCAGCATGCGGGCGGCAAGCGCATCGCGGTGATCGTCAACGAGTTCGGCGAACTCGGTATCGACGGGGAAATCCTGAAGGGGTGCGGGATCGGCTGCGATGAAAACGGCGTCGAAACCGAAGGGCAACTGTACGAACTCGCGAACGGCTGCCTGTGCTGCACCGTGCAGGAAGAGTTTTTTCCGGTGATGGAAAAGCTCGTCGAGCGGCGCGGCCAGATCGATCACGTGCTGATCGAAACCTCCGGCCTCGCGTTGCCGAAACCGCTCGTGCAGGCGTTCAACTGGCCGCAAATCAAGAACAGTTTCACGGTCGACGCGGTCGTCACGGTGGTGGACGGCCCGGCTGCGGCAAGCGGCCAGTTCGCCGAAAACCCCGTCGCCGTCGATGCGCAGCGCAAAGCTGATCCGAATCTCGATCACGAATCGCCGCTGCACGAGTTGTTCGAAGACCAGTTGTCGGCGGCCGATCTGGTGATTCTGAACAAGACCGATCTGCTCGACGACGCGCAGCAAAGCGCGGTCGAAGCGGTGATTCGCGAGGAAATTCCGCCGCAGGTGAAGATCGTGCGCGCGCAACGCGGCGAACTGGATCTGCACACGCTGCTCGGTCTCGAAGCGGCATCGGAGGAAACGATCCACTTGCGCCACGATCACCACGGTTCCGCCGACGACGCCGATCATCACCACGACGAATTCGATTCGGTGGTCGTGCAGGCGGATGCGCCGTCGCGCGAAGCGGTGATCGCCGCGTTGCAGAAGCTGGTCGAGGCGAACACGATTTATCGCGTGAAGGGTTTTGCCGCGTTGCCGGGTGCGCCGATGCGTCTGGTGATTCAGGGCGTGGGCCGTCGCTTCGACAGCTATTTCGATCGACGCTGGCAGGCGGGCGAGGGCAATCAGAGCCGCTTCGTGCTGATCGGCGAGGACCTCGATCAGCCTGCGCTGCAACGCGCGTTCGACGCCGCGCTCGGCGTGGTGGCGTCGAATGCGGCGCCCGCCGCTGCAGCGAACCAGGCGTAAGCGCTCATGCATCTGCTGCGCACCACGCCGGGCGGTTTTGTCGACGATACCCAGGGCGTGATCCGTATCGATCAGCAGCCCGCCGATATCGTGGTGCTCAGTTCCGCCGACACCACGCTGTCGCTGCTGGCGAGCGTGTTTCCACGTTTGGGTGACGGCTTTCCGAGCATCCGGCTCGCGAACGTCACCTATTTGCGGCAACCGGCGTCGGTCGATTTTTATATCGAAGACGTGTTGCAGCATGCGCGGGTGGTGGTGGTCGACCATCTCGGCGGCGAGGCGTACTGGCCGTACGGCATCGAACAGGTGGTCGCGCTCGCGGAGCGCAACGGCCAAACGCTCGCGATGTTTTCCGGCGATTTGCAGGAAGACCCAAATCTGCTCGCGCGCAGCACGGCGGATGCCGATCTGTGCCATCAGTTGTGGCGTTATCTGCGGGAAGGCGGTCCGCAAAATGCCGAGGCGTTTTTGCGTTGTATCGCTTTCCGGAATTTTGGCTGGGGACACGAACCTGCACCGCCGCGCGCGCTGCCGGCGGCGGCGTTGTATCACCCGGAGCACGACACGCCGACCGTTGCCGACTGGCAGGCGCGCTGGCAGCCGAATGCGCCGGTCGCGGCGATTCTGTTCTACAAGGCGCATCTGCAGGCGGCCAACACGGCCGTGTTCGATGCGCTGATCGACGCGCTCGAAGGGCAAGGTCTGAATCCGCTGCCGCTCGCGATTACGTCGCTGAAAGACGCGATGAGCCGCGACGTCGTGCAGTCGTTATGCGCGCAGCACGACGTTTCGCTCGTATTGAATACGACCGCGTTCGCGGCGAGTGCGATCGACGACCCCGAGCCGCTCGCGCTCGCGGGCGATGCGCCGGTGTTCCAGGTGATCCTGAGCGGCGGCAATCGCGACGACTGGGTCAAGGACAACCAGGGTCTCAATTCGCGCGATATCGCGATGCATATCGCGCTGCCCGAAGTGGACGGCCGCATCATCACGCGCGCGATCAGCTTCAAGGGGCTTGCTTATCGGTGTCCGCATACGCAGGTCGACGTGGTCCGCTATCAGCCGGATCTCGAACGCGTGAGCTTTCTCGCTGAGTTGAGCCGTCGCTGGTGCCGTCTGCGTACGCTCGATAACGCGGACAAGAAACTCGCGCTGATCCTCGCCAATTATCCGATGAGCGAAGGGCGCATCGGCAATGGCGTGGGACTCGATACGCCGGCTTCGGTGGTCGGCATCCTGTCGATGCTGGGCGATGAGGGCTACCGTCTCGCCAGTTCGGACGATCTGCCCGCGAACGGCGACGCACTGCTCAAGAAGCTGACGGAAGGCGTGACCAACGATCCGGTGGTCCGCGATCTGCGTCCCGCGTTGCAAAGCCTCGCGCTCGACGACTATCTGACGCATTTCAACGCGCTGCCCGCTGAGACGCGGCAAGCGTTGAACGCGCGCTGGGGTACCCCCGAGCAGGACCCGACGCTGCGGCGCGGCCGCTTCATGATCGCGGGCTGGCGTTGCGGGCATGTGTTTGTCGGCATCCAGCCGTCGCGTTCGCGCGAACAGGGCGATTACGCGAGCTATCACGACGCCGAACTCGTGCCGCCGCATTCCTATCTGGCGTTCTATTTCTGGCTGCGTCATCAGTTCGGGATCGACGCGGTCGTGCATGTCGGCAAGCACGGCAACCTCGAATGGCTGCCGGGCAAGAGCGTCGCGTTGAGCGATACGTGCTGGCCCGACCTGATTCTCGGGCCGATGCCGCATCTGTATCCGTTCATCGTCAACGATCCGGGCGAGGGCAGCCAGGCCAAACGGCGCGCGCAGGCGGTCATCGTCGATCACCTGATGCCGCCGCTCACGCGCGCTGAAAGTTATGGGCCGCTGCAGGATCTGGAGCGGCAGGTCGACGAATACTACGACGCGCTAATGGTCGATCCGCGCCGCTCGAAGCTGTTGCGGCGCACGATTCTCGCGACCATCGTCGAACATAAGCTGCACGAGGAACTGAGTCTCGCCGCGCCGAGCGGACAGGACGACGAAGACGCGTTGCTCACGCGCGTCGATGCGTGGCTGTGCGAGTTGAAGGAAGCGCAGATTCGCGATGGTCTGCACACGTTCGGGCAATCGCCGGACGGCGTGCAGCGGCGCGATACGCTGCTGGCGCTGGGGCGTTTCCCGGTTGGTGACGGACAGGGCGCGAAGGCCGGACTGATCGACGCGCTTGCTTGCGATCTGCGGATGGATCACCTGTTCGATCCGTTGTCGGTGGATTGGGCGGCGGCCTGGGAAGGGCCGCGTCCCGAGGTGTTGCAGCAGGTCAGCGATGCGCCGTGGCGTCATTGCGGCGATACGCGAGAGCGTCTGGAATTGCTCGCAGCAGAGTTGTTGCGCGGTGTTTGCGGTGAAGTCGAGCCTTTAGCTTCCGACGCTTCGCTCGAAAGCTTGCCGCGTGCCGCGCAGGTGATCGGGCGCTTGCGCAATGACGTTTTGCCGCGTCTGGACGCCTGCGGTCCGCAGGAAATGACGCATCTGAAGCGCGGTCTCGAAGGACGTTTCGTGCCGCCGGGGCCGAGTGGTTCGCCGTCGCGCGGACGCCCCGACGTGCTGCCCACCGGCCGCAACTTCTATTCCGTCGACACCCGCGCCGTGCCCACGCAAGCCGCGTGGTCGCTCGGCTTGAAATCCGCGCAACAGTTGATCGAGCGGCATCTGCAGGAAAAGGGCGATTACCCGCGTGCCATTGGACTCTCGGTCTGGGGCACGGCCACGATGCGAACCGGCGGCGATGACATCGCGCAGGCGCTCGCGCTGTTGGGCGTGCGGCCAAAATGGGCGCCCGGCAGCCATCGCGTGACCGATTTCGAAATCATGCCGATCGAAGCATTCGACCGGCCGCGTATCGACGTCACGTTGCGTGTGTCGGGCTTTTTCCGCGATGCGTTCGCGAACGTGATGCATCTGTTCGATGCCGCCGTGCAGGCGGTCGCCGAACTCGACGAACCCGAAGACCTGAACCCGATCCGCGCCCGCGTGCTGCGCGAACGCGATGCGCTGATCGCGCGCGGCATGGACGCCGCCGAGGCGCGCAGGCGGGCCGGCTGGCGCGTGTTCAGCGCTCGGCCGGGCGCGTATGGCGCGGGTCTGCAGGACATGATCGACTCGCAGCAGTGGCAGACCGACGCCGATCTCGCAAACGCGTATCAGGCATGGGGCGGTTATGCGTACACGCAGAAGCGCGCGGGCGAGGAAGCGCGTCACGCGTTCGGCGCGCGGCTGGCATCGATGGACGTGGTGTTGCAGAACCAGGATAACCGCGAGCACGACCTGCTCGACTCGAACGACTACTACCAGTTCCAGGGCGGCATGGTCGCGGCCGTGCGGCACCTTGCAGGTAATCAGCCGAGCGTGTATCACGCGGATCACAGCAATCCGGCCGCGCCGCGCGTGCGCACGCTGCACGAAGAGATCGCGCGGGTGGTGCGTTCGCGGGTGGTCAATCCGAAGTGGATCGACGGCGTGATGCGTCATGGCTACAAGGGCGCGGCGGAAATCGCGGCGACCGTCGACTATCTCTATGGTTACGACGCGACCGCGCGGGTGATTTCGGATCATCAATATGCGCTCGTCACCGACGCGTATCTGAACGACGCCGATACCCGCGAGTTCCTGCAGCGGCACAATCCGCACGCGTTGCATTCGGTCTGCGAGCGCCTGCTCGAAGCGATGCAGCGCGGGCTCTGGCAGGAACCCGGCGACTATCGCGCGCAGGTCGAGCAGCATCTGCTCGCGAGCGAACAGCAGATTGAAGGGATGCAATCATGAATGCCACGACGCAGGGCGCAGTCCGGCGGCCCGTTTTTCCGTTTGCCGCGCTGATCGGCCAGGCGCCGTTGCAGCAGGCGCTGCTGCTGGCCGCGATCGATCCTGGCTTAAGCGGCGTGCTGGTCAGCGGTCCGCGCGGCACGGCGAAATCCACCGCTGCGCGCGCGTTGGCCGAGTTGCTGCCGCAAGGGCAACTGGTGAATCTGCCGCTCGGTGCCAGCGAGGACCGGCTGATCGGCACGCTCGACATCGAGACCGTGTTGCGCGACGGCTCGGTGCGGTTTGCGCCGGGGCTGCTCGCGAAAGCGCACCAGGGCGTGCTGTACGTGGATGAAGTCAACCTGCTGCCCGACGCGCTGGTCGATGCGTTGCTCGACGCGGCGGCGAGCGGCGTGAATACGGTGGAGCGCGACGGCGTCTCGCATAGTCACGACGCGAGCTTCGTGCTGATCGGCACGATGAATCCCGAAGAGGGCGAGTTGCGGCCGCAATTGATCGACCGGTTTGGCTTGATGGTCGAGTTGCAGAACTGTTTTGACGCGCAGGTGCGCCAGGCGATCGTGAAGGCGCGGCTCGCGTTCGATCTCGATCCGCAAGGGTTTCGCGCGGGTTATGCGCAGCAGCAGGCGGAATTTGTCGAGCGTATTCGCGCGGCGCGTGAAGCGCTGCCGCAGCTTTCTTTCGACGACGCGGTGCACGCGCGCGTCAGCGCGCTGTGCATCGATGCAGCGGTGGATGGGCTGCGCGCCGATCTGGTGATGCTGCGCGCGGCGCGTGCGTTGGCGGCGCTGGAGCAGGCCGCCGAGGTGACGGCGGAGCATGTCGACCGCGTTGCTGAGGCTGTGCTGGTTCATCGGCGCCACGCGCGGCAGACGGAGTCGGGGGCGGATTCAGGCGCTCACGCAGATGCAAACGCAGATGCAAACGCGGGGCAGTCGTCCTCTGCGTCCCCTTCGAGTTCATCGTCTGCGCCCGATATGGCGCAGGCCGCCCCTGCTTCTCGCGATAGCGACTGGGGTTACCTGCCGCCCGAACCTGCTAACACGACCTATGTCAAAGGCGTCATCCCGCTCAGCGCAAAAAAACGCTGAGCCATCGGAAGGGCGCCGCCGCTGACTCGCGCAGCGGTTTTCGATGGCGGCAGAAGGTCGGCGCAAGCTCGCGCAGTCGTTTGAGCCATTCGGGCGGCATGCCGGGCAAACGCATCGCATGGCCGCCCACGCTCGCCGCGATGCGCGGCGACACGCTGCGCGCCGCGCATCTGCGCTTCGTGCGTGAAGTGCCGCGTGGCGGAGTGCTGCACTGTTTCGTGCTCGATTGTTCAGGGTCGATGCTGGCCGGGCAGCGGCTCGCGCTCGCCAAAGGCCTGCTGATAGCGCTGTTCGATCGTGCGAGCGCTGCGCGTGCCGAGGCGGCACTGATCTGCTTTGGCCGCACTGGCGCGGATGTGCGCTTCGGCCCGGCAGTGCCGCGCTGGTGGAATGAGCGCTGGTTGAGGCCTGTGGGCGGTGGCGGGGGTACGCCGCTCGCGTCCGGCGTCCTGCGGGCCGCGCAGTTGCTGGAGCGCAGCGCCCGCGTCAAACCCGCGCAGCAGCGCTGGCTGTGGATCCTGACCGATGGCCGCACGCACGACCAGCCAGTGCGTCCTCTGGATGCCGATGTGGTCGTGTTCGTCGATTTCGAGCGGGGAGCGATACGGTTGGGCCGCTGTGAAGCCCTCGCCGATGCCTGGGGGGCGCGGCGGTTTACGCCGGAAGAACTGATCGGCTGAGCGGCGCGCGCGCGGCGTACCTGTTACATGCCGCGTGCGCCGCTCGTTGCCCGAGCTTTTTCGCTGTTATCTCAGACTGTTCGACCAGTACTGAACGTCGTCCTGACGGTCGAATACATAGACCTTCATCGCCATCTGCTGGTTGACGTCGAGCTGGTCGAGTTCCAGACCGTGGCTGGTCGGGTCGCCCGGGTTGCTACCTTTCTGCACGTTGCGGATCACGGCGGTGGTTTCGATTGCGGTATCGAGATCCGCCGACTTCAGATGGTAGGCAACCCGCAGCCGCTCGCCGACCGCACCCAGCGTCCACGATGCGGTCAACGACATGCCGAGCGCGCTAATTCCTTTTGCCAGCCCCAGCCCCTCATAAGAATCCCCCGTCTCGCCGATGCCGAAACGTACCGGCAGATGCGCCTGAACGCGGATCGACTTGCGCTCCCGAAGCCGGCGGATCGCACCTGGCCTCGACAGCACGACGTAGTCGAACGGCGCGCGGCAGATCGACTCGACCGTGCAGACGAAGCGGAACACGGCCTGACTGGCGATCGCGACTATCTCGATGTTTTCGCCGAGACCCAGCGCAAGCGGTCGGCCTTGATGAAGCGGCGGCGTGACGAACAGCGCGTGATTCGGCGCAAATCCGATAATCCGGCACGGAAGCATGGGCGCAGCACTGCCGACCTGAGGACGGATGCCGATCAGCGCGCCGATTTCAAGGTGCATGTCCTTGATCGTCAGTTCGCTGTTTGAGTCTGTCTGGTGATCAGGCCGGGCGGGCGCTGGCGCGGCGGGGTTCAGCAGATCACCGCGCTGCGGCTTGAAATGCGTGAACAGGAAGGTGCGCTCGTCGGCGGTCGCCAGAATGGTTCCGCCGGCAAACAGCAGCGTTCCGTCGATATCGGCAATCGGCCACGCGAGCGGCGTGCCTACCGGCACGGCCTCCAGAGTGAGCTCCGGGGACTGCGACGGGGCGGGGGCGGGTGTTTCCTCAACGTGTTCCTCGACGGGGTTGTCCATGGTCGGCGGTAAGTTAAGTGAAGGGATATCTTGGTTGACGGCGGTGGTCGAGAAAACTTTAGGTTGGGGGGCTGGCGGTGCGGCTTCCATCCATGCAATTTTCTTTCTGATTTTTTCCTCGCTCGATGTCGGGCGAGGATGAGGTGCAGGAATCGCTGGTCTTTGGAAGCTGTGTGGGCGCTGCTGGAGTCGTTAGGGCGGCGTGATGTTTTTTCGAAGTAAATCGGATCACTAACTAACTTGGCGCGAACAAGTGATAGGACACTTTCGCCTTCCTGGTCGACCTCGTCCGGGTAGTTCTCGGTTTCGTGAAAATTTTGTGAAAAGGGGGTTGACGGGGTTCGGTCTGATCGCCATAATCTCGTTTCTCTGCTGCAGACGCAGCGACGCAGAACGAAGCGGTGCCGGGTGGTTGAAGTGGGCGCAGTTTTGTGAGCGGATCG
>NZ_JBNDKS010000010.1:0-168631 GCF_050435665.1 Paraburkholderia sp. GAS333
ATGATAGTGCGGATTGCCCGTGTGAAAGTAGGTAATCGTCAGGCTCCCCAGCAGCATCAGAAACCCCACCCCACAAAGGTGGGGTTTCTGCGTTTTTGAGCGTGGATTTACTCACTATATAAGTGAGAGCATATGATTCGGAACAGTCAAGAAGTTGTTGACAACAAGTGGTAGTTCCATCATAATCACTAGTTCTCCGCGGAGGGGTGCCCGAGTGGCTAAAGGGGGCAGACTGTAAATCTGTTGGCTTACGCCTACGTTGGTTCGAATCCAACCTCCTCCACCAGAATGCAAGCTGTAGTAGTTGTTGGGAATCCATAAGTTCTGCGGGTGTAGCTCAATGGTAGAGCAGAAGCCTTCCAAGCTTACGACGAGGGTTCGATTCCCTTCACCCGCTCCAGCAATACAGAAGTAGCGCCCATGTGGCTCAGTGGTAGAGCACTCCCTTGGTAAGGGAGAGGTCGGCAGTTCGATCCTGCCCATGGGCACCAGAAATACACGGTGATTGTTTGCGCCCGGCGCAACGTACGGAAAAATCCTCTTAGGAGTCGAAAATGGCCAAGGGTAAGTTTGAGCGGACCAAGCCGCACGTGAACGTCGGCACGATCGGTCACGTTGACCACGGCAAGACCACGCTGACGGCAGCGATCACGACGGTTCTGACCAAGAAGTTTGGCGGCGAAGCAAAGGCATACGACCAGATCGACGCGGCGCCGGAAGAAAAGGCACGTGGTATCACGATCAACACGGCACACGTCGAGTACGAAACGGCTAACCGCCACTACGCACACGTTGACTGCCCGGGCCACGCTGACTATGTGAAGAACATGATCACGGGCGCAGCGCAGATGGACGGCGCGATCCTGGTGTGTTCGGCTGCAGACGGCCCGATGCCGCAAACGCGCGAGCACATCCTGCTGGCCCGTCAGGTTGGCGTTCCGTACATCATCGTGTTCCTGAACAAGTGCGACATGGTGGACGACGCTGAGCTGCTGGAACTCGTTGAAATGGAAGTTCGCGAACTTCTGTCGAAGTACGACTTCCCGGGCGACGACACGCCGATCATCAAGGGTTCGGCCAAGCTGGCGCTGGAAGGCGATGCGGGCGAGCTGGGCGAAGTGGCGATCATGAATCTGGCCGACGCGCTGGATACGTACATCCCGACGCCGGAGCGCGCAGTTGACGGTGCGTTCCTGATGCCGGTGGAAGACGTGTTCTCGATCTCGGGTCGTGGCACGGTGGTGACGGGTCGCGTTGAGCGCGGCATCGTCAAGGTCGGCGAAGAAATCGAAATCGTCGGTATCAAGCCGACGGTGAAGACGACCTGCACGGGCGTGGAAATGTTCCGCAAGCTGCTCGACCAGGGTCAGGCAGGCGACAACGTTGGTATCCTGCTGCGCGGCACGAAGCGTGAAGACGTGGAGCGTGGCCAGGTTCTGGCGAAGCCGGGTTCGATCAACCCGCACACGCACTTCACGGCTGAAGTGTACGTGCTGAGCAAGGACGAAGGCGGTCGTCATACGCCGTTCTTCAACAACTACCGTCCGCAGTTCTACTTCCGTACGACGGACGTGACGGGCTCGATCGAGCTGCCGAAGGACAAGGAAATGGTCATGCCGGGCGACAACGTGTCGATCACGGTGAAGCTGATCAACCCGATCGCGATGGAAGAAGGTCTGCGTTTCGCAATTCGCGAAGGCGGCCGTACGGTCGGCGCTGGTGTGGTTGCAAAGATCCTCGAGTAAGCCAGTTAGTTCTCGTTGATCGGTAGTTTTAGGGGTTGGCGGTGTCGTCAACCCCAAATGGTTTAGGGGCATAGCTCAACTGGCAGAGCGTCGGTCTCCAAAACCGAAGGTTGGGGGTTCGATTCCCTCTGCCCCTGCCAACTTTCGCGTCGTGTATGGCGCTTCGTTAAGGTGTTATGGCGAATCCTTCCGTCGAAACTGTAAATACATCCGGCGACAAGCTGATGCTCGTCGCGGGCGTATTGTTGGTCTTGGCCGGGTTCGTGGGGTTCTTCTGGCTTAACGGTCAGGAATGGTACGTCCGCGGAGCTGCCTTGGCTGTTGGTGCTATCGCGGGTGTTGCAGTCGGTCTCCTCTCCGCGCCTGGCAAGGGTTTCATCGCTTTCGCCAAAGACTCGTACAAAGAAGTTCGCAAGGTTGTTTGGCCAACTCGTAAAGAGGCCACCCAAACAACGCTAGTAGTGTTCGGCTTCGTGTTTGTCATGGCAATCTTTCTTTGGGTTAGTGATAAATCCATCGAATGGGCGATTTTCTCGGTGATTCTGGGTTGGAAATGATATGAGCGATACTCCGGCGTCCCCGAGCGGCAAGCGTTGGTATGTGGTGCACGCCTACTCCGGCATGGAGAAGAGCGTGCAACGTGCGCTTCAGGAGCGCATTGAACGTGCTGGCATGCAGGACCAGTTTGGTCAAATCCTTGTTCCGACTGAAGAAGTGGTTGAGGTCAAGGGCGGTCACAAATCTGTGACCGAACGTCGTTTCTTCCCTGGCTACGTGCTGGTGGAAATGGAAATGACGGACGAAACGTGGCATCTCGTGAAAAACACGGCTAAGGTGACTGGTTTCGTCGGCGGTGCGCGTAATCGCCCAAGCCCGATTTCCCCGCGGGAAGTCGAAAAAATCATGTCGCAAATGCAGGAAGGCGTGGAAAAGCCGCGTCCGAAGACCCTGTTTGAAGTTGGCGAGATGGTTCGAGTGAAGGATGGTCCTTTCACGGATTTCAACGGCAGCGTCGAAGAAGTGAACTACGAAAAGTCGCGCGTGCGTGTTTCCGTTACAATTTTCGGCCGCGCAACGCCGGTCGAGCTGGAATTCGGCCAAGTCGAAAAGTTGTAATCCAGAATTCCACGGAGCGCACCAGATGGTGCGTTCCGTATTTCGCGCTTACGGTCCGCGTAATGGCCGTTGAGGAGCGTAAGTAGTTCAGTTTCGACGAACGCGCGCTATCACTCACTGAGCGCCTGGTTGTTTTCATCCGGCGTTCCAAAGAGGTTTTCAAAATGGCAAAGAAAATCATCGGCTTTATCAAGCTGCAGATCCCTGCAGGTAAAGCCAACCCGTCGCCGCCGGTCGGTCCGGCACTGGGCCAGCGCGGCCTGAACATCATGGAGTTCTGCAAGGCGTTTAACGCGCAGACTCAAGCACTGGAGCCGGGTCTGCCGACTCCGGTCGTGATCACCGCGTTCGCGGACAAGAGCTTCACGTTTGTTCTGAAGACGCCGCCGGCTACGGTTCTGATCAAGAAGGCAGCGAAGATCGACAAGGGTTCGAGCAAGCCGCATACCGACAAGGTCGGCACGATCACCCGCGCTCAAGCTGAAGACATCGCCAAGGCCAAGATGCCCGATCTGACGGCAGCTGATCTGGACGCAGCGGTTCGTACGATCGCTGGTAGCGCCCGCTCGATGGGCATCACCGTGGAGGGCGTGTAAATGGCTAAGCTTTCAAAGCGTCTGCAAGCATTTGCAGCCAAAGTTGATCGTCAAAAACTGTACGCGATCGACGAGGCTCTGTCGCTCGTCAAGGAATGCGCAAGCGCGAAGTTCGACGAGTCGATCGACGTCGCAGTGCAACTCGGCATCGACGCGAAGAAGTCGGACCAAGTGGTTCGTGGTTCGGTCGTTCTGCCGGCAGGTACTGGTAAGTCGGTTCGCGTCGCGGTGTTCGCTCAAGGCGAAAAGGCTGAGCAGGCTCGCGCAGCTGGCGCAGAAGTCGTCGGTATGGAAGACCTGGCTGAACAAGTCAAGGCTGGCAAGCTGGACTTCGACATCGTGATCGCTTCGCCGGACACGATGCGCGTTGTCGGTACGCTGGGTCAGATCCTCGGCCCGCGCGGCCTGATGCCGAACCCGAAGGTTGGCACGGTTACGCCGGACGTCGCGACTGCGGTCAAGAATGCCAAGGCTGGTCAGGTGCAATTCCGTGTCGACAAGGCGGGTATCATCCACGCCACCATCGGCCGTGCTTCGTTCGAGCCGACGGCTCTGCGTAGCAACCTGAATGCTCTCGTCGACGCGCTGCAAAAGGCGAAGCCGGCAACGAGCAAGGGTGTCTACCTGCGCAAGGTTGCAGTGTCGAGCACGATGGGTGTTGGCGTTCGCGTCGACCAGGCATCGATCGCTGCACAGTAATGAATCTCATCGCCTCGGCGTGAGTCGGGGCGGTTTTATGGGCTTTGGGCGGTTGCGAGGTGGCAGTATGCATCGCGCAACCGGTTGTCAAAGACCGTTGGTGGGCAAGCAGCAGGTAGGCGGGCCCTTAATTCAAGCCAACGCAGATGGCGAACCCGAAAAGGTTTTGTAGTGATGAAGCCGGTTGATCTCCGCAGTAATGCGGGTGTCAGGCGGTCGAAATACTCCTGACTGGTCGGACGCCGTTATTGAACGCGGTACGCATGGCGCACGCTGTGTGTATCGAATCTGGAGGTTAACCGTGCCACTCAACAAAGAAAGCAAGCAGGCCGTCGTCGCTGAGGTTGCCGCGCAAGTCGCGAAAGCCCAGACCGTGGTTCTGGCTGAGTATCGTGGAATCGCGGTTGGCGATCTGACCAAGCTGCGCGCGAAAGCGCGTGAGCAACAGGTTTACCTTCGCGTGTTGAAGAACACGCTGGCGCGTCGCGCTGTCGAAGGTACCCCGTTTGCTCCGCTGGCAGAGCAGATGACTGGCCCCCTGATCTACGGCATCTCGGAAGATGCAATTGCTGCTGCTAAGGTCGTCAACGACTTCGGCAAAACCAATGACAAGTTGATCATCAAGGCTGGTTCCTACGAAGGCAAGGTGATGGACAAGGCTGGCGTGCAAGCGCTGGCAAGCATCCCGAGCCGCGAAGAACTGCTCTCCAAGCTGTTGTACGTTATGCAAGCACCTGTTTCTGGCTTCGCGCGCGCTCTGGCCGCGCTGGCTGAAAAGAAACAAGGCGAAGAAACCGCTGCGTAACGCACTTCAGTCGAGCGTGATTGATCGCTGGCTGTATCCGAATTCAATTTAGGAGTATTTCAAATGGCAATCGCAAAAGAAGACATCCTCGAAGCAGTAAGCTCGATGTCGGTTCTGGAACTGAACGAACTGGTCAAGGCGTTCGAAGAGAAGTTTGGCGTGTCGGCAGCTGCTGTTGCAGTGGCAGGCCCGGCAGGCGGCGCTGCTGCTGCTGCTGAAGAGCAAACCGAATTCACGGTCAACCTGACGGAAGTCGGCGCGAACAAGGTTTCGGTCATTAAGGCTGTTCGTGAACTGACGGGTCTCGGCCTGAAGGAAGCGAAGGACCTGGTCGACGGCGCACCGAAGCCTGTTAAGGAATCGGTACCGAAGGCTGCTGCTGAAGAAGCCAAGAAGAAGCTGGAAGAAGCCGGCGCGAAGGCTGAAATCAAGTAAGTTTCAGCGCGCTGTGCGAAGGCTGGCGGTTTTTCACCGCCGGCCTTTTTGTGCTTTGTGGGGGCTACGTTTTTGCAGGCTTGTTTCGGCAGAAACGTCGTTCCTAGAAGCCAAAGAAAATCGCCATTCGGCAACATTGACCGGCGTTTCTCTTTGTCTTCTGAAGCGACTGCAGAAGGCAAGTTTGGTCGGGTAGCGGGCAACATAGGCATCCGCTGCCGTCAGCCAGCGGTTGGTAGCGGCCAACCACCAAGCTTCTAGGCTCGTTCAAGCCATCGGACGGCCATCGGGTCTCAGTCGGTGAACACTCGGGTTGTCTCATCAAGGTATCCTGCCTCGACAACAATGCCCGCCGTGATTCGGAGATCGTATGCAATATTCCTTCACCGAGAAGAAGCGTATTCGCAAGAGTTTTGCGAAGCGCCCCATCGTTCACCAAGTACCTTTCCTGCTGGCTACCCAGCTTGAATCATTCAGCACGTTTCTGCAAGCAGACACGTCGTCTACGCAACGCAAGCCGGAAGGCCTGCAAGCGGCGTTTACATCCGTTTTCCCGATCGTTTCGCACAACGGGTTCGCTCGTCTCGAGTTCGTCAGCTATATGCTGTCGCCGCCGGCATTCAACATCAAGGAATGTCAGCAGCGCGGTTTGACGTACTGCTCGGCCCTGCGCGCGAAAGTGCGTCTGGTGCTGCTCGACAAGGAATCGCCGAGCAAGCCGGTCGTCAAGGAAGTGAAGGAACAGGAAGTCTACATGGGCGAAATTCCGCTCATGACGCCGACCGGTTCATTCGTCATCAACGGCACGGAACGCGTGATCGTTTCGCAGTTGCACCGTTCGCCTGGCGTGTTCTTCGAACACGACAAGGGCAAGACGCACAGCTCGGGCAAGCTCCTGTTCTCGGCACGTATCATTCCTTACCGCGGTTCGTGGCTCGATTTCGAGTTCGACCCGAAGGACGTGCTGTACTTCCGCGTCGACCGTCGCCGCAAGATGCCGGTCACGATCCTGCTGAAGGCTATCGGCCTGTCGCCGGAACAGATCCTCGCAAACTTCTTCGTGTTCGACAATTTCACGCTGATGCCGGAAGGCGCGCAGATGGAATTCGTGCCGGAGCGTCTGCGTGGTGAAGTCGCGCGCTTTGACATCACCGACCGTGATGGCAACGTGATCGTCCAGAAGGACAAGCGGATCAACGCGAAGCACATTCGCGATCTCGACAACGCGAAGACCAAGTTCATCTCGGTCCCGGAAGACTATCTGCTCGGCCGCGTGCTTGCGAAGAACGTTGTCGACGGCGACACGGGTGAAGTCATCGCTAACGCGAACGACGAAATCACCGAAACCGTCCTCGACAAGCTGCGCGAATCGAAGATCAAAGACATCCAGACGCTCTATACGAACGATCTGGATCAAGGTCCGTACATCTCGTCGACGCTGCGTATCGACGAAACCGCGGACAAGATGGCCGCTCGCATCGCGATCTACCGCATGATGCGTCCGGGCGAACCGCCGACCGAAGAAGCGGTTGAGGCGCTGTTCAACCGTCTGTTCTACAGCGAAGACGCATACGACCTGTCCAAGGTGGGTCGTATGAAGTTCAACCGTCGCGTGGGTCGCGACGAGATCGTCGGCCCGATGACGCTGCTGGACGACGACATCCTCGCAACGATCAAGATCCTGGTCGAGCTGCGTAACGGCAAGGGCGAAGTGGACGACATCGACCACTTGGGCAATCGTCGTGTGCGTTGCGTCGGCGAACTGGCGGAAAACCAGTTCCGTGCAGGTCTCGTGCGTGTCGAACGTGCTGTGAAGGAACGCCTCGGCCAGGCCGAAAGCGAAAACCTGATGCCGCACGACCTGATCAACTCGAAGCCGATTTCGTCGGCAATTCGCGAGTTCTTCGGTTCGTCGCAGCTGTCGCAGTTCATGGACCAAACGAATCCGCTGTCGGAAATCACCCACAAGCGCCGTGTTTCGGCACTTGGCCCGGGCGGTTTGACGCGTGAGCGCGCTGGCTTTGAAGTCCGCGACGTGCACCCGACTCACTACGGTCGCGTGTGCCCGATTGAAACGCCTGAAGGTCCGAACATCGGCCTGATCAACTCGCTCGCTCTGTATGCGCACCTGAACGAATACGGCTTCCTCGAAACGCCGTATCGCAAGGTCGTGGACAGCAAGGTGACCGATCAGATCGACTACCTGTCGGCGATTGAAGAAGGCCGTTACGTGATCGCTCAGGCGAACGCGGCGGTTGCTGAAGACGGCTCGCTGACCGACGAACTGGTGTCGTCGCGTGAAGCGGGCGAAACGCTGATGGTCACGCCGGACCGCATCCAGTACATGGACGTGGCGCCGTCGCAGATCGTGTCGGTGGCAGCATCGCTGATTCCGTTCCTCGAGCACGATGACGCGAACCGCGCATTGATGGGTTCGAACATGCAGCGTCAGGCTGTGCCGTGTCTGCGTCCTGAAAAGGCCGTGGTCGGTACGGGTATCGAACGCACGGTGGCAGTCGACTCGGGTACGACGGTTCAGGCATTCCGCGGCGGTGTGGTCGATTACGTCGACGCAGGCCGTATCGTGATTCGCGTGAACGACGACGAAGCGGTTGCCGGTGAAGTCGGTGTCGACATCTACAACCTGATCAAGTACACGCGTTCGAACCAGAACACGAACATCAACCAGCGTCCGATCGTGAAGATGGGCGACAAGGTTGCTCGTGGCGACGTGCTGGCTGACGGCGCATCGACCGATCTGGGCGAGCTCGCGCTCGGCCAGAACATGCTGATCGCGTTCATGCCGTGGAACGGCTACAACTTCGAAGATTCGATTTTGATCTCGGAGAAGGTCGTTGCTGACGACCGTTACACGTCGATCCATATCGAAGAACTGAACGTCGTAGCTCGCGACACGAAGCTCGGACCGGAAGAAATCACGCGCGACATCTCGAACCTGGCTGAAGTGCAACTTGGCCGTCTCGACGAGTCGGGCATCGTGTACATCGGCGCGGAAGTCGAAGCAGGCGACGTGCTGGTCGGTAAGGTCACGCCGAAGGGCGAAACCCAGCTGACGCCGGAAGAAAAGCTGCTGCGCGCGATTTTCGGCGAGAAGGCTTCGGACGTGAAGGACACGTCGCTGCGCGTGCCGTCGGGCATGAGCGGCACGGTCATCGACGTGCAAGTGTTCACGCGTGAAGGCATTCAGCGCGACAAGCGTGCGCAACAGATCATCGACGATGAACTGAAGCGTTATCGCCTCGACCTGAACGACCAGCTGCGCATCGTGGAAGGCGACGCGTTCCAGCGTCTGGCACGTATGCTCGACGGCAAGGTCGCGAACGGCGGTCCGAAGAAGCTGGCGAAGGGCACGAAGATCGAACAGGCTTACCTGGAAGATCTGGATCACTACCACTGGTTCGACATCCGCCTCGCGGACGAAGAAGCAGCGGCACAGCTCGAAGCGATCAAGAACTCGATCGAAGAAAAGCGCCACCAGTTCGACCTCGCGTTCGAAGAAAAGCGCAAGAAGCTCACGCAAGGCGACGAACTGCCGCCGGGCGTGCTGAAGATGGTCAAGGTGTATCTGGCAGTCAAGCGTCGTCTGCAACCTGGCGACAAGATGGCTGGCCGTCACGGTAACAAGGGTGTCGTGTCGAAGATCGTTCCGATCGAAGACATGCCGTACATGGCCGACGGCCGTCCGGCTGACGTCGTTCTGAACCCGCTCGGCGTGCCGTCGCGGATGAACGTGGGTCAGGTTCTCGAAGTGCATCTGGGTTGGGCCGCGAAGGGTCTGGGCTGGCGTATCGGCGAAATGCTGCAACGTCAGGCGAAGATCGCTGAACTGCGCGAATTCCTGACCAAGATCTACAACGAGTCGGGCCGCGCTGAAGAGCTGGACAGCTTCACCGACGAGGAAATCGTCGAACTGGCGAAGAACCTGCGCGAAGGCGTTCCGTTCGCAACGCCGGTGTTCGACGGTGCGACGGAAGAAGAAATGTCGCGCGCGCTGGATCTGGCATTCCCGGACGACATCGCGAAGAACCTCGGCATGACGCCGTCGAAGAATCAGGTTCGTCTGTACGACGGCCGCACGGGCGAGATGTTCGAACGTACGGTAACGGTCGGCTACATGCACTACCTGAAACTGCACCACCTGGTCGACGACAAGATGCACGCGCGTTCCACGGGCCCGTACTCGCTCGTGACGCAGCAGCCGTTGGGCGGTAAGGCGCAATTCGGTGGCCAGCGTTTCGGTGAGATGGAAGTGTGGGCGCTCGAAGCGTACGGCGCATCGTACGTGCTGCAAGAAATGCTGACGGTGAAGTCGGATGACGTGACAGGCCGGACCAAGGTGTATGAGAACCTGGTCAAGGGCGATCACGTGATCGATGCAGGCATGCCGGAATCCTTCAACGTGTTGGTGAAGGAAATCCGCTCGCTGGGTATCGACATCGACCTCGACCGCAACTAATCGGACTACGGAGAGAAGGCAATGAAAGCTCTGCTCGATCTATTCAAGCAAGTCCAACAACCCGAAGTTTTTGACGCGATCAAGATCGGTCTGGCTTCGCCAGACAAGATCCGTTCGTGGTCGTTCGGCGAAGTGAAGAAGCCGGAAACCATCAACTACCGGACGTTCAAGCCGGAACGCGATGGTCTGTTCTGCGCGAAGATCTTCGGGCCGATCAAAGACTACGAATGCCTTTGCGGCAAGTACAAGCGCCTGAAGCATCGTGGCGTGATCTGCGAGAAGTGCGGCGTCGAAGTGACGCTGGCCAAGGTGCGTCGCGAACGGATGGGCCACATTGAGCTGGCCTCGCCGGTCGCTCACATCTGGTTCCTGAAGTCGCTGCCGTCGCGTCTGGGCATGGTGCTCGACATGACGCTGCGCGACATCGAACGCGTGCTGTACTTCGAAGCATATGTCGTGATCGACCCGGGCATGACGCCGCTGAAAGCGCGGCAGATCATGACCGAAGAGGATTACTACAACAAGGTCGAAGAATACGGTGACGAATTCCGTGCCGAGATGGGCGCGGAAGGCGTTCGCGAGCTGCTGCGCGCGATCAACATCGACGAACAGGTCGAGATGCTCCGTACCGAACTCAAGAACACGGGTTCGGAAGCGAAGATCAAGAAGTACGCGAAGCGCCTGAAGGTGCTCGAGGCTTTTCAGCGTTCGGGCATCAAGCCTGACTGGATGGTGCTCGAAGTGCTGCCGGTGCTGCCGCCGGAACTGCGTCCGCTGGTGCCGCTGGACGGCGGCCGTTTCGCGACGTCGGACCTGAACGACCTGTATCGCCGCGTGATCAACCGTAACAACCGGTTGAAGCGTCTGCTCGAGTTGAAGGCGCCTGAAATCATCGTCCGCAACGAAAAGCGGATGCTGCAGGAAGCCGTCGACTCGCTGCTCGACAACGGCCGTCGCGGTAAGGCGATGACCGGCGCGAACAAGCGTCCGCTGAAGTCGCTCGCTGACATGATCAAGGGTAAGGGCGGTCGTTTCCGTCAGAACTTGCTCGGTAAGCGCGTTGACTATTCGGGCCGTTCGGTGATCGTGGTCGGCCCGACGCTCAAGCTGCATCAGTGCGGTCTGCCGAAGCTGATGGCGCTCGAACTGTTCAAGCCGTTCATCTTCAACAAGCTCGAAGTGATGGGTGTTGCTACCACCATCAAGGCTGCGAAGAAGGAAGTCGAGAACCAGACGCCGGTGGTGTGGGACATCCTCGAAGAGGTGATCCGCGAACATCCGGTCATGCTGAACCGTGCGCCGACGCTGCACCGTCTTGGCATTCAGGCTTTCGAGCCGGTGCTGATCGAAGGTAAGGCAATCCAGCTGCACCCGCTCGTTTGCGCGGCGTTCAACGCCGACTTCGACGGTGACCAGATGGCTGTTCACGTGCCGCTGTCGCTGGAAGCGCAGATGGAAGCGCGCACGCTGATGCTGGCGTCGAACAACGTCCTGTTCCCGGCCAACGGCGATCCGTCGATCGTGCCGTCGCAGGATATCGTGCTCGGTCTGTACTACGCGACCCGCGAAGCAGTGAACGCCAAGGGCGAAGGCCTGACGTTCACGGGCGTCTCGGAAGCGCTGCGTGCGTACGAGAACAAGGAAGTCGAGCTGGTATCGCGCGTCAACGTGCGGATCACTGAAATGGTCCACAACGAAGACAAGTCGGAAGGCGCTCCGGCATTCGTGCCGAAGATCACGCTGTACGCAACGACCGTTGGCCGCGCGATCCTGTCGGAAATTCTGCCGCCGGGCCTGCCGTTCTCGGTGCTGAACAAGCCGCTGAAGAAGAAGGAAATTTCGCGCCTCATCAACACCGCGTTCCGCAAGTGCGGTCTGCGTGAAACGGTGATTTTCGCCGACCAGTTGATGCAGTCGGGTTTCCGTCTGGCAACGCGCGCTGGTATCTCGATCTGCGTCGACGACATGCTCGTGCCGCCGCAGAAGGAAACCATCGTCGGCGACGCCGCGAAGAAGGTGAAGGAATACGACCGTCAGTACATGTCGGGTCTCGTCACGTCGCAAGAGCGCTACAACAACGTGGTCGACATCTGGTCGGCAACGTCGGAAGCGGTCGGCAAGGCGATGATGGAGCAGCTGTCGACGGAACCGGTTGTGGACCGCGACGGCAACCAGACGCGTCAGGAATCGTTCAACTCGATTTACATGATGGCGGACTCGGGTGCTCGTGGTTCTGCAGTTCAGATTCGTCAGCTGGCCGGTATGCGTGGCCTGATGGCGAAGCCGGACGGCTCGATCATTGAAACGCCGATTACGGCGAACTTCCGTGAAGGCCTGAACGTGTTGCAGTACTTCATCTCGACCCACGGTGCACGTAAGGGTCTGGCTGATACGGCACTGAAGACGGCGAACTCGGGTTACCTGACGCGTCGTCTGGTCGACGTGACGCAGGATCTCGTGGTGGTCGAGGACGATTGCGGTACGTCCAACGGCGTCGCGATGAAGGCGTTGGTCGAAGGCGGTGAAGTCGTCGAAGCGCTGCGTGACCGTATTCTGGGTCGCGTAACGGTCGCTGACGTCGTCAATCCGGAATCGCAGGAAACGCTGTACGAAACGGGCACGTTGCTCGACGAAGATGCGGTCGAAGAAATCGAACGCCTCGGCATCGACGAAGTGCGCGTGCGTACGCCGCTGACTTGCGAAACGCGTTACGGTCTGTGCGCAGCCTGCTACGGCCGCGACCTGGGCCGCGGCTCGTCGGTCAACGTCGGTGAGGCAGTCGGTGTTATCGCTGCGCAGTCGATCGGTGAACCGGGCACGCAGCTCACGATGCGTACGTTCCACATCGGTGGTGCGGCATCGCGTGCGGCAGTGGCTTCGTCGGTTGAAGCGAAGTCGAACGGTACGGTGCGTTTCACGGCAACGATGCGTTACGTCACCAACGCGAAGGGCGAGCAGATCGTCATCTCGCGTTCGGGCGAAGCGATGATCACCGACGACCACGGTCGCGAGCGCGAACGTCACAAGGTGCCGTACGGCGCGACGCTGTTGCAACTCGACGGCGCGCAGATCAAGGCCGGCACGCAACTGGCAACGTGGGATCCGATGACGCGTCCGATCATCACCGAGTGGGGCGGTACGGTGAAGTTCGAAAACGTCGAAGAAGGCGTGACGGTAGCGAAGCAGATCGACGATGTGACGGGTCTGTCCACGCTGGTCGTGATCGACGTGAAGCGTCGTGGTTCGCAAGCGGCAAAGACGGTGCGTCCGCAGGTCAAGCTGCTCGACGCAAACGGCGAAGAAGTCAAGATCCCGAACACCGAGCATTCGGTGCAGATCGGCTTCCAGGTCGGCGCTCTGATCACCGTGAAGGACGGTCAGCAAGTGCAGGTCGGTGAAGTGCTCGCACGTATTCCGGTTGAATCGCAGAAAACGCGTGACATTACCGGTGGTCTGCCGCGTGTGGCGGAACTGTTCGAAGCACGTTCGCCGAAGGACGCAGGTATCCTGGCGGAAGTCACGGGTACGACGTCGTTCGGTAAGGACACGAAGGGCAAGCAGCGTCTCGTTATCACGGACCTCGAGGGCAACCAGCACGAGTTCCTGATCGCGAAGGAAAAGCAGGTTCTGGTGCACGATGGTCAGGTCGTCAACAAGGGCGAAATGATTGTCGACGGTCCGGCCGATCCGCACGACATCTTGCGTCTGCAAGGTATCGAAGCGCTGTCGCGTTACATCGTGGACGAAGTGCAGGACGTGTACCGTCTGCAAGGCGTGAAGATCAACGACAAGCACATTGAAGTGATTGTTCGTCAGATGCTGCGCCGCGTGCAGATTACGGACAACGGCGATACGCGTTTCATCCCGGGCGAACAGGTCGAGCGGTCGGATATGCTCGACGAGAACGACCGTATGATCGCGGAAGACAAGCGTCCGGCAACGTACGAAAACGTGTTGCTCGGTATCACGAAGGCGTCGCTGTCGACCGATTCGTTCATCTCCGCAGCGTCGTTCCAGGAAACGACCCGCGTGTTGACCGAAGCGGCGATTATGGGCAAGCGCGACGACCTGCGTGGTCTGAAGGAAAACGTGATCGTCGGCCGTCTGATTCCGGCTGGTACGGGTCTCGCGTTCCACAAGGCACGCAAGAGCAAGGAACTGTCCGACCGCGAGCGTTTCGATCAGATCGCAGCGGAAGAGTCGTTCGAATTCGGTACGCCGGAAACCCCGGCCGCCGAACAGCAGCACTCAGGCGAGTAAGTCCCAGCGGCGCAAGCCGCTTGGGGCTCTAGCCAGCGAAGCCGCTCAGTTTCGACTGAGCGGCTTTTTTTTCGACAAGACTGAGTGCTTTCACACCTGCTCCTGTCCCACGCACCGCGGGCGTCTTTTCTGTGCGTTTTTGTGGATTCGTAGCCCGGTTGGCTAACGTTGCCGCAAAGCGCGGGCGCGGCGCGAATGCGTTGGTAAAATTCGTGTTACCGGCTTTAGGCTGCTTCTTCCAAATACATGTCCCGTCCGCTCGAAATCCTCAACGAAGTTTTTGGTTACCCCGCGTTCAGAGGGCAGCAGGGCGAAATTGTCGATCACGTCGCCGGCGGCGGTGATTGTCTCGTGTTGATGCCGACGGGCGGCGGCAAGTCGTTGTGCTATCAGATTCCTTCGCTGGTGCGGCGTGAAGGTGGTTTCGGCACGGGCATCGTCGTGTCGCCGTTGATCGCGCTGATGCAGGATCAGGTGGCGGCGCTCACTGAAGTTGGCGTGCGCGCGGCGTATCTGAACTCGACGTTGTCGAGTGCGGAGGCAATGGCCACTGAGCGCGCGTTGCGCGAGGGCGAGATTGACCTGCTGTACGTCGCGCCAGAGCGTCTGATGACGCCGCGTTTCCAGGAGTTGCTGGAGCGATCGCGCATCGGCCTTTTCGCGATTGATGAGGCGCATTGCGTGTCGCAATGGGGGCACGATTTCCGGCCCGAGTACATTCAGTTGTCTGTACTGCACGAGCGATTTCCGAACGTGCCGCGCATCGCACTCACCGCTACGGCGGACGCGATCACGCGTGACGAGATCATCCACCGCCTGGCACTCGACGACGCGCGCGTTTTCGTGTCGAGCTTTGATCGGCCGAATATCCGCTATCGGATCGTCGAAAAGGACAACGCGCGTACGCAGCTGCTCGACTTCATTCGCGCTGAGCATTCGAAGCCGGACGGCACGACCGACGCCGGCGTGGTTTATTGCCTGTCGCGTCGCAAGGTCGAAGAGACGGCAGAGTGGCTGAAGGAAAAAGGTATGCGCGCGTTGCCGTATCACGCCGGTATGGATTTTGAGATCCGACAGAAGCATCAGGAGATGTTTCAGCGTGAAGAGGGCATCGTGATGTGCGCGACGATCGCGTTCGGCATGGGAATCGATAAGCCGGACGTGCGGTTCGTCGCGCATCTGGATTTGCCGAAGAGCGTCGAAGGGTATTACCAGGAAACAGGGCGGGGCGGCCGCGATGGAATGCCGGCGAATGCCTGGATGGCCTACGGTCTCGGCGACGTCGTGCAGCAGCGCAAAATGATCGACGAGTCGGACGCGGACGACGCCCATAAGCGCGTCCAAACGGGCAAGCTCGACGCACTACTGGGCTTGTGCGAAGCGGCCACTTGCCGACGCGTGCGCCTGCTCGCGTATTTCGGCGAATCGAGCAAGCCCTGCGGCAATTGCGACAACTGCCTTGAACCGCCCGCCACGTGGGATGCCACGCGCGAGGCGCAGATGGCGCTTTCCTGCGTGTTCCGCGCGCAACGGGCAAGTGGATTTCATTTCGGCGCCGGCCATCTGATCGACATCTTGCGCGGCAATAGCAGCGAGAAAATTTTGCAGCGCGGCCACGAAAAGCTCACCACCTTCGGTATAGGCGCGGCGCTTGGCGAACCGGAATGGCGCGCGGTGTTTCGTCAGCTCGTGGCGTTCGGTTACCTGACTGTGGACCACGAAGGTTTTGGTTCGCTGGTCCTGACCGAGGCGAGCAAACCGGTGCTCAAGGGCGAGCAGAATGTGACGATGCGTCGCTATGTGAAGCCGACTCGCACCCGTCAATCGTCCGGGCGTACGAGCGAACGTGCCGATCCTACGGTCGGCATGGGTCCGCGTGAACGTGCCCGTTGGGATCGGCTGCGCGCATGGCGTACAGAAACGGCAAAAAGCGACGGCGTGCCTGCCTACGTCATTTTCCACGACGCGACACTGGCAGAAATTGCCCGTAATGGCCCCGATTCCATCGAGGATTTGCGCGGCATTCCGGGCATGGGTGCACGTAAACTCGATCGTTTCGGCGACGAATTGCTGGAAGTCGTCGCGGCTGATTGAGCGCTCGTGACGGCTCATACAGATCGACAGGCCTGCGAAATATCGCAACCTGTTGACTCCCTTAGTATTTTCGGAATATTATGCTAGGTTCCGGTTCTTGGGATGCCTGCGCGCGGGGTTAACTCGCGAGTAAACAGACCGCCCGGAAGTTCGATGCGCAAGCGTTTCCGCTTTGCCCGGGAACATATGCGTCGATTTTGTTCAATTTCAGGAATAAACAATGCCAACCATCAATCAACTGGTTCGCAAAGGCCGCCAGTCGGAAACGACTAAGAGCAAGAGCCCGGCCTTGCAGGACTGCCCCCAGCGCCGCGGCGTGTGCACCCGTGTGTACACCACGACGCCTAAGAAGCCTAACTCGGCACTCCGTAAGGTTGCCAAGGTTCGTCTGACGAACGGCTTCGAAGTTATTTCGTACATCGGTGGTGAAGGCCACAACCTGCAGGAACACTCGGTCGTGCTGATTCGCGGCGGTCGTGTTAAGGACTTGCCGGGTGTGCGTTACCACATGGTTCGCGGCTCGCTGGATACCCAGGGCGTCAAGGATCGTAAGCAGGCTCGCTCGAAGTACGGCGCGAAGCGTGCCAAGGCTGGCAAGTAATTAGCCGGTCAGAGTAGTTTCAGGTCGCCTGCAAAGGCGGTAATAGCGGTGGTGCCGGAATAGCCGGTGCTGTCGAGTAAGTGGTCACCCGACCAGGCTGGTAAGTCTTAAAGATGAATCGGGTTAGTTGGTGGCCGCGGGGCTGAGTAGCTCCAACTGAAAAGTTAAAGGAAGAAACATGCCGCGTCGTCGCGAAGTCCCCAAGCGGGAAGTGTTGCCGGATCCGAAGTTCGGTAACGTTGATGTAGCTAAGTTCATGAACGTGCTGATGTTGTCCGGCAAGAAGTCGGTTGCTGAACGCATCGTGTACGGCGCTTTCGAACAGATCCAGACCAAGGGTGGCAAGGACCCGCTGGAAGTGTTCACGGTAGCGCTCAACAACGTCAAGCCGGTGGTCGAAGTTAAGAGCCGCCGCGTTGGTGGTGCAAACTATCAGGTTCCGGTCGAAGTGCGCCCGTCGCGTCGTATGGCATTGGCGATGCGTTGGCTGCGTGAAGCCGCGAAGAAGCGCAGCGAGAAGTCGATGGCCCTGCGTCTGGCAGGTGAACTCTCCGAAGCGGCCGAAGGCCGTGGCGGCGCAATGAAGAAGCGCGACGAAGTTCACCGGATGGCAGAAGCCAACAAGGCGTTCTCGCACTTCCGTTTCTAAGCTTCCCGAACCCGGGTTTAGCTGAAAAAGCGGAAAGAAATTCCGGGCGGGTGCGCTTACAAAGCGCCTCGCCCGTTTGTGTTACAGCGCGATGGGTATTTTCTCGCATCGCGTCATCCCAATAGAGGATCAAAGTGGCTCGCAAGACACCTATCGAGCGCTACCGTAACATCGGTATTAGCGCTCACATCGACGCCGGCAAAACGACGACGACCGAGCGCATCCTGTTCTATACCGGCGTGAACCACAAGATTGGTGAAGTTCACGACGGCGCTGCAACCATGGACTGGATGGAGCAGGAGCAGGAACGCGGTATCACGATCACGTCCGCTGCTACCACGGCTTTCTGGAAAGGCATGGCCGGCGACCGCGCTGAGCACCGTATCAACATCATCGACACGCCGGGTCACGTCGACTTCACGATTGAAGTTGAGCGCTCGATGCGCGTGCTCGACGGCGCGTGCATGGTCTACTGCGCTGTGGGCGGCGTTCAGCCCCAGTCGGAAACCGTGTGGCGTCAGGCTAACAAGTACAAGGTTCCCCGTCTCGCGTTCATCAACAAGATGGACCGTACCGGCGCGAACTTCTTCAAGGTCTACGATCAGCTCAAGCTGCGTCTGAAGGCGAATCCGGTTCCGGTCGTGGTGCCTATCGGCGCGGAAGAAAACTTCACGGGCGTCGTCGATCTGCTGAAGATGAAGGCGATCATTTGGGACGAAGCGTCCCAAGGCACGAAGTTCTCGTACGAAGAAATCCCGGCAGAACTCGTCGACACGTGCAACGAATGGCGCGAGAAGATGGTCGAAGCGGCTGCTGAGTCGAGCGAAGACCTGATGAACAAGTACCTGGAAGAGGGCGAGCTCTCCGAAGCGGAAATCATCAAGGGTCTGCGCGATCGTACGATCGCATGCGAAATCCAGCCGATGCTGTGCGGTACCGCGTTCAAGAACAAGGGCGTGCAACGGATGCTGGACGCCGTGCTCGACTTCCTGCCGTCGCCGATCGACATTCCGCCGGTTACTGGCGAACTCGAAAACGGCGAAAAGGCTGAGCGTCGCGCAGCCGACGACGAGAAGTTCTCGTCGCTCGCGTTCAAGATCATGACGGACCCGTTTGTCGGTCAGCTGATCTTCTTCCGCGTGTACTCGGGTACGACGAAGTCGGGCGACACGCTGCTGAACGCGACCAAAGACAAGAAGGAACGTCTCGGTCGTATTCTGCTGATGCACGCAAACCAGCGCGAAGAAATCAAGGAAGTGCACGCTGGCGACATCGCGGCTGCTGTCGGTCTGAAAGACGCGACGACGGGCGACACGCTGTGCGATCCGCTGCACCCGATCGTTCTCGAACGCATGATTTTCCCGGAACCGGTGATTTCGCAGGCTGTTGAGCCGAAGACGAAGCCGGACCAGGAAAAGATGGGTCTGGCACTGAACCGTCTGGCTCAGGAAGATCCGTCGTTCCGCGTTCAAACGGACGAAGAATCGGGCCAAACCATTATTTCGGGCATGGGCGAGCTCCACCTGGAAATTCTGGTTGAC
Organism: Paraburkholderia sp. GAS333; assembly: GCF_050435665.1. Taxonomy (NCBI): domain Bacteria; kingdom Pseudomonadati; phylum Pseudomonadota; class Betaproteobacteria; order Burkholderiales; family Burkholderiaceae; genus Paraburkholderia; species Paraburkholderia sp. GAS333. Next base: position 19,019 of record NZ_JBNDKS010000010.1, read on the forward strand.
CGTATGAAGCGCGAATTCGGCGTGGAAGCAACGGTCGGCAAGCCGCAGGTTGCTTACCGCGAAACGATTCGCGGCAAGGCGGAAGACGTTGACGGCAAGTTCGTCAAGCAGTCGGGTGGTCGCGGCCAGTACGGTCACGCGGTCATCACGCTCGAGCCGAACGAACAAGGCAAGGGCTACGAATTCCTGGACGAGATCAAGGGTGGTGTGATTCCGCGTGAATACATCCCGGCGGTCGACAAGGGTATTCAGGAAACGCTGAAGGCAGGCGTGCTGGCAGGCTTCCCGGTCGTCGACGTCAAGGTTCACCTGACGTTCGGTTCGTACCACGACGTTGACTCGAACGAAAATGCTTTCCGCATGGCCGGTTCGATGGCGTTCAAGGAAGCAATGCGCAAGGCTCAGCCGGTCATCCTCGAACCGATGATGGCTGTCGAAGTCGAAACGCCGGAAGACTACATGGGCAACGTCATGGGCGACCTGTCGGGTCGTCGCGGCATTGTTCAGGGCATGGACGACATGGTTGGCGGCGGCAAGATCGTCCGCGCAGAAGTACCGCTGTCGGAAATGTTCGGCTACTCGACGTCGCTGCGTTCGCTGACCCAAGGTCGCGCAACGTACACGATGGAGTTCAAGCACTACGCAGAAGCACCGCGTAACGTGTCGGAAGCGATCATCAACGCCAAGTCGAAGTAATCGCGCGGCAAAGTCATTCAACGATTAACTTTTTGAAAGAAGAGAAACATGGCTAAAGGTAAATTCGAACGGACCAAGCCGCACGTGAACGTCGGCACGATCGGTCACGTTGACCACGGCAAGACCACGCTGACGGCAGCGATCACGACGGTTCTGACCAAGAAGTTTGGCGGCGAAGCAAAGGCATACGACCAGATCGACGCGGCGCCGGAAGAAAAGGCACGTGGTATCACGATCAACACGGCACACGTCGAGTACGAAACGGCTAACCGCCACTACGCACACGTTGACTGCCCGGGCCACGCTGACTATGTGAAGAACATGATCACGGGCGCAGCGCAGATGGACGGCGCGATCCTGGTGTGTTCGGCTGCAGACGGCCCGATGCCGCAAACGCGCGAGCACATCCTGCTGGCCCGTCAGGTTGGCGTTCCGTACATCATCGTGTTCCTGAACAAGTGCGACATGGTGGACGACGCTGAGCTGCTGGAACTCGTTGAAATGGAAGTTCGCGAACTTCTGTCGAAGTACGACTTCCCGGGCGACGACACGCCGATCATCAAGGGTTCGGCCAAGCTGGCGCTGGAAGGCGATGCGGGCGAGCTGGGCGAAGTGGCGATCATGAATCTGGCCGACGCGCTGGATACGTACATCCCGACGCCGGAGCGCGCAGTTGACGGTGCGTTCCTGATGCCGGTGGAAGACGTGTTCTCGATCTCGGGTCGTGGCACGGTGGTGACGGGTCGCGTTGAGCGCGGCATCGTCAAGGTCGGCGAAGAAATCGAAATCGTCGGTATCAAGCCGACGGTGAAGACGACCTGCACGGGCGTGGAAATGTTCCGCAAGCTGCTCGACCAGGGTCAGGCAGGCGACAACGTTGGTATCCTGCTGCGCGGCACGAAGCGTGAAGACGTGGAGCGTGGCCAGGTTCTGGCGAAGCCGGGTTCGATCAACCCGCACACGCACTTCACGGCTGAAGTGTACGTGCTGAGCAAGGACGAAGGCGGTCGTCATACGCCGTTCTTCAACAACTACCGTCCGCAGTTCTACTTCCGTACGACGGACGTGACGGGCTCGATCGAGCTGCCGAAGGACAAGGAAATGGTCATGCCGGGCGACAACGTGTCGATCACGGTGAAGCTGATCAACCCGATCGCGATGGAAGAAGGTCTGCGTTTCGCAATTCGCGAAGGCGGCCGTACGGTCGGCGCTGGTGTGGTTGCAAAGATTCTCGAGTAAAATCGCGAGTTGACCTTGCAGTACATGCAGTAAGTGGTGCCCGGAGCCGGGCGCCAGCCCCTCGCGGGGGCCCGGCTCTACGTTCTTTTACTATCTGGCGGCGCAATACCGCCTCGCTCTTTTCCAAGGAATTGTCATGCAGAACCAGAAAATCCGCATTCGCCTGAAGGCTTTCGACTATCGTCTGATCGATCAATCGGCAGCTGAAATCGTCGACACGGCCAAGCGGACTGGCGCGATCGTTCGTGGCCCGGTGCCCCTGCCGACCCGCATTCAACGCTTCGACATCCTGCGTTCGCCGCACGTCAACAAGACGTCGCGCGATCAGCTCGAAATCCGTACGCACCAACGTCTGATGGACATCGTCGATCCGACGGACAAGACCGTTGACGCACTGATGAAGCTGGACTTGCCGGCTGGTGTGGACGTTGAAATCAAGCTGCAATAAGGCTTTCAGAGCTTGCCCGGTAAGCCGGACAGCGCTAAGTCTTTGATTGCTTGCGGAAAACGAAAAGCCTTGCTATAGTGGTGGGCTTTTCGCGCATTTGCGCAAAAAAGTCGGTGTGCTGCAGCATGCATTCATGCCCGAAACGGCACCGGCATTTTGTAAATTAGCCCCGACCAATCGCAGTCGGGAATGGAGAAAACGATGAGCCTTGGACTCGTAGGTCGCAAGGTTGGCATGACCCGTATCTTCACGGCAGAAGGGGATTCGATTCCCGTTACCGTGCTGGACGTGTCCGACAACCGCGTGACGCAGATCAAGACTGTTGAAACCGACGGCTACACGGCCGTGCAGGTTGCATTCGGTACGCGCCGTGCATCGCGCGTGACGAAGCCTTTGGCCGGTCATCTCGCCAAAGCCGGTGTTCAAGCCGGTGAAATCCTCAAAGAATTCCAGATCGATGCTGCCAAGGCTGCCGAGTTGTCGAACGGCACCGTGGTCGGTCCCGACCTGTTCGAAGTAGGCCAGAAGGTCGACGTGCAAGGCGTGTCGATCGGTAAGGGCTACGCCGGTACCATCAAGCGTTACAACTTCGCATCCGGCCGTGCATCGCACGGTAACTCGCGCTCGCACAACGTGCCGGGTTCGATCGGTATGGCGCAAGATCCGGGTCGTGTTTTCCCGGGTAAGCGCATGACCGGTCACATGGGTGACGACACGGTAACGGTGCAAAACCTCGAAATCGCTCGTATCGACGCTGACCGCAAGCTGTTGCTGGTCAAGGGCGCCGTTCCGGGTGCGAAGGGTGGCAAAGTATTCGTTACGCCGGCCGTGAAGACGCGTGCCGTGAAAGGAGCGAAATAATGGAACTTAAGCTCCTGAATGCCAATGGTCAGGAAGGTGCAGGCGTTAGCGCGTCGGACGTAGTGTTCGGTCGCGATTACAACGAAGCCCTGATTCACCAGGTCGTGGTGGCGTATCAAGCGAATGCCCGTAGCGGCAACCGCGCGCAGAAGGATCGTGAGCAAGTTAAGCACACGACCAAGAAGCCGTGGCGCCAGAAGGGTACGGGCCGCGCCCGTGCCGGTATGTCGTCGAGCCCGTTGTGGCGCGGCGGTGGCCGGATCTTCCCGAATTCGCCGGAAGAAAACTTTTCGCACAAGGTCAACAAGAAGATGCATCGCGCAGGTCTCTGCTCGATCTTCTCGCAGCTGGCCCGCGAAGGCCGCATCTCGGTGGTCGACGAGCTGACGCTCGAAGCGCCGAAGACGAAGTTGCTGGCCGAAAAATTCAAGGCGATGGGTCTCGACTCCGTGCTGGTGATTACCGACACGGTTGACGAAAACCTGTACCTCGCGTCGCGCAACCTCGCCCACGTGGCGGTTGTCGAGCCGCGTTACGCCGACCCGCTGTCGCTGATCTACTTCAAGAAGATCCTGATCACGAAGGCTGCGGTCGCCCAGATCGAGGAGTTGCTGTCATGAGCGAGATTCGCAAGAACGATCATCGTTTGATGCAGGTCCTGCTCGCGCCGGTGATCTCCGAAAAGGCGACGCTGGTGGCCGACAAGAACGAGCAGGTTGTGTTCGAAGTCGCGCCCGATGCCACGAAGCAGGAAGTGAAAGCTGCAGTCGAGCTGCTGTTCAAGGTGGAAGTCAATTCCGTCAACGTGCTGGTCTCGAAGGGCAAAGCCAAGCGCTTTGGCCGCTTCATGGGCAAGCGCAAGGACGTGAAGAAGGCGTACGTCTGCCTGAAGCCCGGCCAGGAAATCAACTTTGAAGCGGAGGCCAAGTAATCATGGCAATCGTTAAAGTTAAGCCGACTTCGCCGGGTCGCCGCGCGATGGTCAAGGTGGTCAACAAGGATCTGCATAAGGGCAAGCCGTTCGCACCGCTGCTCGACGCGCAATCCACGACCGCGGGCCGTAACAACAACGGTCACATCACCACCCGCCATAAGGGCGGTGGTCATAAGCATCACTATCGTGTCGTCGATTTCCGTCGCAATAAGGACGGTATCGCAGCGAAGGTCGAACGTCTTGAGTACGATCCGAACCGTAGCGCGAACATCGCGCTGGTTCTGTACGCAGACGGCGAGCGCCGCTACATCATCGCTCCGAAGGGTATCACCGTCGGTCAGCAACTGATGTCGGGTTCGGAAGCTCCGATCCGCGCTGGTAACGCACTGCCGATCCGCAACATTCCGGTCGGTACGACGATCCACTGCATCGAAATGCTGCCGGGCAAGGGCGCGCAAATGGCGCGTTCGGCTGGTACGTCGGCGATGTTGCTGGCTCGTGAAGGCATCTACGCACAGGTCCGCCTGCGCTCCGGTGAAATCCGCCGCGTTCACGTTGAATGCCGCGCGACGATTGGTGAAGTTGGCAACGAAGAGCACAGCCTCCGTCAAATCGGTAAGGCTGGCGCAAACCGCTGGCGCGGTATCCGCCCGACGGTGCGTGGCGTTGCAATGAACCCGGTCGATCACCCGCACGGTGGTGGTGAAGGCAAGACGGCTGCAGGTCGCGATCCGGTGAGCCCGTGGGGCACGCCTGCTAAGGGTTATCGCACCCGCAGCAACAAGCGCACGACGAGCATGATCGTCCAGCGCCGTCACAAGCGTTAAGGAGTAGGCAATGGCACGTTCTGTAAAAAAAGGTCCGTTCTGCGACGCCCATTTGCTGAAGAAAGTTGAGTCGGCAGCCGCTGCACGTGACAAGAAGCCAATCAAAACCTGGTCGCGTCGTTCGACGATTCTGCCGGATTTCATTGGTTTGACGATTGCTGTGCACAACGGCCGTCAACACGTTCCGGTGTACATCTCGGAAAACATGGTCGGCCACAAGCTTGGCGAGTTTGCATTGACCCGGACGTTCAAGGGTCACGCAGCCGACAAGAAGGCTAAGAAATAAGGGGCTCATGATGGAAGTGAAAGCAATTCATCGCGGTGCCCGCATCTCGGCGCAAAAAACGCGCCTTGTGGCTGACCAGATCCGCGGTTTGCCGGTCGACAAGGCGCTGAACGTTCTGACGTTCTCGCCGAAGAAGGCTGCGGGAATCGTGAAAAAGGTCGTGCTGTCGGCGATCGCGAATGCGGAGCATAACGAAGGCGCCGATATCGACGAGCTCAAAGTAACGAGCATCATGGTCGACAAGGCTGCATCGCTGAAGCGTTTTACTGCGCGCGCTAAAGGCCGCGGTAACCGCATCGAGAAGCAATCCTGTCACATCACTGTGACGGTCGGGAATTAAGGGGTCATACGATGGGACAGAAAATTCATCCGACTGGCTTCCGTTTGGCCGTCAGCCGCAATTGGGCGTCGCGTTGGTACGCGAACAACAACAATTTCGCGGCGATGTTGCAGGAAGACATCGGTGTTCGTGAATACCTGAAGAAGAAGCTGAAGAACGCGTCCGTCGGCCGCGTGGTGATCGAGCGTCCTGCAAAGAACGCACGTATCACGATTTTCAGCTCGCGTCCGGGTGTCGTGATCGGTAAGAAGGGTGAAGACATTGAACTGCTGAAGTCCGAGCTGCAAAAGCGCATGGGCGTTCCGGTTCACGTCAACATCGAAGAAATCCGCAAGCCGGAAACCGATGCGCAACTGATCGCTGATTCGATCACGCAACAGCTCGAACGCCGGATCATGTTCCGCCGCGCGATGAAGCGTGCGATGCAAAACGCAATGCGTCTGGGTGCTCAAGGCATCAAGATCATGAGCGCTGGTCGTCTGAACGGTATCGAAATCGCTCGTACGGAATGGTATCGCGAAGGTCGCGTGCCGCTTCATACGTTGCGTGCTGATATCGACTACGCAACTTCGGAAGCGAAGACGACGTACGGCATCATCGGCGTGAAGGTGTGGGTCTACAAGGGCGACACGCTCGGCCGCAACGACGCACCGGTGGTTGAGGAAGTCGCCGAAGAAAAGCGTCCGCGCCGCAACGCACGTCCGGGTGGCGATCGCCGTCCGCGTCGCGATGGTGAAGGTGGTGGCCCGGCAGGTGCACGCCGTGGCGCTCCTCGTCGTGCTGGTGGCGACGGGAAGACTGGAGAATAACGATGCTGCAACCGAAACGCAGAAAGTATCGCAAAGAGCAGAAAGGTCGTAACACCGGTATCGCCACACGCGGCAACGCGGTGTCGTTCGGTGAGTTCGGCCTGAAGGCTGTCGGTCGTGGTCGCTTGACCGCGCGCCAGATTGAAGCGGCACGTCGTGCAATGACGCGTCACATCAAGCGTGGCGGCCGCATCTGGATCCGGATCTTCCCGGACAAGCCAATCTCGCACAAGCCGGCTGAAGTACGTATGGGTAACGGTAAAGGTAACCCTGAGTACTACGTCGCAGAGATTCAACCGGGCAAGATGCTGTACGAAATGGACGGCGTAACCGAAGAGCTGGCACGCGAAGCGTTCCGTCTGGCTGCAGCGAAGCTGCCGCTTAAGACGACGTTTATCGTGCGTCAGCTCGGCGCCTAAGGAGCAAATGATGAAGGCTTCCGAACTTCACCAGAAAGATCAGGCCGCGCTCAACAAGGAGCTGTCGGACCTGTTGAAGGCGCAATTCGGCCTGCGCATGCAACTCGCGACCCAGCAGCTCACGAACACGAGCCAGCTGAAGAAGGTCCGTCGCGACATCGCACGTGTGCGGACCGTCCTGACTGAGAAGGCGAACCAGAAATGAACGATAGCGTAAAAACCTCGCTCAAGCGGACGCTGGTCGGCAAGGTCGTCAGCAACAAGATGGACAAGACGGTCACCGTGCTGGTCGAGCACCGCGTGAAGCACCCGATCTACGGTAAGTACGTTGTGCGTTCGAAGAAGTACCACGCGCACGACGATGCGAACACGTACAACGAGGGTGACCTCGTTGAAATCCAGGAAACTCGTCCGATTTCGAAGACGAAGGCTTGGGTTGTTGCTCGCCTGGTCGAGGCTGCTCGCGTCATCTGACGCCGCAAGTTGTAGAAGTAATTGAAATCGCAGTAAGTTTCGCTTGCAAGACCGGGGTTATGTGATATGATCTCGGTCTTCCCTCTTTTATGGGAGCCCCGTCGCGGGCGAAGTTGGTGGGGGAAGCGGTTCGGGCGCCAGCCTGTTCCGAAGGATTCACCGGATTGCGATGGCGGGTTTCGTTTGCCGTCGCTGCTGTTCATACCCAAGCAGCCGATTGGCTGACGGGACCAAGACTGACCGGGTACGCCATGGTGGTGTGGCCGGATTAAGTTGGGAAAGATAAACCATGATCCAGACCGAAACTCGGCTTGAAGTGGCCGACAACACGGGTGCACGTGAAGTCATGTGCATCAAGGTGCTCGGCGGCTCGAAGCGTCGTTATGCCAGCATTGGCGACATCATCAAGGTGACCGTCAAAGAAGCAACGCCGCGCGGGCGCGTAAAGAAAGGCGAAATTTATAACGCCGTGGTGGTTCGCACCGCCAAGGGCGTTCGTCGTCAAGACGGCTCGCTGATCAAGTTCGATGGCAACGCCGCTGTGTTGTTGAATGCCAAGCTCGAACCTATTGGCACCCGTATTTTCGGGCCTGTTACGCGCGAGCTGCGCAGCGAACGATTCATGAAGATCGTTTCGTTGGCACCTGAAGTGCTGTAAGGAGTCGCGATGAACAAGATTCGCAAAGGTGACGAAGTTATCGTCATCACCGGCAAAGATAAAGGCAAGCGCGGCGTCGTGCTGTCCGTTGGCGAAGACAAAGTTATTGTCGAGGGTATCAACCTCGTCAAGAAACACGTCAAGCCGAACCCGATGAAGGGTACGACGGGCGGTGTGGAAGCCAAGACGATGCCGCTGCAAATTTCGAACGTCGCATTGGTCGACGCGAATGGCAAGGCGTCGCGTGTAGGCATCAAGGTCGAAGGAGACAAGAAAGTCCGTTTCCTTAAAACGACCGGTGCCGAGCTGAGCGCCTGACGCTGCGGAGTAAAAAAATGGCTCGTTTGCAAGAGTTTTACAAAGAAAAGGTTGTACCCGGCCTCATCGAGAAGTTCGGTTACAAGTCCGTGATGGAAGTGCCGCGCATCACCAAGATCACCCTGAACATGGGCCTTGGCGAAGCGGTTGCTGACAAGAAGATCATCGAAAACGCCGTTGGCGACCTGACGAAGATCGCAGGCCAAAAGCCGGTGATCACGAAGGCACGCAAGGCAATCGCTGGCTTCAAGATCCGTCAGGGCTATCCGATCGGTGCAATGGTCACGTTGCGTGGTCAGGCAATGTACGAATTTCTGGACCGTTTCGTGACGGTTGCGCTCCCCCGTGTGCGTGACTTCCGTGGCGTGTCGGGTCGTGCGTTCGATGGTCGCGGCAACTACAACATCGGTGTGAAAGAGCAGATCATTTTCCCCGAAATCGACTACGACAAGATCGACGCACTGCGTGGGCTGAACATCAGCATCACGACGACTGCGAAGACCGACGACGAAGCAAAGGCTCTGCTCGCCAGCTTCAAGTTCCCGTTCAGAAACTGAGGTTACCGTGGCTAAACTGGCACTGATCGAACGTGAAAAGAAGCGTGCTCGCCTGGCCGCTAAGTACGCTCCCAAGCGTGCTGAGCTGAAAGCGATCATCGGCGATATGAGCAAGTCGGACGAAGAGCATTACGCAGCACGTCTGGAACTGCAACAACTGCCGCGCAACTCTAACCCGACCCGTAAGCGCAACCGCTGCGCAATTACTGGTCGCCCGCGTGGCACGTTCCGTAAATTCGGGCTGGCGCGTAACAAGATTCGCGAAATCGCGTTCCGCGGCGAGATCCCTGGCCTGACCAAGGCGAGCTGGTAATAGGAGAAACGTAAATGAGCATGAGTGATCCTATCGCCGATATGCTGACTCGCATCCGCAATGCGCAGATGGTTGAGAAAGTCTCGGTGACTATGCCCTCGTCGAAAGTCAAGGTTGCGATTGCGCAGGTCCTGAAGGACGAAGGCTATATCGATGATTTCGCAGTGAAGTCCGAAGGTGCGAAATCTGAATTGAACATCGTGTTGAAGTACTACGCTGGCCGCCCGGTCATCGAACGCATCGAACGCGTTTCGAAGCCTGGTCTGCGTGTGTACCGCGGCCGTAACGACATCCCCGTGGTCATGAATGGCCTCGGCGTGGCAATCGTGTCGACGCCGAAGGGCGTGATGACGGACCGCAAGGCGCGTGCAACGGGCGTTGGCGGCGAAGTCATCTGCTACGTCGCTTAAGGCCGAAAGGAGAGAAACATGTCTCGAGTAGGTAAAAGCCCGATCGCGCTGCAAGGCGCAGAAGTGGCCCTGAGCGACGAACTGATTACCGTCAAGGGTCCGCTGGGTACGATTTCGCAGGCTGCTAACAGCCTCGTTAAAGTGGTGAACGACAACGGCACGCTGAAGTTCGAGCCGGTTGGCGAAAGCCGTGAAGCGAATGCGATGTCGGGCACGATGCGCGCACTGGTTGCGAACATGGTGAACGGCGTGACGAAGGGTTTCGAGCGCAAGCTGACGCTGGTTGGCGTCGGTTACCGCGCACAAGCGCAAGGCGACAAGCTGAATTTGTCGCTGGGTTTCTCGCACCCCGTGGTGCACCAGATGCCGGAAGGCGTCAAGGCTGAAACCCCGACGCAAACCGAAATCGTGATCAAGGGGATCAATAAGCAACAAGTTGGCCAGGTCGCTGCAGAAGTGCGCGGCTATCGCCCGCCGGAGCCCTACAAGGGCAAGGGTGTGCGTTACGCCAATGAGGTTGTGATCCTCAAAGAAACGAAGAAGAAGTAAGGGTGCGCAATCATGGATAAGACTCAATCTCGCCTGCGCCGCGCTCGTCAGACGCGTATCAAGATCGCTGAGCTGCAGGTCGCGCGTCTCGCCGTGCATCGCACGAACACGCACATCTATGCGCAAGTGTTCTCGCCGTGCGGCACCAAGGTGCTCGCCAGCGCGTCGACGCTCGAAGCCGAAGTGCGTGCGCAACTGGCTGATCAGACTGGCAAGGGCGGCAACGTCAATGCTGCGACCCTGATCGGTAAGCGCATTGCAGAAAAGGCTAAGGCTGCCGGCATCGAATCCGTCGCCTTCGACCGTTCGGGTTTCCGTTACCACGGCCGCGTGAAAGCGCTGGCTGATGCGGCGCGCGAAGCCGGACTCAAGTTCTAAGGGAAGAATTCGTCATGGCAAAGATGCAAGCGAAAGTTCAGGCTGACGAACGCGACGACGGCCTGCGCGAAAAGATGATTTCGGTCAACCGCGTGACCAAGGTTGTGAAGGGCGGCCGGATTCTCGGTTTTGCCGCACTGACCGTGGTTGGCGACGGTGATGGCCGCGTCGGTATGGGCAAGGGCAAGGCGAAGGAAGTGCCGGTCGCTGTTCAGAAGGCGATGGAACAGGCTCGCCGCAACATGTTCAAGGTGCCGCTTAAGAACGGCACCCTGCAACACGAAGTGCACGGTAAGCACGGCGCATCGATGGTCCTCCTGGCTCCGGCCAAGGACGGTACCGGTGTGATCGCTGGCGGTCCGATGCGCGCAGTGTTCGACGTGATGGGCGTGCAGAACGTTGTGGCCAAGAGCCACGGTTCGACGAACCCGTACAACCTCGTTCGTGCAACGCTCGACGGTCTGCGTAAGCAGTCCACGCCGGGCGACATCGCGGCGAAGCGCGGCAAGTCCGTCGAAGATATTCTGGGCTAAGGTGGACACCATGTCTGATAAAACTGTCAAGGTCCAGCTCGTCAAGAGCCTGATCGGCACCCGTGAAACGCACCGTGCTACGGTGCGTGGCTTGGGCCTGCGCCGACTCAACTCGGTTAGCGAGTTGCAGGACACGCCGGCTGTGCGCGGCATGATCAACAAGGTTTCGTACCTCGTTAAGGTCATCAGCTAAGCGGCTGACCAGGACTCAAGGAGTTGATAATGGAATTGAATAACCTGAAGCCGGCTGAAGGCGCGAAGCACGCAAAGCGTCGCGTTGGTCGCGGCATCGGCTCCGGCCTCGGCAAGACCGCTGGCCGTGGTCACAAGGGTCAGAAGTCGCGTTCGGGCGGCTTTCACAAGGTTGGCTTCGAAGGCGGTCAAATGCCGCTGCAACGTCGCCTGCCGAAGCGTGGCTTCACCTCGCTGACGAAGGAATTCGTTGGTGAAGTGCGTCTCTCTGATCTGGAAAAGCTGCCGGTCGACGAAATCGACTTGCTGGCTCTGAAGCAAGCCGGCCTGGTCGGTGAGCTGATCAAGAGCGCCAAGATCATCGCGACGGGCGAGCTCAAGCGCAAGGTCGTTGTGAAGGGTCTGGGTGCGACGAAGGGTGCGCGCGCTGCTATCGAAGCAGCCGGCGGCTCTTTTGCCGAGTAACGCGCAAGTTATTTGCCGTCACTAGCATTTGCATCGGAGAAGGTACTTGGCTAACAGCCCGAGTCTCGCAAAACCCGGTCGCAGCGCGGCGAAGTTTGGCGATCTGCGTCGGCGTGCAGTATTCCTGCTGCTGGCGTTGATCGTCTACCGTATCGGCGCGCACATTCCGGTGCCGGGTATTGACCCGGACCAGCTGGCGAAGTTGTTCCAAAGCCAGTCGGGCGGCATCCTTGGCATGTTCAACATGTTTTCGGGTGGCGCACTTTCGCGGTTCACGATTTTTGCGCTGGGGATCATGCCGTACATTTCGGCGTCGATCATCATGCAGTTGCTGGCGATTGTCTCGCCGCAGCTGGAAGCGCTGAAAAAGGAAGGGCAGGCGGGTCAGCGAAAGATTACGCAGTACACGCGTATCTTTACGGTCCTGCTGGCGACGTTCCAGGCATTCGGCATTGCCGTCGCCCTGGAAAATCAGCCGGGCCTGGTGATCGATCCGGGAATGGTGTTTCGGTTGACGACGGTCGTGACGCTGGTGACGGGCACGATGTTCCTGATGTGGCTGGGTGAGCAGATCACGGAGCGTGGGCTTGGCAACGGTATCTCGATCATCATTTTCGGCGGTATTGCAGCGGGTTTCCCGAATGCAATCGGTGGTCTCTTCGAATTGGTGCGAACCGGCTCGATGAGCATCATCTCGGCGATTATCGTGGTCGCGCTGATTGCTGCTGTGACGTATCTGGTGGTGTTCATTGAACGCGGCCAGCGCAAGATTCTTGTGAATTACGCCAAGCGGCAAGTCGGTAACAAGATTTACGGCGGACAGTCTTCACATCTGCCGCTGAAGCTGAATATGTCGGGCGTGATTCCGCCGATCTTTGCATCGTCGATCATTCTCTTCCCGGCAACTATCCTGAACTGGTTTAGTTCGGGGTCGCGTACCAGCTGGTTCGCAGACACGTTGCACAACGTGGCCGAAGCCCTTAAGCCCGGTCAACCCGTGTACGTGTTGCTGTACGCGTTGGCGATCGTTTTCTTCTGTTTCTTCTACACCGCACTGGTGTTCAACAGCAGAGAAACGGCCGACAACCTGAAAAAGAGTGGCGCTTTCGTCCCAGGCATCCGCCCGGGCGATCAAACAGCGCGGTATATCGACCGTATCCTCACGCGTCTGACGCTGGCTGGTGCGATCTACATCGTGTTTGTTTGTCTGCTGCCCGAATTTCTGGTGCTGCGCTGGAACGTGCCGTTTTATTTTGGTGGAACGTCGCTGCTGATCATTGTCGTCGTCACAATGGATTTCATGGCGCAGGTGCAGTCGTACGTTATGTCGCAACAGTATGAATCGCTGCTTAAGAAAGCTAATTTCAAAGGCGGCGGCGTCCCGATGCGTTGAAAGGACATATGGCCAAAGACGATGTTATCCAGATGCAGGGTGAAGTCATCGAAAACCTGCCTAACGCTACCTTCAGGGTGAAGCTGGAAAACGGCCATGTCGTATTGGGACACATATCCGGCAAGATGCGGATGCACTACATCCGAATCTTGCCGGGCGACAAGGTAACGGTTGAATTGACGCCTTACGATCTGTCGCGTGCGCGGATCGTGTTCCGGGCGAAGTGATTTGAAAAAAGGGTAATATCATGAAAGTGATGGCATCGGTTAAGCGCATTTGCCGCAATTGCAAGATCATCAAGCGCAAAGGCGTTGTGCGCGTGATTTGCAGCTCTGATCCGCGCCACAAACAGCGTCAAGGCTGAACGCCGCGCTTTTTGCTGCGCTTTTTGTTTGAGGAAAAACAATGGCTCGTATCGCAGGGGTTAACATCCCGAATCACCAGCATACCGAAATCGGCCTGACGGCTATTTACGGTGTCGGCCGCACGCGCTCGCGCGACATCTGCGTCGCTGCTGGTGTGGCATTTTCGAAGAAGGTCAAAGACCTGAACGACGCAGACCTCGAAAAGCTGCGTGAAGAAGTCGGCAAGTTCATCGTTGAAGGCGATCTGCGCCGTGAAACGACGATGAACATCAAGCGCCTGATGGATCTCGGCTGCTACCGTGGCGTTCGGCATCGTAAGGGCTTGCCCCTGCGCGGCCAGCGCACGCGTACGAATGCCCGTACGCGCAAGGGTCCGCGTCGTGCAGCGCAATCGCTGAAGAAGTAAGCGGAACTGACAGTTACAGGAAAACGTAATGGCTAAGGCTTCGAACAACTCCGCGGCGCAACGCGTTCGCAAGAAGGTCAAGAAGAACGTCGCCGAGGGCGTGGTTCACGTTCACGCGTCGTTCAACAACACCATCATCACGATCACCGATCGTCAAGGCAATGCACTTGCTTGGGCAACGTCGGGTGGTCAGGGCTTCAAGGGTTCGCGTAAATCGACTCCGTTTGCAGCCCAGGTGGCAGCCGAATCGGCTGGCCGCGTGGCGATGGAATACGGCGTGAAGAACCTCGAAGTGCGGATCAAGGGCCCCGGTCCTGGCCGTGAATCGGCGGTGCGCGCGTTGCATGGTCTTGGTATCAAGATCACGGCGATCTCCGACGTGACCCCGGTCCCGCACAACGGCTGCCGTCCGCCGAAGCGTCGTCGTATCTAAGACGCTTGTATTGCTAGCGCCTGTTGCCGCCCTGCGCGGCGGCAGGCTGCTTGCGCTATTGAATTGACTAAGCCCACCGTTCGACCCAAAGGGTTCGGACTAGCGCGAATGCATGCACTCGCGTGATTAATCAATGAAGGAATCAACGTGGCACGTTATATCGGCCCTAAGGCCAAGCTGTCCCGCCGTGAAGGCACTGACCTCTTCCTGAAGAGCGCCCGTCGTTCGCTGGCTGACAAGTGCAAGCTTGACAGCAAGCCTGGCCAACATGGCCGCACTTCGGGTGCACGTACGTCCGACTACGGCACGCAGTTGCGCGAAAAGCAAAAAGTTAAGCGTATCTACGGTGTTCTCGAGCGTCAATTCCGTCGTTACTTCGCTGAAGCTGACCGCCTGAAGGGCAATACTGGTGAAAACCTGCTGCAATTGCTCGAATCGCGTCTGGATAACGTCGTGTATCGCATGGGTTTCGGTTCGACGCGCGCTGAAGCACGTCAACTCGTGAGCCACAAGGCGATCACGGTGAACGGCGTTGTGTCGAACATCCCGTCGATGCAAGTGAAGGCAGGCGACGTCGTCGCAGTGCGCGAACAGAAGAAGAAGCAGGCGCGTATTCTCGAAGCGCTGTCGCTGGCTGAGCAAGGCGGTCTGCCGAGCTGGGTCGCTGTCGATTCGAAGAAGTTCGAAGGCACGTTCAAGTCGAAGCCGGAACGCAGCGACATCGCTGGCGATATCAACGAAAGCCTGATCGTCGAATTGTATTCGCGGTAATCGGATTAACGGCCGGGGCACCCTGTTTGCGATATGCAAGGGGGCGTCCCGGCTGTTTATTTTCAGGTTGTTACCGGTCAGCCTTATCGGTGTAACGAGCCGAGGGTATTGAAAAGGAAAACCTATGCAAACCAGTTTGTTGAAGCCCAAGATCATCGCTGTTGAATCGCTTGGCGAGAGCCATGCGAAAGTGGTCATGGAACCGTTTGAACGCGGTTACGGCCACACCTTGGGTAACGCGCTTCGGCGCGTGCTGCTGTCGTCGATGATCGGCTATGCGCCGACCGAAGTGACGATCGCAGGCGTCGTACATGAATATTCGACGCTCGACGGTGTGCAAGAGGATGTGGTCAACCTGTTGTTGAACCTGAAGGGTGTCGTGTTCAAGCTGCATAACCGTGACGAAGTGACGGTTACGCTGCGAAAGGAAGGCGAAGGCGTTGTCACCGCTGGCGACATCGAACTCGCGCACGACTGCGAAGTGATCAACCCGGATCACGTGATCGCGCATCTGTCGAAGGGCGGCAAGCTCGACGTGCAGATCAAGATCGAAAAGGGCCGCGGCTATGTGCCGGGCAACGTGCGTCGTTACGGCGAAGAGTCGGCCAAGATCATCGGCCGTATCGTGCTGGACGCGTCGTTCTCGCCGGTTCGCCGTGTGAGCTACGCCGTTGAAAGTGCTCGCGTCGAACAGCGTACCGACCTCGACAAGCTCGTGATGAACATCGAAACCAACGGTGTGATTTCGCCGGAAGAAGCGATCCGTCAATCGGCTCGTATTCTGGTTGATCAACTGTCGGTGTTCGCTGCACTGGAAGGCACCGAAGCAACGGCTGAAGCGCCGTCGCGTGCGCCGCAGATCGATCCGATCCTGCTGCGTCCGGTTGATGATCTCGAACTGACGGTTCGTTCCGCGAACTGCCTGAAGGCCGAGAACATTTACTACATCGGCGACCTGATCCAGCGTACGGAAAACGAGCTGCTCAAGACGCCGAATCTGGGCCGCAAGTCGCTGAACGAAATCAAGGAAGTCTTGGCGTCGCGTGGTTTGACGCTCGGTATGAAGCTCGAAAACTGGCCGCCGGCAGGTTTGGACAAGTAAGTCGAGACGTAATCCCGGGATAGAACCCGCCGCTGCACTGGCAAAGACGCGGATTTTCCTTTAAAATCCGCGTCTTGTCTTTTTTCACTACCGGCCCGTGCACTCATCACCTTCGGGTAGTTGAGCGCGATAGAAGAGCTGGACCAAAACTTTGAATCGAAGGAATTAACATGCGTCACCGTCATGGTCTGCGGAAACTGAACCGCACGAGCAGCCACCGTCTGGCAATGCTCCGTAATATGTCGAACTCGCTTATCGCGCACGAAGTCATCAAGACCACGCTGCCGAAAGCAAAAGAACTCCGTAAAGTTGTCGAGCCGCTGATCACGCTCGGCAAGAAGCCGTCGCTGGCAAATCGTCGTCTGGCGTTCAACCGCCTGCGCGATCGTGACTCGGTCACGAAGCTGTTCGAAGTTCTCGGCCCGCGTTACGCTACCCGTCCGGGCGGCTACCTGCGCGTCCTGAAGTTCGGTTTCCGCGTCGGCGACAACGCACCGATGGCACTGGTCGAACTGCTCGATCGTCCGGAAGTTGAAGAAGTCGAAGTGCAAGAAGCTGAGTAAGCTTTAAGCATTGAAAGAAAGCCAGGCAATCAGCCTGGCTTTTTTTTTGCGATTTTTCGGGCCGCAGGGCGATGGTTTTTGCGGTGGCCAACGCAACGTGACGCCCCTTGGGCCGTCAGCAGTCAGGCCGCCTGCGGCACCCCGAGCCTGGTGATACGATACCGGCACCTGAATCGTGCCTGGCTGGAGTTTGTGTGAGCGTAAATGTGACCTTGCTTCTGACGACGGTGCCGGACGCGGCCGTTGCCCAGAAACTCGCCGCGGATGCCCTTGCCGCGCGGCTTTGCGCTTGTGTCACGCAACTTGGCAGCGTTCAATCTAGCTATCACTGGCAGGGCGCGATCGAAACCGCGCAGGAAATCCAGTTGCTGTTCAAGACGAGCGTCGCCCGCGCGCTGGAACTGGAGCAGTTCATTCAGGCGCACCATCCCTACGACACGCCGGAAATCATCATGTGGCAGGCGTCGGCATCAGCCGCGTACGGCCAGTGGATCACTACCGAAACCCAACGCCCCCTCCATGTTTAACGGTCTCGACCGACGTGCGCGCCAAGCGCTGCGCACTGCATTTTTCCTGCTCGGCTGCGTGATTCTTGCGCAATTCGGCACGCCTGCCCGTGCTGACGATAACTTCCTGGATCCTGCCGTCGCGTTCAAATTCAGCGCGACCGAAAAGCCCGGCGAGGTAGATGTCACGTACAAGATTGCCGACGGCTACTACATGTATCGCGAGCGCTTTGCGTTTGCGACCCGCAACGGCACGGCCACGATTGGCGAGCCGCAATTGCCCGCCGGCCACGTCAAGTTTGACGAGACGTTCAACAAGAACGTCGAGACGTATCGTAACGAGCTGACGATCCGCATTCCGGTCAAGCAGGCGGCCGGCCCGTTCGATCTGGCGGTGACGTCGCAAGGGTGCGCGGATGCTGGCATCTGCTATCCGCCGATGGAGCGTGTGTACCACGTCAGCGGCGCTGCGTTGCAGCCGGCGGGCAGCGCGACGGCCCCGGCGACTACGGCCACGAATGCGACAAACCAGAAGTCCGGTACAGAAAACGAACCTTGGTACGAGCGCGCCACGAGCGCTGACTACGCGCAATCGTTGCTGCAAGGCGGCGGTTTCATCGCGATCATCGGGCTCTATTTTGTCGCCGGCGCCGTGCTTAGCCTGCTGCCCTGCTCGTATCCGATGATTCCGATTCTTTCGGCAATCATCATCGGCGAGGGTGCGCGGGTGACGCGTGCGCGCGGTTTTGCGTTGTCGCTGGCGTATGTAATCGGGATGGCGCTCGTTTATACGGCGCTCGGCGTCGCGGCGGCGCTGGTTGGACAGAGCCTCGGCGCGTGGTTGCAGAATCCGTGGGTGCTGGGCGCGTTCGGCGTCTTGTTGACCGTTTTTGCGCTGACCTTGCTTGCAGGATTCGACATTGCGTTGCCGCAGCGCTGGCAGGACGGCGTTTCGCGTGCGTCGACGGGACGCTCGGGCGGCAAGTTCGCTGCCGTCGCGGTGATGGGCGCACTGTCCGCCCTCGTAGTGGGCGCTTGCATGACCGCGCCGCTGTTTGCCGTGCTGGCGTTCATCGCTCACACGGGCAACGCGTTCCTCGGCGGCGCAGCATTGTTTGCGATGGGCCTTGGGCTCGGCGTTCCTCTGCTGATCATCGGTTTCGGCGCCGGAACGCTCCTTCCGCGCGCGGGTGCCTGGATGGATGGCGTCAAGGTGTTTTTCGGAGTCGTGCTGCTGGCCGCGGCGTTATGGATCGTGTGGCCGGTACTCGGTGCCGCAGCTCAAATGCTGCTGAGCGCGCTCTGGTTGCTGGTTGCCGCAGCGTCGCTGGGGTTGTTCTCGGCGGCATCCGTGGACGGGTCGATCTGGCGCCGCCTCAGCCGGGGTATCGGCGCGGCGCTCGCGATCTGGGCGGCCGTGTTGCTCGTGGGACTTGCCGCTGGCTCGTCCGATCCTCTTAGGCCGCTCGCAGTATTGGCCGCAAGGGGGGGCGTCGACAACGTGTCCAATAACGCGCCTGCCGCGCCTCAGAGCGATCTGACGTTTGCTCCGGTTCGCTCATCGAATGAGTTGGATCAGGCCGTCAAAACGGCTTCTCAGCCAGCCATGCTCGATTTTTATGCGGACTGGTGCGTCAGCTGCAAGGAAATGGAGAAGTTCACCTTTAGCGACGCGCGCGTGCAAGCCAAATTGAAGCAGATGAATCTGCTGCGCGCCGACGTCACCGCGAACAACGCCGACGATCAAACATTGTTGAAACGCTTTGGCCTGTTCGGGCCACCGGGCATTATTTTATTCGATCCGGCTGGCAAGGAGGTATTGCGCGTCGTCGGTTATGAATCTGCGGACAAATTCTTGCGCTCGCTGGATAAGGCGAGTGGGGCCGGGGTTTAATCAGCAAAGGCAAAACCGGCAGCCCTAATATAAAACGGAGGCGCGACCCTTGGGTCCGCCTCCGTTTTTTTTAAGCTCCAGTTAGCGTTAAAGCTAAAACCAGCAGCGCCTCAACCTACTTCTGCGCCCGCAAAATCCGCGCGGCATCCAGTGCGAAGTAGGTCAGCACGCCATCCGCGCCCGCGCGCTTGAACGCGAGCAGCGATTCCATCATCGCCTTGTCGTGATCGAGCCAGCCGTTCTGCGCGGCCGCCTTCAGCATCGCGTACTCGCCGCTCACCTGGTACACGTAAGTCGGGAACTGGAACTCGTCCTTCACGCGCCGTACGATATCCAGATACGGCATACCTGGCTTGACCATCACCATGTCCGCGCCTTCGTTGATGTCCGCCTGCACTTCGCGCAGCGCTTCATTCGAGTTGGCCGGGTCCATCTGGTACGTCATCTTGTTGCTTTTGCCGAGGTTCGTCGCGGAACCTACTGCATCGCGGAACGGGCCGTAAAACGCCGACGCGAACTTGGCCGCGTAAGCCATGATGCGCGTGTGGACGTGGTCCTCGCTCTCCAGCATCTCGCGGATTGCGCCAATCCGGCCGTCCATCATGTCCGACGGAGCGACGATGTCGACGCCTGCCTCGGCTTGCGCACGCGCCTGCTCGACCAGAATCTCGACGGTTTCGTCGTTGATCACATAGCCGGCTTCGTCAAGCACGCCGTCCTGGCCGTGGCTCGTGTACGGATCGAGGGCGACGTCGGTGAGGATGCCCAATTCGGGGAAATTTTTCTTCAGTTCGCGAACCGCGCGCGGGATCAGGCCGGCCGGATTGGTCGCTTCGCGGCCATCTGGCGTCTTCAGCGACGGCTCGATCGCGGGGAACAGCGACAGCACCGGCACGCCCAGCGCGACGCATTGCTCGGCGACACCCATCAGCAGATCGACCGACACGCGTTCGACGCCCGGCATTGACGGTACGGCTTGCCGCACGTTGGTGCCTTCGACGATGAACACGGGGTAAATCAGATCGTTGGTGGTGAGGATGTTTTCTCGCATCATGCGACGCGAGAAGTCGTCGCGGCGCATACGGCGCGGACGATAGTGCGGATAGAAGCTCATATCGAATCGAAGATCGTGGATGAATGGAGTGGACAAATCACGCCTGCCTCCGCTCCCGGAAACTTTTCGAGACAATGGTATATCATACCGATCGAGCAAGGCGCCTGGCGCTGACCTCCCCGCTTCTCCTCCCTGAGCGGGTGCCTGTCGTTTTTCGATTAGGCTGTTTGACCCGCCGTTTAAGCGGCGGGTTTTTTTATGGGCGAACGGAAATGATGGTTTCGCGCCCCTGGAGCAGCGGCGGTTGCGCTTACTCCGCAGCGTCCGCTTCGCCCTTCGCAGAAGGGATCAGCCAGCTTTCAACCAGCTCATGCGCTTCGTCGATCCCGACACGCTTGAGCGCCGAGAAAAGTTGCGCAGTCAGATCGCCGCGATAGCCCGCAGTGCGATATTCAGCCAGACCTTTCTGTGTCGCGCGCAACGCGTTGACGCTTTCCTGGCGGGTCAATTTGTCGCACTTGGTCAGCAGCGTGTGAATCGGCTTGCCGGTCGGCGCGAACCACTCGATCATGCGCCGGTCCAGATCGGTCAGCGGACGGCGCGAGTCCATCATCAAAATCATGCCGCGCAGTTGCGAGCGCGATTGCAGGTACGTGGACAGCAGCGCTTCCCAGTGAGCCTTCGCCGCCCCCGGCACTTCGGCGTAACCGTAGCCGGGCAGGTCGACCAGATACGCGGTCGGATCGTCTTCCTTACCCACCGAAAAATAATTGATGTGCTGCGTGCGTCCCGGCGTCTTGCTGGCGAAGGCCAGTCGCTTCTGATTGCACAGAATGTTGATGGCCGTCGACTTGCCGGCGTTCGAGCGCCCGGCGAAGCAGATCTCGGGTTGCGACGTGGCCGGCAGATCACGCAGGTGATTGACGGTCGTGAAAAAGCGGGATTGGTGGAGCAGGAAGGACATGATCAGGCCAGGATTCGAGACGCCGGGGAACCCGGAGTGGGGACGGGTCAAGCCCGACTGGCGTCTTAGCGATTAGCGAGTTATTGTACAATACGATGGTTTACTGAAAACCTGAGGAGGCCAGCCCGCGTGCCTTGGCGCGTTACTGGTGGTCACTCGGTCGCCGTCGTATTTTGCAAAACCTCTAAAATCCCACAAGACGAGACAGGGTGTGCGAATGAATCGACTGAGCAAGACTCTGATGGTGCTTCATGTAGCGGCAGGTCTTTCAGGTTTGGCAATTCAGGCACGAGCAGCAGATCCGGTCAAGCCGGACGTCAATCGGGGGCAGGCAATCGCGGTGCAGGTTTGCGCGTCATGTCATGGTGCAGACGGCAACAGTGCTGGCGGCGCATATCCGAAGCTGGCGGGTCAGCATCCTGAGTACCTCGTCAAGCAGCTCAAAGACTTCAAGATTCAGCCGGGCGCCAAACAGCCCGCGCGCAACAATGCGATCATGGCGGGCATGGCCGCGGCGCTGTCCGATCAGGACATGATCAACGTGGCAGCCTATTTCTCGACGCAAACCCCGAAGCCCGGTTACGCGCACAACAAAGACACGGTCGCGCTAGGTGAGAAGATTTATCGCGGCGGGGTTGCCGACAAGGGTGTGCCGGCCTGCGCAAGCTGTCACGGGCCGACCGGTCAGGGCATTCCCTCTCAGTTCCCGCGTTTGTCGGGGCAATGGGCGGAATATTCGGTGGCCCAGTTGCTGGCGTTCACGCAAGGTCCTGGCGCTCGTAATAACAACGACGCGATGCATGCGATAGCATCGCGTCTGTCGGACAGCGAGATCAAGGCTGTTGCCGATTACATCGCGGGCTTGCATTAAGAGTCCGCACGCAAGTGCAACCGTCCTGGCAAGGTCGGTACAAAACAAGAAAAGGGTGGAGGCTTCGTGTCTACGACAGCCTTTCACCCTTTTTTGCTGTTCAGTCGGAGTATGAATGAGCGTTACCACGTCGGGTTTGCAGTCGAAGTCGGGCAATCGCATCACGCGCAGCGTCGTCGAAGTATTGAGTTCGATGCGTTTTGCGATTGCGCTGCTCGTGATCCTGTCGATTGCCAGCATCATCGGCACCGTTCTCACGCAGGACGATCCGTATCCCAACTACGTCAATCAGTTCGGCCCGTTCTGGGCGGACATCTTCCGCTCGCTGAGTCTGTACACGGTGTACAGCTCGTGGTGGTTCATGACGATCCTCGGCTTTCTGATGGTGTCGGTGTCGCTATGCGTGATCCGCAACGCGCCGAAGATGGTCGCCGACGCGAAGAGCTGGAAGGACAAAGTCCGCGAAAACAGCCTGCGCGCGTTCCATCACAAGGGCGAGTTCGCGGTGAACGGCACGCGTGCGCAGACGTCCGCGGTGCTCGCCAGACTCTCATCGAAGCTCGGCTACAAGTTCGTCACGCGTGAGTCCGAAGGCGCGACGCTGATCGCGGCCAAGCGCGGCGCGTTGACCAAGTTCGGCTACATCTCCGCTCACCTCGCTATCGTTGTGATCTGCGTGGGCGGCCTGCTCGACAGCAATCTGCCGATCAAGCTGCAGATGTGGATGTTCGACAAGTCGCCGATCCGCTCGAACACCGTGATCAACGACATCACGCCCGACCATCGTCTGTCGCAATCGAACCCGACGTTCCGTGGTTATGCATGGGTGCCGGAAGGGCAGCACGTGTCGACGGCGATCCTGAACCAGCCCGACGGCTCGCTCATTCAGGACCTGCCTTTCTCGATCGAACTGAACAAGTTCATCGTCGATTACTACTCGACGGGCATGCCGAAGCTGTTCGCGAGCGACATCGTCGTGGTCGATCACCAGACGGGCGCGCGCATCCCGGCGCGCGTCGAAGTGAACAAACCGTTCACCTATGACGGCGTATCGATCTATCAGTCGAGCTTCCAGGACGGCGGCTCGCAGATGCAGATGACCGCCTTTCCGATGACCGGCGCGAGCGCGAAAACCGCGCCGTTCGGCGGCACGATCGGCGGCAATGCGCCGCTGAGCACTGCAACGCCGCTCGCAGATGGACAAACGGTCGAGTTCACCGACTTCCGCGCGATCAACGTCGAAAACATTTCGAACGGCAGTGGCCAGAACGACGCGCGCGGCGTTGCTGCGCATCAAACGTTGAAGGAAGCGTTCGACGAACGGCTCGGCTCGGGCGCTAAAACCTCGAAGCCACTCGATCTGCATAACGTCGGCCCGTCGGTCCAATACAAGGTGCGCGGCAAGGACGGCCAGGCGCGCGAGTACAACAATTACATGCTGCCGGTGGATGTGTCGGGCGAAAAAATGTTCTTGGCCGGCATGCGCGTGAATCCGGACGATCCGTTCCGCTACCTGCGCATTCCCGCCGACGCCGGCGGCACGGTCAAGGAGTGGATGAACCTGCGCGCGACGCTCGAAGATCCGGCCATGCGCACGACCGCCGCTCATCGTTTCGCGCAGCGCTCGGTGCCCGGTTCGAACCCCGAGTTGCAGCAGCATCTGGAAGAAAGCGCGCTGCGCGTGCTGACCCTTTTCGCGGGCGCCGACAACAGCATCAAGATGCCGGACGGCCAGCCGGTCGGTGGCTTCCAGGCCATCGCTGGTTTTATCGACCATTCGGTGCCGAAGGGCGAGCAGGAAAAGGCCGCCGGTCTGCTGCTGCGCATGCTCGAAGGCGCGACGTGGGACCTGTGGCAACTGTCCCGCCAGCAACTGGGCGAGCCCGAAGCGCAGGCCAACGCGGACGCCAGTCGCTTCGTGCAAAGTTCGATCAACGCGATATCTGACAGCTTTCTGTATGGATCGCCGGTCTATTTACAACTTGACTCGTTCAAGCAGGTGCAAGCTTCGGTATTTCAGTTGACGCGCGCGCCGGGCAAAAAAGTCGTGTATCTTGGCAGCCTGCTCCTCGTGTTAGGCATCTTTTCGATGTTCTACGTCCGCGAACGGCGCCTCTGGTTCTGGCTTAAAGATACCGATCACGGCACAAACGTCGTGATGGCGATGTCGAGCGCACGCAAAACACTCGACTTCGAAAAAGAGTTCGTCCAGACGCGCGACGCCGTAGGCGCTGCGCTCGGCGCGAAACTCACCGTAGCATCCGACGCCGACAGCGCCTCCAGCAAGCCCGGCCCTGCCGGCGCGCCGTCCGCCAGTTCACAAGATTCGACCCGGTAAGATCATGGACTTGACTCAGGTTTCCTCATCCTCCTCCGCATCGCGGCCCGACAAGACGTTCGCGAGCGAGACGCTCAATGTCGCGCAGTACGACGACCGGCCGTTCCTGAAGCGGCTCGGCGCGATCGACTGGCTGTTTGCCGTGGTGATGGTCGCGGGCGCGGGTTTTGCGCTGTCGCGCTATCACCCGTTCATGAATTACTACGACAAGCTTGTGCTGGTGTGCGCGGTGCCGGTGTTCATCACGCTCGGCTGGCGCTGGAAGCCGGTGCGTCCACTGATGGTGGGCATTGCAGCGCTGTCGCTGCTGGCCATCCAGATCTATCACGGCGACCTCAGCCGCGCCGATAACGCGTTCTTCCTCAAGTATTTCCTGTCGAGCCAGTCCGCGATTCTGTGGATGAGCGCGCTCTTCGTGTTCGCTACCGTGTTCTACTGGATCGGCCTGCTGTCGCGCTCGCCGACTGGCGCCGCGATCGGTTCGAAGATGACGTGGGCCGCAGTGGTGATGGGCTTTGTCGGCCTGATGGTGCGCTGGTACGAGTCCTACCTGATCGGCGCTGACGTCGGCCATATTCCAATCTCGAACCTGTACGAAGTGTTCGTGCTGTTCAGCCTGATCACCGCGCTGTTTTATCTGTACTACGAGCAGCACTACAACACCCGCGCGCTCGGCGCGTTCGTGCTGCTGGTGATCAGCGCGGCTGTCGGCTTCCTGATGTGGTACTCGGTCGCTCGCGACGCGCAGCAAATCCAGCCGCTCGTCCCCGCGCTGCAAAGCTGGTGGATGAAGATCCACGTGCCGGCGAACTTCATCGGCTACGGCAGCTTCGCGCTGTCGGCCATGGTCGGGGTCGCGTATCTGTCGAAAGAGCGTGGCGTGCTGGCCGACCGCCTGCCCGCGCTCGATGTGCTCGATGACCTGATGTACAAGTCGATCGCCGTCGGTTTCGCGTTCTTCACGATCGCGACGATTCTCGGCGCGTTGTGGGCCGCTGAAGCCTGGGGCGGTTACTGGAGCTGGGACCCGAAGGAAACGTGGGCGCTGATCGTCTGGCTGAACTACGCGGCCTGGCTGCACATGCGTCTGATGAAGGGGTTGCGCGGCGCGGTGGCGGCATGGTGGGCGCTGACCGGTCTGCTGGTCACGACCTTCGCGTTCCTCGGCGTGAACATGTTCCTGTCGGGCTTGCATAGCTACGGCAAGCTGTAAGAACCGTTGCTTCAGACGTTCAAGAAACCGCCGCGTGCTTTGCACCCGGCGGTTTTTTTATGGCGCGCGGAATATTCGCTGCATCCAAGGTGTTCGCTGTTGGAGTACCTATGGATGAGCGGCCGACGACCGCGCCCGCAGTCATCACTATGGCCCCGTAAGATGTGCGAATCGATGGGCCGTCAAGGAGCAGCAGGATGTGGATCAAACGCAGCGACAGAACAAAACTGACCGGCGACGACATTGCGCGCAGTGAAATCACGCCGCAGCGCGTTTTCGAGAACCGGCGGCGCGTGTTGCAGGCGGCCGGTGCGACGGCGCTCGGCGGCCTGATCGGCGCGCATGGCGAGGCGGCGCGGGCGGCCTATACGTCGCCGGACGCGAAAGCACAGAAGCTGGCCGCGAAGACCAACTCGCGCTTCGTCGCGCTCGACCAGGCCACGCCGTTCAAGGACATCACCACCTACAACAATTTCTACGAGTTCGGCACCGACAAGGCCGATCCCGCGCAGAACGCGGGGACGCTGCGGCCGCATCCGTGGAAGGTGAGCGTCGAGGGCGAGATCAAGAATCCGAAGGTGTATGACATCGACGAATTGCTCAAGCTGGCGCCGCTCGAGGAGCGGGTGTACCGGCTGCGCTGCGTCGAAGGATGGTCGATGGTGATTCCGTGGATCGGCATACCGCTGTCGGAATTGATCAAACGCGTGCAGCCCAACGGTAATGCGAAGTACGTGCAGTTCATCACGCTGGCCGATCCGTCGCAGATGCCTGGCCTGTCGACGCCCGTGCTCGACTGGCCCTATTCCGAGGGTCTGCGGATGGACGAAGCGATGAATCCGCTGACGCTGCTGACAATGGGCCTCTACGGGCAGGTTCTGCCGAATCAGAACGGCGCGCCGGTGCGCGTCGTGGTGCCGTGGAAGTACGGCTTTAAAAGCGCGAAGTCGCTGGTGAAAATCCGCTTTCTCGACAAGCAGCCGCCGACTAGCTGGAACACGTATGCGTCGAACGAGTATGGGTTTTATTCGAACGTGAATCCGAACGTGGATCATCCGCGCTGGAGTCAGGCGACCGAGCGACGTATCGGTGACGGTTTTTTCACGCCGAAGCGCAAGACGCTGATGTTCAACGGGTACGGGGATCAGGTTGCGTCGCTCTATCAAGGCATGGACCTGAAGAAGAATTTCTGAGGCACGACGATGGATTCCGATACGCAACCGGCCAGCGAGACCGAGTCCGAGCACAAGACGCAGCGTGCGCAAGCGGCAGGGTCTTATGTTTCATCCCGGACCATTCAGACGCCGAATAAGACTCGGCCTCCGAGCGGCGCGCGCTGGATCGCGCCAGCCAAGGTCGCCGTGTTCATCGCCGCTTGGTATCCGCTCGCGCGCCTCGTGTTATTCGGGATGACCGACCGGCTCGGCGCCAATCCGATCGAGTTCATCACGCGCTCGACCGGTCTCTGGACGCTGGTTTTTCTGTGCATCACGCTGGCCGTGACCCCGTTGCGCCGACTCACCGGCGTCGCGGCGCTCGTGCGTTTTCGCCGGATGCTCGGCCTCTACGCGTTCTTCTACGCGACGCTGCATTTCACGACTTATCTCTGGTTCGACAAGTGGTTCGACGTGGCGGCCATTCTGAAGGACATCGGCAAGCGGCCATTCATCACCGTGGGTTTCGCGGCGTTCGTGTTACTGATCGCGCTCGCGATAACGTCGCCGCGTGCAATGGTGCGCAAACTCGGCCGACGCTGGCAGACGCTGCATCGCGCGATCTATCTGATTGGCGCGCTCGCGATCCTGCATTTCTGGTGGATGAAGGCCGGCAAGCACGACCTGTTTCTGCCGAAGATTTACGGCGCGATCATGATCGTGTTACTGGGTTGGAGGTTGATTGCGTGGTTGCGTGGGAGTCGGTTGAGAACGCGTTGAGCGCTCGCGAATTCACTTGAGCACAGCACGAAAAAAAGGCGATGCCGCATTGGCATCGCCTTTTTTCATGTTGCTCGCGTCACCGCGTTGCGTTTACGCCGGCAGAATCGTTTCGCCCGCAAACAGCTGCTGAACCTCTTCGCGTGCACGAACCACATACACCTGTGTACCATCGACCATCACCTCGGCCGCACGCGGGCGCGTGTTGTAGTTGGAGCTCATCACGAAGCCATATGCACCAGCCGAGCGGATCGCCAGCAGGTCGCCAGGTTCGACGGCCAGCAGACGTTCACGGCCGAGCCAGTCGCCGCTTTCGCAAACCGGGCCGACGACGTCATACACGTGAGCCGGAGTGTCGCGCTTAACGACGGCGTCGATTGCGTGGTACGCCTCGTACATCGCGGGACGCGCGAGATCGGTCATCGCTGCGTCGACGATTGCGAAGTTCTTTTCCGCGCCCGGCTTCAGAAACTCGACGCGTGTCAGCAGAATGCCCGTGTTGCCGACCAGCGAGCGGCCCGGCTCGAAATACACTTCGCGATGGCCGTGGCCGCGCGCCTCGATACGATCCAGCACAGTACGCACGAACTCACCGATCTCCGGCGGAGTTTCGTCGTCGTAGGTAATGCCGAGGCCACCGCCTACGTCGATATGACGGATCTTCACGCCGTCCTGTTCGATCTGCTCGACCAGTTCCAGCACTTTGTCGACCGCGTCGAGGTAAGGCGCGACTTCGGTGATCTGCGAGCCGATATGGCAGTCGATACCGACCACGTCGAGATTCGCCATCGCTGCCGCCGCGCGATACGTGGCGCGCGCGTCTTCGAAAGCGACGCCGAACTTGTTCGACTTCAGGCCGGTGGAAATATACGGATGCGTTTTTGCATCGACATCAGGATTCACGCGAAGCGACACAGGCGCCTTCTTGCCCATTTCCGCCGCAACCGCGTTCAGCCGATCCAGCTCGGGAATCGACTCGACGTTGAAGCATTTGACGCCGGCCGCGAGCGCGTCGCGCATTTCGTTCGCATGCTTGCCGACGCCGGAAAACACGGTGTTTTCCGCTTTGCCGCCAGCTGCCAGCACGCGCGCCAGTTCGCCGCCCGACACGATGTCGAAGCCCGCGCCGAGTCGCGCGAACACGTTCAGCACCGCGAGATTGCTGTTGGCCTTGACGGCCACGTGAACCGTTGCGCGACGGCCGGCGCAAGCGCCCGCGTACGCGTTCCATGCAGCGGTGAGGGCGGCGCGCGAGTACACGTACAGCGGCGTGCCGAATTGTTCGGCGAGGGAGACGGCGGACACGCCTTCGGCGTGCAATACGCCGTCGACGTAGTCAAATGCGGATCGAGTCATGCGAAAGTCTTATTGAACGGGGGTGACAGCGGAGGCAGGCAATGGAGCCGAGGTGCCGGATGCTGCGGACTCGGGCGGTGCGGCAAGTTCTGTTTCCGGCGAAAGCGACATTGCCGTGCCCGAAGTATCCGGCACGGTGCCGGCTTCGGAGGCGTTGCTGGTGTCCGGTTTTACGTCATCTGGCGACGGTGCCTGCGTGCGGGTGGCCGGTGGGGCGGGTAGCGGCGGAACTTGGGGCAGATAGAGCGCCCCGCGTTGCCCGCAGCCGGCAAGTGCGCAACCTGCGAGAATGACCAAACCCGCTACAATCGCGCGGCCGGGCGCCGCCGCGCGCATCCGAGATACGACTCGCATGACTGTCCCTGAATAAATAATCGATGGAGTTTAGCATGTCCGATAGTGATTACCTGACCCGTGCGGAAGCCGCGCTAGCCGCTATCGAAAGCGCGCTCGACGACACCGAAGCCGACATCGAACTCGAGCGCAGCGGCAACGTGCTGACCCTCGAATTCGAGAACCGCTCGAAGATTATCGTCAATCTCCAGCCGCCGATGCGCGAGATCTGGATCGCCGCGAAAGCAGGCGGCTTTCA
This sequence comes from Paraburkholderia sp. GAS333, assembly GCF_050435665.1. Classification (NCBI taxonomy): domain Bacteria; kingdom Pseudomonadati; phylum Pseudomonadota; class Betaproteobacteria; order Burkholderiales; family Burkholderiaceae; genus Paraburkholderia; species Paraburkholderia sp. GAS333. The sequence goes on from NZ_JBNDKS010000010.1 coordinate 48,480, forward strand.
CTACCGTTTCATCGACGGCGAATGGCGCGACACCCGCGGCGGCACGGAGTTTTTCTCCGCGCTGACGGAGTACGCGACGCAGCAGGCGGGTGAGCCGGTGGTGTTCAAAGCCCCCTAAACGCGGGCCTGGAAGTCACGCTGAAAACAGAACCGCCGCGCATCGGGCGCGGCGGTTTTTTATTGGGCCGAACGGAAGCTGACGGTGCCGTCAGTGTCCGCGGAACAGATTCATGATGTCCTGCTTTTCCTGCTCGCCGACCTGTTCGGGAGCGGCCGCTGCGGCACTCGCCTGGGCATCCAGCGTCGCCTGACTCACGCCGACCGTCGAAACGAAGCCGTTGCCCGGCGTGAAGTCGTCGAAATAGAGTTCCGAGCCGATTTCGTCGACGTCTTCGGGGCGGGGCATCTTGTACTCCGGCACGCCTTTGAGCGCGCGCGCCATGTACTCGACCCAGACCGGCAGCGCGAGGCCGCCGCCGGTTTCCTTGTCGCCGAGACTGCGCGGATTGTCGTAGCCGATCCACGCAATCGCCGTGAGCGTGTGCTGATAACCGGCGAACCATGCGTCGCGCGAATCGTTGGTGGTGCCCGTCTTGCCGCCAAGATCGGTGCGTTTGAGCACGTTGGTCTTGGCGCCCGTGCCGTGTTGCGCGACGCTTTGCAGCAGACTGTTCATCACGTAGGCATTGCGCGGGGCGATGGCGTGCGGCGCGTTTTGCGCCGCAATCAGTGGCTGCGCGTGCGAAACCACGATGCCGCGCTGATCGGTAACCTCAGCGATCAGATACGGATTCACCCGATAGCCGCCGTTGGCGAACACTGAAAACGCACCGGCCATCTGCAACGGTGTGACGAGACCGGCGCCGAGCGCCATAGGCAGATAAGCCGGGTGCCGTTCCGCGTCGAAGCCGAAGCGCGTGATGTACTGCTGCGCGTACTTCGTGCCGATCTGGTTCAGGATGCGGATCGACACCAGGTTCTTCGACTTCATCAGCGCGGTACGCATGGTCATCGGACCGTCGAAGCCGCCGCCGTAGTTCTTCGGTTCCCACGCCTGGCCACCGGTCTCCGCTGCGCTAAAAAACAGCGGCGCGTCGTTGATGATCGTGGCCGGTCCGAGTCCCTTTTCGAGCGACGCCGAATAAATGAACGGCTTGAAACTCGAACCCGGCTGACGCCATGCCTGCGTCACGTGATTGAACTTGTTCTTGTTGAAGTCGAAGCCGCCGACCAGCGCGCGAATCGCGCCGTCCTGTGGAATCACGGAGATAAACGCGCCTTCAACTTGCGGCAATTGCGTGATCGACCAGTCGCCGTCGTCGTTCTTGACCAGACGGATGATCGCGCCCGGCCGCACGCGCTGGTTCGGCTGCGCACGCGTGTTGAGCGCGGATTGCGCATAACGCAGACCGTCGCCCTGAATGGTCGCGGTATTGCCGTCGATGAAGGTTGCCTGAACCTGCTTCGGACTCGCCGCCGTGACGACTGCCGCGATGATTTCGCCGTTATCCGGATGTTCGAGCAGTGCGTCGTCGATCGCCTGTTCGCGGTCTTCCGCGTCGGACGGCAGATCGATGAACGCCTCCGGTCCGCGATAGCCGTGACGACGTTCGTAGTCCATCAGACCTTTGCGCAGCGCGCGGTAAGCGACGTCCTGATCGGCTGAATCGATCGTGGTCACGACGTTCAGGCCGCGCGTGTATGCCTCTTCGCGATACTGCGCGTACATCATCTGCCGCACCATTTCCGCGACGTATTCCGCGTGCACGCTGAACTCCTTGCCCGCGCCCTTCACGACAAGCACCTGTCTGCTGGCCTCGTCGTATTGTTCCTGGTTGATGTAATGCAATTCGACCATGCGCTCCAGGATGTACTCCTGACGAACCTTCGCGCGCTTCGGATTCACCACCGGGTTATAGGCAGACGGCGCTTTCGGCAGGCCCGCGAGCATGGCCGATTCAGCCAGCGTCAGATCCTTCAGATCCTTGCCGAAGTACACGCGCGCCGCGCTCGCGAAGCCATACGCGCGCTGACCGAGATAGATCTGATTCATGTACACCTCGAGAATCTGATCTTTCGTCAGCTTCGACTCGATCTTGTACGCGAGCAGCATCTCGTAAATCTTGCGCGTGTAGGTCTTTTCGCTCGACAGGAAGAAGTTGCGCGCCACCTGCATGGTGATCGTGCTCGCGCCTTGCGTGGCATGACCATTGGTCAGCGCAACGATGCCGGCGCGCGCGATGCCGGTCAGATCGACGCCGCCGTGGTCGTAAAAGCGCGCGTCTTCGATCGCGAGAATCGCCTTCTTCAGACTATCGGGCACGTCCTGGATATGCACGATGTCGCGCCGCTCTTCGCCGAATTCGCCGATCAGCACGTGGTCGGCCGTGTAGATGCGCAGCGGCACTTTGGGACGGTAGTCGGTCAGCGCGTCGAGCGAAGGCAGGTTGGGCGTTGCTACGACCAGTGCGTATCCGACCACCAGCAACACGCACAGAACGCCCGCGACGATCAGACCGAAAAACCCAATGATGAGCTTGAGCCACCACGGGCGTTTGCGCTTCTGAGGGGCGGGCGGCGGGGACGTAGGAGACGTTGATTGCATATGTGCACCAAAAAACAGTCCCGCGATTATAGCCGCCAGGGCCGTTAGCTTTCGGGTTGCTTACGAACGGTAGCCTGCAAGTCAGCGGGGCGCTCAGCGATGACTTCACTGTAGACGCTTTGATGCCATGCAGGGCGTGCGCTGAGCAACGTTGGCCGTTCGGCCGAGTGTCGCTCGGGCGGCTGTCTACGGACAATTCTTCCTCGTTACTCGCGTTCGAATGGTTCGTCGCGTGGATCAGAGGGAGGACGTGATGAGCTTCAGCAATTCGTGGCTTCAAGCTGTGAAATCAGGTGCGCAGCGTTTTGGCGCGGGGATCGATATCGGTTCGCAGGTCTTGCGGCTGGTGGTGGTGAGTCAGCGTTCGCGTGCTCGCGGCGCACTGCATCTGGAATACCTTTGCACCATGCCGCTGGGCGCAGGGGCAATGGCCGGCAGCGAGATCGTCGACCGGCACGCGATAGCGCGTGCACTGCGCGACGCGTTCGCCGGTTTGCCGCGCGGCTGTGCAACACATGCATTGCGATGCGCGATGGCGATGCCTGCATCGGCCACGTTGACCAGCATCGTGCCGTTCGCGCGGCTCGTCGCGCAAAGCCATTGCGTGGAAGACGGTGGACACGCGCTCGCTGGGCTAGAACCCGCCGTGATGAGCGAGGCCGAGCGCATCGCAGGGCTGGAGCGGCACGCGCTCGCGGTGGACTGGTTCGTCGACGAAAGCCCTTCGCCAATCCGCTCCGTGACGATCGCGGCCACAGCGCGCCAACATCTGGAAGCGCGAATGGAGTGCGCCGCGATGGCCGGTATTTCGCTGACGGCCGTCGACGGCGAGCCGCACGCGGCGCTGCGTGCAATGCGTTACGCGGCGAGTCACGAACTCGATCCGCACGAGCCTTATGTCGCGTTATGGATCGGCACGGACGGCGTGTACGGATGGCGCATCGTCGACGATGGCATCGCCGGTGAAATGCGGTATCCGGCGCCCGAGCACGCCGATCTCGCCGATGCGTTGCGTGACCTCGTCCACGGTCCCGTGCTGGACTGCGCTCTGGTGAGCGGCGAGGTCAATCTGCTCGACGGCGTGGGTTTCTCGCTCGCTGATATCGCCGACATATTGGGCTGTACGACGCTGCCGTTCGAATGCGCCGCGCTGGGAGACCGCACGCGGCAATTCGTCGATCCGTTGTTATACGAGCCGGCCGGAGCGGTGGCATTTGGACTCGCATTGCGCGGAGTGTGCGAATGACGCGCGACCTTTTGAACTCACCTCTGCTTTCCCGTCCGCGCAGATTTTCGCGTTCCGCGAGTTCGCAGGCATCACCTTCATCGCGCAAAGTGCGCGTCGCAAAACCATGGCTCGGCGGATTCAACCTGCTGCCTTATCGACAACGCAATGCGCGTCTTGCGCGTCGGCGCTGTCTGCGTGAATGGCTTGCTGCCGCACTGGCCGGGGTCGCCGCTGTTGTTGTTCTGGCCGCGTGGCAGGCATTCGAGAAGACGCGAACCGACGCTGAACGCGCATCGATTGAACGGTCTTTCACACAAATGGCCGTGCCGCTCGCCGAACACGCCAGATTGACGCGCGCGCAGGACGAGCAGCGCAAAGCCACGGCGCTCGCCATGAGCTTGTCGGAGCCGCTCACCCATTTGCGCGATCTGCTCGATGCGCTGAGTTTTGAACCCGGCAACGGCGTCGTGTTGCGGCAGTTGCGTCAGCGTGAACACGACACCGAATTGCTGGCGACTTCGCGGGGACATCTCGCTTCGGCCGAGTGGCTCAAACGCCTGGGAGGGATTCGCGGCGTGACGGGAACGGAGATGAGCGACCTCCATCGTCCAGTGTTGCGTGCTCACGCGCTCGCGGATGAGAGCGTGACCGGACCGATCGAGTTTGGCGCGCGGTTGCTCTGGGGCGAGCCGGTTTTAAAAGCGGTTCGTGCTGTCGCAGCCGCCGCGGCGTCGCGTCCTGTGAAGTCGGAAATTTCTGGAGGTACAAAATGAGCACGATCCTTGTCAAATCCGGCGGCGCGGCGAACAGCGCAATCTCGCTTTCTTCTTTAATGGCGCAGGCGAGGTTGCCGCTCGAAGCATGGAGTCGGCGGCGTCGCTGGCTCACGGCTTTGGCGATTGCCGCGCTGGTTTTTGGCGCGGGCGCGTATGGCTGGGTTGTTGCCGACTTGAGCAGTATCGAGGCGAGCCGCGTTGCGTTGGCGGCCAGCAAGCAGCGGCTCGCGGATGCTTCGCGCTCGCTCACGCAGTTGCCCTCGTTGCGTCGCGCGTTCGCCGCAATGCCCGCCGAGCCATCGCACGCACCCTGGAGTTCAGCGGACGACGTGCGCGTCGTCTCCGAGCTGGCCGCGCAAAATAGCGTGTCGTTGCAGGCGGTGGCGCCGGGTGCGCCGACCAGCGCGAACGCCGATGGCGGGCGTCCCTTGCAGATCACCGCCCACACCGACTTCGTGCATCTGATGGCGTTCATGCGCGGGCTTTCCGACTTGCCGGTGCTGATCGTGCCGGTCGACGTAACCGTCAAGCAGGATGCCGCCTCTCTATCGGTGAGCGCGACATTGCGCGTGTTCAATGTGCTGCGGCCGGCTGTGTCAGCCACTTCGACCGACGCCTTCAACGACGCAAGTCTCGATTCGGATGACGACGAAGACATCGTATTCTTCGACCCGTTTTCGCATCCGCAGATGCAAGCCGGTGACGATCTTCCCGATAGTTCGTTGCTGCGCGTGGTCGGATTGTTGCGCGACTTAACGCGCGGTCTGGCTTTGCTAGATACGCAGGATGGCTCGACAACCGTGACCTTCGGGCAACAGGTCGGGGCTGAGCGGGTCACGAGAATCGACGCGGATGGTGTCACGCTTGCTAACGGTGGCACGACGCGCACGCTGGCGCTGGCGGAGGCGTCCTGATGCGTATTGTTGATCCATCCGTTGCAGTGCACCCGAATGGCGGCGCGCAGGTTGCTCGCGGTTCCGGTATCGCACGCGCGCCGCGTGGCGCTCTCCTATATGTCGGCCTTTGCGTCAGCGCGACGTTGGGCGGCGGCGTTGCGCACGCGTCGATTGGGCCGCTGCCGCCGTTGCCCGCCTATATGCTGGCCGACGGTTCCGTTGCGGCGCAGTCCGATGCCTCGTACGACGCAGTGCCGCTGCCGCGTGCCGTCGCCGCAGAAGTGGCCAATCCATTTCGCGACGATTCATCGGACGATCCAGGCGTTGCGCGAAGTGCCACATCGTCTGACGGCGTGCCGCCCGAAGCCGACGCCAGCACATTTGCCGCCGCCGTTGAAGGTTCGGTCCCACTGCAAAGACGCCCGTCCGACCAGCCTCGCGACGACTCCACGAACGCCTCCGGCCTGGAAGGCCCGCCGGTGCCACTGCCGCCGCTCGAACGCCTGAGCGGCGCACCTAAAACCGCCGCCGACGCCCATCTTGCCGCCGACAACAAACCGATCTCCCTGAGCTTCCAGAAAGCCGAGCTCGGGGCGGTCCTCAAGGCCTTCGCCGAGTTCACGGGCCTGAACATCGTGGCGAGCGAGAAAGTGCGCGGCGTGGTCTCGTTGCGGCTCGACAAGGTGCCATGGCGAGCGGCATTCGACACCTTGCTCGACGTCAACAATCTGGCCATGGAGCGCCACGGCAATGTGGTCTGGGTCGCGCCCCAGGCGGAACTGGCGGCGCGTGAGCGACAACGTTTCGAAGCCCACGCGCGTGCCGCCGACCTCGAGCCGCTGGCGAGCCGCACGGTCCAGCTGCATTACGCGCATGCCGAAGATGTCCGGCGTCTGCTGACCGGCTCCGGCACCCAGCGCGTGCTGTCCAAGCGTGGTGCCGTGACGGCGGACCCGCGCACCAATCTCCTGTTCATTACCGACATTGAAGGGCGGCTCGCTCAGATTGAGACGCTGGTCGCCGCAGTCGACCGGCCGACCCGCCAGGTGCTGATCGAGGCGCATATCGTCGAAGGCGAGCATGGTTTTTCGCGCAATCTCGGCGTGAAGCTGTCGATGGCGGCCACTAACGCCGACGGTACGGCGAAAGGTTTGAACGGTAACGCGGACGGCACCGTCTACGATCTGTCGGCCCGGCCGATTTCAGGCTTCGACGCGGCAACCGCCGGCCTGACCCTATTCGCCGCCGCAGCCACCCGTCTGCTGAATGTCGAGCTGAGTGCACTCGAAGCCGAGGGGCGCGGGGAAATCGTGTCGAGTCCGCGTGTCGTCACGGCGGACCGGATGAAAGCGGTGGTCGAGCAGGGCACCGAGCTGCCGTATCAGGCGAAAGTGGGGCAGGGCGTGTCGGGCGTGCAGTTTCGCCGGGCTACGCTCAAACTGGAGGTCGAGCCGCAAATCATGCCGGACGGCCGCGTTGTGCTGGACCTCGACGTCGCCAAAGACAGCGTCGGCGAACAGACCGACGCCGGACCCGCGATCAACACCAAACACGTACAAACACGCGTCGAAGTCGAGGATGGTGGTACGGTGTCGATCGGCGGAATTTACGCGACCGACGACCGGGATGATGTGACTCGGGTGCCGCTCCTGGGCAAAATACCGTTTTTGGGCGCGCTTTTTCGCAACACCACACATCGTGACCAGCGCAGTGAACTGGCAATTTTCATCACGCCGCGCGTCGTCCAGAAAAATTAGGGATAGGGTGCCGTCGCTCGCCAGCGGCGGCGCTCAGGCTCGACAAGGCGGCTGCTTTGCCAGTAAGCTGCGGCACGAACCCATACCGGATTAGCCAGAGGACACCGTTGCAAGCGCGGGACGCACACGCCAATGTAATTTTCGTAGGGCTCATGGGGGCAGGGAAAACCACCGTGGGCCGGGCCATTGCGCGCCGTCTCGATCGCCCGTTCTTCGATTCCGACCATGAAATCGAAGCGCGCACGGGCGCGCGCATCCCTGTGATCTTCGAGCTGGAGGGCGAGGCGGGCTTTCGCGACCGCGAGGCGAGCGTGATTTCCGAGCTCACCGGGCGCGAAAATATCGTGCTGGCGACTGGCGGCGGCGCGGTTTTGCGGCCTGAAAACCGCACGGCGCTGCAGAACAACGGCGTAGTGATCTATCTGCGCGCCAATCCGCACGATCTGTGGCTGCGCACCCGGCGCGACAAGAACCGGCCGCTTCTGCAAACCGAAGATCCCAAGGCACGCCTCGAAGCGCTCTATGAAGTGCGCGACCCGCTGTACCGGGAATGCGCGCATTTCGTGATTGAAACCGGCCGGCCTTCGGTCAACGGACTCGTCAATATGGTTCTGATGCAGCTCGAGATGGCCGGCGTAGCCAAACATCCTGCTTCATAATGGACCGTATGATTACCGTCAACGTCGAACTGGGCGAGCGCGCCTACCCCATCCATATCGGTGCCGATCTGATCGGTCAGACGGCGTTGTTCGCGCCGCACATCGCCGGTAATTCGGTCACCATCGTCACCAACACCACCGTCGATCCGCTTTACGGCGACAAGTTGCGCGCCGCGCTGGCGCCGCTGGGCAAACAGGTGTCGACGGTCGTTTTGCCGGACGGCGAAGCGCACAAGAACCTCGAAACGCTGAATCTGATTTTCGACGCGCTGCTCGGCTCGCGCGCCGACCGCAAGACGACGCTGATCGCACTGGGCGGCGGCGTGATCGGCGATATGACCGGTTTTGCGGCTGCCTGCTACATGCGTGGCGTGCCGTTCATCCAGGTGCCGACCACGTTGCTGTCGCAGGTGGATTCGTCGGTGGGCGGCAAGACGGGTATCAATCACCCGCTCGGCAAGAACATGATTGGCGCGTTCTACCAGCCGCAGGCAGTGATCGCCGACATCGGCGCGCTGCGCACGCTGCCCGGGCGCGAACTGGCTGCGGGCGTCGCCGAAGTCATCAAGACCGGCGCGATCGCCGACGCAGGCTTCTTCGACTGGATCGAAGCCAATATCGATGCGCTGAACCGCTGCGAGCCGGAAGCGCTGACCGAGGCGGTCAAGCGGTCGTGCGAGATCAAGGCGTCGGTGGTCGCACAGGACGAGCGCGAAGGCGGCCTGCGCGCCATCCTCAATTTCGGCCACACGTTCGGCCACGCGATCGAAGCCGGACTCGGCTATGGCGAATGGCTGCACGGCGAGGCGGTCGGCTGCGGAATGGTGATGGCGGCGGATCTGTCGGTGCGCATGGGCTATCTCGACGCCGCGGAGCGCAAGCGCCTGGTCGACGTGATCGTCGCCGCGCATTTGCCGACCAAAGCGCCGTCGCTCGGCGCAGCGCGTTATGTCGAACTCATGCAGGTCGACAAGAAGGCGGAAGCCGGCGCAATCAAATTCATTCTGCTGAAGCGTTTCGGTGAGACGCTGATCACCCAGGCGCCCGACGCCGAAGTGCAAGCCACGCTGGCCGCCGCTATCTAGTTCGACGGAGCATTTTTCAGCGAGGCATCAAGCACCCGCGTCACGAGGCGCCGCCCATGTTTCGGAGAACCCGGTGACTGACAGGCGCAGCGACGAAGTACAGCATGACCCGGCGGCACGCATGGCGGTGCTCGCCGTGCCGACGCAGGACGCACTCGAAGCGCATCTCGCGCCTTACGCCGCGCATTCCGCGCAGTCGCACGGCCGCCGCTATCCCGAATCCGCGCCAGGCGCGCGCACCGAGTTTCAGCGCGACCGCGATCGTATCGTCCACTCCACGGCATTCCGTCGACTCGAATACAAGACGCAAGTCTTCGTGAATCACGAGGGCGATCTGTTTCGCACCCGTCTCACGCACAGTCTCGAAGTCGCGCAGATCGCGCGTTCGGTCGCGCGCAATCTGCGCGTCAACGAAGACCTCGTCGAGGCCATTTCACTTGCTCATGATCTCGGCCACACGCCGTTCGGCCATGCCGGACAGGACGCCTTGAACGAATGCATGCGCGAGCATGGCGGCTTCGAGCACAACCTGCAAAGTCTCGCGGTGGTCGACGATCTGGAAGAGCACTACGGCGCGTTTAACGGCCTGAATCTGTGCTTCGAGACCCGTGAGGGCATCCTCAAACATTGTTCGCGAGAGAACGCGCGGCGGCTGGGGGCGTTAGGCGAACGGTTTCTCGAAGGACGGCAGCCGTCCATCGAAGCGCAGATTGCGAATGTTGCCGACGAGATCGCCTACAACAACCACGACGTCGATGACGGTTTGCGTTCCGGTTTGCTCACCGTCGAGCAACTGGCGGAAGTGGAGTTGTGGCAGACGCATTACGAGACGGCGCGCGGCGATTATCCGCAGATCGAAGGACGCAGATTGATCCACGAAACGGTGCGCCGGATTATCAACGCGCTGATTGTCGACCTGATCGAGACGACCCAGTCGAATCTGGTGCGCCATGCACCGCAGTCGCTCGACGACGTGCGCGCCGCGCCTGCGCTCGTTGCGCATAGCGAAACGATGGCCGCGCAGGCGGCCACGCTCAAGCGCTTTCTATTCAAGAACCTGTATCGCCATTACCGCGTGATGCGTATGGCCAACAAGGCTCGTCGCGTGGTGGTGGGGCTGTTCGACGCATTCACGGAAGATCCGCGGCTGTTGCCGCCGGGCTATCAGTCAACGGACGCGGCGTCGCAACCCCGGTTGATCGCGCATTACATCGCTGGCATGACGGATCGATACGCGGTGAAGGAGTATCAGCGGCTCTTTGTGATCGACGACAACTAGGCCAGGCGGCGCGGTATTTTGAGCCGTCGGCGGCGGTGTCGCGCTTAGTAAGGATCAGCGTTCAAATAAACGCTGCCCTACACGCGCAATTCGCGACATGTTGCTGATGGGGCAGCGGCAGCCGCATCCATTTAGCTCATCACCAGACGGCGCGGCGCTTTAATTTCACGCAATCCGCGCGACCGACGGCCGCTCAGCGCGCGCCGTCGCCAACCGTCACGCAATTCGCAATCCGTCAGCGCAACCGCGACGCAAACAGCGCCCCCGCGATCAACGCAACCCCGCCGACGATCGCAATCGTCTGCCACGGGTTTTCATGCACGTAATCGTCGGCATCCGAGATCGCGACTTCGGCGCGTTCGCGCACGGCTTCACGGGTGTCGTTCAGGCGGGCGCGCGCGGCTTCCAGTTGTTTGCGCAACTTGCCGCGCAATGCCACGGCGTCGGCCTGGGTGCCGTCCGCCAAAGTGGACTCGAGTTCGGACATCAGCGTGCGCAGTTCGCCTGCAATATCTTCTGCCGCATGGCGGCTATGGCGGGCAATACGTCGCGCGCGGCGGCTCGTGCTCGTCCAGGATTCGCCGAGGGCGTCTCTCGTGTTCGGAAGTGCTGTCATGGTCGCTCCGTCGATGAGGGTCAAAAAGGTCCCACGCGTTTCATCATGACGCAGTGTTGCGTCGCGACGCGGGAAACACCATGCGAACGCAACTTCGGTGCCAAAGCTGAAACCCTCTCTGGACGGCAAAACCGTCTGAATTCATCAGCACATATTGCACAAGCCGGCGTAGTCGCGGGTTAAATTTACAAACGTTCGAGGTCGCATCCGGCGGCAGGCTCAAAAAATTGCCGTACGCCCTGCGCGCCAAAATAAAAAACGCCGTCACTGGATAAATGACGGCGTTGTCTAACCCGCGAAAATTCGACTAACCTAACTCAACGGCCCCAATTTTCTTCGAGAGCGTTAGAAACGGTAACCGATGTTGACGTACGTGACGATCGGGTTCAGCTTGATCTTGGTTTGCGACGTCGCGGTCAGTGTGCCGACCGGTGTATTCGCTGCGGTCGTCAGTTTGGCTGTCGTGCTGAGCGGCAAATAGGAGAGCGACACGCCCGCGAACCAGTGCTGATTGAATGCGTACGTGAAACCGGCATTAAACACGGGCTCCCACGAACTATCCGTAGAGACGCTGGTCGGACCATGCAGAACGTTTGCCTGGAACACGCCGTTGGTGATTTTTTCGTCCGTGAACCAGATGCGGCTCACGCCGACGCCAAGATACGGGCGGAACGAGGCGGTCGGTGCGTTGAAGTAGTACTTGAACAGCAGAGTCGGGCTCCACTGTTTTGCCGAACCCAGTTTGCCGTATTGTTCGAAGCTGCCCGTGCCGTTCAGAGCGAACTTGGGCGGGACGCCAATAACAAATTCGGTCGCGATGTGATCGGTGATGAAGTAGCCGGCGGTGAGGCCGAGGGTATCGGCGGAATCAAGCGATGCGCCGGTGTTGGGTTCGGTGATGTTGGTCGGGCTGCCGCCAAGGCTGGTTATCGTGAGCGGCTTGCTGCTCGATTGAGGCGCCAGGTGGAACCAGCCCGTCGTGAAGTAAATGGTACCGGCCGATTGCGCATGCGCTGCTGTTGACATGCAAGCTAACGCTGCGATCCCCGTTACGGCCTGTTTTAATTTCATATGTGCTCCTCCAAAAAAGGCCCGCTCATTATGACGAGAACGTTTGAAACTAACCATACGCGGCGGTTAGAGCTTTCTCCCTAAGCGCCGCGCGCTTTCTGGCCTGGCCGCGCCGCGTCGAACCTTTGGCGCATGCGGCTCTTCGGACCTTCGGGTATGTACCAACGCGACTATCGGATACTCCAGCATGGCACGGCTTGCACGTCTTTATGTCCCTGACCAGCCGCAGCACGTCATCCTTCGCGGGCTCGATCAGCAGCCCGCATTCGTCGACGACCAGGACTACGAACTCTTCATCGACTGCCTGAAGGCGGCTTCGCGCGACCATCACCTTTCGATCCACGCGTACGCGTTGATGCCTGGCGCCGTGCAACTGCTCGTCACTCCCACCGAGGAGTCGAGTCTGCCGAAAGCGATGCAGGCGGTGGGGCGTCGCTATGTGGCGCACTTCAACCGGCGTTACGCGCGTCGCGGAACCTTGTGGGAGGGTCGCTATCGTGCCACGGTAATCGAGGGCGAGCGCTACTTTTTGCTGGCGAGCCGGGTCGTCGAAATGTGTCCGGTGCGCGCGCAACTGGTGAGCGCGCCGGAAGATTACCGCTGGTCGAGTTACCGGCATCACATCGGCCTCACGCTCGACAGCCTGATCACCGACCACCCGTTGTACTGGTCGCTCGGCAATACGCCGTTCGAACGTCAACGCGCGTACCGCGAATTGTGCGAGCAGCCGCTCGACGAACGCGAAGCCAGCCAGCTTCAGCAGGCCACGCTAAAAGGCTGGGTTCTGGGCAGCGATACCTATCGCGAATGGGCTGCACGGGCCGCAAACAGGCGTGTATCGCCGCTGCCGCGCGGGCGGCCGCGCAAGGTCCGCGAGACGCCTCATACCCAATAAAGCGTTTCGCATCAAAGATCTGCACGAAAACGGCATCGCGCATGCCGTTTTCTTTTGCCCCAATTTGATATGGCACCATTAAAAATTAAGTGCGATGCACCAATTTGATAATTGGGGTTCGAACATAAGGTTTTATTTGCTATTCCATTGATTCGTCGCGTATATTCCGAATTCCGGCGCTTTTTCGTTACGCGTAGCATCTCAGCGTAGGTAGCGCCGTCGCAGTTGCAACGCAAACTGCGGCAATAGAAAAATGGTTTAACGGCCTGTCAGGCCCCCTACAGACGGTGTCCCCATGAACGACCACCTGCAACCGACTCATCCGGTTCCCGCCGCGCAAGGTCTGTACGACCCGCAAAACGAGCACGACGCCTGCGGCGTCGGCTTCGTTGCTCACATCAAGGGCCAGAAAAGCCACGAGATCATCGAGCAGGGTCTGAAGATTCTCGAGAACCTCGACCACCGGGGCGCCGTCGGCGCCGATCCGCTGATGGGCGACGGCGCGGGCATCCTGATCCAGATTCCGGACGGTTTCTATCGCGAGGAAATGGCGAAGCAGGGCGTGACGCTGCCGCCGTACGGCGAATACGGCGTTGGTATGGTGTTCCTGCCGAAGGAACACGCATCGCGCCTCGCCTGCGAGCAGGAACTGGAACGCACGGTGAAGGCCGAAGGCCAGGTCGTGCTGGGTTGGCGCGACGTGCCGGTCGATCACACCATGCCGATTTCGCCGACCGTGAAGGCGAGCGAGCCGCTGATCCGCCAGATCTTCATCGGTCGCGGCAAGGACATCATCGTGACGGACGCGCTCGAGCGGAAGCTGTACGTGATCCGCAAGACCGGCAGCCACCGCATCCAGGCGCTCAAGCTCAAGCACGGCAAGGAATACTTCGTGCCGTCCATGTCGGCGCGCACGGTGGTCTACAAGGGCCTGCTGCTGGCCGGTCAGGTCGGCGTGTATTACCGCGACCTGCAGGACGAGCGCACCGTTTCGGCGCTGGCGCTGGTTCACCAACGCTTCTCGACCAACACGTTCCCGGCGTGGGAACTGGCTCACCCGTACCGCATGATCGCCCACAACGGCGAAATCAACACGGTGAAGGGCAACGTCAACTGGCTCAACGCGCGTACCGGCGCAATCGCGTCGCACGTGCTCGGCGACGACCTGCCGAAGCTGTGGCCGCTGATCTACCCGGGCCAATCCGACACCGCATCGTTCGACAACTGTCTCGAACTGCTGGTGATGGCCGGCTACCCGCTCGTCCACGCAATGATGATGATGATCCCGGAAGCCTGGGAACAGCACACGCTGATGGACGACAACCGCCGCGCGTTCTACGAATACCATGCCGCGATGATGGAGCCGTGGGACGGCCCCGCCGCGATCGCGTTCACCGACGGCCGTCAGATCGGCGCGACGCTCGACCGTAACGGTCTGCGTCCGGCGCGCTACATCGTCACGGACGACGACCTCGTCATCATGGCGTCGGAAGCCGGCACGCTGCCGATCCCCGAGTCGAAGATCGTCAAGAAGTGGCGTCTGCAGCCGGGCAAAATGTTCCTGATCGACATGGAACACGGTCGCATCATCGACGACAAGGAGCTCAAGGACAACCTCGCGAACGCGAAGCCGTACAAGAGCTGGATTGACGCTGTGCGAATCAAGCTCGACGAAATCGAGGCGAAGGCCGAAGACGTCGCGACGGAACGCCGCGAAGCCGCTGCTTTGCTGGATCGTCAGCAGGCGTTCGGCTACACGCAGGAAGACCTCAAGTTCCTGATGGCGCCGATGGCGCAAGCCGGCGAAGAAGCGATCGGCTCGATGGGCAACGACTCGCCGCTGGCGGTCATGTCCAACAAGAACAAGACGCTGTATCACTACTTCAAGCAGTTGTTCGCGCAGGTCACGAACCCGCCGATCGACCCGATCCGCGAAAACATGGTGATGTCGCTGGTTTCGTTCGTCGGTCCGAAGCCGAACCTGCTGGACACGAACAACATCAACCCGCCGATGCGTCTCGAAGTGTCGCAGCCCGTGCTCGACTTCAAGGACATCGCGAAGATCCGCGCGATCGATCAGTACACGGGCGGCAAGTTCAGCTCGTACGAACTGAACATCTGCTATCCGGTGGCATGGGGCAAGGAAGGTATCGAAGCGCGTCTCGCGTCGCTGTGCGCGGAAGCCGTCGACGCCGTCAAGTCCGGCTACAACATGCTGATCGTGTCGGACCGCAAGACCGACCGCGACAACGTCGCGATCCCGGCGCTGCTGGCCACGGCCGCGATCCACACGCACCTCGTGCAGCAAGGTCTGCGCACGAGCACGGGTCTGGTCGTCGAAACCGGCTCGGCGCGTGAAACGCACCACTTCGCGTTGCTTGCGGGCTACGGCGCCGAAGCCGTCCACCCGTACCTCGCGATGGAAACGCTCGCGCAGATGGCAACCGGCCTGAAGGGCGACCTGTCGGCGGAAAAAGCGGTCTACAACTTCACCAAGGCAGTCGGCAAGGGCCTGATGAAGGTCATGTCGAAGATGGGTATTTCGACCTACATGTCGTACACCGGCGCGCAGATTTTCGAAGCGGTCGGCCTGGCTGAAGACCTCGTGGTGAAGTACTTCAAGGGCACGTCGTCGAAGGTTGGCGGCATCGGCCTGTTCGACGTCGCGGAAGAAGCGATCCGTCTGCACCGCGACGCGTTCGGCGACAACCCGATCCTCGCGAACATGCTCGACGCGGGCGGCGAGTACGCGTACCGCGTGCGCGGCGAAGAACACATGTGGACGCCGGATGCGATCGCGAAGCTGCAACACTCGGCTCGCAGCAACTCGTATCAGACGTACAAGGAATACGCGCATCTGATCAACGATCAGACCAAGCGCCACATGACGTTCCGCGGCCTGTTCGAATTCAAGTTCGACCCGACCAAGGCGATCCCGCTCGACGAAGTCGAGTCGGCGAAGGACATCGTCACGCGTTTCGCGACCGGCGCCATGTCGATGGGCTCGATCAGCACCGAAGCGCACGCTACGCTGGCTGTCGCGATGAACCGCATCGGCGGCAAGTCGAACACCGGTGAAGGCGGCGAAGACGCGAACCGTTATCGCAACGAACTGCGCGGCATTCCGATCAAGAACGGCGACACGATGAAGTCGATCATCGGCGACGAAGTGATTGCCGACATTCCGCTGAAGGAAGGCGACTCGCTGCGTTCGCGCATCAAGCAGGTGGCGTCGGGCCGTTTCGGCGTGACGGCGGAATACCTGGCGTCGGCCGATCAGATCCAGATCAAGATGGCGCAAGGCGCGAAGCCGGGCGAAGGCGGTCAGTTGCCGGGCCACAAGGTGTCGGAATACATCGGCAAGCTGCGTTACTCGGTGCCGGGCGTCGGCCTGATTTCGCCGCCGCCGCACCACGACATCTACTCGATCGAAGATCTGGCGCAGCTGATTCACGACCTGAAGAACGCCAACTCGGCAGCTAGCGTGTCGGTGAAGCTGGTGTCGGAGTCGGGCGTCGGTACGGTGGCTGCAGGTGTGGCGAAGGCCAAGGCCGATCACGTCGTGATCGCCGGTCATGACGGTGGTACGGGTGCGTCGCCGCTGTCGTCGGTCAAGCATGCCGGCACGCCGTGGGAACTCGGTCTGGCCGAAACGCAGCAAACGCTGGTGCTGAACCATCTGCGCGGCCGTATCCGCGTGCAGGCCGACGGTCAGATGAAGACCGGCCGCGACGTCGTGATCGGCGCGCTGCTCGGCGCGGACGAATTCGGTTTCGCGACGGCTCCGCTGGTCGTCGAAGGCTGCATCATGATGCGCAAGTGCCATCTGAACACCTGCCCGGTCGGCGTCGCGACGCAAGATCCGGTGCTGCGTGAGAAGTTCAAGGGCCAGCCGGAACACGTCGTCAACTTCTTCTTCTTCGTTGCTGAAGAAGCGCGCGAAATCATGGCGCAACTGGGTATCCGCAAGTTCGACGACCTGATCGGTCACGCCGAACTGCTCGACATGAAGAAGGGCATCGAGCACTGGAAGGCGAAGGGTCTGGACTTCTCGCGTGTGTTCTACCTGCCGCAAGTCGGTGCGGAAGTCGCGCGCAAGCACGTCGACGTGCAGGACCACGGTCTGGACAAGGCACTCGACCACACGCTGATCGAGAAGGCGAAGGCCGCGCTGGAAAAGGGCGAGCACGTGTCGTTCATCCAGCCGGTGCGCAACGTGAACCGTACGGTCGGCGCGATGCTGTCCGGCGCGATCGCGAAGAAGTACGGCCACGACGGCCTGCCCGACGACTCGATCCACATCCAGTTGAAGGGCACCGCGGGTCAGAGCTTCGGCGCGTTCCTCGCGAAGGGCGTGACGCTGGATCTGGTCGGCGACGGCAACGACTACGTGGGTAAGGGCCTGTCGGGTGGCCGCATCATCATCCGTCCGACCAACGATTTCCGCGGCAAGTCGGAAGAGAACATCATCTGCGGCAACACGGTGATGTACGGCGCGATCGAAGGCGAGTCGTTCTTCCGCGGCGTGGCAGGCGAGCGTTTCTGCGTGCGTAACTCGGGTGCGACGTCGGTTGTCGAAGGTACGGGCGACCACGGTTGCGAATACATGACGGGCGGCACGGTGGTCGTGCTCGGCGAAACGGGCCGTAACTTCGCAGCCGGTATGTCGGGCGGCGTCGCTTATGTGTTCGATCCGGACAGCACGTTCGCCGGCAAGTGCAACAAGTCGATGGTCGCGCTCGATCCGGTCTTGCAACAGGCCGAACAGGAACGCACGGTCGACAAGGGCCTGTGGCACTGCGAGACGACCGACGAGGCGCTGCTGAAGGGTCTCATCGAGCGTCACTTCCAGTTCACCGGTTCGCCGCGTGCGAAAGCGTTGCTCGAAAACTGGGATGCGTCGCGCCGTCAATTCGTGAAGGTGTTCCCGACCGAATACAAGCGCGCACTGGGCGAGCTGGCCGCGAAGAAGGCGAACAAGGAAGTTCTCGCCGCTTAACCAGCCAGATTGCTGCTCAGACGCAGACGTCACATTTAGCCGTACCCGCCGCCTCTCGACCATTCGACGCGCGGCGGGTCCAGATCACCCCTAGATACAGATAGAGAAGAGAACCACATGGGCAAGGCAACCGGTTTTCTCGAGTTCGAACGTCGCCACGAGACGTACGAAGCTCCGCTCACGCGTGTGAAGCACTACAAGGAATTCGTCGCGGCATTGAGCGACGACGAAGCGAAGATTCAGGGCGCACGTTGCATGGACTGTGGTATTCCGTTCTGCAACAACGGCTGCCCGGTGAACAACATCATCCCGGACTTCAACGACCTGGTGTTCCATCAGGACTGGAAGAACGCGATCGAAGTGCTGCACTCGACCAACAACTTCCCGGAGTTCACGGGCCGCATCTGCCCGGCACCGTGCGAAGCGGCGTGCACGCTCGGCATCAACAACGACCCGGTCGGCATCAAGTCGATCGAACACGCGATCATTGACAAGGCCTGGGCCGAAGGCTGGGTTGCGCCGCAGCCGCCGAAGCACAAGACCGGCAAGAAGGTCGCGGTGGTAGGTTCCGGCCCCGCGGGTCTCGCTGTCGCGCAGCAACTCGCGCGTGCGGGGCACGATGTGACGGTGTTCGAAAAGAACGACCGCATTGGCGGCCTGCTGCGTTACGGCATTCCCGACTTCAAGCTGGAAAAGTGGCTGATCGACCGCCGCATGCGTCAGATGGAAGCCGAAGGCGTCACGTTCCGCGCGAACGTGTTCGTCGGCAAGGAAGGCTCGCTGCCGGCCTGGATCGGCAACACGGCGAAGGAAACCATCACCCCGGCCGAGCTGAAAGAACAGTTCGACGCCGTTGTGGTGGCAGGCGGTTCGGAAACGCCGCGCGATCTGCCGGTGCCGGGCCGTGAGCTGGAAGGCATCCATTACGCGATGGAATTCCTGCCGCAGCAGAACAAGGTCAACGCCGGCGACAAGGTCGCGAACCAGTTGCTCGCGAAGGGCAAGCACGTCGTCGTGATCGGCGGCGGCGATACGGGTTCGGACTGCGTGGGCACGTCGAATCGTCATGGCGCGAAGAGCGTCACGCAATTCGAACTGCTGCCGCAGCCGCCGGAAGAAGAGAACAAGCCGCTCGTGTGGCCGTACTGGCCGATCAAGCTGCGCACGTCGTCGTCGCATGACGAGGGCTGCGAGCGCGATTGGGCGGTCGCGACCAAGCGCCTCGAAGGCAAGAACGGCAAGGTCGAGAAGCTGATCGCTGCGCGCGTCGAATGGAAGGACGGCAAGATGGTCGAAGTGCCGAACTCCGAATTCGAAATGAAGGCCGATCTGGTGCTGCTGGCCATGGGCTTCACGCAGCCGGTGTCGCCGGTGCTCGAAGCGTTCGGCGTCGACAAGGATGCGCGCGGCAACGTGCGTGCCGCGACCGAAGGCGACAAGGCGTATTACACGTCGGTGGACAAGGTGTTCACGGCGGGCGATATGCGTCGCGGCCAGTCGCTGGTGGTGTGGGCGATTCGCGAAGGCCGTCAGTGCGCGCGTTCCGTCGATGCATTCCTGATGGGTCATTCGGAACTGCCGCGTTAAGACGTCTCAAACCTGATTGCCGCCGGTTTTCGCCGTGTGAACAAAAGCGAAAGCCGGTCAAAGTTTGCAGGAAGAGGTGGAGACGACAATGTGCGACAGCTTAAGAAGCGGCACATACAGCGGTAGAACAAAGCGGTAAAAAACAGAGCCGGGCCACCTGAGAAGGTGGACCCGGCTTTTTAACGTGCGTGGTGACCGCCGCGTTACTTCCGGTAGCGCGCCAACGTCAGTCCATCGAGATCGATTTCCGGCTTGCGCTGCGTGATCAGATCTGCGACCACGCGTCCTGAACCCATCGACATCGCCCATCCGGTCGAGCCGTGACCGAGGTTCAGCCATAAATTGTCCACGCCCGACGGCCCGAGCAAAGGCGCACCGTCGGGCGTCATCGGCCTGCGTCCGACCCAGAAATGCGCGGACGTCGGATTGGCCGCATGCGGAAACCAGTCGCGCAGCACCTTCATCAACGTCTGCAACGCCTGCTCGCGCAAGGTGGTCTGGCCGTTGCCCAATTCAGCGGTGCCCGCAATTCGCAGGTTGTTGCCGAAACGCGTGATCGCGGTTTTCAACGACTCGTCCATCAACGCGGCGCGCGGCGCTTTTTCTTCGTCGGTGACGGGGAGCGTCGCCGAATAGCCTTTCACCGGATAGAGCGGCACCTTCACGCCGAGCGGCGCGAGAAGCTCCGCGCTGTCGACACCCAGCGCGACCACCACGGCATCGGCCAGCAAGGTCTCTGCGCCGTGTTCGCTGTCGACATGCACGCCATGCACCGCACCGCTTCGCACATCGAGCCCCGTGACGCGGGTATCGAAGCGAAAACGCACCCCGTTGCGCTCGCAGATCGCGCGCAATTCGCGGGTGAAGCGGGCGCAATCGCCGGCTTCGTCGTCGGGGAGATAGAGGCCGGAGAGCGGCGTCTCACGCGCCCAGCGCAGGCCCGGTTCGATCTCGATGCACTGCGCCGCGCTCACTTCCCGATGCGCGATGCCCGCGTCGCGCAACACGGTTAGCGCGGGCTGCGCCAGCTCGACGTCGTACTCGCTGCGAAACAGTTGCAGATAGCCCTGGCTGCGACCGTAATCGAACGGATGACGTCCGCGAAACTCATGCAGACAATCGCGGCTGTAATAAGCGATGCGCTGCATCCGCTGCTTGTTGACGCGGAAATGTTCGAGGTCGCATTCGCGCAGCCAGCGCGCGATCCAGCGCCATTGCGCCGGATCGAACGTAGGCCGGAAGATCAGCGGCGACGCGGGTTTGAACAGGTATTTGAGGATCTTGACCGGCATGCCAGGTGCGGCCCATGGCGTCACATAGCCCGGGGCGATCACGCCCGCATTGCCGAAACTGGTGGACAGCGCGACGTCGGGTTCGCGCTCGATCACCGTGACTTCGCAGCCTTGCTGGCCCAGGTAAAAAGCCGTGGCGACGCCAATGACGCCGCCGCCGAGAACAATCGTTTTCATGGATGAGTGCTGCTGCGAATTCAGGCGACCGAGCCAGTCGCACCGAGGACTTTGCCCTTCGTTTCCGGCAGACACAGTGCGGCAACGATCACGAGCAGATAACCCGCGCCGGCCACAATGCCCATTGCTTTAACGAGCGTCATGGTTTGCGACAGTGTACCGACCAGAATCGGAAAGAAGGAGCCGAGTCCGCGCCCGAGGTTGTAGCAGAAGCCTTGTCCGGAGCCGCGTATCGCGTTCGGATACAACTCCGACAGATACGCGCCCACGCCCGCGAAAATTCCCTGCACGACGATGCCGAGCGGGAAGCCGAGCGCGAGCATCATGCCGTCGGTGATGGGCAGCATCGTGTAGACCATGCCGAGCACGAACGAGCCGATCGCGAACAGCACGAACGACGCGCGCCGGCCGATCGTGTCGCACAGAATCGCGCCGACGATATAGCCGGTGAACGAGCCGACGATCAGCACGATCAGATAGCCGCTGGTGTTGAACACCGACAGATGGCGCACAGTTTTGAGGTAGGTCGGCAGCCACGTGGTGATCGCGTAATAACCGCCGAGCATGCCGGTGCACAGCGCGCTGCCGAGCAGCGTGGTTTTGAGGTGAACGCCCGAGAAGATCTGCAGGAAGTGCGACGTGTCGAAACCGTTCTCGCGCGCGCGGCGCGTTTCGAGAAAGATTTCCGGGTCGCTCACGTTACGGCGAATGTAGATGATCCACGCGGCGGGCAGCAGGCCGACCCAGAAGCACGCGCGCCACGCGTACTGTTCCGGCAGCAACGCGAACGACGCCCAGTAGACGATCGCCGCCGCCGCCCAGCCGAACGACCAGCTGCTCTGCACGGTGCCCACCGCTTTCGCGCGATGCTGCGGCGAGCGGATCGTCTCGGCCATCATGATCGTCACGACCGACCACTCACCGCCAAAGCCGATGCCTTGCAGCGTGCGCGTGGCCAGCAGTTGCCAGAACGAATGGGTGAAGCCCGACAGAAAAGTGAAGATCGCGAAGGTGGCGATGGTCCACTGAAGCACGCGGATGCGGCCGTAGCGGTCGGCAAGAATGCCCGCGAGCCAGCCACCGATTGCCGATGAGATCAGCGAACTGGTGGCGATCATGCCGGCTTCGCTTTTGGTCATGCCCCACGTCGCGATCAGCGTCGGAATGAGGAACGAGTAGATCATGAAGTCGAAAGCGTCGACTGCGTAGCCGCCGAACCCGGCGTAAAGCGTGCGCCGCTCGCGCGGACTCAGCTCGGTGAACCATTGGAGAGAGGGCATGTTTTGTTGTGGTCTCCAGGTCTTTTTGCGTGCCGGGGGCGTGATTGAAGGGCGTTTGTATTTTACGGGGATGCGGCGTTGTAAGGCACGCCAGGTCAAAAATGGCCGGCGGCGTTATCACGCGGCTCACGCGGTAACGACAAGGTAATAGCCGCTAAGGGAAAGGAAACACCGTTGAAACCGCTTCGACCGCCGACCGGCAGTGCATCCGCACCAGCAAACCCGCCGCAGGCTCGCGGAAGCCTTCCATACGTTTTCTTACCAACTACTACCATGTAACGTAAAACGGCGTAAGCACCGTTAAACTGCGCGCTCAGCCCCGAAGCTGCAATTCCGATCCCTCACGTCCGCGCCAGCCACGCCTAATGCCCGCAACCGCGAAAACCTGCTCGCTGTCCCACCGTGCCGCGAGCACGAGCCTGCGGACAGGTCCGGGCGCGCTGAGCCACATTTCTCCAGCGCGCCGGAGCTTCCTCAAAGGTTCCGCCAGTGCCTTGCTCTTCTCAGGGCTGGGCAGTTCGATGCTGTCCGCGTGCGGCGGCGGCAATCTCGAAACCGATCAGCCGGAAACGCCGCGCCTCGCGTCGGTGAGTAACTTTCGCGATCTCGCCGGGGCTTCGGTCGGCTATCTGACCGTCGACGGCAAGCAGATGCGCCGTGGCGCTTTCTTTCGCGCGAACGTGCTGACCTTCAGCAGCGCCGACCAGGCAACCGTCGACAAACTCGGTATCGCGTCGGTCTACGATCTGCGCACGCCGGGTGAAATCGCGCGAACCGCCGATGTCCTGCCGGACGGCGCGACTTCACAGACGTACAACGTGCTCGGCACCAGCGACTTCGTCGAGCCGACCTTCGCGACATCCGATGCCGCCACCTCGTTCATGGAAATGCAGGCGCGTTCGTACGTGTTCGGCGGCGCGCAGCGTGCCGCATTTGGCGCGCTGCTGACGCGTCTGGCCGACGGCGCGGGCGCGCAACTGTTCCATTCGAGCGCGGGCAAGGATCGCACCGGCTGGGTCGCGGCAGTGCTGCTGAGTATTGCCAACGTTCCGCTCGACGTCATCATGCAGGACTATCTGCTGAGCAATGTTTATCTGGCGCAGTCGATCCAGACGCAGACCGCCACGCTGCGCGCGCAGGATGGCGACGCGATTGCGACGGTCGAGGCGCCGTTGCTGAACGTTCAGGAGAGTTATCTGCAGGCCGGGTTCGACCAGGTGCAGGCGAGCTACGGCACGATGGCGAACTATCTGACGCAGGGCCTCGGCATGTCTCAGACGACGATCGATACGCTGCGCAGTCGGCTCGTGCGTTGAGTGGTGTGATTGGCCGCGAGGCGGTGAATCTCGCGCGGCGTCGAGCGCAATGAAACGCGGCGGCGCGTGAAGTCCGAACAAAGTAGACAAAGCCCGGACAAAAAAATGTCCGCCCAAAAAAACTGGGCGGACTGAGAAGGGCGGCATCGAGGTTGCCGGTGCTGACTATAAGGCCACGCCACTCGTCAAAGGCCACACCGTAAGGCTGCGTAAGTGGCCTCTTTCCCTCTCCATTCCCTTCGTTTCTTCAGCATGCCAGCGGTAGCGCCACGGGCAATTCGATCCGCACGTCCAGACCGCCTTGCGGATGATTGAGCACGTGACAACGTCCGCCGCGATCGTGCGCCAACCGCGCGACGATCGCGAGACCGAGCCCGCAATGACCTTCGCCTCCGCGCGCCGCGTCGAGCCGGACGAACGGCTTCATCGCCGCCGCGATGCGGTCGTCGGGAATGCCCGGGCCGCGATCGCGCACGCTGATTACCCAATGCCGGTCGTTTCGCGACGTGCTGATATCCACCGGCGGCGCGCCGTGTTCGAGCGCGTTGTCGACGAGATTCGTGACGAGGCGGTCGAGCAGCGTGCGCGGCAGTGCGAACGCGGAGCCCGCGCGCAGATCGAGTGTGAATAGCGGGGCGTCGCTGCTGTCGCCGAATGAATCGCTGGCCGCATCGCCGGACGAAAACTGTTCGCGCAGGAACTCGTCGACTTCGACAGGCGGCCCGGCATCGGCGGACTGACCGGCGAATTCGAGAAACTGCTGGACGATGTTGGTCAGCGAGTCGACATCGCGAATCAGACCCGCGCGCTCGTTCTCCGCCACCAGCACGCTCGCGCGCAGTTTGAGCCGCGTGAGCGGCGCTTTCAGATCGTGCGCGACGCCCGCGAGCATCACGGCCTGGTCGTCGCCGGCTTCGTTCAGGCGACGCATCATGTCGTTGAACGAACCGATCAGATCACGCAACTCTCGCGGACCCTGCACAGTCACCGGTTCAGGACGGCCACCAGAACCGAACGCACGAGCCGCGTCGGCGACACGTGATAGCGGCCGTTGCATTTGCCAGACCGCGAACAGCGACAGGATCAGCGCGGCAAGCAGCATCGACGCGCCTTCGACAAGAAAGCGCGGGCGCGGCGGCACGTCGACCGGCACGACCACCCAATTCGACTTGCCCGGGAACAGTACCCAGATGTGGGGCGGCCGCACGTCGTCGACGGCGATTTGCGTACCGATCGGCAGGTTGTCGCGTAGTTGCCGGCTCAGTTCGACCAGCGGACGTTCCGTCGGCGTGCGCAGATGCACGCTCGCCGGCATGTTCCAGGTGGGCACGAGATGCACGCGCATGGCGGGCGCGAGGGCGGCGCCCTTCACCGGCTCGCCGTTGATGGCCTGCAGCACCAGCAGAAGGCCACGCGCAAAGCCGTCGATTTCATGGCGCGGCGGCTGCATGATCACCAGCACGAACCAGCCGGCCTGAATCGCAAACAACACCGCCGCCGACAGCAACGCCATTCTGCCGAACAGCGTGTTCAGCGGGTTTTTCATGCGCTGGGCGGGGCCTCGTCGGCGAAAGGCGTGCCGTCGGCGTCGGGTACGAAGACGTAGCCTTTGCCGCGCACCGTTTGCACGTAGCAGGGGTTGGACGGATCGTCTTCGATCACGCGGCGCAGGCGCCAGATCGGCACGTCGAGGCTGCGGTCGCGGAACGCGAGATTGTCGCGATGCACGAGATCGTGAATCAGCACGCGCGACAACACCTTGTACGGATTGTTGACGAAGATCTTCAGGAGCGCGAACTCACTGTCGCGCAACGGCAGCTTGGTGTCGTCGCGCGTGAGCGAGCGGGTCGCGAAGTCGAGTTCGAACGGGCCGAACTTGTAGCGTTTGCGGGCTTCCGGCGCGCTGGTCGTGGACGGCCCCCGGCGGCGCAACACCGTGTGGATGCGCGCGAGCAGTTCGCGCGGATCGAACGGCTTGGTCAGATAGTCGTCCGCACCGAGCGAGAGCCCGACAATGCGATCGGCCACCGTGCCGCGCGCGGTCACGAAAATCACCGGGATGTCGTCGCCGGCGGCGCGCAGCGCGGTGAGCGCGCGCAGGCCGTCGGTGTTGGGCATCATGATGTCGAGCACGACGACCGACGGCCGTTCACGCTCGAGCCGGCGCTGGAGATGAGTGCCGTCGTGCAGCACGGACGCGTCGAAGCCGTTCGATTGCAGAAACTTGCATAGCAGATCGCGTACGACCGGATCGTCGTCGACGATAAGGACCTGTGGATTCATGCCGAAATTTTAAGCTGGTCCGCGTGACACGCGCTTCCCAGTTTTCTTACCAACACTTACGATCCCTCGCGCCAATCACGCCAACCCGCGTGTAAGGCCCGCCGTTCAAGGCTCACAGCATATTTCAACGAATCCGGACGGACCCTCGCGGAAGCTCGCGCGCATCCGTCCCGGAGCGCCTGAATTTGTCCGATGAAATATTTTGGGTGAATTGGGAACCCGAAGCAATTCCTCGCAATGGGTCGTAAGAACTGCCGGAAAGCGCGCTTTTCTTCGTGCATTACTCGCGAACAGGCAGAGAGATGATTCGTCGTGCAGTTCATTGCGTCGTACGCCGAAGCTCTCTCCGCCTGATGCGCTGGGCCGACAGCATGCGGCGTGAATCACAATCCAGCGCCATGCGAGGTTCTCATGACTATTAGCAACACTCTCACTTCAACCGCTCTTCCTGGGTTGACCCCAAAGCCGGCGGCAAAGCCTGCCGCGCCGAGCAATCCGGTTGCCACGACGCCCAAGGCTACCGCGACTCCGTCGCTGCCCACCGGGCTCGTCGGTCATAACGTCAATACGACTGCCTGATCCCAAGAGGCCCTTGTGTCGACCTCGAGAACATCTGAACGCCTGATACGTGTCGTTGCGTGGTTGACGCTCGGCGCGACGCTGCTGCCGCTCGGCGGCTGCGGCGTCGTTGCGCTGCCGTGCCGGCTGACTGCGGCCGCGGCGGACATCATCCCGGTCGTGGGCCATGCGGCGGCGACGCCGTTCAACGCATGTGCGTCGGCGATCGACTGATCATGACTCTCAAACGGACTGCCTGTGCCCTGGCGCTGCTTGGCGGCCTCATCCCGATGGCCGTGCAGGCGCAACCCGTCGCGCGTCAGGCGAAGGCGGCGAGTGCGGTGTCGAGAGATGCGCCCTTCGATTTTCGCGGCGTCCCGCTTGGCATCACGCTGGACGATTTCCGCGCCGGCTCGAAGGTGCGGGCGACGCCACCGGACAGCGTGCCCGTCTGCGAGACGGACGTGCAGGCGGGCGCGCTCGGCATGCGGCTGAAATCGCATGACAGCCTGACCGTCGCGTGCCGCTGGGCGCATCGCACGGACGACCATTGGACTGCCTCGCAGGCCGTGGTCGACGGCGCGCCCGCGCTGGAACACGTGCTGCGTTTTGCGCGGATCGACGGGCAAAGCGCGCTGCGTCTGTACGAGATTTCTTTTTTAATCGACGAGATCACCGCCGAAGATCTGCGCAATGCACTCGCAGGTCGATATGGGCCGCCACGTCTCGCGACGCAGAACGCGTCAATGGGCGTGTTGCCGACCTATATCTGGGAAAACGCGGTGAGTTCGATCACGTTGTGCTTCCTGCCGGGCAGCCGCAACGGCACGCTCACCTATCTGCTGAAAGGCTCCGATACCTGGGTGAAGTCGGTCGTGCGGCAATGGCAGGCAAGCGGCGCCGAGGCCGGTTGATGTTGATGAACCGTGTCCGTACGAACCCGGCCCATCGGGCCAAGGAGCATGCATGACTGCGCTACGTCTTACTGTCGCGCTCGGCGCCACGTTCTGGCTGGCGGCCTGCGCGAGCCATTCGGATTCCATCGTCGAAACGCCGATGGCGCCGCCGCTCGCGTCCACGCCGTTGAACATCAACACACAAGGCGCGATCTATCAGGCCGGACAGACGTTGCTGATGTATGAAACGCCACGCGCGCAACATATCGGCGACGTGCTGACGATCGTGCTGTCGGAGTCATATAACGGCAACAACAGCGCGACGGCTGCGGCGAGCCGTTCGAGCAGCATTACCGCCACCGCCGCCGATCAATCGACCAACGCGGCCGCGCGACTCGCGAGGCTGTTCAATATCGGCTCGGCGTCCACGACTTACGCCGGGCAGGGCAACATTACCGATACCAGCGCGATGACCGGCACGCTCGCCGTCACCGTGATCGGCACGATGCCGACCGGCAACCTGGTGGTGTCGGGAGAGAAAGTGATTTCGCAAAGCGGCAACCGCGATCGCTTGCGGCTCTCGGGCATCGTCAATCCGAAGGACATCGAATCGGGCAATTACGTCGAGTCGAGCAAGGTCGCGAACGCGCGCATCGAGCAGGCCGGCGTGGGGATGGTGTCCGATTCCACCACGATGGGCTGGCTGCAAAGAATGTTCATGAGCGTGCTGACTTTCTGACGCTCAAGAGAAAATGGGCGTTGCTTCGGTCTATGAAGCAACGCCCACGTCGAATGGTGTGTTGATACAGGTGAATTCACGCGCCGCATGCCGTGAAGACGGTGCTTCAGGCCAGCGTGCCACTCCGCTCAGCCGCACCGATCTCGCCGTCCGGCACGAACACGTAGCCGCGTCCCCACACGGTCTGCACGTAACGCGGTTCGGACGGGTCTACCTCGATTAGCCGGCGCAATCGCCAGATCGACACATCAAGGCTGCGATTGCGATGCGCCTCGCTGTTGCCGTGCAATTTCTCCAGCAACTGCGCGCGCGTGAGCACGGTCATCGCGTGCGTGACGAACACCTTGAGCATTGCGAATTCGCTGGAACGCAGCGAAATGCGTTCGCCGTCGCGGCGCAGTTCGCGCGCCGGGAAATTCACTTCGAAATGCCCGAAACGGTAGGGCGCACGCTGTTCAGGCGCGCTCGGCGCAATCGTGCCGCGACGGCGCAGCACCGTGCGGATGCGCGCGACCAGTTCACTCGGTTCGAAGGGTTTGCCGAGATAATCGTCGGCACCGAGTTCGAGACCGATCACGCGGTCGATCGGGTCGGCACGCGCCGTCAATAGAATCACGGGAATATCGTCGCCCGCGACGCGCAATGCGCGCAGCGCACTGATGCCGTCGAGTTCCGGCATCATGATATCGAGCACGATCAGCGCGGGACGCTCTTCCTGCAACGCGCGCTGAAGCGCCACGCCGTGTTCGAGCGTGGTGACTTTAAAGCCGCGTCCCTGCAGATATTCGCTGACGAGCTCTCGTACGACGGGGTCGTCGTCGACGACCAGGATGGATTGGTTCATTCAGGCCATCTTAGTGATCCTCACGCGCGGAGCAAAGCGCATGACGCTTTCGAATCCTTTCCCGCGTAAGACAAAGCAAGCAAACTGCGAACTTAATTGGCCTGCGACGTCTGAATGGTTTGCGGGGGGACCGGCGTGAATGCCTTTTTGTCGACCACCATCCGGTCGATCAGACCGGTGAGTTTGGTCGATGCCGACGAGAAGCGGTCGGTGTTGAGGCCGCCCGTTTGATAGCGTGCGGTGACGAGAATACGGCCGTCCTGGATCAACGTCAGGTCGATGATCGACAGATACTGGATCGATTCATCGCTGAACGAGCGGCGGCCGTAGTCGATCGCGGCGTTGTAGACGAGACGGGCCTCGCAACCAGCGGGTGAGGTGCCCGGATTGTAGACATCCGAACGAATTCCACGATGGCCGAGCGCCATTTGCAGCGACGGCACGAAATCGCCGACCGACACCGCCGGGTTCACCTCGATGCACACATGATGCAGATCGGCCGGCTGGCCGTTGACGAACGTCGGCGACGAATAGTTGGCGGCGATCGCGTAACCCGCCTGAATCACCGAACCGGTTGCGTCGGCGGCCGAGATCAGCGTCCATGCGCAACCGTTCAGCCCGAACGCGAGCGTGCCGGCGACGGCCAGCCACGCGCAGGGCCGCCGCAACATGACCCATGCAGTCCGTGGGACTCGCGTGAAAGCGTAAGCGTGGATGCTCGGCATGAAGGTCATGAGGCGTTGCCTGGTGGCGGTCAAAGGAAGCGGGATCGCAGCGGACGACAGCGTTTGCAGCGTTCAGGACTGCGTTTTCGGCGCCGTGTTCGCGACGGATTAGCGCCGTTTTCAGCGACGGGTTTTGCTTAAAGTCAGCGCCAGGTCGGCGCGAACTGAACGCGAACTCAGCGTGAAATTAGCGAACCACGCGCAGGCGCAATTCGTTTTGTCCCTGAACGCTTGCGGTGACGCTGACCCGGCGGTCGTCCGTCTTCACGATGAAATGCTGACGCGTCGGCGTGTTGACGTCGTGCACGACATTCGGGAAGCACGCGGCGATATCGGCGCCGATTTCCTCGAGCGGATCGTTGATCACGCCGTCGGCCTGCCAGTGCGCGCGCCAGTGGCAATCGTAGGAATGCTTGCTGGAGTTGCAGTCGTCGCCGTTTGCGACGCCCGGCAGGCGCGCGTCAGGTTGCGATTGCAACTGCTTGAAATCGGTGGCGTCGACGATGTGTTTGAGCGCGGGGCAAACGTCGGCGGGCTCGGCCGATTGAGCGGCTTGCGCTGCCTGCGCGGCACAGGTGAGCAGCAGGGCGGAGCCGAAAGCCAGCGCAAGGCGCTGGATCAAAGCAGAGGAGCGGCGATCGGATGACATGTGCGGAGAGTCCTGTAGCAGTGAATGACATGCGGACCGCACGTGGTACGGCCCGCACGACTATCGTCGCCGCCAGGCGGCATTTTCAAAGGGCGGAACAGCCCGCCCGCTTCGCAAATGCTTTCGAGTTGTTGTCGGGTATTTCTGGATGTTTCTTGATGTTGCCGGGCAGAGGTGCTTAGGCGGATTTTGTGATGATGTTTTGCTGCGTCGGCTGGGTGATTTCGGAAGCCGAAGCCGCGCTTCCATGTTCGCTCAGCCGAGCGTGAGACCGCCGTCGATATGAATCACCTGGCCGGTGATATGACGCGCTTCGTCCGACAGAAGAAACGCGATCAGCGCGGCAACATCGGCAGGTTCAGCGACATGGCCGAGCGGCGTTGCTTCGGCGGCGCGTTGCCATACCGATGCGTTATCGGCACTTGGGCCGCGATCCTTGCGGGTATAACCGGGCGCCACGCAATTAACGGTGACGCCGTACGGCGCCAGTTCAGCCGCAGCCGTTTTAGCCAGCGATTCAAGCGCTGCTTTTGCCGCCGCCGTCGCGGCAAACGGTGCGTCCGCGCGATAACGATGCGCGACGAAAGAACTCAGCGCGATCACGCGGCCGCGCTTTGACGTTTCCAGCGCGGGCATTGCGCGTTTGACGAGCGCCGCGAACGCGGCCGGCATCGCAGCAAAAGCGCTGCTGAATGAGTCGGGATCGAGCGCATTGAGCGCCTGACGTTGAGCATGTCCCGCGTTGGCGACCAGTTGATCGAGCGCGCCGAATGTCGCCAACGTCTGGTCGATCACATGTTCCGCGGCGCCACGTTCGGCGAGATCGCCGAATACTGTCGCGCAGATTGCGCCGCTCGCGCTGCATTCGGCGGCCACCTGCGCGAGACGTTCGCGGGCGGCATCGTCGGCGCCGCGCGAGTGCAACATCAACGATTGACGCGGCCCCGCGATACGACGCGCAAGCGTCGCGCCGATACCGGAACCGGCGCCGGTGATCAGCACGACGCGATCAGCCTTTGGGCTAATCACGTCGCCCGCATCGCGGCCGGCGTCGCTCATGCCGCGACAGGTTCGCCGGCACGCTCGACATCGAGCGTTTCTTCGTGGAACGCAGCCAGCGATTCGCGATGCGCGACGCTGACAATCGCCGCCTTCGGCAAGCGCTCGGTGAACAGGCGATAAAGACGCGCCTCGTTTTCCGCGTCGAGCGCGCTGGTCGCTTCGTCGAGGAACAGGTAGTCGGGCTTGTGCAGCAGCACGCGCGCACCGGCCAGACGCTGTTGCTCACCCGGCGACAGAATCCGCGTCCAGTGCCCCGATTCCTGCAGGCGATCCGCGTATTCCGACAGATGGCAGATGACGAGCGCCTCGCGGCATTCGTCGTCGGTATAGGTGTCGGCGGCCGAGGGGTAGGCGAGCGCCGCTTTCAGCGTGCCGATCGGCATATAACTGACCTGCGGAATGAACATCATGCGCGCGTTGACCGGTGCGTCGATCGCGCCGTCGCCAAACGGCCACAAGCCGGCGAGCGCGCGCATCAGCGTGCTCTTGCCCGCACCCGACGGACCCCGCACCAGCCAGCGCGAACCCGGCTCGATCGCGATATCGCGGATGCGCGACAGCGGGCTGCCGTTCGGCAGCGCGAGCTTGAGGCCTTCGGTGGAGAGGCGGTCTTCATCAACGAAATGCAGGTTGATGCCGCCATGTTCGGTAGCCGGCGACACCGACTCCTTCAGACGCGGCGCATGCACGACGCGCTTGAATTCGCGCAGCCGGTTCACCGTAGCGCGCCATTCGACGAGGCTGCCGTAACTGTTGATGAACCACGAGAACGAATCGCTGACGGTGCCGAACGCACTCGAAATCTGCATCAGCACGCCGAACGAGAACGCGCCGGCGAAGTAGCGGGGCGCGGCGACCACGATCGGGAAGATGATGGCGATCTGGCCGTAGAAGGCGGATACGAAAGTGAGCCGCTTGGTGTACTTCATCACCTGCCACCAGTTGTCGCGGATGCGGCCGAACAGCGAGTGCGCGTTCTTCTTCTCGACTTCCATGCCGTTGTAGAAGGCGATCTGTTCGGCGTTCTCGCGCAGCCGGATCAGGCCGAAACGGAAGTCCGCCTCGACTTTCTGCGCCTGGTAGTTGATCGGCACGAGCGGATGGCCCACCTTCTGGATGACGACCGAACCGATCACCGCGTACAGCGCCGCGGCCCACACCATGTAGCCGGGAATCTGCAGCGGCATGCCGCCGAGCGAGATGCTCAGCGCGCCGGCCAGCGACCAGAGGATCGTGATGAACGACACCAGCGTGACAACGGTGGACAGCAGGTCGAGGGTTAGCGACAGCGTGCTGGTGGCGAGCGATTGCAGGTCGTCGCTGATCCGCTGGTCGGGGTTGTCGGCGAGACGGTCGCGTTCGATCCGGTAGAAGGCGCTGTCTTTCAGCCACTCGTTCAGGTACCGGGTGGTGAGCCACTGACGCCAGCGGAATCCGAGCATCTGACGCAGATAACCGCGGTACACCGCGAGAATGATGAAGGCGAACGCGAGCAGCGAAAACACCATCAGCAGGTGCGGAAAATCGTGCACGTT
Source organism: Paraburkholderia sp. GAS333 (assembly GCF_050435665.1). NCBI lineage: Bacteria > Pseudomonadati > Pseudomonadota > Betaproteobacteria > Burkholderiales > Burkholderiaceae > Paraburkholderia > Paraburkholderia sp. GAS333. The sequence continues at coordinate 81,289 of NZ_JBNDKS010000010.1, forward strand.
CTTGCTTTGCAGCGCGTTGTAGAAGTCGGCGCTCCAGCGGTTCAGGCGCACATTGATCCACACGATAAGCAGGTTCATCACTACGATCGTGATGAGCAGGCCCCAGGCAACTTTTTTTTCCTCGGAGACCCAGTAGGGTTTGATCAGGCTCCAGGCGGAGACTTTTTCGTCTGGCGGCAGCGCGGGGCTGGCAGAGGTGGTCGGTGTCATGAGCGTCCTGATGAAGTGCTGGCCCGTTCGGAGCGGCCCGCTTGGGCAGACCCGGATGGGTTGGCTCGGTGCCGGGTTTCCCTTGCAGGCTGGCCCACCCTCGGGGCCGCTCTGCGGCGGATTCTCGGTACATGCCCGGGCGTCGTGCTCGACGAACGCGGTCCGGGTGAGCGTCCGATTCTGGCGCGAAGCCCTTAAGCGAAAATTAATTTTCGCTTAAGGGCTTCACCTCATGCCGTCGTGGCGTAAGCGGCTCGACAGGCCGTTCGCGCCGCGCTTCGACGACATGCGTCCGTGCATTGTGCCAGAGCGTTGCGCCCGCTCGCATCCGCGTAAAGAAATAGCGTGCCGGATCAATTCCGGCCGGCGCGACAGCCCGCTGGTTTGCGGGCTGCGCGCGTTTTATGGTCTAATGACCTTCGACGAAACAGGGGTGCTTCGCCCCTTGGCGGCGTGGTTTTCACGCCGTGGCGGCGAGGCTGAGAGAGACCCTTTGCACCCGATCCGGGTAATACCGGCGCGGGAAGTTTCCGGAAGCTACCAATCTTCCATTCCCCGCCGGGCGGCGTCCGTACATTCAGTGCGCGCGTGTTGTCCGGCCGGCTTTACCCGCCGGTTTCGTCCTGGGTACGTGCGATTTTTGCCGTACGGAAAGGACTCGATGACCGCCAATTCTTCAGATATGTGTTTTGCTCTTCGCCGCGTCGCTGCTGACGCGCCGTGCTTCAGCGTTGCCTTCGGCAACCGGACGGAGCGCGCACGATGAACCGTCCCACCTCCCCAACACCCGATTTCGCCGTGCTCGGCGGCGGTCTTAGCGGACGGCTGGTCGCGTGGCGTCTGGCAGGGCAGGGGCATCGCGTGGCGCTGTATGAGCGTGGCGACGCCGCCGGCACTCAGGCCGCAGCGTGGGTGGCAGCCGCGATGCTCGCGCCGCTCGCCGAAGCCGCCAGCGCGGAGTTGCTGATTACGCGGCTGGGCGCCAGTTCGCTCGACACCTGGCCGCAAGTGCTCGCGGAATTGCCCGAACCCGTGTTCTTCCAGCGCAACGGCACGCTGGTGGTCTGGCATCACGCGGATCGCACCGAAGCGCCTCTGTTCGAACGCCGGGTGCGTTCGAATGCGCCAGCCGAGTTGCTCGACGGCGGTTTCGTGACGCTGGCGGGTGCACAAGTCGGGGCAGCGGAGCCCGCTCTGGCAGGCCGCTTCAATCAGGGCTGGCTGCTGCCGCGCGAAGGTCAACTGGATAACCGTCAGGTGCTCGCCGCGCTGGCCGCGGGGCTCGCGCAACGCGGCGTCGACACTCACTGGAACACGCCGGTCGACGATGCCGCGCTGCCGCCCGCGCGCATCACGATCGACTGCCGGGGGCTCGGCGCGAAGCCCGCGCTGCCCACTTTGCGCGGAATTCGCGGCGAAGTTGCGCGTGTGCACGCTCCCGGCATCAAGCTGACGCGGCCGGTGCGGCTGCTGCATCCGCGTTATCCGCTGTATATCGCGCCGAAAGAGAACGATCTGTACGTGATCGGTGCGACCGAAGTCGAAGGCGAGGACATGTCGCCGGTCAGCGTGCGCTCGGCGCTCGAATTGCTGAGCGCGGCGTTTTCGGTGCATCCCGGTTTCGGCGAGGCTCGCATCCTCGAACTGAATTCGCAGTGCCGCCCGACGTTGCCGGATCACCGTCCGGCGCTGCTGTGGGACGGCGCGCAGACGCTGCGCGTGAACGGCCTGTACCGGCACGGCTACATGATCGTGCCCGAGGTCGCCGACGAAGCCGTCCGTTTCGCTTCAGCGCTGCTCGACGGCCGTGTGGGCGATGCCGACGCGTTCGCCGACTGGCGCCACGCCGCGCGCTGGAGCGAGCTTTTCCAACTGGATTCCGCGCGGGAGCCGGCATGAGCGTTGCGCGTCATAGGCGTTTTGCGCGATGCACTGTGCCGCTTCCGTCATCGATAGAACCTGCTTGAACCGTATTCGAACACCATGGACATTCATATCAATCAGAAGCCGTTGTCGTTGCCCGAAGGCGCGACTGTCGCCGATGCGCTCGCCGCGTTCGGCGCGCGTCCGCCGTTCGCGGTCGCGCTGAACGGCGATTTCGTCGCGCGCACCCAGCATGCCGCGCGCGCGCTGCAACCGGGCGACCGGCTCGATGTCGTGCAACCCGTGGCCGGTGGCTAAGCCCGCCACGCCTTGCCGGAGACAAAGACTATGCAAATGACTTCCCCCCAAACTGCTGCAACGGCTTCAACCGCCGACGCGCTCACGCTCTACGGTCAGACCTTCGCAAGCCGCGTGCTGCTGGGCACGTCGCGGTATCCGTCGCTGCAGTCGCTATCCGATTCGATCGACGCCGCGCGCCCCGGCATGGTGACCGTCGCGTTGCGCCGTCAGATGAACGAGGGCGGCGCCGAAGCCGGTTTCTTCGACCTGCTCAAGCGCCACGGCGTGCCGCTGCTGCCGAACACGGCGGGCTGCCTGACGGTCGGCGAAGCGGTGACGACCGCGCACATGGCGCGTGAAATCTTCGAAACCGACTGGATCAAGCTCGAACTGATCGGCGACGACTACACGCTGCAGCCTGACCCGGTCGGCCTGATCGAAGCGGCTGCGCAACTGGTCAAGGACGGCTTCAAGGTGCTGCCGTATTGCACCGAAGACCTGGTGATCGGCCGCCGTCTGCTGGACGCCGGCTGTGAAGCGCTGATGCCGTGGGGCGCGCCGATCGGCACCGGCAAGGGTGTGATCAATCCGTACGGCTTGCGCGTGCTGCGCGAGCGTCTGCCCGACGTGCCGCTGATCGTCGACGCCGGGCTCGGCGTGCCGTCGCACGCGGCTCAGGTGATGGAATGGGGCTTCGACGGCGTGTTGCTGAACACGGCCGTGTCACAGGCCACGCACCCCGATGCGATGGCGCGCGCCTTTGCACTGGGTGTCGAAGCGGGCCGCCAGGCTTATCTGGCGGGGCCGATGGCCGAGCGCGAAAGCGCGCACGCGAGCACGCCGGTGGTCGGCATGCCGTTCTGGCACCAAGACGGGAGCGCCGCATGACGCAAACACTGGCATTGAAAGACCGCGATTTGTTCTGGCCGCCAGCCGACGAACTCACCGAAGCCGCCGAGCGCATCCGCGCCCGTCTCGGCGACTGGCCGCCGACGCACGCGCCGTGGCGCATCTGCCTGAGCGCGCCGGACGCGCCGAACGGCGGCGACCTGATCGTGATCGCCGACGCCCAGCAGCACGGCGAGCAGGTGGCGCGCTGGCAGGTGCAGGGCGCGGGCGTGATCGAAGCCGCGCAAGGCAAGGCCGCGCTGCATCTGGGCGGTGAAACGTATCGTCTCAAAGGCCATCTGGCGGAAGACTGGATTGCCGCGCTGGCTGCGTTTCTGGATTGCGGTTTCGATCCGCATGACGCGCTGGTCCTGGCACTCGCCTGGCGCGACGGCGACGAAACCCGCGCAGACGATGCATTCCCGACCGATATCACACGCTTTCCGCGTCTTACCGGCTTGCCGGCTGCACCGGCGAAGGCGTTTCCGCGCTGCCCGGACCGGCTCGGTCTCTATCCGGTGCTGCCGACCGCCGAGTGGGTCGAGCGGGTGGTCGGTTTCGGCGTGAAGACGGTTCAGTTGCGCCACAAAGCGGCCGAACCCGCCGACGAACTGAAGCACGAAATCGCTCGTAGCGTGGCCGCCGGCCGCGCGCACGACGCGCAGGTTTTCATCAACGATCACTGGCGGGCGGCGCTCGAGGCGGGCGCTTACGGCGTCCATCTTGGTCAGGAAGATGTGCATACCGCAGACCTGTCGGCGCTGGCCGAGGCCGGCATCCGGCTGGGTCTGTCGACGCACGGTTTCTACGAAATCCTGAAGGCGCTGCACTTCCGGCCGAGCTACATCGCGCTGGGCGCAGTCTTCCCGACGACGACAAAGGTCATGCCGACGGCGCCACAAGGCCTCAAGCGCCTCGCCCGTTACGTGCGCCTGCTGGACGGCGTGGTGCCGCTGGTGGCAATCGGCGGGATCGATCTGGAGGTTTTGCCGCAAGTGCTGGCCACTGGCGTCGGTTGCGCGGCGGTGGTGCGGGCCGTGACCGAAGCGTCCGATCCGGCGGCTGCCGTTTCTGCACTGCAACAAGGGTTTACGCAATAATCGTCAGACTTCGTCAAGGGACAGGGCCCTTCACGGCAGCATTTGCATGATGGCCCTATAATTCGGCCTTCCGTGTAAAAGGACTGTCAGTTTCGTGTCTTCCTCCCCCGAGACCTTACTCGAGCTGCGCGACGTCGACTTCGGTTACGCCGACCGGCTCGTCCTGTCGAACCTGAATCTGCGCTTCAGGCGCGGCCAGGTCGTCGCGGTCATGGGCGGCTCGGGGTGCGGCAAGACCACGGTGCTGCGCCTGATCGGCGGTCTGGTGCGCGCGCAGCGTGGCCAGATCCTGTTTCAGGGCCAGGACATCGGCCGGCAAACGCGTGACGGCCTGTACGCGTTGCGCCGCAAGATGGGCATGCTGTTCCAGTTCGGCGCGCTGTTCACCGATATGTCGGTGTTCGAAAACGTCGCCTTCGCATTGCGCGAACACACCGACCTGCCCGAAGATCTGCTGCGCGACCTCGTGTTGATGAAGCTCAACGCGGTCGGTCTGCGTGGCGCGCGCGATCTGCTGCCGTCGGAGATTTCGGGCGGCATGGCGCGGCGTGTCGCACTGGCGCGCGCCATCGCGCTCGATCCCGAGCTGATGATGTACGACGAGCCGTTCGCCGGTCTCGATCCCATCTCGCTCGGCATTACCGCGAACCTGATTCGTGCGCTGAATCAGGCACTTGGCGCAACGTCGCTCCTGGTTACGCACGACGTGCCGGAATCGTTCGCGATCGCCGACTACGTCTACTTTCTCGCCAACGGCGGCGTTCACGCTGAAGGCACGCCCGCCGAACTGCGCGCGTCGACCGATCCGACGGTGCGGCAATTCATCGACGGCGCGCCCGACGGCCCGTTCAAATTCCATTACCCGAGCAAGACGCCGCTGGCGGCGGACTTCGGCATCGGCGGAGGTCAGTCATGATCAGTGCGATCGGTCGCTCGGTGATCGGCGGGCTGGGCACGGCCGGCTACGCCACGCGGTTTTTCCTGCGGCTGCTGCTCGAATTTTTCCCGTTGCTGCGCCGTCCGCGTCTTGTCACGAAGCAGATCCACTTCGTAGGTAATTATTCGCTGGTGATCATTGCCGTGTCGGGGCTGTTCGTCGGTTTCGTGCTCGGCTTGCAAGGCTATTACACGCTGAACCGCTATGGCTCCGAGCAGGCGCTGGGGCTGCTGGTCGCGCTGTCGCTGGTGCGCGAACTCGGGCCGGTGGTGACCGCCTTGCTGTTCGCCGGCCGCGCGGGCACGTCGCTGACGGCGGAAATCGGCTTGATGAAGGCAGGCGAGCAACTCACGGCAATGGAAATGATGGCCGTCGACCCCGTCAAGGTCGTGGTCGCGCCGCGCCTGTGGGCGGGCATTATCTCGATGCCGATCCTCGCCGCGATCTTCAGCGCGGTCGGCGTGTTCGGCGGCTATGTGGTGGGCGTGCTGCTGATCGGCGTGGATTCAGGCGCGTTCTGGTCGCAAATGCAAGGCGGCGTCGACGTGTGGCGCGACGTGGGCGCGGGGGTCATCAAGAGCGTGGTGTTCGGCCTCGCGGTGACGTTCGTTGCGCTGTTTCAAGGCTACGAAGCCAAGCCGACACCGGAAGGCGTGTCGCGTGCCACGACGAAAACCGTCGTGTACGCGTCGCTCGCGGTGCTCGGGCTCGATTTTCTGCTGACTGCATTGATGTTCAGCTAAGACTGCGCTGCACGTTTTCGTCCGGGGTCCGATAGCGGGCCGCCCGGCGGGAAGCGTCGACGGCGTGGCGGATTCACTTTGGGATGACGATGAAAAAGACTGCTCTCGACTTCTGGGTCGGCCTGTTCGTGGTGCTGGGTTTCGTGGCGTTGCTGTTTCTCGCGCTGAAGGCCGGCAACATGAGCTCGTTGTCTTTCCAGGCAACGTATCCGGTCAAACTCAAGTTCGACAATATCGGCGGACTCAAGGCGCGCGCGCCTGTGAAGAGTGCGGGCGTGACGGTCGGCCGGGTCGCGTCGATCGGCTTCGACAGCAATGCGTACCAGGCCGTTGTCACGATCGATCTCGACAAGCAATATCAGTTTCCGAAGGACACGTCCGCGAAGATCCTGACGTCGGGTCTGCTCGGCGAGCAATACATTGGGCTCGAACCCGGTGGCGACACCGAAATGCTTAAAGCGGGCGACACGATCTCGATGACGCAATCGGCCATCGTGCTGGAAAATCTGATTGGACAGTTTCTGTATAGCAAGGCCGCGGATTCGGGTGCATCGAAACCTGGTGCGTCGGCGCCCGCGTCGGCCGCTCCGGCTCCGGCGCCGGGTCTGCCTGCTTCCGGCGCCGCCGGCCAATAAGGAGAATAAGAATGCTGACCACACGTATCGGGGGCGCGCGCGCCTTTCGGCTGGGCAAAGTGGCGATAGCCGCGGCGCTGCTTGCCGGCTGCACGACAGTGCAGACGCCGACCAAGGGTGATCCGTTAGAAGGCCTTAACCGCACCATTTTCACGGTCAACGACAAGGTCGACCAGTACGCGCTGAAGCCGGTCGCCAAAGGCTACGTGTGGCTCACGCCGCAGCCGGTGCGCGACAGCGTGACGAACTTCTTCTCGAACATCGGCGACGTCTACATCGCGGCGAACAACCTGCTGCAGTTGAAGATCACCGACGGTGTCGAAGACATCATGCGGATCGTGATCAACACGGTGTTCGGTGTTGGCGGTCTGTTCGACGTGGCGACGCTGGCCAAGCTGCCCAAGCACGACAACGACCTCGGCCTGACGCTCGGTCACTACGGCGTGCCGGCGGGTCCTTACCTGGTGCTGCCGCTATTCGGGCCGAGTACCGTCCGCGATGCCGTGGGTTCGATCGGCAATTACTATGTGAATCCGCTGAGCTACATCCATCCGGACGGGCTGAGCTGGGCACTGTACGGCGTGAATATCGTCAATACGCGCGCGAATCTGCTGAACGCGAGCGACGTGCTGGAAGGCGCGGCGCTCGACAAATATTCGTTCGTGCGTAATGCGTACCTGCAGCGTCGCCAGTATCTGCTGTCCAACGGCAGCCGGAACCCGCAATCGCAGGCGCTGCCGAACTACGACGACGAAGCGCCTCTGCCCAAGTACGACGACGTCGACGGCGGCGCAGCCGGCGCACCGGCCGCTGCGGCGGCGGGCACGGCGGGTGCTGCAGCAAAGCCGGCTCCGGCATCGGGCGCGGTGACTGGCGCGCCTGAAACCGGCAGCAATGCGCAGGCTCCGGAAGCCGCGTCCGGCAGCGCGGAAACGCCGCCGCTCGACCTGAACGGCGGCCCCGAAACGACGCAGATTCCGGCCGGCCAGTTGGTTCCGCCGCAGCGTTTCAACTTTCCGTCATTCAAATTGCGCTAAACGTGCAGCCGTAACAGATCGATACGACTCTCGCAGTTTGCGCATGGATTGCTGTCGAACTCGCGTGGTAAGGTCGGCTCAAACGGTTGCACTATTTTTAAGGCAAGGCTCGATATGAAAAAATTTTTCCTGATTCCGCTGTTTGCTGCGTTGTTCTCGTTCGTCAGTGCAGGTGCATCGGCACAAACTGTCGACAGCAATTCGCCCGATGGCATGATCAAGACCGTCACCCAGCAGGTGATCGACGCGGTTCGCAGCGATAAGTCGATCCAGCAGGGCGACATCTCGCACATCACCAAACTCGTCAACGAAAAGATCCTGCCGTACACCGATTTCCGCCGCACCACGCAACTGGCGATGGGCCGTAACTGGCGCAGCGCCACGCCGGCGCAGCAGGACCAGGTCGTCGAACAGTTCAAGATGCTGCTGATCCGCACTTACTCGGGCGCGCTCGCTCAGGTGCGCGACCAGCAGATCCAGTACAAGCCGTTCCGCATGAATCCGGATGACACCGACACGGTGGTGCGCTCGGTCGTGATGAACAACGGCTCGCCGATCGAACTCGACTACCGTCTGTACAAGACGCCGCAAGGCTGGCGCGTGTATGACATCAACGTGCTCGGCGCATGGCTGATTCAGGCGTATCAGCAACAGTTCAACGAACAGATCCAGCAGAAGGGCGTGGACGGACTGATCGCGTTCCTGACGCAGCGTAACCAGCAACTCGCCGCAGGCAAGCAGTCGTGAGCGAAGTGCTGAGCCCCGTCGCGAACCGCTTCGAAAGCGGCGCGACGCTCACCCACGAGAGCGCGAAAGCCGCGCTCGCGGCGGGTTTGCAACGTATCGCGGCAGGCGCGAACGGCGTGGATTGCGCGCCGCTCGCGCAATTCGATTCGTCCGCGCTGGCGGTTCTGCTCGCGTGGGAACGCGCTGCCCAGGCACGCGGTATCAAGTTTGAGATTGTGAATCTGCCGGCTGGTCTCGCCAGTCTCGCGCAAGCCTACGGCGTCGATACGCTTCTGTCATCGTCCCGACATTGACGCTTCACTAGCGTCATCCCCAATCCCCCAAGCGGGGCGGGGCCACTGATTTTTGCCCTATAATCAAACGTTTTTTGGGGCATCTAACCGGCCCCAATTTCGTCTCTCCCAGCATTTTTGCGCCCCCTCAGGGCTCCTTTAGGCGCCGCGTCCCACGCGGCCCATAGTCATGTCAGCCATAGAAATTCGTAACGTCAAGAAGCGCTACAAGGACTTGCAGGCGCTCAAGGGCGTCAGCCTCACGGTCGAAGAAGGCGAGTTCTTCGGACTGCTCGGTCCGAACGGCGCGGGTAAGACGACGCTCATCAGCATCCTCGCCGGTCTCGCGCGCGCCGATGAAGGCAGCATCGCGGTCCGTGGCCACGACGTGGTGACCGACTTCCGCGACGCGCGCCGCTCGCTCGGCGTGGTGCCGCAGGAGCTCGTATTCGATCCGTTCTTCACCGTCCGCGAGACGTTGCGCATTCAGTCCGGCTACTACGGGCTGCGCAACAACGACGCGTGGATCGACGAGATCATGGCCAATCTCGACCTCACCGACAAAGCCGACGCCAACATGCGCGCGCTGTCGGGCGGCATGAAGCGCCGCGTGCTGGTCGCGCAGGCGCTGGTGCATCGTCCGCCGGTGATCGTGCTCGACGAGCCGACCGCGGGCGTCGACGTCGAGTTGCGTCAAACGTTGTGGAAATTCATCTCGCGCCTGAATCGCGAAGGTCACACGATTGTGCTGACCACGCACTATCTGGAAGAAGCCGAGTCGCTGTGCGATCGCATTGCGATGCTGCGGCGCGGCGAGGTGGTCGCGCTCGAACGCACCAGCGCGCTGTTGCAGCGCTTTGCCGGTATGCAACTGTTCGTGCGTTTCGCGCAGGGCGTGCTGCCCGCCGAGTTGCGTCCGCTCGAAGTGGAAAGCGGCGCGGGTAACGGCAATGGCCGTCAGCATCTGCTGCGTCTGTCGAGCTATGACGAGGTCGAGACGATTCTCGCGCAGTGCCGCGCAGCGGGCTGTACGTTCGAAGAAATCGAGGTCCGCAAGGCCGACCTCGAAGATGTGTTCGTTCAGGTGATGAACGGTCCGGAAGTGATCGAGGGGCTTGCATGAGCGGTTTTCGTACGCTGTTTTACAAGGAACTGCTGCGGTTCTGGAAGGTGGCGTTCCAGACCGTGCTCGCGCCGGTCATCACCGCGCTGCTGTATCTGACCATCTTCGGCCATGCGTTGCGCGGCCATGTGCAGGTGTATCCGGGTGTCGAATACACGAGCTTCCTGATCCCCGGTCTCGTGATGATGAGCGTGTTGCAGAACGCGTTCGCTAATAGTTCGTCGTCGCTGATCCAGTCGAAGATCACCGGCAACCTCGTGTTCGTGCTGCTGCCGCCGCTGTCGCACTACGAGATGTTCGCCGCTTACGTGCTCGCCGCGGTCGCGCGCGGGCTCGCGGTCGGTTTCGGCGTGTTCATCGTGACGATCTGGTTCATTCCGGTCAGCTTCACCGCGCCGCTTTACATCATTCTGTTCGCGATTTTCGGCGCGGCGATTCTTGGCACGCTCGGCCTCATCGCCGGTATCTGGGCCGAGAAGTTCGACCAGCTGGCCGCGTTCCAGAACTTTCTGATCATGCCGCTCACGTTCCTGTCGGGCGTGTTCTATTCCACGCACACGCTGCCGCCGGTCTGGCGCGAAGTGTCGCGGCTCAATCCTTTTTTCTACATGATCGACGGCTTTCGCTACGGTTTCTTCGGGATGTCGGATATCAATCCGCTCGTGAGCCTTGCGATCGTCGCCGGTTTCTTTGTGGTGCTGGCCGCGATCGCGATGCGCATGCTCGCGACCGGCTACAAACTGCGCCACTGATCAGGAGCTTCTCTCATGTTGCCGACTCCAGAACAGGTCAAGCAATACATCGCCGCCGGACTCGCTTGCGAGCATCTTCAGGTTGAAGGCGATGGCCAGCATTTCTTCGCGACCATCGTGTCGCCGAGCTTCGAAGGCAAGCGCCCGATCCAGCGCCATCAACTCGTGTATGCGGCGCTCGGCGACCGCATGCGCGAAGAAATCCACGCGCTCAGCATGAAGACGCTGACGCCCGCCGAATGGCAGAACGCGTAATCTGGAAATTTAGTGCGAATTACTCAAGATGGACGCGACGCCGGTAGCGGCGCGTCGAACACAAAAGTCAACGCAGCCCAGGCTGATGGCCGGGCAGATCAGGAACTGACAGGCATGGATAAACTCGTCATTGAAGGTGGCTACCCGCTGTCGGGTGAAGTCGTCGTCTCGGGTGCGAAGAACGCGGCGTTGCCGATCCTGTGCGCGGCGCTGCTCTCCGCGGAGCCGGTGCATCTGGAGAACGTGCCCGATCTGCAGGACGTTCGCACGATGCTCAAGCTGCTCGGCCAGATGGGCGTGAGGATCGAGAGCGGCGAAGGGCGGGTGTCGCTGGACGCGTCGAAGGTCGACAACGTCGTCGCGCCGTACGAGATGGTCAAGACCATGCGCGCGTCGATCCTCGTGCTCGGCCCGCTGGTCGCGCGCTTCGGTCACGCGCGGGTGTCGCTGCCGGGCGGCTGCGCAATCGGCGCACGTCCGGTGGATCAGCACATCAAGGGTCTTCAGGCGATGGGTGCCGAGATCACGATCGAGCACGGCTTCATCGAAGCGCGCGCGAAGCGTCTGAAGGGCGCGCGCATCGTCACCGACATGATCACCGTGACGGGCACTGAGAACCTGCTGATGGCGGCGGTGCTCGCCGAAGGCGAGACCGTCATCGAGAACGCGGCGCGTGAGCCGGAAGTCAGCGATCTGGCGCATCTGCTGGTGTCGATGGGCGCGAAGATCGAAGGCATCGGCACGGATCGCCTCGTGATTCAGGGCGTCGACAAGCTGCACGGCGCGAAGCACACGGTCATTCCTGATCGCATCGAAGCCGGAACGTTCCTGTGCGCGGTGGCCGCAGCCGGTGGCGACGTCACGTTGCGCAAAGTGCGTCCGCTGATTCTCGAAGCCGTGACTGAAAAGCTGCGCGAAGCCGGCGTCACGATCGACGAAGGCGACGACTGGATGCGCGTGCGCATGGACAAACGTCCGGCCGCCGTGACGTTCCGCACGTCCGAGTACCCGGCGTTCCCGACCGACATGCAGGCGCAGTTCATGGCGCTGAACACGATCGCGGACGGCACCTCGCAGGTCGTCGAAACGATCTTCGAAAACCGCTTCATGCACGTGCAGGAACTGAATCGCCTCGGCGCAAGCATCACGATCGACGGCAATACCGCGCTCGTGAACGGCGTCGAGAAGCTGTCGGGCGCGAAGGTGATGGCGACCGATCTGCGCGCGTCCGCAAGCCTCGTGATCGCTGCGTTGCGTGCCGAAGGCGAGACGCTGATCGACCGTATCTATCATCTGGATCGCGGCTACGACCGGATGGAAACCAAGCTCAACGCAATCGGCGCGAAAGTGCGTCGCGTGTCCGGGAGCCAGGCATGAGTTCGATGCCGCAAACTTCGTCGTCGCCGGCGGTGAACGCACCGCTCACGCTGGCGTTGTCGAAAGGGCGTATCTTCGAAGAAACGTTGCCGCTGCTCGCCGCAGCCGGCATCGAAGTGACTGAAGATCCGGAAACCTCGCGCAAGCTGATTCTGCCGACTACCGACGCGAACGTGCGCGTGATCATTGTGCGAGCGACCGACGTGCCGACCTACGTCGAATACGGCGCAGCCGACTTCGGCGTGGCAGGCAAGGACGTGCTGCTCGAACATGGCGGCGGCGGTTTGTATCAGCCGGTCGACCTGGATATCGCGCGCTGCCGGATGTCGGTCGCGGTCGCGGCGGGTTTCGATTACGCGAACGCGGTGCGCCAGGGCGCGCGCCTGCGCGTGGCGACCAAGTACGTTGAAACCGCACGTGAGCATTTTGCCGCCAAGGGCGTTCACGTCGACCTGATCAAGCTGTACGGTTCGATGGAACTGGCACCGCTGGTCGGCCTCGCCGACGCGATCGTCGACCTGGTCAGCTCCGGCAATACCCTGCGTGCCAACAATCTTGTCGAGGTGGAGGAGATCATGCAGATTTCGTCGCGCCTCGTTGTGAACCAGGCGGCGCTGAAGCTCAAGCGCGCCGCATTGCGGCCGATTCTCGACGCGTTCGAACGCGCGTCGCAAGCCGGCTGAGCGGCGTGATGGCGTGATGGCGCGAGCGTGGTCCGGTCGTGGTCACGCTGTCCTTCACCCGCTATCAGGCGCGCCTTACCGAAACGGATAACGTATGTCTATCAAGATTCGCAAACTCGATTCCACCGCTCCCGACTTCCACAAGTCGCTGCACGCGGTGCTCGCGTTCGAGGCGAGCGAAGACGAAGCAATCGAGCGCTCGGTCGCGCAGATTCTGACCGACGTGAAGGCGCGCGGCGACGCGGCGGTGCTCGAATACACGAACCGCTTCGACCGGCTCGACGCGAAGAGCGTCGGCGCGCTCGAATTGCCGATGTCGGAACTGGACGCGGCGCTCGAAAGCCTGGAGCCGAAGCGCCGCGCGGCGCTCGAAGCGGCGGCGGCGCGGGTGCGCGGTTATCACGAGAAGCAGAAGATAGAGTGCGGCAGCCATAGCTGGCAGTACACCGAGGCCGACGGCACGGTGCTGGGCCAGAAGGTCACGCCGCTGGATCGCGCGGGCATCTACGTGCCGGGCGGCAAGGCGGCGTATCCGTCGTCGGTGCTGATGAACGCGATTCCGGCGCGGGTGGCCGGCGTGCGTGAAATCGTCATGGTCGTGCCTACGCCGGACGGCGTGAAGAATCCGCTGGTGCTCGCTGCTGCGCTGCTGGGCGGCGTGGATCGCGTGTTCACGATCGGCGGCGCGCAGGCGGTGGCGGCGCTGGCCTACGGCACGGAAACCGTGCCGGCGGTCGACAAGATCTGCGGCCCCGGCAACGCGTATGTCGCGTCGGCGAAGCGTCGCGTGTTCGGCACGGTCGGCATCGACATGATCGCCGGACCGTCGGAAATTCTGGTGCTGTGCGACGGCACAACCGACCCGCGCTGGGTCGCGATGGACCTGTTCTCGCAGGCCGAGCACGACGAACTCGCGCAGTCCATCCTGCTGTGTCCGGACGACGCATTCATCGCCCGCGTCCACGACGCGATCAACGAATTGCTGCCGACCATGCCGCGCCGCGACGTGATCCGCCAGTCGCTCGAAGACCGGGGCGCGCTGATCAAGGTGCGCGACATGGCCGAAGCCTGCGCCATCGCCAACGAAATCGCGCCGGAACACCTCGAAATCTCGGCGCTGGAACCGCATCAGTGGGGTCAACTGATTCGCCATGCCGGCGCGATTTTCCTTGGCCGCTACACCAGCGAGAGCCTCGGCGACTATTGCGCAGGCCCGAATCACGTGCTGCCTACGTCGCGTACCGCACGGTTCTCGTCGCCACTGGGTGTCTATGATTTCTTCAAGCGCTCCAGTGTGATCGAAGTCAGCGCGGAAGGCGCGCAGACGCTCGGCGAGATCGCCGCCGAACTTGCCTACGGTGAAGGCTTGCAGGCGCACGCCCGCAGCGCCGAATACCGGATGCGGCAGAACAACAACAACGAACGCGGCTAATGCCAATAGCGGGCGTGGCGCCGCGCAGCTGATGCAGAAGATGTAAGACGCCGGGGTGTCCAGCCGATACCCCCCGCGAACTTCAGCGACAGATTGCAGGCGCCAGCCCGTTCAAAAACGACAATACAGACGAGCCGGAACGGCCCGTGTGCCGCCCCGAAGCCAGGGCGGCACGTTATTCGCGTCCCGTTCCCGAGACCTATGACGACACCACACGACATCATCCGCGGCGACGTGCTCGCCATGACGAGCTATCCGGTTCCGGACGCGACGGGCTTCATCAAGCTCGACGCGATGGAAAATCCGTTTTCGCTGCCGCCTGTGCTGGCCGCGCATCTCGGCGAGCACCTCGGCGGGGTGGCGCTGAATCGCTATCCGGCGCCGCGTCCCGAAGCGTTGATCGAAAAGATCAAACGCGTGATGGGTGTGCCGACCGGCTGCGATGTGCTGCTCGGCAACGGCTCGGATGAAATCATCAGCATGCTGTCGATCGCGTGTGCGAAGCCGGGCGCCAAGGTGCTCGCGCCGGTGCCGGGTTTCGTGATGTACCAGATGTCGGCGAAGCTGGCGAACCTGGAATTTGTCGGTGTGCCGCTGAAAGCCGATTTCTCGCTCGACACCGAAGCGATGCTCGCGGCCATCGCCGAGCACCAGCCGGCGATCGTCTACCTCGCGTATCCGAACAACCCGACCGGCACGCTGTTCGACGAAGCCGACATGGAGCGCATCATCGCCGCCGCGAGCACGAGCCTCGTGGTGATCGACGAGGCGTATCAACCGTTCGCGCAGCAAAGCTGGCTGCCGCGCGCCGACGAGTTCGACAACGTCGTCGTGATGCGCACGGTGTCCAAACTCGGACTGGCAGGCATCCGCCTCGGCTATCTGGTCGGCAAACGCGTCTGGCTCACCGAACTCGACAAAGTGAGGCCGCCGTACAACACCAACGTGCTGACGCAGGCCGCCGCCGATTTCCTGCTCGATCACGTCGACGTACTCGACGCGCAAGCCGCGCAATTGCGCGAAGAACGCACCCGGCTCGCCGATGCAGTGGCCGCATTGCCGGGCGCCGAAGTGTTCCCGAGCGCCGGCAACTTCCTGCTGGTGCGCGTGCCCGATGCGTCCGTTCTGTTCGAAACCCTGCTCACTGCACGGGTTCTGATCAAAAACGTGAGTAAAATGCATCCATTGCTGGCCAATTGCGTGCGTTTGACCGTCGGTTCCCCCGAAGAAAATGCGCAATTGCTCGCCGGACTGAAACTCGTGCTGCATTGAACGGCTTGCCGAACGGCCGCGTGAGCGCTCTCCGCCAAACTGGACAGCGCGCGCGGCCAGCCGTTTTTCCACCCCACACTACTATCGCTTTCTAGCTCGATTCGAGGAATTACCATGCGCCTTGCGGAAGTCGTTCGCAACACCAGCGAAACGCAGATCCGTGTGAAGATCAATCTGGACGGCACCGGTCAGCAGAAGCTGGCCACCGGCGTGCCGTTTCTGGACCACATGCTCGACCAGATTGCACGGCATGGATTGTTCGACCTCGACATCGAAGCGCATGGCGACCTGCATATCGACGACCACCATACGGTCGAAGATACCGGCATCACGCTCGGCATGGCCGTCGCGAAAGCGATCGGCGACCGCAAGGGCATTCGCCGTTACGGTCATTCTTACGTGCCGCTCGACGAAGCGCTGTCGCGTGTCGTGATCGACTTCTCCGGCCGTCCGGGCCTCGAATTCCATGTCCCGTTCACGCGGGCGCGCATCGGCACGTTCGACGTCGATCTGTCGATCGAGTTTTTCCGCGGCTTCGTCAATCATGCGGGCGTGACGCTGCATGTCGACAACCTGCGCGGCCTGAATGCCCACCATCAGCTGGAAACGGTGTTCAAGGCGTTCGGGCGTGCGTTGCGCATGGCCACCGAACTGGACGAGCGCGCCGCAGGACAGATTCCGTCGACCAAGGGCAGCCTCTAAGCGACGCATTGACCCATGCATATCGCGTAATCCATGCAGCATGGGTCGTTCGACGCGGAACTCGCGCTACGAAGCCGGACCTGAATCAAAAGCAGGCATTTGCAGTACAGACGGCGAAAATCGGCGTCGGTGGATTGAAGGCATTGCAGCCAAATTTGAGATGAAAACTTCGATAGCGATTGTGGATTACGGAATGGGCAACCTGCGTTCGGTTGCCCAGGCATTGCGCAAGGCCGCGCCGGAAGCGGACGTGGCGATCGTCGACCGGCCCGAAGCGATCCGCGCGGCCGATCGCGTGGTGCTGCCGGGGCAGGGCGCGATGCCCGACTGCATGCGCAGTCTCGCCGAGTCCGGCTTGCAGGAAGCGGTGCTTGAAGCGTCGCGCAGCAAGCCGCTGATGGGCGTGTGCGTCGGCGAGCAGATGCTGTTCGACTGGAGCGCCGAAGGCGATACGCCGGGCCTCGGCCTGCTGCCGGGTAAGGTGCTGCGCTTCGATCTGGAAGGTCAGATTCAGGACGACGGTTCGCGCTTCAAGGTTCCGCAAATGGGCTGGAACCGCGTGCGTCAGGCGCAGCCGCATCCGCTGTGGGACGGTGTCGCCGACAACGCGTTCTTCTATTTCGTGCACAGTTATTACGTGCAGCCGGACAACGCGGCCCATACGTCGGGCGAAACGGTGTACGGCGTGCCCTTTACCTCGGCGGTAGCGCGGGATAACATCTTCGCCACCCAATTCCACCCGGAAAAGAGCGCCGACGCGGGGCTGCGCGTGTATCGCAATTTCGTGCACTGGAACCCGTGAGCGCCTTTCTTCATCCCGTAGCCATGCAACGTCCCGCCACAAGCGGGGTGTCTGCCATGCGCCACAACCGTAGCACCACGATTTCGCTCGACCTGCTCGCGAACGACGCACCGCAAGGGCGTCGAAAGAGTTGTACTAAACTAGCGAAACGGCGTTCAGACGGACTGGTCGACCAGCCGCTGCCGCCAACCTTCAACCCCTTCCCAGACAACACCCGATTGCTATGCTGCTGATTCCCGCCATCGACCTGAAAGACGGTCACTGTGTCCGCCTCAAACAAGGCGATATGGACCAGGCGACGATATTTTCCGAGGAACCGGCGGCAATGGCCCGACATTGGGTCGACCGTGGCGCCCGTCGTTTGCACCTCGTCGATCTGAACGGCGCGTTCGCCGGCAAGCCGAAGAACGAAGACGCGATCCGGGCGATCATCGAAGAAGTGGGCGGCGAGATCCCCGTGCAGTTGGGCGGCGGTATCCGCGACCTGAACACGATCGAACGCTATCTGGACGACGGTCTGTCGTACGTGATCATCGGCACGGCGGCGGTGAAGAATCCGGGCTTTCTGCAGGACGCCTGCACGGCGTTCGGTGGCCATATCATCGTCGGGCTGGACGCGAAAGACGGCAAGGTTGCGACCGACGGCTGGAGCAAGCTGACCGGCCACGAAGTCGCCGATCTCGCGCGCAAGTTCGAGGACTACGGCTGCGAATCGATCATCTACACGGACATCGGCCGCGACGGCATGCTGCAAGGCATCAACATCGAAGCGACGGTGCGTCTCGCGCGCGCGGTGAAGATTCCGGTGATCGCAAGCGGCGGTCTGTCGAATCTGACCGACATCGAATCGCTGTGCGAAGTCGAAGACGAAGGCATCGAAGGCGTGATCTGCGGCCGCGCGATTTATTCGGGCGACCTGGACTTCGCGGCGGCGCAAACGCTGGCCGACCGTCTGCGCGAATCGGACGACGCTTAATACAAGGCAGCTTGCCGCAGCCGCAAACGGCGGCCGTTTGTGGTTGCCGTGCCTTGCGGCCGGATTCGATGGCGGCATCCGGTTAGCGCGTCCGGTCTTTCGCGGCACGCCACAACCGGCAACGCGGCACGCCGGCAAGACGCAGCAAACCGTGTCGGCATGACCTCACGCGCGGCGCGACGCGGCTCATCGCGCCGGCACCGTGCCGCTTTCCTGCTTGCGGGCGAGCGGCCTCATCAGCGGTATTGGCAGAATTGCAAGATCATGGCTCTAGCTAAACGCATCATCCCCTGTCTCGACGTCACGGCTGGCCGCGTGGTCAAGGGCGTCAACTTCGTCGAACTGCGCGATGCAGGCGACCCGGTCGAAATTGCCCGCCGTTACGACGATCAAGGCGCGGACGAACTTACCTTCCTCGACATCACCGCGACGTCGGATCAGCGCGATCTGATCCTGCCGATCATCGAAGCCGTGGCTTCGCAAGTGTTCATCCCGCTGACGGTCGGCGGCGGCGTGCGCGCGGTCGAGGACGTGCGGCGCTTGCTGAACGCGGGCGCGGACAAGATCAGCATGAACTCGTCGGCGGTGGCGAATCCGCAACTCGTCAAAGACGCGACGGACAAATACGGCTCGCAATGCATCGTCGTCGCGATCGATGCAAAGCGCGTTTCCGCCGATGGCGAAGCGCCTCGCTGGGAAGTGTTCACGCATGGCGGCCGCAAAGCCACCGGCCTCGAAGCGGTCGAATGGGCGCGCAAGATGGCCGAACTCGGCGCAGGCGAAATCCTGCTGACCAGCATGGACCGCGACGGCACCAAGAGCGGTTTCGACCTCGCGCTCACGCGCGCGGTGTCGGACGCGGTGCCGATTCCGGTGATCGCATCGGGCGGCGTCGGCAACCTGCAGCATCTGGCCGACGGTATCAAGAACGGTCACGCGGACGCTGTGCTGGCCGCGAGCATCTTCCACTACGGCGAACACACCGTGGGCGAGGCCAAGCGCTTCATGGCCGATCAGGGCATTTCGGTGAGGTTGTGACGTGGTGAATCCCTCGGCAGTGAATTGGCTCGACAAGGTCAGGTGGGACGCGAACGGCCTCGTACCGGTGATTGCACAGGAAGCGTCGACGAACGACGTGCTGATGTTCGCGTGGATGAACCGCGAAGCTCTGGCGAAGACCATTGAATTGGGCCGCGCGGTGTATTTCTCACGCTCGCGTCAGCGCCTGTGGTTCAAGGGCGAGGAGTCTGGCCACGTGCAGCATGTGCATGAAGTGCGGCTCGATTGCGACGAAGACGTCGTGTTACTGAAGGTCGAGCAGGTGTCGGGCATCGCGTGCCACACCGGCCGTCACTCGTGCTTTTTCCAGAAATTCGAAGGCTCGGTGGACGATGGCGACTGGGTTGCCGTCGATCCCGTGCTGAAAGACCCCGAACACATCTACAAATGACGCAATCCACGCAAGCTTCCACGAACGACACGCTGCTGCGTCTCGCGGCGATCATCGACAGCCGCAAGGGCGGCGATCCGGACGTTTCCTATGTGTCCCGTCTTTTCCACAAGGGCGACGACGCGATTCTGAAGAAGATCGGCGAAGAAGCCACCGAAGTCGTACTGGCCGCGAAGGACACGCGCCACGGCGGCGCGCCGAAGGCGCTGGTTGGCGAAGTCGCGGACCTGTGGTTCCACTGCCTCGTGATGCTGTCGCACTTCGACCTGAGCCCGGCGGACGTGCTCGCCGAACTCGAGCGCCGCGAAGGCCTGTCGGGTCTCGAAGAAAAGGCGCTGCGCAAGAGTCTCGAGCGCGAACAGAACGGCGATTGAACCGTGACCGGGCAGGGCGGGCGTCGCTTGCGTGCCAATTGATCGCGCCCTGCTTGAAGTTGGCCGCTCCGGCGTCCACATTGCTCTGAACGTATCTGACGCATCTTCGGGAGGACGCAAGCATGGAACAGTCGCACGAGAGCTATCCGCCGCCGGTCTACCGCAACGCGATGGAGCCTGAGCGTGAGCGCAGCCTGCGCACGCTTACCCACGTGCTGTATGCGTTGTACGCGGTCCACTGGCTGACGGGCGGGCTGACGATCCTCATCGCGATCATCATCAACTACGTGAAGCGGCCCGATGTGGTGGGCACGCCGTACGAAGCCCACTTTCAGTGGCAGATCCGCTCTTTCTGGCTGTGCCTGCTCGGTTATGCGATTGGCGGCGTGCTGCTGTTCGTCGTGATTGGCATACCGGTTCTGTGGGCCGTCAGCATCTGGATGTTGTACCGTATTATCAAAGGCTGGCTGTATCTGTACGATAACAAGCCGCTTGCGAATCCGCGGGGCTGGGTCTGAACGCTGGCCGCTTTCGACCGCTTCTGACCATGGTTAATCGGGTCCGACCTTCGATCCGTCACGCCAGCCCGCGGCGCCGCGTTTCTCGCTCCAGTCATACTGCGTCAGGAATACGATGAGTCACGACCCGAATTGCCTTTTCTGCAAGATCGCCGCCGGCGAGATTCCGTCCACCAAAGTCCACGAGGACGAAGAATTCGTAGCGTTTCGCGATATCCGTCCCGCCGCTGAAACGCACGTGCTGGTGATTCCGCGCAAGCACATCGCCACGCTGACCAACTGCACCGAAAGCGATGCTCCGCTGCTTGGTAGAATGTTAGTTTTGGTGGCGCGTCTGGCCGATCAGCTTGGCGTGGCGTACACCGGCGGTGAAACGGGCTTTCGCACGGTAATCAATACCGGGCCGGGCGGCGGACAGGAGGTGTATCACCTGCACGCGCACATCCTCGCCGGGCCGCGGCCCTGGCAGCGAATGGGCTGATCACGCCGCGTGTGTCGCGACGTCCATGGTGAATTCTCGTCGTGGACAATGAACGCCGCCGTTGTTTTTACCGCAATGTAATAACGGCGACGCGCTTACCCGGCCACAATCACCTGAATTGCCGGCGAGTGAATCGGAAGGGTCGGCGGTAACGTATAGATGAAGCGTCAGCGCTTCGAGTCACGCCGCAAGGCGCACGAATTTTTTGCCGCATCGCGATGCGGTGTCGGGGTTAAGGAGAGTAGTCATGGGTTCGTTGAGTATTTGGCATTGGCTGATCGTGTTGTTGATCGTGGCACTCGTGTTCGGCACGAAAAAGCTGCGCAATATTGGTACTGACCTGGGTGGCGCGGTCAAGGGCTTCAAGGAAGGCATGAAGGAAGCCGAAACGCCGGGCAGCGAAGCGCAACAGCGCGAACTGCCGCGCAACGGCGCGGTCGATGTGGAAGCGAAGGAAAAGACGCCGAATTCCGGCGATTACCGCTAAGCCGCGGCTTACCCGCGTTACTGACGGACATTCCACTTCATGCTGGACCTCGGTCTAACCAAGATGGCGCTGATCGGCGTCGTCGCGCTGGTCGTTCTCGGGCCAGAGCGCCTGCCTCGCGTAGCCCGCACGGCGGGCGCGCTGTTTGGCCGCGCACAGCGATATATCAACGACGTGAAGTCTGAAGTCACGCGTGAAATCGAACTCGACGAATTGCGTCGGATGAAAACCGAGTTCGAAACAGCCGCGACCAATGTGCATACCTCTGTTCAGGACAACCTGCGCCAGCACGAATCCGAACTGAACGATGCGTGGAACAGTGGAACGTCGGTGTCGCCGAGCATCGCCGGCGGCGCGCTGGAAGACGTCGGCAATTCGGCCAGCAATTCGTCGTGGCCGGTCAGCACGCCGTCCGCCACGCCCAAACGCAAGAACTGGCGCGTCAAGCAGACCGCCATGCCCACGTGGTACAAGCGTGCCACGACCCGCCGCACCCGCGTGCAATCGGGTGCTGCGCGCGTTGCGCGGCATACGCCGGCCACCATGCGTCGTCCGACGCGGTTCTTCTGATGATCAGAACGACAATCTCTAACCGAGGGCCGGCGTGAGCGACCCCCAGCAAACCCAGACCGAAGGCACTGAAGAGACCTTCATTTCCCACCTCGTTGAATTGCGCGACCGCATCATTCGCGCGGGCATTGCCGTCATCGTGGTGTTTATCGGGCTCGTGTATTGGGCGCCAGACATCTTCCGGCTGCTGGCACGCCCGCTGATGCAGAACTTGCCGAAGGACGGCAAGATGATCGTCACCGACGTCACCGGCTCGTTCTTCGTGCCGATGAAGGTGACCATGATGGTCGCGTTCGTGATCGCGCTGCCCATCGTGCTGTACCAGATCTGGGCATTCGTCGCGCCGGGGCTTTATCAGCACGAGAAGAAGCTGGTCGTGCCGCTGGTGGGCAGCAGTTATGTGCTATTCCTGTGCGGCATGGCGTTCGCGTATTTCGTGGTGTTCCCAACCATCTTCCGTGTGATGGCGCATTACAACGCGCCGCTCGGCGCGGAAATGACGACGGATATCGATAATTACCTGAGCTTCGTGCTCACCATGTTTATCGCGTTCGGCGTGACGTTCGAGGTGCCGATCGTCGTGGTGCTGCTGGTCCGCATGAACCTGCTGACCATCAAGAAGCTGAGGGAAATCCGGCCGTATGTGATTGTCGGCGCGTTTGTGATTTCGGCTGTGGTCACCCCGCCTGACGTGTTCTCGCAGCTGATCCTGGCGATTCCGCTGATCGTGTTATACGAGGCGGGGATCATCGCGGCGCGTCTGATTGTGGGCAAGCAGCCAGCGGTGATTGAAGAGGCGAATCCGCCGAGTTGAATTGAGTGCGGGGTTTAGCGCGGGTTTCGGGCGCTGGACCTAGAGGTAAAAACAAAAGGGGCAGTCCGATATGGACTGCCCCCTTTTGTTTTGCTGCTGTCGCTAACCGCTAACCGCTAACCGCTAACCGCTAACCGCTAACCGCTAGCTTGCAGCGCTTGATTCATCAACCGCCGTCATCATCCTGCTGATCGCCACCACCGCCGTTATCGTCGGTAGGCTGTTTCGGCGGAGGCGGGCGCTTGCCGATGGTGACGTCCAGATCGATCTCGCGACCTTTGCGCACCAGATGCACTTTCGCGGCCGTCCCCGGCTTGATCTGAGCGATCACGTTCAACAGACGCGTGGTATCAGTGATCTCTTCGCCATTCACACTGATCAGGATATCGCCCGGCTTGATGCCTGCGCGATCCGCGGGGCCGCTCTTCAGCACGCCCGCGACAATCGCGCCCGACTTCTGCTCCAGCCCGAACGACTCGGCGATCTCCGGCGTCACGTCCTGCGGCTCGACGCCGATCCAGCCGCGCGTGACCGAGCCCGTCGTGATGATGCTTTCGAGCACGCTACGCGCCGTCGACACGGGAATCGCAAAACCAATCCCAAGCGAGCCGCCCGAGCGCGAATAAATCGCGGTGTTGATGCCGAGCAGATTGCCGTTCACATCGACCAGCGCGCCTCCCGAGTTGCCCGGATTAATAGCCGCGTCGGTCTGAATGAAGTTCTCGAATGTGTTGATGCCGAGGTGATTGCGGCCAAGCGCGCTGACGATCCCCATGGTCACCGTTTGCCCGACGCCGAACGGATTGCCGATCGCCAGCACCACGTCGCCGACCCGTGTCTGGTCCATGCGGCCGAGCGTGATGGTGGGCAGGTTGGTCATATTGACCTTGAGCACGGCAAGATCGGTTTCCGGGTCGACGCCGATCACCTTGGCATTTGTGGTGCGACCATCGGCCAGCGCGATTTCGATCTGGTCGGCGCCGTCCACGACGTGCTGGTTCGTTAGAATGTAACCTTCCGAACTCACTATTACGCCGGAGCCGAGGTTGGATGCGGGTTGCTCCTCCTGCTTGCGCTTGTTCTTGTCGCCGAAGAAATAGCGGAACAGAGGATCTTTCGCGCGAGGGTCGGGCGGCAGTGAGCCATCCTTGCTGGAGAACACATTGACGACCGCGGGCATCGCCTTTTGCGCAGCGTCCGCATAGGACGCCTGGGCTGGCCCGCTGCCGATGCCTGGCGCCACTTCCCGTAGGGCGACGATGGGTTCGGCGAGTTGCTTGCCGAATTGCCCTTGACGCTGGAGCCACTGCGGTTTGAGGGTCGCAATGATGAACATCAGCGCCAACAGCACAGTCACCGCTTGGGCAAAGAACAGCCAAAAGCGTCTAAGCATCTGAAGACTAGAGGTTTATATGGATCGGATCGAACTTGAATTGTACTTGAACAATCTTCTTGAAACCGCGCGCTTCAAGGACTATTGCCCCAATGGATTGCAGGTCGAGGGGCGTCGCAAAATCAACAGGATCGCGACCGGCGTGACCGCTTCGGTGGCCTTCCTGGAAGCCGCGCTCGATTGGGGCGCGGACGCTGTACTAGTCCATCACGGCTACTTCTGGCGCAACGAAGCACCGCAGATCACCGGCCGCAAACACGCGCGTCTCAAACTGCTGATTGCGAACGACCTCAACCTGTTCGCGTATCACCTGCCGCTCGACGACCATCCCACGCTTGGCAACAACGCGCAGATCGGCGAGAAGATGGGCTGGATCAGCGACGCGCGCTTCGGCGAGAACGACCTCGGCTGGCTCGCCACGTTTCCGATGCCGATCACACTCGCGCACTTCACCGCGGAAATCGAACAAACGCTTGGTCGCACGCCGCTCGTATTCGGCGACCCGGATCGGCAACTGCGTCGCGTGGGCTGGTGCACGGGTGCTGCGCAAAACATGTTCGACGCCGCGATCAACGCGGGCGCCGACGTCTATCTGACCGGCGAAGTGTCGGAGTCGGTGATGCACACCTCGGCGGAAAGCGGGGTCGCTTTTCTCGCAGCCGGACACCATGCAACGGAACGTTTTGGCGTGCAGGCGGTGGGCAAACATCTGTCCGAGCAATTCGATATTGAGCACGTCTTTATCGATATCCCTAATCCCGTTTGAATTTGAAAGTTTTGCGAATTGCATTAACGAAGAAAAAGCGCTGATTAACGCAGAGGGCACTTAAAAGGGGGCGCAAAAAAGTTTGCGGACCGTACGGAGAAACCCTGATTTATCAAGGGCTTCGCACGGTTTTTGGCAATCAGCCCTTGTAAATGGCGACTCCATTCACGCAAACTAGCGGCGGTAGAAGCGACGTGAAGGAAAAATCCAACTCAGAAGTGGGGCGTGTGATGCGAGACAAAGAAGATGAACGCGTCGACGGCAGCCGCCGGAACTGGCTGGTAGCGACGACCGTAGCAAGTGGCATAGGAGGCGTTGCCATTGTCGTACCCTTTGTTAGTTCGTTTGCACCATCTGAAAAGGCCATGGCCGCAGGCGCCCCGGTCGAAGTTGATATCAGTAATCTCAAGCCCGGCGACATGGTCACCGTCGCCTGGCGCGGCAAACCGGTGTGGGTCATCAACCGCACCGACCAGATGCTCGCCGATGTACAGAAAGCCGATAACGAAGTAGCCGATCCCCGCACAAAAAATCCTTTTTCGATGCCGTTGCCGGAGTACTGCAACAACGAGTTCCGTTCACGCGCTGAGAACAAACATCTTCTAGTCGCCGTTGCTGTGTGCACCCATCTGGGCTGCACGCCGACGCCACGCTTCCAGGAGGGTGCGCAACCCAATCTTCCAGACAACTGGCCAGGCGGCTTTCTATGCCCTTGCCACGGCTCGACCTACGACATGGCCGGCCGCGTCTTCAAGAACAAACCCGCGCCCCAGAACCTCGACATCCCGCGATTCATGTTCACGTCGGCGACCAGCCTCGTGATCGGCAAGGACGAGAAAGGAGAAGCGTAATGGCGATCGAGCACGACGTAGAGACGACCGGGCTGGTCGGCTGGATCGACCGGCGCTTTCCGCTGACCTCCACCTGGAAAAAACACGTTTCCGAGTACTACGCGCCGAAGAACTTCAACTTCTGGTACTTCTTCGGTTCGCTCGCGTTGCTGGTGCTGGTCAACCAGATCGTCACCGGCATCTTCCTCACGATGAACTACAAGCCCGACGCGACGCTCGCGTTCTCGTCGGTCGAGTACATCATGCGCGAGGTGCCGTGGGGCTGGCTGATCCGCTATATGCACTCCACGGGCGCGTCGATGTTTTTCGTCGTCGTGTATCTGCACATGTTCCGCGGGCTGATGTACGGCTCGTATCGCAAGCCGCGCGAACTGGTGTGGATTTTCGGCTGCCTGATCTTCCTGTGCCTGATGGCCGAGGCGTTCTTCGGCTACCTGCTGCCGTGGGGGCAAATGTCGTTCTGGGGCGCGCAGGTGATCGTGAACCTGTTTTCGGCGATTCCGTTCATCGGGCCGGATCTGTCGCTGTGGATTCGCGGCGACTATGTCGTCTCGGACGTCACGCTGAACCGCTTCTTCGCGTTTCACGTGATCGCGATTCCGCTGGTGCTGGTCGGGCTGGTGGTCGCGCACCTGGTCGCGCTGCACGAAGTGGGATCGAACAATCCCGACGGCATCGAGATCAAGGCGAAGAAGGACCCGGACGGCATTCCGCTCGACGGCATTCCGTTCCACCCGTATTACTCGGTGCACGATTTCATGGGCGTGACGGTGTTCCTGTTCATTTTCGCGGCGATCATTTTCTTCGCGCCGGAAATGGGCGGGTACTTCCTGGAGTCGAATAACTTCGTTCCGGCGAATCCGCTGCAAACGCCGCCAGAAATTGCGCCGGTTTGGTACTTCACGGCGTTTTATGCAATGCTTCGCGCCACCACCGATCCATTCAAGATCGTGCTGATGATCGTGATCGCGTTGCTCGGCCTGCTCGCGCTGGTGCGAGCACGCGGCAAGTGGAAGCTTGGCCTGCCGGTGCTCGCCGTGCTGGTGATTCTGGCGATGGCGTTCACCGAGTCGAAGTTCTGGGGCGTGGTGGTGATGGGCAGCGCGGTGATTTCGCTGTTCTTCCTGCCGTGGCTCGACCGCTCGCCGGTGAAGTCGATCCGCTACCGGCCGTTTTTTCACAAGGTCTTCTACGGCATCTTCGTGATCGCGTTCCTGACGCTGGGCTTCCTCGGCACCAAACCGCCGTCGCCTGCTTCCACGCTGATTGCGCAGATCTGTGCATTGATCTACTTCGCGTTTTTCCTCGGTATGCCGTTCTGGACGCGGCTTGGCACGTTCAAGCAGCCACCCGAACGGGTGCGGTTCAAGCCTCACTAATCGCGGGCCAGGAGAACACGAAATGAAAAAACTGCTTTCGACGTGCGCGCTGATCGGCGTGACACTGCTTGCGTTGCTGGCCGCTCCGGCCTACGCGGACGAGAATTTCCCTCTCGACCGCGCGCCGGATAACGCGGACAATTTCGCTTCTTTGCAGCACGGCGCGCAATTGTTTGTAAACTACTGCCTGAATTGCCACAGCGCGAACCTGATGCGCTACAGCCGGCTCACCGATCTCGGCATCACGCCGGCCGAGATTCAGTCGAACCTGCTGTTCACCAGCGACAAGATCGGCAACACGATGACCATCGCGATGCGCCCGGAAGACGCGAAAGCGTGGTTCGGCGCAGCGCCACCGGATCTGTCGGTGGAAGCGCGGGCGCGTGGCAAGGACTGGCTGTACACGTATCTGCGCAGCTTTTATCGCGACAATACGCGGCCAACCGGCTGGAATAATCTCGTGTATGAGAACGTGAGCATGCCTCACGTGCTGTGGCAGCTTCAGGGGCAGCGTGCGGCGAAATTCGGTGATGAAACCGATGAAAAAACCGGCGAAACGGTACACAAATTTGTCGGCTTCCAGCAGCTCACTCCGGGGACCATGTCGCCGGTAGATTATGATTCTGCTGTGGCCGACCTCGTGTCGTACCTGTCATGGATGTCCGAACCGACCCAGAAAACCCGCAAGCAACTTGGCGTGTGGGTGCTGATGTTCCTCGGTATCCTGAGCTTTTTCGCCTGGCGACTGAACGCCGCGTACTGGAAACATATCAAATAATCACGCCGTCACCCGGCGTGGGGCCGGCGCCAGGAAGAACCTGCTGAACGGTTTTTCCGCGCGCTGGCCTTTCAGCTTTTTGAGGAAACGTAAATATGATGGTTCTGTATTCCGGCACTACTTGCCCGTTCTCCCAGCGCTGCCGGCTGGTGTTATTCGAAAAGGGCATGGACTTCGAGATCCGCGACGTCGACCTGTTTAACAAGCCGGAAGACATCGCCGTGATGAATCCGTACGGTCAGGTACCGATTCTCGTCGAACGGGACCTGATTCTGTACGAATCGAACATCATCAACGAATACATCGACGAGCGCTTCCCGCACCCGCAACTGATGCCGGCCGACCCGGTTCAGCGCGCCCGCGCCCGCCTGTTCCTGCTGAACTTCGAAAAGGAACTGTTCGTGCACGTCGGCACGCTCGAAAACGAAAAGGGCAAGGCTGCCGAGAAGAATCACGAGAAGGCACGTCTCGCGATCCGCGATCGTCTGACGCAACTCGCGCCGATCTTCCTGAAGAACAAGTACATGCTCGGCGAAGAGTTCTCGATGCTCGACGTCGCGATCGCTCCGCTGCTGTGGCGTCTGGACCACTACGGCATCGAGCTGTCGAAGAACGCCGCACCGCTGATGAAGTACGCCGAGCGCATTTTCAGCCGCCCGGCTTATATCGAAGCGCTGACGCCTTCGGAAAAGGTGATGCGTCGTTGAGTTTGGCTATGGGGCGAGGGCGCCGCGCATAGACTGCGCGGGCCCGCGCCCGGTAAGAGGACTGTAGATGCAAGAGATTTCCACCAAGCCTTACCTGTTGCGCGCGCTTTACGAGTGGTGCACGGATAACGGCTACACGCCGCACATCGCCGTTCGGGTCGACAACCAGACGCGCGTGCCGCGTCAGTTCGTGCGCGACAACGAGATCGTGTTGAACATCAGCTTCGAGGCCACCAGCCAGTTGCAGATGGGCAACGAGTGGATCGAGTTCAGCGCGCGTTTCTCCGGCAAATCGCACAAGATCGAAGTGCCGATCGCGAATATTCTCGCGATTTACGCACGCGAAAACGGCCAGGGCATGGCGTTCCCGGTCGAATCGGCGGGGGGCGAGGCGCAGGATTCGGGCGCCGACGCGCAAGCGGTCGACGAAGTCGAAGCACCGGCTGCGCCGCGCGCGGTCGAGACTTTGTCGGCAGCCGATCTGGCGGCGAAAGCCGAGAGCGCAACCGACAATCCGCAACCTGACGACGATGGAACAAAAGGTGGCGGAAGGGCTCGCCTTAAGATCGTGAAATGAAGTAGAATCACGGCCTCATGCCGGCTTAGCTCATCAGGTAGAGCGCTTGACTTGTAATCATGAGGTGGCGGGTTCGAGTCCTGCAGCCGGCACCAGTTGTACGAAACGGGGTTTCTGTTCAGTCAGAAACCCCGTTTTTTATTGTGCGCGTGGATTGGCGATTTTGCTGTCAAAAAGGCGGAATTTGGCTGAATGCGACGGTTCACGTTAGGGGCTCGCGGCAGGGTTCAATGCGTCGTCGCAAGTTCGCTGAAACCCGCGAAAGGCTTGCCGGGCCGTGCTTCCGGGCTGTCTGGAAGGCGCGTCAAAGGAGCTGAAAAGCCATTGGTCACACACTCACCGGTGAGGCCGCGAACGGCCCAAAATCACCATATCTCTTTCACCTTGTCGATTGTGGATTTTTTTGTCTACATTTGATGTGTTTCGATACTCACCCTAGCCGTTCCGGTCGACGAATAGCCCGCCGCGAAGCCGCTTCGCAGAGGTACTATTCGGGCGTCAGTCGGCATTGCTATCAAGTACTCCGTCCGGCGGGCAACGCCCCCGACGACGCAACGTCTCATCGCGTCACTCCCGCAACACCGATCCCACCTCATCATGACCAGCCCCGCATTCATTATCTGGCCCGAAGCTGAAGGCCCCCGTTCCGCGCGTTGGCGCTCCGAAGCGAACGTGCCGCCGCCCAAGCGCGTGATCGTCGCGGATGACCGGACGACCGCCGACTCGGCCTACCGCCTCGCCTGTGAAGGCACGGCGCTGCTGTGGAACGGCGACTTCCAGAACGCTCGCCAGTTGCTGCAGGCGGTCACTCGCCGGTTGGAGCGCAAACCGCGTAAGCAGGGCGAGACGCCGGTCGACGCATTCAACCTGCATCGGCAGGCGCAGTCGCAACGCGCGCGCACGCTCGGCATGATCCTGATTCCGCTCGACGCCGCTTACGGCATTCCGCTGCGCCGCGCGCCGGATGTGGCGCAAGCCTGCATCGAAACCTATGGGCCGTCCAATGAAGAAGCGTCGGTCGTGTCGCTGCGCGAACTGCTCGGACTGATCGGCGCGCACGAGTGGCGCAAGAAGGGCGTCGAGATTCCTGCGCTTGCCGAGCGGATTCATCCGCATTACGGGGTGTTTTCGCCGGTGCGCGGTGAATATGTGGATCTGGTCGCGCGCACGCCGCTGCCTTCGCTAAACAAGGCGTTCGATATCGGCACGGGTACGGGCGTGCTTGCCGCGTTGCTGGCGAAACGCGGCGTCAAGAAAATCTTCGCAACCGATCAGGATCCGCGAGCGCTAGCCTGTGCGCGTGAAAACCTCACGCGTCTCGGCTATGACCAGCAGGTTGAGATTGTCCAGACGGATCTGTTCCCGGAAGGCCGCGCGCCGCTCGTGGTGTGCAATCCGCCGTGGGTGCCGGCGCGGCCTGCGTCGCCGGTCGAGTACGCGATCTACGATCCGGAGAGCCGCATGTTGCTCGGTTTCCTGAATGGTCTCGCAGAGCATCTGTCGCCGGGCGGCGAGGGCTGGCTGATCATGTCGGATTTCGCCGAGCACCTGGGCTTGCGGACGCGCGAATGGTTGCTGGCTGCGATCGAGAAAGCAGGGCTGACGGTGGTCGGGCGTGAGGACATTCGTCCGCGGCATCCGAAGTCGACCGATGAAACGGATGCACTGCATCAGGCGCGTGTGGCCGAGGTGACGTCGTTGTGGCGGTTGAAGCCGCGGTAACGAGTGGTGCGGTGAGCCGATGAGCGCGGCGTTGATGCGTCGGCGCGTGTCGCCGGGTTTTGCATCAACGCGACGCTTGTTTCGATTTGACCTCAAGTGACGTGGCTGATTCGAGGGGGCACGACTTGGTTGTGAGGCGTCAATTGTCGCTTTACGCTTTGTATTGAGCGTGCGACTACACGAACATCGGCCCATTGAAACCGCGCCCCGGCGCTACATCACACCGATGCGCCGCGAGCCTTCAGATAATCCAGCGCCCCTCTGCCTGCCACCAGGCCGCTAGCGAAACAGGCTGTCAGCAGATAGCCGCCCGTCGGCGCTTCCCAATCGAGCATCTCGCCCGCGCAAAACGCGCCGGGCAACTGCTCGATCATCATTCGCTCGTCCAGCGCCTCGAACGGAATACCACCTGCCGTGCTAATCGCCTCGGCGATTGGCCGCGTGCGCACGAGCTTCACCGGCAGCGCCTTGATCGCTTGCGCGAGAACGTCCACGTCCGAAAACGCTTCCTTCGACAAAATCTCGTGCAGCAACGCCAGTTTTACGCCGCCAATCCCGATTCGACCGTGCAGGTGACTCGACATCGAACGTGACCCGCGCGGACGCGTGACCTCGGCGATTACTCGCTCGAGAGCCAGGCCTGGCGCCAGATCCAGCGAAATCGTGACTTCGCCGTCGGCCAGAATCCGTTCGCGGATGAACGCCGACATCGCATAAATCAGGCTTCCTTCGAGGCCCGTTTCGGTCAGAAGTATTTCACCTTGTCGATTGTGGACTCTATTGTCTACATCGGTGACGGTGATAGCCATCGGCTTGACCGGCTGACCCGCGAAACGCTCGCGCAGATAAGGGCTCCAGTCCGCGTCGAAGCCGCAGTTCGCGGGGCGCAAGGGTGCGATGGGAATGTCGCGCGCGGTCATCAGCGGGACCCAGGCGGCGTCCGATCCAAGGCGCGGCCAGCTTGCACCGCCGAGCGCGAACACTACAGCGTCGCAAGTCACGGTTTGCACGCCTTCGGGCGTTTCAAAGGTGAGCGCGTGCGTGGTGGTGTCGTTGTCGCTGCGGGAAGAGGGCGATGTCCAACCGTTCCATCTGTGCCGCATGTGAAAGCGCACGCCGGCTTCCCTCAATCGATGCAGCCAGGCTCGCAACATCGGCGCTGCCTTCATGTCGGCGGGGAAAACCCGTCCCGAACTGCCGACGAATGTCTCGACACCCAACCCCTGCAACCAGGCCCGCAGCGCGTCGGGCCCGAAGGCGTCGAGTAGCGGCGCGATCTGCTCACGACGCGCGCCGTAGCGGCCGAGAAACGGCTCGAGCGGCTCCGAATGCGTGATGTTCATCCCGCCTTTGCCCGCCATCAGGAATTTCCGGCCGACGGACGGCATCGCGTCATAGACGTCGACCTGCAAGCCCGGACGGGCGAGTGCCTCGGCAGCCATCAAGCCAGCAGGACCGCCGCCAATGATGGCGACACGGACGAAATCGAACGAGGATGACATGCGGACCTGCGAGGTAAGCGGAAGAGGCGGCGCGTCGGCGGGATCGGATGATCAGGCGGCGCGGAGGGCGCTATTTTTACATCGCGGACAGCGCAGGGCAAACGGGTGGGCGGTTGGGCAAGCTGCAAAAGCGGTGATTTGCAGCGCGATCTAGCCGGTACGCTGCGCTGTGTCGTTGCGATTACGTTGCATTGGCGGCGGCCGCCGAGCCTTTGCTGGACTTGGCTATTACCCTACGCGACCTATACTTTTCAAACACCTTCCATCCGACGCGACTCGCGTATTTTCTCGCGCGTTAAGTTAAACCCGCCCGCCGTTTTTCTCGTTCGTCCAGCCTGAGTGGCTAATCGCCATCGTTTCCGCAAAGCCGTTGGCGGTTGCGTCCACGACTGCCGCAATAACTTGACGGACGATCCAGCGAAATCCGCGCGTCGCCCGTTCGCATGGAAATCCGATAGCTGCTCGATACCGATCAAGGAGACTGTCATGACCCGCAAATATATCGATTGCCGCGAGTTTCCGAGCGACACGAACTGCACCATCGCCTTATCCGCCGACACGGAGAGCGAGCTTCTCGACGCCGCCGTCCAGCACGCGGTGACCGTGCACAAACACACGGATTCGCCGGAACTGCGCGCGCAACTCAAGACGCTGTTTCACGACGGTACGCCGCCCGTCGAAGCACCGCGCGCCTGAAGCCGCCGCCAAAAACAACGCCGCGACCCGCGCAAGCGGTACGAAACCGCTTTTGCAAATCGCGGCGTTGTCGCCGTTTGATCTCTATCCGCATCGACGGAACTGCAAAACCAAAAAACTGGAACGAAACCTATCCAGGATAAGCCTCATCCACCTTCAACCCCGCCAGCTTGAAAATAACGCGCAGCGTTTGCGGCTTGATATCGCGCCGCGACGCGAGCGTCGTCATCACGAAATCGAGCACCTTCGCGTACTTGAGCATCGTCAGACACGTTTCCATATCGACGCTGCCATCGCGCATGACTTCCGCCAGACGAAGCATTTCCGTGGAGATGTCGCGCGCCATCTCCAGTTCCAACTGCTGCTTCTCCGACCAGGCCGGCGTCGCGATGAGCTTCGCCAGCATTTCCTGAAACTTCTGTTCTACGTTTCCGTTGGGTACCGTATCCATTGCCGCCTCATCTATCCGAGCGCGCGTCCGGTTAGTGTCTCGGCGCGCTGCTGGTTACGTAACGTTCGGCCCGTGTTCCGGGACCGCCCTCCCCACATGCATCCGGTTCGCGTGAACGTGTCACGGCCGCTAGCCTATTGTTATCAGCGACATGGCTTGTGCAAATTGACTTTGCCCGATGCGCAAGCTGTCTTCTGCTACTCCCCGGAACGGCCCGCGTAGTTCAAATCGAGCAGGAAGTGTTCCAGGTTGACGGCATTTCTTGCATGGTCAGCGCGGCTCCTTCGGTAAGCGCGCCGCACTTTGGGTAAACTGGCAGCAACTATTCCTTTTTTCCGTCATCTGTCGCACGTTCGTACTGCAATTGATGGCGGTCCCCCATGATGTCCAGCAAAACCCACGAAATCCGCCCGAATCAGTCCGTCGAACTCCTGAAGGAACTCCACATCCTCACGCGCGACGGCAAAATGAATCAGGACAGCCGCCGCAAGCTGAAACAGGTCTATCACCTGTTCCAGTTCATCGAGCCGCTGCTCAAAGACCTCAAGGAGAACCAGGGCAACCTGACCCTCGTCGATCACGGCGCGGGCAAGTCATACCTAGGTTTTATCCTCTACGATCTTTTCTTCAAGGAGTTTCAGGACGCTGCAGGTGGGGCTTCGCACATTTACGGCATTGAAACGCGCGAAGACCTCGTTACGAAGTCCGAAGAATTGGCCGCGCGACTCGGCTTCAAGGGGATGTCGTTCCTGAATCTGTCGGTGGCGGAGTCGATCACGTCGACGCGTCTGCCCGCCGAAATCGACATCGTGACGGCGCTGCACGCATGCAATACCGCCACCGACGACGCCATCCGCTTCGCGCTCGAAAAGAAGGCGAAGTACATCGTGGTCGTGCCCTGTTGTCAGGCTGAAGTGGCGGGGGTGTTACGGCAGAACAAGCAGAAGTCGCTCGCGAATGCGTTGACCGAAATCTGGCGGCATCCGCTGCATACGCGGGAATTTGGGAGCCAGATCACGAATGTGCTGCGCTGTTTGCAGCTCGAGGCGCATGGGTATCAGGTCAGCGTGACCGAACTCGTGGGCTGGGAGCATTCGATGAAGAATGAACTGATCATCGCGCAGTACAAGGATTTGCCGCGGCGCCGGCCGGCCGAACG
This sequence comes from Paraburkholderia sp. GAS333, assembly GCF_050435665.1. Lineage (NCBI taxonomy): Bacteria > Pseudomonadati > Pseudomonadota > Betaproteobacteria > Burkholderiales > Burkholderiaceae > Paraburkholderia > Paraburkholderia sp. GAS333. The sequence goes on from NZ_JBNDKS010000010.1 coordinate 116,070, forward strand.
GCTCAATGAAGTGATGGAAACGCTCGGAATCGGCGAGTTGAAGGAGCGGTTTTTCGTCGAAACGAGCGTCGCCTGATCTGCCGCGCCGGTTAGCGCTTCATCAACTCGTTCCAGCCCGCGAGGCCGATACGCCGTAGCGTTTCCTGATTGCGTTCGTAGATATCTTCCGCATCGGGGAACGCGTCGACGGCTCGCTCGATGCTGTCCTCGCGCAGCAAATGCAGAATCGGGTAGGGCGCGCGGTTCGTGTAGTTTTCGATGTCGTCCGGCTCGGTGTCTTCGAATTGATAAGCCGGATGAAAGCTGGCGATCTGAACAATCCCTTCCAGCCGAAGCTGCTTGAGCATTCGTTCGGCGAAGAACAGGCAGTCGTTGTAGTCGAGAAAATCGCTGAGCGTGCGCGGCAGGATCAGCAGTGTAGTGTCGATGGCGTTCGGATCGGCGGCGACCAGCGTCTGAAGCTCGGCTTCGAGATCGGTCAGGACGCCTTCCATGTCCACTGCGTCGCTGACGGCGTAGCGAATTTGCCCCTTTACGTGCACAGCCTTCGCGAACGGACACAGATTCAGGCCGATCACGGCCTCGGTCAGCCAGTGACGGGTGGCGGCGATAACGGCTTCGTGGGATTCGGCGGGCAACGACGACATGGCGGGGAAATGCTGGAGGAAAAGCGTCATTTTACCGGGCTAAATCAGGCGGCCCGCGTTACACGGTCTGCTGCGTCGCTCGTTCCCCGCAAGCCGCCGCGATCAACTGCGCAGCCACCTTCGGTGCGACCCGAATAGGTCCGCATCCCGGCCCATAGGTCTGACTCGCCGCGTACACCCCTTCGATCAGCAGCCCCAGCGCGTCGGCCAGCGCTGGCGGATCGTCGGCACTCGCGGCGGTCGTCAATTCAAGCAGCCGCGCCATCAAACGCTGCTTGTTGCCGAAGACGAACTGTCGCGCCGGATGCGCCGGGTCGGGAAACTCCACCGACACGTTCACGAACGGACATCCGCGATAGTCGTCAATCGACGCACGCTGTGCGAGGTCGTCGAAATACTGTTGAAGCTGTTTAGTTGGTTCGCCGGGATGTTGCGCGAAACTCTTCTCGACGTAGCCGAAGAACTGCTCGTCTTTCCGCTCCAGATACGCCATCACCAGTTCGTCTTTCGAAGAAAACTGGCGATACAAACTCATCTTGTTCACGCCAGCCCGCTCGACCACCGCATCGACGCCGACCGTGCGTACCCCTTCGCGATAGAACAGCTCGCCCGCAGCCCGCAACAAATTCTCCTGCGCCTGCGGCCCGGCCGTTTGCGCGCCGCGCGTGCGCCTTGCGCGGACCGGCTTGTCGGTTTCACTATCGGACATGGGACCACCTGAATTGAATTGACGCCTTGACATGTTACCGACCAGTAACTAAGATCGCAACCACAATTGTGACAGATCTGTCACAAGTCTCTTACTGAAGCAGTAACAATGGATGCGACGCGGCTGATCGGTCAGGCGTCGATGGGAGAACCGATGAACTGGGCAGCGAGATTGATTGGCGGGCGTTTCCACTACGGCTGGTTGACCGTCGCGGTGGTGTTTCTGGTGCTGCTGGCGGCCGCCGGCACGCGCGCCACGCCGAGCGTGATGATGGTGCCGCTGGAGCATCAATTCGGCTGGAGCCGCGCGACGATCTCGCTCGCCATCTCCGTGAACATCGCGCTTTACGGGCTGATGGGGCCGTTCGCGGCGGCGGCGATGCAGCGCTTCGGTATTCGTCCCACCTTGCTGGCCGCGCTCGGGACGATGGCGGCGGGTGTCGCGCTGTCGTCGCTGATGACGCATCCGTGGCAGATGGTGCTGATCTGGGGAGTGATGGTCGGCGGCTCGACCGGCGTGGCGGCGCTGTCGTTGTCGGCGACCGTGGTGACACGCTGGTTCACCACGCGCCGTGGTCTCGTCATGGGCATTCTCACGGCGAGTTCGGCCACCGGCCAACTCGTGTTCCTGCCGATGCTCGCCGCTATCGCCGAGCATTACGGTTGGCGTCAGGTCGTGTGGGTGGTCGCGCTCGCGGCGGCGGTGGTGATTCCGCTGGTCGCCTTTCTGCTGCCCGAACGTCCGGCCGATATGAAACTGCGTCCGTACGGCGAGCCGCACGACGCGCCGGAAGCCAGCGCCGTCAAGAAGCAGAATCCGTTGGCTATCGCTTTCGGCACATTGGCCATGGCGAGCAAAACGCGTGATTTCTGGCTGCTGTTCTTCAGCTTTTTTATCTGCGGCGCGAGCACCAACGGTTACGTCGGCACCCATCTGATCGCGATGTGCGGCGATTACGGCATGACGGAAGTGCAGGGCGCGTCGCTGCTCGCCGCGATGGGCATCTTCGATCTGTTCGGCACGACGTTGTCGGGCTGGCTGTCGGACCGCTTCAATAGCCGCGTGCTGCTGTTCTGGTACTACGGGCTGCGCGGCTTGTCGCTGATGTATCTGCCGCACGCCTTCGGGATCGACTTCTTCGGTTTGCCGCTGTTCGCCGTGTTCTACGGTCTCGACTGGATCGCGACCGTCCCGCCCACCGTGCGTCTCGCGACGGATGTGTACGGCAAGGAATCGGCGCCCGTAGTGTTCGGCTGGGTGGTCGCGGGTCACCAGCTCGGGGCAGCTTTCGCGGCGCTCGGTGCGGGCATGTTGCGCGCGAGCCTCGGCACGTACACGGTGGCGTCGATGATCTCCGGCGGTTTGTGCCTGGTCGCGGCGGTAATCGTGTTGCAGATCAACCGGCCGGCCAAGGTTCCTGAGACGCAGGCGGTGTAATACACGTGCTGTAAAAGAACGGAAAAGTCTGACGAATCGAACGGTCGACGGCCCTCTGTGCAGGGCCGTTTTTTTTCCACGCCGTGCGAAGACAAACTGCCCGCCAGTTGGACCACGAGCGCCGAAGCCCGGGTATGCTATGTGGCCCCGGGCGCCCGCCCGGCGATCATGAATTTCGACCGAGAGAAGCGCATGACCAACAAACCCGCCCCTACCGCAGTTGCCATCCACGAGCTGCTTGCAGGCCGCTGGAGCCCGCGCGCGTATTCGAGCGAGCCGGTGAGCCGCGAGAATCTGCGTGCCGTGCTCGAAGCGGCTCGCTGGGCACCGTCTTCGTATAACGCGCAACCCTGGCGTTTCCTCGTATTCGACCGCAGTGTCGATGAAGTTTCGTTCAAGCAGGCTTTTGCCACGCTGGTGCCGTTCAACCAGGGCTGGAATGCGCCCGCGCCGGTGCTGATCGCCGTGACCACGCACACGCTCAACAACAAGGGCGAAGTGAACCGCTGCGCACCGTACGACGCGGGTGCTGCGGCCATGGCTCTGGTGTTGCAGGCGCATGCGCTCGGTCTCGCTGCGCATCAGATGAGCGGGTTCGATCCGAACGCATTCCGCACGGCCTTCAATGTGCCGAACGACGTCGATGTGATCGCGATGATTTCGATCGGTCATTTCGGCGATGTCGACAAGCTCGACCCGGTGCTGCGTGAGCGTGAGAAGTCGGTGCGTCAGCGTTTGCCGCTGGCGGATATCGCGTTTGGTGGCGGCTGGAAGAAGGCGCTTTGAGCGGCTGGTTTATTTGAAGCAGGCGAAACGCGCGGCGCTGACCGCGCGTTTTTTTATTACGCGGCGTTCTCGCTGCGACCGTCACCATCGGTGACGCTCGACAACGGTGCCGCCACGTTTTCCAGCGACTTGCGCTCTGCGTCCACGCCCCAGATCGCCGCGACGATAGCGGCTGCGAGCATCAACCCCGAGCCGACCAGGTAGCCCGAGAACACCGCGCTGCGTTGATGCGTGTCGATCAGCCGTCCAAAAAATGCAGGTCCGACAATGCCGCCCAGCGCCGTTCCGAACGCGTAAAAAACCGCAATTGCCAGTGCGCGGATTTCGAGCGGAAACGATTCGCTGACCGTCAGATACGCCGAACTCGCCGCGGCCGACGCGAAGAAGAAAATCACCATCCACGCGATGGTCTGCGTGACGACGGTGAGCATCTGCTGCTCGAACAGATAGCCGCTGGCCGTCAGCAGAATCGCTGACAGGCCGTAGGTCGTCGCGATCATCTTGCGTCGCCCGATCACGTCGAACAGGCGGCCGAGCAGCAGCGGCCCAAGGAAATTGCCGAGCGCGAACGGCAGCAGATACCAGCCGATGTGATCGCCCGGCACGTGATAGAAATCGGTGAGCACCAGCGCATAGGTGAAAAAGATCGCGTTGTAGAAAAACGCCTGCGCGGTCATCAGCGTCAGGCCGACTAGCGCGCGTCGGCGGTGCACATTGAACAGCGTGTGGAAAACCTCTTTCAGCGGTGTGTGGCCGCGTGCGCGCAATCGCAGGCGGGTGAGATGCTCGTCGGAAAGCGCGTGGCCTTCCGCGCGAAAACGCGCTTCGATACCTTCGACAATCGAGCGTGCATCGCGCTCGTCGCCGTGCGTCAGAAGCCAGCGCGGACTTTCGGGCACCCAGATGCGCATCGGCAAAATCGCCAGCGCCAGCACCGCGCCGATGAAGAAGCACGCGCGCCAGCCCCAGTCGGTGGGCAGCAAATGAGGATCGAGCAGCACCAGCGACCCCGCCGCACCCAGCCCCGCGCCGACCCAGAACGTGCCGTTGATGCCGAGATCGGTCCAGCCGCGCACCCGCGCCGGCGTGAACTCCTGAATCGTCGAATTGATTGCCGTATATTCGCCGCCGATGCCTGCACCGGTCAGGAAGCGAAACAGCAGGAAACTCGCCAGATTCCACGACAGCGCGGTCGCGGCGGTTGCCGCCAGATACAGCGCGAGCGTGATGAAAAACAGTTTGCGTCGTCCGAGCCGGTCGGTCAGCCAGCCGAAACCGAGCGCCCCGAGCACCGCGCCCGCGATGTACGCACTGCCCGCGAGACCCACGTCGGCGTTGGTAAAGCGCAACGCCGGACTGGTTTTCAGCGCACTCGCCACAGCCCCCGCCAGCGTCACCTCCAAACCGTCGAGCAGCCACGTCACGCCTAGCGCTACGACGATCAGCGAGTGAAAGCGGCCCCACGGCAGACGGTCGAGCCGCGATGGCAAATCCGTTTCAATCAGGCCGGCATTTTTTTCGCGGACAACGGCGGTAGGCGGCGCCCTCATTGCTGGAGGTCTCCTGAATAAAGAAATTTGGCGGCGTATCCTGTCCGAAAGAGCAATATTCGTTCCGTTGAGCGCAGCTTTTGCGTTTTTCGCAGCTATCCGAGGGCGTTAGTTGATGCTGATCGAGCTTTCGTGTTACAAAGCCGCTCCCCTTTCTGTCCGCGCCAGCCGTGAGCGGCGATTCCTGCCATGAACTATTGCGCGATTGACTTCGGTACTTCCAACTCGGCCGTAGCCGTGCCTGATGGCGCGCAGCTCAAGCTCGCGCCGGTCGAAGGCGCCTACACGACGCTGCCCACCTCGGTCTTTTTCAACACTGACGAAGACACCCGCGAGTTCGGGCGGGCGGCGCTTGCGGCCTACATCGACGGTTTCGACGGCCGTCTGATGCGCTCGATGAAAAGCATTCTCGGCTCGCCGCTTGCCGAGAATTCCACCGATCTCGGCGACGGTACGGCGATCAAGTACACCGATATCATCGCGATCTTCGTCGATCATCTGAAGCGCTCGGCCGAAAAGAGCACGGGCGGCGCGATCAATCGCGCGGTGCTGGGCCGGCCAGTGTTTTTCGTCGACGACGACCCGCGCGCCGATCTGATGGCGCAGCAGCAGCTCGAAGCGGCGGCGCGCGCAGTCGGTTTGCGGGAAATCCACTTTCAGTATGAGCCGATCGCGGCCGCGTTCGACTACGAGTCGCATCTGACGGAAGAAGGGCTCGTACTGGTTGCCGACATCGGCGGCGGTACGTCGGACTTTTCGCTGGTGCGGGTGGGGCCGGAGCGGATGAAGCGTGTCGAGCGCAAGGACGACGTGTTGGCGCACCACGGCGTGCACGTCGCGGGCACGGACTTCGACCGTCGCGTCGAACTCGCGACGATTCTGCGCGAACTCGGCTATCAGTCGCTGGATTCGGAAGGACGTGAAATCCCGAACCGGATCTATTTTGATCTGGCGACGTGGCATCTGATCAACACGGTCTACGCGCCGAAACGCGTCAGCGAACTCACGCTGATGCGCCACCTGTTCACCGAGACGAAGCACCACGACCGGCTGATGCGCGTTGTGGACCGCCGTCTGGGTCACGCACTGGCCGCGCACGCGGAAGAAGCGAAGATCGGCGTGGCGGCGGGCGGTGAGACCGTGATCGATCTCGACGAAGTGGAAGACGACCTGCGCCTCGCGTTCGACGAAGCGCAACTGATTAAAGCCGGTCATGACGAAACGCTGCGCATTGTGCAAGCCGCACGCGACACGGTGCAGGCGGCAGGCGTCGCGACCCGCGCCGTCAGCGCGATTTATTTCACCGGTGGATCGACCGGCCTTTCGTTTCTATCGGGTGCATTGGCGGCGGCATTTCCGGACGCTAAAGCGGTATTCGGCGATCGACTCGCCAGCGTCGCAACGGGACTCGGTATTCACGCACGCCGTATCTTCGGATAAACCCGAACTTAATCAATCGCGTATCGCGAAGATAATCAGCTTATTCAATTGATTCAATTGAGCTGGATATAAAAAAACCCCGCCGAGGCGGGGTTTTTTTGCGTCCAGAAGGAAGCTTGTCTGCTTACCTGGCCACTTAAGCCGGCTTGATGTTAGCAGCTTGCTTGCCCTTCGGGCCCGTCTTGACTTCAAACGTGACCTTTTGGTTTTCTTGCAGCGTCTTGAAGCCTTCCGTGCGGATTTCCGAGAAATGCGCGAACAGATCTTCGCCACCGCCGTCCGGCGTGATGAAGCCAAAGCCCTTTGCGTCATTGAACCACTTGACGGTACCGGTTTCCATATTACTTGTTCCTAAAGATGGTAAATAAGGCCGAAGCCCAGAAAGTGCATGAAAATCAAGGAAGGGGGTAATGGGACAACCGGAGTACCGTTGATGGGCGACCTACGAAAGACCAATTCACTCGCCGCTTGAAATCCTGCCCGGACGTTATACGGCGATTTTGAGAGAAGGTCAACACTCTCCCTAAAACTTTACGAATATTTGACTAACGGGCGCGGAATTTGCTTACAAAGCTTGCTGCGTATCTCATAAATTTGCCAGGGAGAACCCTTAGTTTCGCTGCATCCATGCGGTGCAACCGTTAAACTACGCGCCGCGCGTCGGTTGCACCTGTCTAGAATGGAACCCGTCGCGCATGCATGCGCGTCACCCCGTCTCCAGCGCCCCAAGCGATGTCACGCGGTGCCGACATGGTTCTGAAACAGGAGAAGACGTGAAAAGTTCTATACAACGGAACATCGGGCCGTTCGCGCTGATGCTGACCGGCCTGGGTTCGATCATCGGATCGGGCTGGCTGTTCGGCGCGTGGAAGGCCGCAAAAATTGCAGGTCCGGCTTCCATTTGTGCGTGGATTATCGGCGCAGTCGTGATTCTCGCGATTGCGTTGACCTATGCCGAACTCGGCGCAATGTTCCCGGAGTCCGGCGGGATGGTGCGTTACGCGCGCTATTCGCATGGCGCGCTGGTTGGCTTTATCAGCGCGTGGGCCAACTGGATTGCCATTGTCTCGGTGATTCCAATCGAGGCTGAAGCATCCATTCAATATATGAGTACGTGGCCCTATCCATGGGCGCATGCGCTATTCGTGAATGGGTCATTAACGACCAACGGGTTATTACTGTCCGCGGGTCTCGTGATCATTTACTTCCTGCTGAACTACTGGGGCGTGAAGTTGTTCGCGCGCGCCAATTCGGCGATCACGATCTTCAAGTTCCTGATTCCTGGCGCAACGATCCTCGGCTTGATGCTGACGGGTTTCCACAAGGAAAACTTCGGTGAAGCGAGCAGCTTCGCGCCGTACGGCTGGTCGTCGGTATTCACCGCGGTTGCGACGAGCGGCATTGTGTTCGCGTTCAACGGTTTCCAGAGCCCGATCAACCTCGCGGGTGAAGCGCGCAATCCGGCCAAGAGCGTACCGTTCGCGGTGATCGGCTCGATTCTGCTGGCGTTGGTGATCTACGTGCTGTTGCAGATTGCCTATATCGGCGCGGTGAACCCGACCGACGTGATGAAGGGCTGGAGTCACTTCAACTTCGCGTCGCCGTTCGCGGAACTGGCGATTGCGCTGAACCTGAACTGGCTCGCGATCCTGCTGTATGTCGACGCATTCGTCAGCCCGAGCGGTACGGGTACCACGTACATGGCGACCACGACCCGCATGATCTACGCGATGGAGCGCAACAACACGATGCCGAAGATGTTCGGCAACGTGCACCCGTTCTACGGCGTGCCGCGTCAGGCGATGTGGTTCAACCTGCTGGTGTCGTTCATCTTCCTGTTCTTCTTCCGTGGATGGAGCTCGCTGGCGGCCGTGATTTCGGTCGCGACCGTGATCTCGTACCTGACGGGCCCGATCAGCCTGATGGCGTTGCGCCGCGCGGCAACGGACCTCGATCGTCCGCTGCACATCGTCGGCATGAAGGTGATTGCGCCGTTCGCGTTCACGTGCGCGTCGCTGATCCTGTACTGGGCTAAGTGGCCGCTCACCGGCGAAATCATTCTGCTGATGGTCGTCGCGTTGCCGGTGTACTTCTACTTCCAGGCGAAGTCGGGTTTTGCCGGCTGGGGCCGCGATCTGAAGGCGGCGTGGTGGCTGGTCGCGTATCTGCCGGTGATGGCGGTGTTGTCGCTGATCGGCAGCAAGGAGTTCGGCGGTTTCGGCATCCTGCCGTACGGCTGGGACATGGTGGTGGTGATCGCTTTCGCGCTGGTGTTCTACTACTGGGGCGTCCAGAGCGGCTACCGCTCGGAATACCTCGAAGAGCGTCAGACGCACGACGAAGTGCTCGAAGGCATGGGCGCGCATTAACTTTTTGCTGCGCCGAATGCTGGATACCGGCTCCTGATTAGAGTCGGCGGATAAAAAAGCCCCCCTGAGTTTGCGCTCAGGCGGGCTTTTTGTTTGCCGACGGCTCGCGCGGCGGCGTCGGTCAGGCGGTGCCGAACACGTAGTTCGTCATGGCCAGCGACCGCTGGAACGTGCCGAGCGACTGGATGCCGAGCGAATAATCGTCGTCGGCGGCACCTAGCGCAGCGAAAACGGGCAGCAGATGTTCGTCCGTCGGATGCATCAGCACCGCGTACGGAGCCTGGCGGCGGTAGTCCAGCAGCGCGTCGACGTCGTGCGCGGCGAGCCTGTCTTCGAACCAGTCGGTGAACTCCGTAACACGCGGATCGGCGTCTTCCGGACGCGCTGAAAAATCGGCGGCACGCAGATTGTGCGTGATCTGGCCGGAGCCGATCACCATCACGCCGTCGTCCTTCAGCGCACGCAACGCGCGGCCCACGTGGAAGTGGTGCGCGGCGTCCATGTGCGGCTGGATCGACAACTGGGCGACGGGCACGTCGGCGTGCGGGAACATCAGCAGCATCGGCACCCACGCGCCGTGGTCGAGCCCATGCGGCTGGACATCCGCGAGGATGCCGTTGTCGCCGAGCAGCGCGGCGGCGCGGCGCGCAACGTCGGGCGCCCCGGGAGCCGGATATTGGATCTCGTACAACTGACGCGGAAAGCCATAGAAGTCGTGAATGGTCTCTGGGGCCGTTGACGTGCTCGCCACGGGCTGCGCCGTGCCCCAGTGGGCCGACAGCATCAGGATGGACTCCGGGCGCGGCAACTGGGCGCTCAGCGAGCCGAATTCGGCGGACGGCATGGACGGATCGATCGGCAGCGTGGGCGCGCCGTGCGAAAGGAAAAGCGAAGGAAGGCGGTTCATGGCAGCAACGCAGCCGCGTGGATGCGGCGCAGAAGTGGGGTTGCTATCAATATAGGCCTGCACTGAGGTTTGATAAACGGGCGAAATCAGAATTGATTGTGTCGCCGTTGTTATTAATCGGCGCTCGCTGATTCCGACCAGAATCGGTCGGCCCGTTATTCCTGAGGACCGCGCAACCCCGCCCAGGCAGGCGACAACGCGGGTCCGAGTGCGAACAGATCCAGCACGCGTGCGACGGTGTGGTCGACCATCTGATCGATTGAGGTGGGCTGATTGTAGAAAGCAGGCAGGGGCGGGAAAATTACGCCACCCATTTCGGTCACCGCCGTCATATTCCGCAGATGCGCGAGGTTGAACGGCGTTTCGCGCACAAGCAGGACGAGCCGGCGGCGCTCTTTCAGCGTGACGTCGGCGGCGCGGGTGATCAGGTTGTCCGAAAAGCCATGTGCGACGCTTGCGAGCGTTCGCATGGAACAGGGGGCGACGACCATGCCGTCGGTGGCAAACGAGCCGGACGCGATGCTCGCGCCGACGTCGCGCACAGAATGGACGACATCCGCGAGCGGATGCACGTCTTCTTTGCTCAACTGGAGTTCGTGCTGGATATTGAGCCAGCCAGCGCTCGAAATCAGCAGATGGCTCTCCACGCCGCCGAGCCTGCGCAGCGTTTCAAGCAGCCGGATGCCGTAGATGGCGCCGGTTGCACCGGTGATCGCGACGATCAGCCGGCGGGGCGCCGCAGCGCGTGTTTCCATGGCTCGCGGCGCCTTATCGGGAAATGCGGGGGAACAAACGTCCGGACGAGGCCGATCAGGCCGCGGCGAACAGCTGCTGGAGTTCGCCCGATTCGTACATTTCCATCATGATGTCCGAGCCGCCGATGAACTCGCCCTTCACGTAGAGCTGCGGAATGGTCGGCCAGTTCGAGAACGTCTTGATGCCTTGACGGACTTCGTCGTCCTCGAGGACGTTGACGGTTTTGATTTCGCCGACGCCGCATGCCTTCAGGATCTGGATGGCACGGCCGGAAAAGCCGCACATCGGAAACTGGGCCGTGCCCTTCATGAAGAGGACGACGTTATTTTCGTCGACGATTTGCTTGATGCGTTGTTGCGTATCCATGACTGACCTTGCGGTTCCGTGATGTGTAGGGGTAGGGTAGCCCCCCTTCCTCGCGGAAGAGGGGCCCCCTAAGAACTGTACGTGCGAGTTTCCCCGCATACAGCTCAAGCCTACGGCAAATCCCTGCTTAACGCAGAGACGGTTTAGTTACTGCGATTTTACCAGCGTGTACCAGTTGGTGGCATTGGGGGTGAAGCAGTACCCGATTAGACAGCGCGTCTGACCCGCCATGCATCCGATATTCCAGATGATGGTCGTGCCAACCCGTTTCGTCCGTTAGGGCACAGTTGCAGTGCGCACACAACCCGCTCTGCGATAGATACAGCGTGGCCCACTGCTTTCGATAACGCATCGAATTCACCATGCGTTCCTGCCGCAGTTTCTCGCTGTATTGCTCCAACATTGGATCAAAGGGGTGGTAATCCCCTCGAATCTTCTTATGCCTTTTGATAACCGTACCGCTGATTTCGTACAGGTCAAAAAGCCCCTTACTGCCGTCTTCGCGAGTTATTGGAGCGGCGAACACCCAGTGTCGATCACCAATGGAGCAGAAGTATTTCTTCTTTATCCAACTGGTGCTCTTCTTAGGATGACGCCGCTTCGACCACCGCCAAAGCCTCTTGAAAATCAGATGCTCCATGCGGCTGTACGCTTGCTTGGCAACCACGGGACTGTGGTACTGCGCCCAGCCCCGTAGCATCGGATTGAGCAAACGAATCAGATCCGCCTGCTTCACCGTCTTGTTGCCACTGATCGTATCCGCCACCTTGCGATAGAACGTTTGCACGTTCTTTTTGCTCGGCTTGATGAGTAGCTTTCCCGAGTACTTCCGGAAGTTCCACCCAAGGAAATCAAAGCCTTGATCAATGTGAGTGATCCGCGTTTTCTCCTCCGACAGTTGCAGTCCTCGAGTTGCCAGGAATGCTTCCACCCAAGGCTTCACTTCGTTTTCCAGTATCTCTTTCGAGTCGCCGGTTATGACGAAGTCATCCGCGTATCGCACCACATTCACCTTCAGCTTCTTTGCTTTTGCGATCCCAAATTTCGCATCAAGATGCGCAATCAGTTCACGTTCAAGCCCGTTCAGCGTCACGTTCGCCAGCGTAGGGGAGATGATCCCGCCCTGTGGCGTACCGGCCTCAGTCGCCTGTAACTGTCCTTTGTAAATCAGGCCAGCCTTCAACCATTTTCGGAGGATTGCCCTGTCCATCGGGACATGGTTCTCCAGCCAGTCATGATTGATGTAGTCGAAGCAGCCCTTGATGTCCGCCTCCAGTACCCAGCGGGCCGAACCGTGCTGAGACATGGCGACGAAAATCTGGGACATTGCATCAGCCGTCGAGCGACTTAACCTGAACCCATAAGAGTTTGGGTCACTCATCGATTCCGACACCGGTTCCAAGGCCAGCAGATACAAAGCTTGCATCGCCCTGTCCCGCATGGTTGGGATGCCCAAAGGGCGCTCCTTCCCATTGGCCTTGGGGATAAAGATTCTCCGTAAAGGCAGAGGCTTGTATCCACGTCGCGTCAACCGGTTGACGGCCTGCCATCGACTTTCAGGTGAATTCCAAAGCTCGCGATCGACTCCCGCCGTTCGCGCACCCTGGTTTTGCGTAACACGTCGTACCGCGTGCAGCTTTGCGGACAACGTGCGGGTCAACATCCGTTGCAGGGCTTTCACCCTGCGCCAGTCGCGTTCCCGCGTCGCCTTCGCAATTCGAATCTGCATCCCTCTCACGTTCCGTTCAACGCGACGCCAATCGATGGCGTGCCAGTTGTCCGGCGCGTGGGAAAGCGCAGATCGATCCTCGCGGATAGATACTTTCATGCTGCTCTCCTGCTCGAAAAAAAAGTGAGACCCGAGCGAAGAACAGATCGCCCCTTGCGGGAGCTATCTGCTCCCGCAAGGGGGTTAAATACATACACTGACGGCTAGAGCAGCCGCCAACGATCACCAGTTTTTAGCGAAAGGTCCGTCAGCCGTCTTGCGACGGTAGACCAAACGGAAGTCTGCCCGCTTTCGCGTGGGGCAATGTCTCAGCCCCTATCCAAACCATTACAGTCTGGCGTTCGCTTTTTCCGTCCTCCCATACCCGCACAGTCAACAGCGTTCCTTGCGGTCCACCTGCCTGCAATGTTCCGCAGGCAACCATACGGGCTTACCACGTTCCCGATCCGTCACACGACTGATTTAGGTCCTGCCTCTTCCCCGGCGGCACCGATGACGACGTAACCCGTCCTACCAGCGAGTTAACCGGCCGCACACCTTTTGGTTGTTGCCTGTCAGCAGCTTTGGCAACGCCATTTTTACGAGGTTTATCAGCAGTTCACATATGTTGACCGTGTCAGTCAGCCAGCTCCTCAACCCCTTTTGCTGCTAGGAGTATCCAAGTGATCGCCTCACGGAGATCACTTGTCCGAGAACATCCGGAGGCTACTTTGTCAGAAGAGCTTCACACCCCACCGTTACCAGTGACGCATGTCTTCGTAGGCTACTGCTAGTCGTATAACAGGTTCTCTGCCACAGCCGTACCAGTCGATAAGAACTATCCGACAGGCAGACCGAGGTTGAACAATGACGGATCGAGCTTGTCGCTCGCATCGAAGTGAGTGCCCCTTCCAAAAGAAGGGGCAATTAGTAGACGCCACTCCGCTTTGTCAGCGGTTTGGTGCCGCTGACGAGGCGGAATCCGAGGATAATCGGATTAATACATAGCATGCGGCGTAAAAGCCGATGCACTCACGCAGAAAAATTAAGGACAAAAGTCCCCCAAACCCCCAGAGAAAAGTGGGTTTGATTGTCGATGCTCGTAACGTGAGCGAACGGTGCGTGTCGCACAATAGGCTGAAATGATAGCGGATTTCGCTTCGGCCGGCCGAGGGCCGGTTTGAGATCCGCCGGTTCTAGGCGGCAGCGCTCACGCGGCCGCCGCTGATCCGCTCGATTCCGGCGAGATCGCGCTCCGAGCGAACCTGCGCGAAGCATTGCGCCGTCAGCAGTTCGCGGACGGCTTTGGCCTGATCGTAACCGTGCTCGATCCACAGGACGCCGTTGGCGGCGAGCCGCGCGGTCGCACCAGCGACGATTTTGCGGATCGCGCTGAGGCCGTCGGCTTCGTCGGTAAGCGCGCCGCGCGGTTCGAAGCGCAGATCGCCTTCCGACAGATGCGGGTCGCCGTCCGCGATATACGGCGGATTGCTGACGATCACGTCGAAGCGCAACGCCGGATCGAGCGAGTCGTACCAGTCGCTCCGGCTCAACGCGACAGCGCTGCCCGGCCGTTTTGCATCCAGCAGACGGACGGCATTGCGCGTGGCAACCGCCAGCGCTTCGGCCGAACGGTCGAGCGCCCAGACTTGCGCGTCGGGCCGCATCGACGCAATCGCCACGGCAATTGCGCCCGTGCCAGTGCCGAGATCGAGCACGCGCGGACGCGAAATGCCGTCCATGGCAGCCAGCGCGGTTTCGACCAGCAATTCGGTTTCGGGACGCGGAATCAGCACGTCGCGCGTCACCTCGAAATCCAGTCCGAAAAACTCGCGTGCGCCGACCAGTTGCGCGACAGGCTCACCGGCCACGCGCCGCGCTTCGAGCGCGCGGAATTGCTCAACATTCGCGGCATCGAGCGCTTCGTCGCTGCGGGTAATCAACTGCGTGGGCCGCCAGCCGAGCACGTGTGTGAGCAGAATCCGCGCTTCGAGCGGCGGCAATGGCGAGCCGCGCAACAGCGCGGCGGGCGTGACCGGAGTGGCAGAAGTCATCGGCTTGCCGGTCAGTCCGCGTCGCCCAGCGAAGCCAGCAACTCGGCCTGATGCTCGCTGACGAGCGCTGCGATCAGTTCGTCCAGATCACCGTCCATGATCGCGTCGAGGCGATACAGCGTGAGGTTGATCCGGTGATCGGTCAGCCGTCCTTGCGGGAAGTTATACGTACGAATTCGCTCGGAACGGTCGCCCGAGCCGATCAGGCTCTTGCGCGTCGCGGCTTCCTTCGCCTGCTGCTCGTGCGACTGCTTGTCCTTGATGCGCGCGGCCAGCACCTTCAGCGCGCGATCCTTGTTCTTGTGCTGCGAGCGGTCGTCCTGACATTCGACGACGATCCCCGTCGGCAAGTGCGTGACGCGCACCGCCGAATCGGTCTTGTTGATGTGCTGACCGCCCGCGCCCGACGCGCGGAACGTGTCGATGCGCAGATCGGCCGGATTGATCTCGACCTCGCCGATTTCATCGGCTTCCGGCATGACAGCCACCGTGCACGCCGACGTGTGAATCCGGCCTTGGGTTTCGGTGGCGGGCACGCGCTGCACGCGATGTCCGCCGGATTCGAACTTCAGCTTCGAATAGGCGGCTTCGCCGGCGATCCGCACAATTACTTCCTTGTAGCCGCCGAGGTCTGATTCGCTCGCCGACATCATTTCGACCTGCCAGCGATTACGCTCGGCATAGCGCAAATACATCCGCAGCAGATCGCCCGCGAACAGCGCTGACTCGTCGCCGCCCGTACCCGCGCGGATTTCGACGAAGATATTGCGGTCGTCGTTCGGATCTTTCGGCAGCAGCATCTTCTGCAGCTCGGCACCGAGTTGCTCCATCCGGTCACGCGCCGCGCGAATCTCCTCTTCCGCGAAATCGCGCATCGACGCGTCCGTCAGCAGTTCCTGCGCGGTTTCCGCATCGTTCATCGCGTTGCGCCACAGCGCGTAATGCTCGACCACCGGCCCAAGCTCGGCGTGTTCGCGCGTCAGCTTGCGGTATTGGTCGAGATTCGAGGTGACGTCCTCGCGGCTCAACAGGTCGTTCAGTTCGGCCAGCCTTATGGTGAGCTGGTCGAGCTTGCGTTGCATGCTCGTTTTCATCGGACGGGTATCGGTATCGGAGCGGACTCCGCGGGACGGCGACTAGGGGAGTGGGCGGATGCCCTGTCAGAAGCACGTCGCGCGCCACTCGTGCGAGGCGCGGACAGCGCGGCGCAGGCTGCGCCGCTAACGCTCGGTGGAACCGGAGTGTTTGTAAAAACCGCTCATCAGTTCGATGAGCGTGTCACGGCTTTCGCTGCTCGCGTGATTGAGCGCATGCGTGGGACCGTGGATCAGCTTATTGGTGAGCGACTGCGACAACGCTTCGAGCACCGCAGCCGGATCTTCGCCACGCGCGAGCATTTTCTGCGCACGCTCGACTTCAGCGCGGCGCAGCACGTCGGCTTGCGTATGCATGTGGCGGATAACCGGCACGATGCTGCGCGCGTCGAGCCACTGCATGAAATTCTGCACGCGCGTTTCGATGATCGCTTCGGCCTGCGCGACCGCGGCTTGCCGCGAAGCATTGCCTTCGCGGACGATCGCACCGAGGTCGTCGACGGTATAAAGGAACACGTCTTCGAGCTGACCGGCTTCGGGCTCGATGTCGCGCGGAACGGCCAGGTCGACCATGAAAATGGGCCGGTGACGACGCGCCTTCACCGCGCGCTCGACCGCGCCGAGTCCGATGATCGGCAACGTGGACGCCGTGCACGACACGATGATGTCGAATTCATGCATGCGCGACGGCAGTTCCGACAGCGGAATAGCACGGCCGTTGAAGCGCTCAGCAAGCCGCGAACCGCGCTCGGCGGTACGGTTTGCGACCACCAGTTCACGCGGATGCTGCGCGGCAAAGTGGGTCGCGCACAACTCGATCATTTCGCCCGCGCCGATGAACAGCACGCGCTGATTCGAAATCTTGTCGAAGATGCGCTGTGCGAGCCGGACGGCCGCGGCCGCCATCGAAACCGACTGCGCGCCGATTTCCGTCGTGCTGCGTACTTCCTTCGCGACCGCGAAGGTACGCTGGAACAACTGGTTCAGATACGTACCGAGCGCGCCGGCTTCGGATGCGGTGCGCACCGCATCCTTCATTTGTCCGACGATTTGCGTTTCGCCGAGCACCATTGAATCGAGCCCCGACGCGACGCGGAACGCATGGCGCACCGCTTCAGACTGCGGCAGTGCGTAGACGTGCGGCGCGAGTTCGTCGATGGGGAGATTGTGGTACTTCGAAAACCACTGGATCGCGGCTTCGCGCGCGGCCTGGTCGTCGGTGACGCAGTAAAGCTCAGTGCGATTGCACGTGGAAAGAATTGCCGCTTCAGGCGCCGTGCGGGCGGTGCGGCCGAGCCAGACACCTTTGAACGTGTCCAGTGCAGGCTTGATCTGTTCGAGCGGAAACGCCACGCGTTCGCGCAGGGCGACAGGCGCAGTGTGGTGATTGATTCCGATCGTTAGAAGCTGCATTTGGGGGCACTATGGTTTAGCCCAATATTATAGCGTTTCCACGATTTCCACATCCTCGAGCCGTCACGCGGTCTCGGCGGGAGTCTCGAGCGGAACCGGGTCGAGTTGATAGCCGTAGCCGTAAAGCGGCGTCAGGCAATAGCCGAGCTCGACGCGCAACTGCAATTTGCTGCGTACGCGCGACACGTGGGTGTCGACGGTGCGCGACGGTACGTCGCGGCCACGTGTCCAGACGACTTCGAGGATATGCACGCGCGAAACGGGCCGCGCGAGATTGCTGAACAGCAGTAGCGCCAGCCGGAATTCCTTGGGCGTCAGGATAACCGTCTGGTCACGGAAGGCGACCGCGAAATGCGCGGCGTCGAACGAATAGCCGCCGATCACATCCCGCCGCCGGTTGGGCGGTCGCCGTAGCCCCGCGCGACGCATCAGCGCGTGGATGCGCGCCAGCATTTCCGGGCCGCGCACCGGTTTGTTCAGACAGTCGTCGGCGCCGGCGTGCAAGGCGGCGACAATCTGGCTTTCGCGCGGCGCGGCCATCAGCACCATGACCGGCAAATCCGGCAGGATTGCGCGGGCCAGCGGAATCACGTCTTCGGCGCAATGGTCGCCGGCCCAGTTTTCGGTGATGAGAAGATCGAAGAAGTCGGTCTGCGCGCTTTGCAGAAATGGAGCGCTTGCGGTGAAGTGCTGGCACACATGGCCGCCGGCAAAGACCAGCCGGTCGATCGCTCGGGCATGCTGCACGTCGGGTTCGATTAGAGCGATTCGCATGGCGCGGTGTCAGCCTGGCAATGACCGGGGAAGGCTTGGCCGAAAGGCTGACGGCTTGCCTAACATCACCCCGACCCCTAAACTCAACCGCTATGCGGAAAGCGCCGTGCCGAACTTCTATAGTTAATGAGACAAAAATGCTAGACGTCTTGGCCCTCTGCGCCCATGAGACAAATCTGAAACTGCGCGAGGCTGACCGCTAATGGGATGGCCCGGCATCGTTGTACTCGGCGTCGTCATTGGTCTCGCCGGCTGGTGGTTGCATCCGCTGCGCCGGTCGAGCCGTGCCCATTGGTGGCTCGCGCTGCTGGCCGGCGTTCTGGGCGCGGCCGTCGCGCGCATGGCCGGCAATGTGACCGGTCTTTTCCATGATGGTGATACGCTCGAATGGCCGGTCTGCGCTGCCGTTGCGTTGTTCGCCGTTGCCGTGACGGTCGGCTTGCTTTCCCGTCGATGAATACTTGCAGGTGACTCCCATGAATGCCCGACTCCCCGAAACTTCCTCCATCCCCGAACGTTTGACGACTTTGCGCGACGCCATGGCGCGCGAGGGCGTGGCCGCCTATCTGGTGCCGTCCGCCGACCCGCATCTGTCTGAGTATCTGCCGGGGCGCTGGCAGGGCCGGCAATGGCTGTCGGGCTTCACCGGTTCGGCTGGCACGCTGGTCGTCACCGCCGATTTCGCAGGCGTCTGGACCGACAGCCGCTACTGGGAGCAGGCCAACGCGCAGCTCGCCGGAACCGGCGTCCAGCTCATGAAGATGACAGGCGGCCAGCAAACCGCGCCGCACTTCGACTGGCTCGCGCAAAACGTGGCGGAGGGCGGCACGGTGGGTGTCGACGGAGCGGTGCTCGGCGTGGCGGCGGCGCGGGCATTGACCCAGGCGCTGAACGCGCGCGGCGTGAAGCTGCGCACCGACGTCGATCTGTTCGACGCAATCTGGCCGCAGCGTCCGTCGTTGCCTGCTGAGGCCGTGTTCGAACACGCGGCGCCGCATGCCAGCGTCGCGCGTTCGGAAAAACTGGCGCAGATTCGTCGCGCGATGGCCGACAAAGGCGCGCAGTGGCACTTCATTTCCACGCTCGACGACCTCGCGTGGCTGCTGAATCTGCGCGGCGCCGACGTCAGCTATAACCCGGTGTTCGTTGCGCATGCGCTGATCGGCGTCGACGGTGCGTCGCTGTTTGTCGCAAACGGCAAGGTCTCGCCGGAACTGGCCGCAGCGCTCGCGCGTGATGGCATCAGCGTCGAACCGTATGCGAAGGCGGCCGAGGCGCTCGCCGCGCTGCCCGCCGGCGGTACCTTGCTGATCGACCCGCGCCGCATCACTTATGGCTCGCTGCAATCGGTGCCGTCGACGGTGAAGGTGGTCGAGGCCGTCAATCCCTCCACGTTCTTCAAGGCGTGCAAGACCAGCGCCGAAGCCGCCCACGTGCGCGCGACGATGGAGCAGGACGGCGCGGCGCTGGCCGAATTCTTCGCGTGGTTTGAAAGCGCGCTGGGCCGCGAGACGATCACCGAATTGACTATCGACGAAAAGCTGACGGCGGCGCGAGCGCGTCGTCCGGGCTTTGTCTCGTTAAGTTTTGCGACGATCGCCGGTTTCAACGCGAACGGCGCGATGCCGCATTACCGCGCGACCGAAGAATCGCATTCGGTGGTCGAAGGCGATGGACTGCTGCTGATCGATTCCGGCGCGCAATACCTGAGCGGCACGACCGACATCACGCGCGTCGTGCCGGTCGGCACCCCGAGCGAAGCGCAGCGGCGCGATTTCACGATCGTGCTGAAGGGCACGATGGCGTTGTCGCGTGCGCAATTCCCGCGCGGCATCCGCTCGCCGATGCTCGACGCCATCGCCCGCGCGCCGATCTGGGAAGCGGGCGCGGATTACGGCCACGGCACCGGCCACGGCGTCGGCTATTTCCTGAACGTGCACGAAGGCCCGCAGGTGATCTCGCACTACGCGCCCGCTGAACCGTGGACCGCGATGGAAGAAGGCATGATCACGTCTGTTGAGCCGGGTATTTACCGGCCGGGCAAGTGGGGCGTGCGGATCGAAAACCTCGTGCTGAATGTGGCGGCCGGGAAAACCGAATTCGGCGATTTTCTCAAGTTCGAAACGTTGACGCTTTGCCCGATCGACACGCGCTGTCTCGACCTGTCGCTGCTGCGCGACGATGAGCGTGCGTGGCTGAACGCGTATCACGAAACGGTGCGCACACGTCTGTCGCCGCATGTGTCGGGCGACGCGCTGGCGTGGCTGGAGTTGCGCACGCAACCCATCTGAATCTGAACCCGATCCGCTCGCGGTGGGGCGGCGGCTGGCAGGCAACTGACTTTACGGAGAGCGCATGGCCATTAAGGCAGTCGTGTTCGATTTCGGCGGCGTGCTGATCGACTGGAGTCCCGAGTATCTGTACCGCGAGCTGATTCCCGACGAAACGGAGCGCCGCTGGTTTCTCACTCACGTCTGCTCGATGGACTGGGTGATCCGCCAGGACGGCGGTCAGCCGATTGTCGAAGCCACCGACGAGCTGATCGCGAAGTTTCCCGATCACGAACCCTTGATCCGCGCTTTCTATGAACGCTGGCATGAGATGGTGGCGGGCGTGCTGGAAGAGGGCGTCGCGATCATGGAAAAGCTCGAGGCCGCCGATGTGCCGCTGTTCGGGCTGACCAACTGGTCGGCCGAGACTTTTCCGTATGCGTGGGAGCACTACCCGGTGTTGCGGCGGTTTCGCGACATTGTCGTGTCGGGGCGGGTAAAGCTGGTGAAACCCGATCCGGCGATTTTCGCGGAGATGCGTCAGCGGATCGAGTTGCAGATGCCGGGCATCCAGTCCGCCGAACTGGTTTTCATCGACGACAATCTGAAGAACGCGCAAGCCGCGACCGCGCTTGGCTGGCACGGCGTGCATCACACGAATGCCGCGCAGACCGAAGCGAAGCTGCGGGAGCTGGGGCTGCCGGTTTGAGCGCGCAATTGACGTAAGAGGCGTCGGCCAGGCAATCTCACTGCCCGGCCGCCTCGACAACTGACAATCGTCACTGTCCCAGCAAATTTTTCAACGCGTTCCCCAAACCCTTCACCGTTTCGCCAGCGCCTTTCGCCACACCTTCCACGCTCACGCCCAACTCCTTCGCGAAGCCGGCGCCGAGTCGTTTCATGATGCCTTCGCGCACCGAGAATTTCGGATCGCGCAAATCTCCGTCCAGCACGAAATGCAGCGTGATGTCGCCGTTGTGCGACTTCAGGGCGGCAACGGCGGCTTTGGTCGGGATCGACATGAACGTGTCGAGCGGATTGTCGCTGTCGGCGAGTTGCAGGTTGTGGACCGTCACGCTGCCGGGCGCGTGCAACTGATAGTTGCGCACCGTCGACTCGACCGTCAGATCGACCGTGCCGCCGTTGATTTGCGCCTTGGCCCCGGCCTTTTTCAGCAGATACGGATCGAGCATCACGATATCGATGCCGCGCAGTTTGCTGGTGGTCTGCGAATCCTTGCTGGCGATCCTGATCCAGCCGCCGAACGACACCGTGCCCGTATGCGTCGGCCCTTTGATCGAGCCGCTGACGTCGACGGTGGTCTGCTCGGTGAGTTCAGGCAAATGGATATTGCCGACGGTCGCATTCGCATTGCTAACCGTCACCTTGAACGCGGGCGGCCCGACTGTCATGTCGTAGAAATGGAAGTTGCCCTGCTCGAAACGGATCTGGTCGATCTGCTTTTCGCGCGGAGTGGACGGTTCCGCGCCGCTGGCGCCGTTCGTTTCCTGATCCGATTTGTTGACCGATTCGCGCAGATTCGGCAGCAGATTCAGCGAGCCGTCTTTCGTGCGCAGCACGGCCATGTCGAAACCGCGCACCACCACGCTGCGGATGTGGATGCGCCGCGCGAGCAGATCGCGGATATCGGGGGTGAGGGTGATTTCGTCCGCCCGCAGCGGATCGCCGGCCGGCCAGCCGGACGGCGGTTTGAGAAGCACGTTCGTGAGATGAACCGAGGTCAGGCCGACGTCGATGTTCTCGGCGCTGCCGAGCGGGCCGAGGGCAGCGATCACGCGTTCCTTGACTTCCCGCTGTGCGAACTGGAGCGCGCCGAGCACCCCGACAACCAGCACCAGCAGGACGCCGCCCACGGCGATCAACCAGCGCTTGCCCTTCGACATCGCCATGTTTTCTCCTCGTCATCACGTTGTGCGTGGTGTGGCTCTGGCCGGTTTTGCGGCGTTTTAGTTCTCGCGGAATACGGCGTTCCGCGAGCATCACGACATGTATCACGCGGTGGCACGCAATGCATGTGCCCTGGCACCCATTGCCGCCATTCCGTTGAGGCAAGCCGCAATGATGGCCCGATGAGTCCAATACAAAACGGGCCGTCTCTCACGGTCCATGTCGACCACCAGATTCAGCCCGCAAAACTACTTGAGCGAAGCGGCCCGCCCAAACTCGGGCAGGGCCGCCAGCCCTACAATCAACGCGCGATTGGCTTGTAACGCAGACGCTTCGGACGCGCAGCCTCTTCGCCGAGACGCGCGCGCTTGTCCGCTTCATATTCCTGGTAGTTGCCGTCGAAGAACGTCACTTGCGAATCGCCTTCGAACGCGAGGATGTGCGTCGCGATCCGGTCGAGGAACCAGCGATCGTGCGAAATCACCAGCACCGAGCCCGCGAATTCGAGCAGCGCGTCTTCGAGCGCGCGCAGCGTTTCGACGTCGAGGTCGTTCGACGGTTCGTCCAGCAGCAGTACGTTGCCGCCCGCGATCAGCGTCTTCGCGAGATGCAAACGGCCGCGCTCACCGCCCGACAGGTTACCGACGATCTTCTGCTGGTCGCCGCCCTTGAAGTTGAAGCGGCCGATGTATGCGCGCGACGGCGTTTCGTACTTGCCGACCGTCAGCACGTCCGCACCGCCGGAGATTTCTTCGAACACGGTCTTCGAGCCGTCCAGCGCGTCGCGGCTCTGGTCCACGTAAGCGAGCTTGACGGTCGGACCTTGCACGATCTCGCCCGAATCCGGCTGTTCACGGCCGGTCAGCATGCGGAACAGCGTCGATTTACCCGCGCCGTTCGGCCCGATAATGCCGACGATCGCGCCAGCCGGAATCTTGAAGCTGACGTCGTCGAGCAGCAGACGGTCGCCATACGACTTGCTGACGTTCTTGAACTCGATCACTTCATTGCCCAGACGGTCGCCGACCGGGATGAAGATTTCCTGCGTTTCGTTGCGCTTCTGGTAGTCCTGGCTGTTCAGTTCCTCGAAGCGGGCGATACGCGCCTTCGATTTCGCCTGACGGCCCTTCGGGTTCTGGCGCACCCACTCCAGTTCCTTCTTGATCGCCTTCTGACGCGCCGATTCCGACGACTCTTCCTGCTTCAGGCGCTCTTCCTTCTGATCGAGCCAGCTGCTGTAGTTGCCTTTCCACGGAATGCCGTGGCCGCGGTCGAGTTCGAGAATCCACTCGGCGGCGTTATCGAGGAAGTAGCGATCGTGGGTCACGGCGACGACCGTACCCGGGAAGCGGGTCAGAAACTGTTCGAGCCAGTCGACCGATTCCGCGTCCAGGTGGTTGGTCGGTTCGTCGAGCAGCAGCATGTCGGGCTTTTCGAGCAGCAGCTTGCACAGTGCGACGCGGCGCTTTTCGCCGCCCGACAGATGCTCGATCTTCGCGTCCCAGGCCGGCAGGCGCAGTGCGTCGGCGGCGATTTCGATCTGCTGTTCGGCGTTGCCGTCCGACGTCGCCAGAATCGCTTCGTACTTCGCCTGTTCGGCCGCGAGCGCGTCGAAGTCGGCGTCTTCCTCGGCGTAGGCGGCGTAGATTTCGTCGAGCTTCTTCTGCGCGTTGAACACGTCGCCGAGACCTTCCTCGACCGCTTCACGCACCGTCTGGTTCGGGTCGAGCTGCGGTTCCTGCGGCAGATAGCCGATGTTCAGGTTCGGCATCGGCGTGGCTTCGCCTTCGATGTCCTTGTCCACACCGGCCATGATGCGGATCAGCGTCGACTTGCCCGAGCCGTTCAGGCCGAGCAGGCCGATCTTCGCGCCGGGGAAAAACGACAGCGAGATGTCTTTCAGGATTTGACGCTTGGGCGGCACGATTTTGCCGACCCGGTTCATGGTAAAGACGTATTGGGCCATTTGCTTGCAATAGACGTTGACGACGCCGGCCGCGCGGGGGCGGGCAGTCGTGGGGTGGATGGGTAATCGGTATTAGCGGTGCTCAAGCCAGGCGGAGTGCCTGGCGCCGGCCGGCGCGGTATCGAGCGCGGCGTCGGACTCAGCGACGCCCCGCGCGCGGGCGGGTGGTTCAGCTGGCATTGTACTTCGGGGTGAGGGTGGGGCGGCAGGGGCTTCGGTTTTGTGGCGGGCTTCGGGGTTTCGAAGCTCAAAGCTCAAAGCTCAAAGCTCAAAGCCAGTCCGCGACGCCGCCGTGCCGGGAGCATGTACCGCTGCGGTGTCGGCTGAAGCTGTAGGTGCCGTCGCGACAGCGCGCGGTTGCACCTTCCGGCGCTTTGCCGGACAGCGAGCGGGCCGGCGCGTGGACGGTGTTCCCGTCGCGGTTGGTGTATGTGTTGTGATTGCTGAGGTCGGCTTCGCCGGAATCCGAGCCGGGGGCCGGCGCGGCGTACGCAAACGCGGCCCCGGACGACACGCCGAATAGCATCGCCAAAGCAGCGGCGCAGCAGAAGCGGACGGTTTTGGCGGCGATATTTTTCATTGTTATGGATGACGTTGTTGTTCTGATTTTTTCTGGCTTACGCGCTTAGCGAAACCTCAATTCGCCCGCCGTCCCGTCGACGGATCGAAGAAATGCAGATGCGCTGCGGGCAGTGCTACCTGCAACGCGTCGCCCGTTTTAGGCCGATGCGCATGCGGCAATCTCACTGTCACATCGTGCTTGCCCCAGCGGCCATGCGCGAGGTTGTCCGCGCCGAGCAGCTCGCACGAATCGACGGTGAGGGTCGCGTGGGCCACGTTCGCCTGACCCGGACTCATGTGTTCGGGACGGATGCCGAGCGTCCATTCGCGGCCTCGGGCGACTTCGTTGCCGATCGCGGCCGCACCCGTCAGCGGAAGTTTCGGACCGTTGCCGGCGACATCGAATGTCGCGCCGTCGTCCGATACGCGGCCTTCCAGCAGATTCATTCCAGGTGAGCCGATAAAGCTCGCGACAAACACCGTGGCCGGCCGCTCGTAGACGTCGGTCGGTGCGCCGATCTGTTCCGCGTGACCCTTGTTCATCACGATCACGCGTTGCGCCAGTGTCATCGCTTCGATCTGATCGTGCGTGACGTACAGGCTCGTCGTCGCGAGCCGCGCATGCAGGCGCTGGATTTCGAGGCGCATCTGCACGCGCAGACGCGCGTCGAGATTCGACAACGGTTCGTCGAACAGAAACACCGCCGGCTCGCGGACGATCGCGCGGCCCATCGCCACGCGCTGCCGTTGTCCGCCGGACAGCTCGCGCGGCTTGCGCTGCAACAGCGCTTCGAGTTCGAGAATCTGCGCGGCGTTCTGCACGCGCTTCGCGATCTGCGCTTTTTCGACGCCGGCGATTTTCAGCGCGTAGCCCATGTTCTCAGCCACGCTCATATGCGGATAAAGCGCGTAGTTCTGGAACACCATCGCAATGTTGCGGTCCTTCGGCTCCAGCTCGTTGACCACCTTTCCGGCGATGGAAATGCTGCCTTCGGAGATGCGTTCGAGTCCCGCGACCATCCGCAGCAATGTGGATTTGCCGCATCCGGACGGCCCGACCATCACGACGAATTCGCCGTCGGCGACGTCCACGTCGATGCCGTGCAGCACGAACTGTTTGCCGTCGTAGGTTTTCTTAACGCGTTGCAGAGTCAGTGCAGCCATGCGGTTTTAGCCTTTGTTTGCTTGGTTCCCGGCTCGGTGCGCATCACGAGCCCGTCGCCGCCAGTCACTTTTCCGAATCCACCAGCCCGCGCATG
Organism: Paraburkholderia sp. GAS333; assembly: GCF_050435665.1. NCBI lineage: Bacteria > Pseudomonadati > Pseudomonadota > Betaproteobacteria > Burkholderiales > Burkholderiaceae > Paraburkholderia > Paraburkholderia sp. GAS333. The sequence continues at coordinate 142,044 of NZ_JBNDKS010000010.1, forward strand.
AACCAGCGCTGCATCGTCAACACGACCGCGAGCGGCGGCAGCATCGCGAGCAAGGTCGCGGTCATCACCAGATGCCATTCAGTCGCCGTGTCGCCGGAAGCGATCATGCTGCGGATGCCGACCACGGCCGTCATCAGCGACTGCTGGCTCGTGATCAGGATCGGCCACAAATATTGATTCCAGCCGTAAATGAACGTGATCACGAACAGCGCGGCCATGTTCGTTTTCGACAGCGGCAGCACCACGTCCCAGAAAAAGCGCATCGCCCCCGCGCCGTCGATGCGCGCCGCTTCCATCAATTCGTCCGGCAGCGTCATGAAGAACTGGCGGAACAGAAATGTCGCGGTGGCCGACGCGATCAGCGGCAGCGTCAAACCGCTGTACGTGTTGCTCAGATGCATCGACGAAACGACTTGAACGGTCGGGAAAATCCGCACTTCGACCGGCAGCATCAGCGTGACGAAGATCAGCCAGAACGCGAGATTGCGGAACGGAAAACGGAAGTAGACGATTGCGTACGCGGAGATCATCGAGACCGCGATCTTGCCGATCGAGATCACCAGCGCCATCACGAGGCTGTTGAGCAGCATGCGGCCGAACGGCGCCGCCGCGTTGCCGCTGCCGTGCGTCCACACGGTCGCGATGTTCTCGAACAGATGCGTGCCCGGCACCAGCGACAGCGGCACGCTGAACACCTCGTGCTCGCTCATCGTGGCCGCGCAGAACGCCACGTACACGGGAAACACCACCAGCACGACGCCGACAAGCAGCACCGCGTGGCAGAAGAGGTCGAAGCCGCGCCGGTTCTCGATCATGAGTATTGAACCCTGCGTTCGATAAAGCGGAATTGCACGACTGTCAGCGCGACGACGATCACCATCAACACCACCGACTGCGCGCCTGAACTGCCGATGTCGAGTCCCTGGAAGCCTTCGGCGAAGATCTTGTAGATCAGCGTGCGGGTTGCCTGAGCGGGGCCGCCGCTGGTAGCTGCATCGATGACGGGGAACGTATCGAAAAACGCATACGTGATGTTGATGACGAGCAGGAAGAAACTTGTCGGCGAAAGCAGCGGCAAAGCGATACCGAAGAATCTGCGCACCGGACCCGCGCCGTCGATTGCAGCCGCTTCGATCAGCGAACGCGGAATGGCCTGCAAACCGGCGTAGAAGAACAGGAAGTTATAGCTGACCTGTTTCCAGACCGACGCGAGCACCACCAGGAACATCGCCTGACCTGCATTCAGCGCGTGATTCCACACGATCCCGTATTTCGCCAGCGTATAGGTGACCAGGCCGATGCTCGGATTGAACAGGAACGACCACAGCACGGCGGCAATCGCGGGCGCGACTGCGTAAGGCCAGATCAGCAGCGTCTGATAGATGCGCGCGCCGCGCGTCACGCGATCGGCGCATACCGCGAGCAGCAGCGAGATGGCCAGTCCCGACACGGTCACGAGCGTGCAGAAGATCAGCGTCGTATAGAACGACGACAGATAAAGCGGATCGGCGAAGAGTTGCCTGAAGTTGGCCAGCCCGACAAACTCGCTCGACGTGCCGAATGCGTCCTGCGTTTGCGTGGACTGCCAGAGCGCCTCGCCTGCGGGCCACAAGAAAAACAGCAGCGTGATCGCGAGTTGCGGCGCGACGAGCAGGTAGGGCAGCAGGCTGGTGCCGAAGCTGGAGCGCTTTTCCATTTTTGTTGGGAACTCCCAGGGAATGCAGCGACCTTGATCGGGGCGCGGCGCAGATGAGTGCGCCGCGCCTCGTGCAGGCGAGCGCCTGGCTAGTTACCCGCTTTTTCGAAGCGGCGCAGCAAGTCGTCACCGCGTGCCACGGCCGAGTCGAGCGCCTGTTGCGGCGTCTTCTTCTGCGCCCACACCTGTTCGAGCTCCTCGTCGATGACCGTGCGAATCTGCGGCATGTTACCCAGACGCAGACCCTTCGTGTACGGCAGCGGCGGCTTGTTGAGCATCTGACGGATGGCGGTGTCGCTGCCGGGGTTCTTGTCGTAGAAGCCCTGTTGCCGGGTCATGTCGTACGCGGCGGTGGTGACCGGCAGATAGCCCGTGTCCTGGTGCCACTTCGCGGCCACCGGCGCCGACGACAGATACGCGAGGAATTTCGCCACGCCTTTATAGACGGCAGGGTCCTTGCCCGACAGCACCCACAAACTCGCCCCGCCGATAATCGCGTTCTGCGGCGCACCCTTCACGCTTGCGTCGTACGGCATCATGCCGGTGCCGAAACTGAACTTCGCAAACTTCCTGATCGTGGCAAGCGAACCCGACGAGTTCGTGATGATCCCGCAATCGCCGCTATAGAACTTCGAGACCGGTTCGTCCTTGCGGCCGACGTAGGTGAACGTGCCTTCCTTCGCCATGTTCTGCAGGAACTGGATGTGCGCGACCTGTAGCGGCTTGTTGAATTCGAGTTGCGCGTCGAGGCCGTCGAACCCATTGTTCTTCGACGCGAACGGCGCGGCGTGCCATGCGCTGTAGTTCTCCAGTTGAATCCAGCTTTGCCAGCCCGACGAATAACCGCACGACATACCCGACGCCTTCAGCTTCTGCGCGTCGACCTGTAACTCGGCCCAGGTTTTGGGCGGCTGGTTCGGATCGAGCCCGGCCTTTTTGAACGCATCCTTGTTGTAGTAGAGCACCGGCGTCGAGCTATTGAACGGCATCGAGATCAGCTCGCCGGTTTTCGAGTCGCTGTAATAGCTGGCGATGGTCGGCACGAAGGCCTTCTGATCTAGCGGCACGCCTGCCTGTTTGAACACTTCGGTGACCGGAATGACGGCTTTCTTCGCCTGCATCATCGTGGCGGTGCCGACTTCGTAGACCTGCAGAATGGCCGGCGCGTTGCCGCTGCGATAAGCGGCGATACCTGCGGCGAGAGTCTGGTCGTACGTGCCTTTGAAGACCGGGACGATCTTGTAGTCACTCTGCGATGCGTTGAACGCGTTGGCAATGTCGTTCAGACGTTCGCCCAACGCGGCTTCCATGCCGTGCCAGAACTGGATTTCGGTCGCGGCATGAGCCGCCTGGCTGATGCCGAAGCTCAACACGGCAGCGACGGAAAGCGAACGGAACAGCGGCTTGCAACTCATCGTTGTGTCTCCTGATCGGAACGGGCGCGAATGCGGATCGCGCGATTCTATTTATGCTCGATGACAGTACGACGGCGGTCATCGGAAGCCGCAATGTAGCATCGGCTATCAGGAAACGGAAATCTTCCGGAATGCGCGGGCGCTGCGCCGAAAATGAAAAAAGCCCGCTATAAAAGCGGGCTTTCTGAACGCACAATTTGCTGCGACGACCCGTTGGCCGTCGCGCAATCACGCGGCTTAGACGTTGAACAGGAAGTTCATCACGTCGCCGTCGTGAACGACGTATTCCTTGCCTTCCGCGCGCATCTTGCCCGCTTCCTTCGCGCCTTGTTCACCCTTGTAGGTGATGAAGTCGTTGAACGCGATGGTCTGCGCGCGAATGAAGCCGCGCTCGAAGTCGGTGTGAATCGCGCCGGCCGCCTGCGGTGCCGTGTCGCCGATATGGATCGTCCATGCGCGCACTTCCTTCACGCCTGCAGTGAAGTAGGTTTGCAGGCCCAGCAGCTTGAAGCCCGCGCGGATCACGCGGTTCAAGCCCGGCTCTTCCATGCCCATGTCGGCGAGGAACACTTCCATGTCGGCTTCGTCGAGGTCGGCGATTTCGGCTTCGATCGCCGCGCACACGGCCACGACCGGCGCGCCTTCGGCGGCTGCGAATTTCGTCACGGCGTCGAGGTGCGGGTTGTTTTCGAAACCGTCGTCCTTGACGTTCGCCACGTACATGGTCGGCTTCGCGGTGATCAGGCAGAACGGCTTGAGCGTGGCTTTTTCTTCATCCGACAGATCGAGCGCGCGTACCGGCTTGGCCTGGTCGAGTTGCGCGCGGACCTTTTCCAGCACGGCGGCGTTCTTCGCGGCTTCCTTGTCGTTGCCCGACTTGGCGGCCTTCGAGTAGCGCGTCAAAGCCTTTTCGACGGTGGCGAGGTCGGCCAGCGCGAGTTCGGTGTTGATGACTTCGATGTCCGACAGCGGATCGACCTTGTTCGCGACGTGAATCACGTTGTCGTCTTCGAAGCAGCGCACCACGTGCGTGATCGCATCCGTTTCACGGATGTTCGCGAGGAACTGGTTGCCGAGCCCTTCGCCCTTGCTCGCGCCCGCCACCAGACCGGCGATGTCGACGAATTCCACCACGGCCGGCAGGATGCGCTCCGGCTTGACGATTTCGGCGAGCGCCTTCAGACGCGCGTCCGGCACTTCGACGATGCCGACATTCGGCTCGATCGTGCAGAACGGATAGTTTTCGGCGGCGATGCCCGCCTTGGTCAGCGCATTGAACAGGGTGGACTTGCCGACGTTAGGCAGGCCGACGATGCCGCATTTGAGGCTCATGGAAATCCTTCGATGAATCAGTAAGTTGCGTGATGTGCTCGACGCTGTGTGCGGGATTCGAAAAGCCTTCGCGGTGGCGTGGCGGCGGCAAACGCAGCGGAGCGGGACAAGTCACCGAATCGGGGCGTTGGCTCAACGATTGAGTGCGAGTTTTGTCACGGAAAGCGCAATTGTAACCCGTTCGGATCGGCTGGCCGGTGCCCGGCGAGGAACTCGCGCGCATTGCGCCCGAATGGGCGCGAACCGGCGGCGGGGCGCAGCGCCGGCAAGGCCGCCCGGATCGTCGCCGGAACCTTATTGCATCCTTCTGACGATTTCGTGCGACCCCTGTAGAATCGCCGAACCGGGGCCGCCAGAGCCCTTTACAGGGGGCGCAGCGTGAAAATCATCGGATGGGTGGGGGTTGGTTTGGCCGTCGTGATAGTCGCCAGCGCGGCCGCGACGTGGCTGTCGACGGGCTTCGACGAGGCCCAGGCGAATTCGGACCGGCAAACGGTCGATTGCCTGACAGGCCGTCTGACGAAAGAAGATCGGGCGACCATCGCCCAATCCGCCGACAGGAACGATCTCGACACGCTGTGGCATGTCTACGACCGCTATTTCCCTGACTGCGCCGTGCGGGGCGATCAGCGCGATCGCAAAACCGAACTCGAAGCGAGCGCCTGGCGCACCTTGCAAGCCGATCCCGATTTCGCGAGGCTGCGCGAATCGAATGCAGCGATGGCAGCGGGCTCGCATTAGCGGCCGTTGCGGGACCTCGCCGCAAGTCCCGCATTTAAAGGCTCCGTTGCACGCCCACACGCCATTTGCGAACGCGCAAATGGCGTGTGGGTCGATCCGTCCCTCGCACCCCCCGCAGCTATAATGCGCGGATGAACGCACATCACCAGACCTTTGATGCCGCCGTGATCGGCGGCGGGCTCGTCGGCAAGACCGCGGCGCTGGCGCTCACGCAAGGCGGACTGCGCGTGGCGCTGCTCGCGCAAGCTTGCGCACCGTTGCCCGCCGGCGCGTCTTTCGATTCGCGGGTCTACGCGTTGTCGTCGAGTTCGCAGGCGTTGCTCGAACGCTTGCGGGTCTGGCAGGCGCTCGATCTGCCACGGCTCGGCCCGGTCTACGACATGCGCGTCTACGGCGACGCGCACGCCGAACTGCATTTTTCCGCCTTTCAGGCTTCAGTGCCGCAACTCGCGTGGATCGTCGAGTCGTCGGTAATCGAACGCGCGCTCGACGCCGCGCTGCGCTTTCAGCCGAATCTCACCTGGATCGACACCCGCGCTCAGGCGCTCGAATTCACGCCGGAAAGCGCGAGCGTCGGCCTCGCCAACGGCAGCGTGATCGAAGCTGATCTGCTGGTCGGCGCGGACGGCGCCCATTCGTGGGTGCGCGCGCAAATCGGCTCGAAGATGGATCGGCGCGACTATAAGCAAACCGGCGTGGTCGCCAATTTCAAGGCGAGCAGGCCGCACGGCGAAACCGCCTACCAATGGTTCAAGGACGGCGAGATCATCGCGTTGCTGCCTATGCCGGACGGCCATCTGTCGCTGGTCTGGTCGGCGCGTACCGGGCACGCCGAGCAACTGCTCGCGCTCGATCCCGCGCAGCTTGCCGCCGAGGTGGAACGCGTGACCGGCGAGCAGTTCGGCGCGCTCGAATGCGTGACGCCCGCGCAAGGTTTCCCGCTCGCGTTGCAAACGGTGGACAGGCTGGTCGCGCCGCGTGTCGCGCTGGTCGGCGATGCCGCGCATCTGATTCATCCGCTGGCGGGGCAAGGCATGAACCTCGGTTTGCGCGATGTCGCCGCGCTTGCCGAAACGGTCGCGGGCAAGGAGTCGTTCCGCGATCTCGGCGACACGGTGCTGCTGCGCCGCTACGAACGCGCGCGCCGCGAAGACATTCGCGCGCTGATGGTCGCCACCGACGGTCTGCAAAAACTCTTCTCCGTCCCCGGACCGTTTGCGAAGGTTCTGCGCAACACGGGCATGGCCTTCGTCGGCGCGCAGCCGTTCATCAAGCGCTGGCTGGTGTCGGCTGCGTTGGGATAAACCAGAGGCGCGTCAGTCGCGGCTGGCGACACAGGTATCATGAACGGATCGACGCCGTTCCGGTCAGATCGGAAACGTCTGAAAACGCGTAATTCACGCGATTGAACTCAGGAATTCAGCATGAAAAAGACCTTCCGCATGGTAGCCGCCGCGCTGGCGATCGCTGCCGTCACGCTGGGCTGCTCCGCCCAGGCCGACCAGGCCACCGACAAGCTCAAAGCCACGCTGCAAACGCGTTTGTCTGACGTGACGATCAAGAGCATCACGAAGTCGCCGATTGCCGGATTGTATGAAGTGAACCTCGGCACGCAAATCGTCTATAGCGACGCCAACGGCGATTACCTGCTGCTCGGCGACATGGTCGACGCGAAGACCCGCAAGAATCTGACCGAAGCGCGTCTGTCGGAAACCAACCGCATCGACTTCGCGAGCCTGCCGTTCGCGAATGCGGTGAAAGTAGTGAAGGGCAACGGCGCGCGCAAGATCGCCGTGTTCTCCGATCCGAACTGCCCGTATTGCAAGCAGCTCGAAACGTCGCTGAAATCGCTCGATAACGTGACGGTCTACACGTTCCTGTACCCGGTTCTGTCGCCGGATTCGACCGCCAAGTCGAAGTCGATCTGGTGCTCGACGGATCGCGCGAAGGCGTGGGAATCGTGGATGCAGGACCATCAGGCGCCGACCGCCGCCGGCACGTGCGATACCGCCGCGATCGACAAAAACCTGGCGCTCGGCCACGCGATGAACGTCGACGGCACGCCGACCGTGTTCCTCGCCGATGGCCGCCGTCTGCCGGGCGCGGTGCCGGCCGACCGTCTGGACAAGGAAATGTCCGCGGTGCATTGAGCACGCGGTACATAGTGAAGGACAAGGAGGCGCGCAGGGCGCCTCCTTTCGCATCAAGCCTCCGAATCTCCCCGCCTCAAGTCAATCTCTCAACATCCAATTCCGCCGCCGATGAAGCCGATCCGCTACACCATCGTTCCGAAGCAACCCGCCGCCCATCTGTTCGAAGTCACCGTGACAGTCGCCGATCCCGATCCGGCCGGTCAGCGTTTCATGCTGCCGGTGTGGATTCCGGGCAGCTACATGGTGCGCGAGTTCGCGCGCAACATCGTCACGCTGCGCGCGACCAACGAAGCGGGCCGCAAGGTGCGCGTCGAAAAGACCGATAAGCACACGTGGCAGGCCGCGCCGGTCAAAGGCGCGCTGACGTTGCGCTACGAGGTGTATGCGTGGGATATGTCGGTGCGTGCCGCGCATCTCGACGATACGACCGGCTTTTTCAACGGCACGAGCGTGTTTCTGTCGCCGCTCGGTCATGAAGAGGCGCAGTGCGTCGTAGATATTCAGAAGCCGGAAGGTGCGGCGTATCGCGGCTGGCGCGTGGCGACCGCATTGCCGGAAGCGCGCGGCACGAAGCGCTACGGCTTCGGCGAATATCGCGCGCAGAACTATGACGAACTGATCGACCATCCGGTGACGCTCGGCGAATTCGCTCTGGCGACGTTCAGCGCGCATGGTGTGCCGCACGATATCGTGATCGCCGGACGGGTGGTCGGACTGGATCTGGCGCGCTTGTCCGCCGACCTGAAGCGTATTTGCGAAGCGCAAATTGCGCTGTTCGAACCGAAGACGAAGAAAGCGCCGGTCGACCGCTATGTGTTCATGACGCAAGCCGTGACCGATGGGTACGGCGGGCTGGAGCATCGCGCATCCACCGCGCTGATCTGCAATCGCGGCGACCTGCCGGTGCAGGGCCGCGACGCCGCCAGCGAAGGCTACCGGACTTACCTCGGCCTGTGCAGCCACGAATACTTCCACACGTGGAACGTGAAGCGCATCAAGCCCGCCGTGTTCGCGCCATACGACCTGAGCGTCGAAAACTATACGTCGCTGCTGTGGCTGTTCGAAGGCTTCACGTCTTATTACGACGACCTGATCCTCGTGCGTAGCGGCCTGATCTCGCAGGACGACTATTTCGGCCTGCTCGGCAAGGTGGTGGGCGGCGTGCAGCGCGGCAGCGGCCGTCTGAAGCAGACCGTCGCCGAAAGCTCGTTCGACGCGTGGGTCAAATACTATCGGCAGGATGAAAACGCGCCGAACGCGATCGTCAGCTATTACACGAAAGGCTCGCTGGTCGCGCTCGCATTCGATCTGACGATTCGCGCGCAAACCAACAACCGCAAATCGCTCGATGACGTGATGCGTCTGCTGTGGCAGCGCTTCGGCCGCGACTTCTACCGTGGCAAGCCGGTCGGCGTCGAAGAAAGCGAGATCGAGGCGCTGTTCGCCGAAGCAACCGGCGCGGAGCTCGGCGAACTGTTCGCCGAAGGCGTGCACGGCACGCGCGATCTGCCGCTCGACACATTGCTCGCGCCGCTCGGCGTTTCGCTGACGCCTGAGTTCGACAAGAGCGGCAAGCCGACGCTCGGCGCGCGTCTGCGCGGCGGCGCGGATTGCACGCTGGCCGCTGTCCACGAAGGCAGCGCCGCACAAAAAGCCGGACTATCGGCGGGCGACGTGCTGATCGCACTCGACGGCCTGCGCGTGACCGGCTCGAATCTTGACGGGCTGCTGTCGCGTTATCAGCCGGGTGCGAAAGTGGAGATTCACGCGTTCCGCCGCGACGAGCTGCGTACCGCACAAGTCAAGCTGGACGGGCCTGAAGTACAGCGCTACAAGCTCGCCGTCAGCGACAAACGGGCGGCGGCGCGCAAGGCTCGCGACGCGTGGCTGGCAAGCTGACCGTCATTCCGGCCGCTATTCATTAGCGGCGACGGCGGCGGATTGTCCTACCAGTGCAACAATCCGTCGCCGCCGGATGGCTTTTTCCCGGATCGGTAAAAAAACACAATGGCTCCACTCGCGCAACACTGCGCGCCCCACTCTGGAGTCAACCATGACCACGATCCTGCAAATCAACTCGGCAGCCCGCTCGCAAGGCGCGAACTCGACGCTGCTCGTCAACGAGCTGACCGCAAAGCTGCAACAATCGAATCCGGGCGCGCAAGTCGTCGTCCGCAATCTGCAAGCTGAGCCGCTGCCGCATCTGGACGACGCCGTGCTCGGCGCGTTCTTCACGCCGGCAGACCAGCGCACGGCCGAACAGGCTGCGATCGCTGCCCGCAGCGAAGCGCTGATCGCCGAACTGCAAGCCGCCGACATCGTCGTGATCGGCGCACCGATGTACAACTTCGGCATCTCGTCGCAACTGAAGACGTACTTCGACTTCATCGCGCGTGCCGGCATCACGTTCCAGTACACGGCGAACGGCCCGGAAGGTCTCGTGAAGGGCAAGAAGGTCTACGTCGTGTCGGCACGCGGTGGCAAGTATCTCGGCACGCCGAACGACAGCCAGACGCCGTATCTGAAGAGCTTCCTCGGCTTCCTCGGCATGACCGATGTGAACTTCATCTACGCTGAAGGCCTGAACATGGGCCCGGACGCTGCTGGCGCCGCTCTGGCTGCCGCGCGTGAAGCGATCGCCGCCGCGTAAGTTCTGAGTCGCTCTCCGGCGCTTCGATGCGGCGGATGGCGCTCGATTTGCGGTTGAATGAAAAAACGCCACGAATGTGAATTCGTGGCGTTTTGTTTTGGCGGCGCGATGGATGCCGGACTGGGTTTCGCGCAGGTGCCGTTACGCGAGCATTTGCGCTTCGTCGGGCAGACGCCAGTCGATTGGCTGACGGCCATGCTCGACGAGATAGTCGTTAGCCTTCACAAAATGCCCGCAGCCGAGAAAGCCTCGGTGCGCCGACAGCGGCGACGGATGCGGCGCCTCCAGCACGTAATGCGATTTCCCGCCGAGCAGCGCGCGCTTGGCCTGCGCATGCGCGCCCCACAGCATGAACACGAGGCCGTCGTGACGCATCGCCAGTTCGTGGATCAGCGTGTCCGTGCATTTTTCCCAGCCGCGTTTCGCGTGACTCGCCGCGCTATCGCGTTCGACGGTCAGCACCGTGTTCAGCAGCAGCACGCCCTGTTTGGCCCACGTGTCGAGACAGCCGTGGCGCGGCGTTTCGTGGCCGAGACTCGCGGCGATTTCCTTGAAGATGTTGCGCAGCGACGGCGGCGTGCGCACGTTCGGCGCAACGGAAAACGCGAGTCCGTGCGCTTGCGGCGTGCCGCGATCTTCGCCGTGATACGGGTCCTGGCCGAGGATCACCACTTTCACTTCGTCGGGGCTGGTCAGGCGCAGCGCGCGGAAAACATCGGCGGGATAAACGGTTTTGCCGGCCGCGCGCTCACCGTCGACGAAACGGCACAGCGGCGCGTACGCATCGCTGTCGATGAACGGCTTCAGATGCGCGCGCCAAGCGGGCGGCAGCGCGGCGAATTGGGCTTCGAGCGTGGGCGGCGGCGAACCATCGGCCACAGGCGACTGCGGTTGCGCGTCTGAATTGGCCGGCGCGACGGAGGCGTCGTCGAACAAGGAAGCTTGCGACGAACTGGAGCGGGTACGGGAGGCGGAGGTCATGGCGGGGGAGTGTCGCAGCAAACGCGGTCCGGCTCAACCGGCCCGCAACTGATACCCGCGCTGCGCCTTGCTGACGTTGTCGGGCGCGAGGCCGGTTATTTGTTTGCCGAGTTCCGCTGCGAGCGAGTGGAGTGCGGCTTCGTCGCCGGACTTCAGTTCCAGTTCGACTTCCGAAATCGGCGCGCGACGGTTTTCGCCGTTCACTTCGGCAAGGACGTCGCCCTGGTCGATCGCGGCTTCGATTTCCGAGCCGTCGAATTCGACATGCCACAGCGTCCGCGTGAAATTCGTGCGGAACAATTCGATCAACGCGGGGGCCGCCTGACGCAACGCGTCAGCGGCAGCGGGTTCGTCGCATTCGCGCAGCAACGCGTCGATCTCCAGCTTTTGACCGGCGACCGGCATTTCCCATTCGTGCCGGCTATGCAAACCGTCTTTCGCCTGACCCACGGTTTTGAAAGTTTGTAACCAGCCGTCCGGCGTCTGACGCAGACGCAGCGCGCTTTTCGAGCTCGCCAGCGTGAGCTGCGGCGTGTCGAAGTAAATGTTCACCAGCTTGACCGGCTGCCCATCGACTTTTGTCCGCGCGACGAACCATTGCGCTGCCGATTGCACCTGCTCAACCGGCAATGCCAGTTTGATTTCGCGTTCCATGCCCATGTACTGCTCCGCTGCGTTCGCTGTTCGCTAAACCGTGATCAGAAAAACATCCGCGCAAGTTCCACGCCCGGCTCGTCCGCGCGCATGAACGCCTCGCCGACGAGGAACGTGTGCACGTTCATCGCACGCAAACGCTCGACATCGGCGCGCGCCAGAATGCCCGATTCCGTGACGACGATCCGGTCGTCGGGAATCGATTCGAGCATGCCGATGGTCGTGTCGATCGACGTTTCGAACGTGCGCAGATTACGGTTGTTGATGCCGATCAGCGGCGTTTTGAGCGTGAGCGCTTCCTGCAGTTCGCGGCTGTCGTGCACTTCGACCAGCACGGCCAGGCCCAGCGAATGAGCAAGCGCTTCGAGGTCCTGCATCTGCGAGGTTTCGAGCGCGGCGGCGATCAGCAGGATCGCGTCGGCGCCCATCGCGCGGGCTTCGACGATCTGATACGGATCGACGATAAAGTCCTTGCGCAGCACCGGCAGATTGCAAGCCGCGCGCGCTTCCTGCAGATACGCGACGCTGCCCTGGAAGAATTGCACGTCGGTCAGCACGGACAGACAGGCTGCGCCGTGCTTCTCGTACGAACGCGCGATCTCGGCCGGCACGAAGTTTTCGCGCAACACACCTTTCGACGGGCTTGCCTTCTTCACTTCGGAAATCACCGCGGCCAGGCCGGCGGCGTGTTTGGCGCGCAATGCGCCGACGAAATCGCGGATATCGCGCGACGACGCTTCGAGGCGCAGTTCTTCAAGCGGCGCGCTCTGTTCGGCCGCGCGAACTTCTTCGCGTTTGACCGCGATGATGCGGTCGAGGATGTCGCTCATAATGGTCTCGCTACGTTGATGACTGGTGGATCACTTCTTGAATTGCTGGCTGAAGCGGACCAACTCGTCGACTTTCGCGCGAGCCTTGCCGCTCGCGATCGCTTCGCGCGCCAACTGGATGCCGTCCGCAATCGACGACGCCACGTTCGCCGAATACAGCGCCGTGCCCGCGTTCAGCGTGACGATTTCGCGCGCGACGCCCGGTTTGTTGTCGAGCGCGTCGAGCAGCATCGCTTTCGATTCGCTCGCGTCGGCCACTTTCAGCGAACGGTTCGACACCATCTGCATGCCGAAATCTTCCGGGTGAATCTCGTACTCGAAAATCTCGCCGTCGCGCAATTCGCCGACCTGCGTAGCCGCGCCGAGCGACACCTCATCCATGCCGTCCATGCCGTACACCACCAGCACGTGCTTCGCGCCGAGGCGCTGCATCACGCGAACCTGAATGCCGACGAGGTCGCCGTGGAACACGCCCATCAACTGGTTCGGCGCGCCAGCCGGGTTGGTCAGCGGGCCGAGAATGTTGAAGATGGTCCGCACGCCGAGTTCGCGGCGCACCGGTGCGATGTTTTTCATCGCGGGGTGATGGTTCGGCGCGAACATGAAGCCCATGCCGGTTTCCGCAATCGACGCCGCCACCTGGTCCGGTTGCAGGTCGATATTCACGCCGAGTTCTTCGAGCACGTCGGCGCTGCCCGACTTGCTCGACACGCTGCGCCCGCCGTGCTTCGCGACTTTCGCGCCAGCCGCGGCCGTGACAAACATCGTCGCCGTGGAAATGTTGAAGGTATGCGCGCCGTCGCCACCGGTGCCGACGATATCGACGAAATTCGAGTTGTCCTGCACCTCGACGTGGCGCGCGAATTCTCGCATGACCGTGGCCGCGGCCGTGATCTCGCCGATCGTCTCTTTCTTCACGCGCAAACCGGTGATGATCGCCGCCGACATCACGGGCGAAAGCTCGCCGCGCATGAGGAGCCGCATCAGATGCAGCATTTCGTCGTGGAAAATCTCGCGGTGTTCGATGGTCCGTTGCAGCGCTTCCTGGGGCGTAATCGACATGATTTCGTCTCTCTTCATCAAGCGTTGCGGTTCGATTGAGCCGCCATCTGGCTGCTCGCGAGCTTCGACTGTTTGACGAAATTTTCGAGCAACGCGTGGCCGTGTTCGGACAGGATCGATTCCGGGTGGAACTGCACGCCTTCAACCGCCAGTTCCTTGTGACGCACGCCCATGATCTCGCCATCTTCGGTCCACGCGGACACTTCGAGACAATCGGGCAGCGATTCACGTTCGATCGCGAGCGAGTGATAGCGGGTCACGACGAAATGCTTCGGCAGATCGGCGAACACGCCCTTGCAGTCGGTTTCGATCGTGCTGACCTTGCCGTGCATGATGGTCTGCGCGCGCACCACGCGTCCGCCGAATGCTTCGCCGATCGCCTGATGGCCGAGGCACACGCCGAGAATCGGCGTCTTGCCGGCGAATTCGCGCAGCACGTCGAGGGTAATGCCCGCGTGTTGCGGGTTGCTCGGACCGGGCGACAGGCAGATGCGCTCGGGGTTGAGCTTCGCGATGTCGTCCAGCGTGATTTCGTCGTTCCGGTAGGTGCGGACGTCTTCGCCGAGTTCGCCGAAGTATTGCACCAGGTTGTAGGTGAACGAGTCGTAATTGTCGATCATGAGCAGCATGGTGTATCTCCGGTCAGAAGTCGCTATCGAGGCCGTCTTGAACCTGTTCGGCGGCGCGCAACACGGCGCGTGCCTTGTTCTCGGTCTCTTGCCATTCGGATTCGGGCACCGAATCCGCGACTACGCCAGCAGCCGCCTGCACATACAGATTGCCGTTCGCGATCACGCCGGTGCGGATCGTGATGGCGAGATCCATTTCGCCAGTGAACGACAGGTAGCCGACTGCTCCGCCGTACAGACCGCGCTTCACCGGTTCCAGTTCGTCGATCAGTTCCATCGCGCGAACCTTCGGCGCGCCGGACAGCGTGCCGGCGGGGAAGGTCGCGCGCAGCACGTCGAAATTGGTGGTGCCGGGCTTCAGCTTGCCTTCGACCGAACTCACGATGTGCTGAACATGCGAGTACTTCTCGATCACCATCTTGTCGGTCACGACCACCGAACCGATTTGCGCGATACGGCCCACGTCGTTGCGCGCAAGGTCGATCAGCATTACGTGTTCGGCGATTTCCTTCGGGTCGTTCAGCAGTTCGGTCGCGAGTTCCGCGTCACGTTCCGGCGTATTGCCGCGCGGACGCGTGCCTGCCAGCGGCCGGATCGTGACGATACGATCCTCACCGCGCTTTTCCTGACGCACCAGAATTTCCGGCGACGCCCCGACCACATGGAAATCGCCGAAATTGTAGAAATACATATACGGCGACGGATTCAGCGAGCGCAGCGCGCGATACAGCGACAGCGGATTGTCGCGATACGGCTTGGTCAGACGCTGGCCGACCTGAACCTGCATCAGTTCGCCGGCTGCGATGTATTCCTTCGCCTTGCGCACGGCTGCCAGATAGTCGTCTTTGGCGAATTCGCGGTAAGTTTCGGTGCGCACGCTGGCCGACGTGACCGGCGGCTGCACGGTCGTCCGCAAGCGCTGACGCAATTCACGCAGACGCTGTTTGGCCTTCGCGTACGCCTCGGGCTGCGCCGGATCGGCGTAGACCACCAAATAAAGTTTGCCCGCGAGGTTGTCGATCACCGCGACTTCTTCGGTGAGCAGCAACTGGATGTCCGGCAGGTTCAGATCGTCTTTCGGCGCGCTGTTCGCGAGCTTTTTCTCGATATAACGCACTGCGTCGTAGCCGAAATATCCGGCGAGACCGCCTGCGAATCGCGGCAAACCCGGGCGCTGCGCCACTTTGAAGCGCCCCTGGAATTGCTGGATGAACTCGAGCGGATCGCCCTCGTGCGTTTCGACGACCTTGCCGTCGCGCACCACTTCCGACACGCCGTTGCGGGTGCGCAGCAACGTGCGCGCCGGCAGTCCGATAAACGAGTAGCGGCCGAAACGTTCGCCACCCACCACCGATTCCAGCAGAAACGAGTTCGCGCCGTTGCGCTCGGTTTGCGCCAGCTTCAGATACAGCGAAAGCGGCGTTTCGAGGTCGGCCAGCGCTTCGGCGATCAGCGGGATGCGGTTGAAACCCTCGTTGGCGAGGGACTGGAATTCGAGTTCGGTCATGTTCCGATCCTGTACGGTGGTCCGGCAGCAGGGTGCGTCGGACAAAGCGGGGCGTAGCGCAACCGGTCAGGGTGTTCGTGGACTACTCAACACGATGATGATACCGACCGGCGCGAGTTTCCCATCGACGCGTGCAAAGGGTTTCAGCGCACAGATGTACTTTGCGGGCACATGCAGGCCGAATCAACCGATGCAGCGAAACAAGATGATGGAAAAAACGCGTGAGCGCAGCGAAGTAAAAAACGGTTGCCGAAGACGAGCTTCAGCGTACCTCAGGCGAGGTTAGCGCGACCAGCGACGCCAGGGCCAGGCTCCCCGGTCGATGCTAATCAGACTCCGTTTTTTATTCAGAAACATGAGGTTGAAGGACTTTTCAAGTCGTGGAATGGTGCGCTGCGATCGCCTTGGCGGCATCGGACAGCGAGGCAACTATACCATCGGATTTTATTGTTTGTATAGCTTGGCCGTGGTTGTAGCCGTACGGCACGGTGAGCGTCGCCATACCCGCCGCGCGGCCCGCCAGCGCGTCGTTTTCCGAATCGCCGATGGCCACCGTAGCCTGCGGTTCGACGCCCAGTTGCGCCGCAGCGGTAAGCATGGGCAACGGGTCCGGTTTCTTTTTCGGCAGACTGTCGCCACCGATCACGACGCTGAAATATTGGGCAAGCCCGTACTGTTCAAGCAATTCGACCGCGAACCGATGCGGCTTGTTGGTCACGCAGGCGAGCTTGAGGCCGGCGTCGCGCATGGCTCGCAAACCAGCCTCGACATCGGGGTAAAGCCGTGTGTGCAGGCCGTTGATCTTCGCGTATTCGGCCTGATAGATCGCGAGCGCCTCGTCGAAGCGGTCTTGCGCGTGCTCCGTCTCGAAGCGCGGCGCGAGCACGCTGCGGATCAGATGCTCCGAGCCCTTGCCGACATAACCGACCACCTCTTCGCGCGACGTTTCCGTCGCGTCGAGTTGCGCGAGCATGCCGTTCAGGCCGGCTGTGAAGTCGTCGGCGGTATCGATCATCGTGCCGTCGAGGTCGATGATCGCGGCTTGCAGGCGCGGGCCGGTGAAGGTCGGGGCAGGGAACGGAGCGGTCATATTGCGTGCGGGTAATCAGTGCTGAACGTTGGCGAGCGCGGCGCGCATCTTGTCGATCACGACCTTGTGATCGGGCTGGCCGAAGATTGCAGAACCTGCCACGAATGTGTCCGCGCCAGCCGCCGCAATTTCCGCGATGTTGTCGACTTTCACGCCACCGTCCACTTCCAGATGGATCTCGCGGCCCGTGCGTTCCTTGTAGGCATCGATCCGCTTGCGGGCTTCGCGCAGCTTGACCAAGGCCTCGGGAATGAACGACTGGCCGCCGAAGCCCGGATTCACCGACATGATCAGCACGAGGTCGACCTTGTCCATTACGTAATCCAGATGGCTGAGCGACGTGGCCGGGTTGAACACCAGGCCGGCCTTACAGCCGTGATCGCGGATCAGCGAGAGCGTGCGGTCGATATGGTCCGAGCCTTCCGGGTGAAAGCTGATGATATTGGCGCCGGCCTTCGCGAAGTCCGGCACGATGCGGTCGACCGGGCGCACCATCAGGTGCACGTCGATCGGCACGTCAACGTGCGGGCGGATAGCCTCGCAGACGAGCGGGCCGATGGTCAGGTTCGGCACGTAATGGTTGTCCATCACGTCGAAGTGAATCCAGTCGGCGCCGGCGGCGACGACGTTGCGGACTTCTTCGCCCAGGCGGGAGAAATCAGCGGACAGAATGCTGGGAGAAATGCGGAATTGCGTCATGGTGGGGGAGGATGCAAGCGGGAAAGCGTCATTTTACCGTTTTGTTC
Organism: Paraburkholderia sp. GAS333; assembly: GCF_050435665.1. NCBI lineage: Bacteria > Pseudomonadati > Pseudomonadota > Betaproteobacteria > Burkholderiales > Burkholderiaceae > Paraburkholderia > Paraburkholderia sp. GAS333. The sequence continues at coordinate 159,530 of NZ_JBNDKS010000010.1, forward strand.
GCCTCAGAACCGCCTGGCCAAAGGTTATAAGCCCGCGCCTCAAGTTCTTGCGACGAAATCACAAATCGCCTTAATGGCCTTTGGCTCGAGGATTTGTCCGGTTGCGGGCATCCCGCGCATCAAGCAGAATGCCAATCCATACGCGCCGCATCGCCGGTACGCCGCAAACCATTGGCGTTCGGGCTTTCCCGCGATTTTCCATAGCAGTTTGATCAGACCGGAATCAGGATGAGCCAGTACGAATTCAGCGTGTCGGCGCAGGTGCAGTTTCTGCCCGAAGAGTCGGACCCGGAGCGCCGCCAGTATGCGTTCGCATACACGCTGACCATTCGTAACACCGGTCAGGTGCCTGCGCAGTTAATCGCGCGTCATTGGGTGATTACCGACAGCGATAACAATGTTCAGGAAGTGAAGGGCTTGGGCGTGGTAGGGCATCAGCCGCTGCTTAAACCAGGCGAGCACTTTGAGTACACGAGTTGGGCGGTGATTGCCACGCCGGTCGGTACCATGCGTGGCGCTTATTTTTGCGTGGCAGAAGACGGCGAGCGTTTTGATGCGCCTGTGTCGGAGTTCATTTTGCGCATGCCGCGTACGTTGCATTGAACCGGGGCGTTGGTCCGCGGTCTTTAAAACGGTTGAACGAGCGGTTGATTCACTATTAAGCGTGAAGTAGAGCGCCTTGCGTCACTGTGGTTTTTGCTGCTTCTGCTGTTCATTGGCTTTGGCGCGCGCCGTTTTCTTTTTGCCGGACGACGTCCATACGACGATGAAGACGAGCAGGAAGAGCGCGATGAGCGACTCCAGCGCGAAGATGAGCATCGGGTATTCGTCGAACAGATCAGACATGGCGGTTTCCATCAAGAACGAACATTGTATGCGTTTTGTCCGCACGGCCGGAGCATGGCTCGGCGCGCTTTCGGTAGCGGTAATGCTGGCGTCCTGCGGGGGCGGCGGCGCGGTCCGGTCGACGGTTTCGCCACCCACGGGCGCCGCGATCATTCCTGGCCAGATTGCCGCCACGCGGCTCACGGCCGTTGCCTGGCAACAGGTGCCGGGTTGGCAGGATGACTCGCTGATCGGCGCGACGGCTGCGTTGCGGCAAAACTGCGTGAGGCTGGCGCGTCAACCTAACTGGTCCCGCGCGTGTGCTGCAGCCGCGCAAATCGACGACCTCGACGTCACCAGTGCGCGGGCTTTCTTCGAAGCCTATTTCACCCCGTTCCAACTGGCCAATACCGACGGCACGCTCGACGGACTCGTCACAGGCTACTACGAGCCGTTGCTGCGCGGATCGCGCACGCGGCATGGCGTGTATCAGACGGCGTTGTATCGCTGGCCGTCCGGTTATCGCGCAGGCGCGGCGATGCCGGCGCGTGCTCAGCTTGAGCGTGCAGGTGTGCTCACCGGCAACGAACTTGTCTGGGTCGACGATCCGATTGAGGCGTTTTTCCTGCAGGTGCAGGGATCTGGCCGGGTCGTGATGGAAGACGGCAGCGTGATGCGCGTCGGTTTTGGTGGCACGAACAATCAGCCGTACAAGTCGATCGGACGCTGGCTGCTTGATCGAGGCGAACTGACGCCTTCGCAGGCGACCATGCAAGGCATCAAGGCATGGGCGCGCGCGAATCCGACGCGTGTCGATATGCTGCTCGATACGAATCCGCGATTCGTGTTTTTCCGCGAGATGCCGGCTGGTGAGAGTGTGCCGAGTGGTGGCGCCGATGGTCCGATCGGCGCACTCGGCGTGCCGTTGACGCCGGAACGGTCGATCGCGGTCGATCCGAGTTCGATTCCGCTTGGTACACCGGTGTTTTTGCAGACCACGCGTCCGTTGACGAACTCGCCGATGAATCGCCTGGTGTTCGCGCAGGACACGGGTTCGGCGATCAAGGGTGGCGTGCGTGCCGATTACTTCTGGGGCTTGGGCGACGATGCGGGCGATCTTGCCGGGAAGATGAAGCAGGGTGGCCGGATGTGGTTGTTGCTGCCGAATTCGTGAAGGCCTGGTGAGGCGGCTGCTTTCCGTACTTCTGTTAATTTCGAAGTCGAAGTGGCCGCCATGCGATTTGCGGATTTATAGATTTGCAAAGCACAGTTAGCGGCAAAGCCGGGTTTGACCGCCAGCCTGTGGCACCTCAGAGGAATAGCTGAAATGAAAAAACGGCGTCACGTGTGGATTTAAATCCACACGTGACGCCGTTTTACTTTTTACGCGTAGTTAAAGGCCCGATCTACGCTTGTCCACCACACGTCGCGCCTTACCCACCGAACGCTCGATTCCGTTCACGCCCAACACGTTCACTACCGCGCTCACGCCGATCAGCGCCTTGATGTCATAGGCAAGCGCCTGCTTTGCGGTGTTCAATGCGCCTGAATCCGGTGCGCTTTCCGGACATGGTTCGACGTTCAGCGTCAATACGTCGAGCGGGCCTTCCTTGGTCAGCACGATCTGATAGTGAGGCGCGAGCGCGCGCTGCTTGAGCAGCAGTTCTTCAATCTGCGTCGGGAACACGTTCACGCCGCGCACGATCATCATGTCGTCCGAACGGCCGGTGATCTTTTCCATCCGGCGCATGGTGCGCGCGCTGCCGGGCAACAGACGCGTGAGATCGCGCGTGCGGTAGCGGACGATGGGCAGCGCCTCCTTGGTCAGCGACGTGAACACCAGTTCGCCAAGTTCGCCGTCCGGCAGTACTTCACCTGTGTCCGGGTCGATGATCTCGGGATAGAAGTGGTCTTCCCAGATGGTCGGGCCGTCTTTCGTCTCCACACATTCAGACGCCACGCCGGGGCCCATCACTTCGGACAGTCCATAAATGTCGACCGCATTGATGCCCATGCGCTTTTCGATTGCCTGACGCATGTCGTTGGTCCACGGCTCCGCGCCGAAAATGCCGAGGCGCAGCGAGCAACTGGCCGGATCAATGCCTTGCCGCTCGAGTTCGTCCGCAATCGAGAGCATGTAGCTCGGCGTGACCATGATGATGTCCGGCTTGAAATCCTGGATGAGTTGCACCTGCTTTTCGGTCTGGCCACCGCCGAACGGAATCACGGTCAGCCCTGCGCGCTCGGCACCGTAGTGCGCACCGAGGCCGCCGGTGAAAAGCCCATAGCCATAGCTCACGTGGACCTTGTCGCCGCGCTTCGCACCGGCGGCGCGGATCGAGCGCGCAACGAGATTTGCCCACGTGTCGATATCGCGCGCGGTGTAGCCCACGACGGTCGGCTTACCCGTCGTGCCGGACGACGCGTGAATCCGCGAAACCTGTTCCTGCGGGACGGCGAACATGCCGAACGGGTAGCTATCGCGCAAATCCTTCTTCGTGGTGAACGGAAAGCGCGCGAGGTCGGCAAGAGTTTTCACCTCGCTTGGATGAACACCGGCTTCGTCGAACTTGCGTCGGTAGACCGGCGAATTTTCATAAGCGTGTGTCAGCGACCATTTGAGCCGTTCAAGTTGAAGCGCGACAAGTTCGTCGCGGCTGGCGGTCTCGATCGGGTCGAGCGGAAGGTCGGTGGTCATCGAATGTCTCCTTGCTGGCTCAATGCTTGTGTCTGATATACGGTGCGCTTGTACGCAAAACCGGGGACTGTCTGCAATTTTTGCGTGATGCCGTTGAGGCGCCACTGCGTTTTCACCACGGCGTTGTTGCGACATTCGTCGCTGTATCGCCGTAGGCCTGCATATATATGTGTGCTGCGCTCGCTGCTTTACTGGCGGTCAGTCGCCGGTGGGAATCAGGTTGCCTTTGATCTGTGCCGATTTGCCACGAAACATCGCGACGGTTTCCCCCGCGCGGTTCGTGACGCGAATATCGTAAATGCCGGTGCGCCCACTCAGCGTCTGTTCCATGGCTTCAGCTGTCAGCACTTCGTCGCGCGGTACCGGCTTCAGGAACTCGATCGAGCATCCTGCCGCAACCGTGTTGATGTTGTAGGTATTGCAGGCGAACGCGAACGTCGAATCGGCGAGCGTGAAAATTAGGCCGCCGTGGCAAATCTGATGGCCGTTCAGGAAGTCGTCGCGGACGGCCATGCGCAAACGCGCGTAGCCGGCGCGTACTTCGAGGATTTCCAGGCCGAGCGCCCGGCTGCAAGCGTCGTTCTCATACATTGCCGCGGCGGTTGCGCGGGCGAGTTCGTCGGGCGTCATCTGGGTGGCGTGGTTAGTTTGGGTGGACATATCAGCGACCTTCGAAGCGCGGCGCGCGTTTTTCCACGAACGCCTGTACACCTTCGGCGTAGTCGTGAGACGCACCGAGTTGGCGTTGCAAATCGCGTTCGAAATCGAGTTGATGGTCGAGCGTCTGCGTGACGCCGGCACGCATTGCCTGCTTGATCGCGGCGATCGCGCGGGTGGGTTGCTGCGCGAGTTGGGCCGCGAGCTTGGCTACGGTGGGCGCGAGTTCCGCGTCGTCGAGCGCTTGCCAGATCAAGCCCCAGCTTTCGGCTTTTTCCGCGCTGAGTTTGTCGCCGGTAATGGCGAGTCCCAACGCGCGCGCCATGCCAACACGCTGCGGCAGGAACCAGGTGCCACCGGAGTCCGGCACGAGGCCGATTTTCACGAACGCCTGGATGAAACTGGCGCTTCGAGCCGCGAGCACGAGGTCGCAAGCGAGCGCGAGATTGGCGCCGGCGCCCGCAGCCGTACCGTTGACCGCCGCAATGACCGGAAGAGGCAGCGCTTGCAGCCGGCGAATCAGCGGATTGAAGTGCTCGTCGATCAGATCGCCAAGATCGGTCATGTCGCCCGGCGTGAAATCGAGGTCGGCGAGATCCTGTCCTGCACAAAATCCGCGACCGGCACCGGTCAGCACGAGTGCTCGGACACTGGACGCTTCGACCTGATCGAGCGCTGCGCTCAGTTCCTGATGCATCGCGCGCGTAAAGCTGTTGAGCTTATCCGGACGGTTCAGTGTGATAGTCGCCACATGGCTCGATGGATCGATGTCCAGGCGAATCGCTTCATATGACATTGGGTGTCTCCTCAAAGTCTCATCTGGCCGAAAGGCGCGCCAGCGTTGCTGTCAGATCCGCTCTATGACCAACGCAATACCCTGACCCACGCCGATACACATCGTGCAAAGCGCGAAACGGCCGTTGATTCGTTCCAACTGGTACAACGCGGTCGTAATCAGACGCGCCCCCGATGCACCAAGAGGATGGCCAAGCGCGATGGCGCCGCCATTCGGATTCACTCGCGGATCGTCATCGCGCAGACCGAGTGTGCGCAGCACGGCCAACCCTTGCGATGCGAATGCCTCGTTCAGTTCGATCACGTCGAATTGTTCGAGCGTCATGCCGAGTTGCTTCAGAAGTTTTTGCGTTGCTGGCGCGGGACCAATTCCCATGATGCGCGGCTCGACGCCCGCTGTCGCCATGCCGACAACTCGTGCACGGCGACGCAGGCCGTATTGATCAGCCGCCTGTTGATTCGCGAGCAGCAGCGCGCAGGCACCGTCGTTCACACCGGACGCATTGCCCGCCGTTACGCTGCCGTCCGGACGAACCACGCCCTTGAGTTTCCCCAAGCTTTCGATCGACGTTTCCCGCAGGTGTTCGTCGAGAGTGACTCGCACCGGGTCGCCTTTCTTCTGAGCGATTTCTACGCCGACAATTTCGTGGGCCAAGGTACCGTCGCGCTGTGCGCGGGCCGCTTTCTGCTGACTCGCGAGCGCGAACAGATCTTGATCTGCGCGGCTGATACCGAACTCTACTGCGACGTTTTCTGCTGTTTCCGGCATCGAGTCGACACCGTACTGACGTTTCATCAACGGATTGATGAAGCGCCAGCCAATAGTCGTGTCGTAAATGTCAGCCTGACGCGAAAACGCGCTGGCCGCCTTGCCCATGACGAACGGTGCGCGCGTCATGCTTTCGACGCCACCCGCAATCATGAGGCGCGCCTCGCCCGACTTGATCGCACGCGCGGCCGTGCCGACCGCGTCCATGCCCGAGCCGCACAGGCGGTTGATGGTTGCACCCGGTGCGTCGGTGGGCAGGCCTGCCAGCAACGCGGACATGCGCGCTACGTTGCGGTTGTCGTCGCCGGCCTGATTGGCGCAGCCGTAGATCACGTCGTCGAGCGCTCGCCAGTCCACGCCGGGATTGCGCTCGATCAGCGCACGGATTGGAACGGCGCCGAGATCGTCCGCGCGGACGTCCTTCAGGGCGCCGCCATAGCGGCCGATTGGAGTGCGAATCGCATCGCAAATGAAGGCGTCGTTCATTGGAGTTCCCGCTAAAAACGGATCAGCGAGCAATGCCGATCCGATGTCTCATGTTAGTTGGGGTGCACGGCCCGGTCCATTCGGCCAAATGGCATAGGACGAAGCCGTGCTTTGTCTTATGACGTTCAGCCAGCTACCGCTGGGGCTGCTTTCGGTTCAACATGAATGCGGCTTTGCACTACGCGGAAACGGTTTGCGACGAAGGCCGCATCGGCCAGCGCGGCATTGGCAGCCGGGTTGGCGCCCGTGCCGTGGAAATCGGAGAATGCAGCGGACTGGTTGACGAATACCCCGCCAGTCAGATTGACGGAGAGCGCTACGCCGCCGCGAATCGACGCTTCGTGTGCTTCTTCGAGCACAGCTTCATCGGTGCTGTAGACCGACAACGTCAGCGCACCGTGCTCGGCGGCGATTGCGCCCGCAAGGTTGAGTGACTGCGCAGTCGAATCTGTCGCGATGACGAAAGAGATCGGGCCGAACCATTCGCGGGTGAACTGTGCGTGGTCGTTAGCGGCATCGAGTTGCAGAACGAGCGGCGTGCGCACACGAGCATTGGCAAAGGCAGGGTGCTCAAGCGTCTGGCTTTCGACGAGAACGCGACCGAGCTTCGCGGCTTCGTCAATGCGCTGCGTGACGCCTTCGTTCTGAATCGCGCCCAGCAGTTCCACCGCGCGGGCCGGGTCGGCCACGAGTTTTTGCACGGCGCCGGCAATGGCCTGAGCGACTTCGTCGAAACCGAGCGTGCCGTCAGTCGTGCGGATGCCGTCGCGCGGCACGTAAATATTTTGCGGAGCGGTACACATCTGGCCCGAGTACAACGCGAGCGAAAAGGCAATGTTGCGGGCAGCAGCTTTGATGTCGTCGACCGAGTCGATCACGATCTGGTTGACGCCGGCTTTCTCGGTATAAACCTGTGCCTGGTGCGCGTGGCGCTCGAGCCAGGTGCCGTTCTGCGTGCTGCCCGTGAAGTCGATGAGTTTGATTTCCGGCCGCAAAGCCAGGTCCTGAACGAGTGCGCCGTCGTTCGGTTCGGTGGCGAGCAGCGTGACGACGTTCGGATCGAAGCCGGCTTCGCGCAATACGTCGCGTGCAATTCGCACCGTCAACGCGAGCGGAAGAATCGCGCCCGGGTGCGGTTTAACGATGACTGTGTTGCCGGTGGCCAGGTCGGCGAAGAGGCCGGGGTAGCCATTCCATGTCGGGAACGTGCAGCAGCCGAGTACAAGACCGGTTCCTCGCGGCACCACCGTGTAGCGCTTGCGCATGGCGAGCGGCGGGTTTTTGCCTTGGGGCTTTTCCCAGTGAGCGTCGGCCGGGATTCGTCGCAACTGGTCCCATGCATAGACGACTGCTTCAAGCGCCCGGTCCTGAGCATGCGGGCCGCCGGCTTGAAAGGCCATCATGAATGCCTGGCCGGTCGTATGCATGACGCTGTAGCCAATTTCAAAGCTGGCTCGATTTACTCGCGTGAGAATCTCGAGACTCACGCCGATCCACGCCTGCGGGCCGGCGGCGCGCCAGTCGCGCTGGGCGGCAGCGGCGGCTGCGATTAGCGCGTCGGGGTCGGCTTTCGGGTAGCGAATGCCGAGCGGGAAGCCGAACGGCGAGACTTCGGCGCCGATCGTTTCCCCGGTCGATGGTTGATCCAGATCGAATGTCGTGTTGAGAAGCGCTTTGAATGCGGCTTCACCGTCCGCGTTAGCTGTTTCCCCGTACACTTTTGGACTGGGCATCTCAGCGAACGGGCTCCAGTAACCTCGCGTTTCGACCGCGGTGAGTGCCTTTTGCAGCGTGTCTTCGTGCTTGGTGAATAGCTGATGTGTCATAGCAGAGGGGCTTGGCTGTACGTTGGGGAAAAGCCTGTCTAATAATTGACCGACCGGTTGGTTGGTGAATGGTAGCATCATTAATCGAGCCACGCGAAGCGTTTTCGCGTGTGATTAACCATTAGGAAGGAGGCGGCATGGCGTACGAGAACATTCTGGTTGAGACGCGAGGGCGGGTTGGATTGGTCACATTGAATCGTCCGAAAGCGCTGAACGCGCTGAACGACGCGCTGATGGACGAGTTGGGCGCCGCGCTGCGCGAGTTCGACGCGGACGACGCGATCGGTGCGATCGTCGTGACCGGCAGCGAAAAGGCGTTTGCCGCCGGGGCCGACATCGGCATGATGGCGACGTACTCCTATATGGATGTCTACAAGGGCGACTACATCACCCGCAACTGGGAGGCAGTGCGTTCCATCCGTAAGCCGATCATTGCCGCGGTGGCCGGCTTCGCTCTGGGCGGCGGTTGTGAGCTGGCAATGATGTGCGACATCATCTTCGCTGCAGACACCGCGAAGTTCGGGCAGCCGGAAATCAAGCTCGGCGTAATGCCTGGTGCTGGCGGTACGCAGCGATTGCCGCGTGCCGTGTCAAAGGCCAAGGCAATGGATCTTTGCCTGACCGCCCGTTTCATGGATGCAGCCGAAGCCGAGCGGGCCGGGTTGGTATCGCGAGTTATTCCGGCGGCCTCTCTGATTGACGAGTCGATCGCGGCAGCCGCGACCATCGCCGAATTCCCCTTGCCCGCGGTGATGATGGTGAAGGAGTCGGTCAATCGCGCATATGAAACGACGCTGGCCGAGGGCGTGCATTTCGAGCGCCGCCTGTTCCATTCGCTCTTCGCGACCGAAGATCAGAAAGAGGGCATGGCTGCCTTCGTCGAGAAGCGCAAACCGGTTTTTAAGAACCGTTAATACGCTTGTCAAAATAACACTTGCAACTGCCTGCGCAGCTCGCTAGAATCTCGCTCTTTCGTGCTTCGGATACCGGAGCACGGGGAAGCGGGAAAGCCAGCAGTGGCAAGGCTTCCAGCGAAGTAGGCAGGT
>NZ_JBNDKS010000011.1:0-168167 GCF_050435665.1 Paraburkholderia sp. GAS333
CTTGATCGGTGCAATGCGTCTGCGTCGAACTAGATTGACCTGATTGGCAATCGCTCGCTTAGCGGTGAAAAACCCGTTTCCACACAGGCTGGACCCAACGCGGTCAGACAGCTTCCTCCAAACCTGTCATTCAGCCGAATTCACGTTCAGCGAACTGGAGTGCCAGTAAGCGGCCGCTGGCGAACTCACCCGATCGGCCAGGAGCGGACCGTCGCCTACGGCGCGAAAATCGTTGACAAATGGTGCGCCCGACCGCCGGGATGAAAGTTGTACGTGCACAGGTTAAGAAACTGCCGATCCATCCGTATCTTCCGACGCTTCGATAGCTCTTCCCAAATTGACCAGGTAGCGCTTTGCGCCTTTGAAATCTCCGCGCCATAACCACTTCAAGCACGTGAAGAGTTCCCATGCCAGGAATCGGTCGCCATAACGATAGGCCATCGTGTCGTGCTCGGCCGAAGCTAGCCTGGATGATGCCCTCGACTCAAGGCAACGATCCCGGCTAACTATTTGGACAAATGGCTGCTCTATGATGAGTTCAGTGTCGGGTGAGATGACGTGAAACTCGATTGAAGTGAAGTCTTCGAAGATTAGCTTTTGGAACGGGCTTTTCGGATCATGCATGCCTTCAAACTTGATGAATATATCCGCCTGGGTGATCTGCTGCTCTATGGAACGAATTAGCGAATTCTCAGCACCATCCGAGCAAAAGACAACCAAGTCGACGTCCGACACGCGATCAGCATTCCCTTTTGCAAAGGAGCCAACGACCACCGCACCGATGCAACTGGGAGAAGCCTTGAGCGCAGCCGAGACTCGTTCAAGAAGTGCCATCTGGCGCGTTGTGGAAGGGTTGCCCCTCCATTTTTTGAGAATATCTTCGAGGCGCATCGAGCAGTCCCGGATGGAAGTTTAAAGATGGTCGCGCATAACACAATAGACGTTGGACTGGTTGTAGTCGAGCGTGGGGAGGGGACGTTGCGGTTCGATAACGGTATTTTGTATCCGCCGCCGAACCCCGCCCAACAAAAACCTCGATCTCTGATCGCAGCATGTAGCGAAAGGCATGAGTCGGGCCCGTAAAGAACGGTCGACAGTGCGTCGTGTCGATGGCGGCTTTCACTTAACCGCCATTTGCATTTCAACTAGCGTGCTGCCGCCCACAGCAGCGATAGCCCAGACGACAGCATTAATCCATCCACGACCAGCTTGAAAGTCCCAGGGCTCATTCGGGTAACAATACGACGTGCGACGAACGTCCCGGCCATCAGCGCCGAACCAGTGATTAATCCATCGAACACGACGGGCAGCGGCAGTGCTCCAAAGTGATTGAAGACGGCGACTTTGGCACCGTAGACCGCGAGAGAGCCCATGGCTTCGGTCGCAAGAAATGCGCCTTTCACCAAACCATATCCCATGAACACCGGTACGGTAATCGGGCCGGTTGAAACAACAATGCCGGTGAGAAAACCCACTACCGCACCGATCACCGCCAGTTGCAGCAGCGAGAACTGGATTGCATGACGCGCAAGCCAGCGCCGTGCCGGAACCATGGCAACAAAGAATACGCCGAGCGCCAACTCGACAGCATGCGGCGGCAAAGCCAGTAGCGTGCGCACGCCCAAAGCCGCTGCCGGTACAGCTGTCACGCAATAGGCAAAGCATGCGCGCCAGTCGATCTCGCGCCACCAGGACAGTACCTTGCCGAGATTACCCATGATTGCGGCAATGGCCATGATCGGAACGGCCTGTTGTGGGCCATATAGTATGACCAGGACAGGCATGAGCAGCATCGACGATCCCGTGCCGATTACGCCACTCAACGTTCCTGCAAGCAAACCAACGCAAAGCACCAGCAGGTATCCCATCTCAGGCTCTCCACCGTGGGCAAAAGCGTGATTCTATAGTCATACGATGGGAATGATTCGCCGACGAATCCATCGGCTGCCTTACGGTTAGAAACGATCGCGCAAGTGTCTCAGTCTCCGTTTCGTTGAAAGGCAGAAGATGGTCGGAATCGGAAGATTGCATCAAACGATGCCGGATCAATCTGGCAGCATCGCGACGCTCCACATGCGACTAACTGCGGACCGTCACATTTTCCCCAAAGCGGTCGTTCAAACGCCGACACTGTTTGCCAGGAGACTACCTCATGACAACGCCGAGCATCACTCACTGGACACCGTGCAAGAGCGTAAGACGCGACGCGCGTCTCCTGGATAGCCGGACATTTTCTTATTGCAGGAGAGCCTGCAAAGGCCGCTTCGGGTTGAAAATCCATCCTTCGCGGGCTGCCGGTTGGCCCCGAGGCGCAACGGGTCGTCCATCAGCTTGATCACTTGCCTCTATGACGTTTGCTCGGCGGCGTTGTATTGGAAACGCACGACGACGAGCACGTCTTTGCGGATCGCCACCTTCTCGTGGACAATGCACCATTTGGGCTTCAGACAGGAGGGCGCCACGAAGCCGGATCTGCCTGGCTCACAAGAAAGCTTCCATGGCGCACAGTCGGTTTCTTAGTCGTAGCGATTAATCAATACGGGATGTGTATGGCAACTTCTAGCGAAAAATCTTCGGGACAAGCACGTTACGCGAGCTATCCCAGTCTGGTAGACCGGGTCGTGCTCATTACGGGCGGCGCGAGTGGCATTGGCGCTTCGTTCGTCGAGCACTTCGTTGCGCAAGGTTCACGTGTGGGCTTTCTCGACATCGACACGAACGCGGGAACAGCGCTTGCCAAATCGCTCGATAACGCGCGCCATCAACCGCTCTTCGTCGCCTGCGATGTCACCGACATTCCCGCGTTGCACGCGGCCATCGCCGAAGTGCGGGCAGCATTCGGACCGATCGAGGTGCTCGTGAACAACGCGGCGAACGATCGCCGCCACGCGCTCGCCGACGTGACGCCCGAGTCGTTCGATGCAGGCGTTGCAGTTAACGTGCGGCATCAGTTGTTCGCAGCGCAGGCCGTGGTCGAGGATATGAAGGCCGCACGCGCGGGCTCGATCATTAATCTCGGCTCGCATTGCTGGATGCTCAAGAGCAGCCAGTTCCCGGTGTACGCAATGAGCAAGGCGGCAGTACAGGGCTTGACGCGCGGGTTCGCCAAGGACCTCGGCGCGTATGGGATCCGCGTGAACACGCTCGTGCCGGGCTGGGTGTTGACTGACAAGCAGCGCAACCTGTGGCTTACCGACGAAGGCCGCGACGAGATACGACGCGGCCAGTGCATCGACGAGGAAATGGAGCCCGGCGATCTCGCGCGCATGGCGCTCTTCCTCGCGGCCGACGACAGCCGCATGATCACGTCGGAGGATGTCATGGTGACGGGTGGCTGGTCTTAATAAAGCCGATTCTCGCCCGGCGGTTTGGCCGATTGACGAGCGGTAGTGGCATGGCAACTTCCGGGGAAAGGGTTGGCCGATGGTGGAAGCACGTTCGCGACATCGCGCAACGAGGCGAGGCTTCGAAGATTGTCGACGAACTCACCCGGATCGCCGACTGACCGCTGATCGCCGGGATCGGTTTTGCCCTATCCACTCCGACCCCTATGACGTGACCCAAAGAGCCTATGCCTACTCGTATGGACGGTCGCGGTCATCGAGAATCGCAAGGTTGTCACGACGCGCGTTATAAGTGCCAGCGTATTTCACGTCGTAGGACGCTGGCCTGCCGGCAAAACGGAATTGATAGCGCATTGGCTTTATCACGCGCTGGCCATGTTCCATGACCATGATTGGCGCGCAATCACCCGAAAATTCGTCAGTCGCGATCTTTCAAGTCGGTACGCTTCAAATCGTCCAGTCGGCGAATCGTCGCGTCGATCTTATCCGCAGCAATGCGTTTGCTCTCGGTCGCCGATTTGGTGACTTTGGTTTGAAGTGTCCTGTCTGGGTCAGTCAGTCTCGTGCGCTGCCTGAATAACTCCTGCTCGAACATGTACGCGCATTCTGGGTATATCAGTGAGCAGACCGCCAGCCTCCTTTCGCGGCGGCCTGCATTAATCGACTAGCGAGCGGTCATTTCCCTAACCTGCTTTCGCCGCCGCCTCCTTCGCGAGTAAGCGTTGCGCCTGATGATCACCTTTACCCGCTTCCTGGGCGGTTTGGACTGATGTTTCGGAAGCTTCGGCCATCATTGCACGTGCCGCACTACTGATGCTGACTGTATAGGAGGCCGATGTGCCGGACGAGCCGGACGAAGTGGATGAACTATTTGTTGCGGTTGGGGATGTTGTTACCGACGTAGCGGATGCTTTTGTCTCGCTAGACGAAGCCGGAGTTTGAGAGAGAGTTTGACTGATTGTTTGAATAGACATTGTGATCTCCGATGGAAGAACGTTGGACTGCATTGCTTCTATCGGCATCGACTCACTGATCTTGAAGTTTATATTTTTTTAAATTTATACGCGGCATAAGTGTGTCTTAAGAATCATTTAAAGCGACACAAACCATTGAGTTTTTTTATTCAATACCACTTCGGATTGACGATCACAACGAGATGAATTCTCAATCGTCCTCCTTAAGGATTTCTTCAGATTACTCCATCGCATCGATTGCAGCTCGCCGGAGACAAGGTATCTCATTCATTTGGCGATCGGTCTCGGGTACGCCCTGAGATAGCACCAGGAATACCATCACTACGGCCGCTGCAATCGTCAATGCCGCAAAGACAACCAGTTAGTTAGCCGATCCCATCAGACAGCAGACTCACGTTCCGCGAATGTGTCCTTCGCGCGAGATCTTGCGAACCAATGCGCAAGCCGATCAAACCATAGATGCACGACTGGGGTGGTAAATAGCGTCAACAACTGCGAGAGGATCAGCCCGCCCACGATCGCGATACCCAACGGCACGCGCAACTCCGCACCCGCGCCGTGTCCCAGTGCGAGCGGCAGTGCACCGAACAGCGCGGCCAGCGTGGTCATCATGATCGGCCTGAAACGTAGCACGCACGCCTGACGAATCGCCTCGCGAGGCGATAGGCCATGCTCGCGCTCGGCGACGAGTGCGAAGTCGATCATCATGATCGCGTTCTTCTTCACAATGCCAATCAGCAAAATTATGCCGATCATCCCCATGATCGATAGATCCTGCCCGCACAGCATCAACGCGAGAAGCGCCCCAACTCCTGCCGACGGCAATGTGGAAATGATCGTAAGCGGATGAATCGCACTCTCGTACAGAATGCCGAGAATCAGGTACACAACGACCAGTGCGGCCGCAATAAGATAAGGCTCGCTCGCGAGCGACGCCTGAAAAGCCTGTGCCGTACCCTGAAACGAACCAGTCAGACTATCGGGCTTGCCAGCCGCCAGTTCGGCCTGGTGAATCGCCGTGACCGCATTGCCGAGAGACTGACCCGGCGCGAGATTGAATGAAATGGTGACGGCCGGAAATAGCCCCTGATGATTCACCGAAATCGGCGACACGTTGTTCTCCACTTTGGCGAGCGTGCTGAGCGGCACCAGTTCATTCGTCAAAGGTGAACGTACGTAAAGGTGCGCGAGCGCATCGGTCGTCAACTGAAACGACGGATCGACTTCTTCGACCACGTGATATTGATTCAACTGCGTGAACAGCGTCGCGATCTGCCGCTGACCAAAGGCGTCATACAGCGTATCGTCGATCGCCTGCGCGGTGATGCCGAAGCGCGAGGCCGTACTACGATCGATCACGAGCGTGGCGCTGGTCGCAGCAGCCTGCTGATCGGACGTAACATCCGCGAGTTGCGGCAGCCTGGACAATCTGTCCGTCAACACACCGGCCCAATGACTGAGCTCGTTGATATCCGGGTCTTGCAACGTGTACTGGTATTGCGCGGCGCTGATCCGGCCGCCTACCTGAATATCCTGGCGAACCTGCATCGATACCGACACGCCCATCACCTTCGCCAACTGCGGCTTCAAACGGTTGAGCACCTGTGCCGCATTGACCGTGCGCTGGTTGAACACCTTCAGGTTGATCATCACGTGCCCTTGACTCACAGTCGGATTCGGGCCAATCCAGTAGAACACGTTGTCGACCGCAGGATCGGCTTCGACGATGTGACCGATCTGCTGCATCTTCTGCGACATCGCGCGCGGCGAGATATCCGGCGCGGCCTGCGCAATACCTATGATCAAACCAGAGTCTTCCTGCGGAAAGAAGCCCTTTGGAATCAGCACGAACAAAGCGCCGGTCGCCATGACGGTTGCGATGGTGACGCCGAGCATCAGCTTCGGGCGGTCCAGCACCCAATCGAGTCCTTGCTCATAACGCCGTTCAACCGCGACGAAACCGCGTTCGAGCCAGCCCTCGAAGCGGCGCATCGGACCGCGCGCGCCGGGTTCCGGCAAGCGGATCAACCAGCCGCACAACATCGGCGTGAGCGTCAACGAGACGAGCGCCGACATCACGATGGCCGCACTGACCGTCATTGCGAATTCGCGGAACAGCCGACCCACGATACCGCCCATCATCAGAATCGGAATGAACACGGCGATCAGCGAGATGGTCATCGAGACGATAGTGAAGCGCACTTCCATCGCCCCCAGCAGCGCGGCCTTCATGCGCGGCACGCCCTCCTCGATATGCCGCATCACGTTTTCGATGACGACGATCGCGTCGTCCACCACGAAGCCGACTGCAATGGTGAGGCCCATCAGCGACAGATTGTCGAGGCTATATCCGAGCAGATACATCACGCCGAAAGTCGCGACCAGCGACAGCGGAATGGTCATGCTCGGAATCAGCGTCGCCCACAGGTTGCGCAGGAAACAGAAGATCACCATCACAACGAGCGCGATGGTCAGCATCAGCGTGAACTGGACGTCGTGCACGGATGCGTCGATGGTCTGCGTTCGGTCGCCCACCACGCGCAAGTGCGCGGCGGCGGGCAGCTGCGCTTCGAGCGCCGGAAGCTTCGCCTTGATGTTGGCGATGGTCTGCACAACGTTGTAGCCGGGCTGTTTGTGGATGTCGAGAATGATCGCCCGTTCGTGCTGCAGCCACGCAGCCTGCTGATTGTCTTCGGCGGCGTTCAGGACGGTGCCGAGATCGGACACGCGAATCGGCGCGCCGTTCTTGTACGCGACCACCAGATCGCGATACTGGGCGGCCGTGGTCATCTGGTCGGTCGCGTTGAAAATCACCGAACGGTCCGGGCCGTTGAGACTGCCCTTCGGCGCGTTCACGGTTTGTACGCCGACGATCGAACGCACGTCTTCCAACGTCAGGCCGCGCGCGGTGAGCTTGTCGGGATCGAGTTGAATCCGCACTGCCGGCCGCTGTTGGCCGTGAAAATCGACGAGACCGACGCCCGGCATCTGTGAAATCTGCTGCGCGAGATAGTCTTCGGCATAGCTGTCGAGCTGGGTCAGCGTGAGCGACGGCGAAGTCAGCCCGAGCGAAAGCAGCGTGAAGTCTGCGGGGTTGACCTTCTGATACGTCGGCGGATTGGGCAGGTTCTTCGGCAGTGTGCCGCCCGCCGCGTTGATTGCGGTCTGCACATCCTGCGCTGCGCCGTTGATGTCGCGTGTCAGATCGAACTGGATCGCGATATTGGTTACGCCCAGCGAACTCGACGAGGTCATCTGCGTCACGCCCGCGATCAGCGAAAGCTGCCGCTCGAGCGGCGTCGCCACCGACGTCGCCATCGTTTCCGCACTCGCACCCGGCAATTTGGCCTGCACCTGGATGGTCGGAAAATCCACTTGCGGCAGTGGCGCAACCGGCAATAGAAAATAAGCGACCACGCCGATCAGCAGAACCGCAATCGCCAGAAAACTGGTGGCGATGCGCCGCTTGATGAACAACTCCATGAGACTCATGCCGGACCGTCCTGATTAGTCTGACTGCCGGTTGCGTTGGCGTTGGGCGGCGCTGCGGCAACGGCGGGCACCGTCGTCGCGGCGACATGTACACCCGGGTTCAGGCGGCTTTGCCCGTCGAATACCACGAGGTCCGTGAGCGTCACGCCCTGGCGAATCTCGGTCATGCCATCTACCGTTACGCCGGTCTGCACGGCGCGCATGCGGGCGGTGCCGTTCGCGTCGATCACATACAGTTGCGTGCCGGTTTGCGTGTTCACCACGGCTCGGCTCGGCACGGCAACGCGCTGACCGTCCACCCTCACCAGCACGCGCGCATTCACCAGCTCTCCGGGCCACAGCTTGCGGTCCTTGTTCGCGAACGACGCTTTCATCCTGATCTGCCCGGTGGTTGCATCCACGCTGCTGTCGATAAACACCAGCGAGCCGTCGGCCAGAGCGGTATCGCCGGAACGCGCCGTCACGCTCACGGCAAGCGGCGCTTTCGCCTGGTTCGCGAGCAATTCGGGCAACACGTCCTGCGGCACGGAAAACAGCACAGTGATCGGTTCCATTTGCGTCAGCGTGACGATTCCGGTCGTGTCGGCGGGATGCACGATGGCGCCGACATCGGCCTCGCGCATGCCGACGCGCCCGGCGAACGGCGCCAGCAACGTGGTGAAACTCAACTGCAACTGGTCGCTCTGGACCAGCGCGGCGTCGGCCGCCACGGTGGCGGCGAGCGAATCGACCTGCGCCCTGGCGGTATCGACGGCCTGTGTCGTCGCCGCGCCGATGCCGACCAGCTTCGAGTAGCGCGCAAGATCGAGGCGCGCGTTATCGAGCGACGCCTGGTCCTTGCGCTGTGCGGCTTGCGCCTGACGCAACTGCGCGGTCAATGGCCCCTGGTCCAGTTGCGCGAGCAACTGGCCGGCCTTGACGTCCTGGCCTTCGGTGAAAGCGATCCGCTGCAACTGGCCGTCGACGCGAACTTTCACGTCCACCGTATTGAGCGCCTGCACCGTGCCGACTGCCGCGACCCGGATCGGGAAACTCTGGCTCACGGGATGCCCGGCATTGACCGGCACCGGCGCGGCAGGTTTGGCGGCCTGATGCTTCGGCCAGAACCACGCGACGAGCAGCGCGACGATGAGGGCGAGCGCCACAACGAGCGGCGCACGGCGTCGCCGGTGCGGCGTACCGTGCTGCGAAAAATCGGCTGAGGTCATGAGCGTGGGGAAGTAGTAGAGGATGCGGCAGTGCCGGCGGCGTCGGTACGGATGTCATCGCCGGTGACGCCGAAACCGCCGCCAAACGCGCGAAAAAGACTCACCGACGCTTGCAAACGTGCAAGCCGGGCTTGCACCAGCGTGTCTTCGGATTGATAGAGCGTGCGTTGCGCGTCGAGCACGGTGAGAAAGTCGACGGTGCCCAGCCGGTATTGCGCGTCGGCCAGCATCGCAGCCTGACGGGCGGCGTCGGCAGCCTGCTGGTCGGCGATTTCCGCGAGTTGCTGTTGCTGCTGCGCGGTCAGGGAATCTTCCACGTCCTGCAACGCAGCGATGACCGCTTGCCGGTAGTCGGCCACGCTTTTCACTTCCGCCGCGCGACTCGCGTGCAACTGACCGCGTAGCGCGCCGCCGTCGAACAACGGCGCGGCGAGCGAGGTCGCCAGACTGGCGAACGGGCTCGACAGAAAATGCGAGAGCGACTTGCTGCTGAGCCCACCGTCTGCGGTGAGGACGATATTCGGCATGAACGCGGCTCGCGCTGCGCCGACGCTCTCGTTGGCCGACTGCAATTGCGCTTCTCTCGAGCGGATGTCGGGCCGCGTTTCCAGCAAGCTAGCCGGCAGATCCGGCCGCGGCTCGGGAATGGCGATCTGGTCGAACGCGACGTTATCGATCGAGAAATGTTCGGGCGCGGTGCCGGCCAGCACAGCCAGAGCGTGAAGATTGACGTCGAGTTGCTGTTGCAATGCGGGCACCGCGGCGCGGAACGTCGCCAGCGCGTTGCGCTGTTGCTGAACCTGCAAACCGGTCGCCACGCCGGCCTGCTGCTGCGCAAGCAATAAATCGAGAATATGCTGCGCGTCGTCGGCAATGGAGCGGGCGATGTCGAGTCGGCGATGCAGGCTCTGCACCTGGAAATACGTATCCGCGACAGAGGCGGTCAGTGTCAACGCCACCGTGTCGCGATCGAACGCCGACGCGCGGGCAAGCCGATCGGCAGCATTGGCGTTCGCGGCGTTGAAGCCCCAGAAGTCGACCTCATAGCTGGCTTCCGCGAAGAGACTTTGAGATTTGGTGGTCGAGCCGCGTCCCTGGTGGCTGCGATCGAACGTCGCGCCCAGCGACAGCGACGGATATTGCGGCGCGCCCGCTTTCTCTGCGTTACCGCGCGCCTGCTCGACCGTTGCGACGGCCGAGGCGAGCGTATAGCTGTGGCTGAGACTGCGTTCGATCAGCGCGTCGAGCGCGGGATCGTGAAACTCGCGCCACCAGCCGCTTTTTACCGGAACGGTCGTCGCGAGCGACATGTTCGCCGCGCCGTCGAAGGTCGGCGCCAGCGGCGTGTCCGGCCGCTGATAAGCCGGTACGAGCGAGCAGCCCGCGAATAAGGCGGCCACACTCGCCCACATCAACCCGCGTCGAAGCTGGGATCGCCGTGCAGGACGGGCGACGCGTGCGCGCAGACTGGAACGGAACAGCCCAGACATGGGGGAAAGCTCCAGCAACGATGGAATGCTGGCCAGCTTAGTCAGCGGCTCCTGTCGGCGCTTTCGCCCAATAATTAAAAAAAATTCATGCAGCGCGAGAGGCGCGCACTTTCGTCTGAAAAACCGCTAGCAGCTCGTCTCGGGCGAAGGGTTCAGTACATATCCGGCACCTACCACTGTATGAATCAGCGCGACCGGAAAATCACGATCCACCTTCGTGCGAAGCCGGTGAATATGCATGTCGATGATATTGCCGCGCGGTTCGAAGTCGTAATTCCACGCGGCTTCCAGCAGCATGCTGCGCGTGACCACCTGCCCCTCGCGGCGCGCGAGACATTCGAGCAGCAGAAACTCGCGATGCTGAAGCCGCAGATCGCGTCCTCCCCTGCTTGCGCTGCGCGCCCGGGTGTCCAGCACAAGATCGGCGCATTCGAGACGCTCGCTCATCCGGCTACGATCCGCGCGGCGCGCGAGCGCCTCGATCCGCGCCAGCATCTCGGCGAACGCATAGGGCTTGACGAGGTAGTCGTCGCAACCGGCGCGAATCGCCTCGACGCGCTCGTTGAGGCCGCCGAGCGCCGACATCATCAGCACCGGTGTGGTGTGGCCGTCGGCGCGCAATTGCCGCACGACAGCGAGGCCGTCGAGCGCGGGCAGCAGCCAGTCGGCGACAATCACGTCGTAGATGCCCTCGCGCGCGTACGCGAGCCCGGTCGCCCCGTCCGCCACCGCGTCGACGATCAGACCGCTCTCGCTCAAGCCGCGAGACAGGAAGTGACTGGCCCGCGCGTCGTCTTCGATCAGCAGAACTCGCATACGCTATCCGGGTTACATTAAAATTTTTTCACGTTCACGCGAAACGCCTGTGTGACGTGCCGCGTCATACTTCGGGAAGATGCCGTGACGGCATAGTGTAAAACGTGCGGAGATGCACCACACCTCTCGCGCTCACTGGGTGGAACAACGCATGTCCAACGTATTGGTGGTCGAGGACGACGAGCAAACACTCGCGGAAATCGTCGAAGCGCTCAACGATCACGGCTGCCAGGTGCAGGTTGCATCCACGGGCCGTGAAGGCCTGATGCTCGCGGTCGCCACCAGCTATGACGCGATCGTGCTGGATCGCATGTTGCCGGGCGGACTCGAAGGCCTCGGCATGCTCGCCGCCTTGCGCAGCGCGGGCGTCCTCACGCCCGTGTTGATCCTGAGCGCGCTTTCCGCGGTCGATGAGCGTGTGCGGGGCCTGCGTGCGGGCGGCGACGACTACCTCACCAAACCGTTCGAGTTCATCGAACTGACCGCGCGGCTCGACGCGTTGATGCGCCGGCGCGAAGCCGTGCCCAGCGTGCACGAATATCAAGTCGGGCCGCTTCGGCTCGATCCGCTCAAACGCGAAGTGACGTGCGCCGGCCGGCCCGTGGCCCTGCTACCGCGCGAATATCGGCTGCTCGAATATCTGATGCAACACGAAGGTCAGGTGGTAAGCCGCACGATGCTGTTCGAGGCCGTATGGGATTACCGGCTCGACGAACGCACCAATGTGATCGATGTGCACATCAGCCGTCTGCGCAAGAAGCTCGACCCGGACGGCACCGCGCCGATGATCGACACAGTACGTGGTTCGGGGTACCTGCTGCATGCGCCTGACTGAACTGCATCGCACTACCGGCTTTCGTCTCGCCACGCTGTTTCTGGTGCTGTTCGGCGTGGTTGCGATTCTGCTGTTCGGCTACCTGTACCGCGAGATAACCGGCTTCGAGCAGGAACGTATCGACGACTGGCTGCTTCGCGAGCACTCGCAACTCAAACGTGAGCCGCCTCAGGAACTGGCGGCCCGATTCGAGCATCAGAATCAGTTCGATCCGACTCATCAACGGCCGTTCGGCCTGTTCGATACGCACGGCCAGCTTCTTGCGGGCGGCTTTCCTGGCACGCTGCCCGCGATCCCTTCGTTCGATCAACCGTTTTCAATGCGTCTGCACGATCTGCCGCGCAATCCGCCCGCCCGCTGCATCGCGGCGCGCCTGCCCGATGGTCGAGTCGCACTGCAATGCCAGAACACGCGCGAACTCGATCACTTCGACGAAGAGTTGCTTCACGCGCTGCTGTCCGCTGCCATGATCACGCTCACGATCGGTTTGATCGGCGCGAGCCTGATCGGCATCTCGGCGATGCGGCGGCTCGATGCGGTCACGGCGTCGATCGAAAAAATCGTGGCGGGTAATTTGAGCCAGCGCTTGCCCGTGCATTCGAAACGTGACGACATGGATCGACTGGTCGTCGTGGTGAACGGCATGCTCGATGAAATCGAGCGGCTGATGCACGAGGTCAAAGGCGTGTGTGACGCAATCGCTCACGACCTGCGCACGCCGCTTACGCGTGTTCTGGCCGGACTCGAACGCGCGCAACGGCGTCCCCGAACCGAAGCGGAATATCGCGCGACGATCGACGAAACCATCGTCGAAATGAGCGGGTTGCTGCGCACGTTCAACGCGCTACTGCGAATCTCCGAAATCGAGAGTGGCGTGCGCCGTGCTGGCTTCACCACGGTCGACCTGAAAGCACTAGCCGATGACGTGTTCGAATTCTACGAACCTACCGCCGACGAAAAGCAGATCACGTTCGAACTGCATAACGCGGAGTCCGGCCCGATGGAGATGCCTGGCGAACCCAACCTCCTGTTTGAGGCGCTCGCGAACCTTGTTGAAAACGCGATCAAGTTCGCGCCCGAGGGAGGTCACGTCCGGCTCACGCTATTCCGCGACCAAACCGGCGCCGGAATGACGGTCGAGGACAATGGTCCAGGCATTGCGCCCACCGAACAGCAGGCCGTCATGCGGCGCTTCTATCGCGGTGAGGCTAGCCGTCACACGCCGGGCAGCGGCCTCGGCTTGAGCCTCGTTCAGGCCGTCGCGGGCATGCATGGCATGTCGATTCGCTTCAGGGATGCAACGCCGGGCTGCGAAGTGACGCTGTACAGGCCGAACGATGCTTGAACTGCAACGACATGACACGTCCCGGCGCGATGGCTGCGAATTCCCCTGTTCAATGCAGCGAAGGGATAGGCGGCGCAATAGCGCGTCGCCTGATCCGCGTATTGAATCATCGGCCCGACGAATTAGTTGCTGATAAAGCGCATGCCATGTGCGCCAGACAGACCCTTGATCACCGTCGTGTAAACACCGGTCGAGTAATTCAGCGCGAGGATCGAGTCGGTCGAACTGCTGGACGTGCTGTAAGCCTGATTCACAGGAAACGAACTGTTCGTGTAGTCGACGCGGTAGATCAGGCTCGACGCTGTATTGTCGGTGAAGAGCATGAACGACTTGCCGCCCGACGGCGCAAACCGCGTGTCGTCGACTTTAACGGGCGTGCCGTTCAGCGTGCGATCCAGAACAGCCGCCTTCTGCGATGTCGTGCCGAGATTGCTGACGATCACCACGTTGTGACCATTCTGATCGTCGAGCAGAACGTTGCCGGACGGATCGAGCGAAAGCGAGTCCGGATCCAGTACGTTCAAGGTGCGCGGCAAGCCGGTAATCCTGTCGGTGGCAGCTCCGTTACCCATCAGGGTATAGGCCGGTGCCGTCGTTGTGGCCGAATCCCCGGCCAGATCGAAATGCTTACCGTCCGGATCGATGCTGAGTTTCGCAAGAACCGGAAACGGATTGGAGTTCGCGCCCGGCGGCGTCAGTTTGCTCGCAGCCGTCTTGAACTCGCCGGATAGCGTTGCGTACACCTCGCCGTTGACGATCACCATATCGTCGAGACCGCCAGTTCCTGCCACGCCGCCGGACTGAGGCATCAAAGCCTTGTTGTACGTGTAAGCGGAAACGTTGCCTGTCGAAATCCTGATCACGGAAACAATCGGGTTGCCGTCTTCGTTCGACGACGCCCACAACGTGTCTGCGTCCACGCTCAACAGCCCATCGCAATGACCGGGCACCGAAAAGCTTTTCAGGACATTCCCGCTGAGATCGTACTGAATGACCTCGCCGGTGGTTTTACCGGACGCAACCGGCTTGCCGCCCGGATCCTGGTCGTCCTGATAGGCGACGAAGACACTCTTTCCGTCTGCGGCGACAACGATGTCGTCAGGCAGCGTCGATGCGGAAGGGCCGCGCGCAAAAACAGAAATGGTGTATCCAGACTGGACGGCCGCGACGCCTGCCGGCAAGGGAATAGCGGACGAATTGACACTGTTTCCACCGCCGCATGCGCTCAGCAACGCCGCAACCGCACCAGCCGACAGGATAAGTTTGATCTTTCGCATCACTACTCCTTTTTTACAGTTAATAGAAAGCCACCGATCGAAATTAATCGGAAAATTTTTCGGAACTGTTTTTAAAAAAACTACTGATCTTGTAATTTGAAAACTGATCTGGCGAACCTTAATTACAAGACATTACAAATGCGTGAAATCAAATCAGATGCTTATTTCATTCTAAAAACAATAACGATTAAATCTTCTACGGTCCCGATAACACGAAACAGATTATGAAACCCTTAAGAGATAAAATCGGAACGACGCCTGCCCACGGCCTTATCGGCGCGCGAATCAGTGGAGCAACAATGACTGTATAAATCGATAAGCCGCTCAGATTTTCTTAAGCTTCAACTGATATTGTTATTGATCGATCGACTTTATCCGCCATCGACCTGTTTCCCCCAATTCGTAATATTTGACAAACAGGTCGAAATCACAGAATGAAGACTATCTTCGAAACTTCGCTTATCGGCGCGTCACTGCTTTTCGCCACTTATGCGAACGCCGGGTTATTAAAAACCACGTCTCCTGACGTCGATTCGGTGATTTACGCACAACGCGTTGTGGATCAGATTGTCGCCAGTCATCCCGGCATCACGGACGTAATCCTCCACGTCACTCCACCCGGACAGACGGAGAACCTGGCGATTGCTTCGTACTCGGCCAGCGAGCGCGGAAAGGCATCTGGAGACGACGATCTCGGTGTCATTCGAACCGGAAAATCGCTTGTGGAAGTTCAGAAGGACGGCGTTCGCATTGGCGTGCTCGTGCCGCTGATGGACAATCAAAAGAATACGATCGGCGCACTCGGCATCGTCTACGCCTATCATCGTGGCGAATCGGAACAGACTTTCGTGTTGCAATCAATGGGAATTCGCAACGCTATCGCCAGACACATCAAGTCGCGAGACGCGTTGTTCGCCCATAGCGGGCCGGCCATCTCCAGGTAACAGATATAACAGCCGCGGGCGGGTTGCAAAGAGCAATGTGACTCCGGTATGTGCTCTACGATTCCTCTACAAAAGCCGCCGCCTGGAGGTTTATCAGCGGCAACGCGAGCGGTCGCGCATTAGGTTAGAAGGTATGGATTGGGCCAGGCTAGCGCAGTAACAAACATGCACTGCGGGGCGCCTCGTTTCAAGAGCACAATGCCGCCTCGAGGCTCAGGCCAAGGCCTTGGTCCGCGCTGTGTTCGCACCGCTGCCATCAATCTGCAGCCACTGCCTCTAGTTAGTCCTCTTCAATACCGTTAGTCCTCTTCAATACCGCGACCCGCGAACTCACGATGTGCTCGCATTCTTTTCGCAACGGCTATTGGCTAGACGAAGCCCTCTATATCAGCGATGCCTCAGTTTCGACATATAGCGAATATGAAGAGAGCCTTAACAGGACCTCCAATAGATCAAATAACAATTCTGTAATCCACTGGACGGTTTTGGGTAACGAACCAATCGCTATGCTGGGTGCTATCTCCTCGCGCCTAACCATACGTAGCAAATAGTCCCGGCCGCGCAGGCAATGTGTCGTCACAGATGGAGTTCGGTCAACTATGCACTTTTGCCGTTTCAAGCCACTATCTCCCAGCAGAAATTGGGTCTGGCATCGGAGCGCCTCATGAACCAGTTAGCGTCGATCCGAATTTTCGCGAGATTAGCCGAGTGCCTGAACTTCGCCGAAGCAGCCCGTCAATTGGGCATTTCGAATTCGGTTGTGACGCGCAGTCTCGCCTCGCTCGAAGATCACCTCGGTGTTCGACTGGTCAACCGCACCACGCGGCACGTCTCGCTGACCGACACAGGTCAGCAGTATTGGGAACACGCCACCGAACTGCTCAAGCAACTCGACGCGATGGACAAGTGCATTGCATCCGCCGTGCAGCAGCCAGGCGGCTCGCTTCGTATTGCCGCCGCGTCTTCGTATGCGAGCACCGATCTGCTCGATCTGCTGGCGACCTATCGGGCCCGCGAGCCTGGGATGCGTTTCGATCTCAACGTATTCGAGAATCTCAACGATGTCGCAGTCGGCGAGTTCGATGTGTGTTTCAGCGCGGAACGTCGCCTGCGCGATTCTTCGCTGGTGTGCAGACCGCTCATGCACACGCGCGATGTGATCGTAGCCAGTGCGGACTATCTGGCGAGACACGGCGCGCCAGACACGCCTGAAGAACTGGCCTCTCACGATGTGTTGATCGCAGCAGATTCTCCCGGCCGGTACTGGGAGTTCCGCGACACACACGGTACGCGGCGCGTCGTGGTGCAGCCCATCATGAACGCGCAGAGTCCCGAGGTCGTCAAGCGCGCGGTCAAGGCGGGGCTCGGCATCGCGCGGCTGTCGCGTTCGTTCGTGCGTCATGAACTGGAAAGCGGCGTCCTCCAGGTTCTGCTCGGCGACGCCAACCTTTGCGACGACGAACGCACGGTCTGGCTGCTGTATTCCGGGCAGCCGCATATGCCAATCGCGTTGCGCCATTTCGTCGACTTCGCGGTGGCGCAATATCGCGATCGCGCACACCAACGCAAGGAGCCGAATGAACTGGACGTAGGTGCCGTACAACACCCATCGAGCAATACTGAATTGCTACGGAGCAGGATTTTGTAGGTCCTAAAGTGCGGGCATCTGACGCCGGACATGCGCTGGGCGCAACCGGGATACCGGCGCAGAGAGCCCAACCACAAGGACTTGCATCGATGAAAAAGCTTCTGATTACCGCAGCCGCGAATACAGTTATCGGTTGTTCTCTGGCTCCCGTTGCAGCAATGGCGCAGACAAGTGTCACGCTCTATGGCTTGATCGACGAAGGTCTGAATTACACCAACAATACCGGCGGTCACTCGAATGTGCAGATGGAAAGTGGCTTTACGCAAGGTAGCCGCTGGGGACTTAAAGGCTCGGAAGATCTTGGCGCAGGCACCAGGGCAGTGTTCCAGCTGGAGAACGGCTTCGACGTGAACTCCGGCAAGCTCGGACAGGGCGGACGGATGTTCGGACGTCAGGCGTTCGTCGGCCTCAGTTCGGATCAGTTCGGTACATTGACGATGGGTCGTCAGTACGACTCTGTCGTCGACTATCTTGCACCGCTCACAGCGAATGGAAACTGGGCCGGCTATCTGATGTCGCATCCGTACGATAACGACAACACCGATAACTCGTTTCGCCTGAACAACAGCGTCAAATACACAAGCAACACCTATGGCGGTGTGACATTCGGCGGCCTGTACGGATTCAGCAATCAGGCTGGGGGATTCGCGAACAATCGTTCTTACAGCCTGGGCGCGCAGTATGTTGGCTCCGCGTTGACAGTGGCGGCGGCCTATATGCAGATCAACAATCCAGGAGGCACCACGGGCGGCTCGCTCGCCACCGACGACACCAATTTTCTCGCCAGCCGTCAGCAGGTGTGGGGCGCGGGGATCAACTACACAATCGGATCGGCATTGTTGGGGTTCGTTTATAGCCACACGAGCCTGAACGACGCGACCGGCTCCGTCTATGTCGGCAGCTTCGCGAACACCGCCAGCAGCCTCAAATTCGACAACTTCGAAATCAACGCGAAGTATCAGTTCACCAAGGCGGCGTTTGTCGGAGCTATGTATAACTATACGATCGCTCACTTCAACAGTAGCGCAGGCGATTCGAAGCCTAAATACCAACAGTTCGGGTTGATGGCGGACTACAACCTGTCGGTGCGAACGGACGTGTATGTTCAGGGCTTGTATCAGCACGCGTCGGGTGGCGGGCAGGTAGCCGCGCCGCTGAATACCGCCTACATCACGGGCGCAGATGCGCCGTCGTCGAGCGCGAATCAGGTGCTCGCACGCATTGGTATCCGGCACAAGTTTTAAACGACGCACGTTTCGAGGCCATTTGGTAATGCATGCCCAATGGCCTCACCTGTTCGAATGTATTCGGATTGTGCGGATTCGAAAAGAGATGTCGCGGTTCGACGCGAAGCCGCCCTGCCGGATGACAAAACCGTAATCAACGGGTCAGGGCGTGGACAGGTGAACTGGCCAGAATAGGAAGCGTGGTTCAGGCCACTTATCTTTCCTACTTCTGGAGTCAAATCATGAAACTGCTTACCGCTCTCGCCGTCGCTGCGCTCAGCCTGCCATTCGGCGCAACCGCTTTTGCCCAGTCCAACCCGTCAGGGCTCACGCATGCTCAGGTGATCGAACAATTGAAGCAGGCGCAGGCTGAAGGTCTAGTGCCGACACGCAGTAACGACTACCCGCCATCAGCGACCACCGTTGCACGCAACCGCGAACTCTACGCCATCCAGCATGGCACAGACGGGGCGACGACGCGCACGGCAGCCGTCAGCGAGTCGCAGGATGTGGCGGCGTCGAACTGATGCCGGGAGTTCAGGTTGAGCCACGTTGCGCCACCTGGTTGGACACCTACTCGTTCCATCACCAGGTACGGCAAAGTGGCGCTTCGGCTCGAATCTGTCACGGGGCCTTCAACAGCATGAAGCGAGTTGGTGGTCTGTCATGTGCGCGGCCGATAACACGGCCGAGCCATCGCTCGCCCGGGAGCGAACCTGCACAACGTGCCGATCCGTTTCAGGAACAGAGCGCCAGGCACTGAGGTAATGTTGCAAAAGCCGGACGAAGCCTGAAGCATAATGAAATCGCGCAACCCGGCGCGTTATCGCCGATCGTGATGCTCGCGCCGTGAACACGTACGACCGCTGCCACGAGACTCAAGCCAAGGCCGTGCCCCGATGTGGTCTGCGTCGTGCTGGCACCGCTGCGGTAAAACGGCCTCAACACCGCCTCTCGTTCCCCCTCTTCGATACCGGGGCCCGTGTCATTCACCTGGAGCAGCGCGAACTCGTCGGCCTGCTGCACGGAGAGCGTGATCTCGCCGCCTCGCGGCGTGAACTTCAACGCATTGTCCAGCAGATTTTCGACCGCGCCAAACAGCAGGTCGACATCGCCGATCACCGCGACCTGTGCCGACGCGTGCAGTGTCATCGTCAAACCACGCTCCTGGGCAAGCGGTTCGTACAGTTCGACGACATCGCGCAATACCTGATCGAGCGACACCGCCGCGAAGCTCGCCTGAAGGCCGTCTGCCTCGATCTCCGCGATCCTCAGTAAGGCCGTGAAGCGGTTGAGCACCACGTCCGATTGCGCAATCGCGTTATCGAGCGCCAACGCGTAGTCCCCGGTGGTGCGCGCACGTCTGCCCGCGCGTTCGAGGCCTGCTCGTAACTGGGTCATCGGCGTTCGCAAGTCATGTGCAATACCCGCACATACGCCGCGCACTTCCTGAACCAACCGTTCGATCTCGTCGAGCATCGTGTTGACGATCGACGCCAGCCGGTCGAGATCGTCGCTCGTGCCGCGCGTCGGCAGGCGCCGGTCGAGCTTGCCCGCCATGATCTCGCGACTGGCCTCGCCGAGCGCACGAATGCGGCGATTCGAAATGCGATTGAGCGCAAAGCCGCACGCGATCGCCAGCAGAATGGTCAGCAGCATGCCTGCACACAGGGTCTTCACCAGCGTGCGGTCGAACTCCATAATTTCGTCGATGGAATGCCCGACCACGATGCGCACGCCGCCGGTAGTGGGCACGATGATGCCGCGATAATGGCCCTCGGTAGTCCGGCCGCCGCCCTTGAAAGTCTGCGTGTAATTGAACGGCCGACGATCCGGCTCGTTCGGCAGACGCGGGACATTGCCCGCCAGCCATGTGCGGTCCGCATCGAAAACACCGTACGGGCGGCTGCTGGCAATATCGCGACGGCTCAGTGCAGCGATGCTGGCGATCGCTTCGGTGCGGCCGATCGAATGGAATTCGCCGACCTCGCCGCGCAGACGCTCGTCGACTTCGTGCAGCAGATAGCCGCTGGTCAGCCAGTAAAGCAGCGCGAATAACGCCACCGCCGAACTGACGAAGATCGCCAGCAGCCAGCCTACGCTGCCTGCATTCACGCGTGAGGTCGAACTAGCTGTCGGCATGGATGATGTAACCCGCGTTGCGGACCGTCACGATCATGGGCGGAAGGCGCCCATTGCAACTCACCTTGCGGCGCAAATTGGAAATGTGCATATCGACCACGTTGGTCTGCGCATTGAAATGGTAATTCCAGACCGACTCGAACAACATGGCGCGCGTGACCACCTGCCCCGCGTGCCGCATCAGAAATTCGAGCAACGCAAATTCACGCGGCTGCAGTTCGAGCGCCTCGCCGCCGCGCTGCACATCGTGCGTGACGGGGTCGAGCGTCAGTTCGCCAACACGCAGCAGCGATGGCCCCGTCACCGACGAATGCCTGCGTAACAGTGCGTTCAGTCGCGCGGTCAACTCCAGCCCGTCGAATGGCTTGGTGACGTAGTCGTCGCCTCCCGCACGCAGTCCGCGCACGCGCTCGTCGACCGCGGCCAGCGCGCTGAGAATCAGCACCGGGGTCCGCTTGCCGACGTTGCGCAAGGTCGCCAGAATCGAGAGGCCGTCGAGGTCCGGCAACATGCGGTCCAGCACCACGACGTCGAAGTCGCCGTTCAGTGCACGCAGCAAACCGCTGTGACCGGTCGCCACGCATTCGGATTCGAAACCGTAGTCTTCGAGCGCCGCCGCGATTTCGAGCGCGACATGCTGGTCGTCTTCGACGACCAGCACGCGTGGCGTACTCCCGCACAGCCGCGGGACGGCCTTGTCACTTGCCAAGTGGATGAGTTCCCCGTTGATCCTGAGTCAATTGCCGCAGCGGCGTCCACGTCGCGGCGGGCAACACCGGCGTACCTTCCTGCGCGACCGCCTGTAACGCGTCAGGCGGCACGCCGAGCGCAGCCAGGATGGTCGGTGCGACCTGAGTCGTCGACACCGGATACGTCACGCGGCGGCCGGCGTCGGCGAGATGCGGATTGGCGAGCAGCAGCGCGACCGCCGTATCGTCGTTATGAAAGCCGCCGTGTTCGGCCAGCTTGCCATCTTTTGGCGGCGTGAATATGACACCGTCGCGCGACACCACCACAATGTCCGGCGTGCGGCTGTCCTGCGCGGGCGCCGGAAAGCGCTGCGCGAGACGCTCGCCGCTGAGCACGTCGGCGATACCGAGCGCGTTCGCCCGGGCCTTCAGCGCGGCGCTGACGCGTTGAGTCGCCGAGGCATCGTGCAGCCAGATCAGTGCGCCGTGATCAGTAGTGAGTTGCGCGAGCGCGCCCGGTGCGGCGTCGTCGATCACTTTTTGCAAGCGCCGCTCGTCGACCTTATCCAGACGCGCGGTATCGATCGGACCGTTGCCGTGTTTGGCCGTCACGATCACCAGCGTGCCGTCGCGAAGATGCTGCCGGTCCAGTTCGCCGACGAATTGCCCGATCAGTTGATCCACATGGCCGATCGCACGATCGACTCCCGCCGTCAGGCTACCGTCGGCGTCGCGATAGCCGTAGAGCTTTTGCGCGACGTTCACCGCCTGCAGGTTCAGCCCGAACACATTCGGCACGGCGGCGGAGCGACTACCGTCGTGCGTCTTGCCGTCGATCTGGTTGAGAACGGCACGCGCCTTCATTTCGTCATACGCCTCCGTCTTGCCGAGCGAACCGGTGATCGCGCTGCTCGACACGTTAGTCAGGCCTTCGTAGTTCGCGCCGATCTCCGGCAGGAAAAGATCCTCGACGCCCTGCCCCGATGGTCCTTCGACCAGTTCGTAAGTCGGGTGCTTGTCGGTCCACGCGGTGTAGCCGCCCGCGTCGCGCACCGCTTCGAAGATCGTGTTCACGCGAAGGTAAGCGTGCGGATAAACCGGTACGCAACCGCGTTGAGGGTCGCGCGGCAGTTTGGCGGGATCGATGATGTCGTGGCCGTCCGCGCCCATCTTGTCGAGCGATTCGTCGTAGCGAACCCGCGTGCCGAGGCGGCTGCAATCGCTGCCGGGTGCGGCGAGCGCGCGGTCGTAGGAGTCGTCGTAGTAGACGCCGGTGACGGCGGGCGTGCCACCCGTGACCAGCGCCAGCAGACCGGGAAATGAGTCGGCGGGCTCGACGGTATGAGCGTTGGTGTAATCGACGCCCTGCTTCGAGAGATTCGCCAGCGTGCTGTCGGGATGCGCTGCGATGAAGTTGGCGAGATCGCCGGAATGCAGGCCATCCACGCTGATCAGCAGAACGTGCTGCACGGGTGCGTCAGACGGCAGCGTGGCGGCGGCGCTCGCCACGCGCGCAATCGATAGAGTGGACAACAGCACGGCGGCCGTAAGGGCGGAATAAATCGGTTTCATTCGGTCTCGTTTAGATTGAAAGTGACCCACAGTTGTTCGGATAAGGTTTTTCCTGCGAACGCGGCGTCCGGCTTCGGATACGCGGCGTCGCACACCGCCGCGAGTGCTGCGCGGTCGAGCAGGCCGATGCCGCTGGAACCGACCACGCGTACATTCGACACCACGCCGTCGCGGTAATCGAAGGCCACGCGGGTGCGGCCTGCCATGCCGCTCATGCGGGCGGATTCGGGGTAATTCAGCGCTGCCTGAATCGCTGCGCGCAGCGCGCCCTCGAAGCTGGCGTTCGGTCTCGCGGGTGGCTGCACGGCGGGCGTCGGCGGCGGTGCGGGTGCAGGTGCGGGCGATGGCGATGGCGGCGTGACCGGCAGTTGCGGCTCGGTCGGCGTCATCGACTGAGCCACGCGCGGCGGCGTTGCCGGTTGCGGTGAGACTCTGGGCGATGCCGCCGCAAGTCGCGCGCGCGGTGCGATTGCATGCGTGACGTGAGGCGCGGCAGCCACCGGACGCTCAACAGGCTTCGGCTCTGGCGCAGGAGTGGGCGCAGGAGCGGGCGCGGTCACTGGAGCCGGTGCAGGCGCCGCAACGAGCGACAACACTGTCGGCGGCGGCTCGATCGGCACAACCTGCCGATGCGTCGCCATCAGATAAGCACCACCAAGCACACCTGCCTCGACGACCAGCGCGAGCGCCGCCGCGAGATAGAGCCGCTGTCGCTCCGGCACGCTGACACGAGCGGGAATCGTTGCCATTTCATTTCGCCGAAGGTTGGGCGGCCAGCGCGATCTGCGATACCCCCGCCGCGCGGCAGGCGTCCATCACGGCGACCAGCTTCTGGATCTGCGCGACTTTCGAGCCCGCAATCGTGACCGACGTATGCGCGACATCCGCACGCGCCGCCAGCATCGCCGTCAGTGCGCTCGCGCTCAGTACCTTGCCGTCGACCGACATCGCGCCGTCGTCGTCGAGCGTGACCATCACCTGCGCGGGTGGCAGCGCCTGAGTCGACGCGCTCGACGGCAATTGCGTTCTCAGACCGGCGTTCGGAATCATGTGCAACGTGATCATGATGAAGAACACCAGCAGGAAGAACATGATGTCGATCATCGGAATGATCTCGATGCGTGCCTTGCGCACTTCGAAATACTTCATGCTCACGCCCCCTGCGACGCGAACTGGCCCGACACCGTGCGCGGCGTGTCACGCTCCACTTTCGCAGGCTCCTGCGTGTGCCGCGCCATGCGGTTGACGAGCGCCGCCTTCAGGGTTTCCAGTTGATGCACGACAGCCCGGACGCGGTTATGCAGTCCATTGAAAAACACCAGCCCTACCATCGCGACGAACAGCCCCGAGGCGGTCGCAATCAACGCTTCAGCGACGCCGCCAGTAACCTGGGTCGGCGCATTACCCGGATTCGACAGCACCTGAAACGCGTTGAACATGCCGATGATCGTGCCGAACAGACCCAGCAGCGGCGCGAGCGTCACGATCGTGTCGAGCACCCACAGAAAGCGGTCGATACGCGGCGCCTGCCGCATGATGACCTCGTTGAAGCGGGCGTCGAGTTCGTCACGATCCTGGCTGTTCTGCAAGCGCGTAGCGGCTGCGAACAGCTGTGCGGCAGGCAGGTCCTGGTAGTCGCGCGTCAGTCGGGCCAGCGTCGCGGCGTCGAGATGATCGATTCGATCGATCTGATCGAGCGCGGCATGACCCGACGAGGCCACACGCTGCAAAAACCAGAAGCGTTCAGCGATGACCGTCAGCGCGACGAACAGCATCGCGGCGATCACATAGAGCACGCCGCCCGAATCGTTGGCGAGATGCAGCAGGTTGTCGGTATTCATGAATTCGTCTCCAGTTAAAAGTCGGTGGACAGCGACGCGACAAACGCGCGGCCCGGAATCGTCCAGTACAAAGGTGTGTTGTCGGCGGCGGTGTAGCCCGCCAGTCCGTTGATGCTGGTGCGGTTGAACAGGTTGTCGATTTCGAAGCCGATGCGCGTGTTGTGCATCCACGGTGTCGGGCTTTTGATCGTGTAGGCGGTGGACAGGTTGGTGACCGCGAAGCCGCCGAGCGGCTGTGTGTCGCCGGTATCGCCGAACTGGTGGCCGACGAACTTGGTGATCAGCGAACCGTACAGCGGCCCGCGTTCATAGAGCACGCCCAACGCGGCGGTCGATTGAGGCGCGTTCGGCATCCACGAATTGGTCTCTTTCTGCTTCGCCGAATTGAAGGTCAGGTTGCCGTAGAAGCTGAAACCGAGACCGGCGTAAAAGGTCGCTTCCGTTTCGACGCCCTTGTACACCGCGCCGCCCGCGTTCGTGAACACTGTGTTGCCGCCCACGGTACGGCTCGTCACTGCATTGCGGAAGTTGATGTAGTAAATATCCGCCGACACCGTGAGCCGGTCGCTCTTATACGTCGTGCCGAGCTGATAGTTATCGGTCTGCTCGGGATCGGGCTGACCCGATACGGACGGGTCCTGCACATAGAACACGTTCAGGT
This sequence comes from Paraburkholderia sp. GAS333, assembly GCF_050435665.1. Taxonomy (NCBI): domain Bacteria; kingdom Pseudomonadati; phylum Pseudomonadota; class Betaproteobacteria; order Burkholderiales; family Burkholderiaceae; genus Paraburkholderia; species Paraburkholderia sp. GAS333. The sequence continues at coordinate 25,505 of NZ_JBNDKS010000011.1, forward strand.
TCGGCGCGAGAAAACCTTGCGCGTACTGGAGATACGCACTCCAGTTCGAATTGATCTGCTCATGCAAGGTCAGCGACGGCAGCACCTTGGTCCACGTGTGGCTGAAATCCGCCGCGACACCCGAACCCTGGTTGATCGGCGAATCGATACTGCGATTGAACGACACATACTTCACGCCAGGCGTGAGCGTCAATCCGTGCCCCAGTTGCCACTCGTACTGGATGAACGGTTCGAACGTGAGGAACGTGTCGTGCATCGAGTAATTGGTCTGCTCGTAGGCAAAGTTCAGCGAGCTGTCCACGTTGAATTTGTCGCGGAAATTCGACTGATGCGTGAGCCACGCGCCGAGCTGCAATTTCCCGGGGCCGAGTTGCCGCTGTGCATCGATCACGTCGCCGAATGCACGATAGTTGTTGGCCATTTGCTGGCCCGGCACGTTGTCCGGTCCGAACGACGTACCGTTGGGGGTTTCGCCGTTCGGGTCGAGTCCGTTGAAGCCGTCGTGATAATAAGCGTACGTGTACAGCTTATTCTCGATCTTCCAGTCCGCAAGACTCGTTTTCAGGCCGATATATTCGAAGTCCGTATTGATCCGGTCGAAGTTGTAACCGTAATACGACTGACTCGACGGATCGCTATTGAGACCAAAATCTGGCCCGAACTGGCGGATCTGAGCCGCAGTCGCACCCAAGGACACGTTCTGGTGAATACGCGTGTAATCGGCATACAGCGTAAGCAGCGTGTTATCGCCGATCGGCTTGTCCAGTTTGAAGAAGAAGCTGTCGCGGCGCTGTGCCGAGTTGGTCAGATAGCCGTCACTGCCCACGTGGTTATAGCCGACCACTGCGCGCGCGTCACCCCATTGTTGCAGGTCGCCGGTGTTGAATTCGGCCCCGCTCGTCCATGTATTGAAACTGCCGTATGAACCGAACACGGAGAACTTCGGCGTCAGCGAGGGTTCTACCGACTGCACGGCAATCGTGCCGCCGAACGTTGCGAAGCCGATTTGCGACGCGTCGCCCGGACCGCGATCCACCGCAATGGAGCCGATATTTCGCGACGAAAAGAATGAGGTCGAGTGGTGCGTGAAGTCGTTCGAATCGCCAAACGGGATGCCGTCGAACGTGACGTTATATTGACCGTCCTGAAAGCCGCGAATCGACAGGCTTTGTGATTCCATCAACCCCGCGCCGTTCGGATTGATGCCCGATACGCTCGGCGCAATCTGGATGATGTCACTGTAGTTCGATGCCGGCGTGGTGCTGTTCTCGATGTAGTGGCGGCTGATGATCGACTTCGGCTCGGTCGCGCTCAACGAACCCTGAGAAGGCGCTTGAGCCGGAGCCGACTGCACGTTGTTGCCGGTGCTCGCGGCAGCGTTGCCCGTTGTTGTCGCCGTGCTTTGTACAGAGCCGAGATCGCCTTGAGCCTGTGCGAAAGAAAGCTGTGCGCCAGTCGCACAGAGCGAAGCCAGAACAAATTGCGTAATCGGTTTTTTTCGGAAATTCGACCTGACCCGTAGCATTTATTTGCGTCCTCGATTGAATGACAGTAGTGCGATCAACGAATGAGGACATGCTAGAGACAGGGCGTTAATTGGTCGTGATGTCTAGCTTACGAAGTTAATTAAAGAAGACGAAGTACTGCAGTCGACTATGTAGAACGTTTTTTTTAAAAATCGACAGCATAAATTCCTGAAGGAAACCTTAAGTCCAGGTCTCTGATTCAGATTAAAACCAAAATTTAGCTTAGTAATGTTTGGTTCATGCGACCGTCTCGTCTGCTTTGTATTGTCCACAACGCACTTCCTTACCGCCCATTTCTTCAGGCAGACAATATCAATGCAAACCACGCTCCGTCTTTTGCCGATTGCAGCCGTCGTTTCCTTCCTGGCCGCATGCGGTGGATCGAACCACTCGTCTACGCCCGCCAGCACCTCAGCGCCCACACCCGCTTCCTCTACCACGCCTGCCACATCGACTAGCGCCTATAGCGCCGGCAATCTGCTGGTTGCACGCACCGCCTACGATCCGGCCTTCTCGGTGACAGGAACGCTGCCGTATAACGCCACGCCGACCACCACCAACGCCGCGCCGATCAGCGCCGTCTCGCCCGGCACGTTCCCGAACGTCTTCACCAACGACGCGAACGATGCGAACTTCGGCGTCACCTCGGAGGCTTATATCGACCAGTGGGCGCCCGGCGCGAGTGCTGCGGCTCAAACGCTCGATATCACGGCCCAAGCCGCGAAGAATGGCGCGAAGTTCGCGACCAGCTTCGCGTCGAAATCGGAGTTGGCGCTGAATATATCGCTCGACAGCAAATCGGTGACCTTCGTCGGCTACAACACGTCGCCCGATCAACTCGACATTTCGAACTCGAATACGCCTGGCGTGATCGACACGACGAATACCGACGTTGCCGCACCTACGTATCGCACCGTCGCCCAGCTCAACTTCGCCGACAGCAGCCTGTCGTTCACCAACACGAATGCGTATGCGGGCAATAACGGCCGGTCGGCGGTACTCGCTAACGGCATGTACTACATTGTCGGCAATGCGGGGAACTCGGGCAAAAGTCCCAAGCCGACGACCGCCATACTCGACATGCTGTCCATGTCGAGCGGCGTTCAAAGCATCGCGGCAGGCAGCAGTTGCGCGTTCACCCAGGTCATCGGCGCATTCCAGTCCGGCACGGGCACCGGCACTTACGCGACCGCGCCCGCAGGCACCGCCTGCTCGCTGGCGACGATGGGCACGATCACCAATGGCAGTTCGACCGGCGACCAGTTCGGCTTCACGATCGCCAGCCTCGCGACGACCCCCGCGACGGCAGCGGACAAGACCGGCAAGGACGCCAACTTCCGCGGTCTTTACGTTGGGCCGGACGGCACGGTCTACACGTCGAAGGGCAGCGGCGGCAACGGCGTGAACACGGTGTATCAGGTAGGTGCGACGGCCGCGCTGGCGAACGGCGGCCAACTGCCGCAGAACGCTGCGATTTCGATCCTGCCCGGCTTCACCACTGCACTGGCGACGAATCTGACCAACCTCACATCGCCGAGCCAGGTGACAGGAACCGTCTATCCGTTCGGTATGTGGATTCCAGCGTCGAACCCGTCGTTGATGTTCGTCGCCGACGAAGGCGACGGCGTTGCCGGCGATCAGGTGTCGGGCAGCGGCGGCCTGTGGATCTATCAGAAGACCGGCACGACGTGGGCGCCGATTGCACACCTCACGGCCGGCCTCAATCTGGGCACTGCCTATCCGATCACGGATACGACCGGCGTGTATGGCGTGAAGGGCGCGAGCTACACCACGACTACGGACGGCCTTCGCGATATCACCGGGCAGGTCAACAGCGATGGTTCGTTCACGATCTACGCGACGACTTCCACGATCGGATCTAGCCTGGGTAGCGCGTTCGATGCGGGTGCGGAGTCCAATCAGCTCGTGAAGATCACGTTGAACGTCACGGGTTCGACGGCGGCTTCGGCAACTGGATTCACGTTGATGCAAACTGCGCCATATGGTCAGGCTCTGCGCGGCGTTGCGATGGTTCCGAAGTCTTAAGCTTGAGTTGGTATTGAACTACAGCAGTGGACAGGCCAGAGTTGTCCACTGCTTTCTCTATAGCGTCCCGGCCCGCGCCGAAACTCGTTGAATCTTCTCCGTCTGCAACAGCTGTCGGCGCCCACAATTAGCGGGAGCAGCGCAGTTGGTAACTTACATTTCGAGCTGGCAACTTCCGCTCCAACACGTGCCAATAATTCGAGGATGGCGTCAGTCATCGAGCCGAGGCTGTTGGAAGCGACTTTCACGCAAGTCTAACTTTTCTACTGGCTGGCCCCGCAAGTTCAAAGGCAGGTAGCGTATCAGTGTCACCTGGGCCGACCTCTGCCTGACGGCAATCAGTGATAGATCCGGGCCACTTTCACAGATAGACGATCTGTGCAGTCAGTCGATCTCAACCTCCGCCTCGCATTCAACAGGAACGCCCAGAGGCAACACCATGCCGACTGCGGAGCGAGCGTGCGTCCCGACGTCGGTGCCGAATAGCTCAACAATGAGATCGGAGAAGCCATTCGCGATCCGCGGCGTCTGGTCGAAACCCGGTGCGACATTGATCATCGCGAAAACGCGCAGCCAGGCTGTAATACGATCCAGGTCACCTAATGCTCTCTGGAGACTTGCCAGTTGGGCCAGCGCCACTAGTCGCGCAGCTGAATAACCTTCATCTGGAGAGACTTCGGCGCCGACTCTACCAAGGGGCTGCGCTATGGTCCCATCTGGACATAACGGCACATGCCCTGAAACAAACGCACGCTTCCCACTCACCCGTACCCACGCAAAAGGCAGTGACATACGCACCGATGCCGGCATCTGTAGTGGCTGCGGCAGGACCAAACCCATTGCCGCCAACTTCGCTTCGATTCTATCCATGGCCGACTCCTGATCCTGAACCGTCCGTCAACTCTCTCGATAAGACGTTCGAAAACCACTACCTATCCTGCAGCAAGCGTTTAGTAGCGCTCGGCTGAACTATCGAGCTTCCAGAAATCGCTTACCAGACCGGTCGAGCGGAATATCTCCATGGCTTGAGCCGGCGTCCATTTCTCCCAGTCCGAGTCGGCGTGGTGCGAATACCAGCGCTGAGCCAGATCCGCGAGTTGCGCAATCGGCATGACCTCACCCAATGGAAGCTGATGTCTTGCTGCCCAGTCGGCAACATCTTCTGGAGATCGGAATGGAAGAACGCGCGCGCAAAAGTGATGAACGTTGTTCCATGCGCTGCGCGGGGGTTCAGCAAAATGAACGAACAGTTCAGTTTGCAACGGAACCGAATCCACGACATCTATTTTTACTGACTCCGCTTCGCCTCCGATCTGGGTATGCACAGTCAGTCGTCCCTTAACAAGAGCCGCTATACCAAGTGCGCACCACATACACGGAGCCCACCATCCCTTCTTCCCCGCTTGCACCCAGGTGTGCGTAGGCGACGAAGTAAACGGATGAATCACCCAAACCTCGCATCGATCGGGATGGAGCACGAGGCCATGGGAAGCCTGAAGGCGCATTAGCCCAGCTTCGATGTCGCCGACGCTCACCCCAACCTTCGACGCCAGTTGCACGTTAGTCGGCGCGTGACCTTCTTCGATGAAAGTCGTAACGATATGGTGGTGAAGCAGCGAGTCGAATTGCAGCTGGCTCATGATTATTGCGGCGAATGCCGCTCAGGTGGAGGTCTTGAAAAAATGCTCCGTTTAGATAACAACGACCGCGAGGATGTTGCCAACGGCAACTCATGCGCGGGGTTGGATCCGTTCAGGCGGGCAGCCGGTTAGACGGGGCACGCATGCAATCGCTTCCGCTGTATTGTGGACTGTTTCCGGGGAATGACAAGGCGTTCGCGGAAGGAGTTGACCGTCGGATTCATCGTTCGAACTCCTTCTGAAGCTTGAACGGGAAATCGTCTAACGTTTTCGTTAAATCCCGACAAACAGGTAGCAGATCTTGTCTGGTGGCAACCTATACTTGTAGTGGCCTCGACTCCGGGCAGTCGTGTTCGCAATCGGCGAACTATCCGGCTCAAACCAGTTGCGATCAAGCTTTAGAAGAGAGCGATCGGCATACGTGGGTACACGCTATCTGCAGGTGAAACGAAACGTTTTCAATTTGGAATCCTGCGTTTTGTGGAGAACTCGGATGCAAAACGAACTACGTGCCGCGGTTGTGCAATCGGGATCGGTCGTCTTCGATGCCGACAGAACTATCGACAAAGTCGCGATGTTTGCCGCCGACGCGGCACGACAGAACACTCAGCTTGTCGTATTTCCCGAAGCATTCGTTTCGGCCTATCCAAAGGGTCTCGATTTCGGCTCGACAATTGGTGGAAGAACTGCTGCCGGGCGCGACGATTATCGCCGCTACTACGACAGTGCGATCGATATTCCAGGTCCCGGCACTCGCCGGTTGGGCGAGGTTGCCGCCGACCACAAACAGTACATCGTGATCGGTGTAATCGAGCGAGACCATGGCACGTTGTACTGCACAGCGTTGTTTTTTGGTCCGGACGGCGTGATGCTCGGCAAGCATCGAAAGCTGATGCCAACAGGTGGCGAGCGGCTGATCTGGGGCTTTGGCGATGGGTCGACCCTCCCGGTTTTCGACACGCCGTTCGGCAGGCTCGGTGCAGTCATTTGCTGGGAAAACTACATGCCATTAATGCGTATGGCTATGTACGCAAAGGGCGTCCAGATTTACTGCGCTCCCACTGCCGATAGCCGGCCGACGTGGGCTTCCTCCATGCAGCATGTTGCCCTGGAGGGGCGGTGCTTTGTGTTATCGGCCTGCCAGCATCTGCGCCGCTCGGATTGCCCAGTCGACTACGCCGCCATCCAGGGTAACGATCCTTCCACCGTCTTGATGAGCGGTGGAAGCTGCATAGTCGGCCCGCTTGGCCAATTCATTGCTGGCCCTCTCTTCGACCAGGATGCATTGCTCGTATCAGACCTGGACCTCAACGATCTTGCCCGGTCGAAGTACGATTTTGACGTCGCAGGTCACTACGCGCGCCCGGACGTCTTCTGTCTGCATGTCAACGAAGCGGCGATGCCGCCCGTGGTGTTCGAGAAAAACGGATTTGGCAAAGGCTCCTGATGATCAACGCGGGATTGAACGAATCGCCAATTCCGTTTGCGGTGCGCAACACGCCATCGCTCGACCGGTGCCAGGGTGCGGTATTCAATGGCTCCTGGAGGGAAATGGCCAGCGTCAGGCGGCCGATGAATGTGACGCTGGAAGGAGTGAACACTGTGATACCTGACGCGTCTCGCAACACAAAATACCCCGAAACGCTCCTTTCATTAAGCCAACCATCCAGTCTTAACGTGGAGATTTACACCGAAGGGATGCACAAACCTGCCTGAAAACTTGCCGGGTGCTAGTCAAGCGGGCAGAACCTTATTGGGGTTTTCGGTCCTTCTGTTCACCGACAATTGTCGCGCAAGCCCAACGCGCCGGGGATCATGGGCGCCTTGGGTGCTACGACATTTGACCAAATATTCTTAAAAGTTTCGGTTAGAAAATCAAAAGTAATCTTTACCATACCGAAACCGCATAAATATATAATCCGGCTTTTATACCTCACAAAAGCTTATATATATTTTCAATATATAGGCGAGAGCATTGCAGCACAAAACCGTCTCCACTTCCTGAAACGTCTGTGCTTGTGCAGCCCGGTAAATAAATATCGTCGGAATTATGTCAGAAAAATTACACGGCGAATTATCGGCTATGCGGCAATCAAATTAAATGACACGACAATCTTTCCATCGAGTACTTTCGTCTTTCGTGTGTACATCGCTGTTGCTTTGCTCACGATTGTCCATGGCCAATGTCACGATGAATTTTGCAGATGCGGACATCACGCAGGTGGCGCGCGCAATCGGAGCGGCCACGGGAAAAACCATCATCGTCGACCCTCGCGTGAAAGGCGTTCTTAATCTGACATCGGAAAATCCCGTGTCTGAAGACGTAGCGATCAAAACACTGCAATCGGCATTACGTATGCAGGGCTTCTCTTTATTACAGGATCATGGCGTATTCAAGATTGTGCCGGAAGCGGACGCAAAACTACAGGGCGTGTCGACGTATGTTGGAAATAACCCTGTTGCCAAAGGCGATCAGGTCGTTACGCAGGTATTTCAGCTGCGCAGGGAATCTGCCAATAGCCTATTGCCGATACTCCGCCCATTAATCTCGCCCAATAACACCATCAACGCATATTCGGGTAATAACACGATTGTCGTGACCGATTATGCGGACAATATCCGTAGAATAGCGGCGGTTATCGCCGGCATCGACGCCGCGTCCCAATCCCATATCGACGTGGTACAACTCAATTTCGCCGATGCCCCCACCCTCGTTCCGCAACTTCAAAAGCTGCTGGATTTAGGTGCTATCGGCGAATCGGATCCGACACAGAAAGTAACCGTAGCAGCGGACCCGCGCACCAATTCGATCGTGCTTCGCTCGAATGAAGCCTCCCGCTTGAACGAGGCGGAAGCGCTTGTGATAAAACTCGATACCCCCGCTCGAACCCCGGGGAATATCCACATCGTCAGTCTGCGAAATGCCGATGCCACCGACCTGGCAAAAACGCTTCGCAAGATATTGGGCCTGTCGAGTTCAACCGATTCGAAAGACACCAGCACGCAAACCAAAGGCAGCGGTCAAAGCGCGTCCAAGTTTTCGGATAGCGACGGCTCGCTGCCTCCATTACCCAGTTCCGGCAGCGGAACATCGGGTAGCTCAAGTACTTCATCGTCCGCATCGGGAGGCGCTTCGCCTCTTACCGGCAACACCGCCGGAAGCCCGGCGTCGGGTTCCGGCGACCAGGACGGCGATAAAGGGAGCGGAGAAGTCGTCGCCGACGTCTCGACCAATTCATTGATCATTACCGCCTCCGAACCCGTCTTCAGGAATCTCAGCACGGTTATCGCCCGGCTGGATCAACGCAAGGTTCAGGTCTATATCGAATCGCTGATCATGGAAGTGTCGTCGGATAAAACCGGGCAATTCGGTATTCAGTGGCTGACCACAGCGGGTCTCGCGAGCGTGGCCGAAACGACGACCAATGTGGGAATAGTCGCGGGCTTCGGAAATATTCTGGGTACCAAGGGTCTGTTTCAGGCGTTACAGACGAGTTCCGACGTCAACATTTTATCCACGCCGAGTCTGGTTACGCTCGACAATCACGAAGCGCGAATACTAGTCGGCACCAACATTCCCGTTGAGACCGGTACATATTCAACCGCCAGTACCAGCTCCTCGTCTGCGTCCGCATTCAATACTTATGATCGGCAGGATGTCGGGGTCATGCTGGACGTGAAACCGCAGATCAATCAGGGCGGAACAATCAAATTACAGCTTTACCAGGAAGACTCGAGTGTCATTAGCGGATCGGCCGACAACGCCGGTGGATCCAGTATTAACAAGCGCTCGCTGCAGTCCACGATCCTCGCCGACGATGGTCAGATCGTCGTACTGGGCGGGTTAATCAGCGACGCCTATGACAATGCGAATAGCCGGCTACCGTGGATCTCGAAAGTACCCTTGTTGGGCTATCTCTTCAGGAATGAAACGAAGAGCAGAGTGAAGACAAACTTACTGGTCTTTTTACGGCCCGTGATTATAAAAGACGCGTCCACCTTGAAAGCGATCTCGTCGGACAGGTATGGATATATCCGCGGAAAATCGCTCAACTATAAATCGGACAACTGGACGGAAAAGGACGATACGCTACCCGTTCCGCCACCGGAAAGCGGCAATCAGCAAGACGGCGCGGCAAACGTGTTCGACCTGACGCATATGGAGCACAAGCTCGATGGCAATGCCATCAGCAACGCGCAGTGAATGACCGCTTTTCCGTTGTGACGCATGAGGCCGCCCCCGTTAGCGCGGCCTCACCCCACCCGCTCGGCCGACGCCACCAAACCGCGCAAGAACACCATCATCATTCGCCCGACCGGCACGTTGGCGACCGCCGACCGCTGTAACGCCAACCCATGCGCCAGCCCCATGAACGAAGTCGCCAGTAACGCCGGCGACTCCGGGGGCACCCGCCCCAGCCGCGCGAAAAGCTGCTCGAAGAACCTCGCCAGCCCTTCGCGATGCGCGCTCCACAGTGCCTGAGACGCCACCGCAAACGCGGGATTGCGGCTCGCGTGAAGCTCCAGCTCAACCGCCAGGACCGACCAGTCGGGGTCGCTGTCCAGCGATTGCGACCAGACATCCAGCGTGTTCAGAATGTCGTCCGTGGACGCCTTCGAGTTTCCCAGCAGGTGCGCCAGCCCCGACACCTCCGAACTCGCCCGCTGCCGCATCAACTCGAGAAACAACGTTTCCTTATCGGCGAAATTCGAATAAAAGCCGCCTTGCGAATAACCGGCTTCCGTCGCGATATCCCGAAGCGACGTGGCGCCGAACCCCTTCCGTACGAACAAACGCTTCGCCGCATCGAGAAGATGGCCGCGAGTTTGTAGCCGGCTTTCTTCGCGAGTCAGCCGTGGAGGTTTGGTCGATGAATTCATGAAGCGCAGAATATCAGTTGAAATCTAAATTTCAACTGATATTATTACGACTTCATTTCATATTTCACTTGATATGTGAAGTGGGAGCGCATCAACGTGCTACCGCATTCTCTTGAACGAAACGACCGCTGCGTAAAAGGCCCGGTCGTGTAATACGGAAAAGACAGCATGAGCAGCCGGATTGCGACGCTTAAGCAGCAACTCGCACAACTCGATAAGCAGATTGAATCCGCATGGCGGGACGAGCAGCATGCGGCAATCGAACATATTCGCCAGGTCATGAACTTTTTCAAGCTCGTCCCGAATGAGTTACGGGTGGACCGGCGCGGTTCCTATAACACCAGGCCTGTCACGATGAAATATCGGGACCCGGTAAGCGGGGCGACCTGGAGCGGTCGCGGGCGGGCGCCTTCGTGGATTAAAAATCGCGACTATGCCGATTTTTTAATCGAGCGATCAAAGAAAGCGGCTTAAAAGTAGCGTCACATTTAAATGTGAGCGCTACACGATCCATTAAAGCCGCATTAGCTCAATGTTGAGCCAGTAACTCGCTCACATACTGCTTCCAGACTTCGGGGTGAGTCTGTGTCTGATGCCCATACGAATGCGCCGTTTCCGGCACTTCGACGAACCGTCCATTTGCGACGGCCGGTATCAGGCGCTGCATCACATCGAGATCGACGGCATTAAGCAGGTCGTCGTCGAAATTGACGGCAAGCACGCGCGCGCGAATCCGGTTCAATTGCGCGGTCGGGTTGTAGTCATACGACGAATCGAACCAGTACAGCACGTCGTTGGCGTCGCTTTTGCGGGCCTGCTCGACCAGATTGTCATAGAGGTCGGTGGCGGTCTTGCGATCCGGCGCCTGCGCCTGCAAACGGGCCGGATTGCCGGTGAGCACGGCGAACAGCGGCATCACGCGAAGCCATTGAACCGGCTCGGCCGCGTAGTCGCCGTTGTGCCAGTCGGGATCGTTGCGGATCGCGCCGATCACCATCTGCCGCCATAGCCAGTTGCGCCCGGCAATGGCAATCGGCTGACTCACCACGGGCATCAGCGCGTCGGCCATGTCGGGATAGCGCTCGCCCCACATCCACGTTTGCATGCCGCCCATCGAAACGCCGAGCACCAGCCGTAAGTGCGTCACGTGCAATCCGTCGACCAGCAATTGGTGGTTGGCTTCCACTACGTCGGTGTAGCCATAGCGCGGAAAGCGCGTGCGCAGGCCGTCGCTCGGCTTGCTGGAACCGCCGCGCCCCAGACCATCGGGGATCACGACGAAATAGCGTTGCGCGTCGAGCGGTTGGCCAGGTGCGTAAAGCTCGCGGCGCATGAGCGGCGTCAGGAATTCCTGGCTGCTGCTGGTCGTGCCATGCATCAGCAACACCGCATTGTCGATACGGCCATGTGCATCCCGATGCGGCGTACCGATCGTCACATAGTGAATGCGCACGTCCGGCAACACCGTACCGTCGGAAAACTGGAAGTCGTGCGCGACGAAGTCAGCCGACTGTTCCGGTGCGGCGGACTGGGCGGCTTCGCTTGCATAAGCGGTGTCGATACCGGCGGCCGCCGCGATGCAAAGACCGAAAGCCGCTTGCAGCAATCTGGATTTAAGCATGTTCCTTTTTGGGCCCGTGTTGGGAAGTGGTCGATGGAAAGCGCTATGTCATTCGATGAAGCGCGCTGCACATTGCATCACACTTAGCGAGACCATTGCGGCGGCGAATACGTTATTCGATAACGTGATGCGCGCTTTTTTAACCAGCAATCGCTAGCGCAAAAAATAAAGCGCGAGCCGCAACGCAAATTTGCGTCGCCTGCTCGCGCAACGAAACAACGGGCCGTTCGCATTCGACACGTCCGCCGGACAGATCCATGAGATCGAAATTAGCGGACGCCGACCTTGAAAACCGAGACCACATCGCGCAGCCCCTGCGCCTGAGTCGCCATCGAGTGCGCCGCCGCCGAGGCCTCCTCGACAAGCGCCGCATTCTGCTGGGTCACCTGGTCCATCTGATTGACGGCCGTGTTGACCTGGCCGATACCCGTGCTCTGCTCTTCCGAAGCCGATGCAATTTCCTGCAGGATATCGTTCACCCGCTTCACCGCGCCGACGATTTCTTCGATCGTTCCGCCGGCCTCCTGAACCAGCTTCGAGCCGGTGTCGACACGTGACACCGCTTCGCCGATAAGTCCGCGAATTTCACCCGCAGCCGTTGCAACGCGCTGAGCCAGCACCCGCACTTCGGACGCCACCACCGCGAATCCACGGCCCTGCTCGCCCGCGCGCGCGGCTTCGACGGCCGCATTCAGCGCCAGAATATTGGTCTGGAATGCAATGCCTTCGATCACGCTGATGATCTCGGCCATATTGGCGGAGCTTTCCGAGATTTCATTCATCGTGCCGACCACGCGTCCGACCACATCGCCGCCGCGCTGCGCCGTATCGGAAGCGGTGCCGGCCAGCAAGGTCGCCTGCTTCGCGTTGTCCGCATTCTGGCGAACGGTCGCGGTCAATTGCTCCATGCTCGAAGCCGTTTCTTCGAGCGACGCCGCCTGCTGCTCGGTGCGTTGCGACAGATCGGTATTGCCAGCCGCGATTTCCTGCGCAGCCGTATTGATGTTGCCCGCATTCTCCCGGACCACGCTGATGGTTTCAATCAGCTTGCCCTGCATGGTTTGCAGGCCGCTCATCAACTGCCCCATCTCGTCCTGCGAGCGGACCTCGACTCGCGTGGTCAGATCGCCGTTGGCAATGGCCGTGAAATGCGTGAGCGCTTCTTCGAGCGGCTGGCCGATCGCGCGTTGCAGCGAGCGCCATGCAAGCGCGGCGGCAGCCAGCGCGAAAGCGATGCCTGCCAATGCAATGCCGACGAACCACTGAAAGCGCGTTTGCGCCTGCAGATAAATCTCGCGCGCCACTTTCGCCTGCTTCGCCTGCAACGCGTCGATACCGGCGGTCACGTCGATGTATTGCGCCGACGACGCATTGAGCACGGCGTCCCTGATCCGGGTCGCGTCACCGCTGCTGACAGCCTGAAAAATCGGATCGAGGCCGACCGTGACGAGGCTTTCGAGTTTCTGAGTCAACTCGTTGGCCTGGCGTTCTTCGTCGGCATCCGCGAACGGCAATGCGCGATAAGCAGCCCAACTCTTCTTCGAGCGATCGAGCAACGCGCGGGCATTCTGCGCATATTGAGGAACGCTGGATGCGCCTGGGTCGATAGCGATACGGAACAGCCACAGACGCGTTCTCGCCAGCGCCACGCTGGCGTCGCCGAGTGCAACCGACGAACCGAGCTGATTCGAGTAAAGGCTCTTGACGTTGTCGTTACTCATCAGGACACCGCCAATGCCCATTGCCCCGCCAACAATCAGCAGCAAACCGAGAAAGCTCATCGCCAGCGCAAGGCGGGCGCGAATCGTAATGTTCTTGAACATGATGTCAGGAAAGTGTGATTCCCGTCGGCGTCCCATGGATATTGGAATCTTGTAACGGGCAATAAGGCTGCCGGAGCGAAGTCCGTAAGCGCCAGCTATAAATCTCCATACTGGTTTACGGCTTGCAGACGATGAAACTTAAGGCTGTTAAACGGGTGATTCCGCAATCGAAATATTTCGCCGGTAATGGAATAGACCGGCCTGTCAGGTGTTATGGCAGTTGCAACCGGTTTCGCCATCCGTCAACTGTCTTACAGGAATGTGATTGTCCGATGAACTTCGCTAATTTCTCGTCCCCCGATTTTTTCGCCAACCCTTATCCGCTCTATGAAAAAGTGCGCGAAGCCGGCGCGCTGCTGCCAGTAGGCCCCAACGCAATGGTCACCGGCCGGTTTGAAATCATCGATACATTGCTGCGTGACCGGCGCATGGGCAAAACCTATCTCCAAAGCGTACGCGCACGTTATGGCGAAGCCGCAACCCAGTACCCCGTATTTCAGGCACTGAGCCGCACCTTTCTGATGATGAATCCGCCCGCTCATACGAAGTTACGCACGCTTCTCATGAAGGCTTTCAACGCGCGACAAATTGAAAAGCTCAGAGACGTGGTAGCGATGACGAGTCGCGATCTTCTCGACCGGATCGGCAACGCGTCCGAATTCGATTTGATAAGCGATTACGCGCTGCCGTTGCCGGTGGATATCATCTGTCGTCTGCTGGATATTCCGTCTTCGCATGGCAACGAACTAGGCATTGCGGCCAGCCGTCTCGTCGCTGCGTTCGATCTCGCACCGCTCGACGAAACCTCACTGGCCTCCGCAAACGAAGCCGCGCTTACGCTCGAACGATATTTTCAGAAGGTGGTCGAGCAGCGCCGCATTACTCCGGGCGACGACATCATTTCTTCGCTGACCAGCGTCGAAGACGAAGGCGCTACGCTCAGCGACGACGAGATCGTTTCGAATGTGATTCTGTTGTTCATTGCGGGACATGAAACGACATCGAACATGATCGGCAATTCAATGGTCGCGCTGTTTCGTCAACCAGTTCAACTCGATGCACTCAAGCGCGACCTCGCGTCGATCCCGAAGGCGGTCGTCGAATGCATGCGTTACGACACGTCGATACAGATGGTGGTACGCACGGCGCTCGAAGAAGTCGTTATTCACGATGTGACGCTTGCGCCCGGCACGATTGTGTTCATGTTGATCGGCGCGGCGAATCGCGATCCAGCTGTGTTCTCGCATCCTGATCAACTTGTTTTCGATCGCGGCGACAACGTGCCGTCGCTCGCATTCGGCGGCGGCATTCACTATTGTCTCGGAGCGCGGCTGGCACAGCTTGAAATGGAAGTGGCCATTGCCGATCTTCTCGATCGCTTTCCTGATATGCAACCGGTCGATCTGGATCAGTTGAAATGGCATCCGCGCAATAATCTGCGCGGCGTGCAGTCGCTGCGGATCAATACCGCAGCGACTTAAACTTCCTTCAGGCGGTCACGGCAGCTTCGAGAACTGCCCGGACTTCATCGAGAAGTCCGGGCAACGCGGCAAAGCTCACATGCGTAAGACGGAGCACGCCGTCGATAGTACATAGACCGATAATCTGGTCATCCGCGAAACCCGACGTGACGATGGGTCCCCATAGCGCTTTCAGCGTCAAACCGTTGTACGACGAAGCGATCGGTTGATTACCCAGGTTCGACAATAGAACGTCGAAGGCCAGCACCGCCGACAGAAAACCCGCCGCGTGCTGCACGCTCGGTCTCGCCGACATCGCGGCGTTCAGCGCTTTGAGTTCTGCCGCCACGGTAGCGCGTGCTTGCGACGGCGCGAGATCCCGTTTGATCTTGCGGGCCGCATGCCAGAACGACCTGCTGTCGATATGATCGGCGACCGTTATGGTCTGCGTGATATACACGCCGTTAGCGGTGCCCACTTCATCGGCGAGGTAACGCACGTCGATTGGCGTCACGGTTCGCACCGGCCGCGCGCGCCATTCAGGCGACAGACGACGCCCCGCTTCATTCACTGCAGCCGCCATTGCGCCGTGCACTGTCGTTTGTTCGATACGGGCTCGCGCGATGAGTTGCTGCGTCAACTGCGCGGTGAGAGCGAGCGCGTCGATCTGCGGCGTCTCTGTGCCGCCTGCGCGAAATGGCTTGGGCATAGGAGCCAATGGCGCGGGAGGCAAATCGACAGCAGACTTCATATCGCTTGCCAGGACATCTTCTAACGAATGAACCAGTTGCAATGAGGAGCGCGACTCGCCCGTTAGCGCGAGCAATAGATCTTCGATCAGATACGCGCCTCCCATTCCGTCCAGGACCGAATGATGCGCAGCCAGAATCAATGTCGAGCCCTGCTCACCCTGCAATATCGTTGCACGCAGCAATGGAGCGAGCGACCAGTCGAAAGGAGTGGCGATTTCTCGCGCAACTTCTGCTTGCCATGACGTTGCGCTCCGTTCGACCAGGCGCAACGGAACCTCTGCGTCTGGCTGACCATAGAACGCGGTATTCATCCGCTCGTCACTGCCGATATAAGTCGACAGCAGCGGGTGCCTTCTTTGCGCTGCACGGAAGGCGCGTTGCCATGCTTCGCGCGAAAAAACCTGGTCGATCTCGGCGACCATCGCGAAGTGCGTCGGACGGTTTTGATCGAGTAGCCAGAACAGGTGTTCTGTACTACCGAGATCGCGTACGCGTGTCTGATCGTCTTCGTTGACGCCGTCTATTTCCTGTAGATGAATTTGCACTACGGTACTCCGGGATGGGATAACTGCCTGTTCGTATGGAGCCGTGAATCGCATTCACGCAATGCCCGATTTTGGGTACGCGTCGATGCATCGGCCGGCTATTCGTGATCTGCGCTGCGTCGCGACAACGACCAACGCATATGGCATTGCAGCATCCCCATGTATCCCGTTTGTGTCCGCAAAAATGGCTTTTGCAACCTTGTGTATCCGGCCATTTCGCGTTGATCGACGGGACGGATTTGTGTCTCTCTGTGTATATGGTCTACGTGAATACACAGCATTGCAATATCCCTTTGCGCAGACACAGGCCAGATACTTCCGCGAGTTTTAATGCATCCAACGACGGAATCCCACTCAGTCAGACATTGGATGCCCGGACGGATTCTTTCCCCTCGAATTGATTAAGGAGTATGAAAATGAAAGTCTCGATGATCGCTTTGACCTTCGCTGCGTGTGTAACGACTGCCTCCGCTTTTGCATCCAGTCCCGTCGATGCAAATGTCGCGAGTTCCAACGCTCAACAAACGTCGCAATGGGTCCCGTCTCAGGCCGCTGTGCATGCGAAGACACGCGCCGAAGTCCGTCAGGAACTGGCGCGCGCACAAC
Source organism: Paraburkholderia sp. GAS333 (assembly GCF_050435665.1). Lineage (NCBI taxonomy): Bacteria > Pseudomonadati > Pseudomonadota > Betaproteobacteria > Burkholderiales > Burkholderiaceae > Paraburkholderia > Paraburkholderia sp. GAS333. The sequence goes on from NZ_JBNDKS010000011.1 coordinate 42,405, forward strand.
AGGACGGCCAGCTTGCGGCGCTCAACAAGCTCTATCAAGGTAGTTGATCTCTGTTTTTACCCGTAGTGCCAGGATCGGGCGATCTCATAGCAGCATTGCCCGGTCCGTATCACTGACAAATCGTCATTCAATGTTTCTACCGCCGTCCCGCGGCGACCAATACCTTCGTCTGTATTGACCACGAAACCGGCGAACGGCATCATATCCGGCAGCGATTCCTGCGGCCTCTACCGTCTATCTCGGGACATCCGTCGACGCTTTGTCGACTCTTGCCGACTCATTCGCACGAGATCTTCTTTCAAGTCGAAGCGCTCCCAGATGAAGGGACGGTCTCGCCGTGCGGAAGCACGCGGGCCTGCGCAAAGAGAAGCGGCCCGCAGCGAATTCAACCGACGTGCAAGCAAGCAAAGGTACCCGATGACTCCCGACTCAGGCAGCAAACACGCATCGGCGCCGCGCTTTCCTGCGTTGCAGGGCGCATCCCGCGATCATCTCTATCCGCGCTTCGACGCTGCGCAGATCGACAGAATGCGGCGCTTCGGCACGATCGAACATTGGCGCGCAGGCGACGCGATGTTTCGCACGGGTCAAGCCGGTCTCGGCATGCGCGTGCTAATCAGCGGACAAGCGAGGCTGACGCGGCGCGATGGCCTGGGCCGCTCGCGGATCATCGCCGAATTGAGCGACGGACAGTTTCTCGGCGAAGTGGCTCAACTGACCGGCAAACCCGCGCTCGCAGACGGCCTCGCGCTAACCGACGTCGAAGCGCTGATGATCCCGCCGGAGCAGATTCGCACGATGCTGGTGGCCGAGGCGCAGATCGGCGAAACGATCATGCGGTCCATCATGCTGCGTCGTTTCGGCCTGATACAGGACGGCGGCGGACCGGTGCTGATCGGACCCGCAAGCGACATGAATCTGATCGCGCTCGAAGGATTGCTACATCGGCTGAGTCATCCGTATTCGGTGGTCGATCCTGAAGCCGATACTGAAGCACGCCTGCTTCTCGACAGTCTGGACGGATGGGCCAACGAGTACCCCGTCGTGATGCTCGCGGACGGCACCTTGCTGCGTCAACCGAGCCCGCGTGAATTAGCCGCCAGGCTCGGCATCCTGCTGAAAATCGACACGGCCCGCACGTATGACGTCGCCGTGGTCGGCGCAGGACCAGCAGGACTCGCTGCAGCGGTTTACGCCGCATCTGAAGGCCTGTCAGTCATTGTCTTCGACGGACACGGCCCGGGCGGACAAGCCGGCGCAAGCGCCCGCATCGAAAACTATCTCGGCTTTCCGACCGGCGTATCGGGTCACGAACTGGCGGCCAACGCGTTCGTGCAGGCAGTGAAATTCGGTGCGGAGATCATCATGCCCGCCCGCGTCCGCACGCTCGACTGCGCACAGACGCCGCGTCAACTGGTGCTCGAAGACGGGCAGCGCATCGCCGCCCATACCGTCGTCATTGCAACGGGCGCGGCATATCGACGGCCCGCCATCGCCGGGCTCGATGAAGTGAACGGCTGCGGCGTCCACTACTGGGCGTCGTCTGTTGAAGGCCGTTTGTGTCGGGGAACCGAGGTGGTGCTCATAGGCGGTGGCAATTCCGCGGGACAGGCTGCGGTATTTCTCGCGTCGCATGCGAGCCGCGTGCATCTGCTGATTCGCGGCGCCGATCTCGCCAGGAGCATGTCGCGGTATCTGATCGACCGGATTGCATCGCTCGACAATGTGGTGCTGCACGCGCAAACAGTCGTCACAGCCGTGACACGCGATCAATGGGGACTCGACTCCGTCGTCTGCGAGACACCCGGCGGTGAGCAGTGCATCGAAACGCGGCATCTCTTCCTGTTCACCGGAGCCGCTCCCAATACGCAGTGGCTGCATGATTGCAGCGTCGAGATCGACGAAAAGGGTTTTGTCAAAACGGGCTACACGTCGGGCGTATTGCCTGAAACCGCGTGCTTCGCGTTGCAGACCAACGTGCCCGGCGTGTTCGCTATTGGCGATACGCGCGCGGCGTCGGCTAAACGCGTGGCTGCTGCTGTCGGCGATGGCGCGGCGGTCGTGTCCGAGATTCATCAGTTTTTGTCGTCGTCGGCGAATACGGCTTGAGGGTCGAGGTGGCGCGGCATAAGTACATGTTTTTTGCAGCGCCACCCACAGTTCTCTTAACCAAACGTAAAGCTGAATACCTTCGCGCCCGGATCGAGGAATTCGATTTCGAACGTCCTGTCGGCCACCTCACCACGCTGACGCACCAGTTGATACAAACGCGCACTCGTCACCGTACCCGTGCCGTCGCTCGCGACGTCCTCGCCGTGCGCGGCTCCGGGCGGCGCTCCGTCAATCGTGATCCTGAATCGCACCGGCTTGCCATCCGTTGCCGGAGCGAGCACCAGATGCAGATCGCGTGCGTGGAAACGATAGGCGATGCGTCCATGTTGCGCGGTTGGCTCCGCGAATTCGCCGCCGATGTTCCACTGCCCCGAAAGCGCCCAGCTATTCAACGACAATTGCGTGGGCAACGTGTAAGCCGCTGCGTTATCGGACTGCACAGCTTGTGGCGACGCAAAACCCTGCGCCTGCCGGTAACCCACATACGTCTCGTCTGAGCCGATGTCCGACGGATCAGCCGCCGCTTGCGAACCGTTCGCCAGCACCGGCTTCGGATCGACAGCAGGCATCGCACGGCCGTTGTCCGCCAGCAGTTGCTGGATTGCCTCCTCCGCTTCGCGGTAGTTGCCTTCGCCGAAGTGCTGATACCGGATACGGCCTTGCGCATCGACGATATAGAACGCGGGCCAGTACTGATTGCCGAACGCCTGCCAGATCCGGTAGTCGTTATCGACCGCGACCGGGTAGTGGATTTTCAGATCGTCCAGCGCGCGGCGCACGTTCGCCGTGTCGTGCTCGAAGCCGAACTCGGGTGTGTGCACGCCGACCACGACGAGACCGTCATCGCGATAACGATCCGCCCATGTCTTCAGATACGGCAACGTGCGCAGACAGTTGATGCACGAGTAAGTCCAGAAGTTGACCACCACCACTTTGCCGCGCAACGCATCGCGGGAAAGCGGCGCGCTGTTCAGCCAGGTCGTCGCGCCGTCGAACGATGGCAGGCGGCCCTGAACCGGCAACGCATCCGCATGGGAAGCGCTCAGCGACACGCGCATGATCGGCGATGCGGGCCGCGCCCTCAACGCCGGCTCGTTCGATTCGAGCAAACCGACCAGCCGGCTCTCGATTCCATTCGTCGGCGCGCCTGGCACATGCGCGAGAATCTGCGTGTCGACACCCAGCGAAATCGCCGCGACCGTGAGCAGCACGAGCGCGCCCATCGCGCGACGCACTCCTTCGCCGATGCCGAACGAGCGCTTGAGAAAATCCAGCGAACGTTTGCCGAGACCCGACACCACCGCCAGCGAACACGCGGCACCCAGCGCATAGGCGGCGAGCGCCGCGCCGGTCTGCCAGGTCGCGCCATGCAACGCGGCGCCGGTCAGGATCAGGCCGAGAACCGGTCCCGCACACGGTGCCCACAGCAAGCCCGTCGCGGCACCGAGCAGGACCGCTGCGCCGATCCGGCGCGTCGTGCGCTGGTCTTGCGAATGGGTGACGAAGCGCTCGGCAAGCGCCGACAGCGGACGCGAGAGACGCGTGGCAATCGACGGAAACAGCAGCGCCGCGCCGAACAGCGCGAAGAGTGCGAGCGAGATCCAGCGGCCGTACTGGCTCAATTGCGCCGCGCCGCTCAGACCGGCCGCGCCGAGTCCCGTCACCAGGGCGAAGGTGCCGGCGAGGCCGAGCAGCAGCGGGAGGCGGTCGGTTGCGAACGGCCGGTCGGAGCGCGCGAAAACGAACGGGACGACCGGCAGAATGCACGGGCTCAGCACGGTGAACACGCCGCCCATGAATGCAATGACGATGAGTAACATGAGGTCGATGTTGAAACAGTAGACAGTGGACGGACCGGCGTCGAACGCCGGGCGGCAACGGCACGTCAAGCTATGTGCTGTATTCCACCGCCCTCATGTATCGCAGTGATGTCGCGAATCGCGGCGCGTGCAACGCTATGTATCGGTTGCAGCGGGAGATACATGGGGATACAAAATGCGTGGCGTTATTACGCGCCAGTTAATAGGCCGCCGCCGCATTCACGCTTTCGACAGCGACTTGACCCCGCGCCTGTCCTGCATGATCGCCAGCATCAGCGCCGCGAGTCCGCATGCGGCGATCAGCGCGACCAGTGCGTCCCGGCCCATGTGAACCAGTACCCATCCGCCGATCGCCGGAAAGCCGAAGGTGCCGATGAAGTACGCAACGACAAACCACGTCAACGCGGCCGGCCGGTGCATTTCCGCGGAATCGTTGACCGCCTGGGTCTGGATAGTCGGATAGACGAGCCCGTAACCGGTTCCGAGCAGGATCGCGCTGGCCGGATGGAACATCGCGTTATACGGCACCGCCGAGACCGCTGCGATGCCGAGCAGCATCATCACGAGCAGCACCTTTGTTGCGACCTCGCGATGAAGCCGGATCACGACGCGCGCAAGCAACCAGCGCGCCGCCACGACCGTGACCGCATAGACGCTGAAGAACGTGCCCGCCTGCAAACCGGTACCTTGCACGAGCGACATCTGGAAAGTCATCAGGCCGGAAAAAACGCACGCGCACAGAGAGATCATGACGATCGGATACGCGGCGCGCGTGCGGGAAATAGCGCCGAATTCGCGCAGCCATCTTTCCTGTACCGGCGACGCAGGCAACGCTGATGAACGCGGCGAAATCCGGCCAAAGGTTTCCAGCAACAGTGCGGCTACTCCGCACAATCCGCCGATCACCAACAGCACGCTGGTCAGCGGCCAGCGCAGCGAATGAATGGCGAATGCGGCGACCGCCGGGCATCCGCCGATACCGGCCATCTGCACCGTGCCGAAGCGCATGAACCACGCGCCGCGCTCGGCGTCGCTGGTGCGCTCGGCAAGCGACATCGGCGCGGCCAGACAGAACGCGCCCCAACCCAAACCCACCAGAAAACCAGGGGAAAAGCTGAACGGACTGATTTGTTTGATCACCGCGAAACCGGTGACCCCCGCGCCGATGCACAACGCCGCGAGCGCCATGGTTCGCGCAGCCCCGATGCGCTGTGCAAACCAGCCGACCAGCAGAACACCAACGAGTGTGCCGAGCGTGGCTTCCGCGAGTGCCAGGCCAGTGTCGATATCGCTGCCGCCAAGCGAGTTGAAATGCATCGACAGGAAAAACGTCGCTCCGTACCCGCCCGCCGCGAACAAGGTGCCGATTAGCACAAACAGAGAGTTGAATAGGCGCATGGTGAAGTCCGAATGATCGGGTGAAGATCGCGCGATGGTCGAATGAAATATTATGCCCGGAAAACAGGGCTCAAATGCTTGCGGGGATAACACCCGCAGTCGCGCCGACGTGATTCAAACCGTCATTCAACGTCCTATACAATCAGGAGTTCATCGAAACGCCACCTCTATTACCCACTCATTCAACGGAGGTACGACGTGAAATTCCGCCTGCTCCTGCTGCCGCTCGCCCTTGCCGCCTGTGCGCAGGCACCCGAAGCGACCGGCCCTGCCCCTTCGACAACAACTACAACCACCGCACCGGCGAATGCGTCGCCAGCGGCCGGCGGCAGCAAGCTCGTCCAGTACCACTGGCAACTCACCAACGCGACCGACAGCAACGGCAACCGCATCGACGCTTTGTTCGTCCGCGAAGACAAACCCGTGCAACTCGACTTCAGTCCCGACCGGTTGAATGTAGTCAACAGTTGCAACAGCATGGGAGCCGGCTACACGATCAGGAAAGGCCAGTTGCAAATTGGCTCGATGGTGAGCACCATGATGGCCTGCCGCGAGCCCGCCCTCGCCGCGCTCGACAACGCCATCTCGCAACGCCTGCAAGGCACCTCGAGCGTCAGCATGCTGGCAGGAGGCAACACGCCACACCTTCAGTTAGTCACGGCCTCGGGCGACACGTTGAACTTCACCGGCACGGCCACGGCTCAAACCCGCTTCGGCGGCCCCGGCGAAACCGCTTTCCTTGAAGTCGCCGCGCAAACCACGCCATGCAATCATCCATTGATGCCGGACAAACAGTGCCTGCAGGTGCGCGAAATTCATTACGACGAGCATGGCCTGCCGAGCGGAACACCCGGCGCATGGCAGCCGCTGAATCAGGATATCGAGGGCTATACGCATACACCAGGCATCCGCAATGTGCTGCGCGTGAAGCGCTATACCGTCGCCAATCCGCCCGCTGACGGATCGTCCATTGCGTATGTGCTGGACCTCGTGGTCGAGTCGGAGAAGGTTCAGCAATGAGCATCACGCGGGGCGACACACGTTCTTCGGGTTCGCGCCCCAACAGGTGCCATCGCGCACCATAAGCGGGCGCGAACACGCCGTCTGATCGCATGCCGGTGCTCTGTCAAACCGGCAATCACCCACCAGATGGGCGTCACATCACTGGCACGCTTCTCGCTTTTTGTAAAAGCAGGAGCCGGCGCAACAACCGGTTTAAGTAGTCACAATTTGCAATGGACGGCTAGGGTTCCGGTCCGCATCGCCTCGGCGACGTGGATGCTGGTCCGAGAGCTGTCGACCTCAGGCGAGGTTACACGGCGGGACAAAAGCCCGGGAGAGAACGCGATTCGTCGCGCCGCTCCTACCGTCGTCAACCCGCCATCTCGAGGTCAACCTCATGCGCAAGTTCCGCCTGTTCGCTGCCGCAGCCGCCGCTCTCTCCATTCTCGCCTCCACTCCGACATTCGCCGCCGGGCGCACCGACTTCAAGGTCTGCTGGACGATCTACGCCGGCTGGATGCCGTGGGGCGAAGCGAAAACCCAGGGCATCGTGTCGAAGTGGGCCAAGAAATACGGCATCAACGTCGATGTCGTGCAACTTAACGACTACGTCGAATCAATCAACCAGTACACGGCGGGCAAATTCGACGGCTGCGCGATGACCAACATGGACGCGCTGACCATTCCCGCGACCGGCGGCGTCGATTCGACCGCGCTGATCATCAGCGACTACTCGAACGGTAACGACGGTGTACTGATCAAAGGCAACGGCAAGAAAGTGGCCGACCTCAAGGGTCAATCGGTCAACCTCGTCCAGTTCTCCGTGTCGCACTATCTGCTGGCTCGCGCGCTGGAATCCGCGGGACTGAGCGAGCGCGACCTGAAGGTCGTCAATACGTCTGACGCCGATATCTCCGCCGCATTCGAAACACCGTCGGTCAGAGATGCAGTCACGTGGAACCCCATGCTCGCCGATCTGAAAGCGAAGCCGAACGTCACTGAAGTTTTCGATTCGAGCAAGATTCCCGGCGAGATCATGGACATGATGGTCGTCAACACGAAGACGCTCCAGGAGAACCCCGCACTCGGCAAGGCGCTAACCGGCGCATGGTTCGAAATGGTCGCGCTGATGCACGCGAACAATGCCGGCAGCACAACCGCGTTGACATCGATGGCGAAGGCCTCCGGCACCGATCTCGCAGGCTTCAAGGGCCAGCTCTCGACCACCGCACTCTTCTACACGCCGAAAGCCGCCCTCGATTTCGCGACCAGCCCGACGCTGCCGCAAACCATGACACGCGTGGCGAAGTTCTCGTTCGATCACGGTCTGCTCGGACAAGGTGCGCCTGATGCAAACGCGGTCGGCATGGCGTTCGACAAGGGCGTCATTGTCGGCAGCAAAAGCAATGTGAAGCTGCGTTTCGATCCGACGTACGTGCGCCTCGCTGCAGACGGCAAGCTCTGATCGCCGGCTCCCGGAACGTTTCTGAATCACGAGGCGGTCAGCCATGCGACTCATCAACCGACACCCAACGCGCAGCGGCGCGCTGATGCTTCTTCTCATGCCGTTCATCGTGCTGATAGCGGTTTATTTCACGGGTTCGTCGCTGCGGCTCGCGGCGAACGCCGACGACAAACTGCTGCCCAGCGCGACGCAAATGAGCGAAGCGGTCAAACAGTTCGCGTTCACCGAGGACAAGCGCACCGGCGAGCATCTGCTGTGGGTCGACACCGTCTCAAGTTTGCGGCGGCTCGGCATCGGGCTCGTGGTGAGCGCGGCGATTGCGCTGGTATTCGGCCTGGTGACGGGCAGCATTCCGCTCGTCACGGCCACGTTATCGCCGTTCATCACCGTGATGTCGATGATCCCGCCGCTCGCGGTGCTGCCGATTCTGTTCATCGTATTTGGGCTCGACGAACTGTCGAAAGTCGTGCTGATCGTGATCGGCATTACACCGATGATGATCCGCGATCTGCAGCAACGCGCGCGCGAAATCCCGAATGAATTGTGGGTGAAAGCGCAAACGCTCGGTGCCACGAGCTGGACGTTGATGCTGCGCGTGATCGTGCCGCAACTGTTGCCACGTCTGCTGGTCGCGCTGCGTCTGTCGTTGTGTTCCGCGTGGCTGTTCCTGATCGCCGCCGAAGCGATTGCTTCGATCGACGGCCTCGGCTACCGCATCTTCCTGGTACGCCGTTATCTCGCGATGGACGTGATCCTGCCTTACGTCATGTGGATCACGCTGCTCGCCTGGCTGATGGACGAAGCGTTGCGGCGGCTGACGACATGGGCGTTTCCCTGGTACGGCGGAGGCTCGCGATGATCGAAGTTCGCAACGTCTGGAAAGAATACGGCGAACAGGTCGTGCTCGAACGGTTGAACCTGACCATTGCCCAAGGCGAGTTCTGTTCGATGGTCGGCGCGTCGGGTTGCGGCAAGTCGACGTTTCTGCGGCTGCTGCTTGGTCAGGAACGCGTCACGCGCGGCGAGATTCTGCTCGACGGCCAGCCATTGCCGGGTGAACCGGACGCGCATCGCGGCGTGGTGTTTCAGCGCTATTCGGTATTCGAGCATCTGAGCGTGATGCGCAACGTGCTGCTCGGACTCGAACTGCCGCACGCGAAATTCACCGGACGGCTGTTCGGTGCGCGCCGCCGCGCCGCGCAAGACCAGGCTGTCGCGATGCTGGAGCGCGTGGGCCTCGGTGCCGCGCTCGACAAGTATCCGCATCAACTGTCGGGCGGCATGCAGCAACGTCTGGCGATCGCGCAAGCGCTGGTGATGAAGCCGCGCGTGCTGCTGCTCGATGAACCGTTCGGCGCGCTCGACCCCGGCATCCGCAAAGACATGCAGGATCTGCTGCTCGATTTGTGGCGCGAAACCGGCCTGACGATTTTCATGGTCACACATGATCTGAAGGAAGGCTTTGCGCTCGGCAGCCGTGTGCTGGTGTTCGACAAGGTCCGCGTGGACCCGCAGGCGCCGCACGCTTACGGTGCGCGCATTACCTACAACATTCCACTCGACCACAGCCGCGCCAGTGCGTCGTCCCTTCACATGGCACAGGCCGTGGTGAAAGGCGCGTCGCGCGCCGACGTGGTCCCGGCATAAGGAGACTCGATATGACTCTGCTACTGGAAGAAAACGTCCCTGGCGGCGGACACACATCGCTGATCGTCAAGCGCGGACAATCGCTGCGTATTACCGATTTGCGCGGCGGCGCCAACGTCAGCGTGATGATGGTCAACGCCAGCGAGAAAAGCGAACGCCTCAATCTGCCCGACACGCTCAAGTGCCAGCACACCGCCAAACTCACTGCAGGCCATTGCCTGTACTCGGACATGGGCCGCGTGCTCGCCGCCATCGTCGCCGATACATGCGGCTGGCACGACACGCTCACAGGCGTGTCGAATGCGGAAGAAGTTTTCGACAAATACGGCGCGGGCCGTTATCAGGAACTGCGCAATGCGTTCTTTCGCAACGGCACCGACAACCTGCTGGTGGAACTCGGCAAATGGGGACTCGGGCTGCCCGATCTGTTGATGACGCTGAACCTGTTCAGCCGCGTCGACGTCACCGAAGCAGGCGCGCTCAATTTCGTGCCGGGCAATTCGATGGCCGGCGACTACGTCGAACTGTACGCGCCAATGAACACGCTGATCGTATTGACCGCGATTCAGCATCCGCTCGACCCATCTGCCGAATATGCCCCGAAGCCCGTCAAGCTCGCGTTGAGCGCAGCAGACCCGCAGGTCGCCGAACTGTGCCGCACGTCATGCGACGAAAACGTGCGCGGCTTCATCAACACCGAACGCTTCTTTCTCTGAACGGGACGCACGTCACATGACTACAACGCTCACTGAAAGCACCCGAAATCCCGCCGACGCAATCTTTCGTGAAACGCTGGCCGCAGGCGAACCGTGGCTCAAGGAAGTGAAAGCGGGCCAGACACTGCGCATTCACGACCTCGAAGGCAACCAGGCCGTCGATACGCTGTTCTACAGCGTCGCCGATCCGCGCGAGCGCTACGACGCGCAACGCACTTTACGCCGTCAACAAAGCCTTTATCTGACGACCGGGACCGTGCTGTACTCGAACCTCGGCCGCCCGATGCTGACTATCGTCGCCGATACGTGTGGGCGTCACGACACGCTCGGCGGCGCATGCGCGCAGGAAAGCAACACCGTGCGTTATGCGCTGGAAAAGCGCTACATGCATAGCTGCCGCGATAACTACCTGCGTGCCTGCGCGCACGACGGACGTCTGACGAAACGCGACATCAACGCGAACGTCAATTTCTTCATGAACGTGCCGGTTACCGCGAGCGGCGGCCTGACGTTCGAAGACGGCATTTCCGCACCCGGCAAGTATGTGGAAATGCGCGCGGAGATGGACGTGATCGTGCTGATCTCGAATTGCCCGCAACTGAACAACCCGTGCAACGCGTACAACCCGACCCCGGCGGAGCTATTGATATGGAACTGAGCACCTTGCGCGACTGGATCTACGACGTATTGCGAGTGCGTGCCGAACGTCATTGGCGGATACAACGCGTTGACCGGCGCAAGTAGCCACGCGTCGAACGCCGCATAGCGATCATCACCCTTGCCGTGGACGACCACGGCACGCATGCCCACGTGGCGGGACGGCCCGCCCACGCCTTAAAACGCTCACTCATGTTCGACAAAGTCCTGATTGCCAATCGTGGCGCGATTGCGTGCCGCATCCTGCGTACGCTGCGTGAACTCGATGTCGCGGGGATCGCTGTATTCAGCGAAGCCGATCGCGCGAGTTTGCATGTGAGTCAGGCGTCGTCCGCTCATTGCCTCGGCGAAGGCGCGGCGGGCGCGACCTATCTCGACATCGGCAAGATTCTCGATATCGCGCGCGCCGAAGGGGTGCAGGCGATCCATCCGGGTTACGGCTTTCTATCGGAAAACGCGGCGTTTGCCGATGCATGCGAGACGGCCGGCATTGCGTTCATCGGACCGACGCCCGAACAGTTGCGCGCGTTCGGCCTCAAGCACACAGCGCGCGCGATCGCTGCGACCCAGGGCGTGCCGATGCTCGAAGGCACCGGCTTGCTCGACGATGTCGCCGCCGCACTGGACGCGGCGCAGCGCATCGGCTTTCCGGTGATGCTCAAAAGCACAGCGGGCGGTGGCGGCATCGGCATGCGCGTGTGCAATTCGGCCGACGATCTGGCCGCGCATTTCGATGTAGTGAAGCGACTCGGTCAGAACAATTTCAGCGACGCGGGCGTGTTCCTCGAAAAATACATCGAGCGTGCGCGGCATCTCGAAGTGCAGGTTTTCGGCGACGGTCAGGGCGACGCAATCGCACTGGGCGTGCGCGACTGTTCCGTGCAACGGCGCAACCAGAAAGTACTCGAGGAAACGCCTGCTCCAAACCTGCCCGACGGCATGGCCGATGCGCTTTGCGAAGCGGCAATAAAGCTGGCGAAAGCGGTGAATTACCGCTCGGCAGGTACTGTCGAGTTCGTCTACGACAGTCTCGCGCAGCGCTTCTATTTTCTCGAAGTGAACACGCGTTTGCAGGTCGAGCACGGCGTGACCGAACAGGTGTGGGGCGTCGATCTCGTCCGCTGGATGATCGAACTGGCCGCCGGTACTCTCGCCCCACTCGCGATGCTCGCACGGCACTTGCAACCCTCGGGCCACGCAATCCAGGCGCGGCTCTACGCGGAAGACCCGGGCCGCGACTTCAAACCTAGCCCAGGTCTTTTGACGGATGTCGCGTTTCCTGTCGCCGATGGCCGCGCGCTGCGTATCGACACATGGATCGAAGCCGGCTGCGAAGTGCCGCCCTATTTCGACCCGATGCTCGCGAAGCTGATCGCGTGGTCGCCGACCCGCGACGAAGCACGTCACGCGCTCGACGGCGCGCTCGCCGCAACGAGACTCTACGGTGTCGAGACGAATCGCGACTATCTGCGTCAGATCATCGACGACACGCCGTTTGCGAACGGCGAGCCGTGGACGCGTTGCCTCGACAACCTGCGCTACCGCGCGACCACCGTCGAAGTATTGAGCGGCGGCACACAAACGACGGTGCAGGACTATCCCGGGCGGCTCGGCTACTGGGCGGTCGGCATTCCTCCCTCGGGCCCGATGGACGACCGCGCGCTGCGCCTCGGTAACCGCCTGCTGGGCAATGACTCCGGCGCAGCAGGCTTCGAAATCACGATGAGCGGCCCGACGCTGCGCTTCAACACCGACGCGGTCGTGGCGATCACCGGCGCGACGCTGCCGGTTACGCTGAACGGCGGCGTTCAGCCGATGAACACCGCGCTGTATATCGCGGCCGGTTCGACGCTCGAACTCGGCACGATACGCGGCGCAGGGGCGCGCGCGTATCTGTGCGTGCGCGGTGGACTCGATGTTGCGCAGTATCTGGGCAGTCGCAGCACGTTCACGCTGGGCCAGTTTGGCGGACACGGCGGCCGCGCATTGCGCGCGGGGGACGTGCTGCATCTTCATGCGCTCGCCGAACGTAATGCCGGTGAAGCATTGCCCGCGATAATCACGCCGCCTTTGCAGGCAGTTCGCGTGCTGCGCGTGATTTACGGCCCGCATGGTGCACCGGAATACTTCAGCGCTGCGTATATCGACCGCTTTCTCGCGACCGAATGGGAGATTCATTTCAATTCGAGCCGCACCGGTGTGCGCCTGATCGGGCCGAAGCCCGAATGGACGCGCGAAGACGGTGGCGAGGCGGGTTTGCATCCGTCGAACATTCATGACAATCCGTACGCAGTCGGTGCAATCGATTTCACCGGCGACATGCCCGTGATACTCGGCCCCGATGGTCCAAGCCTGGGTGGCTTCGTCTGCCCGGTGACGATCATCGAGGCGGATCTGTGGCAGATCGGTCAGTTGAAGGCCGGCGACAAGGTGCGCTTCACCCCTGTCGATATCGCAACGGCCCGCGCCGCCGCGCAAGCCCGCAACATCGAAACGGCCACGCTCGAAGCACAAGCCGCCGCTGCGCCGCTCGCTGCTGACAGTGTTAGCGCGACGCCCGCGCTGGTGTCGCCAATCGTGCTGGACATTGGCACCGACCGCGAGCGGCTCGTCGCGCGACTTTCCGGCGACACGCATCTGCTGCTCGAAATCGGCCCCGCCGAACTCGACCTCGTATTGCGCTTTCGCGGGCATGCGTTGATGCAATCGCTCGAAGCGCTCGACATCGACGGCGTAACGGATCTGACGCCGGGCATCCGTTCGCTGCAGATTCACTATCGGCCGGAACGTCTGCCGCTCGCCACGTTGCTCGCGACAATCGAAACCACATGGCAACGCGTGTTGTTGCAGCAGGATTTGCGCGTGCCGTCGCGCATCGTCCATTTGCCGCTGTCGTGGGACGACCCCGCGTGCCAGCTCGCAATCGATAAATACATGACCACCGTACGCAAGGATGCGCCCTGGTGTCCGAGCAATCTGGAGTTCATTCGCCGGATCAACGATCTCGATTCGATCGATGCCGTGAAGCGCATCGTGTTCGATGCAAGTTATCTGGTGATGGGTCTCGGCGATGTTTATCTCGGCGCGCCGGTCGCGACACCGCTCGATCCACGTCACCGGCTCGTCACCACCAAGTACAACCCCGCGCGCACATGGACCGCCGAAAACTCGGTGGGCATCGGCGGCGCTTATCTGTGCGTGTACGGCATGGAGGGACCAGGCGGATATCAGTTTGTCGGCCGCACGCTGCAGATGTGGAATCGCTTCAGGAAGACGGCGGACTTCGCGGGCCGTCCGTATCTGCTGCGTTTTTTCGATCAGATTCGCTTCTACGAGGTCCCCGCCGACGAGCTTTTGCGCATACGTAGCGACTTTCCGCTGGGCCGCTATCCGCTACGTATCGAAGAAACCGAACTGTCGTTATCGGACTATCAGGATTTTCTGGAGCGGGAAGCCGACGGCATCGACGGCTTTCGCACGCGGCAACAAGCCGCTTTCCAAGCCGAACGGCAACGCTGGCATGAAGCCGGGACCGTCGAAGAAGCTCTGGAACAACCCGTCGCCATCGAGACCGGCACAGCACCGCTCGACGATCACCAGGTCGCGGTGGACAGCGAGATTGCAGGCAATCTCTGGCAGGTCCACGTGAATCCCGGTGCAACCGTCGCGGCGGGCGACGTGCTGCTCGTCATCGAGTCGATGAAGATGGAAATCTCGGTGACGGCCCCCTGCGCAGGGGTGATCGACGAAGTGCATGTCGCGCCTGGCTCGCCGGTGCGGGCGGGCCAACGCGTGGTCGTGATAGCGCGCGCGTGATATCGACGCGCGCACCTTGAGGCCGGCTGCGATGCACCATGCAGCCGGCCGATCGTGCTTACGCTTTATCCGGCCCGGCCTGAATCATCTTCCAGCCGTTACCCGCCGGGTCGCGGAAACCGGCGTCGATGCTGCCGTAACGCTCGACCGGCTCCTGCGTGAATTCCACGCCGTCGGCCTTCAGCCTGACGTAAGTCGCGCGGCAGTCGGACACCGCGAGGACAAGCGGCGGCATCGCACCTTTGGCGACCATCGCGCGCAAAGTCTGCGCGGTAGACTCGTCGTGGATCGGCGGCCCTGGCGTGAACAGGCCCAGTTGAAACGTCGGCTGATCCGGGTGCTGGACCGTCAACCATCGGTAGGCACCGTTGCGCACGTCCGTGTGCACGCGGAATCCGAGTTTGTCGACGTAAAACGCGAGCGCTTCGTCCTGGTTGTCGACGTACAGGCCCACTACGCTAATGCCCTGGTTCATCACGCTTTCTCCCTGGTTGTGGAGTCGGCAATGTACCTTTCGCCACGCGCCGCCGCTTCTCCAAAACTGCGATGGTGAGGTCCGGGCGCTGCGCGGCCTTCAGCACGCAGGCAGGTACACGGTCGAGTTGCTGCATGGCGGCACGCGCTTCTCGGCGCATCGCGCTCGGGCTTCGGCCGGTAACGTCGTGGAAGATGCGGCCAAAGGTGCCCAGGCTTTCCCAACCGGTAGCGAACGCGATGTCAGTGATGCTCAGGTCGGTGTCGCGCAGCAGGGTGTTCGCCTGTTCGATGCGACGTGTCAGCAAATAGCGATGCGGCGGGACGCCAAAAGCTCGTTTGAACGAGCGCGCGAAATGGGCCTCGGAGACGCCGCTGACCGAAGCAAGCCGCTCGACAGGCCAGGCTTCGTGCGACGCAGCATCCATGCGATCTTTCGCGCGTAGAAGGCGACGCAGCAGGACCGGGTCCAGCAATTGATCGACCCCGGCCGTTGCAGCGGACGGCTGACTACCGCCAGTTGACGAAGTTGATGATGTCATGGGGGAATCTGGGAGGGCGACTGAAGGCCGTGTTTCCAGATCGCGGATAACGCTGTTTATAGGTGCCCATAGCGGATGGCGCACGTGTAAAAGTGGGCATGACGACATGGGTGTTGTAAAGGCGACGCACGATTCGTTGCCAGAGTTCGCTGGAGTTCAACCATAATGGCAAAAACGTCGCCGGAGCTCATCCCATCATGAAGTCCCGTTGCCTTGCCGCAGTTCTCGCCGTTCTCGCCACTGGCTGCACAACGACTCCGGCGAGTTATCAGCAGGCAACCGATTCAGGGACCTACGTCCTGCACAGTCCCGGCCGTTCACCGTATGCCGACTCCGCGTCAAGACCACCGAGACTCACGGTCGGCACCAGCTATCCAGACACGCAACTCATTCTGCCCTGGTTCCTCAACGACGTAATCGACTTCGTGAACTACCGCTAGTGTCGTCGGCGCAGTCAGGGGATTTCCTTTCGATCCCAGGGCGGTTCGTCGCCGAACGCTTCGGTCAGGTAATCGACAAACCGGCGCACCTTGAGAGGTATGCGCTGCGCGCTCGGATAAACCGCCTGAATCGTCAGATTCGCCGCGTGATAAGCCGGCAGTAGAACCACCAGCTCACCCCGTCGAAGATGCTCGCCGAACACGAAGGTCGGACCATACGCAATGCCCGCGCCCGCAAGGGCGGCGGCCAGAAGCATCTGCGTATTGTTGGCTGCCATCCGGCAGGGTCCGTCAATGACGTGCGCGCGGTTCTCCGCGTCGAGCAAGGTCCAGTCGCCGGCCGACACGGCTTCGCTAAACGCAAGCCGCTGCGCAAGCCGCAAGTCTTCCGGCTTGCGCGGCGTGCCATGGCGCGCGAGATAGGCGGGAGACGCGCACACCACCATCCGGCAAGGAGCGAGCCTGCGGGTCACCAGTGACGGGTCCTCCAGCCGTCCGACGCGGATAGCGACATCGACGCCCGCGTCGATGAGGTCGACATAGCGGTCGCCAAGCAGCACTTCCACGTTGACTTGCGGATGGTCCTCCAGATAGCGCGCCACCACTCCGCCCAGGTGCATCGCGCCGAACGTCACCGGTGCCGCGACACGCAGCACGCCGCGCGCGGTGCCTTGCGAATCGCTCGCTTCGCGGGTTGCCTCGTCGAAGGCTTCCAGAATCCGCTTGCTGCGTTCGTAGTAAGTCTGGCCGGTATCGGTCAGGCTCAGGCGCCTCGTGGTGCGCTGAAGTAGCCGCGCATTCAGCTCGGTTTCAAGGGCGCTCACGTGCTTGCCCGCCATCGCTGCCGATAATCCGAAGCGACGCGCCGCTGCAGCAAAGCTGCCTTCCTCGACGGCGGCGACGAATACTCCAAGGCTGGTGAGCCGGTCCATTCTTATTCCCCCATTCGATAATTGGATTATCGACTCAAAACACTATTTCGCCAATTATCAAGTCGGAGAATTGAATCTACGATTCAGGCATCAGCTCAAGGTCTATTGACCCGGAATTGGAGATCAGCCGGAACGGTACGCGGACTCATGTCACGCGAAGCGGCTGCGGCGACCTGGGGCGGGTGCGCCTGCACCACCACGGCGGTTCGTCGCACATGAGCAGCGCAGCGCCGCCATGCAGGCGATGGGACCGCGTCGCGACGATGGATGGCGGCTGCAAATCTCGACTCCGCGTGGACCGAACTGACCGGCGCTGCAGGTGCAATGCGCCATAACCGACCGACATCAACGCACATCATGAATCAATCTACTATCGTCACGATTCCCATCCTGCCGTTCGGCATGGTCAATTGCCACCTGATCATCGGTGCAACAGGTTGCGTTATCGTGGACACGGGTACGCCCGGGTCCGACGACAAGATCGGTCGCGCCTTGAACGAACAGGGTCTCGGCTTTCGCGATGTCACCCTGATCGTGGTCACTCACGCGCATACCGACCATGCCGGTTCGGCCGCGCGACTGCGTGAACTGACGGGGGCACCGATCCTGGCTCACGCCGACGATCTGGACTACTACGAGCGGCGCAAGGAAATGACATACTGCGTCGCCCATTGGTGGGGACCCCTGTTCCTGCGCTCGGGCGTACCCGTCGAACCGTACCTGCCGTTCACGCCCGACATCCTGCTGCAGGATCAGGCCAGCGTTGACCTGAGCCGCTATGGAATCGACGGCATGGCGAGGCACACGCCGGGTCACACAGCCGGGTCGGTGTCGGTTGAGCTAGGCAGCGGAGATGCGTTGGTCGGTGATCTGGTCGCCTCAGGCGTCTTTCTGGGGGGATTGATACGCAAAGGGCACGCCATGCGTCCACCGTTCGAAGACGATCCGCAAGCGGTCAGCTCAGAACTGCTCGGCATGGTGGACGCGGGCATGCAACGCTTTCACATGGGCCATGGCGGCCCGCTGCCTGCCACGGAAGTGCGTCGACACGCGCTCTCTTTGCAGAACCAGAAGCCTGGTCGCCAATACGGAATGCAGACTATTGGGTGTGACTGCTCGAAGCGCAAGCTGGTCGAGTTAAGTTGAGTGACTAAGGCATGACCTGCCCAATTGCTTGCAAGGATGCCTGGATCTGGCAGGAAACTCTTTACACGCCCTTTCGAAACTCGCGAGGCGTTTTGCCGAAAGCCGCTTTGAATGACTGACTGAAGTGCGTCGGGTTGTTGAATCCCCATGAAGAAGCGATCTCCCCGATGGCGCGACTCAACTGCCCCCGGTCTTCGAGATCGCGAGCACACCTGGCCAATCTTCGCTCCCAGATGTACCGCTCAACCGACTGACCGTCGCTGGCAAAAACCGAACTCAGGTATCGCTTCGAGATGCCCAGATGCCCGGCGACATCAGCGGGTGCCAGTGAATGATCTCGCAGATTCGCTTCGATAAAAGCTCGACCACGATAGGCGAGCATTGTCCTCGTCACCGTGTTTCCTGTCGTACCCGGAGACGTGTTGTCCGGTCGCGACATGAATGCCGTCAGGGCCATGTCTATCGCCTGTCCGGTTAACCGTTGCGCGATATCGGTGCTAAAGCTCTCGAAGTTTTGCGCCAGCGAACTGACGAAATTCTTCGTCATCGCGCCCAGCGGATTGTCCGTCGTGACGACGGTCGCCGTATGGTTTTCGATGGGGCCAATCTGCTTGCGCACGAGCGTTCTTGGGATCTGCAGAACTAGTTGGGATTGAGCCTTGGGAAACTCGGCGCGAAATGTCTTCGATGTATCGAGCAAGGTAATGTCGCCTGGACGGAGAACATTGCGCCGGTTGTCCTGTTCGACAATCGCCTCGCCTGTCATCTGTATGCAGACAAATACCTGCTCTTCCCCAATCTGGGAGATTTTCGGCTTGACCCGAGCTATTTCATGCGACGCCGCCACGATTTCAATCAGGTTGACCGGACTCGAAAGGTGAGCGGTAATCGACCCGGAGAAACCTTCATCTCTCTCGCTCGAACACTCCAGATGAGTCAAAAGATTCGCCACCCTGGTTTGCCAGAAGGCAAGCCTCGCGTTCGGCGGCACGCGGTCGGTGGAAATGAGGACAGGGGCCCGGTTCATCGCTGTACTGTTCATGCGCGTGCGCCCCTTTTGACGAGCTGCGTAGGTCGATTCTTTGCGCGTTAGCCAGAATAATCATCCCGACAATGGGACGTCCCGTCCATCTCGTTGTGCTGCCGCCCAACGCTTTGTGATGATAGACGATGTCAATTTTTCGCGCGACCTGCCCCCGACTTTCGTCAAAGGGAATAAAGAATGTAGTCAGGCGGCACGTTCATGGCGCGGCGTCCGCGCTCCGTTACACTCCAGGCACGATACGAAGTCGAGTCAGCCAGCATTCACGTTCGACACATAGAACCCGCTCATCACACTGGGCCGACATACGGCGACGCTATTCTCCAGGCGTCCGTGCAGCCGGGCGAACTCTGCGCCGCCGTTATCCGACCGTAATCTGAAACACAGAAAAAAAGAGGTACACAGGACCATTGACTTACGACGCCCGTTTTCGCGCCTGAATCACCCGCCGTTCAATGCCTTTAAGTTCTTTCATCTTGGTGGAGAAGAAACAATGGATATCGATGGCATCAAGGTTCCGGATAGCGCGTTTGCCAGGGAGATCACCGAACTGGTCCGCGAAGAAGTCACACCCCTTCTGTTTCATCATTCCAGCAGGGTCTTTTATTTCGGCGCACTGGCCGGAAAAGAGCGGGGATTGAAGTTCGACCCGGAGCTTCTTTATTGCGGCTGCATGTTTCACGATCTCGGGCTGATGAAGAATTACAGCAGCGACAACGAACGATTCGAGGTAGATGGAGCAAACGCTGCGCGGGATTTCCTTAAAGGGCATGGTATCTCGCAGAGCGATATCGACACTGTTTGGGCCGCCATCGCGCTGCATACCACGCCGGGAATCCCGCAACACATGCATCCTGTCATAGCACTGGTCACCGCAGGCGTCGAGATGGACGTGCTGGGACTCACCTACGATCAATACAGCGACGCCACACGTGAGGCCATTGTCGAAGCGCATCCGCGTGGCGATCAGTTCAAGGAAAACATCATCCAGGCCTTTTACGACGGCATCAAGCATAAACCGGACACGACCTTCGGCAATGTCAAAGCCGATGTGATTGCAGACAAGGAGCCGCATTTTCACGCCGGCAACTTCTGCAGCGTCATCCGTCATTCGGCCTGGCGGTCCTGACAAATACGCCGATCGCATCGGAGTAGAGAAATATCTATTGATTACCGTTTTGTGAACGTCCGATGGCGGCAGGGTTGTCGCGCCTCCCGCCTTCAATGACCGGTTGGGTCAATCGTTCAAACGGCATCAAAACCTGTTTGCTTCAGAAGTCCCCCCGTCGTCCCGCTTCAATCCCGCGTCTTCTTTCCATTGCATTTCAGACAGCATTCATTAAGGAAGCGACCATGAGTCAATCTGTAACCGCCGTACTCGTCCATGGAGCATGGGCAAACGCTGCATGCTGGTCCAAAGTCATTCCGCTCCTGCAGACAGGCGGATTATCCAGCGTCGCCGTGCAATTGCCATTGACCTCGCTCGAGGACGATGCCGCTGCGGTCAATCGCGCGCTCGCGTTGATCGATGGGCCGGTGGTGCTGGTCGGCCACTCCTACGGTGGCGTCGTCGCGACTGCGACGGGCAATGACAGCAAAGTACAGAGCCTGGTATTTGTCGCGGCCTTTGCACCGGACGAAGGCGAATCGGCAGGCTCACTCGGCGCGAGCGTGGACCCGGCGCCGCTCGGTGCAGAACTCCGCCCTGATTCACAAGGCTTCCTCAAGATCACACGGCCAGGCATCGATGCAAGCTTCGGTCAGGACCTGACGGAAGAAGAACGGCTGGTGGCGTTCGTCACACAGGGGCCGACGTCAGTCAAGGCACTGGGCGACAATGTTTCCGCCCCCGCATGGAAATCGAAGCCATCCTGGTATGTGGTCGCCGAACAGGATGGTGCTATTCAGCCATCGTTGCAACATAGAATGGCAGACAGGGCGAAATCGCAGAAAACGTCGGTTGCTTCCAGCCACCTCGTCATGCTCTCTCACGCGGCCAAGGTGAGCGAAGCGATCCTCGCGGCGGCTAAATAAGCATCGCCTGATAGAGCAAGTCTGAGCAGGCCGGCGCGCACGGGGCGGACGATTGCCCCATGACGCGCCAGCTTGCGTTTTATGCGTTTGTTTGTACTCTGTATTCACCCCCTTCCAATACCCCACAGAGAGTGCCATGAGCAAATTGACGACGGCGTTTGGAGCCCCTGTACCCGACAACCAGAACACGCAAACGGCCGGCCCACGCGGACCCGCGTTGCTTCAGGACGTCTGGTTTCTCGAGAAGCTGGCCCACTTCGACCGCGAAGTCATTCCCGAGCGTCGTATGCACGCCAAGGGGTCCGGCGCCTTCGGCACGTTCACCGTCACGCACGACGTTACTGCATACACGCGCGCCAAAATATTTTCCGAAGTCGGAAAAACGACAGAGATGTTTGCGCGCTTTTCGACGGTTGCCGGAGAGCGAGGCGCCGCCGACGCGGAACGCGACATCCGCGGATTCGCACTCAAGTTCTATACCGAAGAAGGCAACTGGGATCTCGTCGGAAACAACACGCCAGTTTTCTTCCTGCGTGACCCACTGAAATTCCCGGACCTCAACCACGCAATCAAGCGCGACCCGAGAACGGGACTGCGTAGTGCGGAAAGCAATTGGGACTTCTGGACCCAACTGCCCGAGGCGCTTCATCAGATCACCATCGTGATGAGCGATCGAGGCATTCCGCGCACGTTCAGGAACATGCACGGGTTCGGCAGCCACACGTTCAGCCTCATCAATGCGGCGGGTGAGCGTTTCTGGGTGAAGTTCCACATGCACACGCAGCAGGGCATCGAGAACATGACCGATGCGGAAGCTGTAGAGCTGGTTGGCTCCGACCGCGAAACTCATCACCGGGATCTGTACGAATCGATTGAAAAGGGTGAGTTCCCGCGTTGGACCCTGTACTTCCAGATCATGCCGGAGAAGGAAGCCTCGACCTATAAAGTGAACCCGTTCGATCTGACCAAGGTCTGGTCGAAAAAGGACTATCCGCTCATCGAGGTCGGCTTTTTCGAACTCAATCGCAATGCGGAGAACTGGTTTGCCGATGTCGAACAAGCCGCTTTCAACCCGGCGAATGTCGTCCCCGGGATCAGCTTCTCGCCGGACAAGATGCTGCAGGGCCGGCTGTTTTCCTACGGCGATGCGCAACGATACCGGCTTTCTGTGAACCATCACCAGATTCCCGTCAACTCACCCCGCGGCGCGAGCCACTACAACAGCTATCACCGCGACGGCGTCATGCGTGTTGACGGCAATCACGGTGGGACGACCCCTTATAACCCGAATACAAAGGGTGCCTGGCTGGATCAGCCCGACTTCAGCGAACCCCCGCTCTCTATCGAGGGTGCGGCCGATCATTGGAATCACCGTGTCGACGACGATTACTTCTCACAGCCGGGAGGCCTGTTTCGCCTGATGTCGGAGGCACAGCGCCAGGTGCTGTTCGAAAACACGGCGCGTGCGATGCACGGCGTGTCCAAAGCAGTCAAAGACCTGCATATAGAAAACTGCGGCAAGGCGGATCCGGCATATGGCGCAGGCGTACGCCAGGCCATTGAAAGCCTCGATGCGCCGGGGACAACCGGTGTGAGGTCTGAACCGGAAATGTCGAAGTAATCCTGCTCGCGCGGAGCGCGGCTCGCAGGAGCCGCGTTTCTGCGGGCGTGCAACGATAGATGATCCGCAAACTCCCCGCCTGACAGATCTGGGATTTCATCCGCGATTTGCCTGCAAGCCTAACGGTTGAGCCGCCAGGCCTGCTTCCGCTTTGCATCGACTGGGAGATATTGGCGTTTCCGGTACGCGTGCCGAGTAGTAATCGACAACGAGTACCTCGACGGCAATATCAACCCAACTACGCCGATCGCCTCGCCAACCTGTTCGAGGCAAGACCGGCGCAACATCTGCGTGATGTCTAGAACGCACTCTTGATGACGCCCCCATCGGCCCGCAACGCCGCTCCCGTCGTCGCCGACGAAAGAGGACTCGCGATATAGGCCACGAGTGACGCAATTTCCTGCGGTGAACCAAATCGCTTGATCAGCGATGTGGGACGGACCTTCTCGAAGAACTCCTTCTCGAACTCTTCGAAAGATTTGCCGTCGGCCTTGGCGAGCGTCTCCACGAAATCGCCCACGCCGCGCGATTTCGTCGGGCCCGGCAGCACGCTATTGACCGTAATGCCCGTGCCGGCGACGGCTTCGGCCAGCCCGCGCGAGACCGCGAGCTGCGCGGTTTTCGTCATCCCGTAGTGGATCATTTCGGCGGGAATCTGCACTCCGCTTTCGCTCGAGATAAAAATAATGCGGCCCCAGTTGGCACGCTTCATCGCGGGCAGAAACAGGCGGGCGAG
This sequence comes from Paraburkholderia sp. GAS333, assembly GCF_050435665.1. Lineage (NCBI taxonomy): Bacteria > Pseudomonadati > Pseudomonadota > Betaproteobacteria > Burkholderiales > Burkholderiaceae > Paraburkholderia > Paraburkholderia sp. GAS333. The sequence continues at coordinate 66,005 of NZ_JBNDKS010000011.1, forward strand.
GCGTACGCCGCTCAGAACGTTGACATCGAAGAATCGCAACCAGTCCGCGTCGGGGATCTCCTCAAACGGCTTGGGCTCGAAGATACCCAGGTTGTTGACCAGTATTTCCACGCCCGGATAGCGCCTTGCGAGTTCCTCCGCCGATTCGGCTGTGCTGAGATCGCCCGCGAAGCCCAGGATATCGCCACCCGTCTCCGCTTTCAGTTGCGCGACCACCGCATCCACCGATGACTGCGAGCGGCCATTCACGATCACGCGAGCGCCCTCCTGCGCCAAAGTACTGGCGATAGCCTGGCCGATGCCGGCGGTACTGCCGCTCACGAGTGCGAGTTTGTTCTTCAGATTCAGGTCCATCAGTAATCTCCTTTCCGTGGATGAAATAGGACTGGCGGCATCGGCACCTGCAAGCCGGATGCCGCCAGAGAGCGATCATGTCCGGGTAATAGACGCACCGCCATCGACCAGTGAAGCCGTACCGGTGACGAACGACGAATCGTCCGATGCAAGATACAGCACCGAGCGCGCAAGTTCTTCCGGCTTTGCGACGCGCTTGAGCGCGTGCAGCCCCGTCACGAATGCCTGCGATTCGTTAGTGTCGTTCATATCGCGATACATCTCCGTGTCGACGGCACCCGGCAGGATCGCGTTGACGCGCACGCCTTGCCCACCGTATTCGGCAGCGAGTGCCTGCGTCAGGCCGATCAGCCCCGCCTTGCTCGCCGCATACGCCGCAGTGCCGGGAAACGCAAACGAATAACCGACGAACGTCGACGTGAAGATGATCGATCCACCGCCCTGTTTCAACATTTCGGGGATCTGGTGTTTCGCGCCGAGGAAGGCACTCGTCAGATTGGTCGCCAGTGCGGCATTCCAGCCCGCTTCGGAAATACCTGTGGAAGGACCCATCTCGCCGAGCGTACCGGCATTGTTATAGGCAATGTCCAACCGGCCGAAGCGGCTGACCGCGAGCGCGACCAGCGACTTCGCGAAGTCCTCCGATTGCACGTCGCCCGCCAGATACACGGCTTCGCCGCCGTCGTTGACGATCTCCGCAGCGAGCGCTTCGAGTTCGGTGGAACGGCGCGCCGCGAGCACCACCTTGGCGCCCTCCTTCGCGAACAGTTTTGCCGTAGCGCGGCCAATTCCTGCACTGGCACCGGTCACGATGGCGACTTTTCCTGTCAAGCGTTGCATGTTCATTCTCCTGATGCATTTCATCTGCCAGTGCCCTATGCCCCGGCCAGTGAAAGCAATATAGGCTTCAGCCCTGCTTGCGGAAAGGCATAAAACATGGTCGTATCATTCAGTTTTTGTGAATAATTGGAGATAGCAATGGATCGCCTGCGTGCATTCGAGGTTTTCGTGACCGTGGTGAGTCGCGGCGGCTTTGCGCGCGCGGCCGATGCGCTCGACACGTCGCCCGCGAACGTCACCCGTTATATCAACGAACTGGAGACGCACCTGGGCACGCGCCTGCTGAATCGCACGTCGCGCACGCTGTCTCTTACCGAGGGCGGCGAGACGCTTTACGCGCGCTGCAAGGCGATCCTCGACGATGTTGCGGAAACAGAGGGGCTCGTCTCATCCGCATCAGTCGAACCACGCGGACGACTGCGCATCAATGCCCCTGTGAGCTTCGGCATTTTGTATCTGGCGCCGCTGTGGCCCGGGTTCATGCAGAAACACCCTGGAATCGAACTGGACGTTGGACTGATTGACCGCGTCGTCGATATCGTCGACGAAGGCTACGATCTCGCCATTCGCATCTCACGCGCGGGTTCGACCAGTCATGCAGCCCGCAAGCTGGCGACATCGCAAAACATTCTGTGTGCGTCACCGGCCTATCTGGCTCGCTCCGGCGTTCCGGCGACCCCGGCGGATCTGGCCGGGCACCGCTGTATCGGCTACACGTATTCAACCACCGGCGACGACTGGCAATTGACCGACTCTCGCGGCAAGCCTCACCCGGTGAGGGTCGACTGTCACATGCATACCAACAACGGGGATACGGCCCGAGCGGCGGCACTTGCCGGAGAGGGTGTGATCTGGCAACCCACTTTCCTGATCGGCCGCGATCTGCGCGAGGGCAAACTCGTGCGCGTGTTACCCGACTATCGTCTGCCTGATATCGACATACTCGCGCTGTATCCAAGCCGCCGACATCTGAGCGCCAGCGTACGCGTGATGATCGACTTCCTGGTCGATGCTTTCAGTGGTGTGCCTCCATGGGACCGGAATGACGCAAGCTGAACGGAAGTCAGGAACGGGTTGAACGCACCGTCCGGGCATGGGTGCGATAGAAATGGGTGAAGGTTAAGGCTGCGATTAACCGGCGAGACGGGATCACTGATTCACCGGTATGCACTAAGCGTTCTCAAACAAAAGGCGTTCAATCCATTCGGACTTACCGTAGCCACAAGCAGGACGCCGACGCATCGCAGCAACAATAACTCGATACGCAGAAAACCCGCAGCCCCAGCGATTTCCCAATAGAAGTTTGAGGAAACTTGGGGAGTAGTCTAGGATAAAACAGCAGGACACCAATTCCTCCTACTTCGCTTAAAGCGGCCGTTTTTAATACCAGTCCAAAGCAATACGCTGAAACGCTCGATTCGAAATAAATCTGCGAGCTTTATTTGTTTACATAAATCCAGAATCTAATGCGACGCGAGACGTGAATAGCCGCTTCTCTACGCAAGCTTAACTGCCATTTTCCCGCGCGCGACAGGCGTTCGGTGAATTGGAGAATGCGCTCTCAGCTGAAGCCGCGTTGCATGACTGCGAGTCGTTGCTGTCTCACGCCAGTACGGAAAACGAGCGGCTCTTTGCGCTGAAAAAAGTTAGCTACAGAGTGGAATAGGCGACTTCCGTTCCGTCGCGTAACAGAAACTGGTGTACATGTTCTCCCGTTTGACTCTGCTTCGCGTGTAGAGCGAGCAACGCATGCAATTGGCCAACCTCAATCCTGCACTCGACCGCGGCCTCGATACGTCGGCGGGCGGAAGCATCCTGGTCACTGCGCCCGCCCTCTCTTCGCCCGGTCAACTGGCATTCACGCAGTGAGCGACAAAGACCCTTTCTGGAGTCGGAAATCATGGCTGACAAACGCAAGAAGGCTGACGACGTGGGCGATCAGGACATCTTGTCGAACAAGGCTTATACAAAAGAACTCAAGCATCTGCACGGCGAACTGGTCAAGTTGCAGCAGTGGGTCGTGGAAACCGGCACCAAAATCTGCATCGTCTTCGAGGGACGCGATGGTGCCGGAAAAGGCGGCACCATCAAGGCGATCACCGAGCGCGTGAGTCCGCGCATCTTTCGCGTTGTCGCCTTGCCCGCGCCTACCGAACGCGAGAAAAGCCAGATGTACGTGCAGCGCTATCTTCCGCATCTGCCGGCTGCGGGCGAGGTCGTGCTGTTCGACCGCAGCTGGTACAACCGCGCAGGCGTCGAGCGCGTCATGGGCTTCTGTACCGACGAGCAGGTTACGGAATTTCTGAAAGGAGTTCCGCTTGTCGAGCGGGCTATCGTTCAGTCCGGCGTCATTCTGCTCAAATACTGGCTCGAAGTCAGCGAAGAAGAACAGACCCGCAGACTCGAAGCGCGTATCAAGGACGAACGGAAAATCTGGAAGCTTTCGAAGATGGACCTCGATTCATATAGCCGCTGGTACGACTATTCCCGTGCGCGCGACGACATGTTCAAGGCCACCGATACCGATATCGCGCCGTGGTTCGTGGCCGACTCCAACAATAAGAAACGTGTGCGTTTGAACATCATCAGTCACCTGCTGAGTAGCGTGCCTTATAAGGCCATGCCGCGCGAGAAGATCACGCTGCCGAAGCGGCAGAAAGCCAACGGCTACGTCGAACCGGACTACCCGTACAGAGTTGTCCCGGCGACGTACTGATCCGGTGCGGCCGTATTGGCGCTCGCAGAATACTGCGCCTGCAGCTGGATACAGGTCTGCTCAACCGTCGAAACCGGTCCAGGATTAAAGATGGCTAACGAAACGTCGAACCGCGCCACAGGGACGCAGTCGCTCCTGATACCGGAATGGATTCGCCATTACGACAGGTCGTGGGCAAGACCGGATCTTGTCGCGGGCTTGACCGCAGCGGCTGTCGTGATTCCGAAGGCGCTTGCCTACGCAACGGTGGCGGGCTTGCCGGTTCAGGTGGGTCTCTATACGGCGTTCGTGCCCATGCTGATCTATGCATTCCTTGGCACATCGAGGCCCTTGAGCGTCAGCACGACCACGACGCTGGCCATCCTCGTTGCGGCAGGACTCGACCAGGCCGTGCCCGACGGAAACGAAGCCGGGCTAATCGCCGCAACCGCGACGTTGATGCTGATGGTCGGCGCGATCCTGACGCTAGCCTCGGTTCTGCGACTCGGCTTCCTGGCCAACTTTATTTCCGAGCCTGTGTTGATCGGCTTCAAGGCGGGGATTGCGGTGGTTATCGTAGTCGATCAGATTCCCAAGCTGCTCGGTATTCATTTTCCGAAGGGCTCGTTTGTACACAACTTAATGGCGATCGTTCAGGGGTTGCCGCATGCGTCGTTGCTGACAATTGTCGTCGGCGCGTTGACGCTAGTCGCACTCGTGGGGCTGGAGCATTTTTTTCCGCGCGCTCCCGCGCCGCTCATTGCCGTGGCCGGCGCTATCGGAAGTGCCAGTCTGTTCGGCCTCGCGACACATGGTGTGGGAACGGTTGGCCATGTGCCGACTGGTTTGCCCGCACTTACCTTGCCCGACTTCGCGTTGATGAGCGACCTTTGGCCGGTCGCCCTCGGCACGTCACTAATGAGCTTTACCGAAACCATTGCGGCGGGTCGAGCCTTTGTTCGCGACGGAGAGCCCACGCCCGGCGCAAATCGGGAGTTATTCGCCACGGGGCTGGCGAACCTCGGTGGTTCGCTGTTCGGCGCGATGCCTGCTGGCGGTGGCACAACGCAGACGGCTGTCAACCGCAGCGCGGGTGCTCGCAGTCAGGCAGCGGAGTGCGTGACGGCGGCAACCGCGTTGGGCGTCATGTTATTGCTGGCGCCGCTCATCGGATTAATTCCTCATGCAACGCTCGCGGCCGTTGTCATTGTTTATTCGATTGGCCTGTTCAATCCGGCAGAATTCCGCGCGATCCTTTCGGTACGGCGTACTGAACTGATCTGGGCACTCGTTGCTCTGGCCGGTGTCGTCCTGCTGGGTACGTTGGAAGGAATTCTTGTCGCTATCGTCGTGTCCTTGATTGCACTCGCCTATCAGGTATCGGACCCGCCGGTACATGAACTGACACGCAAACGCGGCACCAACGTGTTTCGCCCCATGTCCGCCGAACACTCAGACGACGAATCATTTCCCGGCATGCTGATTCTGCGGCCAGAGGGCCGCATTTTCTTCGCAAACGCAGATAACGTCGCGCTGAAATTTCGTCAGCGCATTGCGTCGAACAAACCCCGCATCGTGGTGCTGGACCTAAGCGGTGTCTTCGATATCGAGTACACAGCATTGCGGATGTTGATCGAAGCAGAAAAGAAAATGCGTAACGCTGGCGTGGTGCTTTGGCTCGCGGCCCTCAACCCCGGCGTGCTCGCCATGGTGCAACGCTCGCCGCTGGCCGCGCAGTTGGGCCATGAAAGAATGTTCTACAACCTCGAACAGGTCATTGCCCGATACGACATGGTCACCATCGGGGAGACGCCCGATGTCATGCCGGACGACCTATAAAATGTTTAAAGTATGCAGACACCCGCGGCCGTCTCGTCGAACGACATGAACTGATGTAGTCGTTCGTGAACGCGCAACGCAACTACATACGCGCCGTTATCGACAGTTGCGCCGTTCGTAAAGCGACCATTCCGCCTCCTGCACGACCAGAGCCACATCGCATTCGTTGTTGGCAAAGAAATTCGCCGGCAAAGGTCCGATCTTGTGGACGAAGAAATAGCGATACTGACGACCGTTGTCCTTCGTCCATTCGAAACTTCCCGGATCGTGTTCGAGCGCGGGCGGCCGGAGCGGCATCATCCCCGGCCTGAAGCGTACGATTTGCGGCACGAAGGTCGCGAAGTTCAGATCAACGAACCCGTGTTGCTCCGCCTGATACCACAGCGATTGATGCGCGTACGCCGCCGTGCTCCTGAACGCGGGACTCGCACGGTCGAATATAAGGCTCAGAGCTCGCTGACCCGGTTCGGTTTGCGAAAGCAGCTTGTCGAGCGGTGCATTTTCAATAGCGAATCGATGCAAACGGACCGTCTGGTTTGCGAAGAAAATCCAGCATCCTGCGATGATCGCGGCTTGTACGCCGACACCCAAAACCATGCTCGCACGCGAACGATAACCGGACGACGCGTGTCCTGCGCCGCTCGTGGAAGAGCGCGACGCACAGAACATTAGCGCATACGCGGGCAGTAGAAATACCGCGAATCGGTGATACAGGTAGGCGGTTTTGAGCGCCGTGCCCGGCACGAGAAACCAGACGAACGCCACGGCGAGCATCGGCACGACCACCGATCGATCCGCATTGATCCGGTCGCGCCAGAGCCACGGTGCAGCGAACATCAACGCGACTAGCGGCAAATACACGGCCGCGCCCTTGTTCATGCCCCACACGTACACCGGCAACGCGATCAGACGTTGAAAGTCGAAGCCCCATTTGAATACATCGATACCCGGCACTGTCTGTCCGAGCAGTGGATCGGTCGCGCGGCTCCACAACGCATAGGCGATGCACAGCACGCCCAATGGTGCGAACGGCACAAGCGCGAACACCTTGCGCGCGAATGGCTTCTGTTTGAACAGCACAAAGCCGACACCTATCGCGTTGGCGAACAGAAACACGAGTCCATGACAGAAGAACAGCGCTGTGCCAGCAACGAGTATCCCGATCCCTTTCCTGACGGATGTCGCCCTCGCATAAGCGTGCGTGAGCCAGATAAATAGAATGCCCAACGGCGCGGCCACCAGAAACGTATAAAAACCCCACACGAATGCAAAGCCGAAAAATCCCGGCACGAACAGCCAGTCGAGTCGTGCGTCGCCATGCAGATAACGGCGATAGCCGACGCATACGGCAACGAACGCGAAGTAGGCGAGCGTGAGCATGCACTTGAGCGCGGCGCCGATCGGCATCAGGAACGTGAACGGCAATGCGAGGCCATACCCGACTAGATACGGCGTGAGCAGATTGATCTGCACGAGGTTTTGCCACGGCGACGTATGCGCGAGCAGATCGCGCAGCAGCATCACCTGCCCCGCGTGCTGCGGCACGTCGACCATCGGCGGGCGCGGCGCGATCCAGAACAACGCTCCGCCATACAGCACGGTCACGATGAAAAGCACGCGCGGCAGAATCGCAACGAGTCTACCTGCGCGCGGCAGCAGCGCGTGTCCAGACGTTGCGTCGATGCCGGCACTCGCCGGTGCGGAACGATCGGCAGGCATGTTCATAGCGTTTGCTCGATGATGAAACGCGGGCGCTGTTTGGTCTCGGCATAAGTCTTCGAGATATAGCCGCCGATGACACCGAGGAACAGCAATTGAATACCGCCGAGGAAGTACATCGGAATAACCGTCGAAGCCCAGCCGGGCACGGTGAGGTCGGTGAAGAGACGCGCAAATGCGGCCCACGCGCCGAAACACAGCGAGCCGAATGCCAGTAAAGCGCCTATACGTGTGCTCCATTGCAAAGGCACGGCGGAGAACGACGTGATGCCGTCGAATGCGAATGCGAGCATCTTGCTGAGCGGGTATTTGCTCTCACCCGCAAAGCGCGGCGCGCGCTCGTATTCGACAACCGCTGTCTTGAATCCGAGCAGCGGAATGATCCCGCGAAGAAACAGATTCACTTCCTGAAATTGCCGCAACGCTTCTACCGTTTTACGGCTCATCAACCGGAAATCCGCGTGACCGGGTTGAATATCGACACCGAACATGCCGAGAAGCCTGTAGTAGTTGCGCGCGGTAAAGCGCTTGAAAAACGTGTCCGTATTGCGTTTGTGACGCACGCCAAATACGATTTCGGCGCCAAGCCGATACTCTTCGAGCATGCGCGGAATCGCTTCGATATCGTCCTGAAGATCGGCGTCGAGACTCACCAGCACATCGCCTTGCGCGGTCAACAGACCGGCCAGCAGCGCATTCTGATGACCACGATTGCGCGAAAGTTTGATGCCGCCACAGCGGTCGTTGGTTGCATGCAGCGCTTCGATGAGCGACCACGTGTGATCGCGAGAACCATCGTCGACGAAAATGATTCGGCTTTCGCCGCTCACCTCGCCGGAGTCGATCAATCTGTCCAGAAGTGCGACCAGTCGCGTACTTGTTTCAGGAAGAACCTCTTCTTCGTTGTAGCACGGCACGACGAGATTCAATGTCGTCGTGGTCAATGCTTCATCTCTGAAGATGCCACGACCCAAAGTCAGGCTTTCAACGTATTCGGCCATTAATACGCGCCTCCAATGACTTGCGAACGATAATCGAGGAGAGTTTTACCGCTCGCGTTCATTCGCGCGAGTCGCCGCCGACACAGCGGATTCATCGCAGATACTAGTGCAAAAAAAAGCACCGATACTTCACCTGTCTGAAAATCACTAAAACAGCGATAAAAACGCAGAATACGATTGCATGATTCGGAATACGAACATGAGGTTTATTTACGAAACGTTCCTGACATGGTGGTCGTTTTAGATCCGGTCAATCAATGAAGAATGTCTCGGTAATTCCCGTATCATGATGCCTGTACGGCAATAGGCTTCAGGTAAATCGATACGTCGAATTGTTTGCAATCATCTTTGACCCGACGTTTTACGGGAGGAATTCAATCAAATGGACAAGGCAGAATTCGACAGCTTTGCTGACGAGTACCTTGCGATGCACGCCCGTAATATCGCGGCATCGGGAGAAGGTCCAGAGTTTTTTGCGGAGTACAAGATTCGCGATATCGCCGAAGAAATGGTGCGCCGTCATTCCTCGCCCGCACGCATGCTCGATTTCGGATCGGGCGTGGGCACGTCGATCCCCTGGGTGAAGCGCTATTTTCCTGACGTGCAACTGACCTGCGCGGATGTCTCCGAGCGTTCGCTGGAAGTGGCGCAAAAGCGCTTCCCCGATTCGTCGCGTTTCATTCATTTCGACGGCCACACGCTACCTTTTGAAGCGGGCGAATTTAATCTCGCCTATGCGATGTGTGTGTTCCATCATATCGATCTAACGGAGCACGTCCATCTGCTGCGTGAACTGAAACGCGTCGTGGGTCCGGCTGGCACGGTCGTCATCTTCGAACACAATCCGTTGAATCCGTTAACCGTCAAGGCAGTCAACACCTGCGAGTTCGATGTCAACGCGAAATTGATCACCGCGCGCAATATGAAAGAGGCCTGTGTCGAGGCCGGATTTTTCAATGTAGATGCGCGCTTTCGCATCTTCTTTCCACACGTGCTCGCCAAACTTCGTCCGCTTGAAAAATACCTGACACGTGTGCCGTTTGGCGCCCAATATTCCGTCTACGCGAGCTGAGCACAAAGGCAATCATTCAATGAAAGAATTGCGCGCAACTGCATCACGTACCGAGTCTTTTCAGCAGTTTGTCAGGTATCTGCTGGTTGGCGGCCTCAATACGGCGATCTCGGCCGTCATTATTTTTATTGTCCAGGCAGCGGGTGCGCGTCCAGTCGTCGCCAACATAGTCGGCTATGCGTTCGGCGTCGTATTGAGCTTCGCGCTCAATAGCAAATTCACGTTCAGGACAACGGCAACGCGGCACTCTGCCATGCGCTTTATGGTCGTCGTTCTGATCTCGTATCTGGCCAATCTCGCGACCATGCTTTCGGTGTTGCATCTCACAGATGCACCCTATGTCGCACAATTGTGCGGCATTCCCGTGTATGTGATCGTGGGTTTTATCGGCAATAAGTTTTGGGCGATGCGTGATCGTACGCATTCAACGACGTAGGCGGCCAATACTTCAGCTTTATTGTCGAAGAACAAATGGAGAAGCCGCTGCCGGTAAGAGCAGCGGCCGCATCCCATGAAGACACGAAGATACACATAGAAAGTCGGCTTCAGCGCTAACGCGAAGCGCAATTAACCAAACATTCGCGTTGTCGATTTGCGTCCACGCCTACCTGCGCCGAGTCACGCGCACCTGACGACTACTAGTTACTTAGCCGGCGACACGACGCTCGGCGTCGCCAGCGTGTTGTTGGTCTTCGGAGCGCTGGTAGTCGTCGAGTTATCGTTCATGCCCTTCTGCATAGTCGAGTTCGTCGATCCGCCACTCATGCCGCTATCCGAATTGGTGGCGCCAGGCATACCGTAGCCGCCCGATGTGTTGTTCATCTGGCTCGCTGCCGGGCTTGCGGTACTGCCGCTCGAACCGCCACCAGCCGTCCCTCCGGCTGTCTGTGCATAAGCGCCAGCCGACAGCGCGAGTGCGGAGACGGCCGCGATTAAAGTACTCATTGCCTTGTTCATGATCCGTTCCTCCTTACTGACTGGAATACGACGCAGACGACCATCGCCTGCTTGATATTCAATCGAGCAAGCGCCGTGCCGCTGGTTCGCTTTTTAATGAAACGCCCTACTCAGCTTTCGATTGAGATACTCCGCACCGGTCAATTTCATATGGCACGAAATCCAGATGAAAGTCATCAAGGAAGCTGCCTTGAAATATCTTCAAGCCTGATCGCCTTGACCCAATCGGCAAACTTTGCAGATAAGCCTTGCAGTTGCGTTACATCCGGCAAATAAGGCGCGTATCGACACCCCCATTCGTGGCAATGATCGCCAGATGGAGCACCCCAAAAAAAATGGGCCTCTGCCTCGTCCAAAGGACGGAAACAAAAGACCCATCAGCATCAATCAAAAGCAGAAGCGCAACCGCCTATTGCCGCGACAAACCTCCCAGATGCTCTGCAAAGAACATCTCCATCGCCTCATAGAATTCGATCTGGTTCTCTTCGTTGTGAAAGCCGTGCCCCTCGTTTTCCTTGAGCACGTACTTGACATCGACTCCACGCGCACGCAACGCCTCCACGATCTGATCGCTCTCCGCCTGCTTGACGCGCGGATCATTCGCACCCTGCGCAACCAGTAGCGGCGTCACGATCCGATCGACGAAGAAGAGCGGCGACGCATCGTGCAGTGCCTGTTTTCCCTCTTCCGTTTGCGGATTGCCGATCATCTCGTACATCATGTCGAGCATCGGCTTCCAGTACGGCGGCATCGATTCGAGCAGCGTGAAGAGATTCGATACGCCGACATAATCGACCGCAGCCGCATAACGTTCCGGCGTGAACGCAACACCCGCGAGCGTCGCATAGCCGCCGTAACTCGCCCCGTAGATACCCACGCGCGCCGGATCGACAATGCCTTGCGCCACGAGCGAATCGACGCTGTCGTCGATATCGTTCTGCATCGTGCGGCCCCATTGCCCGAAACTCGCTTCCCAGAAGGCCCGGCCGTATCCGGTCGAGCCGCGGAAATTGACCTGCAGCACCGCATAACCCCGGTTCGCTAACAATTGCGCTTCGACATTGAAGCCCCAGTTGTCGCGCGCCCACGGACCACCATGCGGATTGACGATCAGCGGCAACGGCTTGTCGAGCTTCTGCCCCAACTCGAAGCCGGCAGGCAACGTCAGGTAGCCGTTGAGCTGCAAGCCGTCGCGCGCCGTGAACTGGATCGGCGACATCGGCACCATATCGGCGGAGTCGAGCCACGGCATCATTTCCGCTAGCTGCGAAAGACGCCGGCTCGCAACATCGTAAATCCACACCGAACCGGCGGAACGATCACTTCCGGCTCGCACGATCGCGCGCGATTCGTCACGCGTGATGCTCACGAGGTTGACTTCCTGACCGGGCAACTGACGTTCGAGATCGGCGATGACATCACGCGCCCAGTCGTCGAAGAAATGACGATGCACGCGGTCGTCGACATAAGTCGCGGCAGTCAGCACGCGACGATGCTCCGAGTATGCAAGACCGCCCACATCGACATGCAATGTCTCGAACAGCAACTCGCCCTCCTGCCCGGTTTGCGGATCGAATTCGAACAGCGCGGCTTTGTCGCGATTGCGGTTCGACAACACGTAAAGCCGTTTGTCGTCGAACGTGAAGAACATCGGCGAAACGGACTCGCGAAAATTGGTGGTGACGATCGCGCGGAAAGGCTCGGTTTCCACGTCGCGATAAAGCAGCGTGTTGTTGACGCCGTCCGTCGCGATTGCGACGCGCAATTGTCCTTCGTGATCGGTCATCCAGCCCATCACGTTGCCCGGATTCTCGGCGATCGGCGTCAGTTCGCCAGTCACGACATCGACGCGAAAAACGTCGAACACTTGCGGATCACGCCGGTTCATCTGAATCAACACGTGGCGGTCATCGTCCCTGAGGTCGTCGACGATGCTCGCCTTCACGCCGTCGAACGGCGTCAGGTCGCGCGGCTCGCCGCCTTCGACCGGTACCGACAGCACATGGAAGTTTTCGTCACCGCCAAAGTCTTTGACAAACAGAATGTGGTCATTGCCCTTCCATGCATGGCCGGGCACGTCGCGCTCTGTTTCGTCGGTCAACGGACGCGGCTCGCCAAGCGGCGTGCCGTCCGCGTCGATCTCCTGCACGAAGATGTTCTGACGACCGGAGCGTCGCGCGAGAAAGGACAGATGACGTCCGTCAGGCGCAAGCGTGAATCCATGTTTGTCCGGCCTGCGGAAGAAGTCTCGCACCGCATACTGTTTGACTACGCTACTGCCGTTACTCTTTTGCTGACCTTCAGTCGCCATGCGCGCCTCCGTAAAAATCGCATTGAACACGTAATAACGTGACGATATTGCATGATATCGCCTGCTACGAATTGACACGCTGAAACAGCCCCAAGCGGTCGAACTGCATTTTTTCGCGAGCGCGTTACAGACGGGCGATCCGCGTATCGAGGCCATCTACGTACGGGTATGCCGGCAACGCATACGGTCAGAGGTTGGACTAAGCTTGATGAAGTTCGTCGTACATCCGTACAGGAGCGGCCATGAATACGAAGCACAGCAAAAAAGGACATCTTGAAGCCGCGGCATCACATCACGAGCAGGCGGCGCGTTATCACCACGGAGCATCGTGGCATTTCGAGGAGGGGAAAGATTTCGCTCACGCGGCACATCAGGCGATGCTGGCGCATGGACATACGTTGCACGCGATCGATCATGCACACGACGCCGGTGCGCACAGCAACGCGCCGCCGACGGCTGCATCGAGCGGCTCGGAATCGGGCATAAACAGTTTGGCGGCAAAGCAGCACGCAGCGGCTGCGGAGCTTCACGAGCAGGCGGCGCAGCATATGCGCCACGCGATCAAGCTATTCGATCAGGACCGAAGTGCAGCCGCGCACGACTCGCAGCTTGCGCTCTCATTGGCCCTGCGCGCTCTGTCTCACGGCAATGAAGCGGCCCGGCTGTTCGTCAAGCTCGCGCCCGTTGAAGGCTCGTGAGTGGGTCTGAACGAATTCAAACCCGTCACGTAGTGGCGCGGAGAAAGTTTCAACGAGAGTAGAGGCAGGCGCGAACACAAGCGGGAGACTGGCCGCCAACGCCGGACATAAAGCGCGCGGCGAATCCAGAGTCCCGGCTGGCAAGTGTCTGTTTGCTGTCAGCCCAGTCGATCGGCTGCGACGGACTTCGCGTGTGCGACCGCCTCCTGGGCATTGGAGAATGTGCCGAGCTGGTCCCAACGCTCCTCGGCCGCGTAAGTGCCTTTTGTACGGAGCGCTCTTTGAATTCGCAGTTGCGCCGCGTACCGGCCGTCTTCCAGTGGTTGCGCCGTTGCTATCACCTTGTGCGGCAAAGCGGATTTCTCCGGCTGAACCAACTCTACAGGACCGCCAGCCACGCCAATGTCGTTCAACTCATTGCGCGCTTTACAGTCCGGGCAATAGAAGCACCACCCTCCTTCCTCACGAATGGATTTGACCTGTCCGCGCGCAAGAACGGCGCGGCATTCAACGTTTTCGCAGACGAACGGCATAACAGTCTCCGTAGTGGTTTGCGAGAAAGCCTAGCATGATCATTCGCGGCCAGCCATTGGCATTGTTGCTGTGTTGGGCGACGTGCTGATCGACGCACGGGTGCGGTCCATCATGCGAATTGAGCGAGCCGTATTTCGTTGGAACACGAGAAGCAATTCAGTCCTCGGCGATCAGAAGCCGCGCCGCACCGACACGGTTGCGCCCGTACTGTGCGAGTGAAAGACCGCGATTCGCGCGGTGGCCGAGAAGACCCAACTGTCGACGGTCACGGAAAGCCTTCGCTGCGGCTGCGCGCCGAGCGCGAGGGTCGAGTTCGGCAGATCGACTATCGAAACCAGGGGCGCTGTCGACGGACCCAGTCGAAGATAGTTCGACGCCATTTGCGACGAAACGTCGTTCGGCCCTGTGCCGCCTTTAGCGTTCCCGGAATGGAGCTGGAAGTCGTGCGTCACTTCGGCACTGTAGAAGCCCTCGATCGGCACATGGAACGGGTCCGCGTGATTGTCGGGCTGATACTCCATCGCGTAACGCTGCAGATAGCGCTGCGGGTCGGGGATGGGCGGCACCACCTCCATCGGGTAAGACGCGATGTTCGCCACCGTCATTGTTTCGGGCGAGTCGACGCCAAAGCCGTCTGCGAACGCAGAACTGCTCAGCATCAGGAATATTGCGCCGACAACCTTTTCGTTCAGGCACGTCATACGTATGCCTCCAATGAAAAAATTGGAACGTCACACTACTGACCGTTGTGTCCAGACCGAATGCGCCCGACCAGAAGATCGTGCTGGCCGCCTCGCTTGCACTTACTTATTGTAGTCAGTCATTTGTTTCCCGCTACTTGAATGTGACGGGTATGCCCATACGGGAAAGATGCGCGCGCATGGTTTGCGGGCCGCAGACGCGCACCGGAACGTTTGACTTCGCACGTTGCGTCGCGCCGGGTGCAACCGGGCACGGCATTCTGATCGATGGCACTATTGTCGGCGCCCTGCTAGATTTCAACTCAGCCGAATCATTGATCGGGAGAGATCGATGGCCGACAGACCGTCCTCCAGTACGTCCACAGTCCGCTCGCTGGTCCTGATTGCCGTCGTCGTGGTCGCGCTGGTCGCGGCCTTCGCCTATACGGCCGGCTGGCTCTCGCCGGGGCGCCTCACGCCCGCGAAGATCGTCAACGGCCTCGCGCCGCCGGGAGGCGCGGCGCTCGGCTTCCGGCGCAACCACGCGAAGGGCATCTGCTTCACCGGCAGTTTCGAATCGAATGGCGCGGCGGCGGCATTGTCGCAGGCGCCCATGCTCGCGGCCGGTTCGTTCCCGGTGACCGGCCGGTTCAACCTCGCCACCGCCGATCCCAAAGCGCCGGACGCCACGGTCCGGGTGCGCGGCCTCAGTCTGCGGATCGTCGCGCCGGGCGGCAGCGAATGGCGCACGGCAATGATCGACGCACCGTTCTTCCCGGTCGCCACGCCTCAGGCCTTCTACGGCTTGCTGCAGGCATCGGCCAACAAGAGCGATCCGGACGCGATGAAAAACTTTGCTGCCGCGCATCCCGAGTTCGGTCATTTTGTCGCGTG
Organism: Paraburkholderia sp. GAS333; assembly: GCF_050435665.1. Taxonomy (NCBI): domain Bacteria; kingdom Pseudomonadati; phylum Pseudomonadota; class Betaproteobacteria; order Burkholderiales; family Burkholderiaceae; genus Paraburkholderia; species Paraburkholderia sp. GAS333. Next base: position 81,599 of record NZ_JBNDKS010000011.1, read on the forward strand.
GGCGGGCAGTGCGCCGTGGATGGGCTCGTATGCGCAGGAGCGCTTCAACAGCCTGAACAGCTTCATCTTCACCAATGCGTCGGGCGAGGATCAGGCGGTGCGCTGGTCGTTCATCCCGCAGGCGCAACCGGAAGCGGTGCCGCACGATCAACTCGCGGCACGCGGCGCCGACTTCCTCGCTTCGGAGATCACGCAACGGGTGCAAGGTGCGCCGCAAAAATGGACGCTGGTGGTGTCGGTCGCCAATCCCGGCGATCCGACCGCCGACCCCAGCCAGGCCTGGCCGGACGACCGCCGCAAGGTCGAAGCGGGCACGCTGGTGGTCAGCACGATCGAGCCCGAGGCGGACGGTCCATGCCGCGACATCAACTTCGATCCGACCGTGCTGCCGACGGGCATGCGCGTCTCGGACGATCCGTTTCCCGCCGCGCGCTCGGCCGCGTATTCCGTCTCGTTCAACCGGCGGACCGCCGAGGACAAGGACTATCCGCGCCACCCGGCGGGAGGAGCCACGCCATGACCACGCCGATCCACGATCGCTTCACTCCGTTGCAGCGCGCACTTCACTGGATCATGGCGGTCTGCATTCTGGCGATGCTGTTCATCGGCGTCGGCATGGTGTCGACGGTTCGTCCGGATTATCTGTCGCTGGTGTCGATTCACAAGCCGCTGGGCATCGTGATTCTCGTGCTGGCGCTGATCCGTCTGGTGGTCAGGCTGACGCGCGGCGCGCCGCCGTTGCCCGCATCGATGCCCGCGCCGATGAAGCTCGCCGCCTACCTGTCGCATCTCGCGTTCTACGCGCTGATGATCGCGTTGCCGCTGCTCGGCTGGGGGATGCTGTCGGCGGCGGATTATCCGGTTGTCGTGTTCGGCGTGCACCTGCCGGCGATCCTGCCGCATAGCAACAGCTTGCACACGCTGCTGTGGAACGCGCACCGAACCCTCGCGCTGTGCTTCTTCGCGCTGATCGTGCTGCATCTGGCGGCGGCGTTGTTGCACGCGCTGGTCAGGCGCGACGGCGTGTTTCAGGCGATGTCGCCGTGGCGGTGAGACCCGCCGTCCTGAAGGCGCGACATTGAATGCAAAGGGTGCCCGGTGGCAAATGCACGGGCACCCTTTGCGACAACCGACCAGCAGAGACATGCCAACTCACAGCGAGGCCGCCAACATACCGACGACAGCCTCAGCGCGACCTCACTGCGTGCCCACCTTCGGCTGATTCATCGGCATAACCGAGCGACGTTCCACCACCGCCGGTGCGGTTTCGCGCATCGACAGCGCGCACAGGCTCGAAATCACGCCCAGCAGCGAGAACATGATCGCCGGGCCCATCCAGCCGACTACGGCGAACAGTCCCGTCGCGATAAACGGCAGCAACCCCGCGACCACCGACGCGCCGTTATAGCCCAGCGAAATCCCCGACGACCGCACGTTCGCCGGAAACTGCTCGGAGAACCAGCTCGATTCGACCGCGAAAATCGGATCGTGGCTGAACAGCAGCGACAGCGTGACCGCCGTAATCACCATGATCCCTGCGCCCGTGTTGATCAGCATGAACATCGGCAAGCCGAAGGCGATCGTGAACAGCGAGCCGAGCAGGAACAGCGGCCGGCGTCCCACCTTGTCGCTCAGCATGCCGTACAGCAGGTGGCTGCCGAGGCCCAGCGCCGAGCCGATCATGGTCCCCCACAACACGTGCTCCTTGGTCGACACATGCGCGAGGATCACATACGACAGCATGAAGCTCGTGGTGATGTAGTAGCCGCCGGTTTCCGCGAGACGCAGGCCGATGATCTTCAGAATGATGCGCCAGTCGCTGCGGAGCACCTGCATCGCGGGCCGCTCGACGATGGTCTCGCTGGCCCTGATCGCTTCGAAAGCGGGCGATTCTTTCACGCTCAGCCGGATGAAGATACCGATTGCGACCATCACGAACGACACGAGGAACGGCGCGCGCCACACCCAGTTGCCGTCGAACAGATGCGACGACAGCAGGAACGCGCCGTTGGCGAGCAGCAGCCCGAACGGGATGCCCACTTGCGGCACTGCGCCAAAGAAGCCGCGACGTTTCGCGGGCGCGTGTTCGCATGCCATCAGCACCGCGCCGCCCCATTCCGCGCCGAAGCCGATGCCCTGCACCATCCGCAGCAGGATCAGCAGGATGGGCGCGAGCACGCCCACCTGGTCGTACGTGGGCAACGCGCCGATCAGCACGGTGGCCGCGCCCATCGCGAGCAGCGACCAGAACAGCACCGTCTTGCGGCCCAGCCGGTCGCCGTAGTGCCCGGCGAGGTAGCCGCCGAGCGGGCGCATCAGGAAGCCGACGGCCAGCGTGGCGAACGCCGCCAGAATGCCGATCACCGGCTCGTTCGTATGGAAGAAGATCTTGCCGAACCAGCCGGCGGCGGCGGTGCCATAGATGAAGAAATCATAGCTTTCCACCGCCGAGCCGATCATCGACGCAAACGACACCTTGAACGGGTTGTCCTTCGCGGGAACTGTCGCAGATGAGGTGCTCATGGTTACTTGTCTCCGAATCGTTTTAATAAGCGAGAAGCGCGTTGGCCGGGTTTTTGCATCCCGGCGTGGTGTCCCGGCTGCGGTGCGGTCAGCGCCAGGTTTCGATCACGCGGCTGTCGTCGCGTAGTCCAAGCCCCGAGTCTGCCGCCTGCTGATAGCGTGAGTGCGCGAGGGTCAGCAGCGGCACCTGAGCGCCGCATTGCGCTGCCGCATCGGCGACCAGACTGCTGTCTTTCACGAAGATATTGATCGAGCTGGTCACTTCGACATCGGTGCCTTCCAGCATCCGGGGGCCGCGATCGGTCAGCATCCACGAACCGGCTGCGCCTTTTTCAATCAGCTTCAGCACCGCGCCCGGGTCGAGACCCAGCGTGCTGGCGAGGTTCAGCGCCTCGGCAGCCGCCACGATATGAACCGAGCACAGATGCTGGTTCACGACCTTGATCGCCTGGCCGTCGCCGAGTTGCTGGCCGGTGACCTGGACGTTGCCCATTGCGCTCAGTACCGGCAGAACCGTGTCGATGTCCTGCTGCTCGCCCGCCGCGAAGATCACCAGCGCGCCGGTTTTAGCGCGGGCGACGCCGCCCGTCACCGGTGCATCGACCACGCGCGCGCCCGCCTGACGCAGCCGCTCGCCCTGCTCGCGCACGCTCGCCGGGCCGACCGTCGACATGATCACCCAGGTCTGGTCCTTCACCGCGCCAAGCGCTCCGTCGACCAGCGTCGCCAGATGATCCGGCGTCGCGACCATCACGACCACCACCTCGGCACGCGGCGCCGCGCTGAAAGTTGCCACCGCGTCGATCCCGCTCATCTGCGCGTTTTCGCGCGCGCGGCCGAACACATCCACACCGGTCACTGCATGCCCCGCCTGCTGGATGCGCAACGCCATCGGCAAACCGATTGCGCCGACGCCTACGAAAGTCACGTTCATCGCCGTCTCCTTACTTCAACCACTGTTTGATGCTTTCGACCATCGACGCGGTCGAAATGCCATACCGGTCGTGCAGCGTCGGCAATGCGCCGGCCGCGAGAAACTCGTCCGGCAGCGCGATCTGGCGGAATTCCGGTTGCACCCGCGCGCGCATCAGCGCCGACGCGACCGCTTCGCCCAATCCGCCGACGCAGCTATGGTTTTCCGCGACCACCACCAGACGTCCCGAGCGGCGGCATTGCTCGACGATCGTCGCTTCGTCCAGCGGCTTGATAGTCGGCGCGTGCAGCACGGCCACGTCGGCCACGCCGTCGGCGAGCGCCTGCGCGGTTTCGAGCGCGCGCATCGTCATGATTCCGGACGAGATGATCAGCACGTCGCGGCCGTCCCGCAGCAGCTTCGCCTTACCGAGTTCGAACTGATAGTCGTATTCGTCGAGCACCAGCGGCACCTTGCCGCGCAGCAGGCGCATGTACACGGGGCCATCGTGCGCGGCAATCGCCGACACCGCCTGTTCGGTATCGAGCGCATCGCACGGATCGACAATCGTGAGCCCGGGGATGCCGCGCATCATCGCGATATCTTCGGTTGCCTGGTGGCTCGGGCCGTAGCCGGTCGTGAGACCCGGCAACGCCGCGCAAATCTTCACGTTGAGGTTTTCTTCCGCAATCACCTGATGGATGAAATCGTACGCGCGACGCGTCGCGAACACGGCGTAGGTGGTCGCGAACGGAATGAAGCCTTCCTTCGCCATGCCGCCCGCTGCGCCCATCAGCAACTGCTCGGCCATGCCCATCTGGAAGAAGCGTTCGGGGTACTCGTTGGCGAAGATATGGAGGTCGGTATATTTCGACAGATCCGCCGACATGCCGACGATATTCGGCCGCTTCGCCGCTTCCGCAACGAGCGCGTGGCCGAACGGTGCCGCTTTGGTGCGCTGACCTTCGGACGCGATCGACGCGATCATCGCCGAGGTCGTCAGGCGCGGTTTGGTGATGACGGTGCTCATGCGCGGTCTCCTGCCGGTTGCGCTGCATCGAGCACGGCGATGGCTTCCTGCCACTCTGGCTGCTCGACGCGAATGAAGTGGTTTTTCTCGCGCTGCTCGAGGAACGGCACGCCCTTGCCCATCAGCGTGTCGAACAGGATCACGCGCGGCACGGGTTCGGTAACGGCGCGCGCGCGGTCGAAGGCTTCGATGACGGCGGCGAGGTCGTTGCCGTTCACGCGTTGCACGTGCCAGCCGAACGACAGCCATTTGTCCGCCAGCGGCTCGAAGCCGAGGACGCGCTGCGACGGGCCGTCGGCCTGCTGCTGGTTGATATCGACCAGCGTGATCAGATTGCCCAGTTGATGATGTGCGGCGCCCATGGCCGCCTCCCAGGTCGAACCCTCGTCGAGTTCGCCGTCCGACATCGAGTTGTAGACCCACGCCGGGTTGCCCTTGGCCCGCAGACCGAGCGCCATGCCGACGGCAATGCTCAGGCCCTGGCCGAGCGAGCCGCCCGAGATTTCCATGCCGGGCGTGTAGGTCGCCATGCCGGACATCGGCAGGCGGCTGTCGTCGGAACCGTAGGTTTCCAGTTCCGTTTCGTCGATGATGCCGGCCTCGATCAGCGCCGCGTACAGCGCAATCGCGTAGTGGCCGTGCGACAGCAGAAAGCGGTCGCGGCCTTCCCATTCGGGTTCGCCGGGGCGAAATTGCATCGCGTGGCAGAAGGCGACGGCGAGCACGTCGGATAGACCGAGCGCCTGGCCGATGTAGCCCTGGCCCTGCACTTCGCCCATCCGCAGCGCGAAGCGGCGGATTCGATAGGCGCTGCGCGCGAGTTCTGCGTGGAGATTCTGGCGGGTGTCGGCGGCCGGGCGCCGTGCTTCGGTGATCGGTGTCATGTCTCCGTCCTGATGCATTCGGAATGTTTTGCGCGGTGTCCGCGTTGGTGTCGTCTGCGCTCGACAGGTGCTTTTAATTCACCAGTTTCAAGTCAGTTCGACGTGAAGGCAGCGTATCATTCGGATAATTCGCGTGACAAAAGAAAAGATTGCACCAACTCATGAATGGAATTCACCCATGAAGCCGTTCCGCAAGTTGCCTTTACCGTTTTTGCGCGTCTTCGAGGCGGCGGGGCGCACCGCGTCGTTTGCGACGGCGGCGCAGGAGCTGGACCTGTCGCCGAGCGCGGTCAGTCATTCGATCCGCAAGCTCGAAGAGACCGTGAATCTGCGGCTGTTCCAGCGCAGCACGCGCGAGGTGAAGCTCACGCGCGAGGGCGCGATCCTGCTCGAACACGTGCAGCGCGGGATGGACGAGATGCAGCGGGGCCTCGCGCTGGTGACGGCCGACGGCCAGAGTCCGCTGCGACTGCACACCGCGCCGAGTTTCGCGACGCAGTGGCTGCTGCCGAGGCTGTCGGGGTTTGTCCGCGAAAATCCGAATATCGATTTGCGGTTTTCAGCGAGCACGGACTACGCGCGCTTCGAGAACGACGACTTCGATCTGGATATCGTGTACGGCGAGCCGAAGCCGTCGCCGCACGAGAAGATTCCGCTGGCGCTGGAAAAGCTCACCCCGTTATGTTCTCCCGAGCTTGCCGCGCGAATCGGCTGCCCCGAAGATCTTTACGCGCACACGCTGATCCAGTGCGACGTGCAGATGTTCCAGTGGAAGGGCTGGTTCGAGGCCAACGACCTGACGCCGCCCAATCATTACGGGCTGCACTTCGACCGTAGTTCGATGGCGATTGCGGCGGCGGTCGACGGTCTGGGCGTGGTGCTCGAATCGACGCTGCTCGCCGATCGCGAATTGAAGAACGGGACGCTGGCGTGTCCGCTGCTCGGCAGTACGCGGGAAGTGCCCTATATCGGGCACTATCTCGTGTATCCGAAACGGCTTCACCATCACCAGGCGTTCGATACGTTCAGGACATGGCTGTTGACGGAACTCGGTGTAGAGCATCCAGCACCTGACAGCGGCACCAATGCATAACCTTCCGCCGTCAGGAACGCCACGCAGGCCCGTTCGGAAAATCATGCTGATCGAGCGACGCCGCATGCATCTCGATGCTGTAACCCGGCCTATCCGGCGGCATATAGCGGCCATTGCGGATCACCACCGGATCGACGAAATGCTCGTGCAGGTGATCCACGTATTCGAGCACCCGATTCTCCAGCGACCCCGACACGCAGATGTAGTCGAACAGCGAAATATGCTGCACGTACTCGCATAAGCCGACACCGCCCGCATGCGGGCAAACGGGCACGCCGAATTTCGCGGCCATCAGCAGAACCACGATCACTTCATTCAGACCACCCAGCCGGCAACTATCTATCTGACAGAAGTCGATCGCATTCGCCTGCAGCAACTGCTTGAACATCACGCGATTCTGGCAATGCTCGCCCGTCGCCACGCCAATCGGCTTGAGCCGCTCGCGAATCGCCGCGTGGCCGAGAATATCGTCGGGGCTAGTGGGCTCTTCGATCCACCACGGGTCGAATTCCGCGAGACGCCGCATGTTCGCGACCGCTTCGTCGACATCCCAGACCTGATTGGCGTCCATCATCAGCTTCAGGTTTTCGCCGATTTCCTCGCGCAGAATCCGCGCGCGGCGCATGTCTTCGTCGATATTGCCGCCCACTTTCTGCTTGAAGTGCGTCCAGCCCTGCGCGACGCCTTCACGCGCGAGCCGGCGAATCTTGTCGTCGTCGTAACCGAGCCAGCCCGCCGACGTCGTGTAAGCCGGATAACCCTGCGCGCGCATTTCCTTCTCGCGCTCGCCCCTGGTTTTCGCATGCCGATGCAGCAGCGCAATCGCTTCCTGCGGCGTGATTGCGTCGGTCACGTAGCGAAAATCGAGGCAACGCACGAGTTCTTCCGGGCTCATGTCAACGAGCAGCTTCCACACCGGCTTGCCGACCGATTTGGCCCACAGGTCCCATGTCGCGTTGACGACCGCGGCGGTCGCCAGATGAATCGCGCCCTTGTCCGGGCCGATCCAGCGCAACTGGCTGTCGGATGTGATCGTGCGCCAGAACGCGCCCATGTTCGCGGCGATATCTTCGAGCGTCATGCCGACGATCAGCGGTGCGAGCGCCTGCACCGCGCTCACGCAAATCTCGTTGCCGCGTCCGATCGTGAACGTGAGGCCGTGCCCGGTGAGCGAGTGCGGCGAATCCGTTTCCAGCGTGACGTAGGTCGCCGAATAATCCGGCGCGGCATTCATTGCATCGGAGCCGTCGAGCGAACGTGAAGTCGGAAAGCGGATGTCCCTGACGGACAGCTTGGTGATCGTGGTCATCTGCACAGGCTCCTGGGCGACAACGTTCGATTTCCGCCTGCCGGACAATCACGAGGCGGAACGGAGAATAAGAGAAAGAGGAAAGGCTGTGCCCGTCCTCTTTCGTGATTGCGTCATTGCTTCGCTAATACGTCGCGAAGACATCGCTTATTGCGTCACCCATACTCGATTCATCGCGCTGAATCGCTGGTTCGCGGGAATCAGTCGTAGAGCACGGCCGCGATCTTCGGGTCGGTCATATTGGTCTTGTCGTACCAGAAGAAGCCCGTATCGATTTTCGGCGGCAGCTTCTCGCCTTTCAGCGCCTTCACGGCCGAGTCGACAGTGCACTTGCCGATCCCCACCGGATTCTGCGTAATCGCGCCGAGCATCAGGCCCGACGTGATGTCGGCCTTCTGCTCCTTGCCGGAGTCGAAGCCGATCAGCACGAGCTTCTTGCCCGACTCCTTGACGCCGATTGCCGCGCCTTCCGCCGAGCCTTCATTCGCGCCGAAAATACCCTTCAGGTTCGGATTGGCCTGAATCATCGCCTTGGCGATTTCCGCCGATTTCAGGTGATCGCCCGCGCCGTACTGCACGGAAACGATCTTGATGTTCGGATGCTTGGCCTTCATCTGATTCAGGAAGCCATCGCGGCGATCCACGCCCGTGCGGCTCGTCTGGTCGTGCACGATCACGCCGACCTCACCCGAATTACCGATCGCCTCGGCCATCTTGTCGGCGGCGAGTCCGGCGGCGGCGAGGTTATCCGTCGAGCAGGTGGTCAACGGAATATCGCTGTCGACGCCCGAGTCGAACGCGATCACCGGAATCTTCGACGACTGCGCGCGCTTCAGAAGCGGAATCGCGGCCTTGCTGTCGAGCGCCGCAATGCCCAGCGCCTGCGGCTTTTTCGCGAGCGCCGCCGACAGCATGTCGATCTGCTTGTCGACCATCGCCTCGGTTTCAGGACCTTCGAACGTGATCCTGACGTTGTGCTCCTTCGCCGATTGTTCCGCGCCGGCTTTCACTGCCTGCCAGAACTGATGCTGGAAGCCCTTCGAAATAAGCGGGATATAAACATCATCCGCCTGTGCAACATTTGCCCCGCCAACCAACGCGCTCAAGCCGACCACGACACCGAATATTTTTCGATTCAACATGGAATATCTCCTCCTAAGGTGGACCAGCAACCTTCAGTCGTTGCGGGAGCTTTTTGCTTTTCGTGCTTCTGCTCCCTTCTTTGAAATTGTCCGGCGCGGCGTCAGCTCCTTCTGCGTCGCAAGATGTCGGCGTAGACCGCGAGAATGATGATGAGGCCTGTCACGACGATCTGCCATTCCTGCGCAACCGACATGATGCGCAGCCCGTTGGTCAGCACACTCATGATGAACGCGCCGATGATCGTGCCCAGAATCGTGCCCGAACCACCGCTCAGCGAAGTGCCGCCGATCACCACGGCGGCAATCGCTTCGAGTTCGTAGCCTTGTCCCAAAGCCGGTTGCGCCGAGTTCAACCGCGACGCGATCAGCAAACCGGCAATGCCGCAAATCGCGCCGCTCAGGCCGTAAATGGCGATCTTCCATCGATCGACGTTGACGCCCGACAGCCGCACCGCTTCTTCGTTGCTGCCAAGAGCGAACGTATAGCGGCCGAGTGCTGTGCGATTAAGCGTGATCGAACTGACTACCGCGAGAAAGAACAGGATCAGCACCGCGTTCGGAATCGGCAGACTCGGCAGCACATAGCCGATCAGCGAGTCCTGCGAAATGCGGTAGAAGTTTTCGGTGTCGGTGAAATAGATCGGCTTGTCGGCGGAAACAACCAGCGAGAGACCTTTCAGCAACATCATCATGCCGAGCGTCGCAATGAACGGCGGGATTTTCATTTTCGCCGTGAGCGTGCCCGAAATCGTCCCGCAGATGCCGCCCGTGGCAATCGCCGCGAGCACGCCGATCCACATCGGCAGATGCCAGAAAGTAAGGAATACCCCGCAAATCACGGCGGTAAACGTCATCAACGTGCCCACGGACAAATCGATGCCGCCGGTAATGATCACGAACGTACACGCAATCGCCAGCACGCCGTTGACTGCGGTCGCCTGCAGAATGCCGAGCATGTTGTCCATCTGCATGAACGACGGCGACGCGAAGCTGAAAAAGATCAGCAGCAGGATCAGGCTCGCGAACGCGAGCAGCTTTTGCAGAGCGGTAGGCGAGAAAATGCGCGCTCTGAAACCCGCCACGCGTCCTTGCTTGCCTAGCGCCGGTGACTCCGATGGCGATGTCATCTTGACCCCTGGTTATGCCGCTGCTTTCAAGGTTTCGCGCCGCGTCGCCAGATGCATGATGCGCTCCTGCGTCGCTTCGGCCGCTGAGAGTTCGCCGGTAATGCGACCCTCGCACATCACGACGACGCGGTCGCTCATGCGCAGAATCTCCGGCAGTTCCGACGAGATCATCACGATCGCTTTACCCTCTGCGGCAAGCGAGCGCAGCAACTTGTAGATTTCATTCTTCGCGCCCACGTCGATGCCGCGCGTCGGCTCGTCGAAAAAGAGCACGTCGCAATCCCGTTCGAGCCATTTGGCAATGACGATTTTCTGCTGATTGCCGCCCGAAAGAAGCCGCACTTCCTGCGTCGCGGACGGCGTGCGAATTGCGAGCAGATTGATAAAGTGGCTTGCTGTGCGACGTATTTGCGTGCGTCGCAGGAAAAAGTTGAACGCGAGAAAACGGCTTAGATTGGACATGACGATGTTCGATTCGACGTCCATGCCGGTGGCGAGGCCGAAGCGTTTGCGGTCTTCGGAAAGGTAGCCGATGCCGCGCGCCACCGCGTCGCTCGGCGTCCTGATCACCGCCTTCACGCCCTTCACGACAATCTCGCCCGACTCGATCGGGTCCGCGCCGAACACCGCGCGGGCGACTTCGGTACGGCCCGCGCCCATCAACCCGGCAAAGCCCAGAATCTCGCCTTTGCGCAACGTGAAACTCACGTCCCTGACCATCGGCCCCGCGTTCAGGTTCCTGACATCGAGCGCGACCTCGCCCTGCTCTGCTGCACTGCGGGAAGGCTCGATATCAGTCAGCGTGCGCCCGACCATCATGCCGATGATCGCCTCGATGGTTGTGTCTTTCGCGGTGACGGTGGCCACATACTCGCCGTCGCGCATCACGGTGACGCGGTCGGAAATCTGCTTCAACTCATCCATCTTGTGCGAGATGTAGACGATGCCCACGCCCCGCTCCTTCAACTCGCGGATGATACGAAACAGCTCGGCAATTTCGGCGTCGTTCAGCGCGGACGTGGGTTCGTCCATGATCAGCACGCGCGAGTCGAACGACAAAGCCTTGGCGATTTCGACCATCTGCTGTTTGGCGACCGTCAGACTGCCGACCACCGCGCGCGGGTCGATCTTCACATGCATGCGTTCGAGAATCTCACGGGCCTGCGCATTGAGACGGTCTTCGTCGAGGAACAGGCCGAAGCGGCCGCGCGGCTCGCGGCCAATGAACATGTTCTGCGCGACGCTCAAATGGTTCATCAACTGGAGTTCTTGATGAATGATGCCGATGCCCACGGCCTGCGCGTCACGCGGATGCTGGAAATCGACCGGCTGGCCGTCGTAGAGAATTTCGCCCGAGTCGCGCGTGTACACCCCGGCGAGGATTTTCATCAGCGTCGACTTGCCCGCGCCGTTCTCGCCCATCAGCGTATGAACCTCCCCCGCCATGAGTTCGAACTGGATCTCATGGAGCGCCCGCACCCCGGGAAAGCTCTTGTTGAGTCTTTTGACGGAAATGAGGGGGGTCACGGCGCGGTTCGCGAGGGAAGTCTGCGACACACGAGGGCGTCACCGCGAATAAGCGGCAGCCGGGACGTCGCGCGTCCCACCGTTTTATGACAGAAATCGCAGAGAGAAACCAGACACATTGCTGGGCCCCAAAACCGATGTGCGACGATTCTACGACGCTGGCAAGTGGCGGCTCAAGCCCAGGCATTCCCCAGTGTCAGGGGGTTTTGTGCCCTTGCACAAGCGGAGTGAGAAAAATGCAAACGACGAGGAAACGAACCGGTTGCCCCAAACAACAGACGGCGAAAAGCGGCTGGCAAATGTAGATTGCCTCAGTCAGATCGACATCCTTCGTCACCTAATGACAAAGGCGCCGACGCGCCTTGTTTGCACAATGCCGGACTGCACACTGGATTCCATCACTCCCCGCCTCGCCGAATTACTGGCCCTTTGCCAGTTTGCTTCCCTTTTCTTTCTCTGCCGGGCCAGAACTACCGCTGCAGAATTTCCGTGCTCAAGGCCGGGCGTGAAGTCTCGACGATGGTCGAACGAGTCGGCCCAGGTGTGAGCTAGCCAATTGCAATAAACATGAATTGAAATTGTAATCAAATTTTAAAAAAGCAAATCTACGATGCGCGATTTCCCTGTCTTGACATTAAGGATTTCCGCGTATGGTGTTCCAGTTAAATGGCAAATCCATCCAGGTTGCAGCATTGGCGAGCCTGGCATTCCTTTCTGCATGTGGCGGTAGTTCCAATTCACTCACGCCCACGGCAACAAGCTCGGCTGCCGTGCCGGCAGCACCTGCCGACCCGAGTACCGTCGACAGCGCGCCAGTGAATACGTCGATTCCGGCCTACGTCGACACCTACTACACCAATCTGGCGGACAACTCCTGCTATGACGCGGTCAGCACCAATGCCTCGATTCGGGCGCTCAAGGGCTTGTTGGATCTGTGGACGCCGGTGACCTCTTTTGTCGACGCCGATACCTACGGCGGGACCGGCCTGACCGCGAGTACAGACCCGACTACCGGAGCCGCCTGCGCATCCGTTCCGGCTTCCACCTGGGACGGCATGGCGAGCAGCGGCGGCACGATTCTCAATAGCGGCATCATCGGCACCAACACCCAATATGTCGAAACCGTCGCGGCCAGCCGCGACAACAGCGTCAACAGCACCGCCAACACCGCTAAGGACAGCGATGGCGAAGTCGCCTACAAGGTCGATGTCGGCTCCAAGGATTACAACCTCGGCGAAGCGGCAGGCGTGCTGGCGACTTCCTGGCGCACGGGTCTCGACGCGACCCAGACCATCACTTACGTCAATGCGACCTCCGGCAGCAGCGCCACTGTTTCAGAAGGCGATGCTTCGGGCCAGCTGAGCAACCTCTACACGATGGCCGGCAGCAGCGGCGTCGGTAACTTTGCCACGGGCAACACGTCGAAGTACTACTTCAAGTACGCACGCCCGTACCTGTGGTCCAGCGAGGGGATAAGCATTGTGGTGCCGGCATTGCAGTCCGCCCAAACCACGACAGCCGGCTTGAGTGCCGCCAAGAATGCCGGCTTCGCAAGCGGCCACACAGCCGAATACGTGCGTCGCGCCGCCGCGATGGCCTATGCGCTGCCGGAACGCTTCCAGGAGTTCTACGCCGCTGCGCTCAAGTTTGGCGAATACCGCATCATCGCGGGCGTGCACTCGCCGCTCGACGTGATCGGCGGCCGCATGGTCGGCCTCGCAGCAGCGGCCGCCAACCTGTACAGCGCCGAAAATTCCGCGCTCTCCAGCACGAACGTCAACAGCATCCTGACCACGAGTTTCAAGACCACGACGCGTAGCCAGGCGCTCTCGGCGATGCAGTCTGCGGCCGGCAAAACCACGTGGAAAGACTTTTACGACTACCTGCACTCGGGCACGCAGAGCACCGACAGCACGGCCAGTGGCTTCGACCTGTACTACGACCACGACAAGAACAAGACCGACTTCGAGCGCCGCATGACTATTGGCATGTCGGATTACTCCAGCCTTTACCCGACCACTACGGATCCGGTCGTGCCGAAGGGGGCCGAAGTGCTGCTCGAAACGCGCTACCCGTACCTGAGCGCCGATCAGCGCCGCGTCGTGCTCAAGACCACCGAGTTTGCGTCGGGTTACCCGGTCATGACCGATGCCGAGGGCTGGGGTCGTCTCGACATGTTCAAGGCTGGTGATGGCTATGGCGCGTTCAACGGTCTGGTGACGATCGCCATGAATTCGTCACTCGGCGGCTTCGCCACCTACGACATCTGGCGCAATGACATTTCGGGTGCGGGCAAGCTCACGTTCAAGGGGGATGGCACGCTCGAACTGGCTGGCACGAACACCTACAGCGGCGGCACCGAAGTCGAGGGAGGCACGCTCGCGGCCGGGTCGGCCAAGGCGTTCGGTACTGGCGACGTGTATCTGGGAGCGGGTGGCATCACCATTGCCGCATCGGCGACGCCGGTGAAGGTGCCGGGCAAGTTCACCGTACTGACCGACGGCACGCTTGAACTGGACATCGACGGCCAGAGCGGCGGCCAACTGACAGTGGGCGACCAACTGACCATTGCCGGTGGAACGCTGCACGTGAAATTCGTAAACGGTTATACGCCGAAGGCGGGCGATACGATCACGCTGATCAACGGCGCGGCCGCCAGCGCGAAGTTCACTTCGGTTGTGGTGGATGGCGGCTTGAATGGCACGCTGACGTACTCGTCGAGCGGAGTGTCGATCAAGCTGTCTGCCTGAGTATCAGAGGCAGATATGTTGGCTGACGGGTAGCCATTTACTCGTCCGCCTGAAGTGGTAGACAGAACCCCGCAGAGTTCAGGCTCTGCGGGGTTTCTGTTTTTTGGAGCCTCCAGGTTGCCGACGATGCACGGTTGCCCCCTCCTTTTTCCCTCGAGATCGATGCTTCATACATTGATAATTCTCAGTGTATGCTTACAACTTCCTTCTGAAAGCTTTCTGTTTATCGTCTCGTGCGCGCGTCGCCCGAGACGGTTGTAAAAATAAAATAGTTACTCGGGGAATGTGTGGGGATCCTTCTTTATCAGCTCATGATAGTGGGCAGTCTGTTCGCCGTACGGCTCATCGCTCCGCGACGGTTGCTTCCAGCCTGCCTGATCTGGAGTGCGCTTACGCTCTTCAACGTTTTCTGGCCACCGTTGATGGTGATTCAACTCCTGGTGATCTGGATCACATACGGGACAATCCAGCCGGCCGAAAAGAAGTCTGCGCCGTCCAACCAGGCCAGCGGACCTGCACAGAAGACAGCCTCAACGCGCAAAACGGCCACAGGACTGCGACCCGTCGCGTTCGGCACACCTGAACCGCTGCGTCCGGCACCGGCCAGATCGGTAGACATCCCGACACCCGCACCCCCTTCCCTGATTGCGACACTGCGCGACTGGGACGACCGCATCGCGCGGACCAATGCGATCAATACCGCGTGCGCACCGTTGCTATCGGTGTGTTTTGCGGAGCGTTTGCGCATCGAGAAGGCGCTCGAAAGGGCCCGGCCTCGTCTCGCAATCGAGCGTAAAAAGGCGAACGATCCGAACTTCGCGGCCCTCTATGACGCCAGCTTCGCGAAGGCGCGCGAGTCGATGGCAAACATCGACGCGACCTTGAACGACAGCGCACCGCAGCCCGCGTTGGAGTCCATTATGTGCGGCGACCTGACTGCGATGCCGCGCCACCCGGATGTCCGGGTCCAGCAGGGGATTCGCGAAAAGATCGAAGCGGAGATCGCGTCCTACGCGGCATTCCTTTCGACACTAGTCCGCACGTTGAAGGAGCCTGGCCTGACGCCGGTTTTCCAAAGAAGTCTGACCGAACTGAAAGCGGCCGATCTGTTGCGGCGAATTTCGGCGTTCGAAAAGAGCGGCGTGGACTGGCGCAACCCGGCTGACCTTCGAGATTCATCCAGGGTGACGTCCGATGCAGCTGCGGTGCGAGCGGCGTCAGGTGCAGGTCTGGTGACCAGTGCTCCTCTCACCGAACAGCCCAAATCACCTTCGGGCTCCGCGGTGAAGATGGTGTTAGGCACGGCACCGGTCGCAACCCCGGCTCCACGAGTAACGCCCCGGATATTCACGGACACACTAAACCGGCATGAGACGGTCTCGAATGAACTCGAAGCCGCTGCAAAAAAGCGGGGAATCCTGCGACTCGTGCATTTCACGCATGCCGATAATCTCGAGTCGATTCTGCGGCATGGGCTGTGTTCCGTGAGCGCGGCCCGGATGGTTGGGTTAAACCCAAAGGTGAACGACAAGCAGCGGCTCGACGGGCATCCGTGGAGCATCTCGCTCTCGATAGCAGCGCCGAATCACAAGATGTTCTACAAGTACCGGATGCTCGACGAGCACGAGAACTGGGTCGTGTTGCTGATCGACCGCGCGGTACTCTGGCAAAAAGATTGCGCCTTTTACCCACGCAACGCGGCCGACCACCGGATGCGCGACTTGCCGTTGGACGGTCAGAAAACCGTGAAGGCGTTTGAGTCGATGTACGACGCTCTTGACGGCCTGCCGACTCGTGAAGCGCAACATCTGAACACGTTCGATCCCACCGATTCGCAAGCTGAGGTGCTGGTGTTCGACCGCATCGAGCCCAGTATGATCGAGGGCGTCGCCTTCGAGAACGCCGGGATCCAGGCGCGAAATGCGCACTTTCTTGGCCCGCGTGAAGCCCTGCTCTATCCAGAAGGAAAAGGGTTTTTCGGCTCACGTGAATTCATGACCCGATAGAGAATCTGATTCATGGCGAAGCGTCCCGTTTTCATTCCCGAGCTTGACGGCCCGATTCTGGTGCGGACCGAGCAGGTCGAATTCGAATGGTTCGCTGGACTTGCCATTACGCAGAAACAACGCTCGATCGATGCACTGCACGCAAACGCGCTCGAACGATTCGGCCTCGGTGCGATTCTGGAGGTCTCCACCAGATCGCGAGCCGCGTTAGGCTCACGCCTGAGCGCTTTCAATCTCATGCTGACGACCGACGCGCACCCGAAAAGACTCAGCGTCGAATGCGCATTTCAGGGAAGCAAAGTATTTGAACGCGGCGGTCCCTATCGCGACCTCTACGACATGACGTCGCGCGATGCGAAGCGTGACATTCGCCTGCAGGAGTCGGGGCGGCTGACCGGCTTCCGTCTGGGTCAGATCGATTGGCCGCTGGAACCGCGAACGGCTTTCTACGATTGGCTTTATCTGGCGGCGCTGCTGGAACACGACGACCTGCGCGACGAGATTGCCGGCTACAAGGCATTCACAGACATCGAGTTCAATCCTGAGCGCTCGATCAACTGTCAGGCGTACACAGTCGCCCTGTATGCGTCACTGGCCGCTCGTGGGCAACTGGACGCCGTCGTGAAAGGCAGAGACGCGTATCTCGCGCTTGTCGGCGGGCGTCCCATCAGCCAGGCGACGTTGGATACTGTTCAGCAGCCGTCGCTGTTCTGAAGTGAAGAAAGCACGGCGGCAAGTGGTTTCGTGACGAGCCTCATCTGAAGGCGAACGGCCGCACTCGCGCGAAAGAACTGTCCGTCGCCGAATCCGGTGAAGCAACGAAATGGCCGGGCGTCACCCCTACCGCGCGCCGAAAATGCCGGCCAAGATGACTTTGGTCGAAAAACCCCACTTCGGCCGCCACCTCACAAGGCGGGACACCGTCGCGCAATAGCCGCTTCGCATGTTGAATTCGCACCAGACACACGTATCGATGCGGCGGTATCCCAACTTCCTGGCGAAACAGCGTGGCGAAACGCGAGACGCTTAGCCCCGCCGTGGCCGCCAGCGTCGCGAGACTGACAGGCTGCGCGAACGAACGCTCGATGAAGACCACGCTCCGTCTGATGGCCCGCGACATCGACGGCGACGTGTCGGCTGCAGTGTGGTCGACGACTCCGCTCATGTCGTCTCCCCTGCGCCACCCTCTCAGGCGCTCACTTGCAGGTTGCATGGATTCGGGTGCTTGCAGCGCAGCAGCTGTCATCGATCGCTCCGTACGATGCGCGTCACTACGCAACCTTCAATTCCGCGTAAGTGGTACATAGCTCCCCGAACAGTTGATGCACCAGGGCAGCATCGCCCGAGTCGGTCTCGCCTTGCGCCGTGCGCTTGGCGAGACGCGCGTCTAGCGCGTCGAACAATCTGTGCTTGATGAAGTAGCGCCACTGCACCGGCACGCGCGCAAGGATGTCGGTCAGCGCCGCATAACGTTCACGGGTCCATTTCGCCTCGAAGGCGTCGCGGTACGGGCCGTATGTGAACGCGGGCAGATCCGCTCCCGCGAGCCTGTCACGCAGTGCGCCGCGCAGCGACGCCGTGGCGGTTTCATCCACGTTATCGCCAGCCAGCGCGACACCGTAGACTTCGTGCGCCTCGTCGGCGGAGACGTAGCCGCGCAGTACGTCGTCGCGCACCCGCAGCGGCTCGCGATCGACCGGACGCCCATAACCGCCTGCCCCTGCGCCGATCAGCCGGATCACATCGCCCGGCATGCAGACGACGAGATCGTTGTTGTCCAGTTCTTCCGCGTGGGCCGTATCGGGATTGCGCGTAAAACGCGCGTTGCCGCCCGCGTGGCCGCCGCGCACGCCCCACGACGCGAATCGCGTGCGGTCGCGGTTGCGCGCGGTGACGAGCGTATTCGGCGAGAACACCTTGAACTCCATCACGAGCCCCTGGCCGCCGCGATACTGCCCCGCACCGCCCGAGCCCGGCGCGACGCCGTAACGCAGAATCCGGATCGGCACTTCCGCCTCGTTGATCTCGACCGGCGTGTTGCGCAGAAAGGCATTGTTGGCGCCGGAGCCGTCTTCGCCATCGTCGCCGGGACCGCCGCCCGCGCCGCCGCCAATCGGGCCGATCGACGCCATCACGGTGGCACCTTGGGCACTTGTCGTCTTGACGCTGAGGATCGACAGGCCGCCTGCCGGGCACGCGCCCAGCCGTTCCGGCACCGCCTGCGAGAACGCGCCGAAGGTCAGCAGATGCGTGAGCTTGCAGGTCAGGCTGCGCATGCCGACCGCAGCGGGCGGTTGCGCGTTGACCACCGTGCCTTCCGGCAGGATGCAGCGGGCCACCCGCAGCATCCCCGTATTCAGCAGGATGTCCGGATTGAGCGTGTACAGCACGTAGACGAGACCGACCAGCGCAAGCGCGTGCCGTTCGCGCCCGCCGGTCGGCATGTTCAGCGACGACTGCAGTTGCGGGTCGCTGCCCGTGTAGTCCATCTCGACGAGACCGTCGCGAATTCGCGCGGTCAGTGCGACGCGCATCGGCTTGCCGTTGACCGAGTCCTCGTCGGCGAATTCGGCGAAGAAATAATCGCCGTCCGGAATGCCCCGCAAAATGGTGCGCGCCTGCGCCTCCGAGTAGTCGAGCAACGCGCTCATGCCGGCCCTGAAACCGTCGATGCCGAAGCGCTCGATAATTTCCAGCACGCGTCGTTCGCCGGTATGCAGCGACGCCAGTTGCGCATGCAGATCGCCGGTGTTCTGGTTGGGCACGCGCACATTGGTCGCCATCAGCCGGATCAACGATTCGTCGACCACGCCCCGGCGCACGATCTTGCACGGCGGGAAGCGGATGCCCTCCTGCTGGATCTCGGTGAGCGTGCGCGATAGCGAGGCAGGCACCGCGCCGCCCATGTCGGTGTTATGAATATGGCCGCCGACGAAACACGCGATCTCGCCTTCGTAGAACACCGGCTTCCACAGCACGATGTCCGGCGTATGGGTCGCGACGAAGCCGCTATACGCGTCGTTGGTCATGCCGATGTCGCCGGGCTCGTAGTCGTCGATCAGGCCGATCACGGCGCTGTAGTCGAGACCAACGTACCACGTCGCGCCGAGCGTTTTCGGCGACGCGAACGTGAGCCCTTCCGGCGTCGTGATCGCGCACGAGAAGTCTTCGGTCTCCTTCACGAAGGTCGAATGCGCGGTCCGCACCAGCGTGTAGGCCATGCTCTCGGCGGCCGCCACGCAATAGTTCGCGAAAATCTGAAGCACTGCCTTGTCGAATTGCATGTGCGCTGCTCCGTC
The DNA here is from genome assembly GCF_050435665.1 of Paraburkholderia sp. GAS333. Lineage (NCBI taxonomy): Bacteria > Pseudomonadati > Pseudomonadota > Betaproteobacteria > Burkholderiales > Burkholderiaceae > Paraburkholderia > Paraburkholderia sp. GAS333. The sequence goes on from NZ_JBNDKS010000011.1 coordinate 101,202, forward strand.
GGGGCTCAGTGAACGAGTGTGAAAACGAGGTTGCCGAAGCGGTCCACCCGGCCGCGAAAGCCCGGCAACACGCTGGTCGTGCAGTCGTCCTGCGCGACCACCGCGGGTCCGTCGAACTGCTCGCCCGCTTTCAGATCCGCGCGCCGGTAGAGCGCGGCGTCGTGAAACGCGCCGTCCATGTATACGCGAATCGTCCCCGCCGACACCGGTGCGCCGTCGCCTGCCGCGATCGGCACCGGGACGGGTTTCGGCGTCGCCGCGCGGATCACGAGCCGCAGCGCGATGACCTGTACCGTCGCCCGCCCATCGCGATGACCGTACAGCCGCTCGTGCTCGCGATGGAACGCTTCGCTCAGCGCCGTGAGGTCGCGGTTGGACAGCCACGCCGCGTCGAGCGGCGTATCGATCTCGAACGACTGGCCCTTGTAGCGCATGTCCGCCGACACCGCGAGTTCCGCCCGCGTGTCGTCGCCGGTCTGTTCGCGCAGCCATGCGCGCGCCGCCGTATCGAGCGCGCGCAGGTCGTCGGCGAGACGCGCGAGCGTGCCGGCGTCGAGATCGTAGTAGGTGGTTTTCACGAAGTCGTTGCGCGTATCGGCGATCAGTCCGCCGAGCGCGCTCAGCACACCCGGTGCGGTCGGCACAACGATGCTCTCCATGCCGAGAGCACGCGCGAAATAGCACGCGAGCATCGGACCCGCGCCGCCGAACGGCAGCAGCGCGAACGCGCGCGGATCGATGCCGAAGCGCGACACGATCCGGCTCACGCCCGCGTACATGCCCGACACCGCGACGCCGACGACCGCCTCGGCCGCCGCATACACGTCGATCCCGAGCCGATGGGCGAGCACGCCGACGGCGCGATGCGCGGCGTCGTGATCGACGCTCACCGAGTTGTAGCCGAGACTCGCGTTGCCGATCACGCCGAGCACGACGAAGGCGTCGGTGATCGTCGCGCGGGAGCCTCCGCGTCCGTAGCACGCCGGGCCGGGATTCGAGCCCGCGCTTTCGGGGCCGACCTTGAGCACGCCGAAGTCGTCGACCCACGCAATCGAGCCGCCGCCGTCGCCGATCGACGACACCGACACCGACGGGATATGAATCTGGAAATCGCCGAGATATTCGCCGCTCGCGTATTGCGGCTCGCCGTCGACGATCAGCGCGACATCCGCCGTGGTGCCGCCGATATCGAGGCTCATGCAGTGATCGATACCGCTCTGACGCGCGACATACGCCGCGCCGATCACGCCGGACGCGGTGCCCGACAGGATCATCTGAACGCAGTTGGTCTTGCCCGCCTCGGCGCTCATCACGCCGCCGTTGGACTTGGTGACTTTCATGTCGGCGGTGATGCCCGTCTCGACGAGTGCGCGTTGCAGCGAGCTCAGGTAGTGCGAGACCTTCGGCTGCACATATCCGCCGATCACCGCCGTCGACGTGCGCTCGTATTCGCGGATGATCGGCCACACGTCGCTCGAACACGACACGAAGAACCCCGGTATCTCCCGTTCGATGATCGCCTTCACCGCGTGCTCGTGGGCCGGGTTGCGGTACGCATGCAGCAGCGCGACCACCACCCCTTCGCAGCCTGCCTGCCGGAGCCGGGTGAGCGCGTCGAGCACGCTCGCTTCGTCGACCGGAGTCTCGACGCTGCCGTCCGCCGCGAGCCGTCCGGTCACGCCGAACACGCGCTCACGCGGCACCAGCGGTGCGGGCCGTTTCGACAACAGGTTGTACATGTCGGGGCCTTTCAGGCGCGCGAGATCCAGCACGTCCTCGAAATGCCGCGTCGTGATCAGGCCCAGCCGCAGGCCTTTGCGTTGCACGACGGCATTCACGCCGACGGTCGTGCCGTGCGTGAAGTACGTGACGTCGGCGGGCGCGATGCCGTCGCGTTCGCGCAGTTGCTCCATGCCGCGCAGCACTTCGCTGCCGGGGCTATCCGGCCGCGAAAACACCTTGAGCGTTTTCAGCTCGCCCGTCGCATCGTCCAGCACCGCGAAATCGGCAAACGATCCGCCGATGTCGACTCCGATTCTCAAGCCCATTGACCCGTATCCTCGCAAAATGTCCGGCACCTGCGTGCATCGGACGAGACGCACCGCGCCCCGCTGCATATCGCCGCGGAAGCTTGAACAGAAACCTCGATTCGGACCCGCCGCGCACAGGCACGCACGCGTTTCACCGACCCGCGTTAGCGCCAGCGCTAGCGTGAATTCAACATCAGACCCGCAGCGCAGCGGTCTGCGCGAGCACCGCGGCGGCTGCGTCGTCGGGCGGCACGTTCTGGAATTGCTCCAGTTCCGCTTCGCTGCGATGGCACAGCACCTGCGCGCCGCTCGCCAGCGTGCGCTCGGCCGGCGCGGTCCGATTGCAGACGCCGTCCATACGCATCGGACAGCGCGCGAGAAACGTGCACAGCTCCGGTTCGTGGGTCGATTCGCCGATCGGCGGCAGCGTCTGATGGCAGCGCTCGTCCGCTTCCTCGAGCCAGCCGGCGCGCAATTCCGGCGCGGACGACACCAGCAGATGCGAATACGGGTGATACGGCGGTGCCGACAACGCATCCCGATTGCCCGTTTCGACGCGATGCCCGGCGTACAGCACGACGATGTCGTCGCTGATCGCGCGCACCTTGGCGATGTCGTGCGTAATGAACAGATACGACACGCCAAGCTTCTTCTGCAGATCGCGCAGCAGGTCGAGAATCGCCGCGCCGACCACCGTATCGAGCGCGGACGTGACTTCGTCGCAAAGAATCAGCTTCGGCTCGGCGGCGAGCGCCCGCGCGAGATTCACGCGCTGCTTCTGGCCGCCCGACAACTCGCCGGTGCGCCGCTGCGCCAGTTCGGCAGGAAGCCGCACCAGTCCGAGCAGTTCGGCGACGCGGCGGCGCGCGGCCTCGCCCTTCATGCCGTGATAAAACTTCAGCGGACGCGCCAGCGTGCGCTCGACCGTGTGAGTCGGATTGAGCGCGGTATCGGCGTTCTGGAACACGATCTGGATGCAGCGAAACTGCTCGCGGCTGCGGCGGCGCAGATCGGCGGCTAGCGGTTTGCCGTCAAGTAGGAGACTGCCGCGCGCCATCGGAACGAGCCCGGCGATCACCTTCGCGAGCGTTGTCTTGCCGGAGCCGGATTCGCCGATCACCCCCACCGTCTGACCCCGGCCGATCACGAGACCGACGTCGTTCAGAATGACCTTGTTCGGCCAGCCCTTCGCGTTAGTGCCGCCGTAGCCCGCTGTCAGACGACGCAGTTCGAGCAGCGGCGCGGTCGCGGGCTGTGCCGGTGTTTCTGCCTCAAGCCTTGCAGCAGCAGGTTCGCCACTCGCCGACGCCGCAGGCGCAACCGGCGTCACCGCCGCGATCAGGCTTTGCGTATAAGGATGTGCCGGCGCATGCAGAATCTGCTCCGTGCGGCCCGTTTCGCGAATTTCGCCGTTGCTCAGTACGACGATGCGATCCGCCATCTGCGCGACCACCGCCAGATCGTGTGACACGTAGACCGCCGTCATCCCGTACTGGCGGATCACACGGCGGAACGCCTGCAGCACATCGATTTGCGTGGTGACGTCGAGCGCCGTGGTCGGTTCGTCGAGGATCACGAGTTCAGGATCGGTAATCAGCGCCATCGCCGCCATCAGCCGCTGCAACTGCCCGCCCGACACCTGATGCGGGTAGCGCCGGCCGATCGTCTCCGGTTCCGGCAGCGCGAGCGCGCGGAACAGTTCGACCGCTTTCGCCTGGGCGGCGCGTCTGCCAAGCGTGCCATGAATCAGCGCGCTCTCGATCACCTGGTCCATGATCGTGCGCGCCGGGTTGAACGACGCCGCCGCGCTCTGCGCGATGTAAGCCACCTTGCGGCCGCGGATTCCCGCCAGCCCTTTCGGCGACAGGCCGAGCACGTCGGTATCGCCTACCCGGATCGCGCCGCCCGCGATCCGGCAGCCGCTGCGGGCGTGGCCCATCAGCGATAACGCGATGGTGGTCTTGCCCGAGCCCGACTCGCCGATCAGCGCGAGCACCTCACCGCGCGCAATCTCGAAGTCGATGCCATCGACGATCGTCGTATCCGCTTCGCCCGGACGGCTGCCGACCACGCGCAAGCCGCGCACCTCGACGAGATTCGACGACGGCAACGGCGCGGCTCCCGAGATGGCCGTCAAGGCTGCATGAGCCCGTCTGAAAAGATGAGCTTTCATCAATGACCTCCGTCGGCATCGGCCGCGTTTTTGCGGCGACCGCGCCGCGGCAGGCCGTCGATCAGCAGGTTCACGCCGACCGTGAGCACCGCAATGGCGATCGCGGGCAGGATCACGACCGGCACGCCTTCGCCGAGTCCCGCGATGTTCTCGCGCACCAGCGAACCAAGATCGGCATATGGCGGCTGCACACCCAGCCCGAGAAAGCTCAGGCTGCTCAGCAGCAGCACGACGAAGGTGAAGCGCAGGCCGGTGTCGGCGAGCATCGGGTGAAGCATGTTCGGCAGCATCTCGAAGCACGCGATGTAGAGCGCGCTCTCGCCGCGCGCCCGCGCAACCTGCACGTATTCGAGCGTGCTGATATTGACCGCGAGCGAGCGGGCGATCCGGTACGAACCCGGCATGTAGCTCACGGCCGCCGTCACGATCAGCAGCGGCAGCGACGAGCCGAACGCGGCCACGATCATCAGCGCGAACATCTTCGACGGAATCGACGTGACGGCATCGAGCAGCCGGCTCATGGTTTCGTCGATACGGCGGCCCGCCACCGCCGCGAGCAACCCCAGGATCGTTCCCGTGAGCGCCGCCAGCAGTGCTGCCGCGAGCGCCAGCACGACCGTCAACCGCATCCCGTAGATGATGCGGGTCAACATGTCGCGGCCCAGGTAGTCGGAGCCGAGCGGCAGCTTCGCGCTGAAGCTCGCGAAGACGTCGGTGGTGACGATCGCGCCGACCGGATGCGGCGCGATCCACGGCGCGAACGCCGCCACGAACAGCGCGCAACTCACCATGACGAAGCCGATCCAGCCGCCGGTCGAGAGGTTCATCCGCTGCGCGAGGCTGCGGCGGCGCACCGGCTGCGGCGCCGGACTATTGCCGCCGCCCCACGAGCGGCCCGGCTCGGCGCCTTGCGGCAACATGCTGCTGCGCTGCACCGGTTCGAGCGCGCCGAGCTGGTGAGGAGAACGGGGCGATTGAGGCGATTGGGAAGCAGGTCGAAGAATACTCATGTCCGCAGCCTCGGGTTCGAGATGATGGCGCACAGGTCGGCTAGCAGCACGAGCAGCAGATAGCCGAGACAGAACAGCAGCGTGCAGGCCTGTACGAGCGGGAAGTCGCGGTTGCTCACCGCGTCGACCATCAGGCTGGCGAGGCCTGGATAGTTGAAGATGGTTTCGACGACAATCACCCCGCCGAGCAGATACGACAGGCTGAGCGCAATCGCGTTGGCGATCGGGCCGATCGCATTCGGCAGTGCATGGCGCAGCACGACGCGGGCGGGGCTCGCTCCTTTGAGCATCGCCATTTCCACGTATGACGAACTGAGTTGCTCGATCACGGCTGCGCGCGTCATGCGCGCCATCTGCGCAATCACGACCGCGCATAGCGTGACGACCGGCATCGCATAGGCGCGCAGAAAATCATGCAGGCTGTCGATCTCGCCGCTATACGACAGCGCCGACAACCAGTGCAGCTTGACGGCCAGCACCAGCACCGCGAGCGTCGCGATCAGGAACTCGGGCGTAGCGACCAGCGAGAGTGTGCCGAGACTTACGATCCGGTCGATCAGCGAATCGCGCTTGACCGCCGCGAGAATCCCCGCCGACACCGCGATCGGCACCGACACGGCGGTGGTGATCGCGGCCAGCGTCAACGACTTCGGCAAGCGGCCTTCGATCAGATCGGTCACGGGCAGATTATTCGACAGCGACACGCCGAAATTGGCGTGCAGCAGACCGATCAGCCAATGGAAGTAGCGCAGATAAGCGGGCTGATCGAGGCCGAACTGCTGGCGGAGAGCCGCGACCGTTTCCGGGGTCGCCGCCTGGCCGAGCGCGGCCTGCGCGGCATCGCCCGGCAACAGATTGGTGATCACGAAGATGATGATCGAGACAATCAGCAACGTCAGCGCGGTGACCGCGACGCGCCGGCCGATCAACTGGGCGATATTCCCGTTCATTGGCGAGACCTCCTCGGTAGGCTCCGGGGCACGGCGCGGGAACTCCGCGCCGTGCCGCCCAGACCCGTTACGACTGCCAGCAGCGCGCGCACGCGCTGGTGCGTGTTACGCGTTCCACCACACGTACTCGGCGAAGTTGAAGCCCATCATCGCGCCGGTCGGCACGGGTGCGAGCCCTTGCAGATGCTTGTCGTTTGCGTCGAGCAGGCTCAGGAAGGTCGGAATGCCGATCCCGCCCTGCTCCGAGACCAGCACCTGCATATCGCCGTACATCTGCTTGCGCTTTGCGTCGTCGGTTTCCGAGCGGGCCGCGACCAGCAGCTGGTCGAACTTCGGGCTGTTCCAGCCCGACTCGTTCCACGGTGCATCCGACTTGAAGAATTGCGTGAACAGCACGTCGGCGCTGGAGCGCGGATTGACGCTGCCGAAGCCGAGCGGATGCTTCATCCAGTGATTCGACCAGTAGCCGTCCGCCGGCACCCGGTTGATGTTCAGGTTCACGCCGATCTTCGCGCCGGCCTGCTGCAGCAGCACGCCCATTTCCACCGAGCCGTTCGCGTCGGTCGTGGCGTAAACCGGCGGCAGTGTGGTGCCGATCGCCCCGGCCTTCTGGAAGTGGAACTTCGCCTTATCCGGGTCGTACGGGCGCTGTGGCAGCGACGCGTTGAAGTAGCGGTGTCCGGGCGGAATCGGCTGATCGTTGCCGATCACCGCATAGCCGCGAAATACCGCGGTGCGCACCTGGTCGCGGTCGAACAGATACTTCATCCCCTGCACGAAATCGGGATTGCCCGACAGCGGATTGTCGCGGCGCATGATCAGATCGGTATAGAGGCCCGACTTGGTCTCGCGCACTTCATAGCCGGGCGTCGCGGAAATGCGCTGGGTCGCGCGCGGATCGACCGAATTGATCAGATGAACGTCGCCGGACAGCAGCGCGTTCACGCGCGCGGCATCGTCGCCGATACCGATCAGTTCGATCTGGTCCAGATAGGGGCCGCCGCCGGTCTTCCAGAAACTGTCGTTGCGCACGCCCACCGTCGAGATGCCCGGCTTGAACGTCTTCACCTTGTACGGACCGGTGCCGACCGCCGTCGTGAAATCGGTGGTGCCGTCCTTGACGATCACGAATTGCGGCGTGGCGAGAATCACGGGCAGATCGGCGTTGGCCGACGTGAGCGTCAGCGTGACTTCGTTCGGACCGGTTTGCTTCGCGTCGACGAACTGGTCGGCCAGCGTCTTCACCTTCGACGCCGTCGCCGGATTCTTGTGACGCATCAGCGAGTAGACGACATCGGCGGGCGCGAGCGACTTGCCGTCGTGAAAGGTCACGCCCTTGCGCAGCTTGATCACCCACACCTTCGCGTCGCTGCTGTCCACCGATTCCGCGAGATTCATCTTCGGCGTCAGCGACGCGTCGAGTTGCGTCAGGCCGCTGTAAAACATGAAGAAGCGGATGTAATCGGAGCCTGCCGAACCCTTGGCCGGGTCGAGCGTGTCAGCGGTCGACGATGCGTCGTAGGCGACCCGGATCTTGCCGCCCTTCTTCGGCACGGGCGCGGCGAGTGCCGGACTCGCCCCCAACAGCAGGCCTCCCGCGCCGGTGGCGAGCATGCCGCCGGCGGCCAGCAAACGCATCATGTCACGGCGGCTAAAACCGCCCGTTTTGATTTCGTCGTCGTACATGCGAACTGCTCCTCACTCGAGATTGAACGCGGGATATCCAGCATTGGTGTTCGACGGCGCACCGCGTGCTGGTCGCGGCGCGATGTGACTGCATGAATCGATTTAAGCACTGCAAAAAATGCCGTTGATCGCGTATGCGTGGACCCGACCATTCGAAAACGCGGTTTTGCGTGGTCCAAACAGCATGATTTGCCGCGCCTGGCGTAGACCCTGATGCCTGCCCGGCGCCGCGCTGCCGGTTTGAACCCGGGCGCCGCTGCATGAACACCATCGTACGAGCGGGCGCACCGCAGATTGCACCGACAAAATGGCCGGATTCAGCATGACGCACGCGATCTGCAACACTTGACGGCGCATTCGCGTCGCAGGCCCCAGTGACATGCACGCGCCGCGCTTCTTTGGGCGCGATGCACCACGATAAGAAATTCGTACTATTCATCCGCGTGGCAACGTGCAACAGTCGCGGCACGGCCGACTATTCGACGGAGCGCCCCCGTGTCCGACCCACGCACTCACGCACCTTTCACCTGCCGACGCCTGAGCGCCGACGACATCCCCGCTGCGCAACGGCTGTCCGCCGCGATTGGCTGGCCGCATCGGCGGGAAGAATGGCGCTTCTCGGCGCGCACCGGCATCGGCTTCGTCGCCGAGGTGGCGGGTGCGCTGGTCGGCACCGTGATCGGCTGGAAGTTCGGCGCCGATCACGCGACGCTCGGGATGCTGCTCGTTTCACCGGAGCATCGTGGCGCGGGCATCGGCCGCGCGTTGCTCACGCGCGCGCTCGACGAACTCGGCGAGCGCGACATCACGCTGTACTCGACCGAGTCCGGGCGGCCGTTGTGCGACGCGTTCGGCTTTGTAACCTGCGGTGAACTCGATCAGATGCAGGGCGCGGCGTTTCGTCCGCCGCTCGTCGCGCTGCCTGCCAATGAGCGGCTGCGTCCGCTCGGCGCGAGCGATGCGGCGCAGTTCGTCGCGCTTGCTTCGCGCGCGAGCGGTCTCGACCGTAGCGAGGTGCTGCCGCCGCTGCTCGATCTGGCCGACGGCATCGCGCTCGATCGCGACGGCGAACTGCTCGGCTTCTCGCTGTTTCGCCGCTTCGGACGCGGCTTCATGATCGGCCCGGTGATCGCGGGCGACACGCCCGACGCGGTGCATGCGAAGGCGCTGATCCGCCATTGGCTGGCGCTGAACGAAGGTGCGCTGGTTCGTATCGACGTACCGCATGGACACGGCCTGCGGACGTGGCTGAGCGGACTTGGAATCGTCCGCTCGGAGACGGTCGTGAAGATGCAGCGGCTCGGGTCGACACCGCGCGATACACGCAATACAGAAGCCGGTCGCGTTGACGGCGGGCTGCATCAGTATGCGGTGATCACGCAGTCGCTTGCCTGAAGCGCCGGGCTTTTGGGCTTCCAAGCGCCCAGGACTTCACCAACCGTCGATCAGCCCGCCATGCCGCTGCGCTCCTCGCCCCGCCAATCCCATCGAGACGGCATCGACGCGCCCGTCTTCCTGACGCTATTAAGCACGCGCAGCAGAAAATGCTGTCTGTGAGGTACAAAACGCTGCGCGCACACTCTTTCGGCTTTTTTTTGGCGGAACGGCACGCATCCGCCTGTCGCTACCATCAGGGGGTGAGTCTCACTGACCGAAACGTGCCGGGAATACCAACATGTCAAATTCATCGCTTATCGACGCCGACCGCAAGCATCTGATTCATCCGGTCATCAATTACCGCGCGCACGAAGCACGCGGCGCCACCGTACTCGAATCCGGTCAGGGCGCGTATCTGCGCGACATCGACGGCAACGAGCTGCTCGACGCGTTTTCCGGCCTGTGGTGCGTGAACGTGGGTTACGGCCAGCAGAGCATCGTCGACGCGGCCATGCGTCAGATGACAAAGCTGCCGTACGCGACCACCTACTTCCACTTCTCGTCGGAACCTGCAATCGAACTCGCCGAAAAGCTGGTCGCGCTCGCTCCTGCGTCGCTGCGGCACGTGTATTTCACGCTCGGCGGCTCCGATGCAGTCGATTCCGCAATCCGCTTCATCACGCATTACTTCAACGCGACCGGCCGTCCGTCGAAGAAGCAGATGATCGCACTCGAACGCGGTTATCACGGCTCGTCGTCGGTCGGCGCGGGGCTCACCGCGCTGCCCGCGTTCCACCGCAACTTCGACCTGCCGCTGCCGACCCAGCATCATCTGCCGTCGCCGTATGCGTACCGTCAGCCGCAAGGCGGCGACGCGCAGGCGCTGATCGCATCGTCCGTCGCGGCGCTCGAAGCGAAAGTAGCAGCGCTGGGTGCAGAGAACGTCGCGGCGTTCTTCTGCGAACCGATTCAGGGATCGGGCGGCGTGATCGTGCCGCCAGCCGGCTGGCTGAAGGCCATGCGCGACGCGTGCCGGCGTCTGGACATCCTGTTCGTCGCCGACGAAGTCATCACCGGCTTCGGCCGCACCGGTCCGCTGTTCGCCTGCGAGGCGGAACAGGTCGAGCCGGATCTGATGACGGTCGCCAAGGGGCTGACCTCGGGCTACGCGCCGATGGGCGCCGTGCTGATGTCCGACGAAATCTACCAGGGCATTGCCGGCGATGCGCGCGATACCGCGATCGTCGGTCACGGCCAGACTTACTCGGCGCATCCGGTCAGCGCCGCGATCGGGCTCGAAGTCCTGCGTCTTTATCAGGAAGGCGGCCTGCTCGCGAACGGCAATGCGCAGGCACCGCGCTTTGCGGCCGGGCTCGATGCACTGCTCGATCATCCGCTCGTGGGCGACTCGCGCCATCGCGGTCTGCTCGGCGCGCTGGAACTGGTCGCCGACAAGGATTCGCGCGCGCGCTTCGAGCCGACGCTCAAGCTGCCTGACCGGATCGCCGCCGCCGCGTACCGCAACCGCCTCGTGTTCCGCGCATTCGGCGACAGCATCCTCGGTTTCGCGCCGGCATTGTGCTTCGGCGAGGCCGAATTCGAGCAGATGTTCAGCCGTCTGCGGCGCACGCTCGACGAAGTGCTGGACGAAGCGGAAGTGCGTGCGGCATTGCGCGGAGCGAGCCGCGCGGCCGCCTGAGCGCGTGATAACATCGGCCTGCGCAGCGCCTCACTCAGGCGTCGTGCGACGAAGCGAAAAGCAGACACTTCGACGGGCAGACCGATACATGACGACAAGCGGCGACACCAAGCTGGACAGGATCGATCTGCGGATACTTTCGCAACTTCAGAAGAAAGGCCGGATCACGAACGTCGAGCTTGCGGACGCCGTGGGGCTCTCGCCGAGCCCCTGTCTGATCCGCGTCAAGCGACTCGAAAAGGCCGGCTACATCGTCGGCTACGGCGCGCATATCCAGCTGCAAAAACTCGGTGACGTGCAGATCGTCTTCACCGAAGTCACGCTTGCCGACCATCGCCGCGAAGACTTCGCCAAGTTCGAGGCGGCGATCCGTCCGGTGGACGAGATCGTCGAATGCCATCTCGCGAGCGGCGGCTACGATTACCTGCTGAAGTTCGTCACACGCAGCGTCAATCACTATCAGAGCGTGATCGAAGGATTGCTGGAGCGCGATATCGGCATCGAAAAGTATTTCAGCTACGTCATCATCAAGACGCCGTTCGTGAAATCCGAATACCCGCTTGAAGCGCTGTTCTCGCAACAGCATCAATGAAGAGCGCGTGGTGCCGGGCGCGCATGGCGGCGGCACGAGAAAAACGCGAAACCATTCGAGGCCACCGGCGTCATGCCGGTGGCCTTTCCCTTTGTCCAATCGGAAAATCGGCGTATCAGCCAACCGGCGTTCGGTAATCGGCAGTCAGTTGCCGGAACTCAGCCGTTGGCGCTCAGCCACTCACCCGGCGTTCTGCCGAGCACGCGTTTGAAGTGCCGGCACAAATGGCTTTGATCGAAGAAGCCGACCTCGGTCGCGACGATCGACGGCGGCAGGCCGCGCCGTAACAGGCGCTGTGCATGCCGAACCCGCACCAGCCGCACATACTGCTGCGGCGACACGCCGATCTCGGCGCTGAAGCGCACCGCAAACCTCGAAATGCTCAATTGCGCGACGCCCGCGAGTTCCGACAGACTGATCGGATCGGCGAAACATGCGTCGATGAAGTCGAGCGCGCGCTGCACCGCGCGGCTCACGCGATCCGTTTTCTGCGCGCTATGGCGGCTCGCGCCCGCAAGCTCCGGCGCGGCCACGGCAGACGATGACGAGGACGATGACGGGGATGAAGACGAGATCGGGCTCAGGCTCAGCATCCGGCCCTCCGTTCACGCAACGCGTCGCGAGGTGGGCGGCACCGCTGGCGACGCCTCCCGCTCAACTGCGAAGCGGCGGATGTCGAACGGTTCGAGCGGCGTGCTGGTCGCGCCCGTGTCGATCAGCTCGGCCATCGTGTCGCCGACCCCGGGTCCGAGCTGGAAACCGTGACCGCAAAAACCAAACGCATAGAACAGGCCACTGGTCGTGCCGCTAGCGCCCATGATCGGCTTGTCGTCGGGCAGATAGCCTTCAACGCCGCTCCACACCCGGATGATGTTCAGATTGCGCAGCATCGGCGCGACCCGCTGCGCCTGGCTGAACTGCAGCAAGGTGCTGTGCGGCAGCACCTTGGCGCGGCGTTCGTCGAGAAACGCGGGCGCACGCGCGCAACCGCCGATCACGATATTGCCGCGCGCGACCTGCCGGAAGTACACCACCTCTTCGATCTGCGGCGACGATACGCCGACCACCGGCTGGATCGCGTACGGAACCGGTTCGGTCACGGCCATCTGCGGACCGTTGACCGCAATCGGCACGCCCTCGCCGAACTGTTCCGACAGCAGATTGCCCCACGCGCCCGCCGTAATCAGCAGCACCGGGGCATGGAACGTGCGGCCGTCGGCGCTCGTCGCGCGAAACTCGGCCCCTTCCTTTTCGACGGTCACGACGTCGCAGTTCTCGACGATCTGCGCACCGAGCCGCGCCGCCGCGCGCGCAAACGCAGGGGCCGCGAGACGCGGATTCGCGTGCCCGTCCATCTGCGAATACGAGCCCGCCAGCACGTCGGGGCCGAGAAAGGGAAAGCGTGCCCGCAGTGCGTCGCCGCGCAGCAGGTCCAGCTGGAGACCGTAATGGGCGGCCTCCTTCGCGTAGGTTTCGAACTGGTCGGCCTGCTCGTCGCGATAACAGACGCGCACATGGCCGGACATCAGAAACTCGGCGTCGTGCTGGATCAGTTCCGGCAGACGGCCCCAAATGTCGCGCGACCGGTTCGCCAGCGGCAACTGCGGCAGGAAACGTCCCTGACGGCGCACGTTGCCGAAGTTGGTGCCGCTCGCCTGTTGACCGACGAGCTGGCGTTCGAGCAGGATCACCGAGCGGCCCCGCTGCCTCAGGAAGAAGGCGGCGGACGCACCCATGAAGCCGCCGCCCACGATCAGAACATCGGCCTGTACGCGGTTCGCGCTCATTCGACATCCTCCACAGTCGCAATGGACAGCGGTTTGACGGGCGCCTGCCCGCGCAATCTGCCGACCTGTTCGAGCGGCACGTTCGCTGCCGCCGCGATCACCTCGGCGCCTGCATGGCCGCAGTAACGTCCCTGGCAGCGCCCCATGCCGACCCGGCTGAATGCTTTCGCGCGATTCGCTTCCTGCGCGCCTTCGTCGCGCACCACGCGGCGCAGTTCGCCCGCTGTGATGCCTTCGCAGCGGCACACGATCGTGTCGTCCGGCAGACGCGCGGCCTGCGCGGCCGGCCACGCAAACGCCTCGGCGAGACCGAGCCGGAAGCGGTCCATCTTGCGCTGTTCGCGGCCCAACGCGTCGAGCGTCGCGGCGGGCACCGTGTGTCCCAGATCGCTCAGCGCCGCGTAGGCTGCAAGCCGTCCGGCGACTTCGGCGCCGTCCGCGCCGAGCACGCGCGCGCCGTCGCCCGCGATATAGACGCCTTTTTCGCTGCTGCGGCCGAGTTCGTCGATCTGCGGCACCCATTGGCGCGTGGGCGGATCGAAGCGGAACGCGCAGCGCGCGAGATCCGCGAGCTGGGTTTCGGGTCGCAAGTGATAGCCGAGTCCGACCGCGTCGCAATCGATCTGCGCGAGCTTGCCGCGCGCGTCGCGAAAGCGTACGCCGAGCACGCCGTCCTGCGGATTGCCAAGAATCTCGAGCGGCTCGATGCCGTTTTCGACCCGCACGCCCGAGCGCTTCAACGCAGCGACGAGCGTGCGGCCCTTCAGCAATACATCGACCCGCGCCAGCAGTTTCGGCAGCGCGCGCAAGCGCGCGCCAATCTTCGACGTATCGAGCACCGCGGCGACCTTCGCGCCGGCCTGCACATACTGGTTCGCGACCAGGTACAGCAGCGGACCGGTGCCCATGAACACGACCTGGCGGCCGATCGCACACGCCTGCGACTTCAGCGCGATCTGCGCGGCGCCGAGGCTGTAGGTGCCCGCGAACTGCCAGCCTTTGACCGGCATCAACCGGTCGGTCGCGCCGGGGCACAGGATCAGCGCGTCGTAGCCCAGCGCGCTCGCGTGTCCTTCATGCACGATATGCAGCTTGCCTTGCGCGACGTTCCACGCGAGCGTCTGCGGACGGTAATCGATTCGCGGACGCAGCCGTTCGAAAGTCCCGTGAAGGTCTTCGGCCCGCGCGGCTTCGGTGCCGTACAGCTTCGCGTACGGCCGCGTGAAGCCCTCGGGCTGACGCCGATAGATCTGGCCGCCGTCGCGCCTGCCTTCGTCGACGAGAACCGGACGGATGCCGGCCGCCATCAGCGTTTCCGCACAGCGCACGCCCGCAGGCCCTGCGCCGACGATTACGATGCGAGGTTCGCCCATTGCGCCTCCGGTTGTGTCGTGACGACGCGCATGCCTGGTTCGACCACGGTGGTGCAGGCGCGCAGCCGCCCGCCGTCTGCCGTCCATACCCAGCAGTCCTGGCACGCGCCCATCAGACAGAAGCCGGCGCGCTTTTCGTCGCCGAATTCGGATTGCCGAACCTGCCGCACCGAGCACAGCATCGCCGTGAGCAACGTGTCGCCGGCCAGCGCGTTCACCGTCACACCGTCGATCGTCAGCTCGACTCTGGCGCGAGCCGTCTCGCCTACGCGGATGAATCTGCCGCTCATGCCACGGCTCCCGCCACACCGTCAGGCGCCACCCCACCGGGCGTCGCGTGATCGTTGCTGTGATTGGTCAGCACGTGGCGCAGGAATTCGCGGGTGCGAGCCTCGCGCGGCGAACCCAGCACCTGCTGCGCCGTGCCCTCCTCGATGATCAGCCCCGCATGCAGGAAGCACACGCGGTCCGCGACTTCGCGCGCGAAACCCATTTCGTGCGTGACGACCAACATCGTCATGCCTTCGCCTGCCAGCGTGCGCATCACGCCGAGCACCTCGCCGACCAGTTCCGGGTCGAGCGCCGAGGTCGGCTCGTCGAACAGGATCGCCTTCGGCTTCATCGCCAGCGACCGCGCAATCGCCACCCGCTGCTGCTGCCCGCCCGACAACTGATGCGGATACGCATGCAGCTTGTGACCGAGCCCCACCTTGACGAGCAGTTCGGAAGCCTCGCGCTGCGCATCGGCACGCGACAGCCGCTTGACGTGCACCGGCCCTTCCATCACGTTTTCGAGCGCGGTGCGGTGCGGAAACAGATTGAAGCGCTGAAACACCATGCCGACCTGGGTGCGCAACTGGTTGATGTTGCGTGCGCGCTGTTCGACGCGCTGGCCGAGCAGATGAATCTCGCCTTCGTCGTACGATTCGAGCGCGTTAATGCAGCGTAGCAGCGTCGACTTGCCCGAGCCCGACGCACCGATCAGGCACACCACCTCGCCCTGGCGGACGTTGAGCGAAATGCCCTTGAGCACCGGTACGGCGCCAAAACTCTTGTGCACATTCGTGATTTCGATCATTGCATCCTCACTTCGCACTTATCTGGCCTTGTGCCGACCGAAACGCCGTTCGAGCGAGCGTGTCATGCTCATCAGCGGCAGGCTCATCGCGAGATAGCCGATCGCGACAAGTGTATAAACCGTCAGATTCTGGAACGTCGATGCCGCGATCAATTGCCCTTCACGCGTCATTTCCGCGACCGTGATGGTCGATGCCAGCGACGAATCCTTGAGCATCATCACGAGCGTGTTGCTGTACGGCGGCAGCGCGACCTTGATGGCTTGCGGCAGGATCACCCGCACCATCGTTTTCACGCGGCCCATGCCGATCGACTGCGCGGCTTCGTACTGGCCCGGATCGACCGCCTCGATACCCGAGCGGAAAATTTCCGCGACGTAAGTCGAGTAGCCGAAACCCAGTCCGATAATGCTCGCCTGCAACGCCGACACCTGAATATGGATTTCCGGCAACACGAAGTAGATGTAGAACAGCAGCACGATCATCGGCAGACCGCGCACGACGTTGATCATCGTGCTCACGCCGCGTACCACGAGCGGATAACGCGACATCTTCAACAACGCCCAGGTCAGCCCGAGCACGGTGCTCAGCAGCAGACAGCCCACCGTGATGACAAGGCTCATCATCGCGCCTTGAAGCAGAATCGGTACAAAGTCGACTACATCGTGCCAGTGCATGTGGTGCCTTCCATTGCTCTTTGTATTCGTTCAGTCCGCCGCATTCAGGCGGCGGACAGTGCCGGGCGGCGCCCGCTTTGCCGCGGGCGCGCCTCGCCTCACGAGAAGCGCATCAGCTCGTGAGATGCCACTTCTTCAGGATCGCGTTGAGCGAGCCGTCGGCTTTCATCTTCGTCAGCGCGTCGTTGATCTTCGCCATCAGCGCGCTGTTGCCCTTCTTCACGGCGATCGCGATGTCGAACTTTTCCATCGGCACATACGCGTCTTCAACCCGCGTGCCGGCCATTGCGCCCGCCGATTCCTGAGCCTTCAGGATCGGATAGTCGTTGAAGCCCGCGACGATACGGCCGAGCGCGACATCGCGCGTCATGTCGGCAGGGCTGTCGTACATCTTCACTTCGGTGAAGATGCCGAGCTTCTTCAACTGGTCGCCGTAATCGGTGCCGGTCGGCGCGCCGACTGTCATGCCCTTCATGTCCTGCACCGTGTGATAGACGGCCTTGTTCGAATCCTTGACGATGATGCCTTCGCCGAACGCCGTGACGGGTTGCGAGAAATCGACCACTTCGGCGCGCTTGGGCGTCGGCGTCATGCCCGCCACGATGATGTCGATCTTGCCGGAGATCACCGACTGGATCAGCGCCGAGAACGGCACCGCGTCGTACGACACGTTGAAGCCCTCGCGCTTGCCGATCTCTTTCACGACATCGGGCATCAGGCCTTCGATCTGCTGCGTCTTCACGTTCATGAAGGTGGTCGGCGCGCTCGACGGCGGCGAGCCGGCGGTGAGCGTGGCGGTTTCGGCTGCGTGAGCGGCGCCGAACATCATCGTCATCGCAAGGCCCGCGCCGACAGCCAGGCGTTGCATGGTGTTGAAGCGGACGGCGGAAGCAGGTTCGAACTTGAAACGCAACATGGGTTGACCTCTGGGATTAGTGATTTTCAATCTGCGCGCTGCCCTGCCGGATGCCGGCCGGGCTCGCCGAATTCATTTAATGCAGTACATCCTGCAACCGGTAATACGCGCCGACCAGCGGCAAAAACCACGCGCGTCCAAAATGCCCTGGAATCGCGGGCCATTCGAGCGTTCGCCACGGATTGCGCGAGGCGGCGCCGAACATCACGTCGGCCATCAGACGACCCATGTGCACCGACATCTGCACACCGTGGCCGCTGTAGCCCATTGAATAGAACAGTCCTTCATGCTGACCCGCGCGCGGCAGGCGGTCGGCCGTCATGTCGACGAGACCGCCCCAGCAATAGTCGATACCTACATCGGCGAGTTGCGGGAAATAGCGCGCGAGAGCGTCGCGCAGAATCCGCCCGCTTTTTTCGTCGGAGCGCGGATTCGACATCGCGAAGCGAGCGCGGCCGCCGAACAGCAGACGCTCGTCGGGCGTCGCGCGAAAATAGTTGCCGATATTCAGCGTGGTCACATACGAGCGGCGCGTGGGCAACAGTGCATCGAGACGCGCCTTGCCGAGCGGCTCGGTGGCGACGATGAAGCTGCCCACCGGCGCGATCCGGCGGCGAAACCATTGCAGCGGACCGACCTGCGACGTTCCGGTCGCGATCAGCACGCGTTCGGCGCGCAGCGTGCCGAGCCCACATGTCACCTCGAACGCGTTGCCGCCGAGCGGCTTCAGATTCGTGACGGGCATGTTCTCGTAGATCTGCGCGCCACGGCGTGCCGCCGCTTCGCCCAGGCCCACGCCGAATTTGCCCATGTGCATCTGCATGCCGTTCTTCTGCACGAGGCCGCCGAAAAATCCGTCCGAGCCGATCTCGTCGCGAATCCGTTCAGGCGGCACGAGTTCGACATCGGGATCGACTTCGCGCCGCAATACGTCGTACGACTTCGCGAGCGAAGCGAAATGCTGCGGCTTCGCGGCCAGCTTGATCTTGCCGGAGTGACGCAGATCGCAGTCGATCTGCTCATCGGCGATGATCGTCCTGACCGTGTCGACCGCACCCGCGTAGGCCCGGTAGAACTCCGCCGCGCGCTCGCTGCCGATTCGCGCCGATAACGCCGCATAGTCCTGGGCGACCCCCGTGTTGCAGTGGCCGCCGTTACGGCCCGACGCCTGGCCCGCGAGCCGCTCTGCTTCGAACACGACCACCGACATGCCGCGCTTCGCCAGCTCCAGCGCCGCCGACAGTCCCGTGAAACCGCCGCCGACCACGGCAACGTCCACCCGCTGCGGGAGCGGACCCTGGGCGGCGTTCGTAAAGCGTGGCGCCGTGTCGAGCCAGTACGAGTCGAGCTTCATCGTGATGCGATCCTGTCGGTTGATTGCGCCGCCGGCGGCGGCGCGCGCAGAGCGATGGGGTGAACAGGCCTGGCCGGTGGATCAGAGGCCGAGCAACGATGCCAGTTGCGGAATGCCCGAGACTTCGTTGACGCCGTAATACGGATTCAGCGGCTCATGGCTGCGATTGACGAACGCCTTGTGTTTGATGCCCATGTCGTACGCGGTCATCAGGTCGTAACGGAAGCTCGACGACACATGCAGCACGTCTTCCGGATTGCAGTCCAGCTGCGAGAACATGTATTCGAAGGCTTTTTGCAGCGGCTTGTACGCCTGCGCCTGCTGCGCGGTGTAGACCTTGTGGAACGGCGCGCCGAGCTTGTCGACGTTGCTCTGGATCTGGTCGTCCGACGCGTTCGACAGGATCACCAGCTTGTACTTCGACGCCAGGCGCGACAGCCCTTCCGGCACGTCGGCGTGCGGGCCCCAGCTCGGCACCGCTTCGTAGATCTTCAGCGCGGTCGCTTCGTCGAACGGCACGCCCGTGCGTTCGCAGGTGCGGCGCACCGAATTCACGACCACGTCGCGATACGGCTTCCATGCACCCAGTACTTCGTCGAGGCGGTAGCCGCGAAAGAACTCGACGAATTCTTCCAGCTTCGCCTTATCCAGCTTGTCGCCGTACAGCGCGCGCGCGCTCTGGCCCATCTGGAAGTTGGTCAGCGTGCCGTAGCAGTCGAAAGTGATGTACTTCGGCTCGAAATCGATCATGGTCGTCATCCTGTCGTCGGGGCGAACCTGGCTGCAGGTTCGGGGTTCAGTTTCGGGTTGAGTCAGTGAGGTTGCTTGCGTGAATCCGGTGTAACGCAGTGCTTCACAGTGTTTCGAAATCGATCAGCACACTCTTGTGCCGCATGCTGGCGACCATCGCCTCGCGGCCCAGATCCTTGCCGATGCCGGACTGGCCGAAGCCGCCGGTCGGAATGATCATGTCGCCGCTGCGGCCATAACGGTTGATCCAGATGGTGCCCGCCGCGATGCGCCGCATCGCGCGCAACGCCTGGCCGATGTCGCTGCTATGAACACCCGCCGCCAGCCCGTAGACCGGATGCGCGGCGAGCGCGATGCCCTCTTCTTCGTCATCGAATGTCTGCACGGTCAACACCGGGCCGAACAGTTCCTCGCGTACGGCGGGCGTCGTCGCGTTCACGTTGGCGAGCAGCGTCGGACGATGAAAATACCCTTCGCCGGTTCCTTCGAAAAAGCCGCCGCCGAAGATCACTTCCGCGCCACTCTCGCGGCTCTGATCCACCAGCGCTTCGATGCGCCGCGCCTGCGCCGGACTGATGATCGGCGAATAGGCGGTGCGGCTGTCCCATAGCGGGCCCGGTTGGATCGGCTGCAATTGCCGTTGAATCGCCTCGATCAGCGGTTCGGCAATGCGCTTGTGCACGATCAGCCGCGTACCGGCCACACACGCCTGGCCGCCGTTGGACGTAAAGCCGCGAGCGATGCAGGCTGCCGTGTAGTCGAGGTCCCGCACGTGCTCGAACACCAGTTGCGGGCTCTTGCCGCCGAGTTCGAGCGTGACGGGCTTGGTGCCGTGCATCGCCGCATCGCTCATGATCGCGGCGCCGGTGCGGGTCGAGCCCGTGAAGCTCATCTTCGAAATGCCGGGGTGACGCGTCAGCGCCGCACCAGTGGTGGCGCCACGGCCGTTCACTACATTGAAGATGCCGGGCGGCATGCCGGCTTCGATCGCGAGTTCGGCGAGACGCAGCGTGGAAAAAGGCGTCATCTCCGATGGCTTCATCACGACCGCGTTGCCGGCCGCCAGCGCGGGGCCGCATTTCCACGAACACATCGACAGCGGGAAATTCCACGGCGTGATTGCACCGATCACGCCGTAAGGCTCCGACGTGATGAAACCGAGACTGTCGCGGCGCGTGGCGGCGATGTCGCCGCCGAGTTTGTCGGCGAGTTCCGCGAAAAAGCGGATCGCCTCGGCCGTGAACGGCACGTCCGACGCATAGCTTTCCGCCACCGGGCGCGTCGAACTGACGGTTTCGAGTTGCGCGAGACTCACGGCGTCGCGATCGATCAGATCGGCCCAGCGGCTCAGCACTTTGGCCCGTTCACGCGGCGAGCGCGTGCCCCAGCCACTCGTCTTCCAGGCGATCAGCGCATTGCTGACCGCGTAATCGACGGTTGCTTCGGAGGCATCGGGCACATGGCCTAGCAACGCGCCATCCGACGGCCGATGAACGGCGATCTGAGGTTCGCCCGCCGAATAGTACGTACCGCCAATGAAATGCCCTTGCGGCAACGGCACGGCTGAAGGATCGAAATCGAGTGACGGTGTAGACATGTCCGGCCTGATCAGTAGGTTCAACTGTGCGGCGCCGCGTACGCTGAGCCCACTGCGCCACGACTCCACCCGGTGCTGCCGTTCGCCATCGCAACCGCCGAATGAACGAACATCGAATGAAATTCATTTTAATGAACACAAAATGAATTGCCAGTGATCAAAAATAAAAGTTTGCGAAAAATTCGTGGTGCACTGCGACAGGCCGCGCGCCTTCGCCGGGGCGCTGCATGAGCGGCCGGAATAGGCCGCAAGTCCAACCGGCTATGGCGCTGGAGAGCAACGGCCAGCACGGGATCGACCTGATCGTGCAGCGCAAAAATGAACAGCGGAAAGAAAGAGGTAGACGTCAGTGATAACCCGGGTGATCCAGGCGCGACGCATCAGAGGAAAGCGAGCGGAAAAAGGAAGATGGAGCCGCCGGCCACCGGCACGCGGCTCTAAAACGACGTAGAGATCAAAGATGAATGACGGGCGGCTGCGTGTTCATGATCCACAGCAAACGCGCAGTCTTGCTGCTTTCATTGCGCACGCTGTGGGGCACCGTGCTCTTGAACTGGAAGCTGTCGCCTGTGCGCAGTTCCGAGCGCCGGTCGCCGACATTCAGCACGACCGTGCCTTCCAGCACCAGCCCCGCCTTTTCGCCGATGCCGACCAGCACTTCTTCGGATCCCGAACCGGCCGGCAGCATGATGATCATCATCTGCAGATCGTGGTCGCCGTGCGGCGACAGCAACTCCTTCTGCATGCCGTTCTTGCCGACTTCGAACAACGGCCGCTCGGCCGCCTTGCGCACGAAATCGCCGGTGAACGGGTCGGACACCGCGTCGTCTTCTTCGAGTAGCGCGGTGAGCGGAACCCCCAGAGCCTGACGCAGGCGCTCGAGAATCCGTACCGACGGATTCGCCTTGTTGCGCTCGACCTGGCTGACGGTGCCGACCGACACGCCCGCGCGCGTCGCCAGCTCGTTGACCGACAGCCCTTGCGCGACGCGCAGCGCCCGCAGACGGCCGCCGACGTCGCCGTGACTCAGGTCGACCGCGCGCTTCTTGACAGACTCTGTTCGCTGCATGTGTTTCCTGTTGATGACGGGGCGGACGGCCCGCTACGCGCCGCCGCTACTGTTGTTGTGCCGGGTGTGGACCGGTTGCACCCAAAACGGCGGAGGCCGCCGCGTTGCTGCAATGAACACCCGCATGAATTATCATCATTATATTGAATTCATCATTGTTGCGGTGAACGTCAAAAATACCCGCCCGATGCGGGCCGCCTCGCACTCCAGAGATGCAAGCCCGCCGACTGCCGACGATCGCGAATGACAAAAAGATCGTCCTATGAAGCGGGCACCGGGAATGCGACAGTCTAGGCACGATCATGCCGACAAGCAGGAGTTTGCAGTGTCCGAATCATCTGTGAAGACATCACCCAGCTACCGCCGTTTCACGTCCGCCGACATCGCGGCCGCGCACGGCCTTTCTGTTGCCGTGCGCTGGCCGCATCGCGCCGACGACTGGCGCTTCATGCACGACGCAGGCACGGGCTTCGTCGCCGAAGACAATGGCGCCGTGATCGGCACGGCACTGTGCTGGAAATTCGGCGCGGACCGCGGCACGCTCGGCCTCGTCATCGTGTCGCCGGAAGAACAGGGCCGTGGCATCGGCCGCAAGCTGATGGAACTGGTGCTCGAAGAACTGGGTAATCGCGTGACCTTCCTGCATGCCACCGTCGCAGGCAAGCCGCTGTACGAAAAGCTCGGCTTCGTAACCTGCGGCGGCCTCACCCAGCATCAGGGCACGCCCGGCAGCGTGGCCGCAGTCGCGCCGCCGCCCGGCGAGCATCTGCGTGCGGCAACGCCGGAAGATCTGCCCACGCTGATCGAACTCGCATCGCGCGCAAGCGGTTTCGACCGCAGCGCGACGATTCCGGCGCTGCTTGCATTCGCACAAGGCGTGGTGCTCGAACGCGACGGCGAAGTACTCGGCTTCTCGCTGTTCCGTCCATTTGGACGCGGCTACGCGATTGGACCGGTGGTCACGCAGCGTTCGTCCGACGACCTGCGCGCCCGCGCATTGATTTCGTACTGGCTCGCGCTGCACGAAGGCGATTTCGTGCGGATCGACGTACCGGGCGATGCGGGGATCAACGACTGGCTGTCCGGGCTCGGCCTGGCACGCGTCGATTCCGTCGACAAGATGGTGCGCAACGCGTCCGCCGACTTGCGCGAAGCCGCCCCGGACGCGACCTGGCGCGCGTACGGCATCGTCAATCAGGCGATGGCGTAACCGGCGATGACCGTCCTCTACAAAGCCGACCCGGTGCGCGGCGCACTGTGGGCCGAGCGCTTCGCGCAGCTCGCGCCCGAGATGCCGTTCCGGGTCTGGCCGGATATCAGCGACCCCGCGTCCGTGCGTTTCCTGGTCGCGTGGCAACCGGGCGATCTCGCCGTCACGCTGCCCAACCTGGAGATCGTGTTTTCGGTCGGCGCGGGCGTCGATCAACTCGATCTCTCGCAGATTCCCGCGCATCTGCCGGTGGTGCGGATGGTCGAGCCGGGCATCGTCGACGGCATGGTCGAGTACGTCACGCAAGCCGTGCTGACGATTCACCGCGATCTGTTCGATTACCACTTGCAGCAGCAGGCGCGCGCCTGGCAGCCGATGCCGTTGCGCGCCGCCGCGTCGCGCCGGATCGGCGTGCTCGGGCTCGGCATGCTCGGCACGGCGGTGCTCGAACGCTTGCGGCTATTCGGATTCGCGTGCGCGGGCTGGAGCCGCTCGCACCACGAGATCGCCGGGATCGACTGTTATGCGGGCGAGGCCGGACTGGCGACGTTTCTCGCCCGCACCGACGTGCTGATCTGCCTGCTGCCGCTGACCGATGCAACACGCGGGCTGCTCGGCCGTCAGGTGTTCGACACGCTGCCGCGCGGCGCGTCGGTGGTTCACGTCGGGCGCGGACCGCAACTGGTCGGTGACGATCTGCTCGACGCGCTCGAACGCGGCCAGATTCACAGTGCCGTGCTCGACGTCACCGATCCCGAGCCGCTGCCCCCGGACCATCCGTTGTGGACGCAGCCGCGCGTGCGCATCACGCCGCATATCGCGAGCGCGACGCGGCCCGAATCGGCGGTCGATGCGGTGCTGGAAAACCTGCGCCGCTTTCGCGCGGGCGAGCCGATGAATGGCCTGATCGACCGGACGCGCGGCTACTGACATCAGGCGACAACACGTAATACCACGCGCAACCCGACAACCGGACGCAACCATTTCGCCGGACCCGTGCAGTCAGCAGACCGCGCGCGAAGACGGCAAGGAGAGATACGTATGACCCGCAAATATCGCATTGCTGTGATTCCCGGCGACGGCATCGGCACCGAAGTGATGCCCGAAGGTCTGCGCGTGCTGGACGCCGCGTGCAAACGCTTCGACATCGGCATCGACTACCGCCGGATCGAATGGGCGTCGTGCGACTACTACGCGCAGCACGGCCAGATGATGCCCGACAACTGGAAGGAACAACTTCAGGATTGCGACGCAATCCTGTTCGGTGCGGTCGGCTGGCCCGACAAGGTGCCCGACCATATCTCGCTGTGGGGTTCGCTCCTCAAGTTCCGCCGTGAATTCGACCAGTACGTGAACCTGCGCCCCGCTCGCCTGTTCGAAGGCGTGCCCTGCCCGCTCGCGAACCGCAAGCCGGGCGACATCGACTTCATGATCGTGCGCGAGAACACCGAAGGCGAATACTCGTCGGTGGGCGGCACGATGTTCGAGGGCACCGAGCGCGAAGTCGTGATGCAGCAGTCGATCTTCACGCGCCACGGCACCGAGCGTGTGATGAAGTTCGCATTCGATCTCGCGCAGCGTCGCGCGAAGAAGATCACGGTGGCCACCAAGAGCAACGGGATCGCGATCAGCATGCCGTGGTGGGACGCGCGCGCCGACGAAATGGCCGCCCGCTACCCGGACGTGAAGATGGACCGTCAGCACATCGACATTCTGTGCGCGCGCTTCGTGCTGAACCCGGACCGCTTCGACGTGGTGGTCGCGTCCAATCTGTTTGGCGACATCCTGTCCGATCTGGGTCCGGCCTGCACCGGGACGATCGGCATCGCGCCGTCGGGCAATCTGAATCCCGACCGGCGTTTCCCGTCGCTATTCGAGCCGGTGCACGGCTCGGCGCCCGACATCGCCGGTCGCGGCATCGCCAATCCGGTCGCGATGATCTGGTCGGCCGCGATGATGCTCGACTTCCTCGGCCACAGCACCGGTGTCGAACGCGACGCGCACGACGCGATTGTCGCGGCGATCACGGAGGTGCTGAAGGACGGTCCGCACACGGGCGACCTCGGCGGCCGCGCGTCGACTGCCGAAGTCGGCGCGGCGATCGCAGCGCGCGTCGCGGACGCGGGCTGATTACTCGCGGCGTCGTCCGCCTCGACCGCCCGGCGCAGGCCGGGCGCTTCGCCACCGCAAGCCGCAAGACACGGAGCGCTCACATGAGCACGAATCTCGAACAGCAGGCCCGCGCGCTGATCCGCACGGACAATTTCATCAACGGCCAGTGGCTCGCAGCGGCGAGCGGCCGGCGTTTCGCCGTGACCGATCCGGCCACCGGCAACCTGATCGCCGATGTCGCCGATAGCGGCCCGGCCGACGCGCGCGCCGCCACCGACGCCGCCGCCAAAGCGCTGCCCGCGTGGCGCGCGTTGCTGGCGAGCGAGCGCGCGGCCATCCTGCACCGCTGGCACGCGCTGATCATCGCCAATCGCGACGCGCTCGGCGCCCTGATCTCGCTCGAACAGGGCAAGCCGCTCGCCGAAGGACGCGGCGAAGTCGGATATGGCGCGTCGTACGTCGCGTGGTTCGCCGACGAAGCGACGCGCATCTACGGCGACCTGATTCCGGCGCAACAGCGCGGCAAACGCATGAGCGCGGTGAAGGAGCCGATCGGCGTCGTCGCGGCGATCACGCCGTGGAATTTCCCGCTCGCGATGATCGCGCGCAAGATTGCGCCGGCGCTCGCGGCAGGCTGCACGGTGGTCGCGAAACCGGCCGAAGACACCCCGCTCACCGCGATCGCGCTGGTGATGCTGGCGCACGAAGCAGGCGTGCCGGACGGCGTGCTCAACATTGTTTCGGCATCGCGCGCGTCCGCCGCCGAGACGGTCGGCGAATGGCTCGCCGACAGCCGCGTGCGCAAGATCACGTTCACCGGATCGACGCCCGTCGGCAAGCATCTCGCGCGCGAATCGGCGGGCACGCTGAAAAAGCTGTCGCTCGAACTCGGCGGCAATGCGCCGTTCATCGTCTTCGACGACGCCGATCTCGACGCCGCCGTCAACGGCCTGCTGGCCGCGAAATTCCGCAACGGCGGACAGACCTGCGTGTGCCCGAATCGCGTCTACGTGCAGCGCGACGTGTACGACCATTTCGCCGCGCTGCTGCGCGCGAAGGTGGCCGAACTGCGGGTCGGCCCGGCAAGCGAACCCACCTCGCAGATCGGCCCGATGATCAACCTGCGCGCCGTCGACAAGATCGCGCGCCATGTCGACGACGCAGTCGAAAACGGCGCGCTCGTGCTGACCGGCGGACGGCGGCTCACCGAACTCGGGCCGCACTACTACGCGCCCACGGTGCTCGGCAACGCGACCTCGGCGATGGCGCTATGCGGCGAGGAAACCTTCGGCCCGGTCGTGCCGCTGTTCCCGTTCGACAGCGAACAGGAAGCCGTGCAGGCCGCGAACGACACACCGTTCGGACTCGCCGCGTATTTCTACAGCGAGAACATGCGCCGCATCGAACGCGTGTCGCGGGCGCTGGAAGCCGGCATCGTCGGCATCAACGAAGGCGCGCTTGCGTCGGAGGCGGCGCCGTTCGGCGGCGTCAAGGAGTCCGGCTACGGCCGCGAAGGATCGAAATACGGACTCGACGACTATCTGTCGATCAAGTACCTGTGCCAGGGAGGATTGCAGTAATCATGGAAGCCTATCCGATCGAAGTCGAATTTCCGGACATCTCGGCGCACGCCGCCGGCAACACCGGCATTGCCTACGTCCATACGTTCGACTCCGGCAAGCCCGGACCGCACGTGATGATCAACGCGCTCACGCACGGCAACGAAGTGTGCGGCGCGATCGCCGTCGCCGGGTTGCTGGAAAGCGGCCTGCGCCCGCGCCGCGGCAAGCTCACGCTGGCGTTCGCGAATGTCGACGCGTACGCGCGCTTCGATCCCGCTGCGCCGGACAAGGCGCGTTTCGTCGACCAGGACTTCAACCGCGTGTGGACCGCCGCGAAACTCGACGACCTCGCGACCCGCTCGTCGGAACTCGACCGCGCGCGCGCAATGCGTCCCGTGATCGACACGGTCGACCTGCTGCTCGACCTGCATTCGATGCATGAGAAAAGCGCGCCGCTGATCGTCGCGGGGCCGCTGCGCAAAGGCGCGGAATTGTCCGAGCGGCTCGGCACGCCGGCCACCGTGATTCAGGACGAAGGCCATCCCGAAGGCCGCCGCATGCGCGACTACGAAGCTTTCGGCGACGACGCGAGTCCGAAGAACGCGCTGCTGGTCGAATGCGGTCAGCACTGGGAAGCCAGCGCGGTAACAGTCGCGCGCGACTGCTGCGCGCGCTTCCTGCTGCTGTCGGGCGTCGTCGATGCCGACGACCTGCCGCGCGGCTGGATTACGCCGCTTGCCGACGAAATGTGCATCGTGCGCGTGACCGAACCGGTCGTCGCCAAAAGCATGGATTTCCGCTTCGCGGGCCCCTACACCGGCCTCGAAACCTTCGACAAGGCGGGCACCGTGATCGCCTGGTCCGACGGCCAGCCGGTCGCGACGCCGTACGACGACTGCATGCTCGTGATGCCCTCGCTGCGCCAGTTGCGCGCGGGCGTCACCGTTGTCCGGCTCGGCCGGATCGAACGCCGTATCGACCTCACCTCACGTCAACAGGAACACGCCGCATGAAAGTCCAGCAGATCACGCAAGCCGCAGAAGTCACCGCCCTCGAAGACTGGGGAACCGCCGGGTTGCCCGGCACCGAACCGGCGCGCGTGTCGGGACGGCAGTATGTGATTCCCGGTCAGGAAGCCGTCGACACCGGCGTGTTCGAGTGCTCGCCGGGCACCTACCGGCGTTCGGTCAAACAGGCGGAAGTGATGCATTTCATCAGGGGCAGCGGCAGCTTCACGCCCGATGGAGAAACCACGATCCGCTTCGCCGCCGGCGACACGCTGTTCTTCGAGGCCAATACCGAAGGACTCTGGAACATCGACGAAACGCTGCGCAAGATCTACGTGATCTTCTGAACGCGCGGCACGCGCTTCGTATCTGCAGGTCATGTCAATCACGGTTGCTTACCCATGCTAAGAATCGACGAAGTTCCGAATAGCGACGGTTTTCCCGATCGCTGCGACGTAGCCGTGATAGGCGGCGGCATTATCGGCGTCAGTACGGCGTACGAACTGGCGCGGCGCGGACTCTCGGTCGCGCTGCTCGAAAAAGGCGTCATCGGCGCGGAACAGTCGGGACGCAACTGGGGTTGGGTGCGTCAGCAGAATCGCGACCTCTACGAATTGCCTCTCGCGATGCAGAGCCTGAAGCGGTGGGGCGAGTTGAGCGACGAACTCGGCGAGGACATCGGCTTTCGCCAGTCCGGCATTCTGTACGGCAGCGAGCAGCCCGCCGACGTCGCTCAGTGGGAAACGTGGCTCGGCAAGGCGCGCGCAATCGGCTTCGACAGTCAGTTGCTGTCGGCGCGCGAACTGGCCGCGCGTGTGCCCACTGGACAAACGAAGTGGGCGGGCGGCGTGTGGTCGTATTCCGACGGACGCGCGGAGCCGTCGAAAGCGGCGCCCGCCATCGCACGAGGCGCGCAGCGGCTCGGCGCCCGCGTGCATCAAACCTGCGCGGTTCGCGGACTCGATATCAGCGCGGGCCGGATTTCCGGTGTCTGGACCGAGCGCGGGCGGCTTGCCGCGAACAGCGTCGTGCTCGCCGGAGGCGCGTGGAGCGCACTGTTCTGCCGGCATCACGGGATCGATCTGCCTGCCGTCAATGTGATCGGCACCGCGCTGCGTACGGCGGAAGCGCCCGCCGTGATCGACGGCTGTTTCTCCGGCCCGAACTTCGCGATCCGGCGGCGGCTCGACGGCGGCTACACGATTGCAGTCCCCGGTTATGGGCGGATGGAAATCGCGCCGCAAAATCTCCGGCACGCGGTCAAGTTTCGCAAGATGTTCCGCAGCAAGCTCAACAAGAAACTCAAGTTCCGGCTCGCGCAACGCTTTTTCGGCGGACCCGAAGGCAGTGCGAACTGGAGTCACGACGACATCTCGCCGTTCGAAGTGATGCGGGTGCTCAACCCTGCGCCCGATGCCGAATGGCCGACCCGTGCATTGGAAAACGTCGCGAAGGTGTTCCCGGAATTGTCGGGCCTGCGTGTCGCGCATGCATGGGCAGGCGCGATCGATACGACGCCCGATCTGGTGCCGGTCATGTCGCGCGTGGAGAGCATGCCGGGCCTTGTAATCGCGTCCGGCTTCAGCGGTCACGGCTTCGGTCTCGGGCCGGGAGCAGGCATGCTGGTCAGCCGCATCGTGACCGGCGATGCAAGTGGTAACGAGCTAGAGCCCTATCGTTTGACGCGCTTTTCCGATGGAACTCGGCTGACCAGTCCCGAGATGATGTGACGGCCTCGTGCCTTGTTTAACCGGCGGCACAAACACCGTGGTACCCGCACGCTGCGCTCCCCATTCGCGAGCGCAGCGATCTCATTGGACCCAGCCAACGCCGCATTGCTCTGACATAACTTCAGATCATGGCGAGTCCAACAATTCTGGCGTTGCCGTCGAAATAATGAATCAATATATTCGACATCACTCTTGCGTCTTCCGAAGCTGCCGGAGATCAGGCGCGAGGCTCGAACTGCAAGACGTCCATCGTTTTACCCCTGTCGAGGAAAGACTGTGATGAATATTGCAAGGCTCCGCCGTTCGATGTTCCCGTTGCGTCCGCTGGCCATGACTTTAGCGTTGAGTATCGTGGGTATCGCGGGCACGGCGCCCGCATTCGCAGCGGGCAAGATCACCTTCGTCTCGCAAGGCGGCGCCTATCAGGAAGCGCAGACCAAGGCGATTCTCGATCCCGCTGCCACGCAACTCGGCATCACCATCAATCAGGACAGCATTCCCGACGCGTGGCCGCAGATCAAGGCGCAGGGCGACACCGGCAAGCCGGTGTGGGATGTGGTCGACACACCGACCTCGAACTGTCTGCGCGGTGGCCGCGCCGGTCTGCTCGAAAAGCTCGATTTCTCGAAGATGCCGAACGCGGCGGCCGTCCCCGACAAATACCGCACGCCGTATTCGGTCGCGTATGAGTTTTATTCGACGGTCATCGGCTACAACAAGAAGAACCTGAAAAAAGTCCCGCAAAGCTGGAAAGATTTCTGGGACGTCAAGAATTTCCCCGGCACACGCGCGCTGCGCAACGATCCGATGACGGTGCTCGAAGCCGCGTTGCTGGCAGACGGCGTGCCACGCGACAAGCTCTATCCGCTCGACGTCGATCGCGCTTTCAAAAAGCTCGAACAGATCAAGCCGAACGTGACGGTCTGGTGGACCTCGGGCGGGCAGTCCGCGCAATTGCTGCACGACGGCGAAGTGGATATGACGATGATCTGGAACGGCCGCGCGAGCGCCGTAATGAAAGACGACCCAGATATCGCGTTCACTTATAACGACGGCATCCTGCAGAACACGCAGCTTTGCGTGCTGAAGAATGCGCCCAACCTCAACGACGCGGTCCGCTTCATCAACGCCGCGCTATCGCCGGAATTGCAGGCGAATCTGCCGCTCTACATCGACTACGGACCGGGCAATCCGGCCGCGTTCAAGACCGGCAAGATCACCGAAGCCCGCGCGGCCCAATTGCCCAGCTCGCCTGCAAACGCCGCGAAGCAGGCGTTGATGTCGGAGGATTGGTGGGCATCGGACGCGGGCATCCAGGCCAAGGCGCGCTGGCTCAAGTTCATGCAATGAGCGGTTGCGGTCAGTCATCCTGATTAAATCGTTCTTCACCTGCCGCGCACGGCGTCACGTGCGCGGCTCACTGATTCCAACGTGATCGACTATCTGATTCTGGGCGGTGGGTCCGCCGGCTGCGTGCTGGCCGCGCGCCTGTCGGAAGACGCAGGCACGAACGTATGCCTCGTCGAAGCGGGTCGCGATATCTCGGCTGCGACGATGCCGGACGCGATCCGCAGCCGCTACCCAGGACGCGCCTATCTCGACACACGCAACATCTGGCGGCAACTCAAGGCGCGCATGAGCACGAGCGGCTCGCCCCGCCGGTACGAACAGGCGCGCCTGCTCGGCGGCGGTTCCGCGATCAATGCGCTGATGGCCAATCGCGGCGCGCCCGCCGACTATGACGAATGGGCAACGCTCGGCGCATCGGGCTGGGATTGGGAGTCGTGTCTGCCCTACTTCCGCAAGCTCGAAACCGATTGCGACTTTAGCGGACCGCGCCACGGCAGCGACGGACCGCTGCGGATCCAGCGCCCCGCCTGGGCGCGCATCTCGCCGTTCGTGCGCGCGGTGCTGCATACGCTCGATGAAAACGGCCATGCGCTGCACGACGATCAGAACGGACCGTGGCAAGACGGCACGTTCATCGGCTCGATCGGCGTGAGTGCGAACGGCGAGCGCCTGCCCACCTCCGTCTGCTATCTCGACGACGCGGCCCGCGCCCGCCCCAATCTCACGATACGCACGGGTGAAGTCGCCGCGCGCATCCTGTTCGACGGACGGCGCGCGTGCGGTGCGCGCATCGTCCGCGCGGACGGCACGAGCGAGGACGTGAATGCGCGCCGGGTGATCGTGTCGTCCGGTGCGATTCATAGCGCCGCATTGCTGTTGCGCAGCGGTGTCGGTCCTGCGCACGAACTGAAGACGCACGGCATCGAAATCGTCGCGGATCGGGCGGGCGTGGGACGCAATCTGATGGAGCATCCTTCGATCGCCGTCTCCACGTTCCTGCCGCGCAACGCTCGCACGCCGTATCCCGACGAACATCACGAGCAGGCCGTCGTACGGTTTTCATCGGGGCTGCCCAACACCGTTCCCGGCGACATGCACGGCGCAATCCTGTCGCGCTCGGGGTGGCATTCGGTCGGCTATCGGCTCGGGACGCTGTTCTTCTGGGTCAATAAATCGTATTCGCGCGGACGGGTGACGCTCGCCTCGTCCGACGCGCACGATGAACCCCACGTCGATTTTGCGATGCTGTCCGATCCGCGCGATCTGGCGCGCCTGAAGCTCGCGCTGCGCTTCGGCGCGGCACAACTCGCCTCGCCTTCGCTGGCGGCGCATCGCGATGTGATCTTTCCATCGAGCTATTCGCCTCGCGTGGCGGCGGTGGCGGTGCCGGGTGTCTGGAATGCGCTGCAGCGCGGCGCGTTGAGCGGGCTGCTCGATATCGCCGGGCCGTTGCGCGGCACGTTGATCAAACGCGTGGTGACGCAAGGGGTCGGTATCGACGATCTGCTCGCTGATGATCGCGCCATGACGGAGTTCGTCACGCGTTCGGTTGGCGGCACGTGGCACCCTTCAGGCACTTGCCGGATGGGTTCGCCCGATGATCCGCTGGCCGTGACCGATCAGCATGGCGCGGTGTATGGCGTCGACGGTCTGTACGTTTGCGACGCGTCGCTGATGCCGTCGATTCCCTGCGCGAACACGAATGTGCCGACCATCATGATCGCGGAGAAAGTGGCCGATGGTTTGCGCAAAGCAGATGCCGGTCGAGCGCGTTGAATAAAAAAATGCCAGGTGTGACTCGCAGGACTGAATAAAAAGAGGCCGCCACGCGTAACCCGTCTGGCAGCCTCTTGCAACCCGGACGTCAGGCGCGCCTGTCAGCTTCCGTAGCCCACGACGCCCTTCACTTCCAGAAACGCTTCCAGCCCCCACTCGCCGTACTCGCGGCCATTGCCCGACTGCTTGTAGCCGCCGAACGGCGAGCCCGGGTCCCACGCGGGATAGTTCACATAGACGCTGCCCGCGCGCATCCGCAACGCCACGCGCCGCGCGTGCGCCTGATCGGCGGATTGCACGTAAGCAGCGAGGCCGAACGGCGTGTCGTTCGCGATGGCGATGGCGTCTTCTTCATCGCGGTACGGCATGATCGCCAGAACAGGACCGAAGATTTCCTCGCGGGCGATCGTCATCGACGGATTCACGTTGGCGAATACCGTGGGCTTCACGTAATAGCCGCGTTGCAGACCTTCGGGCCGGCCGAGGCCACCGGCGGCCAGCGTCGCCCCCTCCTCGATGCCCACGCCAATGAGCCGCTGCACGCGCTCGAACTGCACGCTGCTGACGACCGGACCCATGCCGGTTGCCGGATCGTCCGCCGCGCCGACTCGCAGCGTCTGCGCGACACGCGTTGCAATCGCCACGGCTTCGTCGTGACGCGCCGCCGGCACCAGCATGCGCGTCGGCGCGTTGCAGGACTGGCCGCTGTTGCCGAAGCATGAACGAACGCCCGCCGCGACCGCCGTGTCGAAATCGGCATCGTCAAGCAGGAGGTTCGCCGACTTGCCGCCCAACTCCTGATGCACGCGCTTGACCGTCGGCGCAGCGAGCCGCGCGATCTCGACGCCTGCCCGCGTCGATCCGGTGAACGACACCATGTCGACGTCGGGATGCGCGGCAAGCACCGCACCGACCGTCGGGCCGTCGCCGTTCACGAGATTGAAAACGCCTTTGGGCACGCCCGCCGCGTCGATGATCTCGGCGAACAGCAACGCGTTCAGCGGCGACACCTCGCTCGGCTTGAGCACCATCGTGCAGCCCGCCGCGAGCGCCGGCGCAACCTTGCAGACGATCTGATTGATCGGCCAGTTCCAAGGCGTGATCAGCGCCGCGACGCCGACGGGCTCGTGATTGACGAGCGTGCTGCCCTTCATGCGCTGCCACGGGAAACGTTCGACGGTGCGCAGCGTCTCCTCGAGATGCCGCTTGCCGAGCGCGGCCTGCCAGTCGTGCGACAGCTTCGCCGGCGCACCGATCTCACGCGAAATGACTTCGGCCATCTCGTCGTAGCGCTTCAGATACGCTTCGAGAATGCTTTCGAGCAACGCGACGCGCTCGGCCACGCTGGTCTGCGAGAACGATACGAACGCGCGCTTTGCGGCCGCTACCGCGCGATCGGCGTCGTGTGCATTGCCGAGCGCAACGTCGCCCAGCGATTCTTCCGTGCAGGGATCGATGACGGCGAGGCGCGCGGTGCCCGACGGCTCGACCCATTCGCCGTCGATATAGAACTGCTGTAGATGTCGCATAGATTCTCTCTGGAATGACTAGGCTCGTGCCGCCGCCGACGAACGCCGGCTCACGACGACGATCATCACGAGGCACAGCGTGATGGCCGTCAGCATCGTGCTGATCGCGGCGATGGTGGGGTCGATCTCGTCGCGCAACGTGACGAACATGCGGCGTGTGAGCGTCTGGTTGTCGCCGCCCGACACGAACAGCGCGACGACGGTTTCGTCCAGCGCCTGAATGAACACGAACACCGCCGCGGCAATCACGCTCGACCGGATCTGCGGCAGCGTCACCGTCATGAACGCGCGAAAGCGGTTCATGCCGAGACTGCGCGCAACCATCTCCTGGGTCGGGTCGAACGTGCGCAGATCGGCACCGACCGAGATCAGCACGTACGGCAGGCCGAGCATGGTGTCGGCCGCGATCAGGCCGCCGAGCGTATTCACGTAACCCGCCTGCGAGTACACGAAAAACACACCAACCGCGACGATGATGATCGGCACCATCAGCGGCAACATCAGCAGCGTGCGCAGATAGCGCAACGACCAGTGCGAGCCGTTCTGGATGCCGTACGCGGCCATGATCCCGAGCGGCGTCGCGATCAGCGCGGCGCAGGTCGACGCGACGAAGGTAGTCCGCGCCGCGGCGATCCACGCCGGGTTGTCGAAGAACGCGTGATACCAGCGCAGCGAATAGCCCGGCGGCGGAAAGGTCAGGAAGCTCGCATCGGAAAACGACAGCGGCACGATGATGATGACGGGCACCATCAGGAACGCGAGGATCAGCACGACGCACGCCCCCAGCGTCATGCGTCCGAACGACAGTTGCCGGGTCATGTCCATCACTTCGCTCCCAATGTCTTTTCGAGCGGAATCACGCGGCTCACGGCGTAAAACACCGCGAATACGCAGATGAGCAGCACCACGCTCACCGAACTTGCCGCGCCCCAGCTGTTGTAAATATCGACATTGCGGCTCACGATCATCGACACCATCATCGACTTGCCGCCGCCCATCAGTTCAGGCGTGATGTAGAAGCCCAGGCACAACACGAACACCAGGGTCGCGCCCGCCAGCACGCCGCTCATCGACAAAGGCAGGAAGACGCGCAGGAACACATGCCACGGCGAGCCGCCGAGGCTCGCGCCCGCCTGGGAAAGATTCGCCGGGATCTTCTGCATCGCGGAATACAACGGCAGCACCATGAACGGCAACAGGATGTGCACCATCGCGATGACGGTGCCGAGCTGGTTATACGAAAGCTGCAACGGCCGGTCGATCAGTCCCATGCCGAGCAGCGCCTTGTTGATCAACCCGGTGCGCTGCAACAACACGAGCCACGCGTAGGTCCGCACCAGCACGCTGGTCCAGAACGGCAGGATCACCATGCCGAGCACGAGCGCGCTCCAGCGCGGCGAGATCGACGCCGCGAAATACGCGACGGGATAGCCGAGCAGCAGCGTCAACGCGGTCACAATCAGGCTGAGCCTGAACGTCAGCACGAACGTGGAGAGATAGGCTTCCGTGAACACGCGCCGGTAGTTCGCGAGCGTGAAGCCGCCGTCCTGGTAAATCGACTGCCACGACAGCCACGCGAGCGGTACCACCACCAGCACCACTGCGACCAGCAACGCCGGCGTCATGAGAAGCAGCATCGCGCGGTCCTCGCGTTGCCGGTAGCGAACTGACGGGTCGGTCGTGGCGGAAGGCATCATGGTCGGGTCTTGCAACATCCGTTTGGCTATCGTCATTCATGCACCCACGGCGTCGAGAAGCTGGTAGCACGCGGCGACAAGCCTCACGCCGGGCGCACGCAGCGAATGGAAGGGCACGGGCCGTAGCCCGTCCTGTGCGAGCATCGACAGTTCGGGCTTGTCGCCGAGCGCGAGCGCCGCCGCATGCTGGCCGATCAGACTGGCCATCGCGACACCCGCGCCGTTGTAGCCGAGGCAGAAGGTCGTCGCGGAATCGCTGCGGCCAACATGCGGCAATCCGTTGAAAGTCATACCGACATAGCCGGACCAGCGATATTCGACCGGCACCTCCCGCAGATCCGGGAACAGCCCAGTCATCGCGCGATGCAGCGCTTCGAAGCCGGTCGGCTGGCCTTCCTTGCCGAATGCATCGCGTCCGCCGAACAGCATGCGGCCATCCACCTTGCGGAACCACTTCATCATGCGGCGGGTTTCCGTGTAGCTACGGTCGTTGACCATCACGCGCGCATCGAGTTCGGGCGGCAGCGGCGCGGTCGCGATCATCGCGCTGCGGAACGGCACGAGTTCGCGATGAAACTGCGCGGTCGCGTCCGTAAGATTCGAGTAGGCGTTGGTCGCGACGATCACCTGCTTCGCGCGCACCGTCCCGCCCGGCGCAAGCAGCACGACGCGACCGTCCTGAGCACGCGACATCCCGGTCACCGGACTCGATTCGTAGATCGGCACGCCTCGCGAGGTCAGCCCCGCCGCAAGCCCGCGCACGTATTCGAGCGGCAGAATCGTCCCGGCATCCGCGCTGAGCACGCCGCCGATAAAGCCCTTCGAGCCCGTTTCATGTTCGATCTGCGCGCGCGACTGCACGGTCATCGACGCATCGCCGAGATTCGTGCGCACCCAGTCGGCTTCGGCCACGATCGCCGACAACGCGCGCTCCGTGTGCGCGCAGCGCAGACTGCCGGTGTGCTCGAAGCGCGCACGGTCGAGGCCGAACTCGTCGATCAGCGCTTCGACCGCCCGCACGCCGTCATGCGCGAGGCGATGCATGCGCCGCGCGGTTTCCAGCCCATGCGTGTTCGCAATCGAAGGAAACGACAGACGAAACTTCGACGACACCACACCGCCGTTGCGGCCGCTCGCTCCCCAGCCAACCGGGTTTGCATCCAGCACCGCGCAGCCGACACCGCGCTTGTGCAGCGCATATGCGGCGGCGAGGCCCGAGTAACCCGCGCCGACGATCGCGACCTCCACGTCGAGGTCGCCGGCGAGCGGCGCGGCTGCGGCCACGGGCGCGTCCAGCGCCGGCGCGCGTGCGGCCATCGCGCGCCACAGTGAATCCGCTTGCGCAACCGGGCCTGGGGTCGGGGCGCGCATCGTCAGGCCGCGACGCGCAGCTCGGCGTCCACCGCATCCGCCAGACCGGCAAGCGTCGCGAAGCGGAAGGTCGGCGTGGTCACGGCTTCCGGCACCGGCGTCGCGCCGAAGCCGTTCAAACCCTGACGCCGCTCGATCCAGCACGTCGCGTAACCGAGTTTCGTCGCGACGCCGATGTCGTGATACTGGCTCTGCGCGGTGTGCAGGATCTCGCTGAATTTGTAGCCGAAGGCCGCCTGACGACCGCGGTTGTACGCGAAGAATTGCGGGTCCGGCTTCGCGACGCCGGTTTCGTCGCAGCACACGGTGTCGTCGAACGGGTCGCCCAGTGTGTGGGCATAGGCCGACAGCGCGACGCGGTCTGCGTTGGTCATCGCGACGAGACGGAATTGTTTGCGCAGACGTTTGAGTGCGGCAACCGAGTCCTCGAACGCGGGCCAGTCGAGCACGTCGCGCTGGAACGCGGCGGCGGATTGCGGATCGTTCGGCAAGCCCAGCCGGTTCGCCAGATGCAGGTACACGTTCGCCATTTCATGGCTCGAACGGCCATAGAATTTTGCCCGGCCTTCCATATACGGTTCGAAGATCTGACTGTCGCTCAGTTCCTGCGCTTTCGCGCCGCCGAGGCGTCGCACGGAATCGAGCACGCCTTTTTCGAAGTTGATCAGCGTACCGACGACATCGAACGTCAGGACTTTGAAATCGGTGAGATTCATTGCTTCATCCTTTGCGGGTTGCGTATCTGCGTTTGAGTCGGAATCGCCCGTGCACAGGCGGCAAAAAAATCATGCGGCTACGACAATGGTGTCCTGCGGATCGAGCGCGACGATCATCGTCTCGCCCGGCTCCGGAATGCGCCTTCGCGCGGCGTGACCGCCGGGTTGTCTCAGGCTGATCGCGGTGCCGTCGGCGAGCGACGCGAACACGCGCAGGCTCTCGCCCTGATAGATCACTTCGGTGACGCGGCACGACAGGCGGTTCGCGTTCTCGTGACGATGATCGGCGTCGATGACGAGCTTCTCCGTGTGCACCGCGAGCAGCAGCCTGTCCGCGCGCGGCACCGGATGCGCGGTGCGCAGAACGGTATCGCCGAGCCGCACGGCGTGGTCGTCGGCGCGGCTGACGCCGAGCAGCGTCGCCTCGCCGATGAAACTCGCGACGAACGCATTGCACGGTCGGTCGTACAGGCGTTCGGGTGTGTCGATCTGCACCAGCTTGCCGTCCTTCAGCACGGCGACGCGGTCGCTCATCGTGAGCGCCTCGCGCTGATCGTGGGTCACGTTGATGATCGTCGCGCCCAATTGCCGATGCAGCCTGCGCAGTTCGATCTGCATCGCGTCGCGCAATTGTTTGTCGAGCGCGGACAGCGGTTCGTCCATCAGGATGAGTTGCGGCTGGAACACGATGGCGCGCGCGAGCGCCACGCGCTGCTTCTGTCCGCCCGACAGTTGATGGATGCCGCGGTTTTCATAGCCTTTCAGTTCGACCATGTCGAGCGCATCGGCCACGCGTTTACCCCACGTCGACTTCGGTTCGCGCCGGGCGCGCAGCGAAAACGCGACGTTCTCGCCTACCGTCATGTGCGGAAACAGCGCGTAGTTCTGGAACACGATGCCGATGTTGCGCTTGTGCGGCGGCGCAAATGTAATGTCATGCTCGCCGACCCAGACGCTGCCGGCACTCGGTGTCACGAATCCGCCGAGAATGCCCAGCAGAGTGGTTTTGCCCGATCCCGAGGGACCTAGCAGCGAGACGAATTCCCCCGGCGCGATCTCGAGCGAAACGTCGTCCAGCGCTGTGACAGGGCCATACCGTTTGGTCGCCGCCCTGATTGACACTCCGGCTTTAACGCGTGCATCCATGTCGAGGACCCCGAGGTTGAAACAGATGTTGAAAAAATATACGGCGCGATATTTTTGGCGGCAATTCCAAAATTGTTGTGTCGGGCATAACATCAGGTCATGCCAAACCTTCGGAAGAAGCTGCCGAGCGCCAATGCGCTGTTCGTGTTCGAGGCCGCCGCGCGCTGCGGAAACTTCACACGCGCGGCGCAGGAGCTGTATGTCAGTCAGCCTGCGGTGAGCCGGATGCTCGCGCGCATGGAAGACCATATCGGCGTGCGCCTGTTCGAACGCGTTCGCGGCGGCATCGAGCTGACCGAGAACGGCAAGATCCTGTACCAGAAGATTTCCGAAGGATTCAGCGGGATAGAAAGTGCGATACGCGAGATCGAGGCGCGCGCGACGGGCGTCGAAACGGTCACGCTGTCGGTCTCCACCGCGTTCACCACGCACTGGCTGATGCCGCGCATGAGCCGGCTGCATCGCGCCTTCCCTTCCGTCGATCTACGCTTTCAGCTGATCTCGGGGCGCATCGGCGGGCCGCTCGTCGATGTCGATCTCGGCATGCGCTTTTTGCACGACGACGAAATCGACGAGAACGCGGTGCTCGTGATGCCCGAAGCGCTGCTGCCGTTGTGCAACGAGCGCTACTACGAGATCGCCCAAAGCGACGCGGGCCGCGCGCAAGGCGACAGCGTAATCGTGATGGACGACGAGGAGCGTGGCTGGCACGAGCGGTTTCATGCATTCGCGTCGAAAGCACGGCACGCGCAAAGCATGCTGAGCTTCAACGATTACGCAATCGTCGTACAGGCTGCATTGCTCGGACAGGGCCTCGCGCTCGGCTGGCTGAACGTGACGTCGCACTGGCTGGCGCAGGGCGCGCTGGTGCCGGCCGAACAGGAGTTGATCGTGACGAGCCGGCGCTGCTGCATGCTGACGCCGCCGAACCGCCCAATCCGGCCGATCGTCGCCGCTGTGCGCGACTGGCTGATCGAAGAAGCGCGCAACGATATCAGGATCGTCGGACAGAAATATCCGGGGCTGGGTCTGCGTGATGCGTTCGAACGGGCGGGGTTGGTGCTGGAGTGAGGCGTGTTGCGGTAAGCCGATTGATGCCCTTGGCAAAGGTGTTTCGGTTACCGGACTCGCATCACACGCCGGGAGTGTCAGCGCGTCGGGCCAATTTGCGCGCCCGGATTGGCTTCATCACCGGCGCGCTCATACAGTCTGCAATATCAATGCGAACCTGATGAACACCTATTCGGTTTCGTTCTCGTCGGTGTCGATATCGGTGTCGGTGTCGGCATCGGTCGCCGGAGCTTCGTGATCCATCGCGACAGCGGCCAACTGTTCGGCGAGCACAGGATGGGCTTCCTTGCGCTCGCTGTAGCGGTCGGTGAGATAGGCCGAGCGGGAGCGCACCATCAACGTGAACTTGTACAGTTCTTCCATGACGTCGACCACGCGGTCATAGTACGAAGACGGCTTCATCCGTCCTTCTGCGTCAAACTCCTGCCACGCCTTCGCTACTGAAGACTGATTCGGGATTGTCACCATCCTCATCCATCGACCAAGCACACGCAGAGCATTCACCGCATTGAACGATTGTGAGCCGCCGCACACCTGCATGACGGCCAAGGTGCGTCCCTGGGTGGGACGGACCCCGCCGCTTTCCAGAGGCAGCCAGTCAATCTGATTCTTGAAAACCGCCGTGAGTGTGCCGTGACGTTCGGGACTGCACCAGACCTGTCCTTCCGACCACTCCGAGAGTTCTCGCAGTTCCGCCACTTTCGGATGATCGGCGGAAACGCTGTCCACAATCGGTAGACCCTGCGGATCGAACACTCGCGTGTCAGCGCCGAAGTGGCGCAGGATACGTTCCGCTTCCAGCGTCAGTTGACGGCTGAAAGATGTCGCGCGCAGCGACCCATAGAGCAGCAGGATTCGCGGCGCGTGCTGCAATTCGACCGGAGGCGTGAGCTTATGCAGGTCGGGCGTATCGAGGTGCGGAGCGCTGATGTTGGGCAGATCGTCGATCACTTTCCCACTCTCCGGCCTGCGCTGTCGATCACGACTTCGCCATCTTCCTTCGTGAAAGGTCGATTCGATGCGCCGGGCAGAATATCCAGAACAAGTTCCGAAGGACGGCACAGACGCACACCGTGAGGCGTGACAACAAACGGGCGATTCATCAGAACAGGATGCGCGTGCATCGCATCCAGCAATGCTTCATCGCTCAAGGATGTGTCATCCAGCCCGAGGTCTGCGTATGGCGTACCTTTCTCGCGCAACGCCGCGCGTACGCTCAGACCCGCCTGTTCGATCAACGCCTTCAGCGTCTCACGGTCCGGCGGCGTTTTCAGATACTCGATGATTCGAGGTTCGATGCCTGCGTTGCGAATCATTGCCAGCGTATTGCGAGACGTGCCGCAATCAGGGTTGTGATAAATCGTGACGCTCATCGCTTTATCCTTTGTTAGCGTTACCTGCTTCATACCAGTGCTGTGACCGGTTCACTACGCCGACGACCAGCAGCATGACCGGCACTTCAATCAACACGCCTACCACCGTCGCGAGCGCAGCTCCCGACTGGAAACCGAACAGGCTGATGGCAGTCGCCACGGCGAGTTCAAAGAAGTTACTGGCCCCGATGAGACTCGACGGTCCAGCGACACAATGCGCGACGCCCAGACGACGATTGAGCAGATAAGCGAGGCCGGAATTGAAGAACACCTGAATCAGGATCGGCACCGCCAGCAGCGCGATAACAAGTGGCTCCCTGATGATGGCCTGACCCTGGAACGCAAACAGCAGAATCAAGGTGACCAGAAGCGCGCAGATGGAATACGGTGCGAGACGCGCAACGGTGCGCTGGAAATGGCCCTCACCTCTGACAAGCAATCGCTTGCGTAGCACCTGTGCAAGTACGACCGGAATGACGATGTACAAGCCGACGGAGATACTCAGCGTGTCCCACGGAACCGAGATGGCGGAGAGGCCAAGCAACAGCGCAACCAGCGGCGCGAATGCCACGATCATGATCGAGTCGTTGAGCGCGACCTGCGACAGCGTGAAGTACGGATCGCCCTTGCACAGTTGGGACCAGACGAAAACCATCGCCGTGCACGGCGCGGCGGCGAGCAGGATCAAACCGGCAATGTAGCTGTCGAGCTGGTCGGCGGGCAGCCACGGCGCAAACACATGCCGAACGAAAATCCAGCCAAGCAGAGCCATCGAGAATGGTTTGACCAGCCAGTTCACGAACAGCGTCACGCCAATGCCTCGCCATTGGCTTTTAACCTGAGTCATTGCGGCGAAGTCGATCTTGATCAGCATCGGAACGATCATCACCCAGATCAGCGCGCCGACTGGGAGATTGACCTGCGCCACTTCCAGCCGCGCGATCGAGTGGAAGAATCCAGGAAAAGCCTGACCCACCAGGATGCCGCCGACAATGCAAAGCGCGACCCAAACCGTCAGGTAACGTTCGAAGGAATTAATCGCGGGACGTAGGTCGTCGCCGATCTTGTCAAGGCTGCTCATTGAGTTCCCCGGTTAGCCTCAAATCGGTGTGGCGCGTTGGAATGCTCAATAGCCAAGCCGACGATCACACACTTCACGGGTTCTGCCCGCAGCAATCGGAGAGGTTGCTCGCTGCACACGTTGCGCCAGCGCAGCAGTTCTCCGTCAGAAAACCAATCAGACCTGTCATCGCGTCGAAATTGGCTGCGTAGAAGACAAAACGGCCGTCCTGTCGCGGCTTGACCAGGTCCGCGTGGGTCAGATCCTTCAGGTGAAATGACAGGCTTGATGGCGAAAGTCCAACCTGCTGCGCAATCTCACCTGCAGCCATACCATTCGGACCGGCGACAACGAGCAGTCGAAAAACTGCGAGCCGCGATTCATGAGCGAGCGCGCCGAGGGCACGTACAACGAGATTTGAGTCCATGCGACGAACGATAGATCATTCGCTTTTATATTTCAAGTAATATTGAAATGATCGTGACTTGCTACGTTGAAGAAGGGTGATCAAAGCGGTTGATCGTCGGCACAATCGCGGCCGTACAGGCCACACGGCCAGTTGGAATCTGCGTCGCTTCGGGTCGCGAAATGCCGGTCGCGTAAGGCTGCGACCGGCTTGTGTCCCGCCGTCCACCAGTCTGCCCGCACATACTTTGCCTGTTCTGTCGAGGCTAAGGTTCGTTACAGCTACAGGACGCAAACGGCGAGAGAATCGCCAGCGCTCACAACCGGCCGGTCACCACGCGATAAATGGCAAGCAGGAAGCCCTTCACGCGTAAGCGACAGCGGGTCATGACGGCTCCCAGTGGACATCCCTGATCATGCTTCAACATCAAGCAGAGGCCCAATTCACCCGCGATGACACCGCGCGGCCTCTTTGATCAGCGGGCTAGAACGAATAATTGGCGAAGGCGCCGTATGTCATCTGCGTCTTCTTCTCGACAATCGGGCTGTTGCCCACGGCACCCGGCAACCGCGACGCAACGATGCGTGCGCCAAGATTCCAGTGCTTGTTGAGTGCGTAACTGGCTCCTGCGGTCAGCCGAACCGCTGCGATGCCCGAACCCGGCGAGTATGTGGGCAGACCCGACCGGGCACTATCCTCGGCATTCACGCCGAAAAACGTCTGGTTGTATTGGGAACTGCCCCACGTCACGCCCGGCCCAGCGGTCAACGTCAATTGACTGACCGGACTGTATTTGCCCAGCAGATCCAGCGAAGCCGTCGTTCCTTCGTGCTTGCCCGCAACGTCCTGAGAAACCGCGCCGACGACCGATAGCCAATCGATGTTG
Organism: Paraburkholderia sp. GAS333; assembly: GCF_050435665.1. Lineage (NCBI taxonomy): Bacteria > Pseudomonadati > Pseudomonadota > Betaproteobacteria > Burkholderiales > Burkholderiaceae > Paraburkholderia > Paraburkholderia sp. GAS333. The sequence goes on from NZ_JBNDKS010000011.1 coordinate 145,320, forward strand.
TAGCTCGCGAACAGCGTCGCATGCGCCGTGCTATCGATATCGGACAAACCGCGCAGATGATCGTCGTCGGACGCCTTACGCGGCTTCACCAGGTCGTAAGAAAGCGCAACGCCTACACGGAAATGGCTGTCGCGGTAGAGATAGGCGCCGAGTCCCAAAGGTACATTAGCGTCAGCGACAGATCCGACGAAGAAGCGCCCATACCCGACGCTCACGAGCGGCGCGGGCTGAAAGCGGGTTGAGCTTGCGCCTTGATATTTTGGCGTGGCGAACACGCCGACACCCAGCGAGAACCGCCAGCCATCGTCGGTAACCTCGGGAGCCGTCGACGCGACGGCGGCCGGCGTCGAACTGCTCTGCGCGAAGACGGGGAAGGCGGCAAAGAGAGCGCTCAAAGCGACCAGACGTCCCAGGCAAACGGGGCGCTTCGTGACGTGCATGTAATTCTCCTAAAACTGCGCGAAAGATGAAGGTGCAAGGGTGCCGATTCGGCAGAACCCTTCGCAGGACGCTCTTTTTCTGAAGAGCGCGGATTATTGCCAGCGAGTCACGTCCAGCGAGTCACATCCATGATTCTGAGGTGGACGGTTCGACTCATGAAGGGGATGCCAATGAGCTTTCCGCTGGCGAATGGCCGGTCGAGGACCTCAGATTACGCAGGAGAATCGACGGTATGATGTGCCGTTTGTTTCGGCGCTGAAATAATGTGTCGGAGTTGCACTATTCGCGATGGACGGCTGACATCACGCAGGGCGCCGTCCAGGCTAGCATTCGGAAATGACTTATATGCCGCACATTCTCGTTGTCGATGACGAAGAGGACATCAGGTCCTTGCTTACCGGTTTTTTCCGCAAACACGGCCATGAGGTCAGCGTGGCGACGAACGGAGAGACGCTGTTCGCCACACTCGAACATCAACGGATCGATCTCGTCATCCTCGATGTCATGCTGCCGGGCGAGGACGGCTTCAGTCTCTGCCGCCAGTTGCGCGCGACATCGAAAATACCCGTCATCATGCTGACAGCAGTGGCCGATCATGTCGACCGGGTGGTGGGACTCGAGATCGGCGCCGACGACTATCTGGTCAAGCCATTCGACGCGAGAGAACTTCTGGCGCGAGTGAAGGCGGTGTTGCGACGAACCGCGCAAAACGACACCGTGGTGAGTAATTCGCCGACACGGCCCGTCCTCACGTTTGCCGGCTGGCGGCTCGACATTGCCAAGCGTGAACTCCGATCGGAAGACAACACACTGACGATACTGTCGAGTAACGAGTTCGATCTTCTGCTCGTATTTGCAGAACATCCGCAACGGGTGTTGACGCGCGACCAGTTGCTCGACATGGCGCGTGGCTCGACCTATGAAGTCTACGATCGAAGTATCGATGTCCAGGTTGCGCGCCTGCGTCGCAAGCTCGACACGAACAGCGATGTCGAATCGGTCATTCGCACGGTTCGGGGCGGTGGCTATATGTTCACCCCACTGGTTCGTCGCGGATGAACATCCGCTTACGCGTGCCCGACACGATCGCGTGGCGAATAGCGCTCACCGTTGGCGCCGCGATCCTGAGCGTGCTCGTTTTCAGCGCGCTGTTCGACCGCTTTGCAGGTCCGTCGGCCGCCGAGCGCGCGCGGCTGGAGAGAGCCGACGACGCTATCAGGATGATCGAGGTCGCGCCGTCCGGTAACCGCCAGCAGTTGGCGGACACCATCACGGTTGCGGACAAGGTGGTCTTGTATCCAGCCGGATCATCGATAGCGAAGCGGCTGGAAGCGGCCAGGCTGCATGCGCCGTCTCCGGAAACGATGGGCTGGTTCCGGGACAACGGACACGAGCGCCGCTCAATGATCTTTACTTCCAGCGACCCGCTGTCCAGGACGATCGACTTCGATCGGGTTGCCCATCCCGATGCCTACTTCATGGCCGTGCAACTCCGCGACGATAGCTGGGTGATGTTTATCGCCAATCGCCGGCCGTGGGGGAATCTGCTCCCCGCGAGGATTGCAACGACACTGGCGTCGGTGGCGTCATTGATCCTCGCGGCGTCGATGCTTGCCACTTATTTTCTGGCAAGACCGCTCAGGCAATTCGCGGAAGAACTTCGTCAGATAGGCGGCGATCCGCGAGCCGGGCCTGTCCGGGAAGCGGGTCCGAAGGAGTTGCGTGCAGCGATCAACGCATTCAATGCGCTGCAGGCGCAACTCCGTAAATTCGTCGACGACCGCACGCTGATGCTGGCCGCTATTTCGCACGATCTGCGAACACCGTTGACCAAGATCCGCCTGCGCGGAGAGTTCATCGAAGATGAAGAGCAGCGGCTTCGCCTGTTCCGCGACGTCGACGATCTGCAGGCCATGGCGGACTCCGCGCTGTCGTTCTTTCGCGACGACTACAAGGACGAGGAGTCGACCGTGTTCGACTTCGCCGGACTTCTGCGCACTATCGCCGACGACTACAGCGACCAGGGCGCAGCGGTCCGCTACACCGGTCCCGATCGCCTCGCGATCAGCGGACGGCCCTTCTCGTTGCGGCGAGCCTGCATGAACCTGATCGACAACGCGGTGAAATGGGGTGGAAGCGCCGATCTGGAATTGACGCCCACGCCGACCGGGGTGGCGCTCACGGTCAGCGACCGGGGACCCGGCATTCCCGCTGATTCGCTCGAAAAAGTCTTCAGCCCGTTCTTCCGGGTTGAGCAATCCCGAAACCGTTCCACAGGCGGCATGGGACTCGGTTTGACCTCCGCGTTGGCCGTCATTCGAACTCATGCGGGCGATATCGCGCTGAGCAACCGGCCCGGTGGCGGGTTGACGGTGCGCGTGACGCTTCCGGTGGCTGCGAAAATCGTGGGAAGCGGGAAAAACTCGAAGGCGTAGCGAGCACGGCTGAGTTCGACGTGAATCGTGTTGTGCCGTCAGCCGGGTTTTCCGCGCTGTGTTCCCGGATTGCATGCCGGTCCATGCGAAGAGATTGCATCGAGTAGGAAAATGAAATTACTATCTCCGCGATGACCGGAGACGATGCGTTTCCTGGCAAGTGGAGCGCCTGCCGGGCCACCGCAAATTAGCCGCAGTCAGACTTCGCCACAGCCGACACGGATTTTCCTTCGATGCCCGCCACCGTCCGCAACTCGCTCGTCTGGATTTTCGACGCATTCGAGCGCGATCCGACCTACATCAGCAAGCGGATGTTCGGCTGCGATGCCGCTTATATCGACGGGCTGTTGTGCCTGGTCGCCGCCGATCGCGGCGAGCCGTGGAACGGCCTTTTAATCTGTACGTCGCAGGACCGTCATGCCGCGCTCATTGCAGGAATGCCTGCATTGCAGCCGCATCCTGTGCTCGGCAAATGGCTATATGTCTCGCAGGAGAATCCCGCCTTCGAGACCGTCGCTGAACAGATAACCGCGCTCGTACTGGCACGCGACCCGCGTATCGGTGTCGAGCCGAAACCGCGCAAGCGTGGCCGCAAATCCAGTCTGCCGGACGCGTAAATCAGCCTCTCACCATCGAGGAGAAGACATGAGCAAAGCGGCTTCAACCGACGATCGTCCGGCATCCGAACTGATCGATCAAAGAATCGCCGACCTCGGCGACTGGCGCGGAAAAACGTTGAGCAGGATGCGCAAGCTCATCAACGAAGAAGACGCCGACGTGGTCGAAGAATGGAAATGGATGGGCACACCCGTGTGGTCGCACGATGGAATCATCTGCACGGGTGAATCGTATAAGAGCGCGGTCAAACTGACCTTTGCGAAAGGCGCATCGCTGGATGACCCGAGCGGGCTTTTCAACGCCAGCCTCGACGGCAACACGCGGCGCGCGATCGACATTCACGAAGGCGAAGAAGTCGACGCGACAGCATTTAAGGCGCTGATCCGCGCCGCGATCGAACTCAACACGTCCAAAGTGAAATCACGGCGGAAGCCCGCGAAATAAGCGGCGGGCGGAACCGGCCGCCCACGCGCCCTCAATCAGTTGTGACTCTCGATTAACGCGCGCTCCAGATCGGCGTGCGCTTCATCCACCTTGCGTTGACGGTCGGCGATTTTCTTCGCGCTCTTGCCCTGCGCTTTCGCCTCTTGCAGATCCTTCTCGCGCTCGTCCAGCCGCTTCTGCGCCGACGCGATCTTGCGTTCGCTATCCCGACGCAGCGACGCATCCGTACAGTGCGCGTTCACCTGGCCAAGCGCCGTCTCCAGACCGTCGACACGCTTCGCATTGCCATGCGCGCGGGCGTATGCAATCTCCTTCTCCAGCGACGCTCGCTTGGCGTCACAGCCACCGGTTTGCGCCGATGCAAGAAGCGGAGACATTGCGGAGAACGACAACGCACACAACATCACGGCCCTGAGAGTGTTTTTCATCTGCAATCCCGGTGGTATTTGAACGACGCACCTGACCGCTAACCAGAAAATCAGGCGCGAACGAAGCACCATATTACCGATGTCCATTGCGCGCCGGCTCGTTGCTTGTCAGCACGGGCCGGTGGGTCATCACTGCCCGTACACGTCGAAGTCGAAATACTTCTTCGCAATTTTGTCGTAGGTGCCGTCGGCGCGCGTGTCCGCGATGGCCTTGTCGATCTTCGCCTTCAGATCGGCGTCTTCCTTGCGCAAACCGATTGCCGTGCCGCTGCCCAGCGTTTTTGCGTCGTACAGCGGATTGCCGGCGAACGCGAAATCCTTGCCGCGCGGCGTGCGCAAAAAGCCGACGTCGGCCTGCACCGCGTTTTGCAATGACGCATCGATCCGGCCCGCGATCAGATCCGAGTACACCAGATCCTGGTCCTGGTACGACACGATCGTCGCGCCAAGCGGCTCCCAATTCGCCTTCGCGTACGTCTCCTGAATCGAGCCCTGCTCGACGCCAATCCGCTTGCCCTTCAGCGACTCCGGCGTCGGCAGGATGGACGAGCCTTTCTTCGCGACGAGGCGCGTCGGGATGCGGAACACCTTGGCCGAGAACGCGATCTGCGCCCGGCGCGCGGGCGTCATCGACATGGTGGACAGCACGCCGTCGAACTTGCGGCCCTTGAGCGCCGGAATCATGCCGTCGAACGAATTTTCGACCCACACGCATTTCGCGTTCAATCGACGGCAGATTTCGTTGCCCAGATCGATATCGAAGCCGACGAGCTTGCCGTCGGCGGCTTTCGATTCGAACGGCGGATAGCTCGGGTCGACACCGAACTTCACGGTCGACCAGTCCTTCGCCATCGCGCTGCCGGACGACGCGGCGAGTAGCGCCATCGTCAGGGTTGCAAGCAGGGTTTTCATGTTTTCCTTTTCACTCTTTTTTAAATCGATGTGCGGCGTGGAATCGACAGCCACGATGCTTGCGGGGCCACATCCGGCGCGCAAAACCTGACATTCGAACGTAATCTCGCGATCCGCGCAAATTCATTAAGAAAATCAATTCATGCGCGGGGCGCATGTTAGTGAGATGGGACGCGAGACTGCCTGCGCGCCCAAGGACGCCCGAAACGCAGGACAAACACCCATTCCGCCTATACGTCTGACGAAAACGCACGCGTTTCCCGCCAGCAACACCCATTAGCAAATAACCAATGTGGATTTGTGCGAGCACTCCCGTAAGGTTAGGATTGCGCCTTTTGCCGGTCGCCTTCGCATGTCAACCACCTTTGCGCCCTCCTCGCCCGCTGTTTCTCCTACCGGGCCCGCAAAGCCTGTGATCCGTTCTGCGTCCGACGTGTCGGACCTCGTCAATCGAGGCGCGGCGGCCGGGAGCAACGCTCGCATCGTCGTCGCGATCGCGCTCGGCGGCGTTTTTCTCGATGCGTACGATCTCGGCGCGCTTGCCTTCGGCCTCAAGGACGTGGCCCGCGAATTCTCGCTGACACCTGCCGGCACAGGGCTGGTGGCATCGGCGATCACGTTCGGGGCGATCTTCGGCGCGTTCTTCGGCGGCTTCCTCACTGACAAGATCGGCCGCTATCGCGTCTTCATGGCCGACATGTTCTTCTTCGTGGTCGCGGCGCTGGCGTGCGCTTTTGCGCCGAACGCGTGGGTGCTCGGCGGCGCGCGCTTCGTGATGGGTCTCGGCGTGGGTATCGACCTGCCGGTCGCGATGGCGTTTCTCGCGGAGTTCTCGCGGCTCTCGGGACGCGGCAACAAGGCCTCGCGTATCGCGACGTGGTGCCCTGTCTGGTACGCCGCGATCAGCATTTCGTATCTGCTCGTGCTGGGTTTCTATTCGACGCTGCCCGCCAGCCATTCAGGTTTGCTGTGGCGTCTGATTCTCGGTTTCGGTGCGGTGCCTGCACTCGTGATCATCGCGGTTCGTAGCCGGTATATCAGCGAATCGCCGGTTTGGGCCGCCAATCAGGGCGATCTGGAGGGCGCGGCGCGTATCCTGAAACGCTCGTACGGAATCGACGCGGAGGTCTCGCGAGACGCAGCCGCCGCCGGTCGCGCGCCGGTTCGCGCAGGCTCGTGGCGCAACTACGGCGCGTTGCTGCGCGGCGTTTATCTGAAGCGGACGGTTCTGGCGACGGTTACCGGCATTGCATCGGCATTCGCTTACAACGCTGTCGCGTTCGGCTTGCCCGTCATCATTTCGAGCTTTCTCGCGCAGTCGATGCTGACCACGATTCTCGCGTCGCTCGTGCTGAATCTCGGCTTCGCGTTCGTCGGCGGTCTGATCGCAGTGCGGATCGTGCCGACGGTCGGCGCGTGGAAATTGACCGTGTTCGGCTACACGCTTCAGTTGATCGCGCTGCTGGGTCTCGCGATCGTGGGACGTCCGTCGTCGACGCCCGAGGTGGTCGCCGCCGTTGCGCTGCTCGCGACGTTCCTGCTAGGCCAGGGCGTCGGGCCGGGATCGCACACGATGACCTTCGCATCGTTGAGCTATCCGACTTCGCTGCGCGGCGTCGGCGTGGGCTTCAATCAGACGCTGATGCGCGCGAGTTCGGCGGCGTCGCTGTTCCTGTTTCCGGTGCTGGCCGCCGCGTTGAACACGCGCGTTTTCTGGATCATCGCGTTCGCGCCGCTGTGCGGTTTGATCGCGTTGCTGGCGATTCGCTGGGAGCCGTCGGGTTACGACGTCGATGCAGAGGATTTTCAGGTCAACGCGTAAGTTGGTTGGATTGCGTTGACCGTTAAGGCCGGATCAAGCTCTGGTTGCTTTCCAGACAACCAGGTTGATCCGGCCACTTGATATTCAGGCGCCGCGAACGGCCCTTACTTCTCTCCCTCGCCGAACATCGTCAGCCCGACCAGGCTCACCACGCCGCAGCCCAGCACGTACCACGCGGGCGCATAGAAGCTGCCGCTGATCCGCCACAGGTAACTGACGATCAACTGCGCGAAGCCGCCGAACACGGTCACGCCGAGCGCATAGATGATGCCGAGCGACGTCGCCCGCACTTCGGGACGCAACGACTCCAGGATCATAACGAAGCCTGCCGGACCCGACAGCGTCATCAGCCCGATCAGCACGAAAACCACTGCCAGCACGGTGCCGATGGAAGGCCACGCGCGGATCACGTGAAACGCCGGCAACAGCAACACCAGCGACACGATCGACACCGCGTAAAGCAGCTTCTTGCGGCTCGGCACGCGATCCGCGATACGGCCGGCGAGCGGCGAGCCGATCAGCAGCACGACACCCGCCATGCAGCCGGCGAGCGACGCCACGGCCGACGGCATCCCGAGCGTCAACGTCAGGAACGACGGCAGAAAGAACGCGATGGTGTACATCGACGACGTGCCGCCAATCACCAGCATCGTGCCCGCGACAATCTGCCGGAACGGCAGACGCGCCCTCGGTTTCGGCGTCGAAGTTTCGTGTGCGACGGGCAACGTATCGTCGAGATGACGGCGCAGATAAAAGCCGATCGGCCCGATCAGCAAGCCGATCAGGAACGGCACGCGCCATCCCCATGACAGCAAGGCTTCGTGCGAGAGACTCTTCGATAGCGTCACCGCCACCAGCGCACCCACCAGCAGCGCGCCGCCCTGGCTCGCCATCTGCCAGCTGACCAGCGAACTGCGCTGGCCCTTGCTCGCGGACTCCATCAGCAGCGTAGTCGCCGCGCCCACTTCGCCGCCCGCCGAAAAGCCCTGCAAAAGACGTCCGCAGACGATCAACACCGGCGCCGCGTACCCGATGCTCGCGAACGTCGGCGCGAAGCCGATCACGCCGGTGCCGAGCGCCATCATCAGCACGGTCAGCACGAGTGCCGGTTTGCGGCCCGCGCGATCGGCATACGCGCCGATCACGATCCCGCCGAGCGGACGCACGACAAAGCCGACGCCGAACGTCGCCAGTGACAGCATCAGCGAGCCGAGTTCGCTATCGACCGGAAAGAACAGCTTGCCGATCAGCGCGGCGAAGAAGCTGTAGACCGTGAAGTCGAAGAATTCGAGGCCGTTGCCGAGCGCGGCGGCGACGATCGTCGAGCGGATTGCGCGGTTCGACGGCGCTACGTGCGCCACCTGAGCCACGGTGTCGGATTGGTTTGTTGCGTTCATGCCGAGACACGCCCAGAGATGAAGTAAAAAAACGCGCCCGTTAGCGGCTAACGAAGCGCGCCGCAGGTCCGCTATCGCTGTTCAACTGCACGGTGAACCCGGCAGTTAATCGCTCGCGGACCTGCGGCATCGAGCAGTGCTTATTCCGAGCCTTTCACACCCGCCACCACACGCAGCTTCAGCTTGTTGACGACCGAACTGACGCCCGGCACGCGCTGCGCGACGCTGGTCGCAAGACCGATCTGACTGTTGTCGGCCACTACGCCAGTCAACGTGACCACGCCGCCGTTGGCGCGCACGCGAATATAGCTGGACTTCAGGCCGTGGCGACGCTCGCTGCGCAGCGCACTGCGCACCGACGCCGCCAGTTGTTTGTTCGACACAGCACCGCTTGTCGCGCTGGCGGTAGCAGAAGCCGAAGCGGAATCCGCTTCGGCCGCGCTCGCGCCTTGCGCATATCCGTTGATGCAGGCCGCCATCAGCAGCACTGCGCCCGCTATCTTTATTGCTTTCATGCCTTATCTCCTCATGCAGGGACGACGCCGGATACGCGGCGTACTTTAAAACTTGTGGTACATGCCGACCAGCACGACGCGCGGCGACTGGTAGTTCTCAAGTGCGCCGTTGGCCCCGGTGTAGCTGGTGCTGACGTAGTCGACAGTCGGCTGTTCACCCGGATACTTGCCATAAGGCGGCGTCGAACCGGTGTTGGTGATCATCGAGCCGCGCACATAGAGCGCCGTGCGCTGCGACAGGTTGTAGTCGTAGCCGAGCGTTATGCCGTACGAACGATCGCTGAAACCGGCCACCGTGCGATACGCGAGTTCCGCGCGAAAATCGTTGCGCTGATAGCGGTACAGGCCACCCAGGGTATAGAGCGAAGCCACGCGGTCACCGGCCAGGCGCGGCGCGAGAAAGCTGTATCCCGCCGACAGCACGTAGTGCCCGGTGTCGTACACCGCGCCCGCCGCGAAGTTGTCGGTACGCACGTACGACGAAGTCGTCAGCGCATTGAGGCCGTAGTTGCCGAGATAGCTGAGCGTGCCGAACACGCGGCCGTCGTAGTAATTCAGCGCGATGGCGCGGGTCGTCACGGTCGGCGCCGTACTGCCCTGGCTCGCCAGCGACACCGCGACCTGCGCATTGAGCGGCCCGAACCACGGCGTCGAATAGCTGATTGCGTTCGGCAGACGCGCCGGTTCGTAGCTTGCGCCCGGCCCGAGGTCGTAAGTCCACGCGGTCAGAAACGCAACGGCGGATACCGTGCCTACCTGCCCGAAAATATCGACGAACAGCGGTACGCCGACATCGTCCTGCAAGCCGAACTTGAGTTCACCCGTGCTGCGCGAGCCGATCGACACCCACGCCTCGCGATTGAACAGCGTGTTGGTCGTGCCAAGCTGTCCGTTCGAGGCGTTAAAGCCGCTTTCGAGATTGAAGCGGGCACGGTAACCGCCGCCGAGGTCTTCGACACCATAGAAGCCGAACTTCGAGGTCCACTGTCCGCCGCTCTGCTGCACGAATGCGGTTTGCGCGCCTTTGGTGAAGCCCACCGCCTCGTCGACCACACCGTACAGGCTGACCCCAGGCGAGTACGCATTCACCCCGACGTACGGAATGCCCGCGAAATAGTCGTTGAAGAACGAGTCCGACGCCCACGCGCCCTGCCCGGCCACGCCCACTGCGGCCAGCACCGCCGTGCGCAATGCGGTCCGCGCGACACGGCGGCCGGGACGCTTCGATGAAGCAGTGGAACACCAGGAGAACACAGACTGCGGGTTGGTCTTATTCAAAATCCGAAGGCTTCTTGTGGCCATTGATGAACTCATTTCTGGTTGGTCGGAAAACGCGCGCTTCTCTGAAACGCGCGGTATCTCGCGGCGTTGCGTTGGGTTAAAAAATCAGTGGATCAGCCTGCGCGCAGATAGCGTTCGGCAAGCGCGACGGAGTACGCCGCTCCCCAGCTCAGCGCGGCGTCGTTGAAGTCGTACGACGGGTTGTGGACCATGCAGCCGCCCGTCGAGCCGACGCCGTTGCCCAGCAGCACGTAGCAGCCCGGCAACTGTTCGGTCATCCACGAGAAGTCCTCGCTGCCCATCACGGCGTCCGGCATCAAGGTCAGCGACTGCGGTCCGGCCAGCGCTTCGATGGTTGCGATGGCGAGTTCGGCGGCGTTGCCGTCGTTGATCAGCGGGCGGGAAATCGACTTGTAGTCGACCTCGGCGGTCGCGCCATAGGTTTGCGCCTGCATGTCCGCGATCTGGCGAATCCGCTGTTCGAGCATCGCGCGGGTCTCGCTGTCGAGCGCGCGAACCGACAGCTTCAGCGTGGCTGTTTGCGGGATCACGTTGCCCGCCGAGCCGGAATTGAACGCGCCCACTGTCACCACGGCCGCGCGGGTCGGTTCGATGTTGCGCGACACGATGGATTGCAGCGCCAGCACGATGTTCGACGCGGCGACGATCGGATCGCACCCGAACTGCGGCGTCGCGCCGTGCGTGCCCTTGCCGGTGACGGTGATCGTCACCGTGTCCGACGACGCCATCATGCAGCCGTGGCGCAGCGCGAAATGGCCGATCGGCAAGCCGGGCGCGTTATGCAGCGCGAACACCATGTCGCACGGAAAGCGCGTGAAGAGACCGTCTTCGATCATCCGCGTCGCGCCGCCCAGGCCTTCTTCGGCGGGCTGGAAAATTACGTTCAGCGTGCCGTCGAACGTGCCGCGCGTCGCGAGGTGATGCGCGGCGGCCAGCAGAATCGCCGTGTGGCCGTCGTGACCGCACGCGTGCATCGTGCTGGCGACCGTGCTCGCGTACGGCAAACCGGTTTCTTCCTGGATCGGCAGTGCGTCCATGTCGGCACGCAGGCCGATCTTGCGCTCCGACGTGCCGCGGCGGATCTGCCCCACCACCCCCGTCCCGCCGATCCCCACCGTGACCTCGTAGCCCCACTCGCGCAGCTTGCCGGCGACGAGATCCGCCGTGCGGGTTTCCGCGAAACCGAGTTCGGGGTGCGCGTGGATATCGCGCCGGACCGAGATGAACTGTTGTTCCGACTCGCGCAAATCCGCGAGTAGCTGTGCATGTTCCTGCGTCATTCGTCACTCCGTAGCTGGCTGTCATCAGCCGTCAGGACAGAGCGTAGAGACGCGCGGCGAAAATAAAAAAGCACAAATTGTGATGCGCATAACCAGTGGTAATATCTCCCGCATTATGAAAATTCATCATTTACGGGCGCTGGTCGCCGTGTCGGTGACGGGCAGCATCAAGGGCGCGGCCGTGTCGCTGCACGTCAGCCAGCCGGCGATTACCAAGGCCATCCGCGAACTGGAAGACGAGTTCGGCGTGCAGTTGCTCGAGCGCAACCAGTGGGGCGTGGTGCCGACGGCGGAAGGCGCCGCGCTGCTGAACCGGGCGCGCACGGTGGTGCGGGAGATGGAGCGCGCCGAAGAAGATATGGCGCATCTGAAAGGGCTGCGCGACGGCAACCTGGTGATCGGCGTGACGCCGATCACCGGCACGGCGGGTCTGACCGAAGCGTTCGTCGAGTTTCGCAAACGCTGGCCGAAGGTCTCGGTGGAGTTTCGCGAACTTGGCTTCAATCAGCTTGGCGAGCAACTGCAAAACCGCACGCTCGATCTCGCCTTTACCGCGTTTGCGAAACCGCTGCCCGATTCAGGGGACGCGAAGGAACTGTTCTCGTTCGACACGGTTTTCGTGACCCGCGCCGCCGGTATCTATGCAGGCGCGGATTCGCTCGAAGCCTTGCGCGAAGCGGAGTGGATTCATACCGACGTCACCGAGAATCACGCCACGTTCATTCGCGAGATGTATGAGCGCGCGGGTCTCGCCGCGCCGCATTGCATTACGCGCTGCACGTCATACGCGTTGTTCTACAGCCTGACGGTGAATACGGATTCGGTGTTCGTCTGGACCCAGCATTCGCTCGATGAAACCGAACTCGGCCGGACTTTCGTCAGGTTGCCGCTGCCCGAGACGCCGCCGCCATTGCGGCTGTATCTGCTGACGCCGCCAGGGTTGCAGTTGACGCGACCGGCCGCGTATTTTCTCGACTGCATTCTGAGCGGGACCGCCGCGAAGAAGCGCGATGCTTCGCTCGCGGCGTCACGCGCGGCGGGGAATCGTCGATAGGGATCGCGTCAGCCTTGCTGCTGGGGCTGCGCTTGCGGTTGCGACTGTGGCGGCTGCGCTTGCGCTTGTGCCGGATCCTGCGCCTGCCAGCCCAGGCCGAGGCTCTTCTGTAGCGACACGAAGTCTTTCAGCAACTCGGCCTGCCCTGCGACGACGTTCTGCTGCGCGGTAAATTCTTCGCGCTGCGTGTCGAGCAGATCGATCAGCGTGGAGACGCCTGCGGAATAGCGCTGCCGCATCAACGTGGCCGAATGCGTGGCGGATGCTTCCACCTTCTGCAACGTGACGACATGCTCGCGCTGATGCCCATAGCGCGACAACGAAGAATTCGCGTCCTGAAGCGCGCTGAGCACCGACTTCGTATAACGCGCTTCGGCTTCATCGCGCGACGCTTCAGCCGCGTGCACGCTACCCAGCGTGCGGCCAAAATCGAACGCATTCCATTGCAGATACGGCGCGCCGACCCAACTGAAGTTGTTCTTGCGGATCAGATGCCCAGGATCGCTTGCACTGAAGCTGATATCGCCGAGCAGCGTCAACTTCGGGAAAAAATCGGCAACGTGCTCGCCGATCTGCGCATTGCTCGATGCAAGCCGCCGCTCCGCCGCGCGAATGTCGGGGCGCTGCTGCAACATCGTCGACGGATCGCCGACCGCCACCGTCGCCGGCATTGCCGGTAATGGCCGCGTGCCCGCGAGTTGCTGGTCGAGTGCGCCGGGCTCGCGGCCGGTCAGCACGGCGAGTCGGTCGAGCGAATCGGTGACTTGTGCGTCGAGCGGAATCAGCGTGGCGCGCGTGTTCTGAACCTGCGTGTTCAGGCGTTCGACATCGACGTCCGCCGCCGTGCCGCGTTCGCGGCGCTGCTGCGTGAGCGTCAGCATTTTCTGCTCGGTTTCCGCCTGACGCTGCGCGAGTTCGAGCCGCGTCTGCTGATCGCGAAGATCGATGTAGGTCTGCGCGACTTCCGCCGCGAGCGAAACCTGGGTGTCCGCGAGATCGGCATCGACGGCTTCCGCATCGGCCGACGCTGCTTCGATCGCGCGCCGCGTGCCGCCGAACAGATCGATCTCCCACGACGCGTCGAAACCCGCCGTATAAAGCTGCAACGGCCCTCGTCCCGACGACGCAGCGCTGCTGCCTGAGGAACTTGACGAACTGCTCGAACTCAGCGCGCTCAGATCGGGCTCGCGCATGCGCACGGCGGCGGCATCGCCGGAAATCTTCGGCAACGCATTCGCACGCTGGGTCTGCAATTGCGAACGCGATTCCCGCAGACGCGCCTGCGCAATATGCACATCAGGGCTGTTCGCCAGCGCGGCGGCGACCAGGTCGTTGAGCTGCGGATCGTCGAACGCGAGCCACCACTGCTTCGGCGCGGGCGACGTGCTCGTGCCGGAAGCGGGCGCGCGCACGAAGGTCGCGCTGCTGTGCGCGTCGCGCGCGACCATCGGCGCACCGTGATAGTCGGGGCCGACCGTGCAGCCGGACAGAACGGTCAGGCCGGACAGAAGCGCCACGGCGGCCGCTGCAATACACGAAGGACGGTTGAACATCATGTTGAGATGAGAAGGCATTAGTGTCCAGCAGACGAAGGCGGCGGCGCGCCTCTGCGCGGTGTTTTCAGAAGCAGCGCGAGCGGAATGCAGGCGAGCAGCGCAATACCGAGCAGATAGAAGGTTTCCGAATAGGTCATCACAGTGGCCTGCACCTGGATCTGCGCGCCGAGTTGGCCGAGCGCGCGCATCTGCGAGTACGCCATGTCGCCGGTATGGGCGAACCAGTTCGCCGCGTTGGCCGCGATGCTCTCCTGGCCGATCGTCGAATTAGCGCTGACCGACTCGCGGATCATCGCGGTATGGAAGGTCGTGCGCCGGTCGATCACGGTGCCGATGATCGCGAGGCCGATCGAGCCGCCAAGGTTGCGCGCCATGTTGTAGAGACCGGCGGCATCGCCGGAATCTTCGCGCGACACTGCTGCCATCGACGCCTGATTCAGCGGCATCATCGCGAGCATCTGGGCGGTGCCGCGTATCAGTTGCGACCAGACGAAATCGTGACCGACGCTCTGCGCGGTCAGGCTGATGTCGATCATGCAACTGATTGCGTACAGCACCAGCCCGGTGATGACCAGCACGCGGAAATCGAACTTGCCGAGCAGTTTAGGCAGCACCGGCATGATCATGAAAGCGGGCAAGCCGGACAGCAGCATGATCGCGCCGGACTGCTCGGCGTTGTAACCCGCGACCACGCCGAGAAACTGCGGCACCAGGTACGACACGCCATACAGCGCCGCGCCGACCGCCGACACGATCACGATCACGCTCGCGTAATTGGGGTTGCGCATCAGGCTCAGCCGCAGGATCGGCTTCTTCGCGGTCATTTGCGACGCCGCGATCAGGCACATGCCGAACAGCGACAGGCATGTGAGCCCGACGATCATCGGCGATTCGAACCAGCGTTCGCGCTGCCCTTCTTCAAGCACCACCGTCAGCGAACTGAGGCCGATTGCGAGACCGGCGATGCCGAGCCAGTCCGCCTTCAGAAACGCTTCCCAATGCGGCTTGTCCGACGGCAGACCGACGATCAGCAGCGTCATCAGCGCGAGGCAGATCGGCAGGTTCATGAAGAAGCACCAGCTCCAGCTGATGTTCTCCGCGAGCCAGCCGCCGACCACCGGCCCGAGCAGCGGCCCGAGCAACACGATCAGCCCGAACATGGTCATGCCGACCGGCAACTGCGACATCGGCAGCCGCGTACGGATGATGGTCTGCGCCGTCGGAATCAGCGCGCCGCCCGTAAAGCCCTGACCGATGCGGCCGGCGATCATCATCGGCAACGTGTGCGACCAGCCGCACATCATCGAGAACGCGATGAACAGCGCCGAATTGGTAAGCAGGAAATTGCGCAGGCCGAACACGCGCGTGAGCCATGCCGCGAGCGGAATCATCACGATTTCCGACATCAGATAGCCGGTCGAGATCCACGTGCCTTCGGTGCCGGTGGCGCCGATTTCACCCTGGATCTGCGGCAGCGCCGAGTTCGTGATCGAGATGTCGAGCGTAGCCATCAACGCGCCGAGTGCACCAGCCGCGACGGCGATCCAGTCGCCGACGCTGGCCCGCTCTTCGGCGTGCGGCGCAGCGGGTACGTTTGGCGCGGCAGGTGCCGCAGCGCTCGACTCAGCCACGGTGATTCTCGGCGTCGATACGCGCGTCGCGGTCACGCGCGGAACGCGTGTCGACATCGACGGTCACCGACAGCCCCGGCAGCAACACGCTACGCGTCTCCGCGCCCGTGTCGATGCGAATCCGCACCGGCACACGTTGCACGATCTTCGTGAAGTTACCCGTTGCGTTCTCGGCCGGCAGCAGCGCGAACTGCGAGCCCGTACCCGGCGAGAAACTGTCGACCACGCCGTGCAGCGTATGACCCGGCAACGCGTCGACATGCATTTCCACCGGCTGGCCGACGCGCATGCTGCCTACCTGCGTTTCCTTGAAATTGGCCAGCAGATAGGTGTTTTGCACCGGCACGACCGTCAGCATCCGCGTGCCGGGTTGCACGTACTGACCGACCCGCACGCTGCGGTCGCCGACCTTGCCACCGAGCGCGCTGCGCACCACGGTATTGTCCAGATCGAGTTGCGATTGCTGCGCGCTGGCCTGCGCGGCTTCGAGTTGCGCGCGAGCCTGCGCCAGTTGCGCGGTAGCCGAGCCGATCTGCGAGCGCGCGGCCTCGACGGCGGCGGCGTTCGCAGCGAGCGTGGCGTTCGCCTGATCGCGCGTGCTGGTCAGTTCCGCCATCTTTTCACTGCTTTCAGCGCCGGTCGCGATCAGCGGAGCGTAACGCTTCACTTCGTCGCTCGCATGCTGGGCGCTCACCCGCGCCACCTGCTGCTGCGCCTGAGCCTGCGCGATATTCGACTGCTGCTGCTTGATATCCGCCTCGGCACGCGCGATGTCGGCCTTGCGCGCGTCGATCGTGGCGTGCGCCTGGTCGAGCGCGACCTGATACTGACGGGTGTCGAGACGCACGAGCGGATCGCCAGGCTTAACGACCTGGTTGTCCGCGACGTAAACGTCGGTGATATAACCCGAGACTTTTGGCGCCACCGTGACGCTGTCGGCTTGCAGATACGCGTCGTCGGTGCTTTCGATGAAGCGCCCCACCGTCCACCAGCGCGCGAGCCAGAGCCCGCCTGCGATCAGCGCGACGACGCCGACCACGATCAGTACCGTGCGTCGGGAAGAACGCCGCTTGCCGGACGCGGGCGCGTCGTCGGCGGGAATCGGGCGGGAGGGAGAGCCTGCGGTGGTTGACATCTAGCGGTCCAATTATTTCCAGGTGGCACAATTATTCCAGCCGGAAAAATTGTGTCAAGTGATATATTTCTGACCGTTCCTTCCCGATGCAAATCATTCGGGGGTCTTTGAGAGAAAGGCGGAGAAAAGCATGAACACCGCAAAGAAGCTGCGCCGCTCGCCCGAGGGGGGCTATGCGCGTGGTGATGAAACCCGGCACCGGATCATCGAGGCGGCGGTCGAGTTATTTGGCGAACACGGGTTCGACGGCGCGTCGACGCGCGACATCGCGACCCGCGCCGGCGTCAACGCGCCCGCGCTGCAGTATTACTTCGAGAATAAGGAAGGCCTGTACCGGGCCTGCATCGAAGAACTCGCCGACGAAACCATGAAGACGGTCGGACCGGCGATCGAGCGCGCGCAACAGGCGCTGAGCGATAACGCCGACACCGCGACGCTGATCGACGCGTTTATCGGCATTCAGGAAGTGATCGCAGACCGCGCGTTCGAAAAAGCGAACAAACCTGGCCGGCGGCTTTTCTTCGCGCGCGAGCAGGCCGGCTATGAGCCGGAAAGCGCCACGCAGATTCTCACGTGCAAGATCCGCCAGCCGCTGAACGATGCGAGCGCGGCGCTGGTCGCACGAATTTCCGGCCGCGCCCCCGACGATCCGGTCACGCTGATCCGCACTTTCAGCCTGCATGGACAACTGGTGGTTTTTCACGTCGCGCATCGCTCGACGCTGTCGATGCTCGGCTGGAAAAACATTGACGCAGAGAACGCCGAGCAACTCAAGTCGACGGTACGCGCACAGACCCGCACGCTGCTCGAACACTGGAGCCGTGAGCGGGACGAGGCCGCTGCGCAAGCGGATGCGGATAAAGAGAAGTCGCGTAAGCGACGATAACGCTTACAGACCGGCTACAGCGCGAACAACGTAATCGCCGCTGTTATCCCGTTACGCAGAAGATGCACGGCCCAGGTAGCGAGAAAGGGACGCCCGTTGCGTGCATCTTCGATGACAAAGACCGTGGCCAACACAGCGCCTACCAGAACTCCAAACAGAATATAGGCGCTGCTGTAGTTATGGCTCAGGCCGAATAGCAAAGCTGAGATGCCGATGGCAACGCCCGTTCTGCAACGGAGTTTCTTCAATAGCCGCAGGCAACCCCACTGCATCACGGCAGTTTCAATGAGCGGGGCCGCAATGCAGCCCATCACGATAACTTTTAGAGCATCGTGTTTTCCCAGATGAGGACCGTTCAGGGATTGCCCCGGCGCGACGAATAGCAAATAAAGAATCACCGGCAGTGCCGCTGCATAGGTGCTAACGAGTGCCAGCGCGATGAGCTTTACGGTCGGCAACTCAAGTAGCCAGAATTTGATTTTCTGCAGGTATATACCCGACATTTTCATTCGCCGCCCGTGGCCTGTTCGATGGTCGCCGCAATTTTTATTTGTAGCGGGAAGTATTGCCCACGCAATTACCGCTGGTCAATGAATCTGACTCCGACGCGCGATATGCAGCGCACCGGTCATATCATGCGAAAGGAAACGGGCGATAAACTTAAGGCCTCGCCACGCGTATCCGATCGAGGAGAAACTATGCTGCGGACATATCACGGAAGTTGCCATTGTCGATCTGTGACATTCGAAGCGCGGATCGATTTCAGCAAAGGCACCGGCAAATGCAATTGCAGCTTCTGCAGCAGATTGCGACTATGGCTGGTCAAAGTTCGACCGGAAGAGTTCCGCCTTCTCTCCGGCGATAACGCACTGGCGCAGTACTCTGGCGCAAACCCCGTCGCTCATCATCCGTTTTGCAAACAATGCGGTGTGCACGTATTCGACCGCATCGACATGCCGAACGGCACGGGATATCCCTATATCAACGTGAATATTGCATGCATCGATGAACTCGATCTGAATGAAGTTTTGCAGGCACCGATTGTCTATCACAATGGGCTCGCGAACGACTGGGGCAATCCTGCGCCGGAAACCCGTCATCTTTGATCAGGTCACGGATAGTCCGGCGGGTTACGCTCTGCCCGTATATTGAGCCACTCCCGGCTCACGGGCGTCGAGCCGATGTCGCTCCGCGGTGAATTGAACGAAATCGGCCTTGAATTGCGAAGGTTCGTCGAGTGTGCCCGCATAGATCGTCACGATTTCCGGGGCATGATGCGGCGTTCCAAATAGCAAACTGCCGCAATGCGCACAGAAATGACGTGTTGTCGGCTTTCCGCTTCCGCCGGTTTTTGTATAGGGCCTGGTTTCGCCTGCGAAGGAGAACCCGGAAGCTTTGACTACGACAACCGGCAAACCCGCCGAGCCCGAAGCTCGCTGACAGTCGCGGCAATGGCAAACGAGTTGCGCCGTTGCGGCACCATCGGCGCGGTAATGCACGGCGCCGCACAGGCAGCGCCCTTTCCACGAAGTCGACACGAACCTTCTCCTTTTGCGGACAACCGTTATGTGGCGCGAACGCCGCCGTCATATTCGTGCGTGCATCACGCACGTCGCTGTCTTTTCCCGTTCTCACGCTCGCCTTCGCCCTCGCCAAAAGCGTCCGCGAATTCCTGCGTCAGCCACGCAAGGCCCGGGTCCTGGTCCCGCGCCGCGGCCCACATCAGCGAGACCTCGTAGCCGGGCACTTCGAACGGTAGCGGACTGATCGCCAGATCCAACGCATCACGCCAGACGCGGCCGATGAAATCGGGGACCGTGGCAATCGCCGGCGTGCGTCGCACGATGAACGGACTGGTGGCGAAATTCGCGCTGGAAAACACCACGTCGCGCTTGAGTCCTTGCAACTCCAGCCGCTCGTCGATAAAGCCGTGAAGTCCTGCGCTAAACGAAGTCAGTATGTGCCGGTGACGCAGGAATTCTTCCATCGACAGACGCTTGCGCCGCGTCTTGACCAGGTGCGGATTAAAGACGCTCACGAAGCGCCATTGAAACAGCCGCCGGCGCCGGTGCCACTGCGCACCTTCGGGGAATACGCCAACCGCGAGTTCAATCTCGCCTTCGTCCAGCATGGCTGCCGCGCGCGTCGAGTCGGTTGGACGCACGATCAGCTTCACGCCGGGAGCCGACACAGTCAGGCGGTCCATGATTTCCGGCGTCATCAGCACTTCCAGCGAATCGCTCAGTCCGATGCGGAATACGCGCTGCGCACTCGCGGGATCGAATACCGGCGACTGCGTCATCACCTGATGAAGCGATTGCAGAAATGGTTCGATCTGCCGCGACAGTTCGAGCGCACGCGAAGTCGGCACGATGCCGCGCGATGTACGCACGAACAGTTCGTCGCCGAATGCGTCCCTGAGCCTTTTGAGCGCCCCGCTCACCGCCGGCTGACCGAGGAAGAGTCGTTGCGCGGCACGCGTGACACTGCGCTCTTCGAGCAGCGCGCGAAAGGTCAGCAGCAGGTTCAGGTCGAAATGCCTGAAATCATTTTCAATGATGTTGCTCATCGGAATGAACGATTTGAATGATAGCCGTCAGACGCTCATTCTATCTCCCATGGAGAGCGCTGCAACACGCAATTGAGCGCGTGCCGGGCGGCGCCCTCTTTCTTTAATCGATAGGAGAACAAGATGAATTGGCAATCGCAGAAAGTCGTGGTGATGGGTGGTTCGTCGGGCCTCGGGCTGGCGACGGTGGCGCGGTTATCGGCGGCCGGTGCCGATGTCGTGGCGGTAGGGCGCGACCGGGACAAACTGGATAAGGCGCTCGCCGGACTCGAAGGTACGGGCAATGTGGTTGGCGAGGCGCTCGACTGCACCGACCGCGCCGCGCTCGACCGGTTCTTCGGCCGTGTGGGACGCGTCGATCATCTCGTGCTGACGCTCTCCGGCGGCGAAGGCGCCGGTCTGTTTCGCGAACTCGATCTGGCTGCGTTACGTCGAGGCTTCGAGGCCAAGGTCTGGCCGCAACTCGAAGCGGCGCAGGCCGCTCTGCCCGCGCTCCGCCGCGACGGCAGCCTGACGTTCGTGACCGCCATTTCCGCGCGCATCGCCAATCCCGGCACGGCCGGGCTGGGGGCGATCAACGGCGCGCTCGAAAGCATGATCGGCACGCTCGCGCGCGAACTGGCGCCGATGCGCGTCAACGCCGTTTCTCCGGGCGTGATCGATACAGCGTGGTGGGACCGATTTCCCGCGAGCGTCAAGACGGACCTGTTCCGCCAGCAGGCTGAAACGCTGCCGGTGGGACGCGTGGGCCATGCCGACGATATCGCGCACGCTCTTCAGTTTCTGATGGAAAACACGTTCATGACGGGAGCGGTTGTCGAATGTGATGGGGGGTTGCGGCTGCTTTGATGGTTGATGATTGCGTTGGGCGACGGAAAGCTTCCCGAAGTTTACGATTTCGAATATTTCGCCGCCCAAAAGGTATTGTCTGCAATGTCGTCGCACTGGCAACGTTCGAATAAGGAATTGCAGATGAAAACCGGATTCATCACGCTCACGCTCGCCGTGTGCGCATTCAGCTTCTCCGTGGCGGCGCATGCTCAAGCCAATGGCAGTGATGGCGACAACCGTCCTCCGCCGCCTTGCCACGATCATCCGCCGGGGCTGCCGCCGTCCGACTCGGATCGCCCACCTCCTCCGCCGACTCACGACAATGGCAACGGCGATAGAAGGCCTCCAAATGGACCGCCGCCTGATTGCGGGCGTCCTCCCAACTGATAGACGAACGAAGAAGATCGGCGAGACAGAAATAGATAAGCGAGGCGCTCGCCTTCGTCACCGATTAGCGCGCGATGCTGTGTAAAGCGAAGAGAGTTGAACGGAGTCGAAAGAGACAAAGACGTGTGACGCTATTCGACTGGCAACGCAGATGCAAAGCCGGGTCGGCTCCATCGTCACGTAGGACGCAGAACCGACCCGTTGAAATCGCCGCCCGGTTATTTAGGCAACGCACCTGTTACGGCAGTGAGCAGATTCGTCACGGGAGCTAGCGCGGTGCTGCCGGTACCCGTGTGCGAAACCGTCGAGTTCAGCGATGCGACAAGTCCGGTAACGGGCGTCAGTAAGCCCGATGCCGTCGAACCGGCCGTGCCGTTCACTGCGGCGGTGGCACCGGCGCCTGCGCTAACGACGTTGCTCGAGACACTGACACCCGCGCCAATTGCGCCTGTGGCCGAGGCAACGATCCCCCCGGTCGATGCGAGCGTGGTGCCGAGCGTGGCTGTCACTGTCGTCGTGAGCGGGACGATCGGGATGGCTTTACCGATACTCGACAACGGGCCGGTCAGCGACCCGGCGCTTCCCGTGATGGTGTTGAGTGCGCTGGTGATCGGCACGATCGGGTTGGCACTGGACAGGGCGCTGGTCACGCCACTCACCGTGGTGCCCAGCGGAGTGACTACTGAGTTGAGCGCGGTGGTGACAGGCGCGATCGGGTTGGTTCCGGCTGCGCCTGCGAGGGTGCTGGTTACCGAGTTGACTACTCCGGTTATCGGAGCCAGCGGGTTGCTTCCTGCTGCGCCTGCCAGCGTACCCGTCACCGAGTTGACGAGGCCTGTTACTGGGGCCAGCGGGTTGCTTCCTGCTGCGCCTGCGAGCGTGCTGGTCACCGAGTTGACCACACCCGTCACCGGAGCCAGCGGATCACTTCCAGCTGCACCGGCCAGCGTACCCGTCACCGAGTTGACGAGGCCTGTTACTGGCGCAAGCGGGTTGCTTCCTGCTGCGCCTGCGAGCGTGCTGGTCACCGAGTTGACCACGCCCGTCACCGGAGCCAGCGGATCACTTCCAGCTGCACCAGCCAGCGTGCCCGTCACCGCATTGACGAGACCTGTTACTGGCGCAAGCGGGTTGCTTCCTGCTGCGCCTGCGAGCGTGCTCGTCACAGAGTTGACCACACCCGTCACCGGAGCCAGCGGATCACT
>NZ_JBNDKS010000012.1:0-139584 GCF_050435665.1 Paraburkholderia sp. GAS333
GTGACTCATGAAGCGATTCGTTGAAGGCGATGACCGCAAGCAGGTCGCACTACTTCCCGAATGCGTCGATGATTACATTGGCCAGGACAACCCGGTAAGGGTGATGGATGCCTTCGTCGACGAACTGAACCTGGCCGAACTCGGCTTCAACGGTACCACGCCGGCGCTCACAGGTCGCCCGTCCTATCATCCGGGCGTGCGCTCTGCGAGCGTCAATGCCTGTGGCGCACGATGCCTTTGCGGCGGCTGGATGCCACCGTTCTCCGATAGTATTCGCTGAATCGAAGAATGGCCCCGATCAAACAGTTTGGCAATCTGATGAATCGTATCGCCCTTGCGCCATCGGTCCCACATCAGCGCTTTCTGGGTCTCGGAGTAATAGATTCTCGGTCGCTGTTTCACTTGCAACACCTCCGCTGCTCACGCAGATTCTAGGTGTTGCATCGACCGGTTGAATCCGCCGTTCTATTATGGCCAGCTGGTGGAACAAGCATCGACAGGCCGAAGTGGGTCGGGAGTGTGAGTTCATTGATTGAGAAAACGGTCAGGCTGCCAGACCGGACCACCGACTGCAGTAGACCACATTGCTGACGTAGCAGCCGGCCCGTCCCAATGTCGGCAAAGGCCGACCAGCGGTCCTTTGCATTTTCATTTTCCATGGCCTGCATGGTTGTCAGATCGCACCATCGACGCTTAACGCCCCTTGTTCCACAGAACCTCGTCGAAGTTTGCTGTTATAACGCGGTATACCCCACCACTGGTCGCACACCGTCCACGCCAAACCCAAGCTTTCTCCTAGAAGATCAATTCCGACTCAGCGACCCCTGCTTTGCTGGGTCGACCCTCACGTAGCAGGCAGTTCTGCAACGAGGAACCCACCTTCGGCGGCTACGCCTCTGGCAGCATCAATCCCGAGCGAGATAGTAGCTACACAGCCCTTCATCCTCGCTCATTCCTATCATTTGACGTGCCAAAAGCCTGACGCCGCAGTCGTGCCTTTTCGAAAGAAGCCGGGCAAAAAATAAAGCGCTGGCGGCGACCCAGTTTTAGGATTTGTCCTGATGGCAATGACGAATCAATCTCGATGTGACCGCAGCCATCGAGACGCAGGCGACTAGCTCCATGGCAGGAAAGCACGTCACGTGAACCGAAACGGGTCGTCGGCAAGCATTATCAACGTATAGATGTTCAGTCGCATCGCAGATAACTCAGAGGAGTCACGGAATATGCGTAAGCAGGATTCGATCGACGACGCTTTGAACAGTTGCGCCGAAGCATGTGAGATATGTGCATCGGCCTGCATCGCAGAAGGCATGTTACCGGAAATGGAAAGGTGCATTCGAGTGGATCTGGACTGCGCTGCGATCTGTCGCCTCACTTCGACGGCCTTGTCACGGAGTAGCCCTTTCACGCCCGAATTCCGCGATTTATGTGCGCGCCTTTGCGATGCATGCGCGGATGAATGTAGTCGACATTCGGCACAGCATTGCCAGGTGTGCGGTGAAGCTTGTCGCGCCTGTGCTGAAGCTTGTCGCGCGGATTGGCTATGCAATGTCTTATAGCAACTTCGCAAAGTTTGAAGAAACAGCGCCGGACTTTGCGGACGAACGTGAACATACCCCGAAACCAGATTTCGTCAGCCATACCGGCTGTCGGGTCCAACGAAGGAGAGCACTGCAATGAATACAGTTACAACAAAAGATGGAGTTGATATTTTTTATAAAGACTGGGGTCCCAAGGACGCTCAGCCAATCTTCTTCCATCATGGCTGGCCCTTGAGTTCGGACGACTGGGACACGCAGATGCTCTACTTCCTGAGCAAAGGCTTTCGGGTAATCGCCAGTGACCGTCGCGGTCACGGACGCTCAAGCCAGGTGAGCGACGGTCACGATATGGATCACTACGCTGCCGACGCATCGGCAGTTGTCGAGCACCTCGACCTGAAAAATGTGATTCACATCGGCCACTCCACTGGCGGCGGTCAGGTCGCGCGTTACGTCGCGAAATATGGCCAACCGCAGGGCCGGGTAGCTAAAGCCGTGTTGGTCAGTTCGGTTCCGCCACTGATGCTCAAGACCGAGAGCAATCCGCAGGGCACGCCAATGGAAGTTTTCGACAACTTCCGCAGCGCCCTCGCCGCCAATCGCGCGCAGTTTTATGTCGATGTGGCGAGCGGCCCATTCTACGGTTTCAACCGTCCCGGCGCGAAGATCTCACAGGGAGTAATCGATAACTGGTGGCGTCAAGGCATGATGGGGAGCGCCAAGGCGCATTACGAAGGTATCAAGGCGTTTTCCGAAACCGACCAGACCGAAGATCTGAAGTCCATCACTGTCTCCACTCTGGTAATTCAGGGCGACGACGATCAGGTCGTTCCTTATGCGGATGCCAGTCTTCTCCAGGTAAAACTGTTGCAGAACGGGACTCTGAAGATTTACGAGGGTTATCCGCATGGCATGCTCACGACTCATGCCGACGTGATCAACCCTGACCTGCTCGCCTTCATCCAAGGCTGACGGACAGATCGCTCCCGCAGACCATGTAGCGCGTTTGTCACACGCGACGCTCCAAATACACAGTATTTGTCCAGCGGCTGCGTGGCCTGCGCATCGACTCGAACACCAGCTTGAGTGAAGATAGGCCGACTGGAAAATCGTCGGCCTTCAAAATTTCTTACATCTGGAATTTGTGGCCAAGATGGGCGATCGCGGCAAACGCCCCCATCGACTCATAGAATATAAAAAGCTGGACATTTGTCTGTCTGAAACGTCCCCCGACCTACATGGGCTCAGATGCTCGCCGAGCGTCGAGACGACGTTGCGCGCGGGCATCACGTCAATTGCTGACCGCGCCATCGAGCCAGTCGAACCGGGCAAGATATCTTTACGACCTACACTGCGCATCGTCGAATAGCTGGACGATCCGTACGCGTACCACAAACCAGTCCTAGCCGCCTTTCTGCCCGATGGCCAGTTCGATCGAATCAAGCAACAGTTCTTCTTCGAAGGGTTTGCGGAGAAAACCAACCGCGCCATGTTGCATAGCACGTTCGACTGTATCTTCGTCCCCGTGTGCCGACATGAATACGACGGGGATATTCTTGTGTTCCGCGTTGAGTTGACGCTGCACCTCAAGCCCCTGCATCCCTTGCATCCTGACATCGAGCAATACGCATAGCGCCTCGTCGACCACCGGGGACGCAAGAAACTCCTCTCCTGACGAAAACGACACAGTCGTATATCCCACCGCCTTCAGCAGGTTTCCAACGCCACTTCGTACCGAGGCGTCATCGTCGACGATGCAAACAAAGCTCATAGCTGCCAATACTCCAATTGCGCCGACGTAGTAACAGAGAAAAATATCCGGCGCGATATTTACCGCTTCAGAATGCTCATCGCGTCCGACGTATCACTTCCCACATCTGGGCAAGATCGATAAGTGTCTTCGCCCCCATCTTGCTCATCACCCGCCCTTTGTGAACTTTGACCGTCACGTCCTGCGTGCCTAGTTCATGCGCCATGTGTTTGATCATCCTGCCTTTCGCCGCGAGTTCGAAAACATCCATTTCTCGTGGCGTGAGCGACGCGGCCCGCTGCAACACATCGGCATTGAACGCGCGCTCGGTGAGGTTTGCCTCGTCCTGAGCCAACGCTCGCCGGACGGCCTCGATCAGATCCTCGTCGTCTACCGGCTTGGTCAGAAATTCATGAGCCCCAGCCTTGATTGCACGCACCGACATCGGGATCGAGCCGTAGCCGGTCAGGAAAACTACCGGCACCTCGACGCCTTTTTGCGCGAGCTGACTTTGTACGTCGAAGCCGTTCGTGGTTTTCAGGTTCATGTCCAGCAAAATGCACATCGGTACATTCGGCCAGTCTTGCGACCACACCTCCGCAGGCGACGCAAAACTTCTGGCGTTGAAGCCCGCTGAGCGCAACAGCCGGACTAGCGCATGACGCACCATTTCCTCGTCGTCAATTACATACACCAACGGTTCGAGTTCCGAAGGAACAGGCATTACAGATTCCAGAAAAGATTGGGTTTTGAGTGCCACTATCGTACCTGAGACCCAATGCCGGAAGCACCTCTCCAGACTACGAACGCCGATTTCAGCGCGACGCGGCGGATTCCATTGAATATTTCCCAACAGGTGTGTCGGCGCCGAAAATCCGACCATAGGGCTGCTCGTAAGCGGGCGCCATATAGTTCGCTTTTCTCGCCAGAACTTCGTCTGCTTCGTCCGATCCGTACAGCTTGAGCAACGCGTATTCCCGCATTGACTCCAATAAGAAATATTCCTTGGTCCGACTATCGAAAGTTGTCATCAGAAAACACTTTGAGGCGAGGCCGACGATCGCCTCCGTAATATCGTTGTGCGTCATCCGTCCGCACGCGGCAATTTCACAGGCTGCGTCGAGTGAGAACCGGGCCTGAAACACGCCGAGCCGGTGAAGCACTACCCGCTCCGTGTCGCTCAGAAGCCGATAGCTCCAGTCGAGTGCCGCCTCAAGCGTTTGCTGCCGCGGCGGCGCCGTTCGGCGACCGCCCGTCAGTGACTGGAAACGATCGTCGAGTTCGGCAACCAGTTTGCGAATGCCGAAAATCGCCGCGCGGGAAGCAGCCAGTTCAAGCGCAAGCGGCAGACCATCCAACCGCCGGCAGATCGTGGCGACCATCTCGAGACTACCCCGGTCGTTCTGGACCGGAGTGTTGAGTGCATTCATCTGGGCAACGAACATACGAACCGAGCCGCAGGCAAGTATCGCCTGCGAGCTTGCGCCTTCATCGGGCGTTTCTAGCGGTGTCACCCAGTAGAACCTTTCGTCGTACGTCCGCAGTGGCTCGCGGCTTGTCGCCAAAATTCGAAGTTCAGCACTGGCTTGCACGAGCAATTCGCAAATGGTAGCGGCCGATTCGATCACATGCTCGCAATTGTCCAGCAGCACCAGCAGCTTACGGCCGCGAACCGCATCGAATAGGCAATCCAGTGGAACGACGCTGCCGGTATGCGAAACCCCCAGCGCCTGCGCGACGGTTTCGACGACGCTCTGCGCGTCATTCACGGAGGCCAGCGTGATAAAACATACCTCCCAGTCTGAAGCCGCTGCAATCGACTTCGCCACCGCAATACCGAGTTGCGTTTTGCCGATCCCGCCTGGGCCGAGCAAGGTGACAATCGGTGTGGCTTTCAGCGCCCCGCTGAGGTCGGCGATCGCATCGTCACGACCAATCAGCGGCGTGTAACACAGCGGCAAACCACTTGACCGCGACGGACGCGCACGCGCTGTCGTGGCCATGTCCCGCGCGCCGACGGAGTCGTCTACTTCGACCACCGGCATCATCAAACGGTAGCCGCGGCCGGAAATCGTACGGATCACCTGGCTGCCGGCGCCGAAAATCCTTCTCAGCGCCGATAGCTGCACGTGAATATTATTTTCCTCCACTACCGAGTTTGGCCAGACGTGCCGAAGAATCTCATCCTTCGTAACCGTTTTTCCCGCTGCACGAATCAGCAGTTCAAGGATATCGAACGCGCGCGAGCCAAGCTGAAGCAGTTGGCCCTCCAGATACACCTCGCGCATTTCCAGCGACACTAAGATTCGACCGATCTTGATCATGCTGCACTCACGCCTGGTTGATTCTCGGGACGGGCAGGTTCTGGTGCTTAACCCGTTGCGCCGACGAAGCCTAAGCGTGGCTTGCGTCGTGAGAACCATAGTAATTGGGAAAATCCTCCGGAACCATTATCCATTGGGATACGATCGGCGCCGCCACTGCGCATCTTGCGTCCCTCTCGAATCAAGCGCGGCCGCGCTGGTAGCCGCTTCCAGTGCTTACCAGACGGCAAGTGCGCAGGTTCGCATCACACCAAAGTATGACTCCGTCATGCGCGCGGCCTGGCCGCCTACCCCAACGCGATTCCGGTTCGCCGGAGCGAGATTGCGGCGAGTTCGCCAGTCACGTGCAAATCGACAAGCGATCGTGCCGCAGTGAAAGATTCGTCCCGCTCAGACCACGATACTGGCTTCGTCAACCCTCCCCATCAGTCTAGTTGCGCAACCCTTCGCGGTCCGCGTCCGGAGAACACAACATGTGCACCGTGAAAGCCCACTG
The DNA here is from genome assembly GCF_050435665.1 of Paraburkholderia sp. GAS333. Classification (NCBI taxonomy): domain Bacteria; kingdom Pseudomonadati; phylum Pseudomonadota; class Betaproteobacteria; order Burkholderiales; family Burkholderiaceae; genus Paraburkholderia; species Paraburkholderia sp. GAS333. The sequence goes on from NZ_JBNDKS010000012.1 coordinate 6,115, forward strand.
GTACCGACCCGCCTATGGTTATGCCGCTGCCGCATTCTGCGCGGCGATCACGGCGTGGGGAGCAGCGAGTGCCCCGCCCACTCTCGGCATCATGCAGGCGCTCTCCCAGACCGACCGCGACACGCAATTGCCACTCGAGCGGTTTGCGATCGACGCCGACCATATGGGTGCCTCATCGTCGTTAGCGCAGGTTTCCAGGCCGCCGCGCCCGGCGATCTCGCGTCAGTCGTTGCAGCCACTGCCACGGCAGGCCGCGCAACCGTCGGCACCGAGTCGGCGCATCAGTTCCTATCCGCAGAGTTTGGCTGCACAGCCGGACCACGACACTGTCAGATCAATCACCTCTCACCGCAACCGCGGATCACATGGCTATTTCCATAAAATCGACGACTGGAAGTACTGGACGTAGCGCCTCTTCTTCCTGATCCAGCCGATAAAAAACGAATCATCGGAGGTAACTCATGACCGACACATCGCATCAATTTGCCGCGATCGAAAAAGTCACGCCCGCAATAGCGCTCGCGGACGCCAGGATCTCGCGCTGGTCGGCCGGTCTGATGGCCGAGCGGCGGCTCGTCTGCGAATTCGACGGGACACAATGGGTGATCGCCGTGGACAAAAGGTACGTTGCCCGCGAGTCCACGTTCGAAGCCGCCCTCCACAGCGCCTATGCGATGACGCGAGCGTTGCGGGCGCTGGACCAAGTTCGGGCCGCCTGAACCGCCCGGGACGGCATCCGGGAAGAAAGGGGGAAGCGGAGAACGGCACTCAGCGCCGCCAGGGCGCCCCTCCCGGGTTCATTCCTCGGCGGGATACACGCCGGCCGACACGAGGCAAACAAAGGCGGTAGCCTTCAACATGCACTCCACCGAAGACAGAACGAATCCCAGCGGAAACACCCGATACTCGAGCGGCAGGCTGAAGGCCACCGCCATCAGACCGATCGTGCAGAGAAATGCGTATGCGACCCGCGCCACGCGGCTGCCGGCCAGCACAAAGCCGACCAGCGCAACCCACAACAGCTTCGCCGCAACGCAGGTGATCGCGTCTCGCGTGGACGTGCTAATCCACATTTCGAACGGTAACTCGAATACTGACCAGACTGCAGTTGCGATGACGATCCGGCGCGTCCAGCGACCGAGCGATCCCGCACCGATCAGCTCGGCCGGTTGGTCCAGCAGCGCCGTCCGAGGCGGCCGATCGACTGCGTCGGTTTGCCCAATGACCTGCACGGGACGCGCATTACCGGCGTCGATGTCGTGGTGCGATTGGTCCAGATATCCCATGATGATGCTCCGGTCGTGCTCAATTGACGGTGTGCGGTGACTTGCGAGAAACACGGCTCGGCGGCGCTAACTTCGCGTGGCGTCGCCAGCTGAAAGCCATTATTCGTCGAGGGATTGCACCGTTCTTTTCAGAACGCCTGCAGGGTTTCAAAAATGCACTGAGTGAGTTGCTGTGCCGCAACCCGAACGTCAGAGGGTGACATCCAGCGTGCGAATCTGAAATCGACGGGCATTTGGACAAGCGCCGTACGCGACATCAGTTCACTCTTCGGCCATGGGTTCCTCAACGAGACACCAGGATACGGTCATGGCTGACGAGAAGACGATACGCATCTACAGCGAGCCAGCCGGCGGCTGGGGCGCACTGAAAGCGACCGGAGACGCACTCGCGATACAGGGCGTGGCCGTTTCGGGGGCGAAGACACTACTGCGGATGAATCAGCCGGAGGGCTTCGACTGCCCAGGTTGCGCCTGGCCCGATGCAAAACACACCTCGTCGTTCGAGTTCTGCGAAAACGGTGCCAAAGCCGTGGCATGGGAAGCAACCGCTTTCCGCTGTACGCCCGATTTCTTCGCGACGCACAGCGTTTCCGAACTGACTGCCTGGGATGACTACGATCTTGAAATGGCCGGTCGCCTGACTCATCCGATGGCCTATGACCAGGCCACCGATCGCTATTTGCCGATCGAGTGGGACGATGCCTTCGCCCTGATCGCAAGACATCTGAAAGGGCTTGATAGCCCGAACCAGGCGGACTTCTATACCTCCGGACGCGCCTCCAACGAGGCTGCGTTTCTCTACCAGATCTTCGTGCGCGAATTCGGTTCGAACAACTTTCCCGATTGCTCGAACATGTGTCACGAAGCGACCAGCGTCGGCCTGCCCGAATCGATCGGTGTTGGCAAAGGCACCGTGTTACTGGAAGATTTCGAAGAAGCCGATGCGCTTTTCATCTTCGGCCAGAATCCGGGCACAAACAGTCCGCGCATGATGAGCGATCTGCATAGCGCTTCGCGACGTGGCGCGAAGATCGTGTCATTCAACCCGTTCCGCGAACGCGCACTGGAACGCTTCGCGTCTCCGCAGAATCCGCTGGAAATGGCCACGCTGGGCTTCACGAAGATCAGTACGTTTTTCTACCAGGTCCGCGTGGGCGGCGACGTCGCGGTTCTCAAAGGCATGATGAAAGCGGTGATCGAAGCCGACGACGCGGCCCTGAGCGCAGATCAACCCCGCGTGCTCGACATCGAGTTTATCGACGGACACACGCACGGGATCGATGACCTGCTTGCCGATTTGCGCGCCACCAGTTGGGATGCAATCGTGCAGCAAAGTGGCCTGTCGCGCGACGACATCCAGAACGCCGCCAACATCTACATGAACGCCAGGAACGTGATACTCGTGTACGGCATGGGACTGACTCAACACCATCGCGGCACCGAGACTGTCCAGCAGGTCGCCAATCTGGCACTGTTGCGCGGCAACATCGGCCGTCCCGGCGCGGGCGTGTGCCCGGTACGCGGACATTCGAACGTGCAAGGCAACCGCACGGTCGGCATCACGGAAAAGCCATCGCCGGCATTGCTCGACGGGATCGAGCGCGCCTTCGGATTCCGGGCGCCCGCAGAGCACGGTCACGACGTGATCGCCGCAATCGATTCCATGATGAACGGCCACGCCAAAGTGTTTGTCGCGTTGGGAGGTAATTTCGCCGCTGCGGTGCCGGATTGGGTCCGCGTGCAGGCGGCGATGCGTCAGCTCGAGCTGACCGTCCACATTGCCACCAAACTTAATCGCAGCCACCTGGTGCACGGGAAGGAGGCGCTAATTCTGCCGTGTCTCGGTCGCACCGAAATCGACATCCAGGCAGACGGACCGCAGTCGATCACCGTCGAGGATTCGATGTCGATGGTGCATGCTTCGGGCGGTCGCAACGAGCCCGCCTCGCCACATCTGAAGAGCGAACCGGCAATTGTCGCGGGGATAGCTCGTGCGACGCTGGGCTCCGGGTCGCACGTCGAGTGGGAGCATCTGGTCGCGAGCTACGACCGCATACGCGACAAGATCGAAATGGTCTACCCGATTTTCCAGGCGTACAACGAACGCATTCGTGTGCCGGGCGGATTCCACCTGGCCTCGAGCGCGCGGGAACGTGTGTGGGCCACGAAAACGGGCCGCGCCAATTTCCTCGTTTTCAAAGGGCTCGACGAAGATCCCGTTCAAAGCGATCCTCAGGCACTCTGGCTCACGACTATGCGCAGCCACGATCAATACAACACGACGCTCTACTCCCATTCGGATCGCTACCGCGGCGTGTTCGGCCAACGTGACGTCATCTTTCTGAATTCGCATGAATTGCAGAAGCGGAACTTGCATGCGGGCGATCGCGTGGACGTGTATGCGTTGTCGACCGACGGCATCGAACGGGTGATTCGCAATTTCAAGCTAATCGAATATGTGCTGCCGGACGGTTGCTGTGGCGCGTATTACCCGGAAGTGAATCCGCTCGTTCCGCTCTATGCGTTCGATCAAAAAAGTCGTACACCCTCCTACAAATCCGTGCCGGTCAAGATTGTGTCTGCTGCGTCGGCGGGCGACGAGTCGAGTCACCAGGCTGCTATTGCCGCGACATCTGGAGCACAGCATGCATCTCAGTGACATCCTGGATCTATCTCGTGCACAGTTCGCGATGACGGCCATCTTTCACATCATGTGGCCGATTCTGACCATCAGTCTGTCCGCGTTTCTTGTGCTGATCGAAGTACTGTGGCTGCGAACCGGCAATGTCGGCTATTACCGGCACGCGCGTTTCTGGAGCAGGCTACTGGTCCTGAATTTTGCCGTGGGCGTGGTCAGCGGCATTCCCATGGAGTTTCAGTTCGGCACCAACTGGGCCGGCTTTTCGCGCTACAGCGGACAGTTCTTCGGCAACATTCTTGGCTTCGAAGGCGCGATGGCCTTCATGCTCGAAGCAGGCTTTATCGGTATCATGGTTCTCGGCTGGGGTCGCGTGCCGCGCGGCGTGCATCTGTTTGCGACCTCAATGGTCGCGTTGGGTTCGAGCATCTCCGCATTCTGGATCATGGTCGCCAATTCATGGATGCAAACCCCGGCTGGGGTGACGGTGAAGAACGGCCGGATCGTAGTGACAGACTATGTTGCGGCGATCTTCAACCCGGACATGGTATGGGGCGTCACGCACATGTGGGTAGCGGCGATCGAGACCGGTATGTTCGTGATCGCCGGCATTTCCGCATGGAATCTGTTCCGGCGACGCAACCCGGAATTCTTCGTACAGTCATTCAAGATTGCATTCGTGGTGCTTGCCTTCGCCGCTCCGATTCAGATCTGGCTAGGCGATTCGAGCGGCGGCAGCGTGTTCGCGATGCAGCCCGCCAAAGGCGCCGCGATCGAAGGACATTGGACCACCAATAAGCCGGGCACCGCCGCCTCGTGGTCGCTGCTCGCGTGGCCGAACCAGAAGGAACAGCGCAACGACTGGTCGCTTGAAGTGCCTGGCATGTTGAGCATTCTCGCCACCCATACGCTCGACGGCGAAGTGAAAGGCCTCAAGGATTTCGCCCCCGCCGACCAACCTCCCGCACTGCCCGTGCTCTATTACGCGTTCCGCCTGATGGCAGGCATTGGATTAGCATTCGTGGCGTTGGTCATCTGGACCGCTTACGTCCTGCGCAAAACTCGAGGCAAACTCGACCGACTGCTCGCGCAACGCAAGCTGCTTGTTGCATGGGTGCTGTGTATTCCGCTGCCCTATGTGGCGGTCGAAGCTGGCTGGATTGTTCGCGAGGTGGGGCGTCAGCCGTGGGTAGTTTACGGCCTGCTGCGCACGAAAGACGCGGTGTCGGCCGTGGACGCTTCATCGGTCACGCTGAGCATGGCGATGTTCTTCTGCTTCTATCTTGTGCTGTTGGGCACCTTCTTCGTACTTGCGCGTAACTGGCTACGCGCCGGGCCCGACCTCACGTTGAATCCGCCCACGGCCGTTGCGGCAGAAGCCAACACCAAAGTCACCAACTATTGAATTGTCCCCGATGGAGGGAACGCTCATGGACAACTCCACTCACACGATGCTCGCCATTACCTGGTTCGGCCTGATTGGCCTGATGCTGGTGTTCTACGTGGTCACCGACGGTTTCGATCTCGGCATCGGCATACTCAGCCTGTTGCGCAAACGGCGCGAAGATCACGACGTCATGGTGCAGACAATCGGGCACGTCTGGGACGCCAACGAAACCTGGCTCGTCGTACTCGGCGGCGCTTTATTTGGGGCTTTCCCTGCCGCCTACGCGATGCTTCTGGAGGATCTGTATTTACCGGTCATGTTATTAATTGCCGGGTTGATCATGCGTGGCGCCTCCATTGAATTCCGTCATAGCGCGTCGCGTGGCCCTCTGTGGGACAAAGTGTTCGGCATCGGTAGCCTCGTCGCCGCCGGTGCTCAGGGTGTGATACTCGGCAAGGTGATCACGGGTTTGATTCCCGGCGCTCTCAGCGGTGTGTTCATTGCAGTTTCCGCAGTCGGTGTCGTGGCGGGCTATTCGCTGCTCGGTTCGACCTATCTCGTCAAGAAGACGGTCGGAACAATCGAACAATGGGCACGGCGGCTTGCCCTGCTGAGCGGTTTTGTCACTGTGGCCGCGGCCGTGGCGCTGACTGCAGCGACATGGTTCATCAGCGAGGTCGGGCATGATCGCTGGACGCAACCGGGTGTGTTTCACCTATTGATCGCTCTCGGCCTTGCTGCTGCCTCAGCGTTTGCCTACATCATGGCGTCGCTGTATCTGGGAAGCTCGAATGGCCCGTTTCGCGCGTCAGTTGCCTTGTTCGTGCTGTCGTTCGTGGGACTGGCTGTCAGCCTCTTCCCGGACTTCGTGCCTGGCAAACTTGGCATCGTCGAGGCCGCTTCGGACACATCGACACTGGTGTTCATGTTGATCGGAATCGGGTTGCTTTTTCCGGTGATGATTGGGTATAACTTGTACCAGTACTATATTTTTCGCGGCAAGGTGGTGGGTCATTCCCATGCGGGAGAGTGAGCACTGAGCGCGCCTGCTCTGTTCTCCCGGGCATTCCGCTTACGCTGCTCCTCTATGGGGCAGCGTTTTTGCTTGTTGCAGGGTTCTTCGGCGCACATCGCTGGTAGTGAACTGATGGCGAGAAGCAGTGAGCCTCTCGCCAACCAGATGAACCGCAAAGCACAAGCCAACGCCGGTGAACCTGATGGGCTACGTCCCGATGCTTTTCGATCAGCAGCGACTTGGCGTTTCCTGAAGGCGATAGTTGGAGGGCGATTTAGAGGTTGATCCAGTGGCCGTCCTGCGTGGGAATACACAATCCTGCTCTGGGTACCCAAGCGGAAATCCTTATTTGTTATTTGCCAGCCAGGCGATGAAGGTATTGGCTCCCAAACCTGAACGGGTTAGCCGGCAATAAATGGAAAAGGCGCAACGAGAATTGCGCCTTTTTAAAGGTTCGCGCCGTTGTTTGCGTTTTCTCGAACAACAGCGGTATCGAACTTGGCACCCGCTCCGGCTGTACGGCGAGTATCCGTTCCTCTCAAACCGAAATGGCCTCATTCACCACGTTTCGCAAGATCATCGCCCCAGCATTGAGCGGTGCAGGCCGACAGGGTCTCGGCCGGTAGATGGCGTCACCCGGCCAGATAGCATGGCCGCTCATCGCACACACTCCCGCCGCGCGTGCGCGGGTAGCGTGCCAAACCTGATCCCCATAGGAGCAATGCGTCGAATCTCGCCACACCACCGTGGCAGTCGACTGTGTCGGCCGGTCAATCACATGTACCTGAACATCAAAGCGTTCACCCATCACAGGCAAGTGCGTGTTTTTGCGACGAGCGCGCGCTGCCAACTCGGCGGCGTCGACCGCACCGGAATCCACGTCGCCCGAGAGGACGGACAACGACCCAAGGGTCTGCAGCCACGGATCAGTAATATTCGCTCTCGTCAGCATGATTGCACTCCTGTATCAGATCAGTACATTGGAAACAAACACGGGCTAGCCCGAAACTTTCCGACGCCGTTGCGTCTTCCTTCCACCCATTCGCGCTCAGATCGCGTCCTGCCGGTTCGCCGGCATCACGACGCCGTCTTCAACACCATTTCCGCTACTCGCTGAGAAGGTGACCCCGCCAAATGCCAGCAGCGTACCCATCGCCAACATCTGCGTGGCGGGTGCCCCGCTTGCTGCTCCGACCAACGGCCATCCGTCGTTCATCACCTCGGCAACGGACTGCCGAAAAAACAATTCGCTGACTTCCAGAAATACTTGAATCTGCTTACCGATCGACATTTTCTTTCATCCTCCAGCAATAGGGTGTGTCGCCGACGATGCGCTTGAACACCGTCGTAAAGTGAGCCTGTGAACGGAAGCCACAACTCAGCGCGACATCTAGCACGTTATGTTTCGACTCGCGCAACAGATGTTGTGCATGCTCGATCCGGCGACGCAGCAGGTATTCATGAGGGCGCATGCCCGTCGCACGACGAAACTGCGAAGCGAAATGCATGCGCGTGAGCCCCGCACTGTTAGCGATATCCGCGAGTCCGATCGATTTGGACAAGTGCTCGTCGACGAACTCGATCACGCGGCTGAGGCGCCACGGCTGCAGTGCGCTCGCCTCACGCGTCTGGCGTCCGGTCACGGTGAAATGCCGGGCAATCACGCGCGAAACGATGGCAAGACTCACGCTGTCGGTGAAAACCTTGCCGAGCGCCGCGTCGTCGGATTGAGCAACGGCTAGAGCCTGTCCGAGACGCTCGAGCGCAGGATCGCGCACCAGCTTCGGATCATCGAGACGAATCTCCCCTGCGTGCGGCCGGCCGAACATGTCTTCGAAACATTCGCCCAAAACCTGCTGCGAAGCGAACAGGTGCAATACATCGGCCGGCGATTCGAACACGGCGCTGCAGGCGACGCCCGGCGCGGTGATCTGCACCGCGCCCGCTGTCAGCCTGCCGCGCACAATCGTGTTGCCGCCGTGGGAGAACGTTAGCGAAGTGCACTTGAGATTCATTGCAATGCAGTGATGTGCAGCACTGCCCGAGTTGACGACCTCCAGTGGTTTGGAATCGTTGCGATTCCAGCGCGTCACGAGAATATTGCCGCGCTCGCGCGCCTGACTGTTTTTATCGCTGGGACAACGCCATTGATGTTCCATGCCGATCCGGCTCACCCGACTCTTGCGGACAACATCCATTGCGGGTTCGGCAAACGTCGACGAGCTGATCATGATCCGGTCATCCCATTAAGTGGTGAGAGAGTGGCGGTAAAAGTGCCGCTGCATTGACTCCAAGGTATCGCACGACAGTGCGTCGAACCAGACCTACATACGGTTGCCTGAAACGTCCAATGGTTGAGCCGTTTCATATTCAGGTTTAATCGCTAGAAAACCGCGCGCGCAACGCTACGCGGTGCCCTGCGGAGAGGGGCACCGGAGCGAATCGGAATGGTGAGGAACTGCAGTACTTCTGGAAGCAGAAGCGGTGAACTTTCTATACCCGCGTATGAGTCTATAGCCGCGAGGGGTTCAATCGCGCGCCTGAGCCATGGCCTGACGTGTGATCAGCTGCGCGTGCCACGTGGCGGATTAGGCACGCCTTGTGGCGCATTGATACCGAGCGCTTCTGCCTTGAGCACGAAGTCGGCGAGCGATCGTGCGCCCATTTTGCGCATAGCCTGACCCCGATGAATCTTGACGGTGATTTCGCTCAAATTCAGTTCGCCCGCAATCTGTTTGTTCATCAGACCAGCAGCGACAAAGGCCATGACTTCACGTTCGCGCGCCGTCAGCGATTCATAGCAACGGCGGAGGTCTGCGACGGAGCGGCTGGTCAAAAGGCGCTCCTCGTCACTCGCCAATGCATGCTCGACAGCATCCAGCATGTCCTGATCGCGAAACGGTTTGGCGAGAAAGTCCTTGGCGCCGGCCTTCATTGCCTTGACCGACATCGCGATATCGCCGTGCGCGGTCATGAACACGATGGGTAGTCCCAGTTGGCTCGCCAGCATCTGCTCCTGTACCGCGAGCCCGCTTTGTCCTTTGAGGCGGACGTCCAGGATCAGACAGCTCGGCACTTCCGGCATGTCGAACGCCAGGAATTCCTGCGCCGAACCGAAAGTTTCGACACTGAGGCCCACCGAGCGCAGCAGGTTGCTGACGGCGACGCGCATAGACTCATCGTCGTCCACCACATACACCATCGCGCCGCTCGCGTCCGTGTTCGCCTCGTCGTGCGATTGACTACTCATGACAATTCCCTTCATCGACAGGTAGGACGAACTGCAGTACCGCGCCGCCGGTTGGCGGCGACTCGGCCCAGATACGGCCGCCGTGCGCTTCGACAATCGAGCGGCAGATCGACAATCCCATTCCCATGCCATCAGCCTTCGTGGTGAAGAACGTGTTGAACAAACGTTCCGCGTTTTCTTTGCTGATGCCCGTGCCCGAATCCTGCACGATCACCAGAGCTTGCCCTTCGTCGGAGCGGCGCGTAGCAATCCGCAACTTGCGTGGCCCGGTGACATCCGTCATGGCCTGGACGCTGTTCATGACAAGGTTGACCAGAACCTGCTGCAGTTGAACCCGATCGCAGCATGCCGTCAGCGGTGGCACCGCGAAGTCCAGTTGCAACTCGATGCGATGACGCTCGAGTTCACGCCGCACCAGTTCCACCGACTCTCTGACTATGCCATTCAGGTCCACGATGACCGGCAGACGTTCACGCTTTTTTGCCATCGAACGGATGCGCTGGATCACTTCGTCGGCGCGTTTCGCATCACGAATCATCTGCGCGACCGACTGCACCGCTTCGTCGATGGCCGGCGTGGGCCGGTTCAGCCAACGCAAGGCCGCGCCGCCGCACGTGACGATCGCCGCGATCGGCTGTGTCACTTCGTGCGCGATGGATGCGGCCAACTCGCCGAGCAAGGTGATCCGCGTGACGTGAGCGAGTTCGTCACTCGACCGCGCAAGCGCCTCCTGAGCTCGCCTTGTCTCTGTAATATCCATCAGTGCGCCGACATACTCGGTGCTCCCGGAGTCTGTTGATGCGAGACGGGCGACGAAGTGCACATGTTTCACCTTGCCATCGGGCATGACAAGCCGGTGCTCGATATCGAGTAGCAATTTGCCGCCAGCCGCCTGTTCAAAGACGCCACGCACGCGCGCGAGATCGTCCGGGTGGGTGCGTGAAAAAATGGCTTCGGCGGACGGCAAGCTATCGCGCGAATATTCGAAAATGCGGTAAACCTCGTCGGACCACCACATCTCCACGTCGGGAAAGCGCACGGCTACACTACCCGTGCAACTCAGACGTTCGGCATCGCGCAGGAAGGCTTCGCTGCGTTCAAGCGCCTGCTCGGCCTGCTTGCGTCCGGTAATGTCGTTGTTGGTTGCGAGCACGGCACGCGGAATGCCCTTGGCATCGCGCCACAGCGCGGCACGGCTGGAAATCACGACGACGCTGCCGTCCCGTCGCACGCGACGCAACTCGCCATGCCAGCTACCAGAGTGCAAAAGCTCGGCGCGAACCTGTTCGTACGGAACCGGAAAAGACGTTTGCGTCATCTGTTGCAGCGACTGTCCGATCGCCTGCTGCGCCGTCCAGCCGTACAGCGCCTGGGCCGCATGATTCCAGAAAGTGATGCGGTCGTCCATGTCGTGGACGACGATCGCGTCGTGGGCGAGATTGAGCAGTTCCACCTGCTCCTGCAACGTCGCAGTTATGCCCAAATTTCTCAAAGCGAGCATCGAGGTGGTGGCGATCGCCAACAGGCTTACCGCGCAGCGCGCAATCGCACCACTCGAATAGGCTTCGTCATGCGACATCACAAAGCCAAGGAGCGTGAGCACGACGCAGCCCCAGGTGGCCTTCACCGTCGAAGGACGATTGCCGGTCGAGGCAACCATCAGTACGACCACGACATAGAACACCGCTACGGCAATATCAAGGGGCGTCAGCGCGTCGATCGCGAACACGACAAGCGCGATAACGGAAGCGAGTATCGACGCAAAGCTGACGTCGCCCGGCGTCCAGGAGAAAGCGCGGCGGTAGGCTTTCATAACGGCCGGTTCAATGAGCCGCCGTTCGGCATTGGAGCGCGACAGAACATGGAAGCATGGACATGACGTTCGACACGGGCGTTCGTTGACGAATACCGGTAGCCTGCCCGTCAACCCGACAACCAACGAGGCTGTCAAGGTGGATGACATTCAGACCTACCGGCGACCGATAGCTTGCTATCTGAATGGCATCATGCGCGAGTCCGTGTCCAGGGCGGTACTTATTTTTCCTTAAACATTCCAAATTTTCGCAGACGGCGACCCTACCGGGCCGCCGTTTCATGCTCATCGATCAGTGGTGGCCGTAGTCCTGACGGGCGATCGGGACCGTGCGAACTTTCGAATACTGGAACACGGGCAGCGCCTTGACAACATCTCGTGTAGCGCCCGCCCATACGAGCTTGCCATCGACATAATCCAGCTGCGACATCGGGATCGCCACGTCGTGCTGCGACACGCCGAGGAACTGGTGAGCCGCAACGATCCCGAACGAGACAGCGTTGTCCGGCGCGATGATGATGTCATGCAGGACGCCGACCTTGTCACCGCTGTCGTTATAAATGTTCTTCCCGATCAGGCTCTTCTTGACACTCCAGCCTTCAATAACAAGTTGCGCCTGCTCCACACTGATGCCGATCGGCTGCGCACCAGCAACTTGTGCGTTGGCCGGCTGGCACACTGCGCAAAACGCCGACGCCGTCAAGAGTGCAAATATCCACTTGGCGTTCATGATGATCTTCTCCAGAAGATGGGTTGATTAAAGTTTTTTGGTGGCACGGCACCCGCTTGCGTGCGGCTGCCGCCAGCGTCACGCTGACCAATACTGTGTCGCCATCGCACCCAGGATTCTTTTAAATTCGCACGATTGCGAGCGGGTTCGGCGCGTCGTGCGGCAAGTGTGAGCCACGCGTCTGACTCAAGTGCCGGAGCGCGGCCGAAGTGTGACCGTGCAGGTCATACCCATCGCGAGCCTGATGCCCACGGGAATCTCGTCGAGGTGAATTCGCACCGGCACTCGCTGGGCAAGCCGCACCCATGTAAAAATCGGGTTGACGTCCGCTAGCAGATCGCCACTGCTCGTGGGGTTGTCACGGTCGGCGATCCCGCTGGCCAGACTGTCGACATGCCCCTGGATGTCCTTACCGCCTGACATCAGGCGCACGACAGCATGATCGCCTAAATGCACATTGGGCAGTTTCGTTTCTTCGAAGTAGCCGTAGACCCAGAACGAATGCGAGTCGATCAATGCCATGCGCGCGGTGCCGGCCGACGCGAAATCGCCGGCATACAAGTTCAGGTTGGTGATGAAGCCGTCAGACGGTGCGCGCACTTCGCTGCGGCTCAGATTCAGCACCGCGGTCTGCTGCGCCACCACGGCGGCTTTGACCGCGGCTTGGGCCGCGCCGTAAGCGGCCGCGTCGGCGGAGTAGTCGGATGCAGACTGTTTGGCGACCGACGCCGAATCCAGCCGCGTTTCGTCAGAGATCACGTCGCCGGCCAGGTTGGCTCGTCGCGCCGCCTGAGCGCGCTTCATCGCCAAACTGGATTCGCTCGCCGCCATCCGGGCCTTGGCCTGAGCCATTTGCGCCTGCGCGCGCAGTAGATCGGCGTCGGCCTGTGCAACCGCGTAGTGAAAGCGCGCCGGGTCGAGCACGAACAGAACGTCGCCTTTGCGCACTAACTGGTTATCCTTGACCCGTACCTCGCTGACCAGCCCCGACACGTCGGTGGCGACCTGTACGACCTGTGCGCGGACCCGGCCGTCGCGCGTCCATGGCGAGAACATATAGTCGAGCCACAGCATCCGGACCAGAATGACCGACACGGCGAGAAGCGTAAGCGTAAAAGCTGCGCGCAGGATAGATTGCGTTTTCATCGTGATGGCCTGGCGTAATCGGGAACGGTCAGTAGGTTCATGGAAACAAGTGGCCGGCGCAGTTCATTTCCACAGCAGCAGCGAAACACCGCTGAACAGTGCGGCAAAAAGTGCGACCCGGAACAGACTCGGGTGCCATGTGTAGCGATAGAAGCCAAGCCTCGCGAGCACGAGATCGAGGACAACGAAAAAGAGCACGGAACCCGCCAGAATCGGCAATAAACCGGGCACGAGCAATGAAAAGAGGTCAATTTCTCCCGGCATCGGCCACTCCTTCCGGCGCAGGGCCGGGCGGCGTCGCGTCGAACCCGCCGCCCAGCTCTTTCATCAGCAGCGCCCACGCGTCGAGCCGTCTGGCCTGAACCGTCGCAAGGCTTTCTTGCTGCTGCAACTGCTCGTTCTGTGCCGCCAGCACGTTCAGGAATTCCGTGATGCCGCTGCGATAACCGGTATCGGCGAGCTGGAATGATTTGCGCGCCGAATCGAGCGTGCTCTGCACCGACTGCTGCTGCTGTTCGAGCGATCGCAGCGACACGACCTGCACAGCAACGCCCTGCACCGCGTTCACCACACTCTGGTTGTAGGCATCCACCGCGGCGTCCCGCGACGCCACCGCGACGCCATAGTGGCCGCGCCGCCGTCCGCCATCGAAGATCGGCAGCGAGATCGCCGCGCCCACGCCATGGCCCATGCCGTCGCTATTAATAAAATTGAAGAAGCCGCCGAGGGTGGCCGCCGAACCCAGCGATGCAGTCGCGAGCAGATTGATGTCCGGATAGAAATCGGCGTGGGCGGCGTCGATGCCTTTGTCCGCCTCGAGCACGCGCCAGCGGTCCGCCACCACGTCTGCCCGATGTCCGATCAGTTCGGCCGGCAGCGACGCCGGCAAGGTCACTGGAACGTTCAGGGCGAGGCTGGGGCGGCGTAGCGTGTCGCCAAAGCCCGGCCCCTTGCCTGTGAGACCGGCAAGACTGATGCGCGCCAGCGCAAGCTGCTGCTGCGCCTGCTGCACTCGTGTCGCACTTATTTCGAGCTGAGTCTGCGCCTGGCTGACCTCCAGCCGGCTGCCGACTCCCGCGCGCCAGCGGCGCGTCGCGATGTCCAGAGTGCGCTGCTGTTCCGTTTGGACCGCACGATAAACGTCGAGTAGAGCGTACTGGAGCGACAGCAGAACGTAGCTGCGGACCACGGCGGTCTGCAATTCGACCTGCGCGAAACGGGCATCTGCGGCCACCGCCCGCACATTGGCCAACGCACCCTCGCGTATTGCGCGCGCCTTGCCCCACAGATCGAGGTCATAGGAAAGGTCCGCCTGGATGCTGTTGCTCCAGACCGTCGTGCCGCCCGGCGGCGCCGGAGTCGTGTAGCGAGCGTAGCGACGACGCTCGAAGCTGCCGCCTGCGTCGAGTTGCGGCAACTCGGCCGCACCGGCGACCTGTGCCTGAAAACGCGCCGCGTCAATCCGCTTCTCGACCGCGCGCAGACCCGGGCTTCCTGCCGTGGCGTCCTCCACGAGCGCGTCAAGTTGTGGATCGTTCCATTGACGCCACCAGCCGCCCGCCGGCCACTTCGCATCGACTTGCGTGGCGCGCAGCGCCGCACCCGGATCGAGCGACCCCGGATCGATCATCGATTCTTGCGTGTGAATCCCTCCGCCGGTAATGCAGGCGGAGAGCAGCAACGCACAGGCCAGCGCGGCAGCCGGCGACAGGCAAGCCGACCTCATGAGCGTGCCTCCGCAGTCTGCCAGAGCACCCAGGTATCATCCCGCAGCGTCAGTTCGGTGAAATGCAGCAGCGCCCGCATCCGGTAACGCGAAAGTGTCATGGCGTCCACCGCAATGTTTTCGCCTAGCGGAAGAAAGTCCAGGGCGCGTCGCGTCGCTGCCAGTGCATCTTCGGCGGCCTGCGGTGTAGCGGCTGCGAAGACTTGTGCGAGCGCGGCCAGCCAGGCGTCCTGCTCTGCCGGCCAGTCAGTCGGCAGGGCCGCGCCGAGCGCCTCGGTGTCCATGCGCGTCTGAATCATCGACCGGCCGATCTCCAGCGCGGCGAAGGCCCAGCCGATCAGATGATCGCGATTCACGCTCGCATCGACGGGTGCCGACGCCACCTGCAGAATGAAATCCCGCAGGCTCAATTCAAATGTGTAGAGCAGATCGTCAAGCTCGCCGTCACGGGCATCGTGCGTGATCAGTCCGCGAATCTGTTTCATGTACTGTGCCGAGATCCATTCGCCCGCGCGAGGCGCCAGAACCGAGAACGCGATTGCCGCCACTGCGATCCCGCACAGCAACGCAAAGCCCGTGTCCAGATAGGCATCGGGGTTGTAGACCGTTGGATTCGTGATACTGACAATGAAGCAGAAATAGATGCTGAAGCCGAGGCCGAGGATCGCCGTCTGCGCGAACGTGTTCAGATAGCTGCCCACCATCACGGCGATCGCAATCGTCGCGGCCAGCAATTCGAAGGTACCGATACGCGGCAAAATAAAGAAATTGAACGCGAAACCGACTACCCAGCCGCTCAGACAGCCGGCGAAAATCTGCCAGCTTGCGACCGCGGGATTTGGTGCGAGCGCGAATAGCGCACTCGTAATCGCCACCGCTACGATCGCGGTGGCGCCACCGACCCAACCCGACGCAATCCACGCAGCGCCGACGACGAGGACGGCCGCCGCCGCTCGCGCGCCGGCAATCGTCGCGGCCATCCGGTTGGCCGTGGCCCGCGTTCTGCCGATCCGGCTGATCGCCTGAAGCACCGACTGCGGCCACGGCAACCGCCCTACCGTGCGCGCCTCGAGGTAGCTGCGGCACACGAGTCGCAGATCGGTGATTGAAAAGAACAGCGCCGCACCTGTCGTAGTGACGAACTGTCGCTGATGTGCCGAAAGGTCCGTTAGCGACTGCAACAGGCGCCCCAGATGCGCCGGCAACGCCTGCTCGAGATCGTCCAGACGATGCAGCAGAGTTTCGACCTGTTCTACCGAGACCAGCTTCGATTGCTCTTCGTGCGGCACGATAGCAAGCAGGTCACCGAACAATTCATCGGCGGCGGCCAGCGCACGTGGATCGGCCTCGGTGGCGATTCGCGCCTTCAGCTGATGCAGCGCATGAATCCACGTGACGGTGTCGAGAAAGCTGCGGTCGAGATCGAGGTAGACATGATTGTGCAAACGTATCGACGGGTCTTCGAACACCGCTCCACTGCGGAGACTTTCCACACCCACGCGTTCCCGGATCAAAGCGAGAAAAGTGTCGAAGTCCGCTACGCCGGCGGTACGATCAAGCATTGCGTGCATTGCGTTCAGCAGGTTCGTGAAGTTCTTGCGGCTCGATGCATACAACTCGGGCGCGACGGATCGCGGGAACACCACCGCACTGATCACACAGGCACACACAACACCGATCACCACCTCGCTGACGGTGTACACGACATTGTCGTAGACGCCATACGGATTGGACCAGGCTGGAATCGCAGTGATCGCCGTGGCGTAGCCGGTCAGCACAAAACCGTATGACTGGAAGTTTCGGTAGTACGAGGCGCCGAACACACACACCCCGATCCACCCCGCCAAGGCGACTAGAAAGAGCAACGGCTGTTGGGGGAAAAAGGTGATCAGCAACAGTCCGGCGAAACTGCCGCACACCATGCCGAGTCCGCGATAGAAGCCGCGCGCGATCACCATGCCGCTTTGCTGGTGCATCATCACGATTACGCAGGAGACCATTGCTATCGCCGGCGTGCGCAGCTCGAGGCGCATGCACAGGCCCATCGCGAGCGTCACCGCGATCGCGACCTTGGCGATGTGCCGAAAACGCGGGCCATCGTCCGCCCAGTAAGTTTTCAGCTCAATGCGCCATCGAGGCAAGGCGGTGCTGGTGGCGTCCGCGTGCTGGGTCATAGGGTTCTCATCATCCGCTCAACGTGCAACGAGGTGCGGGCGCGCAGCCTTCCAGACCATGCGAACGCCTCCATAGAAAGAATGGTTAGTCTGCGACATGTGGGATGACGGGTTTTGCAGATACGCACGTTGTTGCTCATGCACCTGCTAGTCGATGCGATGGCTGCACCGTGTGCGAACAGCGCCCGAAAGTGTCCGCAGCTTGCCTTCGAGCGCCTCGACAGTCCGTCTTCATCCGTGAGCGGCTCAGCGTAAGTTGGTGCGCGCCAGTTCGACGATCTCGTCGCCGCGACCGTTGAGAATTGCGCGCATCATGTAAAGGCTGAAGCCCTTCGCCTGGGCGAGTTCAACAGCAGGAGGCATCGCAAGTTCGTGCTTCGACACGACGACGTCGACTAGCGCCGGGCCGGGATGGTCGAACGCCTGCTTAAGCGCGGCGGCTACGTCTTCCGACTCTTCGACGCGGATGCTGAAGATGCCAGCCCCCTTCGCGATCGCTGCGAAATCGGTTCTGGCGAGGTCGACATTCGTATCGAGGTAGCCCCCCGCCTTTAATTCCATCGAGACAAAACCGAGCAGACTGTTGTTGAACACCACGACCTTGATCGGCAGGTCGAGTTGACGAGCCGTGAGCAGATCGCCCAGCAGCATCGAAAGTCCGCCGTCACCCGATAGCGAAACGACTTGCCGTCCTGGATGTGCGCCCTGAGCACCCAGAGCCTGCGGCATCGCGTTGGCCATGGATCCATGATTGAACGAGCCGTGCAACTGGCGCTTGCCATTCATCGTCAGATAGCGTGCCGACCAGATGGTCGGCGTACCGACATCCGCGGTGAAAATAGCGTCGTCACTGGCAGCCTCGTCGATCATCCTTGCCAGATACTGCGGATAGATTGGGCGGCCCGGAGCGGCCGGCGTTGCCAGATCGTCCAAGCCCTTGCGAGCCGACAGATAGTGCTTGCGTGCATTGTCGATGAACCCACGGTCCGTCTTGCGCTGCAGTTTCGGCAGCGTCGCGGCAACCGTCTCCTTCACGGTGCCCACCAGTCCGAGCGCAAGTGGCGCGCGGTGGCCGAGTTGCGAACCCTTCCAGTCGACCTGAATGATCTTCGCATCTGCCGGATAGAACGGCCGGTACGGAAAGTCGCAGCCAAGCAGCAATAAGGTGTCGCACGACGTCATCGCGTGATAGCCCGAGCTGAAGCCGATCAGCCCCGTCATGCCGACGTCGTATGGATTGTCGTACTCGATGAACTGCTTGCCGCGCAACGCGTGGACTATAGGTGCACCGAGGGTGTCGGCAAGCGCCACCACTTCGTCGTGAGCACCCTGAACGCCACTGCCGCACATGATCGTGACCGCGTCGGATACGTTCAGCATATGCGCGAGACGATCGAGGTCCGCTTCAGCGGGTAGGATTCCCGGCGGTGCGCTTTGCGTCCACGAAACTGCTTCTGCCGGCCCGTCGCTCAACGCAACGTCGCCCGGCAACACGATCACCGCGACGCCGCGCTCCTCTATCGCGGTGCGCATCGCCCGCGCCAGCACTCGTGGCAGCTGGGCCGCGGACGACACTAGCTCGACATAGTGACTGCATTCTTTAAAGAGCTCCTGCGGATGCGTTTCCTGAAAATAACCGAGCCCAATTTCCGAGGACGGAATGTGCGCCGCGATGGCCAGCACCGGCTGGTGACTGCGGTGGCAGTCGAACAAACCGTTTATCAGATGCAGGTTGCCTGGACCGCAACTTCCCGCGCACACCGCGAGCTGGCCAGTCGACGCAGCATCGGCGCCTGCGGCGAAAGCGGCGGCTTCTTCGTGGCGGGTATGCATCCAGCGAATCGAGCCGATCTGGTCGAGGCTGTAGGCGAGTCCGTTCAGACTGTCGCCAGTCACACCCCAGATCCGTTCGACGCCCGCCGCAGCGAGAGTGGCTGCGAGGTAATCGGCAATCGTATTGCTGGCCATGCTTGACTCCTTCACGGTAAACGAAGATCGGCCGGGCGCTGAAGAATCCCGGCAGCGTCCTTGAAAAACTGAAAAACCGTTGACGGGAAGCGATCCCAACGCGGGTATGCCGATCCTCTAACGTTATGGCAGCGACGACAGAATGTCCTGAATAAAGCCTGAAAACAACTTAAGGGAGCTGGCTCGGAGCCAGTGGAACCTGGCTCGAAACGACTAAATCGTGGATGCTCGCCTTAATCTGCGACCTGGTCGCGAAGCCAATCGGCTCACTGCGCCATGTGTTCGTGGCGGCGCCAGGCCATCCGCTCGCTTCCGTGCCAGGTCCGTTGACACTCGACCAGGTCGCGCCCTATCGCGCAGTGGCGATAGGCGATACGTCGCGCAAACTCGCGCCGCGTGCAATCGCACTCGAAGCCAAGCAGGAAGTGTTGATAGTTCCGACGCTTGAAGCGAAGCTCGCCGCCCAGATCAAAGGATTCGGCGTCGGCACGATTCCAGAATGTCTCGCCGCGGAGCCGTTATGCCGTGGCGAACTGGTGCAAAAGGAGGTGGTCGGCATGCGTGACGTCACGCATTTTTTCCTCGCGTGGCGCGGCAATGAAACCGAGAAGGCATTGCGTTGGTGGGTCGAGCAGCTAGACCGGCCCGACCTGATCGACACCGTCACGCAACAGAGAATGTTGCACCTGTGACTATCGCCTAGCTGCGTGTCTTGAGCTTGCGTAGCGGCGAAAAGTCGGCCAATTCGACCAAAGGCATTGTCCCTCCGGTTGAACGCAGCTCGCCGGGACCGTTCTGTTCGCTTGAATCGATAATGCCCCGCAGCAGATCGGTAGCCGCCCGGTAGTCTTCGAATTCGATGCCCTCACTGATTCCCGCGCAAGCGGATCGCAATAGTTGCACAGCTTCCGTGCTTCGGCCATGCGCGTGCCAAAGACCACCGAGGCTCGTCGCCGCGCGCAGTTGAAACGAACGGCAACCCTGCACTAGCGAGTCGTCGAGTGCCGCGATCAGACAGGCTTCTGCGTCCCGTACCAGCGTGTCGGCAACTGGCACGCCCGCTTGCCCCATCAACAGCAACTGCCCGTGGATGCGCCTGAGTTCTGCGACATACCAGTGATCACCTGTTTCGTCGCACCGCACCAACGCAGCCATGACCGTGGCAATGCTCTCTTCTCGCCGCCCCTCGCGGCCGAGCGCCAGGCTGTATTGGCCGATCAGCATCGCGCGTGGAGCGCCGAATTCCAATGCCTCCAACTCATCCAGCGCGGCGCGAAAAGCCGGCAGGCGTCCGGCATTCGAATCATGCATTGACTGCAGATATTCGTCGAAGCACCTGCAACACGCCTGCGAAACACTTAGGCCGCCGCGCTCGGACACCTCGCGCAACAACGCGATCGCCTGCGCCGCACGTTCGGCCTTACCCGACAGCAACAGCAACGGAACGAGCGCCTCGACCAGCACATAGCACGTGACGATAGCCTGCTGCTGATCGCGCGCGGCAATCAGGCTGCGTTCCGCCAGTTCGAGCGCCTGATCGCGTGCACCTTGAAGCCAAAGCACGCGCGCAAGGGTTGCATGGCCGACAACACGCTGATCGACCGACTGACCGAGCGGCAGCCCGTGCTGCAGGTCCGCGACGTGCAGCAACAATTTTTCGAGCGACGCACGCGCCTGCTGTTGCGCGCCGGTGTAGTGGAAGGCGATTCCCTGCAGCCGATAGGCGAGGATCGTCCCGCTCGTGTCGCCCACCTCGGATGCGAGCAGAGCAAAGCGGCGCGCGAACGCCAACGCAGTGCTCGCAGCGCCCGAAGACTGACTCGCGTTCCACATGCCCCACAAAGCACGCGCTTCGAATGCATGGTCGCCCAGTGCGATCGCAGAGGCCAGAATCTCCGACCAGATGCCGAGCGTTTCCCGATTGGGTCCGTTGACGTAGACGAGCGCCGCTGCGAGCCCCGCCTGCAATTGCATCCGCACCCGCAAATGGCGGGTTGATCGCGAGCCATGATGCGTAGTGGCGACGGTGTCGAGCGCGCGTCGCGCCCATGTGCAACATTCGTCGACGAGCGACAACTCATACAGCAGAAAGACGACCTTCACGGCCAGCGTCTCGCCGAGCGCGTCGTCGCCCTTGGGCGCCAGGGCCCAACCTAACGCGGCGCGCAAGTCATCAAGGAGGGCATGCATACGGTGGTACCAGCCGTCCGCGAGCGCGATGGAGGAGTCCGCGCGGCGCGGCGCGTCGTGCTCCAGCACACTCAGGCAGTAGCGCGCGTGCCGGAGCCTGACGGAGTGCCGCTCACCGTTGTCGTCGAGCTTCTGCATCGCGTAGACGCGTGTCGTCTCCAGCAGCATGTAGCTTGCACCGTCGCGCTTCATACGCGTGACGATCATTGATTTCTCGACGAGCCCCGAAACAGCCGCGACCACGTCGAGTTTTCGCAGCGCGCCGTCGGCAGCGACGGCGATTGCGGCTTCCATCGTGAAGCTGCCGACGAAAATGCCGAGCCTGCGCAACGTAGCACGCTCGGCGTCGTCGAGCAACGCGTAGCTCCAGTCAAGCGTTGCCTTCAATGTCTGGTGGCGCGGCAACGCCGTCCGGTTGCCCCCCGTCAGCATGTTGAAGCGATCGTCCAGATGGCCGGCGAGAGTCTCGATGCCGAGAATGGCTGCTCGCGCCGCCGCGAGCTCAATGGCGAGCGGTATGCCATCAAGACGCCGGCACACCATTCCGGTCAAGTGGATGCTTCGTTCATCGGATGAAAAGCGTGCGTCGATCGCGCTGGCACGAGAGAGAAACAATTCAACGGCGCTGCACTGCAGGACATCCTGGCTTTGGTCGGCCTGCCCTGGCACTTGCAACGAAGCTACCCGATACCGATGCTCGTTCATGATGCGCAGCGGCTCGCGGCTAGTCGCAAGCACATGGACCGCAGGTCCAACGCCCAGCAACGTTTCCGCAAGTTCGGCTGCGGGGCCGAGCACCTGCTCGCAGTTGTCGAGCACGAATAGCACACGCTGCTGGCTCAACTCCTTGCTGACCCGGGCAAACGTAAGCGGGCCGATGCCTGGATTTACACCGACACTCGCCGCGAACGCCGCCAGCACACTGGCAGCGTCAGAAGTGGACGCGAGCTGAACCAGATAGACGCCATCGGGGAACGTCCCGAGCAAACCTCGTGCAATCTCTACGGCCAGGCGTGTTTTGCCGATGCCGCCGGAACCAACCAGCGTGACTTGCCGGGATGCAGCGAGCACCGCCGTGACATCGTCTATTGCCTTGTCGCGGCCGATCAGTGCGGAAAAATGCGCCGGCAGATTGTGCAGGACCTCGCGGCCTCGCGCGACGTCCATCCGTTGTTCCGACTCGTTGAGTTCCGGCGCATCCGTCTCGCCGGCGGTCGGATTGCTTCGTATCAACCGGTAACCCCGTCCGGAGACGGTTTGT
Organism: Paraburkholderia sp. GAS333; assembly: GCF_050435665.1. Taxonomy (NCBI): domain Bacteria; kingdom Pseudomonadati; phylum Pseudomonadota; class Betaproteobacteria; order Burkholderiales; family Burkholderiaceae; genus Paraburkholderia; species Paraburkholderia sp. GAS333. The sequence continues at coordinate 28,699 of NZ_JBNDKS010000012.1, forward strand.
ATGAGTCTGCGGCTTTCGCCGAGCATCTTGCGAAGTGCGGACATATGCACCTGCAGATTGTTATCTTCGACGATCGCATTCGGCCAGACCTGTCTAAGCATCTCATTTTTCGATACGAGCTTGCCATTGGCCGCTATCAGTACGGCAAGCATATCGAACGCGCGACCGCCAAGATGTACGGGCTCACCTTCGAGAAATACTTCTCGACGCTCGGTGTCCACCTGGAGCGGGCCGATGCAAATCATGCGAAATATCCAGACCGCAGCGGTGAAAAGAATGTGAGCAGGCGTCGAAGATTGAAGCCCGAAGCGCTCGGCGTTGAGTCCCCAAAGTCTAAAACAACGAGGAACCAGAATGCACGAAAAAAAATGAACCTATTGTTCGAATTTTTTGTACTGAGCGCATACTCCCCGAATCCTGCCAAAGTACAGTGTGCGACTTGTTCAGGGTATCCGGCCTCGCGCTTCACGCATATTACCTGCGCCGGCAATGCCGCCGCGTCACCTAGCCAGGGCAGATCAATCTTTGTATTATGCGTGCCAACACACTGGGTAGCGAACAAGCCATGCCGAGAAAAGTAGTGACGGTCGAGACAGCATCGCAAGGAAAATTGCATGAGCCCGATAAGCTCGTCACCCGCCGGCTTGCGCCTGAAATACGGGAGCGCCAGATCGTGCAGAAAGCCGTCGACCATTTCGCCACCCATGGCTTTTCCGGAAGCACCCGCGAACTTGCCCGCCAGCTCGGCGTAACCCAGCCGCTTCTGTACCGCTACTTTCCGAGTAAGGAAGCATTGATCGACCGCGTCTACGAAGAGGTTTATCAGTGGGACACGAGTTGGGAGCATCTGATAAAGGACCGGTCTATTCCAATCCAGCAACGTATGGTCCAGTTCTACTCGTTGTATTCCAAGGTGATCTTGCGGCGCGAGTGGATCAGAATCTTTATCTTTGCAGGTTTGACGCGCGAGGGCATCAACTCGAAGTATCTGGCTCGGCTGCGTGAGCGCGTCTTTTTGCCGGTCATGGCGGAAATACGTTCGGCCTACGATCTGCCCGCCCCCACGGGGGCAAGACAACGCGAAATCGATCTGGAATTGATCTGGAGTTTGCACGCGAGCATCTTCTATCTCGGCGTGCGCAAATGGATCTACGGTTTGCCCGTCAAAGAGGACGTCGACGATCATATTGCCCGCCAGATCGACGCATTCCTCAACGGCGTGCCGGACGCACTCAAGCACGCCTCGAAAGAAGCTGTTCGCGCGAAATCGGCTCCCAGGGCCTGACTCCGGATCGCCAGAGGGCACGCCGCACGGCCCTCGATCCACCCCGCACATCGGCTGACAATACGTCACGCGGTCATGGCGGCCGCCACTTTTCTCTCGCATCCCACTTCTCCCAACGTCTGCCCAATTCAGGGTAAACACCTGCGATACGCTGCTTTCTCCTGCTCATGCATTCAAATACAATTTATCCATCGATCACTTATCGATCGATAAATAGATTAGCAGGAGGTGAAGATGCCCGTGTCAAAACTTGCCCACTACTCGATTCGCACTGCCGACCTCGAGCAATCCTGCCGCTTCTACGAGCGGGTCCTTGGCTTCACGAAAGGCTATCGACCGCCGTTCGACTTTCCTGGGGCGTGGCTCTACAAAGGCGGCGATGAAGCCGAGTTCGGTACTGTCCACCTTATCGGCCTCGATCCAGATAACCCTGCCGGGCTTTCCGCGTACCTCGGCGACAAAGCTTTGCCCACAAGCGGAACCGGCACGGTCGACCACATCGCATTTCTCGCTACCGGAGTTGAGGCACTGTGGGAAACGTTGAAAGCCGAAGGCCTCTCGTGGCGAGATCGAACGGTGCCGAGCCTTGGCTTGCATCAGGTGTTCGTAGAAGATCCCTCCGGCGTTACCATCGAACTGAACTTCCCCGCCGAAGAAATCCGACGCCTTACAGAAGCACAAGCGGCTTCGACGCAACCCTCCATCAGCACAGGAGAATAACCATGAACCAGACTGCTTCACGCTTGCGGGCAATCATCGTCGGAGGCTCGCTGGGTGGCCTGTTCGCGGCCAATCTGCTGGTGCGCAACGGCTGGGATGTGGACGTGTTCGAACGCGTTCCAGACGAACTGGCAGGACGCGGAGCCGGTATCGTTACGCATCCCGAACTATTTGAAGCACTAGTAGCAGCCGGGATCGAATACGACGACGCAATCGGGGTAAAGGTGCAATCACGGATCACCTTCGCGCAAAACGGCGACGTGCTGTCTGAACGCGATTTGCCGCAAACGCTCACGGCATGGGGCAAGATGTACCACGTGCTGCGTGCCGCACTGCCCAATTTTCACCACCATGCTGGCGGGATAGTGGCGTCCGTGCAAGACGGCCCAGACCAGGCGGTCGTCACGCTCGGCGACGGCACGGTGCTACATGCGGATCTGGTGATTGCCGCCGACGGCTTCAAGTCGTCGGTCCGCGAAAAATTTCTGCCCGACGTCAAGCTCCAGTACGCAGGTTATGTCGCATGGCGAGGTCTGGTCGACGAAGCTCAGTTGACGCACGCAACCCGCGAAGCATTGTTCGACAAGTTCGCATTTTGCCTTCCTCCGCGCGAGCAGATTCTCGGCTATCCCGTTGCAGGCCGAGGCAACAGTACGATTCCGGGCGAACGCCGCTATAACTTCGTCTGGTATCGCGCGACCAGTGAAGACATCCAGTTGCCCGATTTGCTGACCGACGCGGCAGGCAAACGTTGGGTGGGCGGCATCCCACCTACGTTAATCCGTCAGGACGTGCTCGCCGATATGGAGGACGCGGCACTCACTCTGCTCGCGCCGCAATTCGGTGAAGTCGTGACCAAGGCTAGCCAACCGCTTTTCCAACCTATCTTCGATCTCGAAGTACCGCAGATGACATTCGGCCGGGTCGCGTTGCTGGGAGATGCGGCGTTCGTCGCACGTCCGCACTGTGGCATGGGCGTGACGAAGGCGGCCGGCGACGCCATGGCACTCGTCAAAGCGCTCAGCGGGCATGCCAGCGTGCAGGATGCACTCGAGGACTATAGCCGCGAACGCACCCAGGTCGGCGCGGCAATCGTCCAGCATGCCCGTCATCTCGGCGCATACATGCAGGCGCAGCTTAAAAACGACGTGGATCGTGAAATGGCTGAGCGCTATCGCACGCCCGACGCCGTCATGCGCGAAACTGCAGTGCCCGCACGCTTCTGATCGCCGCGCCGACTGCGCGTCAAGGCAGCTGGTGCGGCATCGGAGGAAATTCGTTTTGAAAGGAGACAACGTGGAACATGGCGCCCCAACCTATTCGATGAGCGCGCAGTACGCCGCCACCGACCCGCCGCCGCTCGCAACGAATCCGCTACTCGACGATCTTCGTTTTCGCGCTCTCGTGCGCAAGCGGCGAACCTTCTCGTGGGCTCTCACGATCCTGATGCTGGCCGTGTACTTCGCCTTCATCTTCACGCTTGCGTTCGCCCCGGCGCTCCTCGGCCGCCCGATCACCGAAGGCTATCCCGCAACATGGGGCATTGCCGTCGGTTTCGGCATGTTTGTCTTCACGTTCGCGATCGTCGCGGTCTACGTGGCGCGAGCCAATACGCTCCACGACCGCGCGGTCAATGAAATCCGGCAAGGAGTACGGCAATGAAACGTTTCGCTCTCTGGACCGGTCCGCGCGTCGGCGCAGTACCGGTTGCCGCTTTCAGCGCGCTTGCCGCCCTGCCTGCCGCCGCTGCGCAAACCGCCGCGCCGCCTCGTTCGCATAACGCGATTGCGATCGGGATGTTTCTGTTATTTGTCGCATCGACGCTGTTCATCACGCGCTGGGCGGCGAAAAAGAACCACAGCGTGTCCGACCATTACGCGGCAGGCGGAAAAATCACGGCCTTCCAGAACGGCTGGGCAATCGCGGGCGACTACATGTCCGCCGCGTCTCTACTCGGCATTTCCGCGCTCGTCTTTACGAGCGGCTACGACGGCCTGATCTATTCGATCGGCTTCCTCGCAAGCTGGCCGATCATCCTCTTCCTGATTGCTGAACCGCTGCGCAATCTGGGCCGCTACACGCTTGCCGACGTGGTTTCGTACCGTCTGCAACAACGGCCGATCCGCGCCTTCGCCGCGTCGAGCTCGATTGTAATTGTGCTGCTCTATCTCGTCTCGCAGATGGTCGGCGCCGGCAAACTCGTTGAATTGCTGTTCGGCTTCAATTACACCGCCGCGGTCGTGTTGGTCGGCGTATTGATGGTGGTTTATGTGTTCTTTGGCGGCATGCTCGCCACCACGTGGATTCAGATCATCAAGGCAGCTTTATTGCTGGCGGGTGCCGCGTTCATGGCATTCATGGTGATGAGTCGCTTCGGCTTCAGCATGAACGCGCTCTTTTCGCAGGCGATTCTCGCCCACCCGAAGCACGCTGCAATAATGAGTCCGGGCGGTCTCGTGTCGGATCCGGTTTCCGCCGTATCGCTTGGACTTGCGTTGATCTTCGGCACAGCGGGACTGCCACACATCCTGATGCGTTTTTTCACGGTTGGCGACGCCAAAGCGGCTCGCAAGAGCATTCTGTATGCGACAGGGATTGTCGGTATCGGCTACGCGCTGATCATCATCATCGGCTTCGGCACGATTGCACTGGTGGCGACCGACCCGCAATATCACACCGCCTCGGGCACCGTAATTGGCGGCGTGAATATGGTGGCAATTCATCTCGCGCACGCAGTGGGCGGCAACGTCTTTCTCGGCTTTATCTGCGCGGTCGCGTTCTCGACGATTCTCGCGGTGGTTGCCGGTCTGACGCTCGCCGGTTCTTCAGCGGTTTCGCACGACCTGTATGCAAATGTCATGCGTCGCGGGGCGGCGACGGACCGCGAAGAAATGCATGTCTCGCGGATCACCACGCTCGTGCTCGGTGTGCTCGCGATTATGCTGGGTATTGCATTCGAAAAGCAGAACATCGCGTTCATCGTGAGTCTCACTTTCTCCATCGCAGCAAGTTCGAACTTTCCCGTCCTGCTTCTCTCGATCTACTGGCGCGGGCTGACCACGCGCGGTGCCGTGATCGGCGGCACGCTCGGCCTTATCTCGGCGGTGACCTTGACCGTCCTCAGCCCGACCGTCTGGGTGCAGGTGCTTGGTCATACCCATGCGATCTATCCGTACGAATATCCCGCCTTGTTCTCAATGCTGGTCGCCTTCGCAGGCGTAGTGCTTTTTTCAATCACTGATACGTCGGCACGCGCCGTTCGCGAGCGTGCACTCTACGGCAATCAACTCATCGACTGCGAACTGGGTCTGGTCAAGCACGGCTGACACTCGGTACTAGACCACTACAACGGAGACACACATGGATTGCAGTTGTTGTATTTCACCGAAACGTCGACGCTTGCTTGGCACAATGGCCGCGCTTGCCGGCGGTCTCGCCCCGGTTGCGCCAGTCGCGGCTGCCGCCGCTCCCGCCCCGGGCGTTGCCGGCAAAACCAGCCATGTGGCTAGAGGCCGATCGATCGACATTCACGCGCACTACTACCCCGAGAGTTATTGCGACCTGGTGGGCGGCGAAGGCGCGAAATTCGGCGGCAAATTTACTTGCGACTCCACCAGTTTCAGCTTCCAGACTCCAGCCGGCGGTCTTGGACCACTGCCGCTCAAGTTCATCAGGATTGACGAGCGACTCGCCGACATGGACGCGTCCGGCGTCGACATGCAGGCGCTATCGTTGAGCGTGCCGATGGCCTACTGGGCCGAGCGCAACTTCAATGCGAAGCTCGCGAAAACGTGGAACGCAGCAGCGTCCGCGATTCACGTGCAGTATCCAGACCGCTTCGTGGTACTTGCCACTCTGCCAATGCTAAACACGTCAGACGCGATCGACGAGCTCGAAAGGGCATCGGAATTACCTGGCGTACGCGGCATTTATATAGGAACCAACATCAACAACCAGGACCTCGACGACCCGCTATTCGAACCGGTGTTCGCACATATCGAGCAGATCGGGCTCCCGGTATTTCTGCATCCGCAGCAAACGGTAGGCGGCGCACGGCTCGGGGATTACTACCTCAGCAACCTGCTGGGCAATCCGTTCGATACCGCTATAGCGGGCTCGCATCTGATCCTTGGCGGCGTGATGGACCGGCACCCCCAATTGAACGTTACGTTGCCCCACGCCGGTGGCGCATTGCCTATGCTCATGGGTAGAATCGATGCCGGCTGGACAGCGCGCCCCGAAACGCGACTGCTCGCGCAGAAGCCGAGCAGTTACCTGCGGCGTTTCAACTACGATACGGTCTCGCACTCCGGCCCCGTCCTCGACTTCCTGATTCAGAACGTCGGCGTAGATCGGCTAGTGCTGGGCAGCGACTACTGCTTCGACATGGGCTATGAGCAGCCAGTCACATTCCTCGATCGCCTCAACCTGTCAACTGAGCACAGGAACCTGATTCTCGGCGGAAATGCTGCTCAACTGCTGAAAATCTAACGCAGAACGCCCGCCCTGTGATCGCGGGGCATGTGGTCGATTGCGAAGGCAAGAATCATGGCGCTGGCATTTGCCGGCGTTGAGCTTCGTATCCTCGCCATATCAATCAGATCGTCACGGATTTCTGCCTCCATCAAGACGCAGATGTCATTCAGTCGGACGTGCAAACCCATCCAGACCTGATCTTTATATAACTAATCACATCCGCTGCCGGTCACGGTTACGATACTTTAGCTAGAGCGGTTTGCGGCTGCATATCGCCGCAAACACATTAAAACTCGCAACCGTACGCCAATCTGCAAAAAGCACCCTGCACAGAGTCTGTTTCACAGTTTGCTACCGTTCCTCCGACGCCAATAGAAAAGCATAGAACAGTCCTTAAAAAAAGTGGCCAAATTTTTCTTAAAAATCCTGAGGCAAGATTGAATGGCGTGATGCGCCTGTTCACCGAGTGCCGCTGCTCACCGAACTATACGTGCGGATAAGTGGCGTGAATGCATGGGTGAATGCACAAGCCGCATGTAGGGATGGCGCGCGAGCACCGCCAATCGTATTGTTCCCACATCAACAAGTCATGTGCAGGAATCAATCGATCAAGAGGTCACAGCGGCTATGGACAAAATCTTCAGCATGCGCGTGTTTTCGCGGGTCGCGGAAACCGGTAACTTCAGCGCAGTCGCAAAACACATGGAATGCAGCGCCGGCAATATTTCGCGCGCCGTCGTGTCGCTCGAGGAGCATCTTCACACCCGGCTATTGCAACGCACTACACGTAGCGTATCGCTCACCGAATGTGGCGAGAGATACTATCAGCGTTGCAAGAAAATCCTTGCCGATATCGACGACGCCGACGCCGAGGCGAGCGACGCGCATACGCTTCCTCGCGGTAAGTTGCGCGTTCACGCCGCGCCGGACATCGGCCTGAAGCAACTGACATCCACCATTGTCGAATATCGCCACGCGTTTCCGACCGTCTCAGTCGATCTCAAACTGTTGCCCGAAATGGCCAATCTGATCGAAGAAGAATTCGACGTATCGATCGTGTCCGCCTCGTCATTGCCGGATTCTCGCAACGTGAGCAGGTTGATCGGCCGGTGCGAACGCATCCTGGTCGCGGCGCCGGACTATCTCACCCGGCACCCCATCCGGACCATCGCGGAGTTGCCTGAGCACACGCTCATGCACACCAGCTCGTCCTTCGATTCACCCTCGGAGTGGCCTTCCGCGCCGACCGGACACAGCGTGGGCGAGATGGATCAGACGGGGAATTTCGTCGTCAACAACATGCAGGCCTTGCGGGTCGCGTTGCTGGCTGGCGCTGGCGTGGGCGCGGTGCCCACGTATTCGATCGTGGATGAACTTAAAGAAGGCAAATTGGTTCAGCTCTTTCCGGACTACCGACTTCAAACAATCAATGTATTTGTGATTTATCCCTCACGCCAATTCGTCGACGCAAAAATAAAGACGTTTGTTGAATTTGTGATAGTAGCGCTCAAGCAGAAGCTTGATTTACGAACCGCAGATCTGCTCCCACTTAAGACTCCTCAACCTATCCAATCGGCGGTCCTCGCGTGACGGATGGGCGATTGAACTCAGGCCAAAGCCACCGTGCGAATCAGAAAGAAAATCTGCGTGGCCTTTGCGAAACTCGATTGCGCGAGCGCGACTTGATTCGCGCACCGCATTCCAACCAGCGAATTTATCGTGACGACTACCGGAGAGGTAAGCAAATGAGTCAGGACAACACCATCATTTCCGCATTTTCCAGTCACCAGGCCGCTGACGAAGCCGTCAAGGAACTGAGCCAGAACGGTTTCGACATGACCAGGCTGTCAATCGTCGGCAAGGGCTACCACTCCGAAGAACACCCAGTGGGTTTTTACACCGTGGGTGACCGCATTAAGTCGTGGGGCGCAACAGGCGCATTCTGGGGCGGCATCTGGGGCCTGCTTATATCGCCGGCGCTGTTTCTCGTGCCCGGGCTGGGACTAATAGGCCTGGCTGGGCCAATCGTCGCCTCGGTCGTGTCGGCGCTCGAGGGCGCCGTGATTGGCGCAGGCGTGACAGCGATTGGGGCCGCACTGGCAGAACTGGGGGTCCCGAAAAATGATGTCGTGAAATACGAAACGACGCTGAAGGCCAATGGCTTCCTGCTAATCATTCACGGTACGACTGAACAGCTCGAACAGGCTCGCAGCATTCTCAGCAAACTCGGACTTTTTACTGAAGCCGGCAGCGAAACCGCGTCCTGAGCACGCGGCTTTACGAAGGTCGGTGACGACAGGCGCGGTCCACGAGGCAACGTCTGTCGTTTTCCTTTCTCTGATCCTCCCCAGCAGGATCGTCCCCACTCAATCCGGTATCCGCTTAGAAAAGGACGGCCGACATGCCTCAAACCCTGTGTGACATTTGCGGTGCACGTCCCGCTTCGGTACGCGTCACCGTCCTGCAGGACGGCGAACAGCGTGACCTCGACGTTTGCGATTTTCACTATATTCAATTGACTCGCCACCAGCGTTATATTTCGCCGCTCGAATCGCTGTTCGGCAGCGGGCTGTTCGATCAACCGACGACCGCCAACCCGCCGCCGCATCGCGGGCGGCTATCGTCAACGCACGATCGCAACCGCATCGAGCAGCATTTCAGCGACCAGTCCAAAGAAATTCTGCTGCGCTCGGCCGAGCGTGCGGTGCTGTTCGGAAGCCGCGAAGTCGACACCGAACATCTTCTGTACGAATTGCCCGAAAGCGACGTCGTGCAGACTTTGCTAAAACAGCACCATATTTCAACGGACGATATCCGGAACTATATCGACACGAATGCCCCGCGCCGGGAAAGTGCTCCAACGACTGGCCATGTGCAACTCGGCGTGTCGCCCCGCGTGAAGAGCGCGCTTGAACGCGCGTTCGTTCTCTCGCGTGAAATGGGACATAGCTATGTTGGGCCGGAGCATATCCTGCTCGGACTCGCCGACGTACCCGACAGCTTAGCCGGCGTGTTGCTCGCCAAGTTCGGTCTCACCTCGCAGTCGCTGCTGCAACACTCGCTGCGGGTAGTCGGAAAGGGCGCTGAGCCGGGCCGTGTCGAGCGTGCTTCAACGACGCCCAAACTCGACGAGCACGGCCGCGACTTGACGCAACTAGCGCAAGAAGGCCGCCTCGATCCGGTCATCGGCCGGTCGCGTGAAATCGAAACGACCATCGAAGTGCTCGCGCGTCGCAAGAAGAATAACCCCGTGCTGATCGGTGAGCCCGGAGTAGGCAAAACCGCAATTCTCGAAGGACTTGCCCAGCGCATCGTCAACGGCGACGTTCCCGAGGTCCTGCGCGGAAAACGACTGATCGAACTGAACGTCAACTCGCTAGTCGCCGGCGCGAAGTATCGCGGCGAATTCGAGGAGCGGGTCAAGCAGATCATGGAAGAGATTCTCGCCAACCGGCACGAGATCGTCATTTTTATTGACGAAGTGCACACAATCGTCGGCGCGGGTCAGGGTGGCGGCGAAGGCGGCCTCGACATCGCGAACACATTCAAGCCGGCAATGGCGCGCGGCGAATTGAATCTGATCGGTGCAACCACACTCTCCGAATACCAGAAATACATCGAGAAAGACGCAGCTCTCGAACGGCGGTTCCAGCCAGTCATGGTGGCCGAGCCGTCTGTCGAGCAGACGATCAATATTCTGCGCGGGCTACGCGATCGGCTCGAAGCACACCACAAAGTGACGATTCAGGACGAGGCGCTGGTGAGCGCCGCCGAGCTTTCCGAGCGTTATATCTCAGGCCGATTCCTGCCGGACAAAGCGATCGATCTGATCGACCAGGCTGCCGCGCGCGTTCATCTTTCGCAAACTTCCCGCCCGCTCGAGATTCAGGAAAGCGAGGCGGAAATCGCGCAACTCAAACGCGAGCAGAGCTACGCGACCAGCCGTAAGCAATACGATCGGGCGAAGGAGCTCGAAGCGGCGATCGACACTCACCAGACCTCGTTGCACAAGGCCACTGAAGGCTGGAAGCGGAAGATCGGTTCGAACACGGCGGAAGTGAGCGCTCATCACGTTGCCGAAATCGTATCGAAACTGAGCGGCGTTCCGGTTACGCAGCTCACAGAAACGGAAAAAGCCAAGCTACTGGAACTCGAAGAGCGTCTACATCAGCGCGTGATTGGCCAGGAAGAGGCGGTCAAAGCCGTTAGCGACGCGGTGCGGCTGTCCCGCTCGGGTTTGCAGCAGGCCCACCGGCCGATCGCCAACTTCCTGTTCCTCGGACCGTCCGGCGTCGGCAAAACAGAACTGGCCAAGGCACTTGCCGAACAGGTCTTTGGGGACGAAAACGCGATTGTCCGAATCGACATGAGCGAGTACATGGAGCGCCACTCCGTCTCACGCCTGATCGGCGCGCCACCCGGATATGTCGGCCACGATGAAGCTGGCCAGTTGACCGAACGCGTGCGCCGTCAGGCCTATAGCGTGGTATTGTTCGACGAGATCGAAAAAGCACATCCCGACGTCTACAACATCCTGCTGCAAGTGCTTGACGATGGGCGCCTGACGGACAGCAAGGGACGTACCGTCGATTTCAGCAATACGCTGATTATCGCAACCAGCAATCTCGCCAGCGACATCATTCTGGGCGCGACCAAATCGCCGCCCGGCTTCTCCAGCACGCAAACCGTCGACGCTGAACGCGGCGAGAAGCGCGAAGCGGTGATGAGCGTTCTGCAGCAGCACTTCCGGCCGGAATTCCTGAACCGTCTTGACGAAATCATCATCTTCGAATCGCTCGCGCCCGACCAGATTCGCGAGATCGTCCGTCAGCAACTCGAGCGCGTGTCGCGCGCGGCACATGGTCAGGACGTCAGTCTGTCTTTCGACGAAAGCCTGGTCGATCATCTCGCGTCCAAAGGCTACAACCCGCGATACGGCGCGCGCGAGTTGAAGCGCGAGATCCGCCAGAACCTCGAAACCAAACTGGCGAAGCAGATGCTCGCGGGTACGATCAAGGAAGGAGACGACGTGCGTGGCGAGTATGATGCAACGACCAACAGCGTGACGCTCGCCGTGGTCTCATCAGCAAAAGATCGGGAGCAGGATGCACGTCTCGACGAAGCGCTTGTCGAGTCGTTCCCGGCGAGCGACGTTCCGGCTGTGTGATCAATGAAACGAACGATTCGGCCCACAATGCGTGGGCCGTCTCGTTCACTCCTTGCACTCAAGCGTTTATTTTTGCGCGGTGCCCGGCATGGGACCAACCACCGTCTCAGGCGCGGGCAAAACACGCCGCGCACATTCCGCAGCGAGAACTGAACCTGCCACCGCTATCAGCATGGGAATCAGAAACTCCTGCGATGGCTGCGTGAACTCGAGAATCAATGCCAGCGCCGTCAACGGTACTCGCATCGACGCAGCCAGAAACGCCGTCGCGCCAATCATCGCAAACGCGCCGACCGGCGTGCCGGGCCACAACATCGACCAGACACCGCCCAGCACAATCCCCAGCAAAGCGCCGTTGCACAGGCCAGGAGTCAACAGGCCGCCGGCGGCCCCTGCCCGAAGACTGGTCCACGTGATCAGAATGCGCAACACCAACAGAATCGCCGCGAGTTGCAAGCCAATTGATCCGTCGAATCCGACCTGCGCCGGCCCCTTGCCGTTGCCGAGCAGGATCGGAAACTGCGTTGCCAGCAAGCCGATAAAAACGAAGTTCAGTAGACACAGGACCGGCAATGCTACGCCATGCGGTGCCTGAGCACGCGCAGAACTCGTGAGCCGTGTAAATAGAACCGCTGCCAGCCCGAATAGTGGTCCTGCGATCGCAGACCAGACCACCAGCGAAGGCGTGGCCGCGTAGTGCGGCACGTTGTACTGAGGCAAATTGCCGAGGCCGATTCTTGCAATAAGTGCGGCCACTACGGACGTAAGAATAGCGGGGACCAGCGCCCGCCAGCTAAAACTCAATAGCAATCCCTCGAGCACGTACAGCGCGCCCGCCAGCGGGACGTTATACACCGCGGCCAGTCCGGCACCGGCGTCGCACGCGACCAGAATTTTTGTTTCATCAGCGGGCAGTCGTGCATATGAACACAGTCGCGCCGCAAGCATCGCTGCCACTTCACGGGGTGCGACTTCCCGGCCAAGCGGCGAACCCAGCGCCACTGTGACGATCTGCAACAGCGCGTGGCACACGGTGGCGACAACGGGCATGCGCGGTTCCGGGCCATTCACCGCCCGGGAGATGCTCACGAGCGGCTTGCACCAGCGAAATACGGCCCACCAGCCGATGCCGGCAAGCAGACCGCAGACCGTCAGCACACCCACTCTGCGCGCAGCACTTGCCGCTTTCACGCCATCCAGAAAACTCTCGCCATTGAAGAGCGTCTCGGGGTCGTAACCGTAGGCGAGATGCTGGATGGCGTGCAGCAAGGCTGCGAGCCCAAGCCCGCTTAATCCGCCCGCGACCCCGATCAGCGCGACAACCGTCGCCAAACGTAAGGCATGACTGGGGGAGCCGAACGGCTCGGCGCGGGTCGGCATGATGTCGTGCCTTTACTTCGCCAGCGCCTGATTCAGCATGCTGCCTGCCAGAGCCGTCGCACCGAGCGCAGCGGGCGTGTTGCGCAGCGGGTTCAGCATCATGAAGTCATGCATCGTGCCGAGAAAGCGAACCGCCGTCACGGTGACCCCGGCCTGCGCAAGCTTATGTGCGTAGGCTTCGCCTTCATGCCGCAGCACGTCATTTTCGTCGGTGATGACGAGCGCGGGCGGCAAGCCTTTCAATGCGTCGAGCGACGCACGCAGAGGCGAGACATGCGGATCATTGGCCTGCGCTTCGGTGGCATTGGGCAGATACGCGTTCCAGAACCATTTCATCGCCGGCTTGGTGAGCCACGGTCCGTTGGGGAACGCGTCATAGGTCGAATCGTCCAGCGTATAGTCGGTCACCGGATAGAACATTGCCTGGAAGCGGATCGCAGGACCGTGACGCTCCTTCGCCAATTGCGCGACAACTGCCACCATGTTGCCGCCCACACTATCGCCGGCAATCGCCAAGCGGCTCGCGTCGACATCGAACTCCTTCGGATGCTCAGCGACGTATTGGGTCGCGGCGTAATCCTGTTCGATCGCGATCGGAAAATGCGCCTCCGGCGACGGTTCATATTCCACGAAGACGACGGTGGCATGGGCGCGATTCGCCAGGTCACGCACCAGGCGATCATGTGTCGCAGCGTTGCCGAGAATCCAGCCGCCGCCATGGAAATACATGATGACCGGCGTCATGCCCTTGACGTCCGCTGGACGGATCACGCGAACCTTCGTCGAACCGGTCGGACCGACTGGCAACGTCACTTCCTTTTCTTCAGCGGGTGCGAGGTTGCCATTCGGATCGGCCTGAATGTCGTCGAGTACTTTGCGCGCGGCCTGCGGCGTCATCGTGTAGAGCGGCGGTCCACCGGCGGCTGCCAGTTTGTCGATAAACGCTTGCGTGGCAGGTTCGAGTTGCGCAACGGTTTCCGCTGATGCAGCACTCGAAACCAACCCGGCAAGGAGAGCCGAACCCAAAACCATCAACGATACAAGCTTCTTCATCTGTCATTCTCCGTAGTACCGGCATTGCACCGGAAAATTAAAAAAACCGCACCCGCCACGCCGTATTCACTCGTTGCAACCGATTTAACGAGCGCCGGCAAACCACGCTTGAACCTTATCGGAACGGTATCGGCGCAACTATCCCTACGTCCGTTTGGCGGACGCAGCAGATGGTTTGGAGAACTCATATCGACGTGTTAAACGCGGCATGGAACGAGCACCGCTGGAGCAGTCGAATCGCGTCCGCTGAAGATGCGGGCGCGGTTCGCCGAAGGGGCTATACCAAGGTTTGAATTTGCGCGTTGCGTCCACGCGTATTCGCGCGAATACGCGCAACGGCAAAGCTATCTGGCAGGAGGCAGGCTGAACACGAAGACCGTGCCGCGCGGGTTGACCGGTGCGACCTTCAGCGTCCCGCCATGCGCTTCGATGATGGATCGGCAGATCGCGAGCCCCATCCCCATGCCGGTCGACTTGGTCGTGAAGAAAGCATCGAAAATGCGCGGCGCAATGTCCTCATTGATACCACCACCGTTATCTTCCACGGACACGACGACCAGGCCGCCCTCATCGACGCGCGAGGTCACAGTCAGCAAGCGCTCCCGGGCATCGAGATGAGCCATGGCGTCTGCGGCATTCATGACGAGGTTGAACAAAACCTGCTGCAACTGCACCCTGTCGGCAATCACAGAACGGCTAGCGGCGGCCAGATCGAATCGCACAACCAGACCGCGTTGCTCGATCTCCGCGGAAGCCAGTTCGAACACCTCCCGCACAACGTCGTCGACATAAGTCGGCATCATGCTCGGCTTGGCTTCCTTCGCGAGAGACTGCAGCGCGCGGATGATGTCCCCCGCCCGCTTGCCGTCCTTCACGATATCACGCATGCCATTGATTGCTTCTGGAATGGCCGGCTGAGACCGGTTGAGCCAACGCATACTCGCGCTCGCGTTCGACATGATCGAAGCCAGCGGTTGATTGATCTCATGCGCGATCGACGCGGCGAGTTCGCCCATCGTCGTCGCACGGGAGGCTTTCGCCAATTCGAGCTTGGCGTTCTGCAATGCCAACTCGGTCGTATGCCGGTCGGTCACATCCGTTACAACGCCGACGAAGCTGCTCTCGCCTGATGGCTCGCCCAGCACCTCGAGATACTTGAGCGCACCGTCTCGCGCAACGATGCGGAACTTCTGCCGGAACGCCCTGCGATCCCGCGCTGCGCGCTCGACCGTCTTCTGATAAAGCGCAACGTCTTCTGGATGAATCCGCGCCTGAATGGTCCGCGTGCCGGGGCTACCGGATTCCATCGGCAGTTCAAACACGCTATAGAGTTCCTTGGACCAGTAGCGCTCCCCCGTCAGCGTGTTCCAGATGTAACTGCCCGAGCGGCTGATTCTCTGCCCGAGTGCGAGCGCCTCTTCGCTGAGGCGCAAGGCTATTTCCGTTTCCTGACGGCGTTTGTTTTCCTCCACCAGTTCAGCGTAGAGGCGAGCGGTTTCGAGCGAAATCGCGGCTTGCGATGCCAGCAATTCGAGCACCGACGTGCGGCTTTCCGTGAACACGCCCGCAGTCAGGTTATTCTCCAGATACAGCGCGCCGATGGCATTGCCTTGCTTGACAAGCGGCAAGCAGCACACCGATCGAACAGCCCGGTTTGCAAATGCTACGTCGAATGAAAAACGGGGATCGCGTTGAGCGTCGTCCACCACGACAGGTTTGCGTGTACGCAACGCCGTATAAAACACCGAGGCCGGCAGATCCTGACGCGTGAGCTTGTCCCCACCCAGCGTCACCTGAACGCCGTGCCGCGCATCATGGCCACTTGCTTCGACCACCGGTACATTGCCCTTTAGCAGAATTAGCATCCCACTTTGCGCGCCCGCATGCATGATCGCCAACGTGACAAGCGTACGTATCAGTTTCTCCAGCACGATCTCCTCGGAGATCGCCTGCGACGATTTCAACGTAGCGACGAGGTCGAGTCGCTGTTGTGCATCGACGATCTCGACCGACGGGCGCGACGCGGCGGCCTGCTCAACCGACAACTGTGCCGGACGGCCGCCGCGTTCGAGTTGCTCGACTTTAGCCAGCGCTCCCCAACGCGTATAGCCGTCAATTGCGCGCCGGCGGTGATGGCGCGCCGCGCTTAAAAGTCCGTTTGCCTCGCAGCACACCGACGCCAGTTCGTGAGCGAGCGCGTTGCTGTGATTGAATCCGCCTGCGGAGGCGGCCACAGCGGCTTGCTCGTACAGCGCCATTGCCGCGAGCGGCTTGCCGTTCAAGCGGGCCACCTCGGCTTCGACGAGCAACAGCTTGTCCTGGAACGTCGCCGGATTGAGCTGAGCCCACTGTTTGAGTTTCGCCAGATGTGGCTCGATGCGCGCAATCGCATGGGCCGCCTCGTCTTCATCGGAACAGATCTTCGCGAGATTGAGTGCCGAGTAGAAATGGTAATCCAGCAGATGAATATGCGCGGGGGTTGACCACCTCAGCTCGCCGGCTTCGGCAAGGCAAAACAGGGCGTCCTGATAGTGCCCGTTAAAGTAGCAGGAAACACCTTTGAGCAACCAGATCCAGAAACGCAGTGTCGTCATCTGCGTGTCTAGCAGGTCGGCGTCGAACGTCATGCGTCCATCTTCCACGAAACCGAAATTGCCGGGCAGGTCTGCTCCGCCCGTCAAACTGTGGACATAGCGCTTTTGCAGTTCGAGGATGTCTTCCACGTCCTTGAAGCGCACCTGTCTCGCGAATGAAAGACCGAGATCGATTTCCTTGTCCACCTGTTCCAGCGGAGCGCCGATGATCAGCAGATCGGAAACGACGTGGTTGCACGCGTAGCAACTCATGGTCAGATCACCGCTCGGTCGCGCCGACTCGAAAGCGTCGCGCGCGCATTTCAGTACATACGGCAGCGGCTGGGTCCAGACAGCGATGGTATCGAGGGCGACGAGTGTGCTCGTGGCAACCGAGTTATAGCCCCGCGTTTCGACCAGCTTGCGCGCCAACTGCGAGAATTCGAAGCCTTCATCGTAACGTCCGAAAAATTCCCCCACGTATACGCCGAACCACGAAAGACAATGTGCAGATGCCGCCGTGATGCCGTGATCGATCGTGAGCTGCACCATATGACACAGATGCAGAAAGCCAAGCCGCTCGTTCACGAACGATGCCGGCGCATAGACGCTGGCCAGAAGATTCATTTCCGATTCGATCTTCTCGTCCCGCAATGCCGGCAAATCCGCGAGCGAGGCGATCGTACGCGATTCAAGAGACTTATTGAGTTGGCTGTACGCTTGTTCAACATCGGCGGCCTCTGGATAGCGCGGGAGGTGCGTACCGAACAGCTTGACGCCTTCAAGCGCAGTTTCCACTGCTGCTTCATAGTTCGACAAAAGCTGCATCATGTCGACTTTCAGCTTGTAGACCGATGCACGTGCGAGAACCGAAAGATCCTGGCCGAGCAGCCTCGCGATCTCCGTGCCCGCAGCCTCGAAATTCGCGTTCAGAATGTAGCACTGGACCCGCAGCACACCGATCTCGTAACCAAGCGAACGCGTATAGTCTTCTTCGCTGGAATCGAGCAGATTCTCCGCGACGTCGAGGTAACTCAGCGCGGACTGCATCGCAATCGCTTCTTTCGCGTGACGCGCTGCGTGCAGACAGACCCTGGAAAACGCGATCGTCTCGTCAAGATCAAGCTCGCGTAGCGCACCTGCGGCCTGAGCCCGTTCGATGTGATGTGCGATGTCGAAGGCCGACTTCTGCACGGCGTGCAGATCGAAATCTTCCATCAGGATGCGGGCGATACGCGCATGCTCGGCACCACGCTCATCCGCTGGAGTCAACGCATAGGCGGCCTCCTGAACCCGGTCGTGTGCAAAGGCGAAGCCCGCCCGGTCTGACGCGATCAGACCCGGCTCGATAGCAGGATGCAGACGTCGCTCCAGCTGCAGGCCGCCAGCAGGGTCAATACGTACCAGTGTCGATCTGTCGAGTCGACGCCCCATGAACGCGAGCATCTTGAGCATGTCTTGAGCACCCGCGGGCAGTCGTGACATACGCGCCACCATCAGGTCGACCACATTGTCGGTCGATTCATATTCCTCGATGCGATCGATATCCCACTTCCAGCGCGCGGAGATGCCGTCATAAGCGATCAACTGGTGATCGGCCAGCGTCAGCAGGAGTTGCTTGATGAAGAAAGGATTGCCTCCGGTTTTTTTCTGGACGACCACCGCCAGCGGATAAACATGAGCGGCGTCGCAATGCAACGCGTCGGCGAGCAATGCCGTCACATTCGCGGTATCGAGAGGTCCGACGGCAACCGTGCTGACGCGTGCGCTGGCACTCGTCATCGACTCGAGGAAGGCCTTGAACCTCGGCGATCGTTCGACTTCGTTGTTGCGGTAGGCACAGATCAACAGCACGTGCCGGATATCTACGGTCGCGACGAAGTTTGCGATGAAGTTCAAGGTGGCATCGTCGAACCAGTGCACGTCATCGAAAAAAAGAACCAATGGGTGCGGCTGCGTGGCGAAAACGGATAGCAGGCCCGTGATGAGCGTCTGAAACCGTAGTTGCGCTTCTACAGGCGGGAGGTCCGGAACGTCCGGTTGAGCGCCGAGTACCAGCTCCAGTTCAGGAATGAAGCTAATGATCAGCTTGCCTTGCAGCCCAATGGCCTGGCGCAGCAGTTGCCGCCAATGGTCCAGTTCGCGATCGCTCTCGCCCAGAATGCGCTGGAATAGCGAGCGTATCGCCTGCATCAACGGTGCGTAAGGCGCATTGTGTCCATATTGTTCGAGCTTGCCGGAAGCAAACAGCGTAGGCGTCTGCACAGTGGCGCGGTGCACGCTGCGCACCAGTTCGGATTTGCCCGCCCCTGAGTAGCCGGACACGAAGATCAGTTCCGGCGCGCCCTGCTGCGCATTGCGCTCGAACGCGGCAAGCAGCGCGTCGTATTCTACGGTGCGACCGAACAGACGATGCGTGACCGCCAGATTCTTGACGTTGTCTTCCGCGGCAGGCTCGAATGGCACGATATGCTGCAACTCGTTCCAGTCAGCCAAACAACGGCGCAGATCGGCCTCGAGACTTGAGGCGCTTTGATAGCGCTCTACAGGACTCTTCGCCAACAGCCTGAGGACGATTGAACCCAGAACCTCGGGCAAGGAATCGCGATATCGATGCAGATCTGTAGGCTGACGGGCCACGTGGCTATAAACCCATTCACCCGCATCGGCTGCCTCGAACGGCAATTTGCCGGTCAGCAGTTCATACAAGGTGACGCCGAGCGAATAAAGATCACTGCGCTCGTCTGCCTGAATACCGGCTCGCCGGGCTTGCTCCGGCGACATGTAGGCCAGTGTGCCGTAAAGCGTATCCGATGATTCCGTCGCCGGATCGGCAGCCGGGTTGAATACGTCGCGAAAACCGAGTAGACGGATCGTGCCGTCGAAGTTTTCTAGCAGGTTCGACGGTTTGATGTCGCGGTGCAGGACACCGCGAATGTGCGCGAGCCACAGTGAGTGCGCAGCGCCCACTGCGATACGCAGGAAGCGGCTGAGCGTGATCGTGCCGTCGGCGGGCGGCAAAATGAGCGTGCCGCCGTTGTCTTCGTAAACGAGGACGGGGCCACACGCGAGCCGCACCAGCGCAAGGGGCCGCACCGCCCACTCCGGATCGAGCCTGTCGGCGAGCGTGAACTCCTGTTGCAAGCGCCGAAATGCGGCTTCAGAGGGCGAATCGGCCGGGATGGCAATCAGCCAGGACTGTGCGCTTTCGCGTGCTCTCGCGCGATAACGCACGATGTTGCCGTCCACCAGCAGTGCATCGAGCACAAGCTGATCGAACCAGTCCTGATCGAACTGCACAGTGGCTTCGGAGTCAGACGTCGCGCCGCGAAATTCTTCGATGAATGCCTCTGTGCTCAACTCGCTTCTCCACGTCGTTTAATGGCAGGCAGAATGGAATCGCGCAATACGTTTTCGGAAAGTGGCATGCGCAGAAAAACCGCCCACTGCAGAAAGTTGACCTGACAACGCAGTACCCGCGCGTGTTCGTCAACGATACAAATAAAAGCTGATGCTACGAAGATCCTCATTCGCCAGCTTGATGCCTAACTCGATTTCTGAGGCAAATTCCTCTTATCAGAAACGCAGTCGTTCGACGCAGGGTCCGCGCGCCTGCGCGTTCCGGCTCAGGCAGAAACACGATCGGTATCTTCCGCATGTTAAGTGCGGCAGGCGGCATCACACCATCACACTTAGGTATAACGCCGTCATGCGTCACGGCGGTCCGTTGAACCGCAGGTAGGATGGTCTGTCAGCGCCATATCTTTTACTGTGATGTCGTGAAGCCTGCGTCAACAACGGCACCGTCATGACGGCGACGCGACAACCGTTGCACCGAAGCGGGGCGAGAAGAACGCGCGCCGTCAAAACGTTTCATGAGATGCGAACCGCGCTTGCAGCGCGGATAAACTGCTCTGACGTGCCACCACTTATCCGCTGTATCCAACGATTGACGGGATAAACATGTCGGACGGAATCAAGTACCCAGCTTCCGGGGCAAACCCTCAGGCTCCCGACCACCTGCGCTTTCAAGCTGCGCATCAACACCTGTCGAGAGTTTTCGGCAACGACTGGTTCGCGCTGAAAGCCGAGGCCTTCGCGAGATTTTTCGGCACGCCCACCTTTCTCATCGTGCAGACGTTGCTGGTGAGTGGCTGGATCGCGGCGAATCTGCTGCACTTACTGCACTTCGATCCCTATCCGTTCATTTTGCTCAACCTCGCGTTCAGTCTGCAGGCTGCCTATGCAGCGCCACTGATCCTGCTCGCTCAAACGCGTCAGGCGGATCGCGATAAGGCGTTGGCCGAAGCCGATGCACATCATCGGGAAGAACTCGCCTTCGCCTGCCAGCAACGTGAAACGGAACTTGCCCATCAGAATGAGCAGATGACTGCGTTACTTCGGCAAAACACCGAGCTTACCGAATTGACTCGCCAGTTGGCCGAGCGCATCGAAGGGCTTACGCGCGACCTGCACGAGAACCTGGCTCACATCAGATCGTCGTAGGCGGAGGCTTCCGCGAGTTCACGTTGATACGCGTGAATCTGAGTCGTGGCCGCCGAGCGCACGTCGCCGACTGCGAACATGCTCCGGGCCGCCACATCTAACGCGCTCACGGCCAATCTCAACGCCCTTTCTTCTCGCGTCCGGAAACGCCTGTCAATTCGGCCACTCCGATCCCAGTATCAGTCCGCAAAAATTCAAACGGCGATAGTTCGGATCGTACCGATCCAGCACATCGGCATTCACGGTCCCGAAGGTTGTCTCGGGGCGATGCACCATGCCACGCGCGTAGGCTTCGATCAGCTTCTTCTTGAAGCCCGATTCGCGCGGATAGGCTTGCACGATTTCATCGCGCTGATGCGCCGTGAAATCGTCATAGCGTTCGCCCCGCACGTCCATTTGCACGCCAGCGCTGATGAGCGACACCAGCGCCGACAGGTGCTCTGAAATCCCAGGGGTGGTATGTAACGCGATCCCGACCCACACCTCCGCGATCTTCCCCTCGTCAACGCCGTGCTGGCGCAAAAAATCCCGAGCGGCGTTGGCGCCGTCCACTTCGAACCGGAAGGGCGAGCGCTGATACTTGGCATTCAGGCCCACGTTGTGAAACATCGAACTGATGTAAAGCAATTGCGTATCGAATGTCAGGTTGTCACGGCGCGCCGCGAGCGCACCGAACAAAAATGCTCTCAATGCGTGATGAAACATCAACTCGGACTCCGTACTGCGGATCAGGTCGGTCGCGGCCTGGGCCATGGCGTCGTCAGGGATCTCAACGCCCGCAATGATCTTCTTCATCTCTATTCTCCGTGTCAGTCCTCTCCGGGCACGCCCTGCCCTGAACACCGGCCAGATACCACGATTGGCGACGTATTGAGCCGACGGAACACCAGGAGATTTTCCTTCTAAGCATAGCGAATTAAATCTGTAAAGACTTTGACCGATCCTTAAAAACACTTAAGGACTGCGCGCTGCCTCTATGCGATGTCACTCCATACATTTCTGCGCGCGCGCCGCGTCGGAGTCCACACGCATCGTGCCGCCTCAGAACGTTTCAGATTTTCAGCAGGACTTTATTTGCGAATCCTTCTTACACTGCATTCATTCTTGAAGTGCACGTGTGCCAGTGAGGCTGATTCGCAGAACGGGATTCGTGATGAACGAAGCAGCTGACATTCCGGTGAGCATCCCTGTTCAACCTTCGGACGACGTCTGCAGTCGCGCCTGGAGAAACTGGACCAATGCGCGCACTTTGCTGGACTGCCGGCGATTCGGCAGGTAGGCCGCGTAGACGAGTGCGTCCCCCGGATGAGGACTCGCTTCGAACTGGTCGAACAGGCGCATCAGGCGTCCCGCGCGAATTTCCGCTGCGACCTGCCATGCAGGCAGCAAGGCGACGCCGCGTCCCGCCAACACTGTCTCGAGCAGGATATCAAGGCTGTTCGACAGCAGATGACCGCGCACGTCGACGCGTTGCTGCTCGCCCTCGCGCTGGAACGTCCAGATCTGGTGCATCCGGTAGCCCCCGCCATAGGCGAAGCGAAGGCACTCGTGGCCGGCGAGATCCTGTGGACTGGACGGCCTGCCGCTGAGTTCAAGGTAAGCGTGGCTTGCCACCACATAGCGCGGATTGTCCGCGAGCTTTTTGACAATCAGACTCGGGTCGCGGTCGATGTGGCCAATGCGGATCGCAACGTCGATCCGCTCCAGCGAAAGATCGACGAAATGGTCGGCGACCACGACGTCGAGAAGCACACGAGGGTGGCTCGAAAGGAACGCAGCGAGATGCGGGGCGAGACACAAACGGCTGTAGGCGGAAGGGGCCGAGATTCTCAACACACCGACTGGTGACGCGCCGCTATCGAACACGCTCTCGTCCGCTTCGGCCAGGTCGTCGAGTACTTTTGCAACCTGTTCGGCGTAGGCGATGCCGGCATCTGTGAGGCTGACCTTTCTTGGTGTACGGGTCAGCAGCGCGGAGCCAAGGGATGCCTCCAGCGAGTCCATCGATCGCGTGACCGAAGAGGTCGCCACGCCGAGTCGTTGGGCTGCCTTCGAAAAGCCACCTGCATCAGCGACCTCCAGCAAGGTTTTGATGGCGAGGAGTTTGTCCATTTTGTTCTCACGCTCATTTTTGGTTGCGAATAACGCAACGTTAGCTTGCATTTTGTCCATATTCAATACGAACAACGCAACCGATAAGCTGCATCCGTTACCTAAATCAGGGGTGCAACATGCAAGCGATTCAGATTGAGGTCTATTACGACTTTATTTGCCCGTGGTGCTGGATAGGCCAGCGGAACCTCGCGGCGGCGCTCGCGGAAAGAGACCCGCACGAACCGGTATCGATCCGCTATATCCCCTTTGAGTTGAACCCGACCATGCCAATCGAAGGGATGGACCGGCGCATGTACCGCAGCCAGAAGTTCGGTAGCTGGGCACGTTCGCAGGGCATGGACGCGCAGGTCACCGGCGCGGGGCTGGCTGCCGGCGCCCTGTTCAATTACGACAAGGTGATGCGCACGCCGAACACGCGGCTCGCGCATCGGCTGATGCAATTTGCGCAACAGCACGGCGAACCACAAGAAAGCGCCGCTCTTTATCAGGCCATTTACACCGCTTATTTCAACGAAGGCCGCGACATCGGTTCGCTCGACACGCTCGTCGAGATCGCGGCGCAATGCGCGTTCGACACGAGCGAGGTGCGCGCGTATCTGCTGTCCGCAGCCGGCCTTCAGGACATCGACGCAGCGCGCGAGCGGGCCGGCCGGCTCGGCGTTCAGGCCGTGCCGACCATTCGGATCGATGGTGATGTGATCAGCGGCGCACAACCTTCCGTCGTGTTCAGCAACGCGCTGCTCTTGGCGGCGCAAAGGAAAGCATCATGAAATCCCTGGTAAAACCACGTGCCGTCGTGATCGGCGGGTCATTAGGCGGCCTGTTGACGGCAAATACGTTGCGAGCGGCCGGTTGGGAAGCCGATGTGTTCGAGACCTCGTCGAAGCAACTCGAAAGCCGTGGCGGCGGCGTCGTCCTTCAACCGGACGTGCTGGACGCGCTCGCCTACGCCAACGTCGAATTGCCTGACCCGCCTGGCGTAATGTCAGGCGATCGTATCTATCTGGATCGCGATGACCGCGTGGTCGAACAGTTGTACATGCCGCAAATGCAAACTTCGTGGAGTCTGCTTTACCGCGCCATGAAAAATGCGCTGCCCGCGAGTGCCTTGCACGCTGGCGAGACCTTCGTCGATTTCCAGATGGACGGCGAGCAGATCATCACCCAGTTTGAAAGCGGCCGCAGCGAACGGGCAGATCTGCTGATCGGTGCCGACGGTATTCGCTCGACACTCCGGCAACGCCTGCTGCCCGAAGTCGTCCCGGTCTATGCCGGTTACGTGGCATGGCGCGGACTCGTCGAAGAGTCCGACTTGCCGCGCGTCGCCGCCGACGTGTTGCGCAACCGCTTCGCCTTCCAGCAGGGCGACGGCTATTCGGGACTGTGTTACCTGATTCCTGGCGAGAACGATTCGACTGTATTCGGCGAGCGTCGCTGGAACTGGGTGTGGTACCGCAAATACACCGCCGAAAGACTGGCCGAGTTGCTGGTGGACCGCAACGGGGTGAAGCGTGCGTTTTCTCTCCCGCCCGGTTCGACCAAGCGTGCGGACATCGCCCATCTCCGGGAGGATGCGCCGAAGTGGCTCGGACCGACGTTTCGCGCGCTGGTTGACGCGACCGACGATCCGTTCATGCAGCCGATCGTCGACCTGCGCTCATCGAAGATGGTGTTCGGGCGGGCAGTGTTGCTCGGCGACGCCGCATCGGTGCCGCGCCCACATACGGCGGGCAGTACGGCGAAGGCCGCAGCGAACGCTCATGCTCTGGCGCTTGCGTTGTCGTCTACGTGGCAAAGCGACGTGACGATCGACTCAGCTCTCACGCGTTGGGAGAACCAGCAGTTGCAACGTGGCAGGTTGATGACCGATATGGGCATTTCGCTTGGCGATCGCCTCATGCAAATCGCACGCTGAATCCACAATTTTCGTTTTTCCAATTCAGGGAGTTGTCATGTCAACCCAAGTATCCACCGGAACAGGCGATAGCTGCCCAGTCAAACTGACCCGCAGTCTGATCGCGCTATTTGCATTCTGCTGCGGCGCCATCGTCGCGAACCTGTATTACGCGCAGCCGATCACCGAGCTGATTGCACCGGACATTCACATGTCCGGAGGCGCCGCCAGCCTGATCGTTTCGCTCACGCAAATCGGTTACGCATTCGGCCTGTTCTTTCTCGTGCCGCTCGGCGACCTGCTGGAAAACCGCAAACTGATGATCACCACGGCGCTCGTGTCGATCGTAAGTCTTGCGGCCGCTGCATTCGCACATCAAGCGTCAGTGTTTCTCGGCATCTCGCTGCTAGTCGGTTTCAGTTCGGTCGCCGTGCAGATACTGATTCCGCTCGCCGCGCATCTCGCGCCCGACGAAACGCGCGGTAAGGTGGTTGGCACCATCATGAGCGGCCTGTTGCTCGGTATTCTGCTGTCGCGGCCGATCTCCAGCGTGGTGGCCGGGCACTTCGGCTGGCGCGCGGTGTTCGGCGGTGCAGCAGCGCTTATGGCGATCGTGACGAGCGTGCTCGCCTTGACCATTCCTCGCCGCCAGCCCGATCACAAGGCAACCTACTTCCAACTGATCGGATCGCTCTGGCACCTGGTGCGCACGATGCCGGTGCTGCGTCACCGCTCGTTCTACCAGGGGTTGATGTTCGCTTCCTTCAGCCTGTTCTGGACCGCGATCCCCGTCGAATTGACCCGTCAATTCGGACTCTCCCAAACTGAGATCGGCATTTTCGCGCTGGTCGGTGCGATCGGCGCGACCTCGGCACCGGTCGCCGGTCGCCTCGCTGACGGAGGTCATTCGGTACGCGCGACACTCATCGCGCTGGTGGTCGGCGCGCTCGCATACACCCCCGTGCTGATTCATCCTGCCTGGGGCGTGCTCGGCCTCGTCGCGACCGGCATCGTGCTCGATTTCGCCGTGCAGATGAATATGGTACTGGGCCAGCGCGAGATCTACGCACTGCACGCGGCGAGCCGCAATCGTCTGAATGCGCTGTATATGACGAACATCTTCGTCGGCGGTGCGTTCGGCTCGGCGCTCGCGAGTCCACTCTACGAACACGGCGGCTGGCCGATGGTCGGCGCGGTCGCTACAGCTTTCCCCGTTATCGCGCTGATTCATTACCTGCTGATTGGTCGTCCGCATGCCGCTCGCCATGCCTGAGTGACACGCGTCGGCTACGGACCGGATGGTTCGCTGTCCGGCTTAACAACAATTCAGCATGACTTCAGGAATTTTCGCGGGCTTAGCGATACGCTGACCAGCACAGTGACTTATCTGAACGAAACACGCACGCCTGGAAAGGAATCGCCATGTTGTCACTTTCATCCCTTCTCTTCGGAGACCACGTGTTCTTCGGCACGCCGAGTGTCAACGGCGGCATTTCCGTCGAGCCGGCTGAAGCTTTGAGCCGCGAAGGTCACGCTGACACGCCTGGAGTTTGCACGTGCTTACATCGCCAACCGCGACTCCGTGGAACGGATCGCGGCGGGCTATGTCGAGTATCCGTCCGCACAGGAGTCTGAATGACTCGCAAATCCAGACTGCTGACGGCCGGCAGCGTGATCGTGCTGGTCGCGCTGATGGTCGCTTTGCTGCTGATGTGGCGTCCCGCCATCGCGCCGGTTAGCACACCGCCAGCGACGTCGTTCGACGCGCAGACGCGCGTTGCCGGGGCGCGGGTCGTCGCGTTGGGCGACTGCATCGTGTGTCACACGGCAAAGGGCGGCAGGCCGTTCGCGGGGGGCTTGCCTCTCGCTACGCCGTTCGGCACGATCTACGCGACCAACATTACGCCGGACCCCGAAACGGGCATCGGCAACTGGTCACTCACGGCTTTCAAGCGAGCGCTCCGCGACGGCGTGTCGCGAGACGGACATCTGCTCTATCCGGCGTTTCCGTACATCCACTTCACCCGCATCTCCGATAGCGACATCGCGGCGGCCTACGCGTATCTAATGACGCGCGAGCCTGTCAACGCCACCACGCCCGCCAATGACCTCGTGTTCCCGCTGAACTTTCGCCCGCCGCTTGCGCTCTGGAATCTCCAGTTCCTTCACGCCGGTCCCCGGCCGCCCGACACATCGAAGGACGCTCGCTGGAACCGCGGCAAGTTGCTGGTGGACGGGCTCGGCCACTGCGCATCGTGTCATTCACCACTCAATCTCATCGGTGGCGAAAAAGCGGGCCATGGGTTCGACGGTGGTGTGGTCGACGGATGGGAAGCGCCTGCGCTCAATGCGCTCAGCGCAGCCCCGAAACCGTGGACTCAGGATCAACTCGTGATGTATCTGCGCAGCGGGCGAGCGAGCGAACACGGTGCCGCCGCCGGCCCGATGCTGCCGGTCACACGCGATCTCGCAACCGTGCCCGATGAAGACGTCCAGGCTATCGCCGCGTACATCCTGTCGATCCAGAAACCGACGTCGTCCGACGCCGACATTCCGCTTGATGCAAAACTCGCCAACCTGGCCGCGACGCAACCCGGTGCGGCGTTGTTCGCCGCCTC
This sequence comes from Paraburkholderia sp. GAS333, assembly GCF_050435665.1. Lineage (NCBI taxonomy): Bacteria > Pseudomonadati > Pseudomonadota > Betaproteobacteria > Burkholderiales > Burkholderiaceae > Paraburkholderia > Paraburkholderia sp. GAS333. The sequence goes on from NZ_JBNDKS010000012.1 coordinate 56,486, forward strand.
CTGCGCGCAATGCCACGGCCCTGCCGCGCCGATGCAGTCAATCGGAGAGCGGCCCTCGCTCGCCTTCAGCACGGCCGTGAATGCGGCAACGCCACGTAATGCCATCCAGATGATGTTGAGCGGCAACGGCTGGCACGGTGAAGACCGCGAGAACTACATGCCCGCCTTCAGCCAGATCTACGATGACCACCAGATCGCAGAGTTGGCGTCCTACATTCGCGCGACGTATTCGCAGCGCGGCCCGTGGCAGGACGTCGCGACGATGGCGGCCAGAATCAGACAGGAGAACCACGCGCGATGATCAACCTAACCGTGAATGGCGTACAGCACACGCTCGATATCGATCCGTCGACACCGCTGCTTTACGTATTGCGCAATGACTTGCAACTGCATGGCGCAAAGTTCGGCTGCGGCCTGGGACAGTGCGGAGCATGCACCGTCATCGTGGATGGCGAGGCCGCCTTCTCCTGCCTGATCCCGGTCGCATCGATCGGAAAGCGCCCCGTACGGACGATCGAAAGTCTCGGCACGGTCGAGCATCCCGGGCCGCTGCAAAAGGCGTTCATCGATCATCAGGCGGCGCAGTGCGGCTACTGCATCGCGGGCATGATCATGCGCGCGCAAGCACTGCTCGAGCGCACCGCGCGCCCAACGGAGCGCGAACTGATCGATCACATGGAACCGAATCTTTGTCGCTGCGGCACGCATCAGCGGATCCTGGCCGCGATCCGCGAAGTCGCACATCTGCCGCCGCCCGCAGGTACACCGGCGGCCTTGATGCACGCGGCAAATCGCGGAGTGTCGCCATGAGCGTCGAGACAGAAGAAATCAATGAAGGACGCCGTCGCTTCATGCTGTCCGGTGCGCTCGTGGTCGGCTTCAGCATGGTGCCCGGCGTCAGCGCGATGGCCCAGGAAGTCATCGCCGACGAAGGGGCCGCGGTTCATATCGGCAAGGCCACACAGGCGCTCCCAGGCAGCCTGAAAACCAATCCATATCTCGACTCGTGGATCAGGATCGATCGCGCCAGTAAGGTGACCGTGTACACCGGCAAGGTGGAACTCGGCACGGGCGTGCGCACTGCGCTGCTGCAAATTGCCGCCGAAGAGCTCGACATGGCGCCCTCGCTAATCACGTTTCTCACCGCCGATACCGGCGCGTCGCCGGACGAAGGGCTCACTGCCGGCAGTCACACGATTGCCGACAGCGGCAGCGCACTGCTCAATGCGTCGGCTCAGGTACGTGGACTGCTGGTCAACGCCGCCGCACAACACTTCGGCGTAGCCAGTGCGCTGCTAGTTGCGCACGATGCAGTGATCAAGGCACCGGACGGCCGCAGCATGACGTACGGCGAAGCGGTTGGACTTGTCGATCTGCATCGCGTGGCCTTACCGGTCTCGCCGTTGAAGAACCCCGCGAGTTTCGACATGATCGGCACGTCGCTGCCACGCGTGGATATCCCGCGCAAGGTAACCGGCGGCGTAGCCTACGTCCAGGACATGATCCTGCCGGGCATGGTGCACGCTCGCGTAGTGATGCCGCCCGTCTACGAGGCGCAGTTGTTGCAGACAAATACGCCCGCGATTCAAACAATGCCGGGCGTGCTTAAGGTGGTCAGAAACGGCAGCATGCTCGCCGTGATCGCCAGCGGCGAATGGCAAGCAGTGCAGGCACAACGCGCGCTCGCTGCGGGATGCCAGTGGACGGTCGGCCGCCCGCTGCCCAATCCCGCCACCGTGCACCGCGATCTGAAGACGATTGCCACCGAACACATCGAAATCGCCAACACGCACGATATCGCCGGCGCGGCCGTCAAAACGCTTGGCGCGACCTATACGAAACGCTACATGATGCACGGCTCGATAGGGCCGTCCTGTGCAATCGGCCAGTTCAAGGACGGCGCCATGACCGTCTGGACGCATTCGCAAGGCGTCTATCCACTACGCGACGGACTCGCCGAAATGCTGTCGATGCCGAAGGACAAGATCCGGTGCATTCACGTCGAGGGCTCCGGTTGCTACGGTCATAACGGCGCTGACGACGTCGCCGCTCACGCCGCGTTGCTCGCGCTCGAGATGAAAGGCCGACCGGTACGCGTGCAGTGGATGCGCGAACAGGAACACACATGGGATCATTACACGCCCGCAATGGTTACCGAAGTGAGCGCCTCACTTGATGCGAGCGGCAGCATCGTCGACTGGAACTACGCTCTGTGGAGCAGTTCGCACAACGAGCGCATCGTTAACGCGGGACGGCTCATTCCCGCGCAGTGGCTCGCGAAACCGTTCGTACCTGCACCTTCGGTGCCGATGGTACAACCCGAAGGCGGCGGCGACCGCAACGCAATTCCCCTGTATGCATTACCGAACATGCACGTGATGAACAATTTCTCGCCGACCATGCCACTGCATTCGTCCGCGATGCGCTCGCTTGGCGCGCACATGAACGTCTACACGATCGAGACATTCATGGACGAACTGGCCACCTCCGCCGGCACCGACCCAGTAGTGTTCCGGCTGAAGCATATGCATGATCCGCGCGCCCGCGACGTCATCAAACTCGCTGCCGATCAATTCGGTTGGCCGCGAGCACCGCGCAAACGCAATCACGGCGTCGGGTTCGCGTTCGCGAAGTACAAGAACCTGATGGCCTATGTGGCGATCGCGGTAGAAGTATCCGTCGTGCCCGAAACGGGTCAAGTGATTCTCGAACACGCCGAGGTCGCCGTCGACTCCGGGCAGATCGTCAATCCGGATGGCATCCGCAATCAGATCGAAGGCGGCGTGATTCAGGCTGCCAGTTGGACGCTTTACGAAGAGCTGCAGTTCGACACGAAGCGAATCCGTAGCTTCGACTGGAGCAGCTATCCGATACTGCGATTCTCAGCCGTGCCACGCAGAATCAACGTCCATCTGATTGATCGCCCGGGCGCGCCTTTTCTTGGTGCCGCTGAAGCGTCGATGGGCCCCACAGCAGGTGCATTAGGCAATGCGCTATTCGATGCCACCCGAATACGCTTGCGGAACATGCCCCTGGCCGGCGAGAGTCTGCAAAGGCAAATCGACACATAGCAAAGTTGTACCCGGCATAGCGTAGCTTTCACCAACGATTTTTTCTCCGGAGCAAATCAGTGATCATCGACTTATCAGGCAAGACAGCCATTGTCAGTGCCTCCGCCGGTGGTATCGGCCTCGCAATCGCAACAGGCCTCGCCGCTGCAGGTGCTACTACCGTGATCAACGGACGCGAAGAGGACGCGGTTGAGCGCGCGCTGGCAGCGATTCTGGACAAGTTTCCCAATGCGAAGCTGCAAGGCATTGCGGCGGACCTGGGAACCGCAGCAGGGTGCGCCTCCCTGGCCCAGTCGATACCGAACGCGGATATTCTCGTCAACAATCTCGGCGTATACGGTCCGGGTGATATTTTTTCCAGTGAGGACGCCGACTGGGAACGCTACTTTCAGATCAACGTGATGTCAGGGGTTCGGCTCACCCGCAGCTATCTGCAAGGCATGATGAACCGCAAGTGGGGGCGTGTTGTCTTCATTTCGTCCGAGTCAGGCCTGAATATCCCGCCCGATATGCTGCCCTATGGTTTCTCGAAGACAGCACAACTGAGCATTGCACGCGGTATCGCCAAGCAGGCAGCAGGTAGCGGCGTGACGGTCAATGCCGTGCTGCCCGGGCCGACACTATCGGATGGCTTCCGGGCGATGGTCGAAGAAACCGCGAAGCAGCAAGGGAAAACGGTCGAACAGGTTGGTATCGAATTCGTGCGCACTCACCGCAGCAGTTCTCTCATCCAGCGTCCGTCCACCTGCGAAGAAGTCGCAAACATGGTCGTCTATGCCTGCTCTCCTCAGGCTTCAGCGACCACTGGGGCGGCATTGCGTGTAGATGGAGGCGTAGTCGAGACTATCGCCTGACTAATCTCATTACAACACATGGTGGGCGGCAAGATCCACTGATCGTGCCGCCTGTCTTACGGATCAGTACCCGCCCCCGCTCAAGTCTCGTGTAAGACTGCACGCAACGCTTCGAGCAGACTTTCGGCATCGGGATTGCCGTCATACCGGTGACCGTTGATGAACAAAGTCGGTGTACCATTTACACCGCTCCGCAGCCCACTCTCGAAGTCTTTCTGGATCGCGTCGCCATAAGCCCCTTCAAACGCACCGGCGAGGTCGCGCTCGCGAATACCGAGTTGCGCCGCGTATCGCGCGAGACTGGTATCGCTCAATGCCGACTGATTTTCATACAATGTGTCATGGGCGTCCCAGAACTTGCCTACCGTAGCGGCAGCCTCCGCGAAGGCAGCCGCGTGCAGTGCATGAGGATGCATCTCCGACAGCGGAAAGTGCCTGAAGACAAAGCGAAGTTTAGGCCCTAAAATTTGCTGCACCGTCTTGATTACCCCATACATCGCACCGCAATACGGGCATTCGAAATCACCGTACTCGACAAGGGTCAGAGGCGCGCCTGCGTTGCCCTGAATGTGGTCGATTGATCCAACGGGCGGAGTGAGATGGCTCATGGTGTGTCCTGTTTTGAACTGACGCTCAATTTCTCAAGCGCATCGAGTATCCCGTCGACACCGGGGTTGACTGAAATAGGAGAAACATAAGACCACCGGACAATGCCCTCCCCGTCGAGAACGAATAACGCACGCTCGCAGATTCCTTCGGGCATCCGGTACACCCCATAGCTTTTCGCGACGTCGCCCTTCGGTTCGAAATCGGCAAGGAGCGGGAAGTGAAGATTGCGTTGGGCCGCATAAGCGGAATGCGACCAGGGACTGTCGACAGATATCGCGACAAGTTGCGCACCAAAGCGACGAAACTCGCCGAGAGCCGCATTAAACAGGCCGAGTTCATCTCCGCATACCGGGCTCCAGTCGGCCGGATAAAAAGCAAGAATGACTGGCGCGCCGCGAAGTTCCGTTAAAGAAATCTTCTGGTCGGGCGTCGCCGGCAAGGTAAAGTTCGGCGCACTCATTCCGGCCTTCAGGTCGGAAACAACAGAAATCGGGGACGGCGTAATCGGCGTAGTCATGAATTGATCGCTCCTCGCGAGTCGACTTCAACTGCAAAAAAAACAGAATGGCTTTGCGTTTCCACCAGAATACGTCGTGCAACGCTACTGCAGTAGCTATGCATTGGGATCGGTACGGCACCGAAACGACCGTGCGACTAAGACGTTGGTATAACGGACGCCAGACAATTTTTCGCAGATTGTCTCGGCTTTGAAAAGCGCAGTGCTTTTTTGAAAAACCGGTCGCTAATCCGAGGTTTAAATCAAGGCACCCTCTTCTACTTTTCGTGCCCACCTATCATGCCTACGTTGATCGCCAGACCCGACGCAGAAACCCGCGAGCGCATTATCCTGTGGATCAGAAGAAGGATGGATGAATGCGGTATTACTGTCGCAACGCTGGAGCAAGTGCTGGAGAGAGAGACCGTCCAGCCGTTCTACCGGGACGCATTCGGCAACTGCTGGACCGGCGAGGGAAGCCTACCTGAATGGTTGAGGCGAGCCGTGGCGGCAGGGCAAACTATTGAGCACTTCCGCGCGTCGAACCGGTAGCGGATAACGTGGCAGATTGTTTCTTACGACCTCCATGATTCGAGGCGATATTGGATCGATATTCACGTTGATCGGTAACCTTCCGCCGCTTGCAGCATTCCACGAAATTGTGCGAGTCCAGATCAACGCTTAATAACATTTAAGGAATGTAAAGGACTGTTAGCCTTCGCGCGCCTATCATCGGTCACACAAGAACAAAGGAGGAAGATAAGTGCAACCCAAGGCAACGATTGTAGATGTTGGATTGCTATATTTGCGCGTAAGCGCCTGTTTGCTCGTACTGGTCGTTCACGGCTTGCCCAAAGTCATGCACTACGCAGAGCAGGCTGCGGTCATCGAAGATCCGTTTCATCTCGGCCGATCAGTTTCTATGGTATTTGCCATTTTTGCCGAAGTGGTTTGTCCGCCTTTTGTCATTCTCGGCATTGCAACGCGACTGACCGTATTGCCAATTCTGATCGTCACCCTCATTGCGCTAACCTTCGTGCATCGCGACTGGACTTTGGCAGAAGGGCAATTTGCGTGGATGTTATTGATACTCTTCGGCACGCTCGCCATTACCGGCTCGGGACAAATTAGCGTGTACAACTGGACGAGAAGGTCACTTATAAGCTCCCCGTAAACCCGGCTCTTCATGTTTGCCACGTCAGTCCGCATGGCTCCTTTACGGGCCGACCAGTCTCTTCAATCTGGCCTCTTCGAGATCCAGCTCAGATTCGATCCGATGTAAGGTCTTGTCATTGATCCGGCTCTCGTCATGTAACTTGAGTAGCGCTGCACGGCCCGCTTGCACCGCCTGCAATCCGATATCTAACCGGGTATGTCTTAACCGCACCAGGTCTGCACCACCTACGTGCGCTCGTGCGTTACTTTCAACCCGATAACTGTATTCGTCGATCAGCCGCAGCACGACAGCCTCATTGCCTTTGCATTGGCCGATATCAATGTTCCTCAGCGCGTCGAGCGATGCCTGAAACGTAACCGAGCGAGCCTCGAATTGCGTCAGGTACTTTGGTTCGGCCGGCCCATGTATATCTCGAAAGCCGATCCGACGTGCGAGCGGCGCAAGCGTCAACCCTTGCACAACAACAGTGACGAAGATCACCGCAAAGGTCGAGAAAATCAGCGTGTCGCGGTCGGCCAGAGAATCGGGAAGCGCCAACGCAGCCGCAAGACTCACTACGCCCCGCATTCCCGCCCAACCCAGAATCGTCGCTTGCCTGATGTCCGTTCTGACGGGCGTGCCGCGTACGCGCGCCAGGAACTGTTCGGGTAACACGATCGCCGTCACGACCCAGAGAAATCGCGCAAGGATAACCACGGCTACCGTCGCACCAGCGAGCATCCAGACCCGCTCCGGCAGCCATGAAGAGAAGTTCTGCCCGGCGCTGAGCTTTTCGAGCGGGCTGCGCAACGACACGCCAATCAGGATGAATACCAGTGCTTCCAGCACAAAGACAACGACGTCCCACGTTCCAGTGATTTGCAAACGGGTGGTCGCATCCAGAACCGTGTGCTGACGCCATCCGACAATCAATCCGCACACTACGACCGACAGCACGCCCGACCCATGCAGGTGTTCGCCGAACAGATAGGCTGCCCACGCTGCAAAAAACGTGAGCACCACAGACAAGCGCGCGTCTTTGAGCCGTCCGAGCAGCCCGATCGTTGCATAACCAGTGATCGCTCCCATTGCGATTCCGCCCAGCGACAGCACGGAAAACGTGACGACCGCGTCCTGCGCGCTAAACACGCCTGCGGACAGTGCGACGACAGCAAAGCGGTAGATCACAAGGCCCGACGCATCGTTGACGAGACTTTCCCCTTCGAGCACCGTGATAAGACGCTCAGGAAGCGGTAGTTTGGCGAGCAGAGCTTTTGCAGCGACCGCATCGGGAGGCGATACGATTGCGCCGAGCGCGAAACAGGCCGCCCAAGGTAACCGTGGGTCCACCCAGTGCGCGACGCAAGCGACACTCGCGGTAGTGAAAATCACCGAACCGAGTGCGAGGGATGCGATAGACGCGGTCTCGCGGCGAAACTCGCGCCAGGCTGTATAGAACGCACCGGACATTAACAGCGGAGGAATCAGCACGACCATGATGACATCCGGGTCGAGCGCGACGGCGGGAGCATCGGTTGCGAAGCAGATCGCTGCGCCGCCGACCAGCAACACCGCGGCGGCCGGCAGATTGAAGCGACTTGCGATTAGCGATAGAACGCACGCCCCCAGCAACACCAGCAGCAGGTCCTGGAAGAAAAGAATGGTGTGGCTCATTTAAAGTGCACCGTCGCCCTCTTAGACTACAGTCTCTCGATAGCGCTCGAACTTCGAGGTTTGTCCAATGCCGGGATTGAAGCAATTGCACGGGTCGATTTTTTTGTAGAACGCGACAAGTTGAGGCTTCGCTTTGTACAGGTGACCAACATTGTGTTCCGCAGGATATTCGGCACCCCGGTGATCCAGCAAGGACCACATTTTGTGCTCGAGCTCCGTGCAATCGTTGCCTTTTTTGACGATATAGTCCTGATGGAATACGTGGCAAAGAAAGTGCCCGTAGTACAGCTTAATCAGGATCTTCTCGTCTATTTCAGATGGCAATGTTTCAGGCCAGTTGCGATCATTACGACGTAACGCGATATCCAACGCAACGATATCTTCGACCTCCCTGCCATGAAGCGTGCGGTATCGCACCGCGGCTCCCGCAGTCACGAAACGATGCAGGAACGCTTTGCTACCCTCGTCGTCAGTGCATTCAAAATATTCGCCAAAAGACGTTTCGAAATGTGACGATATCAACGCGCGAGCTTCGTCGACGTTCTCCCCCGCTACTTTGAGCATCAGATGGTGCTCATATCGGTTTCGGAAATCCTTCAGACGCGGAGGCAAGTGACTCGGAAACAGCATCCCTACTGATTGTAGAACCCTGTCGGTGAAATTCGACGGCAAAAATCCGATGCGGCCGAACAGTTCGTCGAGGCGACTCTTCAGCGCAAACAATGCAGGCATGCGTGACGTACCCAGATGGCGGATCGCCAGAAACGTGTCCTTGCCGTATTTCTCTGCAACATCGAACGCATCACGATGAAGATACTCCGCTGAGATCGGGAGGGGACTCAGTTTTTGTAGCACACTGCGGCGAAGTTCAGTGAGATCGTCGGGTTCATTCGTTCCGATATAGAAAACCTTCGCGTCCTGTTCAACAGGAAACGTGTCCATTCGAACGCCGAACAACATCAACTTACCCGCCGAACCCGAAGCTTCATGCAATCGCTGCGGGTCGGCGTTGTAGCGAGCCGGTGTATTCGCGTCGACTTCGCGTACGTGACTCGCATAGTAGTGGTCGGAACCGGCCCCGGCGTCCTGTCGAATATCGCGTTCCGTGAACACGCCTTGTTCGAGTCGAGCAAGCATGACGTCTGGCTTATCACCGAGCTCAATTCCCAAATGGTTGACCAGTTTCAGCGCACCAGACTCGTCGACCTGAGCGAATAGTGCCATTTCGGTGTAGGCCGGACCGCGTTGAACCAGCGCTCCTCCCGAGTTGTTACAAACGCCACCGAATACCGACGCGCCGATGCAACTCGAGCCGATAACAGAATGCGGCTCCCGGCCAAAGGGTTGCAGCGTTTTCTCCAACTGGTCCAGCGTGACGCCCGGCAAACAGACCACCTGCCGCCCCTCCACGATCACATAAGCCTTGTTAATGCGTGTCGGACTGACAATCACGATATCTCGATCGTAATCGTCTCCGTCTGGTGTTGATCCACCTGTGATACCAGTATTTGAAGCCTGGCAAATCACCGCGACATTCGCCGCGATACACGCCTGGAGGACCTTCCATTGCTCGACGAGAGTACCGGGCCGCACGACGCTAACGCGTTACCGCAGCCAAATCGAAAGCCGGTTCGATAGCGGCGGGTTTGTGAAGGTGAGATCAGTGTGTATTTGTCGCCGACGATCCCTCGCAACTCGAAGATCAAGGCGGTAGCCTTGACAGCGCGCGTTGGTGCGCGTGCCCCAAATGCAGTGTAGACGGTGGCCATAGTTTTTCTCAAAGATGCAGGAAATGAGCAATTCAATCATTCCGGCCGGAAGATCTTTTTCAAAAAAGCACGGTATGGCTCGAGCCCGTCGAGAGTCATGTGCAGCAATGCCCGCGATTCTTGGTCTAAAACTGCACGCTCTCGTACTGATGAGAGAATTAAACACAAACCTTTGCAGGTTAGCGAAGAAATAGTGAGGCGTGGTTCGCGCGATCAGTCCTGTAATAGCTGATCCTGCTAATCAGGCGCAGTAGCCAAGAACAGAATCAGATCTGTAATTGGTGGAACCGCTTGACGCCATCACGTATCCATTGCAACACGCCACTCTCGGATTGCTCAATTTCAGGCGGATTGGCAAACAACAATTCTTCGCTAGCAAGGTGCGCCGACACCAGCCTGCACATCTCTTTGGCCACTTCGGGGCGTCGCGTAAGCAACGATGTCAGCACCGACTTGTCCAACTGATATACCGTCACTCGGGTTAGCGCACGCGCAACGACAGCGCTCGCAACGCCGGCAAGTATGCCTAGCTGCCCGATCGCGTCGCCTGGCGATAACCGGCGCGATTCGACCTCTTCCCCTTCCTTTTCCTTTCGCACCGTGACCTTCGCAACGCCCCGCGCAATGATATGCAGATCGTGAGCGCTCTCGTCTGATGCGGTATATATAGTCTGGCCCGCGTCGAATTCATGCGTTATCAGCCTGGCTGTCAACTCCGCTAATTCACCGTCGTTCAAGGTCTGAAAAATTGGCACATTGCGAAGCAGGATGCGCTTTCCGTCGGCGCCTGGCGTGCCTTGCTCCGCCACCGACAGCGAATGAAGAGTCACCCCACGCGAGAGCAGGTGACGGTATGCAAAATCGTACAAACGATTTCGGACTTCATCAGTCTTGTCCAGCGAATCCACGAAACAGACGATTTCATACTCGATGGCGTCATTGGTCGCGCGGCGAACGTTCGCACTTGCCTTCGGGTCGGTGAGCACGTCAGTTGAACTGAGTGCGGCGTTAGCCAGAGCACTGAGTACCAGCGCCGGCCTGATCGCCGGGCTCAGTGCAAGAACCACGCTAATGCCATGCGTATGCGGCGGCTGATTCGCGTTAACTATATTGGCACGCGCCGCCACGCTGTTGGGGATCACAACAAGATTTCCCTGGCCGTTGAGCAGGCTGGTCGCGCGCCAATTGCTTTCTATCACTTTGCCTTCAGCATCGCCGATAGTTACCCAGTCGCCCAGACGGAAAGGCTGGGTCGCATTCAATACGGCTCCGGAAAATACGTCGTTGAGCGTACTCTGGATTGCCAGACCGAGCACGACAGCGAGCGCGCCGGAGGTCGCCAGCAACCCCTTTACGGGGAGTTGCAACACGAAAGCAATTGCACCGACCGTGGCAGCCAGAAATACGAGGGCGCCGAGCACGTCCTGAAACAGTCGCTCTCTATGCCATGCTTCCGGCAAAACGACGCGATCGAGAACAATGATGACAAGGCGCGCGCCTTGTAACCACCATACCAACTCAAGTACCTGCGCCAGTAAATGCCGAAACGGGTCGGCTGGCCACGGTGCCGCCCGCAGTGGACTGATTCCTGAACTGAAGAGGATGTAAGTAGACAGAGCGAACATCAATGCCCGGATCAAGAACCGTAAAAGATCCTTCCTGCTGTCCATAAAACGCCAAGCGAGGAAGTCCAGAATAAGAATTCCTGCCGCGTACAACGCACCATTGGTCAGAGTAGGCATGACGGTTTCCTGACACGAAGCTTCGCATTCTAGCGACCACTCTCTTGTCGGATTTGTCGAAACAGCACGGAATAGTCATAAAAGAACGCCACGAAATAAGTGCGTTTCTTATCTTCGCGTTGCCTTATTTTTTCTCAGAAAAATTCATGTTTTATGCAGGACTTTATGGACAACGTGCTCCTAAACTGAAGTCTTCCCCAGCACGATTCGCATGCTGAACCCGTGGGCTTGTTTAACCAAGGACTTGCTATGAAAGATGCTACGAAAGCAGCCGAACATCGCGCTGCGCCATTGAAAACGCCGACTCGGCTCACGCAGGAGGCGACTCACGATATCGCCGCCGCCTTAACCGTTTTACTCGCAGACGTGTTTGCGCTCTATCTCAAGACAAAGAATTTTCATTGGCATATGTCGGGACCCTACTTCCGCGACTATCATCTGCTGCTCGATGACCAGTCCGACCAGATATTTGCAACCACTGACCCCATTGCAGAACGCGCACGCAAGATTGGAGGCAGGACGTTGCACTCAACGGGTCACATTACCCGACTGCAGCGCATTGCTGACAACGACGCCGAATTTGTCACGCCTGACGACATGCTCGCTGAACTGCGCGAAGACAATCTCGCGCTGGCAGGTTACATGCGCGAGACCCACACGTTGTGCAATGAATTCGGTGATGTTGCCACGACGAGTCTGCTAGAAACGTGGATTGACGAAGCCGAACGGCGCGTCTGGTTCCTGTTCGAGTCCGGACGTCGGTCGTAACATAGTTTTCGGGTTGAACGGTGGCAACTGCTGCCGTCCCACCTTCTCCGCGCCAGCTTGAAGCTGGCGGAGCAGCTCGGCAGGCCCTCGACAAAGAAACTTCATTTTCTAACTGCCGCTGCGGTCATCGAGCGCAATATCGCTTCTCTCCAAACCTGGCTGCATACCGTCAGCAGCGTCGAACAACATTCACGTTTTTTCATTTACAGAATCGCTGTGTTCCGCAAAGTCGGGACGCTCGTCGTTTTCGAGAAACGTACGATTGTCGTGCTTGCCAAGCCTCTCCTCTTACTCATTTACCTGAGAAACTCGCGACATAGTGGGTTTGTAGCCGGGCCCGTGCCACGAAAACGAGCCACCGTCGAATCGCGTCGTGCAAATCTGCAAAGCAAACCCCTTACATGCAATCGGCACTCGTCGAAATGGCTCAAGCTGACTTCCATTCACTCAATGGAGAAGGTGCATGTCAACAGAAGCGAAATGCCCATTCATTCACGCGGCTGGCAGCGGCACGTCGAACCAGGAATGGTGGCCGCATCGGCTCAACCTCGGCATTCTCCGCCAGAATTCGCCGCGTTCCGATCCTATGGGCCAGCATTTCGACTACGCGCAGGCATTTAGCTGCCTTGATCTGGATGATGTTAAGAAAGATCTGCTGGAACTGATGACGTCCTCGCAGGCGTGGTGGCCCGCCGATTTTGGTCATTACGGTCCTTTCTTCGTCCGCATGGCATGGCATAGCGCCGGCACTTACCGCACAACTGACGGACGCGGCGGCGCCGGCTCCGGTCAGCAGCGCTTCGCACCGCTCAATAGCTGGCCCGACAACGTCAATCTCGACAAGGCACGTAGGCTAATCTGGCCGATCAAGCAAAAATACGGCAGCAGCCTCTCGTGGGCGGATCTGATCGTCCTCACCGGAACAGTCGCTTTGGAATCAATGGGGTTCAAGATCCTTGGCTTTGCGGGGGGGCGTGAAGACGCATGGGAAACTGATCAGTCAGTTTACTGGGGCGCTGAAACGAGCTGGCTTGGCGACAAGCGCCACTCAGATCAACGCGAGCTCGACCAATCGCTCGCAGCTTCCCAGATGGGCCTGATTTACGTCAATCCTGAAGGTCCGGACGGTAACCCGGACCCGGTTGCCGCAGTGAAGGACATTCGCGACACTTTCGCCCGCATGGCGATGAACGACGAAGAAACGGTCGCGCTCATCGCCGGTGGTCACACTACGGGCAAAACCCACGGTGCCGCGCCGGCGTCAAACGTAGGACCCGAGCCGGAAACTAGCGGCCTCGAACAACAGGGCTTAGGTTGGAAGAACGTTTTCGGTACCGGCAACGGTGACGACACAATCTCCAGCGGTCTGGAAGTTATCTGGACGACTACGCCGACGCAGTGGAGCGGCAACTTTTTCGAAAACCTGTTCGGCTATGAATGGGAATTGACACGCAGCCCGGCAGGTGCACATCAATGGACGCCGAAGGGCGGGGCCGGCGCGAACTCTGTGCCCGATCCGCAAGACCCGGCAAAGCGCCGCTCGCCGTCACTGCTGACCACGGATCTTGCGCTGCGCTTCGACCCGGCATACGAGGCTATCTCGCGGCGCTTCCATGCTAACCCGGATCAATTTGCAGACGAGTTTGCCCGAGCGTGGTTCAAGCTGACACACCGGGATATGGGACCGCGAACACGCTATCTCGGCACCCTCGTGCCGGCAGAGCAGTTCATCTGGCAAGACCCTATTCCCGCCGTCAATCACGAGTTGATCGACGAGCAGGACATCGCTGCGCTCAAGTCGATGCTTCTGGGGTCAAGGCTGTCTGTCGGACAAATGGTTTCGACCGCGTGGGCGTCGGCGTCCACGTTCCGCGGCTCAGACAAACGTGGCGGTGCGAACGGAGCGCGCCTCGCTCTCCATCCGCAAAGAGCGTGGGAAGTCAATCAGCCCGCGGAACTGGCCACGGTGCTCGAAATTCTCGAAAGTCTTCAACGCGATTTCAACAGCGCGCAGAGCGGTGCCAAAAAAGTGAGCCTCGCCGACCTGATTGTGCTGGCCGGATGCGTCGGCATCGCCAAGGCCGCTAAAAACGCCGGTTACGAGCTCACTGTCCCATTCACACCGGGACGCATGGATGCTTCTCAGGAACAGACAGACGTCCACTCGTTTGCAGCACTCGAACCCATGGCCGACGGTTTTCGCAATTATCTCCGGGGCGACTGCGCCGCAGCGTCTGAGGCACTGCTGATCGACAAAGCGCAACTGCTGACGCTCAGCGCACCGGAAATGACGGTATTGATCGGTGGCATGCGGGTTTTGAATACCAACTTCGGCGAAACGCGTCACGGCGTCTTCACCAGTCGGCCGGCAGCGCTAACTAACGACTTCTTCGTGAACCTGCTCGACATGGGCACGCAATGGAAGAGCACAGCGGATAGCAAGGACCTCTTCGAAGGATTCGACCGGGCGACAGGGCAACCTCTCTGGACCGCCACACGTGTCGATCTTATCTTCGGTTCCAATGCCGAATTGCGGGCTCTGACAGAAGTTTACGGCAGTCTGAACGCACAGGAAAAGTTCGTTCACGATTTTGTCGCGGCATGGGTAAAGGTAATGAACCTCGATCGTTTCGATGTCGTGTAAAAGGATACGCAGCATACGGCTCGAAATTTACCTTCTCTCGGAGCGTCAGTGCTTCGGGCGAGTCAGTAGCATTCACATTTGTATTTGCAGGAGATGAAACATGACTTCCTCGCTTTTTTCCCCAGTTCATGTCGGCCCCGTCGCTCTCGCGAACCGTGTAGTCGTCTCGCCGATGTGCCAGTACAGCGCCGACGATGGTTGTGCAAACGACTGGCATCTGATGCATTTGATGCAGCTCGCCATTTCCGGCGCAGGACTCGTCGTTCTCGAAGCCACGGCGATCGAACGACGCGCCCGAATCACGCACGGATGTCTCGGCCTCTACAGCGACGCCAATGAGGCCGCTCTCGCAAGAGTGATGGCGGCAGCAAGGCGCGTCGCGCCCCCGCAGACCCGCTGGGGCATCCAGATCAACCATGCGGGACGCAAGGCATCGGCCCAGCGACCGTGGGAGGGCCGTGCCGCGTTGGGGCCAGCCGAAGATCCCTGGCAAACGGAGGGACCTTCACCGATCGCGGCGGGCGGCCATTGGCATACTCCGAGAGAGATGACCCATGACGACATCAGACGGGTCCGCGAAGGATTTGTGGCAGCGACCCGCCGTGCGATCCGACTGGGTTTTGATGTGATCGAAATCCACGCCGCCCACGGCTACCTCATCCATCAGTTCCTTTCGCCATTGGCTAACCAGCGCACCGATATGTACGGCGGATCGCTAGAGAATCGCTTGCGCTTCCCGCTGGAAATCGCGACGGCGGTTCGCGAGGTGCTTCCACCCAAGGTTTGTCTGGGCCTCCGGATCACGGGCTCCGACTGGACGCCCGGCGGAATCGAACTGGCTGAGACCATTGTTTTCGCCGATGCCTTGCGAGTTCGCGGCGCCGATTATGTGTGCGTCACCACCGGTGGCGTCGTCAACGCCCGCATCGACGTACGCCCCGGTTATCAGGTTCCGTTTGCCGCTGAAGTCAAAGCAAACGTCAAGCTTCACACCCGCGCAGTCGGTATGATTGCCGACGCACACCAGGCCGAAACGATCATTGCATCCGGTCAGGCAGACACCGTCGCACTCGGCCGGGCATTTCTGGACGACCCGCGCTGGGTCTGGCATGCGGCTCAGAGTCTGGGCGACGAAAAATCGATCACCTTCCCCCCACAATACGAGCGCAGCAAGCCCTCCTTGTGGGCCGGGGCTGACCTGGCCCGTCCCGCGACGGCGAAGGCCTCCTGAGGCCGCCCAGCCGATCCGTACGTGCCAGCAAACATAGCAGCGCGCCTGATTCCAGACCGCGCCAAGTTTCCCGTCGTGAATCGAGAATCAAGTCTCGTCGAAGCGTGGTGACGCCCGATATGCGGCCGATGCTTTAAAGAGCAGCGGTCTCATCGCAGACTTGCTCTTAAGCGCTGCATTAACCGGGTTGACGACCCCGGTCTGCATTTCCCGGTAGCCGCGTATAGGCTTCCTCCGTTTCCTCCATATCTCCTCCTGATATGGTTTGGCCCGCCCTCGCGCGGGCCTTTTTTCTATCCCCTCCCGCTCGGTATCGCCCACCGATATTCCCGGTCGCCCGCACGCACCATTGCTCGCCGTGCATCTGTCTGTCGGCATCCGTCGCAAACGTATGTCGGCTACTTCGGTATCGTTATATCCAGTGAAATATAACGATACCGTGCAAATCTGAAAAAAAGCCCGAATGACGGGACCTAGACTCGGTAGGCCGATGTGGCAAAACGCTCTAACCGTCCTTTCAGGAGTTGGCATGGCAAAAATCTTATGCGTCCTCTATCCCGATCCAGTCACTGGATACCCTCCGAAATACGCCCGCGACGATATCCCGACAGTTACTCATTATCCGAACGGCCAAACCGTACCGTCGCCCGTGGGACCGCTGGGGTTCAAACCCGGCGAACTGGTCGGTTGCGTATCAGGCGAACTGGGACTACGCAGTTACCTCGAAAAGAACGGTCACGAACTGGTTGTCACCAGCGATAAGGACGGTGCGGATTCGACTTTCGACCGGCATCTCGTCGATGCCGATGTCGTCATCTCGCAGCCTTTCTGGCCCGCCTATCTGACGGCTGAGCGAATCGCGAAGGCGAAGAAACTGAAACTCGCGTTGACCGCCGGTATCGGCTCCGATCACGTGGACCTGAAAGCCGCTGCGGCGCATGGCATCACGGTCGCCGAGGAGACGTTTTCGAATAGCATCAGCGTCGCCGAACACGTTGTGATGATGGTGTTGTCGCTGGTGCGTAACTATTTGCCGGCACATCAGTACGCCGTGAACGGCGGCTGGAATATCGCTGACTGCGTGAGTCGCAGCTACGATCTGGAAGGGATGCACTTCGGTACGTTGGCAGCAGGGCGCATCGGTCTTGCCGTGTTGCGCCGACTCAAGCCGTTCGACGTGAAGCTGCATTACTACGATCCCCATCGCTTGTCGAAAGGCGTGGAGGCGGAGCTCGGTCTGACGTACCACGAGACGCCAGAATCGCTGGTGAAAGTGTGCGATGTGATCAATCTGCAGATGCCGCTTTACCCATCGACCGAGGGTCTGTTCAACGACAAACTGCTGAACCTCACCAAGCGCGGCGCTTATCTGATCAACACCGCGCGAGGCGCGCTGTGTGATCGCGACGCAATTGTTCGAGCATTGCAATCTGGACAGTTGGCGGGTTACGCCGGCGACGTGTGGTTCCCGCAGCCCGCACCGGTCGATCATCCGTGGCGAACCATGCCGAACCAGGGCATGACTCCGCACATGTCCGGCAGCTCGTTGTCGGGTCAGGCTCGATACGCTGCTGGCACGCTCGAAATTCTCGAATGTTTCTTCGAAGGCAGCCCAATCCGTCCTGAGTATCTGATCGTTGACGGCGGCAATCTCGCAGGCACAGGTGCCGGCTCATACAAGCTGACCTGAGCCTCATCATTTCTCCGGGTACGCGACAAAGATCTGATTTCTCGCGTACCCGTGATTGTCGCGTTTCGGTAAGGTTCGACATCGGAGAACCCACTATATGCATCGCATCATCATCGTCGGCGGCGGCGCAGGCGGCCTCGAACTGGCAACACGACTGGGTAACAAGTACGGCAGCGCGGTCCGAAAAAAAGGGCCGCCGCCGCTCGCTCAAGTGACGTTGATCGACCAGAAGCCCACGCACGTATGGAAGCCTCTTTTGCACGAGGTCGCATCGGGAAGCATGGACTCATTTGCCCGCGAACTCGAGTACGCGGCTCAGGCACGCTGGCACGGCTTTGAGTTTCATCAAGGTCCGCTGACTGCACTGAATCGCGCGGGAAAATCCGTCACCATCGGTCCGCTGCTCGGGACCGACATGAGTGAGGTATTGCCGACTCGAACACTCGAATACGACACTCTGGTTTTGTGCCTCGGCAGCACAACTGCCTACTACGGTGTGAAAGGCGCGCAGGAGAATTGCATTGCACTGGACACGGTGGAACAGGCCATTTCGTTCCGCGAGCGGATGATCGCAGCCTGCACGCGCGCAGAATACAGAATGGACGAGACGGTAGCTGACAAGGCGTCAGTCAGCATCGCAATCATCGGAGCCGGCGCAACCGGCGTCGAGTTGTCGGCGGAATTGCGTAATACAGCTGAGGTTCTGCACGCCTACGGCTTGAAGAACCTCGATCCGGTCCGCGATATTGATATCCGCATCATTGAGGCAGCTCCGCGCATTTTGCCTACATTATCGGAGCGTCTGTCCGCTGCGGCTGTTGAACTCCTTAGGCAAAAAAATATCATTCTGATGACGGGCGAAGCAGTCTCCGAAATCTCTGCGGGTGTGGTCCACACTGCGAGCGGAAAATCGGTCAACGCGGATCTCATTGTCTGGTCTGCAGGGATCAGAGCACCAGCAATCCTTGCCGAACTCGATGGGCTCGAGGTCAATCATACCGGCCAGATTGTCGTGGGACAGACACTGCGAACGGAAACCGATGAAAACATTTTTGCATTGGGTGACTGCGCAGCATGTCCGTGGCCGGACCATCAACGCGGCGTGCCGCCGAGGGCGCAAGCCGCGCATCAGCAGGCCAGCTTTCTCGCTCGTGCATTGGCGCTTCGCATGCAAGGCAAGCCACTACCGGTTTATACTTATCGTGATCTTGGCTCGCTCGTCTCGCTGGGACGCTACTCGGCAGTCGGCAGCTTGATGGGCAACCGCTTCGGCAAAAAGATGTTTGTCGAAGGACTCGTTGCACGCTATATGTACACGTCTCTACACCGGATGCACGTTGCGACTCTCCAGGGATACCGCTGGATGTTGCTGGATATGCTATCCGACTGGCTGCGGCGCGCAACCGCACCACGCGTGAAATTGCACTGAATATCTGATGTTGATAAGCAAAAAATCGGATCTATATAGCCAGCCAGAACGGCCATATGCAGGCGTGCTAGAAGATCAATCTCAAGCGCGCTTGGTTTAAAGCGAGGCCGTCGCGGAATCTCGAAAAATCAACTAATACTGCAAAATTCTATCCCGTCCCTCTTGCTGAATTAAGTCTAAAGGTCGTCGCCAAAATTCTCGTCAATTCATTCGACGAATTCGGAATTGGGACTGACGGTAGACGTCGACCGGTATCGACGATCTATTCCTGGTCAATTGACTCGACCCGACTAGGCAATTCTCACGAAGAATCGTTCGATCATTTTCAGGCGAAGCTAATTGCTCGATCCACCAATCCAGCGCTTTCCCAATCTTGTCCCGACGCCACGCAATGTAACAATTAGAATATTCACGCACACCGACAACCTGTCGCGTTACCAATGTTCCCTTGCGTAGATAAAAATTGGCCAATGGACTAGGGAGCATACCGACAGCGATACCTTCGCGGAGCGCGTCGAGTTTGGACTCGCGGTTCGATACGAAAAGTAGAGGCTGTCCGTCATGTATCGCCACAGACTCGGGATCCAGCTCCCGTGATGTATCACTCATGACCACGCCCAGATGCCTTGCGATTGTCTCGCTATCCAGCGGCTCGGGATGACGGGCGAGAGGATGATGGGGCGCCATAAGAAATACGTGATGAAGTATTCCGATTGGGCGCGCCACAATATTGGAGTCCAGCGGCGGTTCGCCAACGGTGCCAATCGCCAGATCAACCCGCCGCGAAATCAAGGCGTCCCATACCCCTCCAAGCACTTCAGTCGAGATGCGGAGTTGCGTAGGTATTTCAAGCTCGTAGAAACCTTTCACATAGGGCCACATTGATCCGAGCTGGAAAATCTCGTCAAAACACAAACGAAGCTCAGATTCCCAACCGTCGCGAATGCCTTTGGCTTTGACTTCGAGTTGCCGTACTGCCCGCAAAAGGCGGCGACCTTCATCAACAACCGCGCGACCTGCCTGCGTGAAAGTCGCGCGTCTACCGCTACGATCAAATAGTTCAATATCAATGTCGCATTAAGACAACCAATCTTTGTCGTATTTGAGGTCCAAACTCCCGATTTACCCCAGCGGAGAGATCTGATAACAACCTATTGCTGTCGCATTGACATGTAGACGCTTAAACTCACGACGCTCCGCCTCTCTTGCAAAAAATTGAACGCGTTCGACTAGCGACTTCTTTGTCGTCGCGCACACAAGAAAGAGGTTTAAACTAAATCTTGCACCGCACTTTATCTGCAACTAGGCTACCTACTAAGGTTGCGGATCCGCATGTGATATGCGGGAGGAGCTCAAGATGATGAATGATGAACCGGCCGTCATGTCAGGCCAACACATCCGGGCGATTCTTGACGAATTGCGCTCGGACGTTGATACGGCTTTCTCCAACCTTGACAATAGTCCCACCTCGCAAAGCGGTCGAAGAGATGTGCTCAACGCGGTGATTAACTACCTGGACACAGCTCGCACGCTGCTATTTCGACTTGCGCAGATCAGAGAAAGGAAACAACCTTTTAACATCCATAAAAGATCGATTCTCATCGCTTTTGAATCGAACAGTGATAACGCTACACAACTCGAGGAGCGCTTGAGACCGCCATCGTGGGAGCAGAGTATAAGCGGAATGTTCGTACCTGCAACGATCTTCTCTCGCGTTGAAACTCAAGAGTTCTCTCCAAGCAGGAAGGTCTCTAATGATCTTGCCACCTTAGCCTCCGCGCGAGCAAGGCTGCTGGCACCTCGAACCCCATCAAGCCTACAGATTACGAAGCAGGAGCTACTAAGCGCTTCGCGCACAATCACTTGGGTCCACGCAAAGGCGCATGAGCTGTTGATGGTTGCGTCCGAGAGTCCAGCGCAGGAACTCGAGCGAAGGCTCAAACTCCGCGATCTTTATGACCTGAAGATATTCGATCAGCTCCACGGTGGATAACGACGAACACCGACCGTAGCTCCGGTCGCCCACGCTGACGGGGACGTCGACGATTGATCTGGGAGATGTTGTGACGATCTTGGAATTGCATCGGCATGGCCTGAGCGTCTTAGCCATTGCCGTCCGGCTTGGTATGGATCTCAAGACAGTGCGCAAGTACATCAAGGATGGCCTTCAGGTGCCTCGTAACGGCCCGCGTGCGCCCCGACCCTGCAAGATCGATCCGTTCGTCGGTTATGTGACCCAGCGGGTGCAAGCCTTTCCGGAGCTGAGTATTGAGCATTTGTTGCACGAGATCAAGGCGATGGGCTATCCGGGCGGCCGCACCGCGGTGGGCAATCTGGTGCGCAAAGTACGCCCACCGCGTCAACGCGGCTTTGAGGTGCGTTTCGAGACACCGGCGGGAAAGCTGGCGCGGGTGGACTTCGCCCATTTCAATGTTGATTTCGAGGAGACACCCGGCCAGCGGCGCTCAATCTGGCTGTTCTCGATCGTGCTTGGACACAGCCGATATCTCTGGGCGCAGTTCGTCGGACATCGTGATCTGCAGACGGTACTGCGCTGTCATATGGAAGCGTTCGCCCATCTCGGTGGCGTGCCGCACAAGATTCTCTATGACCGAATGAAGACGGCGGTTCTCGGCGAACTCGAACGACAAGTCGTGTACGGCGCGAAGATGGTTGCGTTCGGCCAGCACTTCAATTTTACGTCACATGCGAGCAAGGCGGATCGCGCCAAGACCAAGTGCAAGTTTGAGCATCCGTCCCACTACATCCGTCGCGACTTCTTTCTTGCACGTCGTTTCCAGAATCTTGACGACCTGAACCGGCAACTGCGGAATTGGCTTGATACAGTGGCCAATGTTCGCGTCCACGACACGACACAGCGTGTCGTGTCCCAGCATTTCGAAGAAGAACGCGCTGCGCTCCAAGCCTTGCCAACAGGTATGTTCAATCGAGTAGTCTGGCTTGAGCGGCTTGTGTTCCGCGAGGGGCTCGTGGCTGTCGGTCGCAATTACTATAGCGTGCCGGACGGCATGCGCAGACATAAGCTGGAGGTTCACAGACTGGCCCATGAGCTTCGCATCTACGAGGATGGTGCGCTCTTGGCTGTTCATCCGGTGCTCGAAGGCAGACGCCGAGCTGCGCTATTGCCCAGCCATAGCCGCGCGCACCATCGGCACGATTGTCTAACCCGAACTTAAGCCTACGTATCGCGTGAGCTCCCCTGCACACAACAGTCTGCTGATCGTCGACGGGATCAGCTACCTGCCGGTTGGTGTGAACGGTGGCAACCGGTCTTTCAATCCGTCAACACCTGCGATGAGCAATGCGCAATCATCCTGATCTGTATAGCAAAACCTGTCAGACTTCCGGCCACTGAGTCCCCATCCTTCTCGGCTTTCAGATCGGCCTGTTGGCTGAGGCCGTGTCGTAGCGGTTGGACGCACTACAGCCAAGCTACGCTGGCAGATTAACGGCGGTTTCCTATTGCTTAATCGTCTCGCCGCTCAACGGAGGCGTCTTGTGTCAGGCCTTCAGCGCAGAGTCTCCAGCCAGAATAGGCTACTAACCAACGAGCTTGCGATACGCGCTCAGGTGCCGAACCAAGCCCTGCTTGTCTCCGCGAATTTCGCTGAGCCGAGCCATATTGAAATGTGCATCCGCGTGCATCGGGTCTAGCTCAACGCTTTTGCCGTACGCTTCCAACGCCGCATCGTATAGTTTGAGCTCTTCGAGAACGACGGCGCGGTTGAAGTGCAGCAGCGCATCGTCGGGAAAATGCTTCAGTGCGTTATTGAACACGTCAAGCGCTTCCTCGCACCGTGTCCCGACTTCACATAGCAAGACGCCGAGATTGGTGTAGGCGTCGTAGTGCGGCTGAGGAGCCAGATCAACCGCCTTTCGGTAAGCCTGTTCGGCACCAACGACATTCGTTTCCATCAGTTGCTCAGCGAGCGCAAACCAATCGTTGGCCTGCTGCTCGCGATTCCTCAAGCTTTGCGGAGCCGCGTCGAGAAATGAGACCTCTCCCTGCACCGGAGCAACTTCGAAGTCGAGCAGGTGCTGACCGGAGGCCGCGTCCCATTGCGCCTGCCCCGACCTTACGGCAACGTTGTCACCGACTGCGGTGATACGGATCCCGGAAAGCGGCAGCTCCTCCGGGAGTTCGGCCTTGAGTTTGGCAATAGCGCGAAGAATCTTTCGAGAAGCGATTTTTGCTGACTGCAGCTGAAATGCAGTGCGCAAGACTACGACATCCTGGAATGAAAAGCGCAACTCGTTGCGGCGTCCGCGTGCCGGCTGGACAAAGCCTGCGTCTATCAACCCTGTCAGGACCCGTCGCGAAACGCCCAGCAGCGACTGAAGGCTGCGCAGAGAATAGTCGTGGGAGTGAGTACGTCTGGTCACTTGCGTGCTCGGACCTTCGCGGGTGGCGCCTCCTCGACCTCGGTTCGAGGTGCGGCTCGTTTAACCGGGCGGCGGGGTTTCGCCGCAAGCACTGCATCTTCCGTGGGGGGCACCGGCTTTTTCGCCGCAGCTCTTTTAGTAGGAGTCGCCCGTTTGGTTTTGTTGGCGTTCAGGCTTGCACGCAACGCTTCCATCAGGTCGATCACCTGGCCACCTGATTCTTCAGTGGACTCCTGAGGATAAACAATCTGCTTCCCGGCTATTTTGCGGTCGATGGCCTCGAGAATCCGTTTCTTTTCGTCGTCTTCGTAAGCTGCCGGGTCGTAAGCGTCGTCAGACACCTGCTCAATGATTTGCAATGCAAGCTGCAGTTCATTCTTGCTCACGGCTACATGTTCGATATGCAATTCGCTCAGCGCGCGCACTTCGTCAGCAAAAAGGAGCTGCTGGAAGACCATTCCATCTTCCGCCGCCCGTACCTGAACGATGCGTGTCCTGCCTTTGTAAGACCATTTGGCGAGCGCGCAGCGAGCGCTTTCCCGTAAGGCTTGCTGAAGCAGACAGTAAGGCTTTCCGCCGCGCTTGTCGGGAGCGATGAAATACGCCTTGTCATAGAAAAGAGGGTCGACCGACTGCTCCGGGACGAACGAGACAATCTCCACGACATGGCTTGCACTTTCCTCTAACGCTTTCAGTTCGTCCGGCTCGAATACAACGAACTGGCCTTTTTCAAACTCGTAGCCCTTCTTCATATCGGACCGCGCGACAACTTCGCCGCTCGCTTCCGACACGTACTGTTGCTTTACGCGGCCCCCGTCGGGTGTGAGTAGATGGAAGCCTACGCCGGCAGCGCTGTCCGTCGCCGAATAAAGCTTTACGGGTATCGAAACCAGTCCAAACGAGAGGGTCAAGGATGCAATTGAACGCGCTGCCATGGAAACCTCCTGATAGCCGCCGACAAGAGTCTGTCGTTTACTGCTGAATCCGGACGCCTTCGGGGCGAATAACCCATCCCGCTGCGGTTAAAAGCACGTCATAAGCCTGTGGCCTTGATCGCGATAAGCGGATCACAGGAAAATCCAACCGCCGCTGCCTGCACTCCCGGCTCAGGACAAAGGGTTATCGAAGACGCTTAATCGCCCCGTCAGCAACTGGCCTGTCGTCCAGTATGTACTCCACGGGTCAAGCGCCTGAAAGCTCAGGTATTCCCTGGCCGTTTGCACGATCCATTGTGCGCCGCCTCTGACGTCGGACAGTTTGTCCCGCGATTCCGGCGTTGACACCCCCATGCCCGGGGTGCCCGGGCCAAGAACGCAGTCGCGGTGCTCTGTGCTTCCGCGTTGCGAAGATAGTCCACGAAGACCTTGCCGATTCTGTTCGCCACGCCCGATTTTGCGGAGAACCGCTCGAAGATTGCCTTCGCCAGATGCCGCACGAACAGCTTCGAGAAGTCCTTTCACATTTTTATAGTCCAATCTCGGCGTCAGCGGCACAACAAGATGCAATCCCTTGCCGCCGCTCGTCTTTAGCCACGCCTGAAGGTCGAGTTCTTCAAGCGATGCCCGAACAAGGAGCGCAACTTCCTGAACTTCCCTCCATTCACGCCTTCGCCCGAGTTAAAGTCAAAAATGACGTGGTCGGGCATGTCGCTTTTACGAGCGGTCGAATTCCACGTATGGAACTCGACGACGTTCATCTGTGCTGCAGAGGTAGACTGTTGTCAACAGAGTACAGCGCTGTCTGTGCATTTACGTCGTTTGATAAGGGACCGACCAGCTCGTCCACTAAGGATCACGATATATGAGTACGAAGGAGCCTATCAACCGCCAAGCGAGAGTTGGCGATCAGCCCGGGTGGCACCTCTATTCAGAGATGTTTGATCCTGACCATGTCTATCTTGAGCTCGACGGCATCGCGGCCGAAATCACCATGACTGGCAACATGGAGAGGCCGCCCGGGACCGTGTTACTGCGCCTGCCCGTTGCAACCGCAAAGCAACTCCGCCTCGTGCCTGAATCTTGGGACAGCTCATCGGTGCCTGAGTCTACGGGCGCGTCCGCTCGCCGGGAAGCCGCCGCATTACGGCTCGCAAGTCTAGGTGGAGACGAATCTGAAATGAAAGAGGTCCCGCGACGTCGTTCGGATGTCGGTAATAGTCCTAACGAGGAATAGATAACCAACGCTCGACCTAGACTTAGTTTTTACTCGCTCCGAGCGACAGTCGCTGACTGTACAGCGCTCTAAACTTGCGTGCCAGCAACCCCCGATTTTTCGGAGCTCACAGTCAGAAGATCGATAAATACGCCGTCGCGGCTGGCCTACACTTTTCGTCGATTGCAGAATTATCTCGCAAAGAAGATCAGACCGATCGTCACAACACCGCCAGCGAGGCCGAGGGCAGCGATCACAAGCGAGACAACCGCTTCCTTGCCGCGCGCCGACGGGAAAATACGTTCAGCTAATACCAATATTTTCGACGTTGTCATATCAGATGCCTCTGAACCGAAAGTTGGGCAAACCCGAAAATAGCGTACAGATAAACATATCACCCTCAAACCAATCCTAGACACCCTCTTGATTGGTCCCCCGACTGCTCATCGACATCAGTCAGTAATTTTGAGCATTAAGTTCTCAAAATGCAAAAAAGCCCGGCGTCAGCGCGGGCTCGCAAGGACCATCTTTAGCCGGCCGAGTTCGCATGTTCAGCGCCACCAAGTCGGTTTGACGCATCCTGGATTTCCACAGTCTGAGCGCGAACGTGCAGCATGATGCCAAGTTGCGAAACCCGACATCTGTAAATAGCCAGAACCCGACATTAGGATATAGCTGCGACTTAATAATTATGTCAAATTGTAAGCGTGGGGGCAGTAGTCGTGTGTCTGATTGCTGCGCACAACACGCAGCTCGGTCCATGTCGTCTTGACATCACCGCGCCCTCAGTTTTTAAACAGAAACGTTCCCGTTCGGTGGCGCAGTGCTCGATCGTGATTTAACGTTTGGCCGCTATCCTGTTGCACAACAACTTCCCCAAGGCCGCTTCTAATTCTATAAACTTTCTCCAGACAAACGCAGGCCCGAAGAACAAGAGTCACTTGATCGAACCCCACTTTTTAAGCTTGTTGCACGAGTGTGGTCTAGCCGACAAATGTCCTCTCAATTGGTGATAGCATGGAGCATCTGGAGGCTCGATACTATGCGGCAGTCTGAAGAGGTGGTTTCTCTTCCTGATCTCGTTGTTTCAATCCTTTCGCCGAGACTGCAACAGCTCGCGCGATCGGAAGGCGATCTGCGCTCGCTCGTCCGGGCCAAAAATCTCATTTTTGGTGAAGATCGGCTGGCTGTCCTGGTTGCTGTATCGCCATTCGAGTTTCGTTCTGATTTGGAGCGTTTTATTGCTCTCAAGAGTGGAGAATCCAGCGGCGTTGGCATCATTCTCATTCCTTTTGCCCTGCCGACACGCATGCTGGCCGCTCTGGTCGGCCCGCTCTCGCAACTTGGAATCCGAATCGTGTCATCTACGGAGCTCGATTTGGCGGAACATGCACGACGCCTGATCCGCGAATCCGAAGATCGCCTTGCGGCTGCAAGAGCCCGATGGGAACCACGGAAAGAAGTATTCGACGAGTCGCAGTTCAAACTCATATCCAGCAAGCACCGCTCGTCCGCATTCTGACAAAAGCCGCGGTGGTCGATCAATAAGAAAAGCATGGCCGCAAATCAGGTTCTGGCATACCACCGTGTTGCTCCACGTGTTTACAATCTGACTGGTCTTCGTACAGGGAGCGTGCGCGATCAGATGCTTCGGGCGATTATGCTGACCGAAGCGATCTATCACGACACCGACGAACTTAAGGGTAGCTCGCCTGAACCTGATGATGGCATTCTGGTGATCGGCGGTGGCGTAGCGGGCGTTTCATGCGCGCTCATCGCTTCCAAGCTGAATATTAACGTCACGATTCTTGAAAAGAACGGCATTCTGTTTTCGACTTTGCTCAATGCGAATAATCGCCGCATAGATCCGTTCGAATATGATTGGCCTCAGCCTCCGGTCGCTGTCGGGACTACTTTCCCCCGCCACTTGAGATTTCCTCTTCTGTACACGGGAGGAACTGCGGCACAGGTGGCGCATGACTGGGAGCTGCAGTTTAAAGACTGGCTGCGTTTGCGCAATCCTGGCATTGGCAGTCCCGGCCATGTTGAGGTGTTGTGGAACACCAAGGCGGAGTCTTATTCCTACGCGATTGCCATAGACCCGGATTCCACAGATCTTATAGGCGTGTCAGACAAGCGGACATCAGGTTCAACTGTTCGGAAGTATCGGGCGTTGATCATCTGTGCCGGTGTTGGGGGCGAGAGGACGTACGATGATGCTTCGGTACCAGCCTATCAATATGTAGGCCCTGGTTTCTGGACGTTTCCCGATCAACTGGAGACTGCCGATTTTGGCTTGCCACCCAGTGGGGGGACTCCGCGGCACATCCTTATTTCCGGGGGCGGTGATGGCGCTATGCAAGACCTGCAGAGGGCGGCGACAGGAAAATTCGGGATGGATCTTCTCACCGAACTGAAAACCGCGCTCAACCTGCCCGATGCACTTGAGAAAGAGTTTGCTCGCCTGCTTATTGCCGATGATCGCGCCAAGCGTGCCTATGCATGGAAGGGCGATTCTGGTCCCCGTAAAGCACTCGATGGAGTGATGAACGAGTGGCACCGGGAATTTGGTCTTGCCGTTAGTGCAATCTTTCAGGCGTATGCCACAGCAAACAGCATGACGGATTTGTCGGGCAATCCTGACGAAGCTAAAGCGCAGCGAGATTTAGCGGGCAAGCTGCTTCGCTCCGAGATTCTGGCCGGCGCAAAAATCAGTTGGGTATTCGCAGAGAGCAACCCTGGATATGCCTATGCGCTGAACAGGTTTCTTTCTGATCTCATTGTGAAACTGCTTCGCGCGAAGAGCAATCATCGGGTTTATCGCGTACAAACCAAAATCCTGAATATTGCTGCTGTCACGTCAGCGCCCCATACGTGTGGGTCTGCCCTCGGCTGCTACGGCCACATTCATGATGTCACTTTCAGCAACACCAAGAATCCAGAGCCCTTCGACATTATCATCATTCGGCACGGCATCATTCCAGGGGAAATAGCCGGCCTTCCGTTCAAAGCTCCGGTTCCGGAACAGCTTGCGCCGTATGACATCCCCGATTGATTGCAAGGCGTTTTGACGCTCGATCCAGCTTGCTGGGTAGAGTCAGTTTCTCGCTGGGCCGTTACTGATGAGTCAGAGCGCCAGTCGCGTTTTTCATAGGCGGTAACGCGCTTAGCAACTGAACGACTATGTGGTGTTGAATTGCCGCGGGGGCGCACTTCGTTCTTGATGTCCACGCAGAATGACCCCACGATCGAATCGGATGAGCGTGTGGGGCTCAGATGCGGACGACGCGAGCGGTCCCGTCCCTGAGGGCCTAGCGGCGCGTGGCGCTCCAGCCATTTGTAGCCGGTCTGGCGGCTGATGTTGAAACGCCGGCAAAGCTCGCTGAAACTCAGGGCGAGCGGGACAGTGCTAGGTCCACGAAGCTCGACAGAAGGCTTCCCACTTGCCGAACAACCATATGGCTTCTTGCATTGACCAATTTTGCTTTGCTCGCGAACGTGGTTACTGCCTTATGGCTGCCGTCGTTGATAAAGGGCTCGGGAATTTCCGATCCGCTGCACATTGGTTGGATGACAAGCATTCCTTATGCGGTGGCAATCACGACGATGATTCTGGTGGCACGGAATTCCGACCGCACAGGTGAACGTCGATGGCATGCAGTTGTGCCGGCCCTAGTCGCGTCGATTGGCGTCATTTGGATGTCGTTTTCGCTGCACGAGCCTGTAATGCTAGTGTTTGCAGCTGCCCTTTGTATTGGGGGCGCGCTCACCCTCAATGCTCTTTTCTGGAATCTTCCGACAGCTTTGCTCTCTGGCAATGCGGCGGTGGTGGGCATTGCATTCATCAATTCCGTCGGACAACTCGCAGGCTTCACTGCGCCGGCAGTTTTTGGCTGGCTCTTCCAGAAGTCAGGTTCGCCGGCATACGGTCTACTGTCTCTCGGGGCGCTCTTCGCCGTCGGAGGACTGGCCGTTCTCTGCATTCCCAAAACCGCTGTGAATCGCTAAAACCGTGAAACAAAACGAATACATTGCCCTGGACGGGCTGGCAATCGCTGAGCTTATTCACAAGCGAGAACTTCGCCCCATCGAAGCGTTGGACGTTGCAATTCGGCACATTGAAAAGGTTCAACCGCAAATCGGCGCAATCTGTTGGCCACAGTTCGAATCGGCTCGTAAGCATGCGATCTCACTGGAGGCAGATCGGACGCCCGCGGGCCCATTCCATGGCGTTCCTCTTCTGCTGAAAGATGCATTACTAGAGGTGGCAGATTTTCCACTAACTGGAGGGTCGAGACTATTACGGGGGAACATTAGTCAAGAGGATAGTGCCTTGGCTGTGCGTCTTAGGGCTGCTGGCTTTAATTTCTTCGGCCGCACAACATCTCCGGAATTTGGAGCTAATGCGGTGACCGAGTCCGTTGTCTACGACGCGCCGACGCGCAACCCCTGGAACCTCACCTTTACTCCGGGAGGATCATCAGGGGGCGCCGCTGCCGCGGTAGCCGCAGGAATCTCGCCCCTCGCTCATGCGTCAGATGGGGGTGGTTCAATACGTATTCCCGCGTCGTGCTGCGGCCTGTTCGGTTTGAAGCCAACACGCATGCGAAATCCCGTTGGGCGTGGTGGCGAAGGATGGGGAGGGCTCATAGTTGAACATCTGGTATCGCGCTCTGTGCGCGACAGCGCTGCCGTGCTGGACGCGACGCAAGGCACAAATATCAGGACGGGATACATCCCTCACGCCCCTACGGGTACATATCTAGAGCATGTACGGAAACCGCCTAACCGCTTGCGCATTGGACTGATTACTCGGCCACCCTCGGGAGCGGGCGTGGATGCAGACTGCACGGCCGCTGCAATGCAAGCCGCGCTCCTATGCGAGCATTTGGGGCATTCCGTCGAATATGCCCAGTTTCCTGCGACCGACTATGAGAGGTTCGGTCGGTCGATGCGGCTGGTGGTCGCAGTTGCCGCAGCACGTACGGTGGAAGACGCATGTAGACGACGTGGGCGCGCCGTAACCCGCGACGACCTGGAAGAATCGATGTTTACTGCGACTGAGCTTGCAAAGCGTAGTTCGGCGATTGAATATTAGGACGCCACGGACTATCTGGCAGAAGTCGGTGCCGCAATGCATCCACTCACTCGCGAGTTTGATGTCGTACTCACCCCTACCTTGACTTCGCCCCCGGTCAAAGTAGGTCGCTACGCGGCAGATCGCGAATACATCGCACATCGATCAGATACGCTGCTCTTTACCGAATTCCTGCCGTACTTCAATGCCAGCGGTCAGCCCGCAATGTCGGTGCCGTTATATTGGAACGAAGCCGGTCTTCCTATTGGTGTCCAGTTTGTTAGCGGACTTGGGCGTGAAGATCTGTTGTTTCAGTTGGCTGGACAACTCGAGCTAGCAGAGCCGTGGTTCAAGAAAATACCGGAGTTGGCGAAGCGCTAGACGGACTGGGTAGCCTTGTCCGGTTTCTGGAAGAGTCTGGTAGTAGACAACGTGACGCTCGGTCGATGTGTCGATACAACAATCTAAAATCGCTCGATTTTCCAGTCTCCGGTCGATACATAAGACCTGCTACGGTAAGTTCTTCGCTAGCAGACCCACTGACATGGGCCGCCGCAATTGTTTTACGGCCGGTTTGCCGACGAACAGGTGCGGCCCTGCAGGAAATGCTGGGGGGCAACAGCCTGATTGCGTAGATCAGGCTGGCATTCTCAAGGCTCGCCGTTAGCTATTTGTCTGAAGCAGGTCTTGCGCGCATGCTTGAGCAACCCACGTTCGTCATGGTACCGACGCGATCTTCAATGCCGCCGGTGAGATGCATCGCAATGCGTCGGGCTAACCTGTGGCATCCGCTGAGCGCCGCCGTGGCCAGCCAGGCCACGCAATAATGAAACTTCTTCTTAAAGCTGCTCGATCGGGGATAGCTCGAGGTGAAGCATTCACCGTGGTCAACGACTTTGTCGATTTGCGGCGCGAACCGACGGCATGCCAACGAATGCCGCACAAAACAGCCATCTCAACGCCGCAGAGGCTCGACGTCCAGCGGCTCCGAAATGGTCAGCAAAATGACGAACGTGAGCGCGGATATCGCCGACATGAAGCCGAACACGTAACTCCATCCGTAATGATCCAGCAGCAGTCCTGCGATGAACGGCGTCGCTGCGCCGCCCAACTGCCCGCCCATATTGACGATGGCGTTCGCGAGCGGAAACTTTGCCTTCGAGACAAACGACGTCGGATAGACCATGTATGCTGAAAACCCGATGCTCAGCGTGACGCCCGTCAAAAAGATCAGTACGCCATACACGAACGGCGATACTGGCGACTCGATGAGCGCCACCATCATGACGGCGGTCGCGATGGCGGAGAACATCATGCCGGGCTTGCGCCGCTTGCCGAGCGCGCGGTCGGACAGCAAGCCGCCCAGGATATTGCCGAACACCGCCCCCACCCAAGGCGCCGCGGCGACCAGCCCCATCCCGGCCACGCTGAAGTGCTTCACGTTGAGCAGATAGGTCGGAATCCATGCGAGCAGCACGCTCGAAATGCCAAGCTGGCAGCAGTAGCCGAGCGCACAACCGTAGATATTCCAGGAGGTCGCGACTGCGCGCGTCGTCTCCAGCGGCTTCTCGCTGCGCACGCGCGTCAGCCGGTCCAGAAGAGGCATCGCGCGAGTGCGTTCAATACGCATGGCCGACGCCGCGCCGGGACTCGCCGCATCGATCAGTTCCCGTTCAGCTTCGTTGACGCTGCGGCTCTCGGACGGATGGTCGGCGACCATCCAGTACCAGACGATCGAGAACGCAATGCCGGGCACCGCGAACACGATGAAGATTTGCTGCCAGCCCCATAGCGAGATGACTGTCGCACCGATGATCGGTGTGATCACCGGGCCGAACTTCACCGCTGACAGGAACAGCCCGGACGCCGTGCCTTTCTCTTTGGCCGGGAACCAGCGATTGATGGTTGCGGCAATCCCGAGCGGCAGCGGACCTTCCGCGAAACCCAGTGCGAACCGGCACAGCTTGAGCGCGAACAGCGAACCCACGACCCCCGTCAGTGCAGTGGCGAGCGAGGTGAGGATCATCGAAATGGGTAGCGTGCGGCGCACGCCGAAACGCGAAACGAGCCACGCAGACGGCAATTGCGCGAGCGCATAGGCGATGAGAAAGACGCTGACGAGCGCGCCGGCCTGCGCATTGCTCATGGCGAATTCCTTGCGCAGAAACGGCAACGCGATGCCAAGGTTCGCGCGATCGGCGGCCGCGACCGTGTAGATCACAAAGAAAAGGCTTGCGACGACCCAACGATAGCGTGTGGGCCGCGCCGAGGTGGCCACGGCGCCCGATGCGGGCATGCTGGTCTGCTCTTTCATATTGTCTCGCTCCATGCTGGCGGTTTTTATGTGGTTTTTATGGGCTGCTTCGACGGCGAGATCGTTTATTCGAGACCGAACCGGCGCAGGGTCTCCTGCAATCCCAACAGTTCGACCGTGCTCGCGCCCTGGCGAATCCGCTCACGGAATGCACGCTCCTTGTCTTCGCGCTCGCGGCTGACCTGCACGACGCGCGCGACATCGTGCTGCGGAACGACGACGACACCGTCGATGTCGCCGACCACGATATCGCCGGGTCGAATCGGTACATCGCCGATACATATCGGCACATTGACCCTGCCCGGCTGGTTTTTGCCCGTGCCCTTGATGCTCAGGCCGCGACTGAACACCGGAAAGCCCAGCTCGATGATCGTGCGTGCGTCGCGCACGGCGCCGTTGATGACGAGTCCCGCAAGGCCTTTTTGCAGCGCGAGTTCGGTAAAGACGTCACCCCATGGGCCTGCTTCGAGAAATCCCTTGGCGTCGACCACGAGCACGTCGCCCGGCCTCACCTTCAGCATCGCGTAATGCAGCATGAGGTTGTCGCCAGGCCGCGTATCGACGGTAACAGCTGGGCCGGCGACACACATGGACGGATGAATCGGCTTGATGCCGCTGTCGAGCGCGCCGTGCGCGCCCTGTGCTTCGTAGACCGTTGCGCTGCCCAGCTCGCGCAGCGCAGTGATCAGGTCGGAGGATGTCTCGTGGATGCTCATGTCTGTTTGAAGTTTGATGGCAGTCACATTTTTAAGTAAAGTTTCACCGCTATCAAACATCGTTTTATGAGCCTAAGCTCAAAAAAAATGAATCTACGACAAGTTCGCTATTTTTGCGCGGTGGTCGAGGCGGGCAGCGCAACGAGCGCAGCCGACTCGCTCCATGTCGCGCCAACAGCCATCAGCATGCAACTCGCGCAACTCGAGGCTCACCTCGGCGGCGAGTTGTTCGATCGCTCGCGCCGTCCAATGGAACTGACGTCGCTCGGCAAGTATTTCTATCCGCGCGCGAAGGAACTCCTTTCCCACGTCGGCAGGCTCGACGACGAGGCGCGCGGCATCGCGTCCGGTCAGCGCGGCTGGCTCGGAATTGGCTTCGTGCGCTCGGTGTCCTTTTCGGTGCTGCCCGCGGCCGTGCGGCGCTTTCGCCAAAGCTGTCCAGACGTGCATCTTGATCTGGTCGAAGCCCTCTCCGAGTATCAACCGGAGCGGTTGCGCCAAGGGCGGATCGATGTGGGTGTCTCTCGTTTTATTGGCCCGCTCGAGCCCAGCCCGGATCTCGATCACACCGTGGTGCTCGACGAACCATTCGTTGCGGCTGTGCCGCTGGGCGACCCGCTGGCCAAACAGCGGTCGGTCACGGCTGCCGAGTTATCCCGGCTACCATTCATTCACTATCCGAAAGACCCGCGCAGCCCGTTCGGGCAACAAATGCTGACGGCGCTGAAACTGGCCGGCGGCGATCCGCGCGTGGCGCATGAAGCGATCGAAATCCATACAGCTCTGGCGCTGGTGGGCGCAGGGCTGGGTGCAACGCTCGTGGGCCGCTCGACGTCCAAGAACAATCGGCGTGATGTGCGGTTCATTCCCGTCAAAGACCTGGATCTGCGCACCAGGCTCGTGATCCTCACGCGCGCGCGCGAGGACAACCGGTTGGTCGCAACGTTTCGCGACGCACTATCGAAGTCATGTGGACGGTGATTGCGAGGACTAGGAACGACGTGCCGACCTACGCACTCCAAAATTAATCGCCCATCGTGAAGAATTTAACAGCTGCCATCGAGATAAATTTTTGCCTGAACGATGCGGATGGTTCGCCAGAACTCCGGATCAACACGGCACTTCCACAGGCTCTCATCTTGATCGTTAAAAACGAATTCGAGGTAATTGACCTCATTTCGAAAAGCCAACTGCCAACTCGTGTAGTCGATGCATCCTCGATATCCATCTGTTGAAGTTCGCAAATTCCGCTAATGATGCCTGTTGGAGCGCTAATCTTGTCCATTTATTCTGCTAGCGCGGCTCCTATACTGCAACGCGAACCCATGCCCGACGCGACTGACGAGGTGAAAAACGACGCCGAGCTGACCAACATCCACACAAGGGGATGTCGAACTCGCCGACACAACACACAAAGTGCGGCAATGTAAGTCGTTTTTGATCTCCGCACTGAGATGAACAGCTTCCGAAGATCAAAAAAAGCCTCCGGTATTTGCACGTGCGACCGCTTCAAGCGAATGCACCTGTCGCGCTCCTCTACAACCGCATTAGCCGAATTAGCGGAGACGCCAAACGCGTTAGCAAAATAAACGGACATCCAAGCGTCCGTGCGCTGCCGAAACACAACGCGTGAAAAGGCGTGCAAAACCACTGCTAAGCCGTATTTCGCGGGATCAAACTTAAATATTACATTAGCGTAATCTACGGACACGATTAGCACTTTCTGCGGACTGCAACAGCAAGTAACACCCTCACCTATCCCCCGACGTTCCGCGCGACGTGCCGTGGCGGTCCAAGAGAAAACTGCCTGCCATGCGGCTAATAGAACTATTGCGCGAAGGCAATACGATCCTGTCTGCGCATCTTCGGCGAAGTCTTACTCGACGAGATACACACGATTTTGTGGTCAATCAGCCACCGCTTCGTGTCTGATAGTAGTACCAGGTATTTAAAGTTATCGGATCGTGCCCATAAAATTAAGGCACATGTCGCTCATCGAGTGCCGTGGGCACGCCGCAGTATGAACGACTCAAAACCTCTCAAAACGTCGACCATGTGTATCGGCCTGCTAGCGGATTTCATGGTCTAGGACGAACGCGAGTTGACGAATTTAATTCGCACTAACGCGAAGTGACGAATTTACTTCGCAGAGAAACGAATTAAATTCGTCAACTCAGACGCTCGCGCGCTTTCCCGGCGGAAGTTCGACAGTGACGACATTACTTCACTCTACGGCTACGTCCATCAAGCAACACTTCGCTATGACAACTTGAACGGCGAGCGTCGGCAATGGTCGACAAGCGAGCTTTCGCCAATGATCAAGAACAGCTGAATTATGGAGTAGACCAACGTTTGAATGTTACTTCGCCTGAGTTCAAGATCTCCACGTGGCGTGCGCCTCCGCCTCTCACCTATAATCCGTAAATTGCAAGTGATTTCAACGGCGGAGAGCCCCACTATATGAGTCAGCCACACGGGCGATATCCGGGACCTCGGGACAAGGGCGTGCGTCCAACGCGCCAGCCCTCAACGACATCCCACCGACAGAACAAACCGTACGTAAAATCTCCTTCCGCGCGCGATGCGGCCCAGACGGCATCCATTTTCAAAACGCGTTCATTCAAATGGTTGGTAGATACAGTGGGCGCAGAGAACATCGCGCTCGGCCTCGACTCGAACCTGTCGCGCGTGGCCGAACTGATCAACGGCGAGAGATTCACGCCCGAGACGGCCTTTCATATTGAAACCACGCTTGGACTGCCCGACGGCTTTTTCGATCAGCCTAACCCTGCCCTCCCATCAGAAACCATAAGTCGTCTGAAGGCGCCGCTCGACTTCATCCGCGCCAGTGTCGAACCCGAAGCGGCGGACGAGCATGTACCTTCAACGCTTGCGAACCCTCGCACGCTTGCTGACCGTTTGCCCAAGGAGCCGGAAATGCC
This sequence comes from Paraburkholderia sp. GAS333, assembly GCF_050435665.1. NCBI lineage: Bacteria > Pseudomonadati > Pseudomonadota > Betaproteobacteria > Burkholderiales > Burkholderiaceae > Paraburkholderia > Paraburkholderia sp. GAS333. Next base: position 93,223 of record NZ_JBNDKS010000012.1, read on the forward strand.
CAAGAAAACTGATGGCGGCTCGCCACAGACCATCGCGAAGAACAAACCTGCCGCAGATAGGTCAGTTACAGCGCCTTCGCCGAAAGCGGCATCGACGAAAACCAAGGCACCCGTGAAGCGCGGTGCTCAGCAGTCACTGCCACTGAACGACGAGGCGGCGCTGCAAAACATCCGTCGCGCCAACCTCCACGTCCTCACCTCACGCAAGGGATCGAAAGTCCGGCTCGCCGTGGTGGTTGAGATCAGTGCGTCGAATCTGGACAACCGTCTGTATGGCCAGAAGCGCATGGACGACACCGAAGCGCAACGCTTCACTGAACGCCTCGGCCTGCCCTCTGGCTGGCTCGACGTTCCGCGCGCGGTCACGGACGTTCCTGAGTCCGTGTCGGCTCTGCTCGATCCGCAATCGGGTCGGCCTGCGTCTGCTCAACAGGCGTCGCTCGCGACGGAACCGGGAATGGTGGTGGCGCGAAAGGCCGCGAACAGGAACGCGAAAACTGCGAGCACCCCGCCCGTTCAATCGTTTGGGGCCGAGCAACATAGCGGCGACGCTGCTGCAAAGGATGTCGCAGAACAACAAGATGCGACGCCCGCATCGGTTTCCGATCTGGTGATCATTCAACCTGCCGACAACGCAGTCCCGGCGTCCGCTTCCCAACCGCAACCTGTATCAGCGGCCTTCACCGAAATTGTCGCGGAGCCGCGCCGGTCTGCGGCTGTGACCAGCCTCGACGATCTGATCGGTATCGCACCGATCGCAGAGGCGCTGATCAAGACGCTCGCCGGTAAAGCGCGTACTGGACGGCTGGACGAAGTGAAAGCGCTGGCACTGTTACAGCAGATCGTTGCACTCTGATTTCAATCAGCTGTTGAGTGGGACACTACGATATCGGCTGCAATGGATGGGCCTGCCTTCGTTATCCGTTCCTCGGCCTGAGTCAGATCGTGCCAAAGCGTTGCCCAACAGTCCCGCTGACAAATGTGGACAGGACATTACAACTTTCACAGAAAATAATTATGGCTTGGCAGAAGAACAACGGCAGTGATTTTGAGAGCTATGTTCAATACGTCTATAGCACTCTGCTTAATTTGCGAGGGGAAAAGGTCCAGGTGTCACGGCGGACAACATTTCGCTTGCCTGGCGGAGACAGTTACGAGGTCGACGTCTACTATGAATTTCACAAGGCAGGCATACGACATCGAGTTGCAATTGAATGCAAGGACTGGAGCCGGCCGATTGATCAAGGAAAAATTCTCGAGTTCCATCAAAAAATTAAGAATATCGGAAACGACGTTGTGGGCGTTGTTATTTCTAGATCTGGCTTTCAATCTGGCGTCAGCACCGTCGCGGCACGACACAACGTTTTGTTACTTACCGCCGATGATCTGCCATCCCTAGCCCACCTGGTAGGTCGACAGCTTATTAGCAATGCCTTGCACGAGCCTGGATTACTGGGCGAGCCGTTTTGGGTAATAGCCAAACGCGGCGGATACCCCGACGGATTGAGCGATGGGACATACTATGCGGCACAATTCGAGGAGGGGATAACGATTCCCCTGTTTATATCTAAAAGTTATGCGGATCTTTATCTGAAAAATCTTAGGGACCGCAGTTTGTGGGATGTGTTTGGCATGCCGCAGTACAAGTTCAAGGTGTTTTTGAATCTAGTGAAACTAGGACGCCCTCGCCTGGCTACTGTACTAACCCCTCCTGACTCGAACGGTGCAGTCTACGCTAGTGCTGTAACAGTTGAGGAACTCGAACGAGATTTCGTTATTTCTTAGGCACGGAACCCTCGACAAAGCCAGTGGAGATCCGCCTTTCCACGCGTTGTCACGTGCGATTGTCGATCAGCGACTCACATTACTCTTAGGGTACTTGACCGCATTGGACAGGGCACAACTCGCTTTCCTGACCTGTCTGCTACCCGCCCGGGTCTCGATGCTCACGCAGATCATGGAGGTGAGCGAGATCAGTTGCAGATTCCTGCCACTCCACTGCATTTCCGATCCACACATAATGTCGGAGGTGGACAAACAGATCTTGCAGATCGAATGCTGATCTATTCTTGGTGAATCGTCCATATGCCAATGGTGCTATAGCCCGATCAACGCGACGCACGAGCCGTCCAATATGTGCCCGATCCAATCCCAGTCGTTATCGCATGGAAGGTCTTCGGCGACGTCAGCCAAGTCCCGATGTCGATCCGTCAACACGACCACTTCATCGATCGTTGCATCCACTGTCCTCAAGGAATCGAATCATCTCCTTATCCAGCTTGGTGCGCGGCATGGCTGAAGCCCGTACGCGTGGCGGATATGGAAATGGCCTAAGGCAGCTACGACAACTGCGATCTACCCGAATAGTTTCTAGCTTCCGCGCGATTCTGCTTGCCCGAACCTTTGCGTTGTCACCGTGCACGGCGGACATAGCCGACGTCAATGGGATGGAATACTGGGAAGCTGCTTCCGCAAGCGATATTCGCATGTCAACTAGCCCAATCTCGTTCGTCGTCGAATCAACCCTCACCTATTTTCGTCCGCTCTCTGTCACTGCTGACGGCAACAACAGTTGTTTGCTTTCGAGGCGTTACAATGCGTTTAAAAGAGGCCCAGTTCATCCCATATCCAGAAAAGCATGCAAATTTCCGTTGGTGCCGACGTAATGAATACTCCTATCAGGCTAGAAGACGTTTTTGGTGTTACATCCCGACCGATTCGCTCCTATGTAGAGCGGAACGACATTGATAGCCGTTTCCGTGAGGCGCTCAGGTCGGGGAAACAGATTGTCGTGTATGGCTCGTCCAAGCAAGGAAAGACTGCTCTAGTATCCAAACACCTCCCGTACGACGACAACCTTCTCGTGAGTCTTACCCCGAAGACCCAGTTGATTGATATTTATCAGCGCATCCTCAATGCAGCTGGGGTCCGACTGGTGGCTGGGGCGACAGAAAAGAGCAATACTGACGCAAGCGTTGGAATAGGCACCCGGTTCAAGGCGATGATTCCGATTTTTGGTTCTGCCGAAGCCGAAGCCAAAGGCGAGTTTAAGACGGGGTCGGGCAAAGAGGTTCGGTACGATGAAATACCGATCAATCTTGAGTTGCCTCAGTCTGTGGCTGACCTGCTTGATAAAGTTGGATGCTCGAAATTCGTCATTCTCGAAAATTTCCACTATCTAAACGATGAAATCCAGCGGCAGTTTGCCTTCGACTTGAGGGCTTTTCAGGAACTTGGTGTGCGATTCGTGATCCTCGGAGTCTGGCGGGAAAAGAATCGAATGGCACAATTTAACGGTGATCTACTGGACAGAATTATTGAGGTCCCTGTCGAACCTTGGCGAGACTCTGATTTTCTCGAAGTGGTGGCGCGCGGATCCACCGTACTTAATATCGAGATATACAGTCACATCGTCCAAGGCGCGATCGAAGCTTCCTTCTCAAGCATCGGCGTTTTTCAAGAGTTGTTAAAGGCGATCTGCATCGAGGCGGGAGCAATGCATCCGCAAACACGACTGAGAAAAGTAATCTCTGATTCTACTTTCTTGGCAAAAGCCATCGAAACAAAGACGCACGATTACGCGTCTCGTCACCAACGGGCCCTCGAAGCCATAGCGGCCGGACATACGACCGGAGGTGCAAAAGGCGATCTACAACCACTTTACCTTCCCTACTATCTTGTACAGGTAGTACTGAAGCAAGGTTTTTCCGGTATATCAAATGGTATGCATCGCAGTACGTTGCACGACGGGATCAAGGAGATGCATCACCGGGGCGACGATGTTCGGTCGTCAGACATGACCAATCTGCTCGACGGTCTCGCCAACTTGCAGGCCGCGAAGTTCATTTCTCCACCGATCATTGACTTCGACAAACAGAACCGGATGCTTCAGGTCGTCGACTCGACCTTCTACTTTTTTATAAAACACGTGGACCTGGCGGAAGTCGCCGACGCAATCCCCAACCCTCTTCAGTGACGCGAAGGGCCATTGCAACGCGCCCCGCGGGCGTGTCACGCAGCATTAGATTGATCCACAGGCCTAACAGCGCTGAGCTTACGCTTAGCGGTAGTGGACGGAATCTTGTCAACCCGACGCTGGTCCAAACTGTACAGGAACACCGACCGGGACGATGGCCATGGAATTGCATTGGGCCCGACGCCGCGGCTCGTCCACGACAAGTCCGACACGCCACGGAGTCCAGGTGCCCTATGCTTGGCGCCGTTTCCAATTTCGCGGAATCAATCCCTTGCCGGAAGCGTGGGTCCATCGCTCCTTGGTTGCCTTGACGTAGCGAGCATCTGACGGGAAGTAGGCGTGCTCAAGCAGCAAAACTTGAAGACCGCTGCGCGCCTCAACCTCTTTGAATAGAAAGTCGATATGCTGGCGCATCGCTTCATAGTCTTCGTCGCCGGCTTTCACTAGTATCTCATCCGGGCGCTCATCCTCACCGATGTCCTCCCCTTCGGCGTCGTCTTCTTCATCCAACTCTTCGAAATCGCGGCTTTGATTTGGGAAGTAGGGGCGACTAAGCTGATCCAGCACAATTACGCCCGGAACGGGTCGGTGCTCATTCTCAAAGTGCCGCTGCATTCCAAAGGCTAGCGCCACGTGGACGGCCAGCCAGTTCTGATCGGATCCAAGGTCGGCCATTGAAAGAACTGCCCCATCCTGACCAGCCTCAATGACGCTCACCTGAGGCTCACGAGCCGAGAAGACCAGTACAGCATCAACGCACGGCTCGACCTTTGGCAACTTGGAGAAGACCTCAGATGCGTACCTAGATACAGCATCCTCGGAGTAGCGCATCCGGACCCTGCGATTGTCCGCGTCGATTTTCGCTTCGAGGTCAGCGATCTCATCCCGCTGACCTGACAAGTCCTTGGTTGGCCGAAGCAGCTGATCGTCAATTGTCTCCAGGAAATACGAAACCTTGCCGCGGAAGAACGACTGAACTTGAGCCAGGTCGGCGAACTGCCTCGCTTCGGCGATCTGACCAAGAACAGAGACCACATTGGCGTCCAGCTCCCGGAGAAGGCCGCTCAGCTCTTCCACGCGGCTGTTCAAAGCAGCGGCAGCTTCACTGATCTGTGGCCGCAGTCGCGCCACCGCGCTCGTCTCAGCACGAATCGTTTCCAGTGATCGTTTGATCGCGCTCGCCATGGCAGTACCGGCGACGGTGTGTGACTCGCATACCGGACAGGTGCTCGGAACATCGAGCAAGTGCAGATGTTCAGCGATAAGAAGCTTCTGGTGCTGGATAGTCACCGCGGTCTGGTATTCCTTGGACTCCTGCTCGGTCACCTGCATCGCTCTCAGCTTGCGCTTGGTCTGGTTCAACTCCCTCAAGGTCGACTGACGTCGCGCCTGCAGCGCATCAAGTTGGTCAGCGCCCGGGTACTGTAGAGGTACAGCTGTCGGCGCGGCCGCGCGCCGCAACAAGCTCACCAGCATGGCCTCATCGGCAGCCTCGGGCGGTCGTTCAATCAATCCGAGTTGCTGGGCTTCTCCAAGCAGGACGCGCGATCTCTGTCTCATCACGCTGTCTTTGGCGATGCGCGCCTCTTCGCGTGCAATGTCTATTTCCAGCGCCCTGCGAGCTTGTCTGAGGCGCCTCTCGGCTGAAGCAGTCTGCCCAGTCACCGCGCCTAAAAAATAGGGCATTGTCGCGACAATTTTCGGGGCCTTCCGGTTGTCGTCCAATCCGTGTAGTAGCACCGTCTCACTGTCAATGACTTCCTTGGTGACGAAAACGTACGGAGTGAACTGCCGCACCGATGGCCGATCCGGCGACTCTTTCCCGGGCTGTTCCGTCTCTGTCATCGACATGGACTCAATCCCGAATGCTGCGCCGAGCCGGGCCTTGCTGGCGGCAACGCTTCCCCTCCCTTCGAATTCATCCACGGACTTCGGGACGGTCAGGTTTCTGCCAGTGGTCACGTACATGTAGGCGTTCGGCGCCTTGCCAACCAACGGGACCTGGCGACAAGAAATCATCTCGTCTTCCCCTCTGACCCACTTCACGCCCACTGCCAGGCAGCGCCGTCTCACGTAGACAGGCAACTGACACCTGGACGAGCCCAAACAGTAGTCGAGCGCCTTGATGACAGCGGATTTGCCAGTTCCTGAAGCGCCGGTGATAACGTTCACACGATCTGCGTCAAGCTCAATTATGCGGAAAGCGCCTTCTTCGCCGATGAAGAAGATACTCCCGATGTTCCATCGCTTCATACCGATACTCCTAACGCTTCCAAAACAGCTCTTGGGGATCCCATCCCGGCCATCCAAATTCCGAGCAGGCGAGCTCGTTTCAATGCGCTCGAAGCCACCCCACCTGATATTGCGGCAGGCAAGTTCTCCAGCAACGACTCCAGGTTGCCATCGGCTGTGAGTCGGAGTGCACCACCGATGCAACCAAAGCGAATCGCTGCCGACGTGATATCAAGCGTCAGATTCACCTTCTTGGCGAGATCAACCGTGACCTTCGGATTTCGGCTCAGCCAAACGGGAAGTCCAGTCTCTTTGTTGCACTTTTCAAAAGTAAGCGCCAAGTCCTCCGATACTGCGATCGGCACAATCAGGTAGATCAGAGCGCTGACTGGCGATCGCCCCGCCGGATGTGCCAACCGGTAGGCCGAGCAAAATTGGGCGAAAACGGCACTACATAACGCGGGATTTGTCTCTGCGAATACGTCACGTGCTGCAATCACGGTTTCTCCGCAAGCAAAGTCTTGAAGTCAGGATGCCAGCCGACGGTTTGCTCGATCGCCAAGACCTGATAGCTACCCCGAACGTAATAGTTAGCGCTCCAGTTCTGGGCGAACGAAGTGACTTGCGTAGAGGCTTGATAGTAAGACCATTTGAATATCTCCAAACCCGCTGCCCGCTTGATGTCATCGGAAGAGGTTTCGTTGTCCTCCGCCATCGCGCCGTGCTTGACGCTCCACTCGTCCACCAGTAGCTGGTCATAAAGCGTGATACGGATAGCCATATCGACACGTTCAGTGATCCATTTGTGCCGCTGCGATCTGGCTCTCCATTCCTCCCGTTCCGCGGCTTGAATTTCAGTCTTCGAACAGTTGACGAGCTGAAGTTGCCTTGTAATCATCGACGGCGGCGTGTGATCGTCGGGCGGGCGAACGAACAGGAAGTCGGCTAGAAGCTCATCGCGGTCTAGCTGTCCAGCAATCTCAATCAACTGTTGCTGGACCTCGAGCATCGATATAGCTCGCTCCCGGTTCCCGCAAAACGAGTGAATCACCTGCAAGTCCCACCATTCAATCAGCCTTTGCGTGATGGTCTGCCGCTGGTCGGGAGGAAAGCTCTTCAGTTCTTGAGCAATATCCTTGGGAATGCCGGTGATATTGCTCACGCCAGGCCGGATGGTGACCCTTAAGAGAAGTTTCTGCCGCACATCGCTGTCGAGCTTCATGAAGGCAGCACAACACTCCACGCGCATTGCATGAGGAAGTGGCGTCGTTCCATCAGCTTTCGCCGCAGCATGTTCATCAACGACGCGCTGCGCTTCTGCTTCCAGCAGCGTGCGGAGATGGTCTCGAGAGGCAGCGGCGTCCAGGAGCGGCTCAAGAGGACTGCCTGCGGTAAGCGGCGCCACAGTCACCAGCTGGAAATGTGTCTCCGCGAGGCTGATCTTTGGCAGCACATCAATCCACGCCTTCAAGGTTTTCCATAAAGGCAGTGAGCCTATCGTCACTGTAGCCGGATTCTGACTCAATGAATGTTTAAGCTGCGCCAGGAGCGGCTGGCCATTCGCAAAGATCTCGACGTCATCCAGTCGTTCCAGGCACACCGCCGCATCGTCATCAGACGCCCTGACGATGCATAGCAGGCCATAAAGCGACTGGTAGTAAAAACCCAAGGCCGCGTCGACGGCAGAGTGGCTACCGTTCCCGACTTTCTTTGAAGAATCCAAGTCTTCCCCTTTTCCGCATATTTTTGGCGCAGATTTCTGTCAATTGGCGACCAGACAACTAATATTTTTTGCGTTTTGAACTGTAGCAAACTCTGAGATAAAAAAAGAGCGGAGTCGTCTTCGGCAAGTGATAGCCACCGGGTGCAGACGTGCGCTGCGACTCCGAACTACGCCTGCGATCGCGAAGCCGTGTACCCACTACCGCGCTATGCCTTGCATCGCAACACTGGCGCCTTCCCTTCGCGAAACCTGTCTGAACGAAAACCTGTTCGTCCTTCCGCAACCGAGCGAGGTTTTCGTCGCTGAAGAAGTTGCTCATGTACTCGGGCTCTCAAGGCAACTTGAAAAGAGGACTCGGGCAGGATGTGGACACCACCAGCGTCAGACTCTTCCTGGCCCTGCTGAGCGCGACATACAACTTGGACTTCGCGTACAGGGTCGACGTGAACTGCGCCGTGTCACAGGCCATCAACATTGCGTGATCACACTCCAGACCCTTCGCCTTATGAATGCTGCTGAGCACCTTTTGGGGTGGCGACAGGCGGGAGTACGAGCGCATGCGCGACACTTCAGCAAAGCCTTCATCGGCCCCCTCGAACTGGCCAATACGGACGGCATCCCGGAGTTCAGAACGATGGTCGATTTTCACCGTGTCAAACCCCGAAGCGGCCTCTTTCACCAGATCGCTTATTTTGGAAAGTGCTTTCGAGACCCCTGAGTGCGTCGGATCATTCAGGAGACAACGCGCAATCGCCTGTATGTGGGCCGGCTTTCCGGTGGTGGGACGAACTGCGCCAGCGCGTATCTCCTGGATCAGTCTGTCGCCATGGCTCGACGGATTGAATCCGACGGCGACGCTGCCCATAAAGGTAATCACCCCCTGTGCCATCGCCTCCGCATTTCCATGCCCGTCACGCAACGTTTGCACCAGTGCGCCCAGCGCCTCCCGTGTATGTCCCTCCCAGATCGGTACCGTTCGTCTCCAGAAAGCCCGGAGTGCGGTCACCAAGTCGTTCTGTGACGCCAGGATCATCATCTGCGGATTGCTCCTGAGCACTTTGTCTATCGGAGCCCTGTGCTCTTTGGACAGCTGGTACCCAGTACGCGTCCGGGAGATATCGTTCCCTTCCAGCACCCTTACCGAAGGAGGCAGATTGTCTGCGAGATCGATTGGAGTGCCCTGCTCCAGACTCTGCCGAGCCTTGATAACCCATGCGCCCAACCGGAGGCATCCCCCTTCCCAGCGATGTGGAGTGATCAATCTCTCGCTGGCGCCCGACGTTTTCAGCGCCTCCCAGCGTGCACGGTCTTCAAGTACCGCCTTGTTGCTTTTGGCACCGTAGATACGCTGCATTAGATCGCCAAAGATCCGGACCTTTGCGCCGGCCGACAACAGGGACATCACGACACCGTGCTGGTCGACACTGGAATCCTGGTGCTCATCACAGATAATGACGGGATAACGACATGCAAGCGCGCGTGCCACCATGGGCTGAACGCGAAGAAATCCCGAAACCTTGGCCGCCATGATCTCGAAACCCTCGCCACCATTTCGCCACGCCCACGCCGTCAGATCCCGGGGTAGATTTAATGGCTGGTGGTAAGCCAACGCGATTTGCGCAATCAAGGCATCAATGGTCTTGATCTCCACACGTGAGCCTGCAGCCCTCGTGCGGTCCGCGAAAACGGAGCACGCGGCGTGGGTGTGCGTCAGGATCAGCAGGCGACCATCGCCAAGGCTTTTTACGACCTCCTGCGCATAAGATGCGCCCTGGTACGTTTTGCCACAGCCGGCGGCGGCTTCAATGATCACCAGCGGTTCGCGCGACCGCAGAAGTCTGGCGACGGCCTCGTCGCTCATAGATCGAGCTTTCCCAAAGCGGGCAGCCCCACAGATATCAGCACCGAATTGACGAGCGGAAGCAGTTTCTTCTCCACGTCGACCCAAGCCCCCAGCGCGACCATCTTCTCGGCAAGCTCGCGCCCGCCGGCAGTGGACTTGAACCATTGCTGCGAATGCTTCTTCCAGGCCTTCTCCTGCCCCGAAGGAGCGCCATCTTTGTTGCCCGTAGCGGCCGAGATGATCAGGGCTCGCCAACTCTTCCCCGCAACAATCAATGCGGCATCGATCGCCTCCGGCGTCTTTTCCTGGATACCAAGCCGATCAGCCAATGTTCGAAGGCGATAGCCATCCAGTTCTCCATCGCGGTCCCTGAGCAGTTCAAGAAGCATAGCCTCCGGAACAGCCCCAAGCACGTGATCTTCCGTGCAACCATCTGGCCATTGATACAGCCGCTGCCCGAGCTTCGTCTTGAGATTCTTCCAGCGTAGTGGCGCACTACCTTCATCGTCTACCAGGCCAGCGAACAGCAAACCGGAAGAGGCAAGTGTCTCCAACAGATCCAGCGCGGCCTCGTTGCCTTGGCCATCGCATACGCGGACGCCGTAATCGAGCGGACTGCCCCCGAAAGCCTTCTCGAGCAGATACTGCAAAAAGCCCACCTCGGTGGGACCCTCCGCGATAACGGCAACGCGCGATAGAAATGTCTCGGGATCCCGCTTCTGCTGCGAACGAATCTTGTCTCCAGGCAGTGAGCCAATGGCTCCGCGGCTGTCGAGATACCAGAGGTGTCCATTCGTCGCGCACGAGATGGCGACGGGACTGTGAGTGGTCAGAAATATCTGGCCGTGCTGTTCGGTCAGGATGTTGATCAGCTTGCGCAGACGGTAAGGTTCCAGTCCACGCTCGATCTCGTCGATGAGTGTGACACTTGCCTCCTTGTCCGTCGACGAAGCGATTTCCAGCGCGGCCATCCTGCGAGTACCGGCTCCCCAACTGCTCAGGGGTAGAGCAACACCATTCCTGGTCGCCAACAAGCCAATCAATGCGCCGATGGACAGCCCCTGGCTGGTCGTAAGGCCGAGTGTCAATTCACTGGGAAGCGCTGCATCTGCCATGCGCTTGTCCAGCGCCTCAATCGCCTCCTTGCCTTTCTCGTTCAGTGCTTCGTCAAGGTCAAGGTCCGACACCCGCTTCCCGATTCTGGCCCGTAAGGCACTGTCAGCCAGCAAGCGGTCGAGAGCCGAGCCGTAGACCAGACGCAAATCGCGATCATTGCGCTCGTCGGCACTCATTCGCACCATGCCAATCCTCCGGCGAACCGCTGTGGAAAAATGATTGAACTCACCATTGGGCTGGACGATTTCCCACGCAAGCTCCAGATCCGCGGTCCCTCTCACACGCACGCGATACACCGGCTCGCTGACATCTGGCGTATCTTCACCTCCCTCGGCGGATGGAGTGAGGGCGTCCTCGCCATTCCATGCCCACGGCCATGCGAAAGTATTTTGTGTCCCGATCGCAGTAGCATCGGGTAGCGTCATAACGGCCTCGATCAGAAACTCCTTCGTGCTGTCTCGGGCCCAGTAATCTGCCTCTGAGGTGACCACGCTATTCGATGGAGCAAGCAGCAACGCGATCGCTTCCAAGACTGTAGTCTTTCCAACATCGCCTCCGCCAAGAATGACATTCATACCTTCTGCCGGTAGCCAAGTCAGGGACTGGATACCCCTGAAGCGCTGGATGAACAGCTTGCGGATTCGTGCATTCGAAACCATTGTCTCCCTCAGTTCCAAAACGTAGCCTATAGCCAGAGGCAATCATCGGACCGACGAGTCTATGACGAAACCGTTGGACTTCCCCGCTACCCGCGAAAAAGTAACCAGTTCTCTACGCACAGGCTCCCAATCACAAGCCAGAGAACGATGAAGTACCAGACGGTTGATACGTACCAGGCAAAAATCACGCGCAGATAAGCTGCCGTCGACATCGGGGGCTTCCCGTCAATGGCCAGTTCCTTTGCAGACCGCTTCTCGCCAAGGAAAAGTCGGTAGTCGCGGGGGGAATGGTTGGTAGTGCAGCGTGACTTGATCTGCTCGTATTCAATTGCGAACCGTTCCACCTCACCCTGACCCAGTAGATTTCCAGTGAGATGTGCGGCGAGCCGGATATCGATCCCCCTCGTTAATGCTGTCAGATCCTCGGCGTTACGGTGTAGCTCATCAGCTCGCAGCGCGTTTCCCCGTCCTGCTTCGAGCAGACTGACGGCCAACAGAAACGCGCCCAGAAAGACGCCAAGAACAGTCCCGAACTTATCGGCTGGCGAATCCGAAATAAAGTACACCTTCTGGACAATGGTCAGTCCGATTGTAATAACAGCGAAGAGTGCTTGGCTGGCGGTAGAAAAGGTATCGCGGAGCGTAAGTCGTCGTGCAGCGTTGTAACGTGACCCTGCCGTTTTCCAGATCGTGAGGTTCAGGCTGCGCAGTGCGTCGTTCATTGTTGGTAGTTGCAGGGCGCGACGCCCATAAAATCAGGAAATATCCACTCGCACGACAACGACTAGCGTCCGTGCGAGGTTCCCACCATCGGGATCGATCTCGTCGAAATGGAGCACTTCCGCCCACCTCCGGTAGAAGATGAGGTATCGCCGCAGCGATAGGCGTCGCGCGTGGTGAGTATAGCGCGGCGCAATCAGTAGATCACCCCCTCATCGGCGTGCATCTCGGACAGCTGACGCATCACATAGTTCTGGAATCGCGCGGTGATCTGGTCGTCCGATAGCTGCTCGCTGGGGTCTACGCGACCACGCTGGCTCAGGAAATACAACATCTGAGCAGGCGTTTCGAAAATGTCGTAGTTACGAATGTATCCGGCCGCCGGCCGGTGCCGCATCTCGAACAGCGCCCGCGCGAAGCGCTTGAGTCCTGGGGGTGGGCGCCGGTTAAATTCGGGCAGCCGTTCGAACATCGCCGTGACCGAGCTATCGAGCCTGTGTAGCAATGTTTCATCATTAATCTGGCCGAAGTAGGCAATCCATCCGTAGCGTCGGCTTTCCCTGATTGCGCCGGTAATGCGATCGTTCAATTCCATCATGAAAATCTCTTTCAGGCGCTCAGGTGTCAGGTATTGCAGTTTTGCCAATCTGCGTTCCTTGTTGTGCGAGAAGTCGCTGAATAGCGACGCGAGCGACTGAAGCAACCTCTCGACGGTCGAAGCGCGGACCGTGATCGTAGGAACGGCGAACAGATAACCCAGATACCCGAACGGGCGAGTCAACGGTTCGAAATGCGATTTCCCCGATCCCGGCGGGTGAAGGCTAAGCCCCCGACGGCGCAGGCGTGCCCGCAGCGATACGCGCGCGGCGTCCACAGCGTCCTGAGCCCCGTACATCAGGATATCGTCAACGTACCGGAAATAGCGAACGTTGAACGCGCGCGGCATCGCTTCGTCGAGATCATGCAGGTACATCGCGGCGAGAAGATTTGAGATGGATAGCCCTTGGGGGACGCCGCGGTCTTTTGGCTGCCCGGCAGTGCGGCTCGCTCGTGTGGAGTGCTTGGTCACGATCGGAGTGGCAAGCGCTCGCCGGACCAGATCGAGCGCTGCCGGGACTTCGATTTTCCTGCTCAGGATATGCAGCAACCTCGACCGGGGTATCGAATCATAAAAATTACGAATATCGCCACTGAAAACGCATGTTAAAGACGGTGAGCATGTGCCAATATCCGTCGCGATCTGGCGAACATAGCCAGATGCGATATGCGCTGGCACCGACTCCGGGAAAATCGTTTTCAGGAATTCGTTGAGCTGATGCAAGACCACCCGGTCGCGCACGGTCGGGATGCCAACGAGCCGCGGTGGCTTGTCACGCCCCTTGAGCTTTAGCACTTCAAGGTAGGGTGAAAATCGAAAGCTGCGCTCCCTCACCTTGACAGTCGCCACCGAGAGTTCGACGGCGGACCGTCCTGCAAACTGCGCACCGCTCAGTCGATCAATACCCTTGCTGCGTGCCCGAGCGAATCGCTCATCGAAGATACTGGTGAAGGCGGCCGGTGAAAATAGTTCGGCGAATACCTCGTGCTGCGTCGTCAAGCGTCCCCCTCTCATATATATGCAAATGTCTTTTCTGATTTGTATGGGCGCCCCTGCCCTGCCGCCGGACGTGAGCACCCATGAATAACTCAGGAGGGATTTTACTGCGCGCTCCTCCATATGAGCCGTTCAGAGCGAGCACCGTGATGGAGCGGGATACAAGTACATTCTTGTGTGCAGACTCTAAGGGCACGACGCCCGCGATGTCAGTCACTTCAGAAAACGGGTAAACAACGCGATCAGTCCGACTGCGCCGTCCCACGTTATATCACCCGATGCTGATTGACCGCGGAGTCGCGAACTCCTCCGGCTCCTGCCCGACAGGAAAGCAACCGGATAAAGCACATTGGTATCGAACGGAATCGCATCTGCGGCGCGGTTGAAATTCAACCGCAGCTTGCTCCGCGTACGCGGCGATACCAATCGTGCTCTCAGTGCACCGATGTCGCACTGCAAGTCGTCGTACACGTCGAGCTTCTGCGCTTAATGCCGATAAGACCGACTACACTCGTACGCGTGAATGGGCTGCATGGAGCTGAAAGAATCCTCCGCACGCTAAGAGTTCGTTGTGGATGTCCAAACAAGACAATGAATCAAGAGCCGTAATTCTTTCCGGCGGCAGGATGAGCAATCCCATCGTTGACCTCGAAAAGTCGCGTCCCGTATTCGAGTATGAGAATCTGATATTGGAACCGCTTGCGGAGTTGGGAGCCACCATTGCCCAGTCGGTTTGAGCAAAAGGCGCGGCAGAAAACAATGTCATCCGCGGGAGTATTGAAGACGATTCACGGCGCGTCTGAATCCAAAAACAAGCTTCTTAACCGCCGGCGACTTACTAGTGCACCCGCTCAAATAGGTTCTCCCGAACAACCGTCCATTCATCACAATCCGACTGCATCTGATTACTGGAAGTAGCCCACCTAGCTGCCATTCTCACGCCGTCCTTCACTAACGGCGTTGTCCGTTGAGAAAATCGAACCAGTCGTGCGCATAGGCGCATTCATGGTCAGGAATGCCAGAACCGGTCAGCGTCTTGTCGAAAAAAGTTCTCGCCGGCTCCGGAATGTCATTCAGATGCACGTACCGGAAACCTGCATCGTTTGTATGGACTGTTACCTCGGGTGAAGCTGGGCGTGGTGGCAAGGCTTCTCGCCCCTGATTCAGTGCGGTGGCAAGACAGCGGACAACCAGATCCCACACGCTGCTCGCCCATCGCGGATAACCACTCACGACAGCCCGCTCGCCAACCTTACCTAGTTCTGCATCCTCCAGATTCACCCGGTAGTCCGCGAGGGCGCCCCCATCCAATCTAGCTATATCCGCTGTCGCGATGACTCGCTTTCCAAATTCTTGTCCTCCGGGCAGCAACTCAATTGTGACTCGAAGCATCTCCTTTTCCTTCTGTTGAATCGAATGTTTGGTGCGACAGTCCTGCTAATACCATTTGCTGATCGATAGTCTAGGCAGACTGCCGCCCCGTAAGCTAAGACACCGTGACCAAGATGGTGTGTCGTCGGACCAGAATTGCGCTTCTGCCTCGGAATCGCCCACGGGCCACATAAGATGGCTGTTCCCTACATTTGCGACTCGCACGACATCCTCAAGCAATGTACGTTATAAGCCTGCGCTTGGCGGCGTTAACAACCGCGTCGCGTCGATCGAGCGCATCCATCGGAGAGACGGGCTCGCCTTCATGCTTACCCGTACCTGAAATCCATCCGTTCTCGAAGCAAAACCATGCGGCGATTTTCCACGAATCGGCTACGGGACCAAGTGCATCAAGGATCTCCTTAATGACCGGCAACGGCTGACACATAGAGTCGAACTGGTAGCTGGCAAAATATTCCTTGCCGTCGATAAACAAGCTAAATATGCGGCCATCTCGCTTCCAGTTGCTAGCGGGATGCGTCTTGATGGTAGGTGGTACGAGTTGACGCAAGTTGATTTGCTCTGCCGTTAACCAGTCGCCTCGCTCTAGAATTCGCGGCTGACGGATCATCGGGTCCTCATCTGATCGCTTGCAGCCGATAAATCAACCTCGTCGGCATGGTCTCGAGTGACGTTGATCGTTTTGGTACTTTTACTGCGGCGTCCCACTACTTCAGTCGACAATATGCGAGAAGGATGTTCGTGCAGCGATCCCCATATTGTTGGAAGCGAGTCGCTTGAAAGTCCGATGTCAGCATTCGACGGAAAGTGTCGGGCGAGTTGAATCGCCAACGTACGAACAAGGTTATGGTCAAACCGACCTGAAGACCTCGCAAGTATTTCGATCAACCGCCTCGCGCCCAGAACTGAGCGCGTTCGTTCTGCCGGCGTAGTCATGGTCGCCTCCCGCGCCTTGTCGCCCCTATCCGTCAACGGCGCTCAAAAATTTGATAACTCGCATAAGCTACTATAGTCTCATATTCGAGATATTCAACAAGATATATGCACTGCGCGGCGCGCTGATACTCCGGCTGTACGGGAGCGCGAACTGAGGTGTGGCTACGGGATGGTCTGAGTAAATATTGTGTGTTCCGATCTGACCTGCACCCGTAATCGGTGACTAATCATGATGCCAGTTCGCGGATCGACAGTTTGCTCGCTCCCGGGCGCGGCTACGTCACCAACTGGCATCGTGCGGCCGCGCTGGGAACGCAGCTACAACCGTTCCAAAACGGAAGCTGTGCGCAGATTTTGAGACACAATTGCGTGAGGGGTTGCGTCCGTCCCACCTACCCGACTACCTAGGGAACTTCTACCCAGACGATTCGTATTCAGCGGCATGACCACATTATGTTCTCGTCGGGCGATCCAAAATCGCGTTCGGAAAAAACAATGGCATAGAAGCATCCGTATCTTCCAAATCGGAAAAGCCGCGCACTCGCGAAAAAGCTCTTGATGACTAAGACACGTCGGTGATGTCTACCCGAAAATCCGTTCGACCTAATGCCTTCATGCATTGAAGATAAAAGGCGAAGCTAAAGCTTCCTCTAGACAGTTTGTTAGCAATTGATCGTTCGGTCTCGATAACGCCGATGCCGGCGAGCATCACCGCCAGTTGTCGATAGCTAACTCCGTGACGAACAAGTTCGGCACGAAGCACGTTCCTAGCTACCTGATACCAGTCCATCCGCCTCGACCCCATCAAAAAGGCGGATTATTCCTTGCCTCTCTCGCATACGCTCCTATAATCTCATTTATGAGATCATAGGCTTGTATATGCTACCTATGTCACCGCGCTTGAGCATACGCCCGACGAGCCCGTTGCGGTTTGAACGCAGCTTGTGCAGGAGGAGAAGTAAAAACATGGTGCTCCTCTTAAATTTTGACGGCGTGCTGCACCCTAACGCCGTCGAATTCGCTAGCAATAGCGCTCCGATTCTGGATGCGCCACAGCACAATCTCTTCGAAAACAACGAGGCGCTCGCGACTCTTGTGGAACAGTTTGCTGATCTGCGTTTGATCTTAAACACTTGGTGGACATACGTAGTGGGAATTGATGAAAGCCTCCGCCAATTGCCAAGATCAGTTTCATCGCGCGTTGATGGATCGGTTCTTCCGCATAACAGTTGCTGCACAACGTTTCCTCATCGTATCTCCCTAGCCACGGACGCGGTCGAGACCTCCTGGGAACCAATACTCGTGCTGGATCACGCAGATGCCCGTTATCCAAAACACATTCTTCGCTGCGCATTCCTCGTAGATCCCCAACTGGGCTTATCAGATCCGCGCGCAGGCCGGGCACTGTGCCGTATTATTTCGAACTCTAGATTGCACGGCTCTTCGAGCAACATTGGCACTCCAACCTCAACTTCAAGATGGTAGAAGTTTGGAAACCAGCTCTATTGCCTGAAGGCTGGCCTTCAGATACCCCGTCACGTTCGACTTTGTTCGGCGTGACGCCTTATGGGTTCGACGGCCTAAGCCACGAACACATCGTAAGCTTTTTCAGACGCGCATCTACTGCACATGCGTTACTGCCACGCACTCTCGCGTATCAGCTGGTAGTCCCGTCTTTGGGCCATAAGACGTTAGTCTCAGCAGATTTTATGGCTGATGCGTGCTACCGCCTCGATCTATGCGGATTCAGCGCGAATGCCATTCGGTGGGTCGAGATACTGAATGAACTCACCTCACGCACAGACTTAGAATCGCTCACGTTGTCTTTTCTGAGGGGCATTGTTTCTCCATATCAACTCATCGCACAAACAGATAAATTCTGCCCAGCTTGCTATGCAGAAGACGAAAAGGCAGGACGTCAAAAGTACGATCGCCTTCTTTGGGCCATCCGTTGTGTCGCGGCATGCCCCCTCCACGAACTTCGGCTCACTTCGGAGCCGCGATATCAGAAACAGCGTCCCCTTAATTTCACTGTACCGGGCATATCACGAATAAGTGGAACTAGTCTCGCAAACGTCGTGACTTCTCCCGCATCCGAGGAGGAAATCACCATCGCGAACCTCGTAGCTCAATTCATAGACAGCTCGCGGTACGTAGAAAACGAGCTATCCTCATCGTCAGATTTCTTGGCCCAAACCGCTCATCAACTATTCGACGGAAACTCTGCCGCGCTCGCACGCTACCTAGGTGTCGCCAAATCGCAAATTCATGGATGGATGTGCGAGGGTGTCTTGCCAAGTCTCTCGGCGGTTGTGCGGATCGCGTTCGCCCTCACCTGCTCTATTGCGAACGTAATCACAGGAAACGTGTCACGCCTCGAGCTCCGCCTCGAAAAACCCTTGTCCCACGGACTGTACAATCTTCCAAAGTGCTCGGGCTACAAGATTCATCGAGAACAACTTGCTTCTTCCCTTTCAACCTATGCGAAGATAAATCCTGAAGCAAATGCAAAAGAAGCTGCGACGTATCTCGGAGTGTCGATAAAGTTCCTTCGATCAAACTTCGCCGAGCAAAACCGGCAGCTCGTTTCGGCAGGTCGCCTTCGAATGGCGAGAATATCCGAAGAACGGAGAAACGTAAAAGATAGTGCGTATTACCAAGCGCATATCGCCTTGAAAGAGAGTGGCGTATATCCATCAAGAAGAAAAATTGTACAAAGGCTGAAAGAACAGGGAATTCGACTGACTTTCGCAGATGAACGTCGAGCTATGAAAGAAGTTAAAAAAACCCAAAAGGCAAAACTGCGCGGGGCACTCGCGTCAGCCAGCGTGTGAGTGGACGCGCTCCGGTAGCAACCGAGATATGCGCTACTGGACAGCTAGCGAACTCATCCAGTGCCTTCGTCTCAAAACAGGATTGCTGTGTAGCGCCTCTTCTACACACAGCGTGTCGCAAACACTCAGCCATGCCGCCAATTCCAAGCGAGTCCACATTGACCCTCATCCTGTGCCGACACGCTAGGAAGTAGCTACAATTCGCGATGCACGTTTTGGGGGCCGCACCCTGGGATTGTTATGCAACGCTTCCACAGCGACTGAATATACTTTGAGACAGTAGTTGTAGTATGCATCGTCCGCATCGCCAGCAAAGTCATACGCATTTATGAGATTTCGAACTTTGCTTGCAACCACATCCCTCAGGAGAGGAAGTCCGTCTCCCTCCAGCACCTTCAACGCCAAAGTTTCATACTCTTTGAAAACAAGCGAAAATACCGGATGTCGAGAAATATTTTTATGACTGTCGATAATTGCCTGCCGGTAGTACAAAGCTCTCGGAACATTTCTCATCAAAATGGCCTCGCGGTATAAGCACCATGACGCGACAAATCGCTCGAACATTTTCTTGTTTCGCTCTTCGAAAACTTCGTTTTTTTTTGACGATATCAAATATTTCATACCATCGTCGAGCGCTCTAACTTCCAACTGGATTGATGTTAGCTTCCGTCGCCACGCGAACGGCTTTGGCAGCCCCTCATCACCTGAAAAGAAAAAATAAGTTATGGGCGCCCCAACGAAATGGTCGTAGTCACCGAGTTCGTCGAGAATCAATGCGAGCTCATTGCGGACGAAATCTAGCGATACGTCCGGCACCATAAGTTCCCAAGGATCGTAGTAGTATCTCCGCGCTCGTTGAGCTCCATCGAGGCTATCCAGTTTCTTCATCCAGTTGTGGCCGTATCTACCGCGAGCCATGGGCAACAGCATGATTCTCCCGTCAATCCAACGGTAAATGTATTTGCTATTGGAGCCGGGTTTGGCATCTTGTGCAGAGCACAGCCTCGTAAGCGCCGAGGGATTGGTATCCAACAGATGCACGATCGCTCGTGCCCACGCCATCGTTGCGCGAGTACCCACTTCTTTCTGTAGCGCAGTGCGGACACTCTCTCCAGCCCAAGCCGGCATCCGCATAGATGATCTCGCCATGGCCGAACCTCCTTGCGGTGTAATCCGGTTGGGAAAAGACTACACTTTCAGACCGAAATTTCAAGCTTTCGTCGCTTCTCGCGCACACATTTATCCTCCGTTGTTACACCGCTCAAGCCTTGCTCCTGCTGCGAAATCGCGAGAGCATCGATTGATGTTAGCGCCGAAGTAAACGTGACCCACTTGGGAGACGATGGCGGCTTTTGCCGCCGATGCTGATTCAGGAGCAAGCAGTGGAAATCAAGGTATTGGCCCGGCGCGGGGTAGCGGTGCGTGAGATAGCGAGGCAAACAGGTTTATCGCGCAACACCGTGCGACGCTATCTGAGGAACGAGCAGGCTAGCCGTTACAGCCAGCATGAGCCGCGAGCAACGAAGCTCGCCCCGTTCAAGGACTACCTGCTAGAGCGCGTCGCCGCCGCGCGGCCGCACTGGATTCCGGCAACGGTTCTGCTTCGCGAACTACAGGAAGCTGGCTACGAAGGCGGCATCGATCAGCTCAAGGCGTTTCTGGCGCCATACAAGCGGCCCGAAGTCGAACAGGTGGTGCGTTTCGAAGCCGCGCCCGGCAAGCAGATGCACCCCGACTTCACCGTTATCCGGCGTGGACGCGAGCCATCGCTCGCGCTGGTCGCGACGATGGGTTACAGCCGCGCGAGCTTCGTCCGGCTCACTGCGCGTGAGGACGCCACTACGTTGTGTGACTGCCTGCGTGACGGGCTTGTCTACGTCGGCGGCACACCGGAACATGTGCCGTTCGACAACCCGAAGTCGGTCGCTATCGAGCGCGATGCATTTGGCGAGGGCGAGCATCGCAGAAATACGCAGTTGCTGGCGCTGGCGGAAACCTATGGCTTCACGCCAAAGGTGTGCCGCCTGTATCGCGCGGAGACCAAGAGCAAGGTCGAACGGTTCAACTGCTATCTCAAGGAGAGCTTCGTTGTGCCGCTTGCCGCGACGCTCAGGTCGTCAGGGTTGAAGCTGGATTTGGAGGCCACCAACGCGCACATCGGCAGGGGGCTATCAGAGGTTGCCAACACGCGCCGTCATGCGACCACAGGCGGGCGTCCAGCGGTGAGGCTTGCTGCTGAGCAGGCGGCACTCCTGCCGTTGCCGGCGCAGACGCCAGCGCTTGCTGTGCCGGGCAACCGCCGCGTGCTGCCACGTGGGAGCCTGCAGCATCCGCTAGCGGTCTATGACGCGTTGCTGGAGGTCGCAGCATGAATCTGCAACATGAACGGATTTCCGGGCTGTGCGCACAACTGAAGCTCGACTGTATCGCCACTGACTGGGCCGACTTCCTTGAGCAGCTTCTGCAAGAGGAACTCGGCGCGCGCGAGCAACGCAAACGTCAGGTGCTGACGGAGCTGGCGGCATTACCCGGCGTCAAAACGCTGGAGCAATACGGTTTGGACTTCGCCAGCGGCGCGCCACGTGCGCAGATTCACGAGTTGGCGAGTCTGGTGTTCATCGCGCGTGCTAAGAACGTCGTGCTGGTCGGGCCATCCGGCGTCGGTAAGACGCATTTCGCGACTTCGCTCGCATACCGCGCGGCGCAGGCGGGCGTCAAGACGCGTTCATCACGGCCGCCGACCTGATGATGCAACTGGCCGCCGCGCGACAGCAGAACCGCTTGCGGGAGTTCTTCAATCGCGGAGTCATAGGACCTAGGCTGCTGGTCATTGACTAAATCGACTATCTGCCGTTCGGGCGCGACGAGGCAAACATGTTGTTCAATGTCGTCGCGAAACGCTACGAGCGCGGTTCAATCGTGTTGACCAGAAACCTGCCGTTCACGCAAGGGGCACAGCCTTCGCTGACGGCGGCGATGCTCGACCGGCTTCTACATCATGCTCGTATCGTGCAAATCGGCGGCAAGAGCTACCGCTTGAAGGACAAGAGAAAGGCGGGACAAACAGGCCGCGGGCAAGCACGAAAATAGTCGCGCAATACAGGACCCGGGTGGGCCAGATTTACCTCGGCGAAACCTCGAAATGCGGGTCAGGTTTCAGTCGGCGTTAGCATGATTGAGGAGGGTATCAGCCCTGTCACGCGACGATCGAGAAAGTTCGACCCATGACGGTCTGTGTTACTTCGATTTTTTCCAGCAAGCTTTCTAGCGTCTGCATGAGTCATACAGGACGCCAACGAGCGCAGTCGGGTCGCATGCATACCCACGAGAACGTCGGTCAACTGCCTCCAGCACGGTTCGACGCTCTCGTCTCGCGAGCAGTATCGAATACCTCCACATCAGTCCTCCTCAATGAGCGGAGGCATCACGCAATTCCAAAAGACATACGCGCTACTGCTAGTTGAATTCCAACAGTGAAAAAACCGCAGATCAACCATCTTCGAGGACCCTCGCGATGAGGATTGAATTGCCAATTACACCTGCTCCAATCTCGGTTTGGAAGCAACACGAAAAGCAATGGATGGAACAAAGACCCCTCGGGTCCGCGAAACCATTTACTTTCGAGGAAAGGCAGAAAGCCTTTACCGAATGGGGTACACCCAAGAAGGGTCAAGAATACATACAGCGGTCGCTGAAGGAAGCACCTTCACGAAAGTTTTCTCGTACAAAAGGCAACGTCATATCTCATTACACATCGAGAAAAATGGGAAGGAGAATAGCGACAGAGAGCAAGGGAGTCGAATTCCCAGCCGTGATAAAAGCTGACTTCGACGGCTTCACACGCGAATTCTGCTGTCAGCCCACTCAGGTAATAATCCATAGAACCATTCGTAGAACCTCTCAACATGGTCAGAAGACAACAGAATATCAGCAAGCCGTTCCATACACTCCCGACCTACTTCGCTTAACAGACTATGGCCCATTTGTGGAGGAATGGAAAACCGAAAGCGAACTATTAAATCTTGCAAAAAGATATCCTGATCGATTTTACAAAATCGACGGTACATGGCATTGCCCAGAACGCGAAGAGTATTTCAAGAACTTGGGAATTACTTTCTGTCTTCGATCCTCAGCCGAGCACGACGATCTTTTTTCCTCGAATCTTGAGCACTTGGCAGCATATATTGACGACTTTGCCCGTCCTATTTCAGACGACGCATGGTTAGCGATCGAAAAGCTCCTGAAAAAGCGCGATGGCGCCATGAGTATGGCAGCTCTCAATCACGCTGCGTATGAAGATGACACGCCATGGTTCGAGTTGACTCTGCCGGAGCCGCCACCCGGTCGCTTTCGGACCGATGATGTATGGAAGGCGATCGCCGATCAGAGACTCTTCGTTGATCTCGAATATGATGATCTGAGTGACCCGTATACCGCCGTTATCTGTTTAACGCAGGAACAGCTTGAGTTGGTCAAATGGCGTCGCCCCCCGCCTCATGCTGTTTCAGAAAGCTTTGTGTTGACAATAGATGAAGGCACCGAGTTCATGTATCGCGGGAAGGGTGACGTGTACATAGTCACTGGCCTGCCAGAAGGAAAGGTTCTTGTCCGTAACTCGACATCCGATGTATTCGAGACACTATCGGAAGAGCAGTTTCTGTCACTCATGCAATCTGGTGACGTACGCGTACTTTCTACGCGCAAAAGCATTGAACAAATTCTGGCAGAGAACCCTCCGATAGATGATGACCAGATCGATCGAGCTCGAGACAGATTCAACCTTCTCCGGATTCTGATGGAGAATCCCCATACTCCTCACCCATTCACGATACGGACCATCCAACGCTGGAAGAAAGCAATGCGGGAAGCTGGCGATTCCGTAGCGCTTCAGATGCTCGCGCTCATTCCGAAACGCCCAGGCGGCCGCGGACCGCAAATCTCACGACAAACATTAGAGCTGATCCAAGAAGTTGCCTTGGGCGGAAACGACCCAACTAACGAGCTTCAATCCAAGAGCTACAAAAGATTCAAGGATCTCTGCACTGAGAGGAATATAACGCCCTGCTCCAAGAACACCTTCTATTTGAGATCGGAAAAATATCGCGACACTCTCGCGAGAGAAGGGCCTCGAATCGTATACAACAGAGAGCCTGCAGTCTGGTATCTTCATCGCCTGGACAAGATCCATGGCGGCCGTCCGTTCCACCGAGTGCATATCGATCACACCAAGGTCGATGTCGTCGTAAAAGTACGCGGGAGAGGTGGCCGCATGTACAAACTACGCGCGTGGCTCACGATCATCATGGATGCAGAGTCACGAGCCGTTTTGTCTTTCTATCTCGCCGCTCATCCACCTAGTACCGTGAGTTGCATGATGGCGATACGCGCTTTGGTTGCCAGACACAGGCGCGTACCAGACATAATTGTGTGCGATAACGGCAAGGAATTTCACTCGAAAGCCTTCGACAAGTTTTGCTTCCTCAACAAAATCACCATCGATTACCGGCCGGCTCATGAATCCCGGTTCGGTGGAATCATCGAACGCCTATTTGGAGTCACCAATACAAAACTGTTTCATAACCTTCGAGGCAACACGAAGGCGACGAAACACGTACGCACGCTGACTCGCTCGGTGGATCCGATCCACGCCGAACATCTTTCCTTCGTTGAACTCCATGGCCTTTTGGAGTACTTTTTCTTTGTTGAATATAACCTTGAAACAACGCACCCAGCGCATGATCACACGCCAGATGTCTACATGCATAAACGGTTCATCGAAACTGGAAGGCGCTTAACACGGATTCGACCATACGACACTGCATTTATGTTGCAGACGTTGGTACCTGTATCGCGAGACGGGCTCCGCTCCATCAACTCGCAAATGGGCGTGAAGATCGGACCGATATGGTATTGGTCAAGTGAATTCGCGGAGAGAAGGCGCGACAAAAAGAAGATTCCTGTTTACGTGGACATGTGGGACGTCAGTGTGGCTTACGCCATCATCAACAGGAAATGGGTGAAATGCGTCTCCAGCCTGCTGCTTCGATACCGCAACCTTACGTCGATTGAGTTGCGTTACGTTCTTTATGACGTTCGTCTACGACTTAAATCTTCGGCTGGCGGAAATTTCGAGTCCGTCCTCCATGATGTTATTGCCGATGACCAACTGCCGCCCGTCGCAGAAGCAACCGCCGCAACGCACGCCCTCTATGGACCATCCGGGCTCACGACCGTTCAACCGCCGGCGGAGCGCGATACTGCGCAAGGGGATAAGGAAAGTGGCGCCGAACCCAACCACTCCGATTCGGCTGAATATCCTTCACCATCAACATTCAAGATTGATTACGCATCGCTCGAAGTACGAGAGCCGATCTAAGGGGTCGAGCAATGCGTAATTTTATGTACAGAATCGAAGATCGATACCTGCGCAATTCTTGCAAATTTTTCAGAAATTCACAATTAACTACACTTTTAAGACTGGAAATCAAATGATTACGAAAGAACAGGCAATATCAGGAACGGAACAAGACCGGAATAAATATTATTTAAATCTTTTCTTTTCTCATAGAAATCTAACTACAGTCTTGACAGAAATAGCTCAACTTCAAACGGAAGATGCTGGTTTCCCCATCATTGTCGTCGTCGGACCAACAGGAGTTGGAAAATCCTCCTTGGGGCGGTTACATCTACGCTTAATACTTGAGAAGTACGCGTATCAAATTCAAGAAGACCCATCTTTTATACCGGCCGTCATAGTCGAAGTCGACGCCGCAGGGAAAAACCGTCAAATCGACGTCGGCCTGTTTTTTTCACGAATTTCATCTGCATTACTGTCGCCAAGTGCTTTAGATGGATTTACAATTCCAAGGCATGTCGATGAACCCTACGATCTGGAGAAGGCAGGCCAGCTTATGATGGAAAGAGCCATTGAAGGGAGAGGACTTCGATATCTTATATTAGACGAGGTGATCCATTTTGTTCATTCGTCGACACTGCCAACACACTACGGAAATCTCCTTAAATCCTTATCAAATCGATCAAAATTCAATTTGCTGCTTCTCGGTGCCTACGGAAGTGAAGAATTGATACATGCGACCGACCAACTAGCACGGCGAGTAAAGATAGTACATTATCCACGATATCAAGATTGCGATGATGACTTCCTTGAATATTCAATTTTTATGAAATCATATGCTGCCGCAATGCCTTATGAATTCGAGATTGATCTAGGAAAAAATATGGAGTACTTATTTCATGGAAATTTTGGATTACTGGGCTCATCCGTTAGTGTGATCCAAGCGGCCGCCTCACGCTGCAGCAAAGAAAAGAACCCCAGGTGGACTGAGAAAAATCTTATGAAATCTATGCCCTCACTTAAATCCCAGCGAGAGATAGCTAAGGGAACGTTACGCGGCGAAGATAGAATTCAACCTTATCTTCAAGACGAGACTATAAAAAAATACGCTACCGAAAGCGATATTCGAAAAGAATTAGAAAGCGAGGATGAGGAGCGCGATAGTTTAAACTCGCGGCGGAATCGATGAAGGTCATTGTCGCGAGCATCCCTGGTGGCTGGCCCGATGACGCACCTCCCCGATCGGCGTGCTTTAGCTTGGCGCCGGAAGGAGAGAGCGGGGAAAGCTATGAGGACCTCGTCAGTTACTTTCGTAGGTTAAGTGCGTTCCATGGGATAACTCCAAGATCCTTTGCGACGCGAACAATCGCTACATTAATTCACGGTCCCAAACCACCTAGAAGGAATTTTGACACTGATATCTTCGCGATAAATGGTTTAACGGAAGTTGCTGAAACTTGGGTTGAGGCGCTCGAAATGATTACGTTGCGCACAGATTTAGCGGTGAGGACGCTGCTTCCATTACGGAACATCGTCTCAAAATGGAGCCTGCTTTCCAAATATGAACGATTTTGTCCTCGGTGTTACTGCGATGATGAATCAATGGGCCGTTCAAAGTACAACCGGCTGCTCTGGTCGATCGCATGTGTCAATGCTTGCCCTATTCACAATGTTCTTCTTGAAACAACTCCAAGTTCCAGTTGCCCAACCACTTTGACGCAGTACGCATTTTGGTTGCCAGGTCTCTCGCGCTTCGACGGGTCCAGCCTAGCAAGCCAGAAGGCCAAGCGTGCTAGCAAGGAAGACATCCAAACTGCTATTTTAATTCGCGATCTGCTCGACGACGTTCATCACCGTCCAGACGTTTTCGAAACTGAAGGTTCGTCTGCCGCATTTCTGTGTCGGGCAAGAGATGAATTTTTTGATGGAAAGATCACGCACCTCGCGAGGGAGATCGACATTCCTTTCACACAATTCCCTCTTTGGGTCTCCGGTGAAGAAAGCATTTCCCTGCCTTTATTGGTTCGCGTGGCAAAATATTTCGCTTGCACTCTTTCGGACGTTATCCTTAATCGAGAAATAACCCACGATGAACGTGGCGATTGCGGAACGGATCGCCGCAAAAAAGCCAACCGGAGTCGAGATACGGTCAGTAAATGGTCCTCGGAAATGGAGACTGAAATACAAAGGCTTGATAAGTTAGGCTTGTTAAAAAATGCCCGAGAGGCCGCCCTCCTTTTACACATAAGCTATCCCACGTTACGCCATCATGCGCCGGATTTCGTTTCTCGACTAGTTCGCCGAGGCCGGGAGATCAAACGTAGCGAAGCCACACGACGGAAAGAAGCTCGTTTCGATTTGTACTGGCGGGAATTTCAAGAACTATGGCTTACGCTCGGTAGGCGGCCAACTGCGAAATTGGTTGCCTCCCGGGCCAAAACGTACTGGAGAGAATTGCGGGGATTTCACAAGCGAGCATCGATATTGGCAGATCAACTGGAACGCAAGCACCGCAAAGGCACGCACAAAACTGAAGCCGCTGAGAAAACAATCAATTCTTGTCGTAAACGACATTAATTGATGAACTCCATATCCTCCACTCCCACAACCGCCGATACCTTTCTGGCGGAAGGCAGCCGGAGTCGAACCGACCTGAGAACGTCTGACGCCCTCAACTGGGTTTGAAGCCCAGCCGTACCACCGGATACGAATGCCTTCCTACGGTGATTGAACTACGTGAACTAAAGATCAAAGCAGATCGAGCCAGCGACTATCCGTGCGCATCAGATGCAGGCCACGGTGGAAGCGAGTATACCCAACGCGGTCGAAGAACTCCAAAAGCTGGATCGCGCGTTTTCGTCCCAATCCGGTGACATCGCGAAACGGTGCGGCAGCTACCGTCCCCGCGTTCTTGGCCGCTTCGGCCGCCGCGATCGAAGCGAGTTCGCGGATCACGTCCTGATGATAAAAAAGATCGTGGACGACCTGAAAAAGCTCGCCCTGACGCGCGAGTTTGCGCATCAACTGGCGCATGCGATCTTCGGACACGCCCTGCGCGCTAGCCAGATCGCGCACCCACGGCGGATCGAAACGCCCCGCCTTCACCGCCGGCAGAAGCGCCGCCGCGAGCGCCTGATCGGCGGCGTCGAGCGTCACGGCATGACCGGGCAAATGCAGCCACGGTCCACGCCTGACCAGTTCACCACGCGCGGCGGCATCGTCGATCAGCGCGCGCCAGAGTGCGTCGTCGGCCAGAGGCGCAGCAATGCGCCGCAAGCGCGACACGTCCGGCCCCAACTCATCCGGTGAGCGCTCGTGATATTGCGTCAGCGACGCGATCACGCGCGCGCTCAACGCCTGCCACGACGCATCGGCGACTAGCAGCGCGTCGTGCCCAGCCAACTCGACCACGCGCGTGTCCGAAGGCAAGGTCAAAGCACTCGCGGACCTACCCGTGAGCCGCTCCAGCAACGCACGCGACAAACCGAGCGGTGCTCTCGCGAACATCGCGTCGAGCGTGCCGGTGTCGAGCATTGTCCGGATTGCATCGAGCCACGCCAGCCGTTCAGCCGAGCGGCGTTTGCGCGACGGAGCGAACGGATCGAGCACCTGTCCGCCGCCAATCGTGCGATCAGCCTGCGCATTGCGCACGACAAACCGGTCGCCCGGCACCGCGCATATCGGCCGCTCGAACACCAGTTGAACGCGCGCGTGCTGACCGGCGCCGAGCGTGTCGCTCTCGAGTAAAGCAACATGCGCGACCTGATGCTGCGTGCCCAGATGCACATGCACCGGCGTCCAATGTTCAAGCGTGACGGATGCGTCGGCAAGCAAGGTCAGTGCGACATCGATGCGCTCGGACGCTTGCGACAAACGCGGATCGACGATCCAGTCGCCACGATCGATCGCGCTCTTTTCGATACTCGCGAGATTCAATGCGCAACGCTCACCGGCGCGTCCGGTTTCGGCGGGACGGTTTTGCGCATGGATGCTGCGCACGCGCACAGGCTGATTCTTCGGCGCAAGCAGCATCGTATCGCCGACGCTTACGCTGCCGGCGACCACCGTCCCCGTCACGATCGTGCCCTGCCCCGCGAGAGTGAAAACGCGATCGACGGCAAGCCGGAACAGTCCGTCTGACCGCCGCTTATGCCACGCGACGGCCGCGCCGTGAAGGTACGATTTCAGCGCGGCCACGCCCGGGTCGTCGGCTTGCGTTGCGCAGGTTTCAAACACGGGTGCGGCCTGCAACACGCTGCCGCTCAGAAACGCAGTCACCTCGTTGTGCACGTCGCGCAGACGCTGTTCGTCCACCCTGTCGACCTTGGTCAACGCGACCGCGCCGCGCTGAATGCCGAGCAGTTCCACAATCGCCAGATGCTCGCGCGTTTGCGGCATCACGCCGTCGTCGGCGGCGATCACGAGGAGCGCGAAATCGATCCCGCTCGCGCCCGCCGTCATCGTGTGCACGAGTTTCTCGTGACCCGGCACGTCGATAAAACCGAGCACGTCGCCGTTATCGAGCGGCACGTACGCGTACCCCAGCTCGATTGAAATGCCGCGCGCCTTTTCTTCTTTCAGACGATCGGTGTCGACGCCCGACAGCGCCTTCACCAGACTCGTTTTGCCGTGGTCGATATGCCCGGCCGTACCGACGATCATGCGTGCTCGCCCTTCAGTTGCCCGATCAGTTGCGCTTCGTCGGCGGCTTCGAGGCAGCGCAGATCGAGGCGCAATGCGTCGTCCGCGATCCGGCCGATCACCGGTCGCGCCATCTCGCGCAGCCGCTTTTCCAGCGCCAGCAATTGCCGGCCGCCGCGTTTGCCGTCGGCCATCCTGACGACGAGGCCATAGCTCGGCAGCACATCGACGGGCAACGCGCCGCTGCCGATCTGGCTGAGCATCGGCTCAGACACCACCGCATAGCGCTCGCCAATCGCACGCTGCAATGCAGGTTGCACGCGCTCGGCGGCGAGACGGATGTCGTCGGCGGAACGGGTCAGCAGGCGTAATGTGGTCAGGCGTTCAACGAGCTTTTCCGGCGCGCGATAAAGCTGCAACACCGGCTCCAATGCGGCGAGCGTCAACTTGCCGACGCGCAGCGCGCGCTTCAACGGATGCTTCTTGATCTTCGCGACCAGATCGCGCCGGCCGACGATCAAGCCCGCCTGCGGGCCGCCAAGCAGTTTGTCGCCGCTGAACGTGACGAGATCGGCGCCCGCTTCGACGGTTTCGCGCACAGTCGGCTCGCGCGGCAATCCCCATTGGCTCAGATCGACGAGCGTGCCACTGCCGAGATCGACCGCCACCGACAGACCGCGCGCATGCGCGAGCGGCGCGATTTCGTTCAGGCCGACTTCTTTGGTGAAGCCGCTGATTGCGTAATTGCTCGCGTGGACTTTCATCAGCAGCGCGGTTTGCGGGCTGATCGCCTCGTCGTAATCCTTCAGATGCGTGCGATTGGTCGTGCCGACTTCGCGCAGCTTCGCGCCCGCACGGCTCATGATGTCGGGAATGCGAAACGCCCCGCCGATTTCAACCAGCTCGCCGCGCGACACGATCACTTCTTTCTTCGACGCCAGCGCGGACAACGTGAGCAGCACCGCCGCCGCGTTGTTGTTGACGACGGTCGCGGCTTCGGCGCCGGTCAATTCGCAAATGAGTTCATCGATCAGGTCATCGCGGTCGCCGCGCTTGCCGGTGTCGAGATCGAATTCGAGGTTGGCGGGTTGCGTGAGCGCTTTCATCACGGACTGCACGGCTTCGTCGGGCAACAACGCGCGCCCGAGGTTGGTGTGCAATACGGTGCCTGTCAGGTTGAAGACGCTGCGCAAACGTGATTCGTTGCGCTGGCGCAAGGCGCGTTCAACCGATTCGCGAAGCTGTGCGACGTCGAGCGCATTGACGGACGCATCGCTCGGTTGCGCGTTGAGCGCAGCCACGCGCCATTGATCGAGCGCATCGCGCAATGCGCCGAGCACCTGAGTACGCCCAAACTCGGTGACGAGCGCCGCAAATTCCGTCGATGCAATGACCTTTTCCACCGACGGCACGCGTGCCATCAGCGCGCGCAATTCAGAGCCGCTTACGTCGCTCACGAAGCCATCCTTTTATTTTGTCGAGCCTGGTCGATGCTTAATCGGGCTCACTCGCAGACTCATCCGCAGAGTCACCGTCGGCCTGCTCAGGCCACAGCCACGGATGCGGCGACGCACGCCGGTAACCTTCCGCCCCCATCAACAGATCCAGCGTGAGACTGGCGAGGTCGTCCGCGAACGGCTCGAAATCGTAGTCCTTCGACTGAATGCCGATTTTGCGGTAAGTATGGCATTCGTCGCACGATTCCGCCTTCAAGGCGGCGTTCTTCGATTCGGCTTCGCGCGTAGCCTCGTCCGCTTCCGGCGAGCCAACCACATGGTACGCAATGCCCTTGGTCGAATCGCAATTCGAGCATTTCGAGCGGACCATATGCCATTCGGTCGCGCACAAGCCGCACTGCAGATAACGGTAATTGTCGTACGAACCACCCACGCGCAGGATGCTCGCGACCGGATGCGATCCGCAAACGGGACACAAACCGAGCGTCTCCAGATACGGGACTTCGCGTTTGTCGATATCGGCGGCGAGATCGGTCCAGACTACTTGCAGCGCGGCCATGATGAACGGCGCGCTCGCCGGATCGACCTCGTCGAAACGCTGCGCAAAAATCGCATCGGCTTGCGCTTCGAGCGCGGCCGGATCGATGGTGCGCAAGCGGGCGATCAATGCTTCGAGCGGCGGCGTCAACGGCCCTGCGGCCTGCAACTTGTCGAGCAACTGACGCAACACGCCATGCCACGCCGGATCGCGCATGCCGGACAGCGCGGGAATCAACGGCATCGAATGCTCTTGCGCGCTCGCGATCAACTCGCGGCTCGGCGGTTGCGCCTTGAAGCCCGTGATCACCGCCTGCTGTGCATCGGCTAGCACGGCCATCAACCTCAAATAACCGGCGATCGGATTGTTGAGCGCCGCCAGTTGACGCAAACGCGCGGCACGCGGTGCGAACACGGCAAGACGCTCCGGCGTGCGGATGCGAGGAATCGACGTGTGATCGAGCGACTCGATATCGCCGGCTTCAAGAATGCGTTGGACCAAAGTATCGACCTCTGAAAACTGAAAAGCCGCCGCTGTTCATCATCGAACGAAGGCGGCGGCTCATGGTGCCGCGCACCTGGAGAAGCGCGCGGCCTGACTTGCCTGAGACTGAACCACTACTTGCCGATGATTTCCTTGAACCAGTTCGGATGATGCTTTCTCGCCCAGCCATACGTGACCGTTCCGCGCGTCATGGCGCCGATCGATCCCTTGATCCACAACGCCGCATAAATATGCACGACGATGCCGACGATCAGCACGAACGCAGCCGCCGCATGAACCACCGCCGCGAAGCGAATCACCTCGATCGGAAAATAGAACGAGAAATAGCGCCGCCAGATCACGATGCCGCTGGCCAGCAACGCCAGCAAACACAGCACCATCGTAAAAAATAGCAGCTTTTGGCCGGCATTGTACTTTCCGATCGCGGGGAGTTTTTCCTCGCGATTGTTGAGCACGTCGTCGATCTGCTTCATCCACTGGATGTCGGCGCGGTCGAGATAATTGTGATGCCAGAAGCGCAACGCAAGAATCAGGAACGACACGAACATCACGCAGCCGACGAACGGATGCAGAATGCGCGTCCATTGTCCGCCGCCGAAGATCGCGTAAAGCCACGACATCGCCGGATGAAACATCGCGAGCCCGGACAGCGCCAGCAATACGAACGTGATGGCGGTAATCCAGTGATTCGTGCGCTCGTTCGGCGTATAGCGTTGAATCAGGCTATGACCGTTCACGTCTTTCAGGTCGGTCTGCTCAGGGTGCTTCATTGGATGCCTCCCTTGAACGGCGTACTTCATCGGCTTCATGCTGGGCTTCGGCTTCATCCGCCTCGCTGACCTCGTTCGGACCCACGCGCGTGTAGTGGAAGAACCCGGCCACCGCCGCGAACGCGATACCGGCCAGCGCCAGCGGCTTCGCCAGCCCCTTCCACACCGAAACCATGATGCTGATCTTCGGATTGTCCGGCAAACCGTGATACAGCGACGGCCGGTCGGCGTGATGCAGCACGTACATCACATGCGTGCCGCCGACACCTGCCGGATCGTACAGACCAGCGTTCTGAAAACCGCGTTCCTTCAGATCGACGATGCGGTCGGCCGCCTGCTGATGCATGTCTTCCTTGGTGCCGAACATGATCGCGCCGGTCGGGCAGGTCTTCACGCAAGCCGGCTCCTGACCCACCGCCACACGATCCGAACACAGCGTGCACTTGTACGCGCGGTTGTCCTTCTTCGAAATGCGCGGCACGTTGAACGGGCAGCCGGTCACGCAATAACCGCAGCCGATGCAGTTTTCCTCGTGGAAATCGACGATACCGTTCGTGTACTGCACGATCGCCCCCGGCGACGGACACGCCTTCAGGCAGCCCGGATCTTCGCAATGCATGCAGCCGTCCTTGCGGATCAGCCACGACAGATCGCCCTCGGTATTCTCGTACTCGGAGAACCGCATGACGGTCCACGAATGCTCGGTGAGATCGGCGGGATTGTCGTACACCCCGACGTTTTCGCCGACTTCATCGCGCAGATCGTTCCACTCCATACAGGCGGTTTGACACGCCTTGCAGCCAATGCACTTCGACACGTCGATGAGCTTGGCCACCGTGCCGGTGACCGGCTCCCGCACTTGCGGCGGGGGCGTGGTCGTTGCCGACAGGCGTCTGATATCCAGTGATTGCAGTGCCATCTCTTTTCCTTATGCCTTTTCGACCTTGACGAGGAACGACTTGAATTCCGGTGTTTGGGAATTCCCATCGCCCACCGAGGGCGTTAGCGTATTGACGAGATAGCCCGGCTTCGTGAGTCCCTTGAAGCCCCAATGCAACGGCAACCCGACTGTCTGTACCTTCTTGCCTTCGATCATCAGCGTTTTGATGCGCTTGGTGACGAGCGCGACCGCGAAAATATGCCCGCGGTTTGACGACACCTTGACGCGATCTCCCGCCACCACGCCAACCTCCTTCGCCAGCTCCTCGCCAATTTCCACGAACTGCTGCGGCTGGATGATCGCATTCAGATGCGCGTGTTTGGTCCAGTAATGGAAATGCTCGGTCAGACGATAAGTGGTCGCCGTATGCGGGAAATTCTCATGCGTGCCGAATGCGGCCCTGTCGTCCGGGAACACGCGTGCGGCCGGATTGCTGACCACCAGCTTGTTGTCCGGATGCATCGGGTTGTAGCCGAGCGGCGTTTCGAACGGCTCGTAGTGTTCGGGAAACGGCCCTTCGACCATCCCGTCGCGCGAGAAGAAACGCGCCACGCCTTCCGGATTCATGATGAACGGATTCATACCGTTTTCAGGCGGCTCGTCGACCTTGAAGTCCGGCACGTCGGCACCCGACCACGTCTTGCCGTTCCACGCAATCAGCTTGCGCTTTGGATCGAACGGCTTGCCGCTGACATCGCACGACGCGCGGTTGTACAGAATGCGCCGGTTCGCCGGCCATGCCCACGCCCAGTTCAGCGTGTTGCCGATGCCGGTCGGGTCGGAGTTGTCGCGGCGGCCCATCTGGTTGCCCGCCTGGGTCCACGATCCGCAGAAGATCCAGCAGCCGCTCGCGGTGCTGCCGTCGTCGCGCAATTGCGCGAAGCTCGCCAGCTGCTCGCCTTTTTTGGCCAGCACCTTGGTCTTGTCGGTGGGATCGGTGACGTCGGCGAGTGCCTTACCGTTGAACTCCATAGCGAGTTCTTCGGGCGTGGGGCTTTCCGGGTCCGCGTACGGCCAGCTCATGTTCAGGATCGGATCGGGATACTTGCCGCCGTCCTTTCGATAAGCGTCGCGCATGCGCAGCCACAACCCTGACATGATTTCCAGATCGCTCTTCGATTCGCCGGGACCTTCCGCGCCCTGCCAGTGCCACTGCAGCACACGGCTGGAACTGACCAGCGATCCGCGCTCTTCCGCGAAACAGGTGGTCGGCAGACGGAACACTTCGGTCTGGATCGACGCGGTATCGACGTCGTTGAATTCGCCGAAATTCTTCCAGAACTCCGACGTTTCCGTCGCGAGCGGGTCCATGATGACGAGCCACTTCAGCTTGGCCAGACTCGCGCCGATCTTCGCCTTGTTCGGCGCCGCGGCGAGCGGGTTGAAGCCCTGCGCGATGTAGCCGGTCATCTTGCCTTGATTCATCAGCTCGAAGACCTGCAGCATGTCGTATGACTTATCGAGCTTCGGCAGATAGTCGTAGCCGAAGTTGTTCTGCGCGGTCGCGTTATCGCCCCACCACGACTTCATGAAACTGACATGGAACGCGCGATAGTTGCGCCAGTAGCTCAACTGGTTCGGCCGCAGCGGCTGGGTTGCGCGCTTGGCGATGTACGCGTCGAAGTCCTGCTCGGCTTCCATCGGCAGCGTCATGTAGCCCGGCAACAGGTTCGACATCAAACCGAGGTCGGTCAAGCCCTGAATGTTCGAGTGACCGCGCAGCGCATTCATGCCGCCGCCCGCGATGCCGATATTGCCCAGCAGCAACTGCACCATCGCGCCGGTGCGGATGATCTGCGCGCCGACCGAGTGATGCGTCCAGCCGAGCGCATACAGCACCGTGCCGGCACGGCCGGGCACCGCCGTCGACGCAAGCATCTCGCACACGTGAAGGAACTTGTCCTTCGGCGTGCCGCAGATTCGCTCGACGTGCTCGGGCGTGTAGCGTGAGTAATGCTGTTTCAGCAGCTGATAGACGCAACGCGGATGCTGCAGCGTCGGATCGACCTTCGCAAAGCCGTCGTCGCCGCGTTCGTAGTCCCACGAGCTTTGATCGTATTTGCGCTTGTCGGCGTTGTAGCCGGAAAACAGACCGTCGGTAAACGTAAAGTCGTCACGGACGATGAACGACATGTCCGTGTAATTTTTTACGTACTCGTGCTGGATCTTGTCGTTGGTGATCAGATAGTTGATCACCCCGCCGAGGAACACGATGTCCGAGCCGGTACGGATCTGCGCGTAATAGTCCGCCACCGACGCCGTGCGCGTAAAGCGCGGGTCGACCACGATCAGACGCGCCTTGCGGTGCGCTTTCGCTTCCGTCACCCACTTGAAGCCGCACGGGTGCGCTTCGGCGGCATTGCCGCCCATCACGAGAATCACATCCGCGTTCTTGATGTCGACCCAATGGTTCGTCATCGCTCCACGGCCAAACGTCGGGGCAAGACCTGCCACCGTCGGGCCGTGTCAGACACGTGCTTGATTGTCGAATGCGAGCATGCCAAGACTGCGGACAGTCTTGTGCGTCAAATAACCGACTTCATTGCTACCGGCCGATGCTGCAAGCATGCCGGTGGTCAGCCAGCGGTTGACCTTCTTGCCGTCTCCAGTCGTTTCGACGAAGTTGGCGTCGCGGTCTTCCTTCATCAGCTTCGCGATGCGGTCGAGTGCGTCTTCCCACGAAATGCGCTTCCACTCGTTCGATCCGGCCGCGCGGTACTCGGGATACTTCAGACGGCTCGGACTATGAATGAAGTCGATCAGGCTCGCGCCCTTCGGGCAAAGCGTGCCGCGATTGACCGGATGATCGGGATCGCCCTCGATGTGAATGATGCTGGACTTCGCGTTCTTCGCGTTGTCGCCCAGTCCGTACATCAGGATGCCGCAGCCCACGGAACAGTACGGGCAGGTGTTGCGGGTTTCGGTTGTGCGCGACAATTTGTATTGACGGACTTCCGCGAGCGCGGGTGTCGGCGAGAAGCCCATGAGGGCGAGACTCGATCCGGCGAGCGTGGTTGCGGAGACCTTTAGAAATTGTCGCCGGGACATATGGGTCATTGAATGGCCTCGGCTCTTTCGGGATACTGAGAATGATTATAGATGCCGGCATGGAGTCGTGCAGTGTCGAGTGGGTCACTAAAATCGCCTGCAAATATGAAATGTCACAGCCGGTTTGAGGCAGTCGGGCATTATTTCTGCTGCATGAAGGGGGCGGTCAATCAACCTTCCTATGGACGCCTGCCCTCACCATGAACCGTCAAAATTTCCTCTCCGATTTCAAACGCACTTTTAATCACCCCGCAAAATGGCGCGCATCGGCTGGTTGCCTTTCGCTTTTGATGGGCGGCGCGATGACCCTTGCAAGCGACGAAAGCTTTGCGCAAATCACCCAGGGCAGCGGCTCGTCACAGCAGGAAAATCGCACCTCGGCGATGGGCGCGTCGCCCGATCCCTCTGCTTCGATGGTTCATGAGTCGCACAAGCCTCAGAGCAAGGACAGCGGTTCTGGCAATTCTCGTGGCAAGACCGGCGCGAAAGGCCACAAGCCGCAGGGCGCAGGCGGTTTCGACAATGGTTTGTACGGCACCGGCGCGGGCAGCAATAAATAGCAACGAGGCAGCGAACGGCAACTTTTACGCGTATCAAACGAACCAATCAAACCGGCGTGTCAATTTGTTGCAGAACATTGGAACTTCACCAGGTTAAGCATCGCGATACGCGCCGGAGAGATTGTTAATTGTTGTTGCGTCATCGCCTATTTGCCGGACACACCCGACCCGCGCCATGGCTTTTCGCGATTCCGCCCGCGAATCTGGCTCGCTGCGGCTTTGGCGCACCCGCCAAACTCGGCACCATGTGCGAACAACCATCATAATGCGGTCATTCGAAGCCCGGAATTTGCGCCATCATGACCGACACCCACGTCCAGACCAGTCCCTCGCCCCGCCTCACCAGCCTCTCTCACGGCGGCGGCTGCGGCTGCAAGATCGCCCCCGGACTGCTCGCCGACCTGCTCAAACGCAGCGCGCCGCTGCCTTTCTTTCCCGACCTGCTGGTTGGAAACGATACCGCCGACGACGCCGCCGTCTACAAGCTCAACGACGATCAGGCGATCGTTGCCACCACCGACTTCTTCATGCCGATCGTCGACGACCCGTTCGACTTCGGCCGGATTGCCGCGACCAATGCGCTCTCCGACGTCTATGCGATGGGCGGCAAGCCGATCATGGCGCTCGCGATTGTCGGCATGCCGATCAACGTATTGCCGCACGACGTGATCGCGGCCGTGCTGAAGGGCGGCGAGTCGGTGTGCGCCGAGGCGGGCATTCCGCTCGCGGGCGGCCATTCGATCGATTCCGTCGAGCCGATTTACGGGCTTGTCGCGATCGGCGTGGTCGATCCGAAGCGCGTCAAGCGCAACGCGGGTGCAAAAGCGGGCGATGTGCTGATTCTCGGCAAGCCGCTCGGCGTCGGCATTCTGTCGGCGGCACTGAAGAAAGACCGGCTCGACGCCGCGGGCTACGCCGCGATGATCGGCGCGACGACCAGGCTGAACCGGCCGGGCGCAGAGCTGGCCCGGCTCGACGGCGTTCACGCGTTGACCGACATCACCGGTTTCGGCCTGCTCGGCCACACGCTCGAACTGGCGCGCGGCTCGAATCTGACCGCTCGCGTGCGTTACGCGGATTTGCCGTGGCTGCCGGACGTGGTGAACCTGGCCGAGGCCGGTATCTTCACGGGCGCGTCGGGGCGCAACTGGGATGCTTACGGCAAGAATGTCGTGCTCCCATCGAGCTTGCCGTCGACGGCTCGCGCATTGCTCACCGATCCGCAAACATCGGGCGGATTGCTGGTGTCATGCGCACCGGAATCGGTCGACGAAGTGCTCGCGCTGTTCCGCGCCGACGGATTCGCCGACGCCTGCGTGATCGGCGACATGGTGAACGGCGAAGCGTGTGTCGAAGTAGCCTGAAATATTCGTAGACAATATGACGATATGAGGGCGCTTCGGCATACGAAGCGCCCTCATCGTCCGGGCCGTCCATCAGCCGCCATTAACGGCGCATGAGATAATTTCCGCTTCCCGCCGTAGACCGTTTTGCCCCTATCTCTTGAAAAACCTTTTAGTCAGCCTCGAAAAAGCAGGTGATTTCGACGAAATCATCGATGTACGCACGCCTCTCGAGTTTGCGGAAGACCACATTCCGGGCGCGATCAACGCGCCGGTGCTGAGCAACGAAGAACGCGTACTGGTCGGTACAACGTATAAACAGGTGTCGCCGTTTGAAGGCACGCGGATCGGCGCAGCGCTGGTCGCGCGCAATATCGCCCATCACCTTGAAACGACTTTCGCCGACCGTCCGCGTAGCTGGCGGCCGCTCATTTATTGCTGGCGGGGCGGCAAGCGTTCCGGCTCGGTGACGACACTGTTCAACATGATCGGCTGGCCGGCACGTCAACTCGATGGCGGCTACAAAAGCTATCGGCGCGCGACGCTCGACACGCTCGACGCGTTGCCCGCCACCTTCAATTACATCGCGCTGGTGGGCCCGACCGGCAGCGGCAAGACCCGACTGCTCACGGCGCTGAACCACGCGGGCGCGCAAACGCTCGATCTCGAAGCGCTGGCGTCGCATCGCGGCTCGCTGCTGGGCGCGTGGGCGGGCATGCCGCAGCCGTCGCAGAAGCGCTTCGACACGTTGCTCGTGAGCGCGTTACGCGAGTTCGATCCAACGCAACCAGTGTTCGTGGAGGCGGAAAGCCGGCGCATCGGCGCAATCACGCTGCCGCTCGCGCTGCTCGATACGTTTCATCGCGGCGCGTGCGTCGAGGTGCTGTCGAGCCGCGAAGATCGCGCGACGTTCCTGCTGCACGACTACGCGCATCTGTTCGACGATCCCGATTCGCTGAAAGGGCAACTGCAACGAATGATCGGATTGCACAGCCGCGAACGTGTGACCGGCTGGCAACGACTCGTCGACGAAAACAGGCGGGCCGAACTCACTCACGAGTTGATCGGGCGGCATTATGATCCCGCCTACGCGCGCAGCAGCCATGAGCATTTCGTCGAATTGCCGCACGCGCTGCAAATGAATTTCCGCCCGAACGACGCGGATGTCGTCGGTCAGGCAAAAGCACTGCTCGCGCAATTGAACACCCGCGCGCTCGTTGTCAGCGAATAAAAACCCACGCCAGAGACCTCATCATGCAAACAACCCTTAGACAGCCCCGTGCCGCGCTTGGCTGGATCGTCTTTCTGCTGATCGCTGTGGTCGGCCTCTTCTATGTGAAGTGGTTCCCGTACTACAACCGCGCGTTCGTCGCGGCGAGCCAGCATTCGATCGGCAAATCGATTCTGATGGGCACCTCGGCGAGCGCGCCCGCGCCGTCGCTGCAAGCCGCACTCGATTACGCCCTCGCCTACGGCAAGGCAATCTGGCAGGCGATGGTGCTCGGTCTTCTGCTGGGTTCGGCGGTGCAGGCGCTGATTCCGCCGCAATGGGTCGCACGCGCGCTCGGGCGCAGCGATTTCAGCAGTGTCGTGAAGGGCGGCCTGATGTCGTTGCCGGGCATGATGTGCACCTGCTGCGCGGCGCCGGTCGTCGCCGGTTTGCGCGCGCGTCAGGCGGCGCCGGGCGCGGCGATCGCCTTCTGGCTCGGCAACACCGCGCTGAATCCGGCCACGTTGATCTTCATGGGCTTCGTGCTCGGCTGGCAGTGGATGGGCTTGCGGCTCGCGTTGGGCATCGTCATGGTGTTCGGCCTGGGCTATCTGGTAAACCGCATGGTCACGCCGAAAGAAGCCGAAGCATCGCGCGACGAAATAGCGAAGCTGATCACCATCGACGAAGCCGGCACCGCCTTTTCGCGCTGGCTGAAAATTCTCGGCGCGATGACGCTGCGCCTCGTGCCCGAATACATCGTACTGGTGCTGATTCTCGGCGCGGCGCGCGCGTGGCTGTTTCCGCACATTGGGCCGAACATCGACAACAGCCTGGTATGGATCGTCGCGCTGTCGATCGCCGGGACGCTGTTCGTGATCCCGACTGCCGGCGAGGTACCGATCATTCAGGCGATGCTGTCGTTCGGCATGGCGTCTGGCCCTGCCGGCGCGTTGCTGATGACGTTGCCGCTAATCAGCGTACCGTCGATGGCCATGCTTGGACGCTCGTTCCCGCGACGCGTGTTGACGGTCGTGGCGCTTGCCGTGCTGGTGTGCGGCGTGGTGAGCGGGCTGTTGGCGGTCGCTTTGGGCTTCTGAGTTTGTGCTTTTGAATCGGGTTTTTCAGGTATGAAACGTATCGCCGCATTCGCCGTGACGAGTTGGTCGGCAGCAGGGCTGCTTTATTTTGGACAGCACTCTGTCGCGCTGATCGTCGTGAGCGGAGTCGTCGCGCTGGCCGGGTTCGATCTGCTGCGCCCGTAACGACCCGCCCCTCAAGACTCACTCAGTTCACTACCGCCTCGTGAATCGTGGCAAGCCACAACGCAACTGCATGCGCTCCCGGGTCAGCGTGACCCAGAGCGCGATCGCCGACATAACTCGAACGCCCTCGCCGTGGATGCATCGACGCAGTTTGTGACGTGCCTTCGATGGCGGCGTCGACGGCGGCTTTCAATGCGGCGTCGATGGATTCCCGATGAGCGAGCGCGGACTGCAATGCATCGGCGGCGGGCTTCAGTGCATCGACCATGGTGCGGTCGCCGGGATGCGCTCCCCCTAGCTCCATCAATCCGTCGACACCCGCGCTGAACGCCGCCGCCCATTCGGTCGCCGTCGAGCCGCCGGACTGCTCGAGGGTCGTCGCCGCGCGCAACAACATCACGGCGTAGAGCGGCCCCGACGTTCCGCCGACCACACGTCTTATCGTCGCGGAAATGCTGCGTAGTACGGCGCCCGGCGTCGCCTCGGCGGGATACCCGTCGATCTCCTGCAGAACCGCCCGCGCGCCGCGAGACAGGCTGATACCGAGATCGCCGTCACCGACACGTTGATCCATCGCGGTCAACGTCGGCTCTGCTTTCAGCAGGCACGCGCAGATGGCTTCGATCGCGTGACGCAACGTGGAGTCGCGCGAGAGCGTGGCGCCGCTCGCGCGATCGGGCGTAGCGGCTGCGGCTCGCACCGAAACCGGCGCAACGCGTCCGCTCAACGCGGGCCACGCGCTGGTGTGCGCGGCGGCATCGAGCCAGCCGAGCCTCTCGTCGTCCACTCGCAGTAACGACAACGAGACGCCCGCCATTTCCAGTGCGCTCAGAAACGTGCCCGCCCACGCGCGCTCGACCTGGATACCGTGTTCCGCCAGATAACGCAGCGCGGCCCCCGCCACGATGCTCAATTCGCTCGACGGTGTGCCGCCGAGATTGTTCACGAGCAACACCGCACGCTCGCCGCTTTGCAACGACAGGTCGCCGATAATCTTCGCCAGCAATTTGCCAACGATCGTGTTCGCCGGTTCCATCGCGCCGCGCTCCACGCCTGGCTCGCCATGTATGCCGAGTCCCCATTCGATTTCGTCGTCGGCCAGTTCGAAGCCCGGCTTGCCGGCAGCGGGCACCGTGCACGGCGTGAGCGCGACACCCATGGTGCCGAGCGACGCGGCGACATTCCGTGCGATCTGCGCAACCTCTTTCAGCGGACGCCCTGCCGCTGCCGCCGCGCCCGCAATCTTATGGACCAGCACGGTCCCCGCAAGTCCACGCCGGCCCGCGTGGTCGCCGCTCGCGGTTAATGCGACGTCGTCCGCGACGATCACCATTTCCGTGGGAATGCCCTCGGCGCGCGCGATCTCGGCGGCGAGGCCAAAGTTG
Organism: Paraburkholderia sp. GAS333; assembly: GCF_050435665.1. Lineage (NCBI taxonomy): Bacteria > Pseudomonadati > Pseudomonadota > Betaproteobacteria > Burkholderiales > Burkholderiaceae > Paraburkholderia > Paraburkholderia sp. GAS333. Next base: position 136,264 of record NZ_JBNDKS010000012.1, read on the forward strand.
AAGCGGTCGCCCGTGTAGTTTTTCACGATCAGCAACGCGCCTGCGGGACCGGCAACCGCACGTATGGCGTCGAGCACCGCGTCCGTGGAGGGCGACGTGAATACTTCGCCCGCTACCGCCGCACTCAGCATGCCGTGGCCCACATAGCCTCCGTGAGCGGGCTCGTGACCCGAGCCGCCACCTGAGATCAACGCGACCTCGTTGCGCGCCGCTACGGCCTCAATATCGGCCCGCACGACGATCGTGCCGCCTTGCAGCAGCGAGAGATTGGGATTGAGCGCCGCGAGTCCGTCGAGCATGTCGGGGACGACTGCGGAGACGTCGTTGATGAGCTTCTTCATTGCGTCAGCATCCTTTGAAAACTACCCGCGCGTAGTTGTGCGCGCCTGGCAGATTATTCGGTGACGAAGCAGTGGCGATGGGTCGAGAATTCGGTGGAGATTTGCTGGTGATTCAACAGAAAGCGTGAAGGCTTAACTTTACCGCGCATTGCTGAGAACAGTGACGGAATGCGACAGACGTGAACGCGCAAATGCATCCGCGAAAGAAGGGACTTTTATAAAACAGGGAGGCGGTAGAGAAGAAAAGAGAGACACTGAACATGACAGTAGACGAAAGCGGAACCGCTTTCGTCTACGTCACATATTCGTTGGTAGGCTCGATTGGATTCGAACCAACGACCCCCACCATGTCAAGGTGGTGCTCTAACCAACTGAGCTACGAGCCTTTAGAGAGCGCGAATTATAGAGAGTCCTCGCGCGCAGCACAACCCCTCGGTGCAATTTTATGTCGATATGTGTGCTTCGGATCAGTTTGCGAGGTAAGTTGCGCTTTGTCTGGTCTGCGAATCCAGCAGTTAGGCCGGTCGATTCCAGTACTCGAATGCGAATGGGCTGTCGTCGAAATGCGGCACATGATTGCTGCCGGCGACACATTCGCGATTTGAGCAGTGGATGCATGCGCGCGACGCGGGTTGGAATCGGAGTGGTTGGACATGTCGCACATGTCGCGACTCGTGCGTGTGCCTTGTTATCGTGAGCTCTAATTTGCGTGTGCCAGGTATGGCAGAGCGTGTCGTGAACATGTGCTGAGTACGAAGCACATGTGAGGGTTATTTTTTGGCATCTGTGTTGATGTGAGGTTGGCGTTGGCCAATGCGCTGAGTACTTCGCTATCCGGTTGAACATCGTCATTGCATTCGACCTGCCGCACGTGAGTTACGTATCGGCGTGACCGTCACTCGTAGTCAGCGGCCGATCATCAACCTGAACCGTACGACGATGTCTGCGATGGTTAGCGGCGCCGATTTTTAGACCGAAACGTGTGAGTGATAAGCACCCAGTTGATCGAGAGCTTTGCTGTTCATCTTTGGGTAGCTACTTCGTCGCCCTCCCGCGCAACGCATCCTTCCTAGGTCAAAAAGCGCGGTAGATAAGGTTCAGTTGTATTAGCCTCTACTCGCCGCTCAGATACTGTCAGCGAAGATCTCGCCCACCGTCGGTTATAGGAATGATTCTCCGGGGCGACTCGAATCTCTAGCCCACCACTTCGCGGCTTCGGGTCAACCGTCTCCTCTCACCGGAAAGAGAGCTATCAAGTTGGAAATGACGAACTGAACTAACACTGTCAGGCAAGTCAACTGCTGTTATCTATAGCTCAGTTGCCAACGTTGCAACTTTACGCGCCACGCCCACGCTGCGAGATTTTTGCGTTTCCGTGCACGGTAGCGCTTGCGCCATTGGAGATCAACGTGCCTCGATCCAATGCGGCATCCACAATTGCCTTAAACGTTGTCGATTTCCTCGCGTCGTTGAGGTCCGGCAAGTCGATAATTCTGCACGGCCTCAAATAATCATGTGCGGATCGGCTTCATACGCCCCCGTTGTCACAGACGTCTGAGGCTTCATTTCACTGATACGCGGCGTTGCTGCTTGACAGCGGCCGTGTTGGAAATGTGCGCTTAGCGCCCTATCAGCGTGATTGGTGTAATCGTCACGTAGAGCGTGAACTGATTGCTTAAAAGCTGTCGTGCGAGCGGCTCCACGTCCGAAGCGGCCGGATGCAGATCCACCACGCTGCTATAGGTGCGCCAGTTGTCACCGACACCAACCCGCGCTGCCGACCGAGTGACGCAATGAAGGGGGATCGAAAGCCACTGCTTTGGTGAACTGAAAAGGTGCGAGCAACGCCTGAAACGAATGCAATTCGCGGTCGCGGAATGACTTACCAGCGCAGGTTGAGATGTGCTCAGTGAAGTATGCGCGGTGAGGGCTCAATCTTTTACGGAGCGCGCCGTTATTGCATCTGCACAGGCATAACTTTGGATCTTCATGGCACAACCTATCCCCTTATCCCGCAACGCGGGCGCGGCGCGCGCGCGGCATGCCAAGGCCATGCTGCTGCCCATGCCGCGACAGGTCGCCGACGACCTCGCACTACGCATGCACCTCTCGCTCGACGCCTTGCGCCGCGGTGTCGGCAGCATGACCGATGCACAAACGCTTACGCAGGTCATGCTGCTCAACGGATTCCTTGCCGATTCCGGGTTCGGCAAGGTAACCGGCGAGGAGCTCGGCGCAGCGGACGGCGCGGTCGCAGCGGTGTTCGATATCGGCAGACTGACTGGTGAATGGCGCTTGGACGACGCGGGATTCGAACTTTTTGCCAAACTCGCAACAAATTACGACCGGCAATTGCATAGCGCGCCACTTTGGGTCGTAACAGACGCGAGCGAACGGCTCGACCGCGTTATCGCTGGCGTGCCGGATCAAACACTGATACGTAAACGGGCTTAGGCGGCCGGATGGCTTTGTAGTGCCGCGGAGTTTTTTACGACGAAGTGGCGACGATTAGCGCCGTGTGTGACGAGCCGTCGAGGGTGACGCGCAAAGGGAGCGTCGTTAGATCAGACGTGGGATATCGAAGCGCGCAAACGCCTTAGATTGGAAAGCGTTGAAGATATCGGCGTATAGACCACATGGGCCGGTATTGATGATTGGTGTATTCGGGGAATAAGTTGCTTCGGATTCTCGAAGCAGTACCTGCTGAACTGGGATATCAGCGCTTGGGCGCGTTTATTCCAATAATTTGGAAGGCACGAGGAGTTGCAAGAGAGCCGTGACCGCACGTGTCACGGTCGCTACCATGCGCGCTCCTGCCATGGCCGGGATTCCTCTGCAGCCTGCGGGATGCATCCCCCGATGCCTTAGACTGCTGAAACCGAACCGGTAAACGCAGAAACCCCACCTTTGCGGGGTGGGGTTTCTGATGCTGCTGGGGAGCCTGACGATTACCTACTTTCACACGGGCAATCCGCACTAT
>NZ_JBNDKS010000013.1:0-87055 GCF_050435665.1 Paraburkholderia sp. GAS333
TTGCGGTCATCGCCCTCAACGAATCGCTTCATGAGTCACCCGGTATCAGCGTGTTGATTCAGTTTAGGCGATCAACGCGTTTTCACACGGTCTCGACCAAAAACCGCTACAGCGGTACGCAAGATTGGGTAGCGCTTTCACTAAAAATTTATGCGTAGTACGCGTACTGGTTCGGTAAAATTCTGTATAAGCGCGTTTGTGTTTACCTGCCTCGCAACCAATCTGCGATTGCCCTCGATATCGGAAGGTCTACCTGATTTTCAAGCCAGAGCCATTGGCCAAAGGGATTCACCTCAAGAAACACAATGCGGCCATCGGGTTGAACGATAAAATCATAAGCACCGTACTCGATTCCGAGTTCGTGAGACATTTTGAATATCTTCTCGCAAGTAATTTCAGGAATTCTTGCTTTCTCGTATCTATTATCGAACAGGCCGGCTCGCCAGTCTTGTCTGGCTGCTTTAGTGTCAGCCGCACATATTTTGGCTCCGTAAACATCCCCTCCTACTACCGTAACGCGGAGTTCATACGCTTTTTCGATGTACTCTTGATAAAGCGAAGGACAACTCGAAATTGAGTCCCTCATACTGGACAATTCATCAGAAGTGAGAATTTGCGCGTAAGCAAGCTTTCCATCAGGGTTGGCGTACGGAGTAAATGTCTTAAACAATAGATCAGATGGACTAAGTGACTTTTTAAATTCCAACAACTCTTCTAAATCGGATGTAACCAGCGTACGAGGAATAGAAAATCCAATTGATTCGGCAATTTTTAATTGGAGTAGCTTATTTGATGCTTTTCTAGCTGCTGTTCGATTATTAAGCCAGCGAGCGCCTACGTAGTGATCCTCCAAATATTCCAACGCTTGGCCCCATTCGCGCTGCCGAAAATAATAATCATATAGATCAACCGCGCTACTGTTTGGAAAGCCGGTATGTGGTTTAAGTCTCCACCATACGGACGTGACATCCCCATCAACTGGCACGGAAGTCCCTATAGACAATGTCATTTCTGCATTCAAAGAAAATTTTGCTTTAGCCGCAGATGATCCGAAAGGGTCCAGAACCACAAAATCAACTGATTCGCTCGATAGGTGCGTCAAAACACTCGATACGTGAGGGTCATTTTTTGATCCGATTATTAAAATCATTTAATATCGCTCACATTTATAACTTGGGCGAGCTGGTCAACCAAGCGTCTTTTAATGATTCGGATCAACGTCGTTGTCACCATCCAGCCCAGTAACGGGAAATTGCGTGACAGTGTGTGTAATACTCAATAGATGCTGATTGCTTCCCTCGGGAAGTGAAGGAGGAGATACCGCAACGCGACCAGCTAGCGGTTTGACCGTAACCTCTGCGTCTTCATCCATAACTAGCGTCACAACGACTTTCTTTCCCATACATTCCTCCGATGAAATGAAGCAAGTATGCCGCGCTTAATGAACAACTGGACAGGCTATGACGCATCTACTCGCGCGTACGCAATATAACCGCGTACGCCGTCGTTGAACATCGTCCCATCGCGACTTAAATTGCGGCCGTCAGCGTGGTTGTCATGAGCCGGAGGTGCTGGCAAATGGACTGCCTTCGGTAAAGGCGCTCAACCTCGCTACCAGATAATGCACAGCAGTGTCACGAACGTCTGTTGACTACCGCACAGTTCTTTGGGAACGTCAGAGTGCGCGATCGAGCAACTGTAGTTGGCCGATCGCGCTCTGATGTTAAAAATAGCCGGTGACATTCGTCGAGCCGGCTGCATCCGGCAGAAGTCGCCAACGGATTCAACCGGTCGATGCAACACACTAGAATCTCCGTGAGCAGTGGAGGTGTTGCAATGAAACAAAGATCGAGTATCTACTATACTGAGAGCCAGAAGGCATTGATGTAGGACCGCCGGCGTAAAGGCGAAACGATTCATCAGATTGTCAAATTGGTCGATCGGAACACTCTTCAATACAGCGGATAGTCGCGGAGGATCGACGAAGGCCGACGTTTGGATACGCTAAGCTCCGCGCTTGCAATGTAGCGAATTGATGCGGTCGCAGCATTGCTGTTTCTACCTGAACGACGATCGAGCAATCCGGGGAGTCCACGGATGACTCATTAACCTAGGATGCAAACAACGTTCCATTTGTCTGCCGGGTATTGACTTGCGTAATACTGTTTGGCGTTTTGGCACTCGTCAGCAGTCTCAAAACGGTATATAGAAATTTGCGGTCCGCCGATTTGCCGCGGCATTGCAGTTAATACATTGCGACCGGTTCCCGGTACAGGCGTAGCAAGCGCATGGTTACCTAGAAAGCCAGGTGCAATACCGGCAGAAAACGCCACCACCGCCACTGCATTACGGAACATTATCGCCTCCAATGTTTATTCAATCTAAACATCCATGCAGCGCTCTCTGTCCTCCAATAAGCGCTTGCATTCGTCGTATCACTGCGGAGGGCTGGGAAGCGGCGTACAGTTGTTTCGGCTAGCCGCTAATGGATTCATGGTAACAAGCTCCTCGCCCAAGCCCAGCGGCCTCGCGCAAAAAAGGGTGAAAACCTTCTGATTCGGTGGAACAAAGCCTGCACAGTCGAGATTTACTGGCTTGCCAGACTTGCCCCTGAACTGACAGTGAGATTCGCACCGATACCATCTGCTTTGATCTCGATTCATCGAGTCCGACTTTATAGTAAGAGCACCAAATGAGCCGTAGAACGTGGCACTTGTCCTGCAATCAATAAACGCATTCTGCGCCACTGCACATGGGGGCCGAAAAACTACATGACAAACGATAAGGCATAGACATACCCATCGCACCGTTGGCCGTGCGGGGAGTAACGTTTTGCCGGAAAAAGTCATCAAGGCACTCTCATAAATGGCGAACGTCTGGCAGAAAAATCGGAATCCAAAAAGGGCGGACTTGCTGACAAGTGTAAGTGCATTATGTTTCTACCGTCTTTCGAATGAAGGGCCTCCACATAAATATGACATCACAAATGGCTTACACAATGTGCGGTAGCGCACACGCTCCTTGTGCATTCGGCAGTTCCCAAAGTGAACCAGCCATTCGAGCAACGGGTTTCGACGCTGGGCCAACGGCGATTATTGGCCGACTACAGTCCGATGCCGATTACATAGTTGCTCGGCAGATAATCGACTCGCGTCAGACCGGAGTCGCCCCCTGATCGCCCCTTCCAATTTATCAACAACGGCCATTCAAACCGCGGCCAACTCAGGAAGCACTTCCCCTCCACAGCAGTTCATCCATGGAGCCCATTAGTGCTTTGCCGGGCAATTGCCTGCGTGTGAGAGCCTTCGATTCGAGGGCCAGCAGTATCACTGCCGATATCGCTTTCATGATCCGCTTCGCGGCGCTTGCAAAAAGCCCATAGCGGCCATGCCAATCCCCATGTAAGCCGCAGCGACGCGCAATCTACACGCCAACCAGCGCTGGCAACTCCAATTCATCCGATGCACGCCCGTACCGGCGGTTCACTTGCGGTAAAGGCATCACGTTGGCTGGATGCGTCGCACTGTCGACGCGCCCCTGAAAGCGAGACGGATAGCGGGCTTTTTTCCTGTCGAGGATCGCCTGACTCAAAAACTCAGCGCTATACGCCTTCAGTAAGTGCGCATGATGCGCCTGGACGTACGCGGCGATCTGCTCATGTTCGTCGTGAATCGTTGCCAGCGACGTCAGCGTGCGCTCATCCCAACGGAAGCGCAGGCCGAGTTCTTCAAAAGCGGCGTTGTAGGCACAAAGTTGCGCCTCGACTTCAGCATCATGAGCGCTGTCGCACGTATGAAATTGAGAGGTGTTCATCGTCGTCTCCTTCCGGCAAATGGCACGATCAAGAATAGAAGGGAGATTAGATAAACAATAATTAAAGTTTTTTGGAAAAATGATAAATCTTTACTTATATATGTAATCTTCCGTCTCGCAATTTCAATGCGAAAAACCCTCGTTTTCGCGGCGCGCTACCCAGCAGTTGAGCATCAGGAGAAGTCCGACTACGTCCAGGGATCATAAAACACGGGCGCAGAGGCTCGCCGTCGGAAGCGGCGGACTCTTGTATTACGGATACCTAATGCAAACCATAAAATATTTTAACTTTCACTTATCGTCGTTCTCGCGCAGCATCCCCTCACACCCGCTGAACGTCCAATAGATTTCAGCCCCACTGTTGTTCGTTCGACGAGTAAGAGCTTTCGTTAGTGCGCTTTTCTCTGGCCGACCATTGGCGCTTCCTTGCTCGCAGACAAACCAGCGACGAAGCGATTCGATCACGTAAGTCCAACGCGCCGTTCGAGCGCGACGGAAAGTACAGGAGACGGAGACATGGGACATTCCAATGTGGCGGAGACTGGCCGGCCAGCGTTCTGGCATCAACGGTGGATACAACTCGCGATCGGCGTGGTGTGCATGGGACTGGTCGCGAACCTGCAATACGCGTGGACGTTATTCGTCGTTCCAATAGACAACGCTCATCACTGGGGACAAGCGGCGATTCAGACCGCATTCACCATCTTCGTCGTCACCGAAACCTGGCTCGTTCCCGTAGAAGGCTGGCTCGTCGACAAGTTCGGACCGCGCCCGGTGGTGATCGGCGGTGCGCTCTGCGCGGCTATCGGCTGGATGATTAACGCTCATGCAGGCAGTCTTACTGAACTCTACATCGCGGCAGTCATTGCCGGTATCGGCGCGGGATGTGTGTACGGCACCTGCGTCGGGATGGCACTCAAATGGTTCCCGGACAAACGCGGTCTCGCAGCGGGGTTGACGGCGGCGGGCTTCGGCGCCGGCGCGGCGGTAACTGTGATTCCCATCGCCAACATGATCCAGCGTTCGGGCTACGAGTACACGTTCATGTTCTTCGGCATTTTCCAAGGCGTCTGCATCCTGCTGCTCGCCACGTTGCTGGTACGGCCTAAACCGCCTGCCTACGCGGTCGCGCCTAAACGTATTGTTGCAAGCAAGGTCGACTACACGTCCCGCGAGATGGTCCGTTCGCCGCTGTTCTGGGTGCTCTATCTGATGTTCGTATTCGTCGCGGCCGGCGGCATCATTGCAACCGCTCAGCTAGGACCGATCGCGAAGGAATACGGCTTCGCCAGAATGCCGGTCAACCTGCTGGGCATCACGCTGCCGCTCCTCACGATGACGCTGTCCATCGACAATCTGTGCAACGGTTTCACTCGCCCTCTGTGCGGCTTTCTATCGGACCGCATTGGCCGTGAAAACACCATGTTCATGATCTTTCTCGGCGAAGGCGTCGCGCTGCTCGGACTGATGCAGTTCGGCCATAACCCGTACGCGTTCATGTTCTTCGCCGCCGCCATCTTCCTTTGTTGGGGCGAAATCTTCTCGATCTTCCCGGCGACCTGTGCGGACACTTTCGGCAGCAAATACGCCGCAGCGAATGCGGGGACGCTCTACACCGCGAAAGGGACTGCCGCGATGCTGGTGCCGGTTGCATCGGTGCTGTCCGCGAACGGTGGCTGGAACACCGTATTTATCTCAGCGGCCGTGATATCGATCGCGGCCGCCGTCTCCGCGAAATTCATTCTCGCCCCTATGAGAAAGCGCTGGATCGAAAACTCAGGCGCGTCAGCCGGCGTAGCTATCGCCGAGGCACGGTTGCAACCGTCGTCCGGCGGCTCGTCTGAATGAATGCCCCCGTGAGCCCGCCGCTCACGATCCAACTCATCACGCCCCGCTACCCAGGAGAGATGTCATGGCAGAAGCCGACCAGCTCACAACAGGCACTACGTCACAACAACAGGCGAGTGAAACGACCGATGGATTCCATCTCGTCATCGACGCGCTGAAACTGAACGACATCAATACCATCTTCGGACTGGTGGGCATTCCCATCACCGACCTCGCGCGGCTTGCACAAGCGGAGGGGATGCGTTTCATCGGCTTCCGTCATGAACAGCACGCAGGCAACGCGGCGGCAATTTCCGGCTACATCACGCAGAAGCCGGGCATCTGTCTGACCGTGTCGGCACCGGGCTTTCTCAACGGCTTGACAGCCCTCGCGAACGCGACCACGAACTGTTTCCCGATGATCCTGATCAGCGGGTCGAGCGAACGCGAAATCGTCGATCTGCAGCAGGGAGATTACGAAGAAATGGATCAATTGAACGCCGCCAGGCCTTACGCCAAGGCAGCGTACCGCGTGCTCCATGCGGAGGACATCGGCATCGGCGTGGCACGTGCGATCCGTGCAGCGGTCTCTGGCCGGCCGGGTGGCGTCTATCTGGACCTGCCGGCCAGGCTGCTCGCGCAAACGCTGGACACCGTCAAGGCGCAGCAGTCGCTGGTGAAAGTGGTCGACGCCGCGCCGCGTCAATTGCCCGCGCCGGAATCGGTCAAGCGTGCGCTTGACGTGCTGAAAAGCGCAAAACGTCCGCTGATTCTGCTAGGCAAGGGGGCCGCGTATGCCCAGGCTGACGCGGAAATCCGCGCCTTCGTCGAGCAAAGCGGCATTCCGTATCTGCCGATGTCGATGGCCAAGGGCTTGTTGCCCGACACGCACGAGCAATCCGCATCGGCAGCGCGTTCGTTTGTGCTGCAGGAAGCCGACGTTGTCGTTCTGATTGGCGCGCGTCTGAACTGGCTGCTGTCGCATGGCAAGGGCAACACGTGGGGCACGGCGCCGAAAAAGTTCGTGCAGGTCGATATCTCTCCGACTGAAATCGACAGCAATGTCGCGATTGCGGCGCCGGTAATCGGTGACATCGGCTCGTGCGTGGCGGCGCTGCGCGCCGGCCTCGATGAGAACTTCCCCAGGCCGGAGGGCGAATGGACCGGTGCGATCGCCGAGCGCAAGAGCCGGAATCTCGCGAAGATGGCCGCGATGCTCGACAAGAACCCATCTCCGATGAATTTCCACAGTGCTTTGCGTGCGATTCGTGACGTGCTGAAGACCCGCCCGGACATCAACGTCGTCAACGAAGGCGCCAATACGCTCGACTACGCGCGCAGCATTATCGACATGGCCGAACCGCGCAAGCGCTTTGATTCCGGCACGTGGGGAATCATGGGTATCGGGATGGGCTTCGCCATCGGCGCGGCGGTAACGACAGGCAAGCCGGTGGTCGCGATCGAAGGCGACAGCGCTTTCGGATTCAGCGGCATGGAACTCGAAACGATCTGTCGTTACGAGTTGCCGGTTTGCACGATCGTATTCAACAACAACGGTGTTTATCGCGGCACCGACGTGAACCCGACGGGCGGTAAGGACGTTGCGCCTACTGTGTTCGTGAAGGGTGCGCGCTACGACAGGATGATCGAGGCATTCGGCGGCATCGGCTACCACGCGAGCACGCCGGAAGAACTGACGAAGGCACTCGTCGAGGCAATCGCATCGGGCAAACCTAGCTTGATCAATGCAGTAATCGACGAAGCGGCCGGCACCGAAAGCGGCCGCCTGACGAATCTGAATCCGCAAAGCGCGGCAATGAAAAAGTAATTGTATTAACCAAGGAGATACCAACATGACCAAACCTCTCGAAGGCATCAAGATCATCGACTTCACTCATGTTCAGGCCGGTCCCGCGTGCACCCAGTTGCTCGCCTGGTTCGGTGCTGACGTGATCAAGGTCGAAAGGCCAGGGTCGGGCGACGTCACGCGCAGCCAATTGCGCGACATCCCGGATGCCGACGCACTGTACTTCACGATGCTCAACAGCAATAAGAAGTCGCTGACACTCGACACGAAGAAGCCAGAAGGCAAGGAAGTGCTCGAAAAACTGATCCGCGAATCCGATGTTCTGGTCGAGAATTTCGGACCGGGCGCGTTGGACCGGATGGGTTTTTCGTGGGAACGTCTAAACGAACTCAACCCCAAGATGATCGTCGCCTCGGTGAAGGGTTTCAGCGACGGTCACCACTACGACGACCTCAAGGTCTACGAAAACGTTGCGCAATGCGCAGGGGGAGCGGCCTCCACCACCGGCTTCTGGGACGGCCCGCCGACCATCAGCGCCGCGGCGCTTGGCGACAGCAACACAGGCATGCATCTCGCGATCGGCATTCTGACTGCACTGCTCGGGCGCGACAAAACAGGCAAGGGCCAGAAGGTCGCTGTATCGATGCAGGACAGCGTGCTGAACCTGTGCCGTGTGAAGCTCCGCGATCAGCAGCGACTGGAGCGAGTGGGATATCTCGAAGAATATCCGCAATATCCGCACGGTGAGTTCGGCGATGTAGTGCCGCGCGGCGGTAATGCGGGCGGCGGTGGGCAGCCGGGCTGGGTGCTCAAATGCAAGGGCTGGGAAACGGATTCGAATGCCTACATCTATTTCACGATCCAGGGCCATGCATGGGAGCCGATCTGCAAAGCGCTCGGTAAGACCGAGTGGATCGATGACCCGGCCTATAAAACCGCTGAGGCGCGTCAACCGCATATCTTTGAGATCTTCAAAACCATCGAAGCGTGGCTCGCCGACAAGACCAAATTCGAAGCGGTCGACATCTTGCGCAAATTCGACATTCCGTGTGCGCCAGTGCTGACGATGAAGGAACTGGCCAACGATCCTTCATTGCGGGCGAGCGGTACGATCGTCGAAGTACCGCACAAGAAACGCGGCTCGTATCTGACCGTCGGCAGCCCGATCAAATTCTCGGACATGAAGCCGGAGGTCACGGCATCTCCTCTGCTCGGGGAGCATACCGACGAAGTGCTGGCGGGCCTTGGTTACAGCAACCAGGAGATCTTCAATCTGCGCGAAGTCAAAGCGGTTTGACGGCGCCACGCAGGCCGGTGAATCTGGCTCTGACGTGAAGATGAAGCGCCTCTGACGGCGCCGCATTTTGTCCAAATCCGCATTTTTCCCTGGAGGAGCGCCGTGCAAACTCCCATCGACTTCCAGCAACTTGCCAACGCAATCGGCGACGCGATCATCATCTCCGATGCCGGCGGCAGCATCACCTTCTGGAACCCCGCAGCCGAACGGATGTTCGGCTTTACGCAAAGCGAGGCGCTCGGCAATTCACTGGACCTGATCATTCCGGAACGCTTGCGCGGCCGACACTGGGACGGCTATCACAAGACCATGGCAACGGGCGAAACCCGTTACGGCAATGATGTTCTGCGTGTCCCCGCCGTGCATAAAGACGGACGGTCAATGTCGATCGCCTTTACAGTTGCATTGCTGCATTCGCCGCAAAACGAACTCAACGGTATCGTCGCAGTGATTCGCGATGAAACCGCCCGTTTCAAAGAGGATCGCTTGTTGCGCCAGCGTCTTGCGGAGCTGGAAGCGTCCGCTGGCGCGTGAGCGGTGGGATGACAGCGCAGTCCCCGTTGCCGTCTACGGCCGGGGCGGCAGCATTGGGCTACGCTGCTGCATTTTTACGGATCGTCGGCGATCGTGGGAAGGTCGTCGAATGACCGGTGATGGCCGCGGGCACGGTCCTATACTGACTCGTTAAGCGTTTCGCCACCCATCAACTTACGTGCGGCTCAGAGTCCGTCGGGATCGCCGCCGTTTGGTCACACGCAACGGCGTTTCATTCCGGTGCAGCCGAATAAGGGTGGGCCGCGATACGCGTCGGCGGCTCAGCCAGAAGTTCCAGAATCTCGTCCCGGAGTTCGTCAGCTAGCGGGCTATTCTCATAGTGATCCTTTGCCTCTTCAGACGTGAATACCTCGATGTTCCAAAGCACATCAGGGTCGTCATCCTCACGCAGGATGATAAAGCGATTAGATGCACCTGACTTCGCCATGCCGGCGGTAGCAAGTTCGAACAGCTTGTCCCCGCTTCCGGGCTTGGCGCGCATTCTGATGATGTAGGCTGGCTGGTTCTGCTGGCGCATTGTCGCTCTCACTCTTTGCAACGTTCTGAAGGGTGTCGATGTTACGTCATCTTGGGGCTTTGAGGCCGGTGCCAAACGGCTTCCGCGAAATGATCGGCTGACCGCGCCGACGACCCTCCGCGGCGCAGCACGGACATCCCGCCATACATCAACCAGGCTTACCACCAAGACCAAGGAAAGGAAACGGAGGCGCAGGTTGAAAATATCGGGAGACTTCACCGTTGAAAGTGTTTCTCTGATCCTTACCGAGGTCGAGACGTTTGACCGGCGCGCCGGGAGCGAAGTCGACCTTCTTGAGGTCCACCCAGAATGTGTTGGGCGTCAGCGCCGATTCGAAGAAGTAGAGCATGCGCTTATGATCAACAACGGTACGCCAACGGGTAGACGAAATGTTAGGCTCGTCCGGCGTGGTAATGCCGTACGGCACGGACACGTTGCGGATTACGCTGAAAACACTGGCAAGTGCAACAACGGGGTCTTCGCTCTTCGGAATTGCGTTGATATAGAACGAAGCACGCGCGAAGCGGTCGGCCGATCGATTCGTGCCGGGCAACCATACGGTGCCGCCAATCTGTTTCCAGTACGCGTTCAGCGCGAGTTGCTCGTCGAAGGTCGGTGAGTTAGTCATGACCTGGTACTGCCGCCCGTGGTGAATGACCTGCCTGCCACCCACGTACTCGACGATTGCGCTGTCGCCCGTCGCATCCGACATCGACAGATGCAGCGTGGCGAGGCGTTCTTCACCGGGGACGTTGTCCGTGACGATGGTGAACGGCTCCTTCTCCAGCGCGGCCACCGCTTCCGAAACGGTCGCGAAGTTGTCGAGCACGTACTGCGCCCACGCCGCGATGGTGAGTCCGGGTCGGGAGTCTTTGTTGAACGCCGGGTATTGCGATTCGACGAGCCACAGCAGTTCGGCTGCGAGGCCCTTTTCATTCACGCCGTCGGTGGTAGAGACGTCGTAGCCGGTGGCGACGACGCTTCCATATTTTGCGGTCCATTTCAGGGAGTTCGGACCGGCCTCTCCGTTGCGAGCAATACCGCGGGGGAGGATGTAAAGGTTGGTGGCAATGTCGAGCTTCCAGTCCATCGATCGGGCGGTGATGACGTCGTTGTCGGCGCCAAGATAGACAACCCTCGTGCAGGCAAGCGATGCAACCGGAGTAACAACCTGCGTCGCTGCGGCGACAAGAACGGTTAGAACAGAACAAAAAGAGTGGCGCACGCAAACTCCTAACTCTGGTCAGGGATTCGGGGTCTCGCAAACGCTGCGCGCGCACATCGCGCGGCCCGTGGGCATTGGCTAGCAGGCGGGCACATCAGCAATCCATTTTACGGGTTTTACGGCGACGCTAGGGGGCTGGAAGGGTCTCGCAGACATTCGAAGCAACGACCTCGACCGTCCTTTCATTGGGGCCTTGTCTGGCGAGCAAGGGTCACCTCCCGCGCCGTCTCGACTCGCTGCGATCATCTTGATCTCCACCTGAATTACTTCTATTCCGTTTAGCACTCTCGAACGACCGCTTACATTGCTTTATCGAGCTGCAGCTCCTGGCTGATCAGAGGCCTCTCCTCCCATCCGTCTTCACCTGAACTTCAGCAGAGTCCGCCGTCCGAACGTCACTAAGAAGCCGTTCACGACCACCGATCCTTCAGACCGTTGCCTCCCTACCCCCTCGCTTATAATCCCCGCATTGATAGTGAATTCACCAGCGGAGAACCCCAATTTATGAGCCAGCCACGCGGGCGATATCCGGGATCTCGGGACAAGGGCCTGCACCAATCGCGGCCGGCCCCAAAACAGACCTCCCATCGACAGAACAAGCCGTACGCAAAATCGCCACCCGCACGAGATGCGGGCCAGACCGCATCCATTTTCAAAACACGTTCATTCAAATGGCTGGTTGATGCAGTAGGCGCCGAGAACATCGCATTAGGACTCGATTCCAACCTCTCGCGCGTGGCGGAATTGATCAACGGCGAGAGATTCACACCTGAGACGGCCTTCCACATTGAAACGACGCTCGGACTGCCCGAAGGGTTTTTCGATCAGCCCAACCCTGCCCTCCCGTCGGCGACCATCACTCGTCTGAAGGCGCCGCTTGACTTTATCCACGCCAATATCGAACCCGAATTGACGGACGAGCAGGTACCTTCAACGCTGGCGAACAACCGTACGTCCACTGACCGTTTGCTCCGGGAATCAGAAATGCCAAAGAAAATTGACAGCGGCTCGCCAAAGTCCGTCGTGAAGAACAGTCCTGCACAGGCAAAGTCAGCCGCTGCGCCTTCCGAGAAAGCAGCATCAGCGAAAGCCAAAGCACCCATCAAACGCGGGGCTCAACAATCCCTGCCGTTGAACGACGAGGCGGCCGTGCAGAACATCCGTCGCGCCAACCTGCACGTACTTACATCGCGTAAGGGATCGAAGGTGCGCCTGGCTGCGGTAGTGGATATCAGCGCCTCCAACCTCGACAACCGTCTGTATGGTCAGAAGCGTATGGACGACGCCGAAGCGCACCGTTTCACAGAACGCCTCGGACTGCCATCGGTCTGGCTGGATATCCCGCGCGAGGTAACGGACATTCCCGAATCGGTGTCGGCTTTGCTCGATCCGCAATCGGGTCGACCGGCACCCGATCAGCAGCCGCGATCAGTCGCGACCACGCCGGAAACAGGAGTGGCGAGAAAGTCCGCGAGTAAGAAAGTGAAAGCCGCGAGCAGTCGACATGTTCAACCGTCCGCGGTAGAGCAAAGCACCAGCGCCGCTGTGACGAAGGACGCAGTAGAGGCACTGGATACAGCATCGACGTCTGCGCCCACTCTTGCGGTCAAGCAAGCTGCCGACAAAGATGTCTCGCTACCCGTTTCTCACCTGCAGCCTGCGCCGGTTCCCTTTACCGCGGCCGTCGCGGAGCCCAGTCGCTCTGCTACTGTCACGAGCCTCTACGATCTCGTCGGCATCGAGCCAATCGCAGAGGCGCTGATCAAAACCCTCGCAGGCAAAGCACGAACCGGCCGGCTGGACGAAATGAAGGCGTTGGAACTGTTACGTCAGATCGTGTCGCTTTGATCTGACTGGCCAGCCCGTGAGGCACGGGTGGCTCAGATCCGCGATCCGGCAAATCCGCATGCTCAGCGACATACGCGAGGCTCGCGCACAGCCGGATCGCAAGCCACTCCGCTCATCCTCTGCAACGAGACGTTTATACATGCTTCCCGCGCGCCGCAAGATTCCTGAACAACGCGCGCGTGCCGAACACCCAGGGCGGCACTTCCGTGCACAACCCGACGCGATTGACCAACGCGCCTAACGTACCGGTCGAGATGGTCACCGTATCGCCGAGTTCGTGAGTGAACCCGGCACCCGCGCCATGCCTGTCCTTAACTGGGGAGAACATCGTGCCGAGAAACAGCATGAACCCATCCGGGTACTGATGATGCGCGCCGTGCGTCTGGCTGACGAGATCGAGTGGGTCGCGGCTGATCGCCTTCATATGGCTGACACCTTGCAGTTCGAAGCCGTCTGTCCCTTCGATATGCAGACTCACCGACGCCGAGCGCACCGTGTCGATTGTGAAGCTCTCGTCGAACAGTCGAACGAACGGACCGATCGCACATGACGCGTTGTTATCCTTGCATTTGCCGAGCAGCAGCGCGGAGCGGCCCTCGATGTCGCGCAGATTCACGTCGTTGCCGAGCGTTGCGCCCACTGTTTCGCCACGCGCATTCACCGCGAGAACCACTTCGGGCTCCGGATTATTCCAGCTGGACGCGGGCAGCAAACCCACTTCGTCGCCCGATGCAACGGAGGACATGGGCTGCGCCTTGGTAAACACTTCGGCATCGGGGCCAATGCCGACCTCCAGATATTGCGACCAGAGACCGCGTTCAGTCAGTTCGGCTTTCAGACGCATTGCAGCGTCGGAGCCGGGCACGATCTGCGAAAGGTCCGAGCCGATGGTCTGCTGGATCGTCGCGCGTACTTCGTTTGCACGGCTCGCATCGCCGCCTGCCTGCTCCTCGATCACCCGTTCGATCAGGCTGACCGCAAAGGTGACACCGCACGCCTTGATGGCCTGAACGTCGCACGGTGCGAGTAGTTTCACCTGAGGCGTCTGCGGCGCAAACTGCTGCGCCATGATTTCCACTACATCGCCAACGTCCTCGCCCTCGCTTGCGCGCACGACGTTCAGCAGATCGGCGCGATCAAAAAGATCCGCCGTAGTAGGTGCAATGCCTGTGATATCGATCATCTTCCCGTTGCGCACCACGACGACGCACGGCCCCTCGAACGAAGTCGTTTTACGCCACACACGCCCGACCAGCAGCGCGCTCTCCAGGTCTGCAGGAAGATAAGACCGCGCAGTTGCGATATCCATTACTCGACTCTCCAAAACAGGTGTCGGAGCGCTGCGAACGCGCCCGAATCTAAAAATCAGACGATCAGTTTCCGTTTCTGGGCATGACGGTCTTGTTGATCACGCTCATCTGACTGTCGACATTCGCGGGCGTGACGAGAAGAACCGGGATCGACAGGTTCTTCTGACTCAACGACGAGTCGTATAACGCATTCGCCGCCTCCTGTCCCATCAGAAACGGCTGCTGCATGCCGGAAGCAAGCAGTTGGCCTTTCTTCAGCATGTCGATAAATTCAGGAATGCCATCGAATGCGACGAGCGCAACGTCCTTGTCGCGATGACCAATACGGATCGCGCGCGCAGCGCCGAGTGTAGGCGTGTCGGTCTCGACGAAAACCGCATGCATATCCGGATGCGCGGTCATCATGTCCTGCACAAAGCTGAACGTCTCGTCAGGCGTGTACTTCTGCATCTGATTCAGAGCCATCTCGTGAATGCCCGCCTCGCTCATCGCGCGGCGAAAGCCAGCGGTGCGCAGCTTGCCGTTTTCCCGTCCGAGCGAAATGGTGACGATGCCGTAGCCGCCCTTCTGCCAGCCACGTTGCACCATCACGCGCGCGAGTTCCTTGCCGACTGCGTAGGCGCCCTTCTCGTCGTCGGAGCCTACGTAGGTCCGGTAGTCGCCCGAGGTCGTGCCGATGCCGGCGATGCTGACCGGAATGCCATGCTGCTTCGCGAGCGCCAGCACGCTCGGCGCGGTGCTCGAGTCGGTCGGCGACAGCACGATGCCCGCCACGCCCTGCGCAATCGCGTCCTGAGCGTTCTTCAGTTGCGTCGCGGCGTCGTTGTGCGAGTCCATGTAATTGACGGTGCCGCCGTGCGCCTTCACGCCCGCCGCAACGCCATCGCCGACGACATGCCAGAACGGCAGATCTAGCGCCGGCGCGATATAGACGTATTGTTTACCCGCTGCCTGGGCGCTCGCGTTTTGCGCGGGAAACCAAGCGATCATTGCGCCAAAGGCAATTCCTTGCAGCAGATGCCTGACGGTTTTCAGTTTCGTGTTCATGCGCTCCTCCAGATCTTTTTGTTCACGTGGTGATGCTTAACGTTTGGTACCGCTCGTCAGCCGCTCGATCAGTACTGCAACGAGAATGATGGTTCCGATCGCCGTCCCTTGCCAGTACGGGCCGACGCCCAGGAGGTTCAGACCGTTACGGATCAGAACCATGATGAAAACGCCGAACAGACTTCCCAGCATCGAACCGCGTCCGCCAAACAGACTCGCACCGCCAATCACCACGGCGGCAATCGCGTCGAGTTCAAGGCCATTTCCCGCGAGCGGATCGATCGACATGAGCCGCGAACTGAGAAACACCGACGCGAGCCCTGCCGATGCACCGGACACCGCGTAAGCGAGGTTGGAGTAGCGAGTGGTCCGCAGACCGGCGGCCACGGCCGCGTCGCGATTCGATCCGATCGCGTAGATCGTGCGGCCGCCTTTAGTGCGCTGGAGATACCACCACGCAATCGCAAACAGCGTCAGCAGGAACAGAAAATTGACCGGTATGCCGAAGGCTTCCGCGACGCTCAATTCGGAGAGCGCATCGGGCAAGCCTGAGATCGAGTTGCCATTGCTGATCAGATAGGCGACCGACCGGCAGATCGACATCGTGCCAAGCGTCACGATGAAGGGCGCAATCCGGCCGAAGTTCACCAGAAAACCATTGAGCAGACCCAGACACGCGCCTGCGCCAATCGCGACCGGCACGCCGAGATATAACGGAAGCCCGGCTCGGGTGGCGAGAATCCCGAAGATGATCCCGGCAACGCCCGTCACCGCGCCCACTGAAAGATCAATGCCGGCAACGAGGATCACAAAGGTTTGTCCGATCGCGACGATCCCCACCACGACCGACTGATCGAGCAGGTTATAAATGTTGCCCGAGGTCAGAAAACGCGGGCTGGCGACCGACATGATGATGAAAATGACCAGCGCCACGCCGATAATCCGCACGTCGGACGGCAGACGTAGCGGCGCTCGCGTCGATGAAACCTTCGCGGAACTCTGGTCGAGTGCCGCCGTGGCGGTCTTTGCGTCACGCATGTCGACTTCCCCTGCTCAATTTCAGATGATGGATATCCGCTGCCTGCATCGCCGACATCAGGTGTTGTTCCAGCATGGCTTCCGAATGCGTGCTGTCGACCGGAAACGTCATGCCGAGCCAGCCGAACGAATGGCCGGATTCGTTGGCCAGTTCGAACAGGATCGACCGGCGCGCTTCGTCGTTTCTGAACTCCGCGCTGCGCAAGCCGGTCAGCGCACAGGGAATGGCGGTCTCCCCGATGTGCGGAAACTCGTTCCGTGATATCCCGACGGGAAGATCGCTGCGCTCCGAGAGGTCGAAGCAGAACACGCGGCCCGCCACCACGTCGATCCAGTAGGTCGTGCAGCCCAGTTGACCAGGCAGATCGGCAATCACCTTGCGCAACGCGCCGGAAGATGAACGCGGTGCGGCGAACATCGTGAGTGTCTGAGGATCGAACACATCGCTGCCGGCACTGGCGATCGAACGTCCATCGCTGAGAACGAGTACTTCGTCCGACATGCCGAGCAATTCCTCGAAGTCCGACGACACGATGACGATGCCCATGCCTGCTTCGGCGCACTGCCTGATCACCGAATAGATATGGCTGCGCGTGCCGATGTCGATGCCTCGGGTCGGCTCGTCCAGCAGTAGAATCTTCGGCTCGGTCAGAAGCCATCGGGCCAGCAACATCTTCTGCTGTTGTCCGCCGCTCAAACTGGTCACGGCGGTCCTGACCACATGCGCGGGCATGTCGAAATCCTGAATAAACCGCTTCACTGCACTGGCCGCAGCCGATCGCCACGTTCTGCCACCCGCCTGGCCCAGCATCGGCAGCATGAGATTCTCCTGGAGCGAGAGGTCAGGCACGATGCCCTGACTGCGTCGATCTTCGGTCAGCAACGCCATGCCCTTTGCTACAGCATCCCTCGGGTGACGCGGTACGAACTTCGTACCATCGACACGGATTTCCCCGCCCCTGATCTTTCTCAATCCAAATAGTGTTTCCAAAGTCTCGGTTCGGCCCGCGCCGACCAGGCCACCGAGCCCGAGAATCTTGCCCCGCTCCAAGGTAAACGAAACATCTTTCACACCAGCTTCCGCCGAGAGGTTCTGCGCTTCGAGCAACGCTGTTCCGTGACCACGCGTAGTGATCGCGGTGCCCTCCGCGCGAACACGCGGCTTCGCATACAAAGACGAAACGCGCCGTCCGACCATCCGCTCAACCAGATCGTTCGGGTTGGTCTGATGCACCGGCAGATCGCTCTCCACGGTCGACCCTTCACGCATGATGGTGAAGCAATCCGATATCTCGAACAGTTCTTCGAGACGGTGCGAGACGAACATCAACGCGCTGCCGTCATCGCGCAGCTTTCGCATGATGCGGAAAAGATGCTGCACTTCTCCAGGCGACAGCGATGCGGTCGGTTCATCGAAGATAAAGATTTTCGAGCGCTGCAGCGTGGCGCGAGCGATCTCCACCATCTGGCGATTGGCCATCGACAACGAACCCGCACGCTCGTCGAGCGCCAGATGCGTGACCTCCAGCGCCGCTAATGCTTTGGCGGCGTCCGCGCGCAACGACCGCCAGTTGATGCGCGCCGGCGATGCAAAGCGCGGCAACACCAGGTTTTCGAGCACGCTCAGATCGGGCGCAATACTGGTTTCCTGCAGCACGATGGACACGCCGCTTTCCATTGCATGCCGGGGCGAGGTGAATTCGGTCGCCTTGCCTTCGTAGACGAACTCGCCGCTCGTCTTCTGATAATGTCCGCTGATGATTTTCGACAGAGTCGACTTGCCCGCCCCGTTCACGCCGACCAGCGAGTGAATTTCACGAGCCCGCAGGCGCAGTCGCGCATTCGCCAGCGCCTGAACAGGCCCGAAGCGTTTTTCGACCTTCTCTGCAATCAGAATGTCCATGGGTGCATCGCCGGTCGGAATCAAATGCGGTACCAGGTTTCCGCCGAGCGCTGGAACAAGGCCTTCTTTTCGTCGGCGGTGAAGTCGGCCACGATCGTGCGATAGGCGTTCACCAGCGTGGCGTAGTCGGCGTACAGGCCGTCGAGCGGCCAGTTCGTGCCGAACATGCAGCGCTCGACACCGAAGAACTCGATACATTTTTCGATCCACGGCGTAATCGATCCAATCGACCAGTCGTGGTCCACCATCAATAGCCCTGAGAGCTTGCAGGCAATGTTCGGCGCCTGTGAGATCGCCTTCATGCCCTTGCACCACGCGTGGAAGTACTCCACGCTGCGCTGTTTCGGAAAGCCGCAATGGCCGAGGATAATCCGCACATCCGGGAATTGCTTTGCGAGCTTGAGTACTTTGTCGGTGTGCGCAATGTCCGCGTCCATGTCGAATACGAGATCGCGTTTGCGCAGCCCCTCGAACCCACGCAGAAATGCAGAGTCGTTCAGAATGTCCGGCCCATAAAACGTCAGCATCCGGACGCCGCGAAAATTCGTGTACTCGAGGTGGCGATCCAGTTGCTGTTCATTGTTCGCATCCATCAGTTCGCCGCGCGCGATGATCGCATTGGGGAACCCGTCCTTGTCGGCCACGCTTTGCAGCCACGCGGTTTCGCGAACCGGGTCGCCCTCGCCGTCGGCGGTTTCGATATGGACTGACTTGATCAGATTGACCGGTGCACCGGCGGCCTTGAGATCGGACACCACGTAATTGCGCTTGATCGCCGAATAGTCGCCCGAAGGATGGCCTTCGAACGGTTTGTCGGTCAGCCATGCGTAGTGAAGCTGGCTGAGATCCCAAAGATGGTGGTGAGCGTCGACAAAAGCGAAGTCGTCTGAAGCCATCACTGCCTCTACAAGTTGGATTGGAAAATCACACGGGTCCGGCGGTCGCCTAGCCGACGCTCAGGCGGCCAGCATCAGCTGGTTTTTGCCTTCCTGAACGATCTCGCCGTGCTGGTTGCGAACCTTGATGTCGAGCGTCACGATGCCCCGCGTGCCCGACTTCGTGAGCCGTTTGCCCGCGATGGTGATCTCGGCGTCGATCCGGTCGCCCACATACACCGGGCCGACAAAACGCCACGAGTCCCAGTTCAGCGCGGCAATCACGTCGAACTGGATCAACGACCGGTTCTTCAGACCGTCCACCAGTCCGAGCACCAGCAGGCCGTGCGCGAGCCGCCCGCGAAAGCCGAGATCCGTGGCGAATTTCTCGTCGGTGTGATGCGGCATGAAATCGCCCGTCAGTCCCGCGAAGCCCAGAATCTGTGCCTCTGACACTGTGATACCCGGTGTGATGAACGCGTCGCCCTCGTTCAGGTCCCCGAACTTGTTCAAGCTTGTCGTATGCATGGTTTTTCCAGAATGATCGGCCCGGTGGTTAGTCCGCGAGATTCCGGCCTCGCGTTTCCGGCCCGATAATGAGACCCACGGAAGTAATCACCGCCATGGCGATGGCGTAAATCGCCACCGGAATATAGGAACCGCCGCCCGCTTGCAGTAACGCCGTACAGATAAACGGCGCAATGCCCCCGGCGAATACCGCCGATACTTCCCGCACCGTAGAAATCGCCGTGAAGCGGGTACGTGCGCCGAATAGTTCGTTGAAGTAGGCGCCTTGAACAGACAGCATCGCGTAGTTCGAGAAGCCGATTGCAATCGCAATGGTCGCGATGATCAGCAGGCTGTTGCCCGAGTTCAACAACCAGAAATACGGAAACGTGCCGATACCGAACAGCAACGAGCCAAACAGATAAATCGGCTTACGTCCAACGCGATCCGACAGCCAGCCGAAAAAGGGAATCGTCACGATGCCGAGACTCGCGCCGATCAGCACGCCTGCCAAACCTATGTTGCGCGACACGGCGAGTTGTTTCGTGATGTACGCGAGCGTCCAGATCTGGAAGAAATAGCCTGACATGTTCTCCGCGAATCGCGCTGCGAAAGCAATCCAGAAACGCGGGCCGGCTTCGCGGAACATCTCCTTCAACGGTTCCTTCGTGACGTTCTTCTCTTTCTTGAGTTGCTCGAACACCGGCGATTCGTTGACCTGTCTGCGGATATAGGCACCGGCGGCAATGGCGAATACGCTCAGCAGAAACGGAATGCGCCATCCGTAGCCGAGAAAGTCGGCCTCACTCATCAGGTTGTTGACGATGAAGAACACGCCCGCCGAGAGCAAGGTGCCCAGACATACACCGAGCGTGGGGAGACTGGCGTAGAAGCCTCGCTTGCTCGCGGGCGCGCACTCGGCCGCCAGCGTGACCGCACCGCCGTACTCTGCACCAGCGGCAAGCCCCTGAAGAATACGCAATACGATCAGCCCGATCGGCGCAGCCATGCCGATGGACGCATAAGTCGGCATGAAGCCGATGGCCATCGTCGCAGTTCCCATCAGCACCAGCGTGATGACCAGCACTTTCTTGCGACCGTAAAGATCGCCGGCGCGGCCGAATACGACGCCCCCTATGGGCCGCGCGAGAAACCCGACGGCGTAGGTGCCGAAAGCCGCCAGCGTGCCCGCCGAAGACGACAGCGAGGGGAAAAACAGCTTGTTGAAAATCAGCGCAGCAGCGGTCGCATAGATGTAAAAGTCGTACCATTCGAGCGCCGTGCCGATCACCGCCGACACGGTCGCATTGCGCAAACTGCGCGCATCGACCTTCGGTACGGCCTGCGAATGAGCTTTTCCCGCAACGGGCGGCTCGACATCGAGCCGTGCATTGCCGGGCAGCGAAGTATTCCCCTGCGTCATAGTCTCCTCCTGACCCAAAGGTCGGACGTGCGCGGCTCTTGATGGCCGGCGTGTTATCGGGTGCTCGATTTCATCACTTCGCAACGCGAAGTGGGAATGGTTGTTTCACCTGACCGACTGCTGTTTAAAACCCGCATTCAACGCCGCTATGAGTTGACGATGCGACGTACCGTCCACCAGTGCCGCACGGATCGCAGACGACGCACGCGTCTGGAACGCGATATAGCCCGCATAGCGCGGCCGCACATACGCCTGTTCGATGGTCGCCAGCGTATCGCGGTAGAAGTTACCGGAGGCATCGTTCACGCCCGCGTGCGTCCATGCCGCGCGATGACTCGGCTGACCGTCATGCGCAGGAATGAAGTCGACCTGCGTGCTTTCCGACATCAGGAACCGCAGATGATCGAGCAATTCGCGCGATGGCTTCGAGCGTCGGCTCAGCGCAATGCCCGTGCCGCCGAGCGTCGAACCGTGACGGCCCGCGGGCCTCGCAACGGGCACGTCGACGAACCTCACCGGCGCGCGCTCGTCAGTTCGCGTCGCGTAATTGACGTAGCCATAAATCAGCGGACAGAAACGCACTTCGTCGTTACGGCTCATGAATTCGAGCATCTGGATCGGATTGAGCGCGTGAGTCGCCGGATTCATGCGGCCGACCAGCGTCGCCATGACGTCGAGCACCTCGAGCGCGGTCGCTTCATCGACGAAATGCGCGGCGCTGCGCTCCACTTCAGGCGGGCTGCCGAAAGC
This sequence comes from Paraburkholderia sp. GAS333, assembly GCF_050435665.1. Lineage (NCBI taxonomy): Bacteria > Pseudomonadati > Pseudomonadota > Betaproteobacteria > Burkholderiales > Burkholderiaceae > Paraburkholderia > Paraburkholderia sp. GAS333. The sequence continues at coordinate 21,743 of NZ_JBNDKS010000013.1, forward strand.
CGTCATCATCGAACAGAAACTCAGCATGGCGTGCGGACCGGCGATAGACAAACATACGCCGCCGTCGCTCGACAGATCCACCACATCGGTCCAACTTGCCGGTAATGCTCCGTCGATCAGATCGGCTCGTGCCGCGGCCACCTGAGTGGCGGCATCGAGCGGCAATGCCCACTGCCTGCCCTGCCACGCGTACGACTCATAACTCGCGCCAACCGATTGCGCGGCCCAGCTCTGCAACTCCTGCGCAGAAAACAGTTCCTCCAGCGGCCAGAGGCACCCGGCCTCGACCGCCTCGCCGACATGCGGATGATCCAGCACGACCAGATCGTATTGTTCGCACAACTCGCCAATGGGATGCGATTCGAAACCCTCCAGCGATTGCGTTTGCCACTGCAGGTTGAGATCCGCCGCCTCGGGCAATGCGGAAGCGGCATCGAGCGCGGCAAAGCCTCGCGGATGGTCCCATGTCAGACCGCGGATGCTGGACCGAGCCATTCAGGCCGCCGTCTCGTTGATGACCCGATCGCGCAGCAGCGCGTCGATCGCCGTCTCGTCGTAGCCCAGTTCCTGCAACACCGAGCGCGTATGCTCGCCCACCTGAGGCGCACCGATGCGCACGGAAGCCGGAGTTTTCGAGAACTTGTACGGGAAGCCCGGCGCCTTCACGCGCCCTTCGCTCGAATGATCGTATTCGACGAAAGTACCGTTGTGCTGGATCTGCGGGTCGTTGAGCAACTGCTCGTAGCCGTATACCGGACCGGCCCAGATACCGTTGGCGTCGAAGGCCGCAAGCCACTCGGCGGTGGTGCGGGTGGCCAGGCGCTCACGCGTGCGCGCATAGATCTCGTCGCGATGCGTCCACGGATCGGTCGTATCGTTCATACCAACAAAACTCGGCTCGCCGATCACTTCACCAAAGGTCTTCAACGAAGGCATCGCGACGATCACGAAGCCATCGACGGTGGCAAACGCACCGTACGGCGCGCGGATGTAGACGTGGGCGTGCGGCTCGGCCGACCGCTTCTGCGGCAGCCCGCCTTGCATGTACACGGACAGTTCCTGCATCTGCAAGGTCGTGATCGCATCCAGCATATTGACGGTCACGAGTTGGCCTTCGCCGGTTCGCTCGCGATGCAACAGCGCCGCGATCACCGCTTCGAATGCCGTCGACGCGGCGACCGCATCGACCAGATACTGACCGGCCGGAGACGGCGCATCACCTGCACGGCCGGTCGACAACATCGCCCCGGACATGCCCTGCAGCAGCAAGTCCTGCCCAGGACGGTGCGCATAAGGGCCGTCTTCGCCATAACCCGACATCGACACGTAGACGAGCGACGGGTTCAGCTTCGACAGCGACTCGTAGTCCACGCCCAGGCGCTTTGCCACGCCGGGCCGATAGTTCTGCACGAATACATCCGCCGACTTCACGAGATCGAACAATACGGCGCGCCCCGCGTCGTTCTTCAGATCGACGGCAAGCGAGCGCTTGTTGCGGTTCAGCGAAAGAAACGACGCGTTGATCCTGTTGCCCGTCGCGCCGCCCGCCGGCGTATGACGTTGCCACTCGCCGTCGAGCGGCTCGACCTTGATGACGTCTGCGCCGAGGTCTCCAAGACGTTGGGTAGCGAACGGACCGGCCATGGCAATCGTACAGTCGACCACCTTGTAACCGGAGAGGATTGATTTGGCAGCTTGTTGAGGCATGAGAGACAGGACCCTGAGTGATTGTTTGCGATAACATGTTAGCGCAAACAATCACTCAGGGTCAAAGGCTGGTTGCCAGGGGTTTTTACGGAGTTTGGCTAAACAGATCAGTCCGCCGGGATCGCGGAAATGCAGGGAAAACAGGCGCTTATTGCGTGGAATGGCACGCGCCGGGTGGCGCAGCCGCACAGAGAGGGATGCAAGTGCCCGGTTTCTGACCGGGCTCCCGTTTCATCAGAGTGTTCGTCAGGCGCTGCCGCGTCGCACGAGTTGATGCGTCAACACAATCTTGGTGGCGGCATCTTCGACTTCGTTGATGCGTGCGAGCAGCATCTGCGCGGCCGTCGCGCCCATTTCGTCGGGTTTGGTTCTGACCGTGGTCAGAGACGGCGTGATCATGGCCGCGAGTTCGTAATCGCCGAACCCGCAGATGGCAAGCTGCTCAGGCACCTTGATGCCGCGCCGGTTGCATTCGAGGATCGCGGCCAGCGCCATCGTGTCGGCGGAGAAAAAGATCGCGTCGGTCATGGGCGCGTCGCGCAGCACTTCATCGAGACCGCGCACGCCGTCGCTGGCGTTCATCGGCAATTGCAACTCCACGCGCAGAACAGCGGGCAGTTTCGCTTCTTTCACGGCTTTGCACAGACCGAGATAACGGCTCTGCGCACGCGAGTCCTGCGCGCTCGCGCCGCCGACGAAAGCAATCTGTTTCGCACCGCGTCCGCACAACAGTTTGCCCACGTCGTAACCGGCCGTGAAGTTCGAGAAACCGACGGCCATGTCGATGGGCTCGCCATCCGTGTCCCAGGTTTCGATCACTGCCACGCCGCTTTCCTGCAGCAGCGAACGGACCTTCGCGCTATGTTGAAGACCCGTGAGTATCACGCCCATCGGGCGGCGTTCGAGCAGGCTTTGAACAATCGCCTCTTCGCGTTCCTGCGAGTACTCGGTATTGCCGATGATCACCGAAATCTTATGCGGTTCGAGCGTATCGATCACACTCTTCACCTCGGCCGCGAACGCGGTGCTCGACAGCGTCGGAATAATGACGGCCACCACCCGGCTCGAAGCAGAAGCGAGACTGCGCGCCGCCTCGTTCGGGATATAGCGCAGCGCCTGAATCGCCTCTTCGACGCGGCGCCGCGTCTTGTCGGTAACCAGCGACGAATTGGAAACGACACGCGAAACAGTTTGCGCCGACACACCGGCGTACTCGGCCACGTCGAGCATCGTGACCGTGCCAGTGGAGCGGCTTTCTTTCTGGGGATTTTTTGTTTTCATAACGAGAGCTTGTTACGTGCTGCCCGTTAGTCTAACAAGACGGGACGCCTCGACTCAGCGGACTTCAACATGGCCTCGACGACCTGCACCGAGCGCATGCCGACCAGACCCGAACCGCAATTCTCGACCGGCTTGCCGAGACACAGATCGACGAATGCGTTGACCGGCTCCGCGCAGGTGTAAGCGCCCGATCCGGCTGCGATGTCCATCTCTTCATCGTCGCCGTCGACGCGGCGCAGCCATAAACGCTCACGCTCCACGTCGAGCAGCAGGCAACCCTCCGTCCCGAACAGGCGGATATCCACCTGGAACGGCGAGCCGGGCGGCAACGAGGCCGAGCCGGAGATCGAACCGGTCGCGCCCGACGCGAACTGCACCGCGAGCGCGTTGTACAGGTCGGTGCCGATATCGGACAGCCCGAGCGTCGCGAACACCTCGCGCGGCGCGAGGCCGGTCACGTAGAACATCCCGCCCAGCAGATGCACCAGTTGACCCCAGCCGTATCCGCCGCTGCCCTTCGTCGTCCATGTGGCCGATTCGGGACGGAACATTTCGTTTTCGGTGCCCTGAAGCTGTCCGCCGGACATCAGGTCTTCGATCGGTGTGGCCATTTGCGCGACCACGTGCCGGATCGTGCCGATGCGTCCGTCGCTCACCAGTTGATGCGCCCGTCGGAAATACGGCTGAAAATTCCAGCCATACGGCACGAGAATCTGCCTGTCGGCCTGCTTCGCCACGTCGATCAGTTCGTTCGCCTCCTGCGCCGACGTCGCCATCGGCTTCTCGACCATCACATGACAACCCCGGCGCAACGCCGCCTTCGCATGCTCCGCATGCATCCGGTGCGGCGACGCGACAATCACCGCGTCCAGTTCCGGCAAATCGAGCAACGCACGGTAGTCTTCGAAAGCATGCTCGAAGCCGAAGGCTTCTTTCACTTGCCGAAGCTCTGCCTCGCCGGGCCGCACCACCGCCGCCAGCTCGACATCCGGCCGCCCCTTGAGCACCGGCAGGTGATTGGCGACAGCCCACGAACCCGCGCCGATCAGCCCCACGCGAAGCTTCCTGCCAAGCGGTGCCGGATTATTCATGGCCGGCTCCCGGCGTGAACGGCGCACGGTCGATCAACGCACGGAACTTGTCCGGCACCGAGATCGCGGGGTCCTTGAAGTAGGCCTTGTAATCGACGCCCGCGACCAGCGCGATATTGCCCCACGGATCGAGTGCGCCCGAACGCACGATCACCTTCGCGCGCTGTGCGAGAGAACCCACGGTCTCTTCGTAAGTGACGGACGCGAAATCGCGCTCGTCGAACCACTTTCTGAGCGACGCGAACAGCGGCTTGTTGTGCTCCGCGACCTCGGCGGCGAACATCACCTTCTCGACGATCAGTTCGGGCGCGATCAACGCGTAAAGCTGTTCGAGTGTCGGCAGATTGGGACCGATCGCGAGATCGATGCGCCACGCGTCGCGCGGAATCGGGAAGCCGGCGTCGACGATCATCATGATCTGGCCGTGCCCCATCGACGCAATCGCTTCGGAAAGCTGCTGGTTGAGAATGCCGCTTCGTTTCATGTTCTGGCTCCTTCAGGGGTGAATGCAATCGCGCGATCCAGCTCGGCGTGCGACACGGGGTCCACGTATTCCTGAGCCACGCGCCCGTTTCGGAACAGCACGATCCTGTCGGCGAGGTTCGCCAGTTCGAGCGAGTCCGACGACGTGAAAATCACCGCCGACCCCGCATCGGCGATCTGCCGCAGAATGCGATAAATCTCCGCCTTTGCACCGATATCGACACCGCGAGTCGGATCGTCGAGCATCAGGATCTTCGGTCTCATCACGAGCCAGCGAGCCAGCAGCGTCTTCTGCTGATTGCCGCCCGACAGCGACGTGATGGGGTTCAGCAACGACGACGCGCGAACCGCGAGGCGCTTGATGTTCTCCAGAGCCGAGGCTTTGCAGACGGCCAGGCTGGTCGAGCGCATCGCCCGGTTGGTCGCCTCGGCATTGCCGAGCACGCTGGTGAGCGGCAGGATGCCGTCGAGCAGACGGTCGGCCGGCAGATAGCCGACACCGTGCCGGATCGCTCTGCGCGCCGACAAGCGCCCCAGGCGCCGGCCATTGATATCGATCGCGCCGCTCTTAGGCTGCTGCAAACCAAAAATATGCTGGAGCAGATCGGACGGACCAGCATCCGGCAAGCCGGCCAGCGCGACAATTTCCCCTTTACGCACCGTCAGCGACGCGCCTTGCAGCCGTTTGCCGACGAGGTCGGTCACTGCCAGCAGCGACTCGGCCTGCGCTGCCTGCGCAGTCTTCGCGGGGCGAACCGGAAAGAGTTCGGCCGGATTGCGTCCCAGCATCGCTTCCACCACGGTCTCGTGGCTGAAGTTGGCCGCCGGACCGCTCGCCACCAGCCGGCCATCGCGTATCACCGAAATGCGGTCGGCAATCGAGAAGATCTCGGCGAGTTTGTGCGACACGTAGATCACCGCCACGCCCGTCGCCTTGAGATGCTGGACGGTCTGCAGCAGGCGGGCCGCTTCGACCGCGTTCAGCGCGGAAGTGGGTTCGTCGAAAATGATGATGCGGGCTTTCCACGTCAGCACTTTCGCGATCGCGACGAGTTGCTTGTCCGACGTCGAGAGTTGCCCGACCCTCGCCTCCGGCGAAATCGTCGCCACCCGCAACTCGCCCAGCGCCCGGCTGGCCCGTTCAGCCATCTCTTTCTTCGAGGGCTTCGCGAGGCCGCTGTCTTCGATGCCGAGCGCGATGTTTTCGGCCACCGTCAGATTGTCGAACAGGTCGAGTTCCTGGTGGACCACGCCGATCCCTGCCCGAAGCGCATCGCGCGGGGTGGTCAGGTTGAGCGGCACGTCTGCTTCGCCCAGCATGCCGCCCTCGCTCGGCCGATGCACGCCGGCAATCAGCTTGATCAGAGTCGACTTGCCCGCGCCGTTCTCGCCGAGCAACGCATGGACTTCGCCCGCTGCAAAATCGATGCTGACATCGCGCAGCGCCCAGAAGCTGCCGAACGATTTGCCGAGCGCCTTAAGGCGAAGCGCGGGGGGTGTCATCGTGTTGTCCGCGCTCGCCGACGAGGGGCCGTTCACGTCACTCGGCTGCATGTTGATCCACGCTCGCCCGGTCGATCACCTGGACGCCCGTATCGGTGTGCGAGTCAGGCATCTTCGCGCCGGTGAAGATCTGGTTCAGCACGACCACGGCGTCATGACCCTGACGCTGCGGATTCTGTGAGATCGTCGCCGTCAATGCGCCGCCCTTGATCAGATCTTTGGTTTGCGGCAACAGGTCCGAGCCGACCACCGGAATCTTGCCGGCCAGGCCATTGCGTTGCAGATACTGGCCGATCGCCGGGAAGCTGCAGCAATCCAGCGAAACGATGCCGGTGACATCCTGATGCGCAAGCATCGCGTTTTCGATCGCAGCGTAGATCTGCTGCGGCTCGTTACTCGTATTCACCAGTCCGACGATGGCGATGTTCGGATATTTTGCGAGCGACTGGCGCAGCCCCTTCTCGCGATCCTTCGACCATTCGGCCGCTGCATCGACGGTGAACACCAGCACCTTGCCCTTCTGACCCATGTGCTTGACCAGCGTGTCGCCCATCACCACGCCCGAATAGGCGAGGTCCTGTCCGACGAAACTCAGCCGATGCGAGGCAGGATTGTCCGTATTGAACGTGACGACCGGGATGCCTGCAGCAATCGCCTTGTTGATCACAGGCGCAAGCGCATCGGTCGACGACGACGATACCGCGATGCCGTCCACGCCCTTGGTGATCCAGTTCTCCAGTTCCGCGACCTGCTTCTCGGCGCCGCCGCCGACCGGCCCCGTGAAGACCGCGTTGACGTTGAGTTCCTTCGCCGCCAACCCGACGCCCTTGCGCATCGGAGCCGCGACCGACAGCGCCGGATCGTGATATGAAACCACGAAGGTCGGCTTGGTTTTGGCCGCCGCCTGCGCCTTGATGGCGGGCGCAAGCTGGAAGTTCGCGTCGGGCGTCGCCGCGCTCGCGCCGGCCGACATCAGGGTCATCGCTGCTGAGAGCAGCACTGCGCACTTCGATACGAATGTCATGGTGTCTCCTCGTTGGATCAGGATTTCATTTCTTGGATGAAGTGACGCCGCCGATCAGAGCAGCGACCAATACGACGACGCCGATCAGCGTCGTTTGCCAGAAAGGTGTGACGCCGAGCAGGATCAGGCCGTCACGCACGACCCCGATCAGCAGCACGCCGAGCAGCGTTCCTACAACCGACCCTTCACCGCCGCCGAGCCGGGTTCCGCCGATGATCACGGCGGCGATGACGTCGAGTTCGAGGCCGGAGCCCGTGACGGCCTGGACGTTCTCGAGAAAGCCGAGGTTGATCGTGCCCGCGAAGGCCGCGAGCAGCCCGGCCAACGCGAAGGCCAGGATCTTGGTCCGCGCCACCGGCACGCCGACGATCTTCGCGGCGCGCGCATTGCCGCCCACCGCAAAAATGTGGAAACCGAAGGTGGTGCGGTGGAGCAGCGCGTAGCCGATTGCCGCAATGACGATCAGCACCAGCACCTGATTTGACAGATGACCGATCAGGCTGCCTTGCGCGAGCGCCTTGATGATCGGCGAGATCGACTGATCGGTCGGCAGCGACACCGACATGCCGTTGCTCATCACGAGCGTCGCGCCGCGGATCAGATACAGCGTGCCGAGCGTCGTGATGAACGACGGAATGCGTCCGACCACCGTGATGGCCCCGTTGAGCATGCCGAACACCACGCCCAGCAATAAGGTCACGACGATTGCCACCGGCTCGGGCACACCGTGGACGAGCATCATGCCGGCCGCCATGCCGGAGAAGCCGTACAGGGAGCCAACGGAAAGATCGACTTCGGAGATGATCAGCACATAGGTCGCGCCGATTGCCAGCACGCCCAGCAGGGAGATCTGCCTGAGCAGGTTGAGAATGTTAATGCTGGTCAGAAAGACGGGACTGGCGAACGCGAACAGCACGCACAGGCAGATCACTGCTGCCAGTACGCCCGCCTCCCGGGATGCCAGAAAGCTCCTGAACGCGCTCGATATGGGCGAGCGGGCTACTCCATTGCTGGTCGCGTACATCATGTCTCCTGTTTTTTTGGAATCTGTTTCCGGCGGACCGGTATGTCTGTCTATGTGCGCGCAGCACTGCGGCAGCAGGTCGTGCCAATGCCGTCATCTCCTGCCGACCACAAAAATGGCAGCGCAAACATTCAATACAAATGTTATCGCAAACAATTTGCCGTGGTCAACGGTTTGTTGAATTCTGGGCCGCGTGCGAAGGCGCCTGATGGGTTCGTTGGGCATGAACGTTTTTGAGCTGCCGGTAAGAGCCGGCGAAGGCTCCGCCCTCTCTCCCTCACTCATCAAAAAGCCTCCCACCAGGGAAAACCTTGCCTTTTTTCGCATCCCAACTTCGTTGACTAACTTTCGAGTCGAAACTAAACTCCTTCGAAACGAAAGTAACGCAACCGAAGAGCGGAGACATGCTGGCAAGCAAGAGTTCACTGAAAAGACGGCTGCAGATTGTCGAGATGGTGCGCAAGCGCGGCGAAGTGACCGTTGAAGAACTGAGCCAGGCGTTCGACGTGTCCAGCGTGACGATCCGTAGCGATCTGACGTATCTCGAAGAGCAGCGCTATCTGGTGCGCTCGTTCGGCAAGGCGCGTTACCTCGCGCAGCGTGCCGACGAAAGCGTGCTGACGCCGCTCTCCGATTTCGCAACGCGCAAGGCAGGAGAGATGTCGGTCGCGAGGCTCGCTTCGGATTCGGTCGGCGACTATGCGTCGGTGATGCTCGGCGCAGGCGACATCGTCCACAAGCTGCTGCCCCTGCTGTCGGATCGCGCCAACCTCGCGCTGCTGCTCAACGACATCGCGATGGCACAAACGGCTCAACGCTTCATCCATTGCGAGTTGCAATTGACAGGCGGGCATCTCGACCAGAACAACACCGTGCTGACCGGGCCGGACGCCGAACGCTCGGTCAAGACACGTTCGCTCGATCTTTGCATTCTTGAAGCGACCGGTCTCGACGTAGACGGCAACCTGCTCTGCGCGGACCCGGGCCTTGCGCGCGTCTTCCAGGTCGCAGTCGCCACCGCGACCCGCTGCATCGTGGTCGCGTGGCAACCGCGCCTGTCCGAACGCGACGGCCACGTGTTCTGCAATCTCGCGGACCTCGACGGCGTCGTGATCGATGACGGCATCGACCCACCGACCATGGACCTGTTTCCCAACAAGCAACTCGACTTGTATCGACGAGAAAACGGAATTCTCGAATTCCGTCGAGCCACGCATTAATCCAATCAAAGGAAGAGACATGACAAAGCGCACTTCATTCACGGCAATGCTGTCCGCCATCGCAGGCGCCACGTTGATCGCGGCTTCGCCCGCGGCTCATGCGGCCGACGTGAAAATCGGCGTGTCGCTGCTGACCCAGCAGCATCCGTTTTACGTCGCGCTGGCTGACGCGATGAAGCAGGAAGCGGCCAAGGATCACGCACAACTCGATATTTCGATCGCGAACCAGGATCTGAGCAAGCAGATTGCCGACGTCCAGGACTTCGTGACGCGCAAGGTCGATGTGATCGTGCTCTCGCCCGTCGATTCGAAGGGCGTCAAGGCCGCCGTGCTGACTGCCGAACACGCAGGCATCCCGGTGATCACCGTCGATATTCAGGCGCAAGGCGTTGAAGTCGCCTCACACATCGCGACGGACAACTACGCCGGCGGCCAGAGCGCGGGGCAGTTGATGTGCAAGGTGCTGGGCGGCAAGGGCAAGGTCGGCATCATCGACTATCCGACCATCCAGTCGGTGATCGATCGGGTGAACGGCTTCAAGAAGGCGCTCGGCGGCTGTCCGGGGGTGCAGGTCGTGGCGGTGCAGCCGGGCATCACGCGCGCAGACGCGCTGAGCGCCGCGCAGAACATGTTGCAGGCGCATCCCGATCTCGACGGCATTTTCGGTTTCGGAGACGATGCGGCGATGGCCGCGGCGGTAGCCGGCAAGTCGGCAGGCAATCACGTCAAGATCATCGGCTTCGACGGTATGCCCGAAGCACGCGCCGCCGTCGACAAGAATCCGAACTTCGTCGGTGTGATCCGTCAGTATCCGGAAAAGATGGGCGCGCTCGCGGTCGATACCGCAGTCAAGGTCGCCGGTAAGCAGACGGTCGCGAAGACGATTCCGGTGACGCCCGGCGTCTACCTGCATGAAAACGCCAAAGAAGCCGCAAAATGAGCGTTCGCGCTGACGCAAACCGGCCCGGTCCGGGCCGGCCATCATCGCCGAGCGGCGTGGCGGACGCGATCCCTGGCGCCGCTAGCCTGCGTCCCGAAGCGGTCGCACCGCTGCTCGAACTGCGCGGAATCGCGAAGTCGTTCGGGCCGGTCGAGGCGATCAAGGATGTGTCGCTCAAGCTCCGGCGCGGCCGCGTGCACACACTGCTCGGCGAGAACGGCGCGGGCAAGTCCACGCTGATGAAAATCCTCGCGGGTGTCTACCAGCCAACGCGCGGCGAATTGCTGCTCGACGGCCAACCCGTTGTGTTCAGCCGCCCCGCCGACGCACAGCACGCGGGCGTCTCGATCATCTATCAGGAACTCAGCCTCGCCGCGAACCTGAGCGTCGCGGAGAACATCTTCGCGGGGCATGAGCCGCGGCGTTTCGGCGTCGTCGATTTTCGGGAATTGACGCGCCGCACGCATGAACTGCTCGACGAACTCGGCATCCCGATCGACCCGGCTGCGTCCGTGTCGAAGCTGTCGATGGCGCAGCGGCAACTGGTCGAAATCGCCAAGGCGCTCAGCCGCGATGCCGATCTCGTGATCATGGACGAACCGACCTCGTCGCTATCCGATCGCGACGCCGATCTGCTGTTCGACATCGTGATGAAGCTGAAGGCGCGCGGCAAGGCGATCGTCTACATCTCGCACCGGATGGACGAAATCATGCGCATCTCCGACGATATTTCGGTCATGCGCGACGGTCGCTACATCGCCACCGAAAACAAAACCGACACGACCATCGGCGCGCTGATCACGTTGATGGTCGGCCGCGAAATGAGCGACGTCTATCCGCGCCGGGCCACGCCCTACCTGCGCGGCGGGAAAGCGCTGCTCGACGTGCGCGGACTGACGCTCGACACGAAATTCAACGACATCTCGTTCGACGTGCATCCGGGCGAAATAGTCGGCTTCTTCGGCCTGATCGGCGCGGGCCGCTCCGACGTGATGAACGCGCTGTTCGGCATCGGGCGTCCGTCTGGCGAGATCGTGATGGACGGCAAACGTCTGAAGTTGCGCTCGCCGGAAAACGCCATCTCCGCCGGCATCGCCTTCGTTACTGAAGACCGCAAACATCAAGGTCTCGTGTTGATGCACTCGATCGCGCAAAACGTGACGATGGCGAGTTTCGAGCGCAAAGGCTCGCGTTTCGGCATCCTGCGCAGCCGCTTCGAAAGCGACGAAACGGCCAGTGCGATCACGCAGATGAATATCAAGGCGCACGGTCCGTATCAACGCGTCGGAGACCTCAGCGGCGGCAATCAGCAAAAAGTCGTGTTCTCGAAATGGCTCGCGCTGAAGCCGAAACTGCTGATCCTCGACGAGCCGACACGCGGCGTCGATGTCGGCGCCAAATTCGAAATCTATCGTGTGATTCGTGAACTTGCCGCAGCGGGCACCGCCATCGTGCTGGTGTCGTCCGAATTGCCCGAGGCACTCGCGATGAGCGACCGCCTCGTGGTCATGCGCGAAAAGCGGATCGTCAAACAGTTCGACACGGCCGGGCTCACGCCCGAAACCGTCATGTCGTATGCAACGGGAGCCATGCAGTCATGAAATCCACTTCTCTTCAGGCGGACCCGCAAACCGGCAAGGATGGCGACGGCAAGCGAAGCCCGTCGGCGGGCCGCGGCGCGCTGTCGCGACTCCTGCGCCAATACGGCGGCATCGTCTGCGGTCTGATCGCGCTGTGCGTGCTGTTTGCGCTGCTATCGTCGAATTTCCTCGCGCTGAACAATCTGCTGAACATCGTGATGCAGGTGTCGATCATCGCGATTCTCGGCTTCGGCATGACCTACGTGCTGCTGCTCGGCGACATCGACCTGTCGGTCGGCGCGGTGATGGCGCTGGTCGGCGGAATCGCCGCGTTCGCCATGCAGCACGGCTTGCATCCGGCGCTCGCGGTGCTCGCTGCGATGCTTGCAGGTCTCGCGCTCGGCTGGATCAACGGCGCGTTGTCCGCGATGCTGACGATCCCGTCGTTCATCGTGACGGTCGCGACGATGGGCGTGTTCCGCGGCTTCGCATATATCACGTCGAACGGTCTGCCGATTTCCGTCGACGACGACCGCTTCGCCGCGCTCGGCAACGGCACACTGCTCGGCATCGCGTTTCCGATCTGGGTGCTCGCGGCGTTACTGCTGATCAATCACTTCGTTCTGTCGCGCACCGTGTTCGGACGCAAAGCCTATCTGGCAGGCGGCAACCGCGAAGCCGCGCTGTATTCGGGCATTAACGTCAGCCGCCTGCGGATCGGCATTTTCATGATTTCGGGGCTGATGGCGAGCATCGGCGGCGTGCTGATGACGTCCCGCCTCTACTCCGCGCAACCGAACGCCGGGATGGGCTACGAACTCGACGCGATTGCTGCGGCCGTGCTCGGCGGCACCAGCCTGAGCGGCGGCTACGGAACCATCATGGGCACGCTGATCGGTGCGTTGATCATCGGCGTGATCAATAACGGCATGAACCTGCTGAGCGTCCCCTATTTCTACCAACTCATCGTGAAAGGCGTCGTGATTCTCGTCGCCGTCTGCATCGATGTTCAAACGAAGAAGCGCCATGCCTGATCTGAAAAAAACTTCCGCTAGAACGGACGGTGCCATCCTGACAATGGGCGAGATTCTCGTCGAAATCATGGCGACCGAACGTGGCCAGTCGTTTCGCCAGCCAGGCACGCTGATCGGGCCGTATGCGAGCGGCGCGCCGGCCATTTTCATCGACCAGGTCGCGCACATGGGCAGCCGCTGCGCGATGATCGGCTGTGTCGGTGCCGACGATTTCGGCACGCTGAACGTCGAACGCCTGCGCCACGATGGTGTCGACGTGTCCGGCATTGCCGTGATCAAGGACGCGACGACCGGCAGCGCGTTCGTCACCTATCGGGAAGACGGTGAACGCGACTTCATCTTCAACATCACGAACAGCGCGTCGGCACGCTTTTCGGTGGCGAATATCCGCGACGAACAGTTGAAAGACTGCAGCCATTTTCATGTGATGGGCTCGTCGCTGTTCTCGTTCAGGATCATCGAAGCGATGAAAAAGATGATCGAGACGGTCAAGGGACAAGGCGGGACAGTCAGCTTCGACCCGAACATCCGCAAGGAAATGCTAAGGATTCCCGAGATGCGCGAGGCACTCGATTTCATCCTCGACTACACCGACGTGTTCCTGCCGAGCGGCCACGAAGTGACGCTGCTGGCAAGCGCGAGTTCGGAGCGCGCGGCGATCGACGAATTGCTAGAGCGCGGCGTGCGGGAAGTCGTCGTCAAGCGCGGCAAGGACGGTTGCAGCTATTACGACGGCACACGCGAGATTCACCTGCCCGCATTCGTAGTCGACGAAATCGATCCGACCGGCGCGGGCGACTGCTTCGGCGCGACCTATATCGCGTGCTGGTCGCAGGGAATGAGCATCGAACAGTCGTTGCGCTACGCGTGCGCGAGCGGCGCGCGTGCAGTCACCGTGCGCGGCCCGATGGAAGGCACCGCGACGCTGGCGGAACTCGATGAATTCATCGCGAAAACGGAGATTCACCATGTCTGACATCGTCTCCCGTCTGTCGAACGGACATCCGGCCGCTGCATCGTTGAAGGGCATTTATTCGATCTGTTCTGCGCACCCCTGGGTGCTCGCGGCCGCGATGGAACAGGCACGCGAGGACGGCACGCCGCTGCTCGTCGAATCGACGTCGAACCAGGTTGACCAGTTCGGCGGCTATACCGGCATGAAGCCCGCGGACTTCGTTCGCTTTGTCCACAGCATCGCCGACGACACCGGCTTTGCGCGCGAGCACCTGATTCTCGGCGGCGATCACCTCGGCCCTAACGCGTGGCGCCACCTTCCTGCCGACGAAGCGATGACGCGCGCCGATACGTTGATCGACGCGTACGTGTCCGCCGGTTTCACGAAGATTCACCTCGATACCAGCATGGCCTGCGGCGGCGATCCAGAGCGGCTGTCCGACAGCGTGGTCGCCGAACGGGCGTCGCGTTTGTGTGCGGTCGCCGAGGCCGCCGCAGCGCGGTTGGGCAATGGCCGCCCGCCGGTCTACGTGGTCGGCACCGAAGTACCGGTGCCGGGCGGTGCAAGCGAAACGCTCAATACCGTCGATGTGACCAGCCGCCTCGCGGCGCTCGAAACGGTCGCGGTACACCGCGACGCGTGGCGCGCGCGCCAGCTCGACGACGCATGGCAACGCGTGATTGCGCTAGTGGTGCAGCCAGGCGTCGAGTTCGATCATACGAAGGTGATCGACTACCGGCCGGAACTCGCGACCGGTTTGTCGGAGGCGCTGAAGGACCTGCCCGGCATGGTCTTCGAAGCGCATTCGACCGATTACCAGAAACCCGAAGCGCTCGATGCTCTGGTACGCGACGGCTTCGCGATCCTGAAAGTGGGCCCGGGCGTCACCTTCGCGCTGCGCGAGGCGCTGTATGCGCTCGCCGATATCGAAGCCGCGCTGTTGCCCGATCTGCTACCCGACAGCGAGCGCTCGGGGCTGCGTGACGTGGTTGAAGCGGTGATGCTGCGTCGTCCGGGAAACTGGGAAAAGTACTATCACGGCGACGCGCGTACGACGCGCCTGCTGCGCACGTATAGCTATAGCGATCGCGTGCGCTACTACTGGGCCGATCCTGAAATCGATGCAGCCGCGCACAAGCTGCTGAGCAATCTGGCCAGCGTAACGATCCCTGAAAACCTGCTGAGCCAGTTCCTGCCGACCCAGTATTGGGAAGTGCGGCGCGGTGCTATCGACGGCTCGCCCGAGAGCATTGTGCGCAGCAAGGTGCGCGAAGTGATCCGCGCTTATGCGAAGGCTTGCGGCGTAAAGCCGGTGTGACATCGCGGGATAGCGGCACCGTCTTCGATCACCGCGAGAGGGTTTGTTTTGTCCTTTGGACGGTGCAACCACTGCACCGTCCGAACGGTGGCGGACCCTCCCTTACTTCTGCGGAACGGGTGTGTGGCGAAGCGGCGGAAAGCGCGGTCGGCCAATGACAGTTAGTTGCATATCAGCATGCTTCGCCCCGATCGTATGAATCCCTTCGAAGCCGGCGGACTACTGCTCAACTGAAGCCATCGCCAACCCCGGCGCTCCAATCCGCCCGCTCAGGCTCTTCAATCCAAACGTCGCTGCAAGCGTCAATGCGGCGCACGCCACCATGAAGTAGCCCGGCGCAGCGGCATCGCCCGTGCGTGCAATCAGCCATGTACCGACAAGCGGTGCGGTCCCGCTAAAGATCGTGAAGCTCAGATTGAATGCCAGCGCTACACCGCTAAAGCGCACGCGCGTCGGAAACATATCGGCGATGATGCAAGCAAAAGTGCCGTTGATTAAAGCCGCGCCCAGCCCACCGAGAAACATCAACGCAATCAGATCGATCCGGTGGCCGGCAGCCGCGTGATAAAACGGCATGGTCAGCACAATCAGCAACAACGCACCGGCGCGCATCAGATGACGCCGCGCCACGCTGTCCCCGAGCCGTCCAACCAGCAGAATTCCGATTGACGCCGTCGCCAGCGCAACGTTCTGACCCAGCGCGACCTGCCGCGGATCGTAGTGCAACACCTTGTCGAGATAGGCCGGCATGTGGGCGAACAGCAAGCCGTTATAAGCCGCCGTTGCAGCCGTCGTCAAAACGCCGATCAACACCGGACGCCAATAGTCGCGCATCAGTTCGGCAAAGGGATGCTTCGCGGCCATGCCTTTCATCTGCGCGAATTCCGGCGTCTCTTCGAGCTTTCGACGCAACCAGAACCCCAGCAAGCCGATCATCCCGCCGAAGATAAACGCAATCCGCCAACCGTAGGCGGCTACATCGTCGGGGGTGAGAAGCGCGTGGACGCCGAGGTTCACAGCCGCTGCCAGCAGCACGCCAGAGTTCACGCAAAAGAACACGATCCCGCAGACAAAGCCGGCCCGGCGCGGCACGGTTTCGACCACGTAGGTAATCGAGCCCGGCAATTCGCCGCCGAGACAGAAGCCCTGAATCAGCCGCAGCAGCACCATCGCCACGGTCGCCGCAATGCCCCAACTGGCGTAGGTGGGAACGAGGCCCATGCCGATCGTCGACAGCGACACGACGATCACCGAGACGATGAACACGCGCCGCCGTCCGTAGCGATCGCCGAACCAGCTCAGCACGGCGCCGCCAATCGGCCGCGACAGATAACCGATAGCGAACACGGCGAACGACAGCAACAACGCCATGGTCGGATCGAGCATCGAAAAAAACGCGCGCCCGATGAACTGCGCAAACACGCCGTAGACGACAAAGTCGTAAAACTCCAGCGCGCCGCCCAGACTCGCGAGAATGATCAGCCGCCACTGGCTCGCGCTCAGGCGGTCGAAAGGGACGCTGCGCGCCGGGGTGGTTTCGAGGGTTGGCATCATGTCTCCTGACGCATGGCTTATAGGAGCGGCCCGGCGCGCACGCCATGCAGTGCGGCGGCTGGTACAGGTTTAACTAGCCGGTTGCAGCGATACCGTATCGGGTCACTACGCTTCGAGCGGCACGCGCACGATCTGCGAAATATCCTCGTCGCCCAGCCCCTGCTCCACCGCTCGCGCGAGCCACAGCCGCACCAGCGACGCAACCGGCAGACTCACGCGCGAGTCATCCGCGAGCGCTTCGACTGCGTCGAGATCCTTGAGCATCGTGCGGATGGTCCCGGATGCGCGAACGGGCGCCTCAATCATTCTCGGCATCAGCGTTTGCAGCAGCACCGAGTCGGCCCATCCGCCCTGCAATGCGGCAGGTATCCGCGTAACGTCGATGCCCGCGTGTTGCGCAAGGCGTGTCGCCTCGGCGAGAGCCGCGATGGTCGTCATCACGATGGTCTGATTGGCGAGCTTGGTGGCCTGTCCCGCGCCGCTGTCGCCCATCCGGGTCACACGAGCTGCGTACGCGGCGATCACCGGTGTCGCTGCGTCGAACGCGTTTGCCGAGCCGCCCGCCATCACCGCCAGCGTGCCGGCGGCTGCGCCCGCCGTGCCGCCGGAAACCGGCGCGTCGATCCAGTGGCCGCCTGTGCGCGCGTGCCAGCGTTGGGCCAACGCTATCGTCTGCGACGGCGACAGTGTGGAATGGTCGACCAGCGTGGTGCCGTCGCGTGCGCCGGTGGCGAGTCCGTCAGCGCCGAACACGACGGCTTCGACCGCGTCGGCGTTGGCGAGACATAGCATCACCATGTCGGCGGCCCTGGCGACTTCGGCGGGTGTGCGGCAGGCGACGCACCGTGGCGCAGCCCCGACGTCGGCTGACGATTCCTCCGCCAGCGCCGTCGCCTTCTCATGCGAGCGATTCCACACACGCACGCTGTGCCCCGCGTCGATGAGACGGCGTGTCATCGGCAGCCCCATCAGACCGAGACCGCAAAAGCCGATCGGGCGCGCGCTCACGCGGCGGCTCCGTCGTCGCCGTGAGTCGGCGCATCGTAGGGCCAGTCGAGCGCACCGGAATGCGTGACTGCGCCGAGATGCGCGGGCCGCACCAGCGCTTCGTATTTCTCCAGCACGCCCGCGAGTCGACGCTTCGGGCGCGCGGGCAACTCCGCGCGGCGTTGCGCGAGCTGCTCGTCGGAGAGATCGACACGCAAGCTGCCGCTGCGCGCATCGATGTGAACCAGATCGCCGTCGCGCAGCAACGCAATCGGTCCGCCCATCGCGGCTTCCGGTCCCACATATCCGATGCACATGCCGCGCGTCGCGCCGGAAAACCGGCCGTCGGTCAGCAGCGCGACTTTCTCGCCCATGCCCTGCCCATAGATCGCCGCCGTCACGCTGAGCATCTCGCGCATGCCGGGGCCACCTTTCGGCCCTTCGTTGCGAATCACGAGCACTTCGCCCTCGCGATAGTCGCGGGCCGCGACCACCGCCATGCAGTCTTCTTCGCATTCGAAGATCCGCGCCTTGCCCGAGAAGGTCAGCCATTTGAGTCCGGCGATTTTCAGACACGCGCCATCCGGTGCGAGATTGCCGCGCAGGATCACGAGGCCGCCGTTCTCGCCGAGCGGTTCGTCGCACGACCGCACCACGGTCCCGTCCGGGCCGGCGTAGTCACGCAACGCCTGCTCCAGTGTGACGCCTTCGAGAGTGGGAACGTCGCCGTGCAGAAAGCCGCCTGCCAGCAACGCATTGAGCACCGCCGGCACACCGCCCGCGTGATGCAGGTCCTGCGCGAGATAGCGGCCACCAGGCTGCAGATCGCCGATCAATGGAATGCGTGCGAACACGCGCTGCACATCGTCGAGCGTGAAGCGGATGCCGGCTTCATGGGCGATCGCCGGAATGTGCAGCGCGGCGTTGGTCGAACCGCCGGTCGCAGCGACTGCCGCACAGGCGTTTTCCAGGCCTTTGAGCGTCACCAGATCGCGTGGCAGCGGGCCACCCTCCTTCAGCGTGCGCATCACCGTTTCGCCCGCGCGCCGCGCAATCGCGATCCGCTCGCTATAAACGGCCGGCACCATCGCCGAGCCAAGCGGCGCCAGGCCGAGCGTCTCGGCGACCATCGCCATGGTATTCGCGGTGAACTGCCCGGGACACGAACCGGCCGTGGGTGTGCACTGCTTTTCGATTGCATCGAGTTGCGCGCGGGTGATGTCGCCGCGTTGCGCGGTGCCGACCGCTTCGATGGTGGTGAGGATGGTCGCCTGACGTTGCAGCCCCGTGCCCGCGCCGCCCGGAATCTGCCCCGGCGCAACGCCCGGCAGCATCGCGCCGCCGAACAGAAACACGCCGGGCACGTTGACGCGAACCATGCCCATCAGGATGCCGGGCAAGGTCTTGTCGCAACCCGCGACACCGACCAGCGCATCGTACGCATGCGCGCGCACGAACAACTCGACGCTGTCCGCGACGACCTCACGCGACACGAGGCTCATGCGCATCCCCGCATGATTCATCGAGGTGCCGTCGGATACCGAGATGGCGGAGCCGCGAATCGGCACGCCGCCGCCCGCAGCGACGCCGAGCCGCGCATTGTCGGACACCTGGTTCAACGACATCGAACATGGCGTGTTCTCGCCGAACGTATCGACGATCGCCACAAACGGCTTCTGCATCGACTCGTCGTCGAGCCCGGTCGCGCGCAGAAACGCACGGTGCGGCGCGCGCGTCACGCCATCGGTCACCATGCGGGAACGGTGTTTATGGAGATTGGTCATGGATGGGGTTTTCGTTTTCATTTAAGGGGACTCGCTCGCGGCCGAGGTCGCTGTGGCGACGGCTGGCGAGGACTCGCGGCAAGCTCTGCTCGTCATGCGCGCGGGCTGCATTTATCCGCCGTTCAGCAGCAGGCCGTTTTCCGCCGCGATCACCTGGCCGGTGATAGCCGGCGCCTGGGTCGCGAGAAACCATGCAAGCGCAGCGATTTCGGCGGGCTGCGACACACGTTTGAGCGGCGCCTGTTCGGTCATCCGGGACAGCACGCCGTCGTAGACGTCGGCGTCGAGCACGCGCAGCAGCAGGCCGTCGTCGACGAGGCCGGGTGCGATTGCATTGACGCGAATGCGCGGCGCGAGATTGCGCGCGAGCGACAACGTCAGCGTATTCACCGCGCCTTTCGACGCCGCATAGGCAATCGACGACCCGGTTCCGTTCAGCCCCGCCAGCGACGACACATTGACGACGCTGGTGCTGAGCGCGGCGCTCGCCGATTCGCGCAACAGCGGGACGGCCGCGCGCGTCATCTGGTAAAGCCCGATCAGATTCACGCGATAAACACGCTCGAATTCGCTGTCGTCGATCTGGTCGAACGCGTTGTGCGGGATCACGCGCGTGGTGCCGGCGCAATTGATCAACGTATCGATTCTCTGCCAGCGACTCGCGACCGCATCGACCGCGCGGAGGCAGTCGGCGTCGTTGCCCACGTCGGCGTCGAACACCAGGGTCTGCGCGCCCGCGTCGCGACATGCGGCCTCGACGCCCGCCGCCGCATCACGTGTGCTGTCGTCGAAATTGCCGATTGCGACCGACCACCCCGCCTGCGCGAAGCGCAACGCGCAAGCCGCGCCGATGCCGGAAGCCGCCCCCGTGATCACGCAGACAGGCGTGCTCGATTGTGTCATTTGAACGTCCCTTCAGAGCGTTGAGAAGTGCGATGAAACGGAATAACCATCACGATCGCTGCGCCGATCAGCAGCGCGGCGGCGATCGCCAGCATGCCGGGAAGCAGCTTGCCGCCGCTCAGATCCGCCAGCCAGCCGACGATGAACGGACTGACGAAGCCCGCCAGATTGCCGGTGCAATTGATGACCGCAAGACCCGCAGCGGCACCCGCGCCGCCGAGCAGCGCAGTGGGAATGCCCCAGAACACGGGCGCGATCGAGTTGATACCGATGGCCGCGACCACCAGTGCGAGCACCGCGACGGCCACGTTGGCGGCAAACAGCACCGACGCGAGCAGGCCGAGCGCGCCGATCACGCAACAGAGCGCGACATGCACGCGCCGCTCGTTGCGGCGGTCGGCATGGCGCGCGATCCAGATCATCGCGACGACGCTGATCAGCGACGGCACGGCCGACAGCAAGCCGATATTGCCGATGCTCGCCACGCCGCTCGTCTTGATGATGGTGGGCACCCAGAAGGCCAGCCCGTAGTTGCCCATCGCGATGCAGAAATACAGCAGGCCCAGCAACCAGACCTTGGGATTCGCGAATGCGCCGCGCGCGGTGGTTTCGCTGCGGGTCGCCGCGTCGCGCGCGAGGTCGGCGGCAATGCGGGATTTCTCTTCCGCGTTCAGCCAGCGGACGTCGGCTATGTTGTCGGTCAGCACGAAGAAGGCCGCGACCCCGACGACCAGAGAACCAAGCCCTTCGATCAGAAACAGCCAGCGCCAGCCCGCGATCCCGTAGACACCGGCGAAATGCGCCATCAACCAGCCCGACAGCGGTCCGCCAATCGCGCCCGACACGGGGATCGCGGTCATGAACAGCGCAATGATTTGCGAGCGACGCTGCGCCGGAAACCAGTTCGACAGATACAGCACGACGCCGGGAAAGAACCCGGCTTCAGCGACACCCAGCAGAAAGCGCAGCACGTAAAACGACGTGGCGCCGCTGACGAACACCGTGAGACTCGACACGATGGCCCAGCTGACCATGATCCGCGCGATCCAGCGACGCGCGCCGACCCGATGGAGGATCAGATTGCTGGGTACCTCGAAGATGAAATAGCCGAGGAAAAAAATCCCGGCGCCCGCACCGTAGACCGTCTCGCTCAGCGACAGGTCGCTCAGCATTTGCAGCTTCGCGAAACTGACGTTCACGCGGTCGATATACGCGACCACGAACGCCAGAAAAAGGAAAGGCACGATGCGCCGCGTGAGCTTTGTGTAAAGCGCGGCGTGCGCCGGCCCGTCGAGTTCATGACCGAAGGCAACGCCGTTGCCGTATGAATCAGCGTTCATCTCTGTGTCCTGTTCGTGCCGCTGGCACGAAGTCTCCTGAGCATCTCGCGTTGCACCGGAGCCGATGCAGCGGACGCTATCTTGTGGGTATGCAAAGCCTGCGCCGCCTGGTTCCGGCGGCGGCCGGATTGGGCGGCGCTTGAGCGGCTTACCATCCCGGCGATTAAAGATTAACGACGTGGCGGTCATTGCCGCAAATCACGAATTCGGCGAAAGTTATAACTCCACGGTTATGTCATCCGCCGATTTTGGGGAAAACCCTGTGATGTCTAGTAACGATCCGATTGAGCGCTTCTTCCGCAACGGACTGAAATTGCCGCATCTGCGGATACTCGTGAGCCTCGCGGATCTCGGCCAGGTCACGCGGGTAGCGGCGGCCTTTCACGTCACACAGCCGGCCATTTCGAAGCAGATCGCGGAGATCGAAGACGCGCTCGGCGTGACGGTGGTCAGCCGGGTCGGCAACGCGCTCGAGTTGACCGGCATCGGTCAGGTGATCGTGTCGTGCGGAAGAGAAGTGTTGCGCCAGATCGAACTGGCACGGCGCGACGTGAGCGCGCTCGCGTCCGGTACGGCGGGACATGTCCGGGTCGGCGCGGTCGTCACGATTCCCGAGCCGCTGATTGCGCACTCGGTGCAACTGTTTATCCGGCGCGCACCGTCCGCGTCGCTATCGTTTGCCGAAACCACGCTCGACCGTCTGATGCGGATGATGGACGACGGCGACCTCGACATCGCGCTCGGCCGCAACCGGATTACCGCCGGCAACGGGGTTCAGTCGACACTCACGCAGGAGGTCCTGCATCGCGAGCCGTTCGTGTTCGTGGCAGGCACCCATCATCCGTTGGGTGACCCGGATCGCCCGGCCACATGGGCCGATTTGAAGGGATGCCGCTGGATCACGCCGATGCAAAGTTCGCCTGCGTACGCCACGCTGGTCGAGACGCTTGCGTCGCACGATCTCTCGCCCGACCGGGGCGCGGTTGAATCGAGTTCGCTCGCGTTGAACGTCGCGCTGATTCGCAGCGGCGACTTCATTTCGATCCTGCCGATGTCGGTAGCACGGCCCCAGGTGATACGCGGCAACATGCGCGTGTTGCCGCTACCGCCGCTGCAACCGCTCGGCGAGGTTGTCGCCTATTGGCGCGCGGACTCGACCACCCCGGCGGCGGAACTGTTCAGTGCGTGTCTGAGAGAAGTGTCCAGCGACCTGCTCGGGGAGCAGGTGCCCGACGGGTACGGCGACGAGGGATATGCGTGAGCACGGCCACCAGGCCATATCGCAGGGGAGTCGATCCGCGCAGGCGTCAACTACGCGTGGCCTTTTAACGGTCCCGTGTGGAGCCGCCGTTCCGAAAGGCTAAGGTGCCAGGCCCAGCTCGGCATCAATAGCCGCCACCAGGCGAGGATCGTCAGACACGATATCGGGCGAAAAGCGACCGACAACCCGACCATCACGGCTCACCAGAAATTTCTCGAAATTCCACAGCACATCAGGCGCCGTATTGGGTTCGATACCGTAACTTTTCAGTCTTTCGCGGAACGGGCCGTCACCTGTCGCGGCAGGCTGACTGTTCGTCAGCGAGCTGTACAACGGATGCTGGTCACCACCGACCATGGAAATCTTCGAGAACAGAGGGAAGGTCACGTCGTAGCTCGCGCTACAGAACGCCCGGATTTCTTCGTCGCTGCCCGGCTCCTGTTCCTTGAAATTGTTGGCCGGAAAGCCGAGCACCTCAAGACCTTGTGAACGCTTGTCCTGATAGAGCTTCTCCAGCCCTTCGTACCGCGGCGTCAGCCCGCACCTGGAAGCAACGTTCACTACCAGCAGTACCTTTCCCTCAAACTGTTTTAACGTCAGTGCAGTACCTTCGATCGACGTCAAAGGTATGTCGTACAGGTTTTGACTCATAGCTCACATTCTCGGTTGATCAAGGGGAACATCTTCATTGACGCTTCGCGCAAATCGACGGGATGATGAAGTCGGCATGTCACGTCAACACTACTTCGATCGAAACGCCCTCACGATACCTCGCTTTCCAAAAACCGGCAGAACTCGCGATCAGATCGACGTATCGCGTCAATTTCTCTCCGGTACGTACGATCGCCGCCTGTTCAATTGGCAACCCGCTCGAAAAATGTACGACTTCAGGGAAGCCTGTTGTGATTGACCTGCTCGACCGCGATGCGCAATCTCGCCCCCCTAAAGAAAACTTCATTTTTCGGCTAGATAGATCCGCCTGCTACTTCGCTACGCTATGGCTTGCCGTCTCGCAGCGGGCCGGTTGACCGAAACGTCGTGCGTATCGGCACATTGATGAGCCGCGCGTAAAGATGGATACGACGCGTGCCCGATGCCGATCCGCACGAACGAACGACGCGCCTGAAAGATGATGGATCCTGGGCCACAACGCCCGGACCTTCGCATATCTCCTCACATTGCCCTCACGCCCGCGCTCAAGCCGCGTGACGGGCTTCAGCGACCGCCGTCCATCCGTCCTGGTCAAGGACAGGATGCACTCTCGCCACGCGACGGGGCGGCTCAATATCCAGACACATGAAAAGGAATGTCAGACAATGAATATGCGCACGACAATTATTTCGATGTCGATTTTGCTGGGCATCCAGGCGCTCGCGGTATCCGCACCCGCATCGGCTGCGACCAGCGCGCCGGCTGCAGCAGTCACCCAGCAGCACGCTGTGCCGGTCACCATCCGTAACGTCGTGATTGGCGAAGGCGCACCGAAGATCATCGTTCCAACCACGGCTTCGACGGCAGACGAAGTGCTAGCTCAGGCTCGGGCGATTGGCAGCAATCCCGCTGTCGATATCATCGAATATCGCATTGATTACCTGAATTTCGACACCGATGCCGCGCAAGTGGCCGCACTGGGAAAGCAGGTCCTCGCCGCGGCCAACGGCAAGCCGCTTATCCTGACCTTCCGCACCAAATCGGAAGGCGGCTCGAAGGAAATCACCGATAAGGAATACGGAGACCTGTACCTGGCTCTGATCAAGGCGCACTTCATCGATATTCTCGACGTGGAAATGTTCCGCCAACCCTCCGTCGTGCGCGAAGTAGTCGACGCCGCGCACGCGGCTGGAATCAAGGTCGTGATGTCCAGCCACGACTTCAGGAAGACACCTTCGACAGAGGAGATCGTGTCCCGCCTGCGCAAGCAGGACAAGATGGGCGCGGACATCCTGAAGATCGCGGTGATGCCGCATAACGTTGCCGATGTGCTCAAGCTGCTCACCGCAACGGAGCAGATTCGGGACCGCTATTCCCGCAAGCCGTTATTGACGATGTCGATGGGCGGATTGGGTGCGGTATCGCGCTTCTCCGGCCAGGTGTTCGGCTCCGATCTGACCTTCGGCATGATCGGCGAAGCCTCGGCGCCGGGCCAGGTGGATGCCAAAGCGCTGCGTCAGGTACTCGACACCATCAACGGCGCGGTCAGCGGCAAGTAACCACGTGGCGAACCGCTCGGGGTCGGCAGCCGCCGGCTCTGGCCCGATGAGATATCTGCTTCGGCCACGCATATCTACTGCACACTGGATCAGCAGAACCGGCCGCCAGGTTTCAGCGGCGGCCAATCGCTTCTTCCGCGTACTGTCCGTCGATATGCGATCGTCACAGATGGACGCGTCCCACTCTGACCATTTGCGGCAATGCCAATGGATTACTGGTTGTAGTGCTCGTGATGTGCTGCGTGATGTTGAACAATTGTCCGCGCAGCCGGATATCCTGCGACGATGCCCCTACGAGGATTTCAAAGGGCGCTGCGTCTGAGACCCATGCGGTGCGGCTGGTATCGTAGTACGCCAGCGACCGCTGATTCAGATACACGGTGACGCGTTGCGTTTCCCCGGGCTGAAGAAATACTTTTGCAAAACCTTTGAGTTCTTTAATAGGGCGAGGCACCGGAGCACCCTGCTCGCCAACATAAACCTGGGCTGCCTCGGACCCGGCAACCTGGCCTGTATTGGTCACGTTGAACGACACCGCAATACGGTTATCGGCTGATGCGACTTGCGGGGAGATTCTCAGCCCCGAGTAAGAAAACGTCGTGTAGGACAACCCGAAACCGAATGGAAAGAGTGGCGTGCGGTTGTTCTTCTCGAATCCACGATAGCCAACGAAAATGTCCTCGGTGTAGGTCATCGCATCGAAGTCGAGAGAATTTGAGTACTGCGGGTAGTTCGGATAAGTCGGGTTGTCAGTGATACTGCGCTCGATAGTGATAGGCAACTTACCGGAGGGGTTCACGTCGCCAAAGAGAATTTCGGCCAACGCCTGTCCTCCGTTCTCTCCTGGGTACCACGCATGAAGTGCGCCGCCGACCTGCCCTATCCACGAATGCATGTCGAGACCTGTGCCACCGTGCACTACCGCAATAGTCTTCGGATTGACGTTAGAAAGGTTGGATATCAACTCGTCCTGAAACTCTGGAAGCGTGAACGGATGGTCAAAACCCTCACCTTCATATTCGTAGCTGTTTCCGACAGCGACAATAACCGCGTCATAGCTGTTTAGGTTGGGAGGGGGCACGAGAGACGCCCAACTCAATTGCGCTCCGAGGAACCCTCCAAATACGCCAACGTACCCAGACCGTGGAGAGTAATCGAATTGCACCGTGTACTTCTGGCCCGCTTGCAGCAAGACCCGAGCGCTCGACGGAATGGTGGGCGGAATAGAATTGCCAGGCAGTGGATTGCCGTCTCCATTGGAGAGAACTAGCTGCCCATTGACGTAAAGACGAACTGCGCCATCTGCTCTTGCCTTGAAAACGTGCGCTCCCGTGACTGTCGGTGTTACGACACCGATCCAACGCGCAGACGAGGGGGTTGACGTGCTTCCTCCGCTGCCATACGTGGTGGCGGGTCCGGTAGCAGTCCCCGTTGCACTGCCTGTCACGCTGCCCGTACCTGTGCCGCTTCCTGGCCCGGTCGTGGTAGTACTTCCGCTGCCTGTCGATGCACCGGCCGTCACCAGATTGATGTTCGGTTCGATGCGAGTCAGCACGGGACTTCCGCTCCAGGTCGCATTGCTGAAATACTGCGCCTGAACGCCTGCTGTCCCACTGGTGGTAGTCCATACGCTGCGCGACGGGTCCAGCGTCATGGCATCGATCAGGTCGACCCGCGCACCGCCGGCAATCTGTTGCAGACCGCTCAGCTCGCTGATATAGACAGGCGAGATAATGTTTGCACTGCCATATCCAGTAGGCGGTTGACCCGTCGCCAGCTCGCCAATCACGGCAACACTTTTGACGCTGCTGCGGCTGAGAGGCAGCAGGTTTCCGGAGTTCTTGAGTAACACGATTCCTTCTCGCGCCACGTCGAGCGCAGCGCGTTCGGCAAACGGAGGATGCGACACGTTTGTCGCTGCGGGCACGCCATTGTTGAACCCGTAGGCAACCACGCGACCGAGGATGCGGCTTACCTTGTCATCGATAAGGCTTTGCGTTATCTGGCCGCTCGAGATATAGGGACTCAATGCCTCTGGCGCGAAAAGCGATGCTGACGGACGCTCCATGTCCACGCCGGCAAGCGCGGCGGGCAGCGTGTGTTTCAATGCGGCGTAGTCGGACTCGACGAATCCTCTAAAGCCCCATTCGTTTTTGAGCACCTGTTGAATGACGTGGCTATTCTCGCAGACCGGATCGGCACCGTTAAGCCCCTGGAACCCGCACATCACGACGGCTACGTTCGCATTTTTCACGGACGATTCGAATGGGACCAGATAGATTTCGCGCAGCGCGCGCTCACTGACGGTCTCCATCAAGCTGAAGCGGTTGACCTCCTGTTCATTGGCGAGATAGTGCTTAGCGTCTGCCCAGACTCCTTGCGACTGAATGCCGTTGATTTCCGCTGCGGCCAGCACTGCGCCGAGATAAGGATCCTCTCCCGAGACATACTCGAACGAACGGCCCGCATAAGGTGTGCGATACATATCCATGCCAGGACCGGCTATTTGCTGGAAGCCGCTCAAGCGCGTCTCCAGCCCGAGCGCGACGCCCACTTCCTTAGCGCGATCAGAGTTAAACGTCGATGCAAGCGCAGGACCAGCCGGATAGGCAACCCCCGGCGGCGTCGCTAACCGCACGCCAAGTCCCGCGTCACTCGCCTTGATTTGCGGCAGGCCCAAACTCGGTACGGGCTTCACATCCCAGGCGCCAGTACCGCTGATGTAGTCCACTTTCTGCGCCGATGACATCTGGCTGAGTAGCGACTGGACAATGACACTCACTTGAGCTTCGGTCGATGGCGTAAGTGGCGGCGCGGAGTAAGCAACGACAACACCAGCACCAAGAAGGATCGCGACTGCATATCGAATACTCATGGCGCCACCCGCTTCGGTTGCGGTCGCTTCAGATCATCGACGTGTCGAGATCGTGTCGACCAATGTCCAACTGACAATAGTCCCAAACGCAGAAATGGAAAGATTCGTAACACATGGTTACACAGACGAACTATCATTTTCTTGTACGTCTGTAACACTCCGAACTAATGCATTCGACGGAATTAAATTCAGCAGATAAAGAACTCCGAAGGAATGCTATGTTTAGTTAATTGTGTTTGTTTTTTTATAACCATCAAGTGCAGTGAGGTGGCAGATATGATTGCCAATCGTCTCCTGAAAATATTGAGTTGTGGCTCGGCAGGTGTGATGGTTGCAGTGGGCAGCGCAGTGTTTGTCACAGGCTGCGACGGAAGCGGAAGTTCCACGCCACAAGCGGTTGCGAACACGAGTGCTCAGTCCGCGCAGGCGACCTCCGACGACGGCGCCGCGGAGACGCCCTCCCAGGCTCAATTGACGTCACCCGTGAGCCAAGCCCCGGTAGCTCGTCAAACTCAGGTCATCGTTCCCGTGCAGAATCAGATGCCGCCGCGACGGCAGGTGCAAAATTAAAAGGTGCTGCATCGAGCTATCCGAAACTTTATCGGCAATCTTCTCCTCGGCAGAAGGCGGTTCGTCATTCCATGCTCCGAATGGAAGCGGTTCTCGTATTGCATGCAGATCGCCCTTTTCGTTTCATGATGAAATGGATCACGGATACTACTTAGGATGACGTGGCAACGATAAAGTCTGAGAATTAGTCTTCAATTAAATAAGCCACTGAGAATTAATCCTGTTCGCGGCAGCAGACATCTTCCCTACTCCGCTATCGCCGAGATGATCTGGTAAGTCTGGACCGATCAAGTATCTCCGCATGAGACAAAACTCGCGACTCACCCGATTTCCGTAACGAAGCTCTCGCAACTGCGCAGGAAGGCAAGATCGCGCTGGACTTGCATATCAATCTTCCGCCTCCACGCGACGCCGACAGCGCCTCCTTCATTCGCACAAAAGATGGGCTGCTCGCGCATCTTGGCGTGACGCCGAACGGTACGCGGCCGGTACCCAAGACGCCCAAGCGAAGGTCCCCGCATAGCAGCCTGTACGGTGCTCGTAGCGCGTGCCTGCTCTCCAGCGTCGCCGCGGTATCGTCGAAGTCGCAGATTTCCTCGTCGATCAGTTGCCCCGCTGCATCACACAAACCCGCTTGCGGCTTCACTCACGAAAGCGCCCCCTCTACCGCCTGTTGCGCGTCCCGGAAACGGGTCGGCGGCACCTCGTGATATCGCCGCCACACGCGTCGGAAATCGCGCACCGACGCGAAGCCCGACTGTTCCGCCACCTGCTCGATCGTCAGATTCGGGCTGCCCAGCAACTGCTGCGCGCGGGCGACACGCAGGCTCTGCTGATAGGAAAGTATCGAAATGCCCGCATGCTCGCTGAAGAGGCGGCTCAGATGCCGCGAACTGACATAGGCGGCATCGGCGAGTTCGGCCACGCTCCAGGTTCGCGTCAGGTCTCGCGCGATGATGTCCTGCGCGCGATGCACCGCCGGATGCATGTGATTGCGATGCGCGAGCCACGGCGACAACTGCGTCTCGTTGCCTGCGCGCCGCTGATAAACAACCTGACGGCGCGCAACCTCGGCGGCGACTTCCGCGCTGGCGTAATGCTCGATCAGATGCAGCGCCAGATCGATTCCCGCCGTGATACCGGCGCTCGTCAGCACAGCGTCGTCGTCGACGAACAGACAGTCGTCCTGCACGCGCGCCGATGGCTCCTCGCGCCGCAGCGAATCGACCAGCGCGAAGTGCGTCGTGCAGCGGCGCCCGGCAAGATGGCCCGCACGCGCGAGCAGAAACGCCCCCGAGCAGATGCTGGCCATCCGCGTGTCCTCGCGCGGAGCCGTGCGCAGCCAGTGTGTGACCGCATCGAACGGAGCGCTGATGCCCGGCTCCGGCGATTCCGTCGTGCCGACCACCATCACGAGACTGCGCGGGGGCAAAACAGCGGGCAGCGCTTCGAGCCCGTCGATGAACGTGCCGATCGACGTCGCGACCCGCGCGAGCGGACCGCAGTGATGAAGCTCGAACGGCGCGCCGCAATCGACGGCCATCCGCAGCGCTTCAGCCGGCCCAGCGTAGTCGAGCATCAGCACGGGCGGCGTCAGCACAAACCACACGGAGATCGACGCTTTCATGCCGACCGCTGCGCTTGCCACGTGTCCAGAACATTCGCGACGCTGGCGATGCGCGCAAAGCGATCCTGCAGCACCAGTTCCGTATGCGCCTTGATCTCGGCGGGCGAATATTCGCGGCCGGTGCCGGCGTGAATCATCGGGAACGTCAGTGTGGCATCGGTGATGTAGTCGACCGAGTAGCCGATGTCGGAGGCAACACGCGTCGTGGTTTCGCAGCACTGTTCGGTGCGGATGCCCGTGATCACGAGATGATCGATCTGCTGACGGCGAAGCCACAGGTCGAGCCCGGTATCGGTGAATGCGTTGTGCGTATGCTTTTCGAAGACGACGTCGGCACCGTCGGGCAGCCAGTCCAGCGGCCTCACGAAGCCGGAGTCCTTTTTGAACGGGCCGGCCTTACCGACATGAAATACGTGGACGACCGCGACGCCCGCCTCTCGCGCGCCACGTTCGAGCTCCAGCACAGCGGCTTTGAAAGCGGGCAGATCGACATCCGACCAGTTGGGCATCTGGCGAAACGATTCCTGCACGTCGATAACGATGAGAGCGGACCGGCGCGGTGTAGCTTCGGACATTTTTGACCTCCTCCATGTAAGAAGCTTTGATCTTATCGGCCCTACAGTATCAGTACCAGAGCATTTACGGTCACGTTGAGGACAAAATCGGCCAGGCGGTGTGGCGTGGTTTAGAGCAGCGTGTGTGAATGCCGATGACGGGCGTCGGCTGCACATCGCGCCTGGCTCGATGCTGGCCGCGTCCCGCCATTCACACGGTCGGACATTCAGGACCGCGCCGCCGCATCGAACCGCGCAGGGCGAAACGGATCCAGCTGCGCAGCGCGGCCTTCGCCAAGAATCTCGGGCGCCAGCGCTTCGGCAATCGCCGGTGCCAGCGTCGCGGCGTTATGCGAGAAGGCGACGAACGCGCCCGGCACGGCGTCGATCGCACCCGCGACCGCGTAATGATCGCTTGGAACCGGACGTAAGCCGACTCCCGTATCGATCAGACTCAGCGCGGGCTGCCGGGCCAATATCGCGGACGCACGGCCTAGCACGTCGGCGACGACCCCCTCGTCGATCGACCAGTGGTTCGGACCGTCTTCGCGCACGGCCTCGTCGGCCCACTCGGCATCCAGGACGAGCGCGCCGTCCGCGCGCGTGCGGATGGCCACATCGGGGCCGCGCAGAACCGACTTCGGCCCGGCACTCGTGCTTCGCGCGTGCACGAGCAGCGCGCGGTTCGTCGCGGCTGGAATCGTTACGCCGACTTCAGCGAGCACGTCGGGTGTCGCTACGGCCGCCGCGATCACAACGGCATCGGCTTCCAGCAACGAGCCGTCCGGCAAACGCAAACCGTTCGCGCGGCCGCCGAGGAGCGAAACACGCGCATCGCCGTCGATCTCGACGAGCTTCGCCCCCGTCGCCGACAACGATGCTTCCAGCGCGGCGAGCCATGCTGGAAGATCGATCCAGCCTTCGGCCGCCGCATGCAATACGCGCGCGTCGCCCAATGCATCGAGCGACAGCGCAGGTTCGATGGCGACGGCCTCGCTGGCATCGAGCCATTTCGTATCGTAATGAAGCTTCTGCAGATGCTCGTGCACGCCCGGCAGCGACCCCGGCGCACCGCGCACTTTCCAGTTGAGCGACCCGTCAAAGCGCAGCCACGGCACCTGATGTTCGGCGGCAAAGTAGCCGAATTGCCGGACGTAGCGTTGAATCCCGCGCACACGATTCGTGAAGCGATTGGCCGGCCGCTGACGTTTTATTTCGGTTTGCGCGGCGTCGAACGCGAGCGCCGGATCGTCGCGCTTGCCGGGCAGGTTGAATTGAGCGCGGACCTTCTGGACCGCTATCCGCATCAGCTGTCGGGCGGCCAGAAACAACGAGTCTGCATTGCGCGTGCGTTTGCGGCAGAGCCGAAGGTGCTGGTCTGCGATGAACCGACGTCGGCGCTGGACCCGCTGATTGCGCAAAGCGTGCTGCGCCTCTTTTCGACTTTGCAACGGACGTCGGGCATCGCGATGCTGTTCATCACGCACGATCCGCAAACCGTGCAGGCAATGGCGGATGCGGTGCTGTCGATTGAAGGCGGACGGGCGGTTTATGCGAAATTGCGGAAGGAGAAGTTGGAGAGTGCGGTGTAGCTTTCGACGCTGCGGATGTGAGCAGCTCGCCGCGCATTGCTTGCAATGCAAGCGTCCAAAGCACGGCTCATGGAATCCCTCTGATCAACTGACTCTCCCGCGGCGATTTTCCCCGGATCAATGGGAATAAAAATAGGCAATAGAGTTAGAGCCAACGTATATTCGGCTTAGAACCGGCCGAGTGCCAATATACACAAAAGATGCGCTTCGCTCGGCTGCCTAGAGTGCCTCAGGCTGAAATGCACGCGCGCTACTGACCGCGCCGCCGAAATAACACTATTAAATCCCCATGCAGAGTACTGACGGCATATCACCTGAACGGGAGAATGTCGTACACTCGCTTTAATTAAATACTTCAGGCTAAGTTCTTACCTACTCTTACTGTCTGAGAGAGGCTTGCCTGATTTGCAGATCACGCTGCGGTTCCCGCTCACAGTAAAACAAATGAAAGCGAGGGTATAGCTATGGGGAACGGAATGGACTTGCGTCGAGAGGTGCGTACCCCGATGTTGTTCCCTCCGCTACTTCTGAATAAAGATGGCCGGGGCCTCGCCCGTGTGGCGGATCTGAGTCCACATGGCGCACTTCTTTATGCAAGGAGCGGCGTTTTTTCGCATGGCGAGACGGTATCAGGGTGGTTGCATTCGCCTCCAATCGACGACGATGAGATAGTCCTTGCCGTCGGTGTCAACGTTCGCTGGGTCTCGGTAGATCGGGAAAGAGGATGGACTCGTGTGGGCTGCGAGTTGCATCGCCTGGATCAACGCTCGCTAACCGGACTCTGGCGGCTGATCGAGAAGGCTTCACCCTAGTTGACTGGCAACCTCGTATTCGCCCCGTAACCAGTTGCATTTTTTCTGCTGCGGTTTCGAACCGCACAGATCAGTAACGATCTGGCTAGCGGCGTCGAGCGCCTGAACGCGGCAGATTACGCCCCGATGCCGATTCATTCGGCTCTCGACTCGCGTGCGACCCACGACAGACCTTCAGCGTTCTCATAACCGTACAGTCACGAACTGGTCCGGCGAAACCGCAGTGATCTGCAATGTGGGAGGACGCTAGAATCCGTCGCTACTACCGGCTTATAGCAGGCGGTTCATTTGTTTCTCCAAAATGGCGTTCGTAATAGATTAGATCATGCCAGGCGCCATGGAGGTACATGCTCCTCCTGGCCTTTCCAAAAGCCGCGAACTCGTTTCGCTCCAATACGCGCATCGATGCGAAGTTCTGTGGCCGGACAATTGCCTCTACCCGCGACAACTTTAATTCGCTCGCAGCGATCTCCATCGCCAGCTTCACCGCTTGAGATGCGTAGCCTAGTCCTGCAAAGCGCTTGCCGATGCGGTATCCAAGCGTTGCTTTGTTGAAATAAGGCCTCGTCACGGTAGTGAGGTTCACTCTACCGATAATCGTGCCCTCCAGGCGGATGAAGTATTGGTAAGCTCGATCGCCTTCCGCATCTGCCATAGCTGATCCAATCGCTTCGCGCACAGCGGTGGCGTCGTAGTACTCGTTGGGACGAGCATTTATCCATTCTTCGAAGTAAGAGCGATTCTCCATCTCGAACGCGAGTAGCTCATGCGCATCGCTCAATGCTGGATGGCAGATTTGTATCATTGGCACGTGAGAGTTGTAGTGTCTCGTTGATTGTATCGCCGGTTGAATTCCGAACACGAACGGCAAGCGAAAAAGGACATCGGCCTATAGATTCGGAGCGGCTTTTGAGGCGTAGAAGCCCTTAGAGGCACTCCTCCGCATCGCGCTAACAGATCTTGCAGACAAAGAATCACTTACTGTGAAAACCTGATCATGCTGGAGCGAGTCAACGTAACGTTTTTGCTCACGCCGGCTGGAGCATTGGCGAGAATCCACGCGGTCGAGAGTTCGCCGAACGGGTCTTTGCTCGACATGCCGTCAACTGGGACCACTACCTTGAAGCCGCGCACCGCCGCTTCGCTGGCGGTGTACAACACTGCGCCATGTGCCATCGTGCCGGTAACGATCACGGTTTGAATACCCTTGTTCTTCAGAGCCGTTTCAAGCTCGGTGTTGAAGAACTTGTCCACGCCGGATTGCACGACCGTCTCACCACCATTGGCTGCGATAACTGGCGGCACCGCCGCCAGTGTGCCAGTGCTGGTCAGGCTGTAGACGATCATCAGGTTCGCCTCGCGCGACTTACTCAACAGATTGGCGATATACGGCAGTGAGGCGTCACAGGTGGGACGCTCTTTGCTGTTGCAGGTGCTGGTGTCGAAATCGAGCAGCAATAGCGCGGTATGACCTGGATCGGTAACGGTGACAGTCTTCAACTCTGGAGGCGGGGGCATCGGGACTGACTTCCACGACGCGATGATGTCGGCTTGTGCCACACCGCAAAAGGGTAAAGCAAGCAGCAGTGCACACAGTGCTCTTCGAACGTTATGCATAAACTCTCCGATATAACCTGCGTGATGTGGGCATCCACGGCACGTCGGCTTCAGGGCGCGCGGCCGTCGTGCCGTCGTGCCGTCGTGGCCGAATAATTCTATCGTACGCATTAGTTTGGGGTATTTAGATTACACACGACTAGGTTCAGCTTATTGACCTATTGACATGGACCCGCCGGTCGCTGATGACCAACTGTCTGACGATCTGAACGTTAGGTGTTCAGCATTTTTTTCTCTATGGGGCAAGCGCCGCAGGCGGCTGTCCACACCCTTGCGTTGTGGACAGCTCAGTTGTGCACATGGGGAACTTCAACCGTTAGTCGTCGGGACAACTGTTCGAATTGGTCCTGAACGAGAGAGTTACCGGCCCCCAAATAAACGACAAGATCCGCATCCTGCCGCGCTAGTGATTAGCAGAATAGATGCGAAATTTAACGCGCTCTGTTCAATCGATGCGCGCCACGCACAATGGGTCGACGAAGCGCTGGTGCGGATCGACGAAGAGGTGTTCCACCCTGCGTGGGACGGGTTCATCCAACTGTCGGAGATTCGCAATTGAGCGCCGACCCCAGCAGCCTGAAACTCATGGTGGATTCTTCCTCCAAAATTCCGTGCGATGCTGGACACAAGCGAATCCGTCCGAAAGCGAGAGTAGACCGCGTCGAATTCCGCGATACGCCCATGAATCTGGGCTCGCAGCAGGTGGCCTATTGGATCGGCTGTCTCGATCTCCCACCTTGTCCCCGTCGCTTCGAAACTGAATATAGCCATCTGATTCACGACGTCGAAAAAATCGACGCAACCGAGGAAGTTATTTCAGGAGATACAGCAGCAAGCGCTGGCCACTGATACAGGGCCACAGCGCCACGCATTGGCGCCTGCCTCGTCGCACAGACTGTGCGCCCCCGGAACCAGAAAGTAATCGAGACCACGAGCGTGCCAGCTGCAAGCGTCGCATCGGGCAGGCGGGCGACACCGCGCATAGTATCTGTCATGAGATAGCATGTAACCGCATCTGCATCGCCTGGAGCAGCCTTAGTGAAGTCCTTGTAGATCAGCGAGACATTTGCGAGTTTCCACGTCCTCACGCGCGCCACCAGGTACGGAAGCGGCGACACTTCAATTCCATGAACTTCGGCCGCCGGGAATGCTCGCGCCAAGGCTACGACCAGGGTTCCCCACCCACTCCCGAGGTCGTATATCTTTGCGCGATCCTTTAGCCCGGCTCGTCGCAGCAGGGCGATCACATCCGCGGCTTCACTAGCGCTCGACGGCAATGATGGCACGCCTGTATAGGCTTGAAACACCAACAGCGAAGCCGCTGAAATCACTACAAAAAGGACGGCGAACAGAGAGAGCCATGTCGACATGTTAGATGTTCCAAAACTCGTCACCGACAGCGCATCGTCGGAACAAAAGAATGCAAATCGCGATGTCGGCTAGCCGGATTGGCGTCTATCAACGACAAAATAATCACTGTTTGGCGACACCCGCGCGGGGACGGCCCTTGACCGGGCGTCGTCGGAAATCGCGCCTGCCTTGGCTTCGCCGACCCGCATAGTTGAAGGAACGGTCACGCCGTTCCTGGCAGCAGTGACTTCCGCCAGGATCGACAACGCTATTTCGGGAGGCGTTCGGCTTCCGATATAGAGGCCCGCAGGCCCTCGCCGGCGTGCAAGCTGGGGCTCAGTTACGTCAAACTCCTTCAGCCTTTCACGGCGAGCCGCGTTGTTGCGGCGCGAACCAAGTGCCCCTACGTAAAACGCCGGTGTCTTTAGCGCCTCCATCAACGCGAGATCATCAAGCTTGGGATCGTGCGTGAGTGTCATCACGGCCGAGCGCGTGTCGAGCCTCATACTCTGAACTGTATCGTCGGGCATGGTGTGAACGAGCGTGGTTCCGGGTACATCCCACGTAGACGTATATTCCATACGCGGGTCGCACACGGTAATCTGGTAATCGAGGCCGGTCGCGATCTGGCAAAGATAGCGTGACAGCTGACCGGCCCCGATCACCAGCATCCGGTGCCGTGGCCCATGCACAGTCGACAGATGGTGTCCATCAAAAGAAAGACTATCCTTTGCCGTCGCAGTTCGAAGCTTTACGACGCCCGTAGTCATCGATAAGGTGCGCAGCAGAAGTTGCCCGTTCTGGATCGCAGTCCGCACGTTTTCGATCTTGCTGTTGGAACCCAACGGCTCCAGCACGAGTTCTATGGTCCCACCACACGGCAGGCCAAACCGATGGGCTTCCTCAGCGCTAAGCCCGTAACGGACCAGTTCTGGAGCTTTCCATTGCGACGCGTCAGATGCAGCGAGGCGCACGATGAGGTCGTCCTCGATGCAGCCTCCTGACACAGAACCGACAACGATGCCATCGTCACGCACAGCAAGCATGGCGCCCTCGGGACGAGGCGACGAACCCCACGTTTTCACTACGGTGACGAGCATCACGCGGTGGCCCGTTTTCAGCCACCGGGCGGCGGCCTCAAGCACCTCCAGATCGACTGTCTGCATCATTCACGCCTCTACGGTTCTTGATACGGCTCGTCGATCGCGATGCGACGCGATGCCGACGCCGCGCTCCGATGGCCTATTCACACCGAGACTCAGACGGATGTGGCAGGAATGCCATCCATCAACTTGTCCAGGGTAATCGGCAAGCTGCGGATCCGCTTTCCCGTCGCATGAAAAACGGCATTCGCGACCGCTGCTGCCAGCCCCGTCACGCCAATCTCCCCGATACCGCGTGCACCGAATTCACTCAGGTGATAGTCCGGGTAATCGAGCAGGATTACATCGATTTCAGGCTGGTCCGCATGGCCCGGCACGACGTACTCGGCATAGTTGTTATTGGCCGGCAACCCGCTGCGCGGATCAAATTCCGCAGCCTCGAACATCGCCATGCCGATACCCATCACGATGCCGCCTTCGACCTGATTGCGCGCCGCCAATGGATTCACAACCTTGCCCACATCGATCGCACTCACCACCCGCGCGACCCGCAGGCGGGAGATGCCCGGGTCCCAGCGCACCTCGACGAAATGCACGCCGAAGGAGCGAAACGAATATTTCGACATGTCCGCGCCGTCACTGTGGAAATATCCCTCCGCCCGCGCAAGCCGCTGGCTCGTGAGAATATCGGCGAACGTCACTGATTTTCCGTTCGCGGACAATGTTCCGTTGCTGACCTGCAGCGCATCCGGCTTTGTTCCCGCGAATGCAGCAGAGTCGGCAGTCGCGTACTGCCTGATGCGTTTGAGCGCTTCGCGCGTGGCGCCAGCAATTGCCGACATTGCACTCGCAATCGCCCACGAACCGCCCGACACCGGCCCAGCAGGAAACGAAGAACTGCCAAGCTCCACTTCCACTTTGTCGAGCGGCAATCCCGTCAACTCGCTGACGGTTTGCGCAACGATCGTGTACGTACCTGTGCCGATATCCTGAAGCCCACATTGCGCAAGCGCCGTGCCGTCCGAGCGGAGTGTCACGCGCGCTTCGGTCGCCACCCCACTTCGCCTCCGTACAAGTCTTTGTGCGCAACCGTACAAGTTCCCACAATTTCGACTGCGTACGCTTCGTGACAAGCGGTGCAGCACGGCGTACATGGGGTCGCCGTCCACGCGCGCCGCACTGGACAGGAGTTCCCGGATGCTGACCACGATCATCGCAACAATGCGCCGGTGGCGCGAACTGGCCGCCGCTGCGGCGTGCCTGCTGGCCATCGTCTTGCCGGAACATGCGCATGCAGCCTCAGCTACCGTACCCGCCGAATGCAAAGCGCTGCAGGCGAAATATCCGCAGTTCAAGGGCAAGACGCTGACCAATGCGATCAACCCGCACACGCCCGGCTACGAAGCGCTGGACCCGAACGATCCGAGCAAATACGTCGGTTTCGATATCGACCTCGGTGAAACGATCGGCTCGTGCCTCGGCTTTACGATGGCGTACAAGCCGGTGACTTTCGCCGCGCTGCTCACGACGCTGCAAAGCGGGCAAGCCGACATCGTGATCTCCGATATCTATGCAACCGAAGACCGCGCGAAGGCTGCCGACTTCATCACCTACTCGAAGGTGTTCGACGGCGTGCTCGTCGCAAAGGGCAACCCGAAGAAGATCAGCGGGATCAATGCATCGCTGTGCGGCACAACGGCGGCCGAAAACACCGGCTACGTGGAGGTGCCGCTGATCCAGGCGCTCGCGCCAAGCTGCAAGGCACAGGGTAAGCCGGAAGCTACCGTGCAGCTATACGACAACAACGCGAACTGCATTCAGGCGATTCTCGCGGGCCGCGCCGACACCTACATCAACGACGTGAACACGGTCGATCAGGCGGTGAAGGCGTATCCGGACAAGCTCGAGAAGGCTACCGCGGTGACGCTGCCGTACTTCGTCGGCATCGGAGTGCCGAAGGATAAGCCCGAGTTTCGCGCCGCCGTCATGGCCGCACTGGTCGCGATCCAGAAAGCCGGCACTGAGAAGGAATTGCTGAAGAAGTGGTCGCTTGGCGTCGAGAACGAGGCGACACCGCAGCTGATCGTCTCGAAGTAATCAGTATCGGAACGCGCGCCTGCGATGGAACTCTTCCTGCATTACCTGACCATGCCCTATCTGCTGAAGGGTATTGGTTTCACGATTTCGGTGACGTTATTGGGACTGGCCGGCGGCCTCGTGGTCGGGCTGGTGCTCGCGGCGATGCAGTTGTCGCGCGTCGGCCCGCTCGCCGCCGTCGCGCGCGCCTACACGGTGATCTTTCGCGGCACCCCGCTGATCCTGCAACTCGTATTCGCATACGACGCGCTGCCGCACATCGGGCTGAAGCTGTCGGCGATCGGCGCGGCGGGTCTCGCGCTGGCTGCGAACGAAGGGCCGTTCATCGCCGAAATCCTGCGGGCGGGCGTACTCGGTGTGGAGCGTGGCCAGGTGCTCGCGGGTCAGGCGCTCGGCATGGGGCCGCTCGTGCTGATGCGCCGGATCATCGCCCCGCAGGCGATCCGTTCGATCGTGCCCGCACTCGGCAACGAGTCGGTGAGCGCGCTGAAGAATTCGTCACTGGCGTCAGTGATCGCGGTCGACGAACTGACGCTGCGCAGCACACAACTCGCATCGTCGACTTTCGATTTCTTCTCGATCTTCTTCTCGTCCGGGCTGATGTATCTGGTGCTGACCGGCCTGATCGCGGCACTGCAGCTCGCCGCCGAGCGGGCGCTCGATCTCGATCGCAGTGCTGCGGCCAGTCCGGCTCGCGGTGGTCGCTCGCGCTGGTCGCCGTGGCGGCGCGGTGCAGTCGTGCCGGTGAGCGGCGCACCGGAGCCGGCTGCCACACAGGCTGAGATCGCCGCGACGCTCGACACGCACGAGCCGCCGCCACGGCATCTCGTGCGCAGCGAAGAAGATCGCGCGGCGCGCTACGAGTCGTTCGCGACGCAACGCGCGGCAGTACAGGTGACGGGCCTTGCGAAACGCTACGGCGCGCAAACCGTGCTCGCCGGTTTCGATCTGTCGGTGCGTGCGGGCGAAGTGGTCGTCGTGCTGGGTCCGAGTGGCTCGGGCAAAAGTACGCTGCTGCGCTGTATCAACCATCTCGAGTCATGGGACGAAGGCAGGATTCGCATCGACGACAAGCGCATCGGTTATCGCGTCGACGGCAATCCGATGACTCCAGGCGAGCTTGCCGCCGAACGCGCGAGCGCGGGTGTCGGCATGGTGTTCCAGCATTTCAACCTGTTCGCGCATCTGAGCGCGCTGGAGAACGTCGCGGGACCGCTGCGCTGGGTGCATGGCGTCGCGCCCGCCGAAGCGGAACGCCGCGCACGCGAACTGCTGGCGCGCGTCGGTTTGAGCCATCGCGCGGAGGCATTGCCTCGCCATCTGTCGGGCGGGCAGCAGCAGCGTGTCGCGATTGCGCGCGCGCTCGCACCGAACCCGCGCGTGCTGTTGCTCGACGAACCGACGTCCGCGCTCGATCCCGAACTGGTCGGCGAAGTGCTCGACGTGATACAGCGGCTCGCGGTCGAAGACGGCCTGACGATGATCATCTCCACGCATCAACTGCGCTTCGCCGATCAGGTCGCCGATCGCGTCGTCTTCATGAGCGGCGGCAAGGTGGTCGAAGAAGGCCCCGCGCACGCGATGCTCACAGCACCGAAGCACCCGTTGACGCGGCGATTCCTGTCGGTGATGGGCGCCGACAATCGACTCGAACTCGCGTCATAGCACGAACTCAACACTGAAAAGGTGCACATCACATGAAGCATCACACGCTTGCCGTGTCGCCGGATACGGTGCACTGGGGCTATTTCAGCAAGGCCGTTGTCCCGGCGCTGACGCTGCGCTCGGGCGATCGCGCAACCATCGAAACGCTCACGCATCACGCGAACGACGACCACGAGCGGATGATCGCAGGCGACCCCGGCGCGGAAAGTGTGTTCCATTGGACCCGCGAACATAAGGCGGTGCCCCGCCGTGGCGCGGGACCGGACACCGGTCCGTTCAAGCTCGGCTCGGGCGAAGGCGTGGGCGTGCATCTGCTGACCGGGCCGGTCGCGATCGAAGGCGCCGAACCAGGAGACGTGCTCGAAGTGCGGATTCTCGACGTACGCCCCCGTCCGAGTTGCAACGCGTGCTACCGTGGCCGCTGCTTCGGCTCGAATGTGGCTGCATCGTGGGGCTTCCAGTATCACGATCTGATCGAGGAACCGAAGCCGCGCGAAGTCGTGACTATTTTCGAACTGGACACCAGCGGCGAGCCGTATGCGCGCGCGGTGTACAACTATGTCTGGACGCCGCAGACCGATCCGGATGGCGTCGTGCATCCGACGATCGACTATCCTGGCGTGCGCGTCGACCATACGCTCGTGAAAAAGCGCGAATCGGTCTTGCCCAACGTGAAGGTGCCCGCGCGCCTGCACTTTGGCACGATGGGCGTCGCGCCGGCCGAGTCCGAGTTCGTCAGCTCGATTCCGCCAAGCTACACGGGCGGCAATATCGACGACTGGCGCGTCGGCAAGGGCGCGCGCATGTATTACCCGGTGGCCGTGGCAGGCGCGTATTTCTCAGTCGGCGATCCGCACGCTGCTCAAGGCGACAGCGAACTGGGCGGCACGGCGATCGAAACCTCGCTGACCGGCGATTTCGAGTTCGTTCTGCACAAAGCCGCCGATCTGGGCGGCACGATTCTGGAAGGTCTCACGCATCCAATGCTCGAAACCGACGAGCAATGGTCGATGTACGGCTTCACGTTCCCCAACTACCTCGCCGAGCTGGGACCGAACGCACAACTCGAGGTCGCGCAGCATGCCAGTCTCGACAAGGCAATGCGCGACGCCTTTCGCAAGCTGCGCCGCTTCCTGATGACGGTCCACAAATTGAGCGAAGACGAGGCGATTGCACTCATGTCGGTCGCCGCGGACTTCGGCGTGACGCAGGTCGTGGACGGCAACTGGGGCGTGCATGGATCGATCCGCAAGGCGATGTTCGGCGGATAAGCGCCGTGTACGTTGTGCGGCACGCAACACGCGGCGCAGCCGCAGCGCGCCGCGATGGTGCGCGCGCGCCTCGACAACGTGCAGGGCCGTCACCCACCTTCCGGTGTGCAGTGCGAGATGCGCCGCCACACGAATACGAATGCAATGACGCGATGGTGGCGCAAAGCTTGCTTTGAGCTTACCCCGACGATACAGAACGCATGCGCACAGGCGCGTGCGATATCACGGGGACCGGGTTGGACCAGCCACGCTTTACGACCGAGTCGTATCCAGAAGCCGAACAGCATCGCGCGTGGCGCGAAGCGTTGGCGCGTCTTGGCCTCGCGACAGCGGCGACGACGCGCAACCGGCATGGTCTGCGTGGCACGCTGAAAACGCAGACTTCGATTGGCGGCTACGAGTTCACGCTCGTGACGTCCATTGCGCAAACCATCGAACTGAACGCGCATGCATGCGACAGTCTCTTTGTGATGCTCAATCTCGAAGGCGTAGCTGGGTTGCAGACGGATCGCGGCACGCTGTCGCTTGCGGTTCACGATCTCGTCTATCTGCCGTCGCGCGAACGTGTGTCGGTCAGCTTCGAGACAGATTTTCGCGCGTTCGTCGTGCGGGTGCCGCGTGCGGCGGCCGGCGCTCGCCTGCTCGCGCCCGCATCGGTGCGATTCGGACGCATCGCGGGCGACAGCGGGATCGGGCATGTCTTCGCTGGCTTTCTCACATCGATCGCCGGGAGTTTAGATACGCTTTCCATGAGCGAATTGCGTCCGCTCGAACTCGCGCTCGCGGAGTTTCTGCTGGCGAGTCATTCTTCGCATCAGGGCGATGAAAGTTTGCGTGCGCTGACGCCCGCGCAATCGGCAATCTTCGTACGCGTCTGTCGACAGATCGATTCGCGTCTCGGCGCATCCGATCTCAGCCTGGCGACGATCGCGCGCGAAGAGCGCGTGTCCGTGCGCTACCTGCAGA
Organism: Paraburkholderia sp. GAS333; assembly: GCF_050435665.1. Taxonomy (NCBI): domain Bacteria; kingdom Pseudomonadati; phylum Pseudomonadota; class Betaproteobacteria; order Burkholderiales; family Burkholderiaceae; genus Paraburkholderia; species Paraburkholderia sp. GAS333. The sequence goes on from NZ_JBNDKS010000013.1 coordinate 65,041, forward strand.
AACTGTTCGAGACCGTGGGGTAAAACTTTTCTTCCTATATCCGGCTGCGACGACTCGAGCGCTGCCGGGCGGAACTGGTGGATCCGCTGTACGAAAAGATGTCGATCTCCAACATCTGCTTTCGCTGGGGGTTCAACGATCCCGCGCATTTCAGCCGTGCATTCCGCGAGCAGTATCAGATGACACCGCGCGCGTTCCGCCATGAAGCAAGCCTCGAACTCGCGCGCAATCTCGTCCGCAAGGTATCGCGTGGATCGCCGCTCAACGCGCAAAGCTTGCTGACGCCTCATGCGCGTAGCGCGGAGGTCCTGCCCAAAGCGGTGACGTCCGGCGCGCCGTATGCGGACGACGAAACCGGTGCGCCCGACGCTGCGCGACCCCGCACGCGCAGCGAATCGGCGCGTGGACGGCCACGTCATCACCTGCTACGCGTCAACGCGAATACCGTGCACTGGGGCTACTTTTCGCACGATCTGAAACCCGTGCTCGAAGTTGAAAGCGGTGACACGGTGACGATCGAAACGCTCACGCAACATGCAGCGGACGACTGGTCGCGGATGATTGCCGGCGATCCGGGTGCGGAGAGCGTCTTTCACTGGACCGCCGATCGCAAGAATGTCAATCGTCGCGGTGCCGGTCCGATCGACGCATCGATCTACGGACGCGGCGCGGGCGAAGGTTTCGGCGTGCATATCTGCACCGGCCCGATAGCCGTGCGGGGCGCAGAACCGGGCGATGTGCTCGAAGTCCGCATTCTCGACGTGTATCCGCGGCGCTGTGCGAATCCACATTTCGCGGGCAAGGTGTTCGGTAGCAACGCCGCAGCGTGGTGGGGCTTTCACTATCGGGAACTGTTGACGGAACCGAAGCCTCGTGAGGTCGTCACGATCTACGAACTCGACGAGGAGGACCGTTCACGCACTTTCGCACGTGCGGTCTATAACTACCGCTGGGTGCCGCAGCGCGATCCGTTCGGTGTCGTGCACGAGACGATCGACTACCCGGGCGTGCCCGTCGACCACGCGACGGTGAACAAACAGTTCGGCATTCTGAAGGACGTGCGCATCCCAGTGCGCCCGCATTTCGGGCTGATCGCGGTCGCGCCGCAGCAGAATGGACTGATCGATTCGATTCCGCCATCGGCGTTCGGCGGCAACCTGGACAACTGGCGCGTCGCGCGCGGGGCAAGCGTGTTTCTGCCGGTGGGCGTGGCGGGCGCGCTGCTATCGGTCGGCGATCCGCACGCGTCGCAAGGCGATTCGGAGTTGTGTGGAACAGCCATCGAATGTTCGTTGACTGGCGACTTCCAGCTGATTCTCCACAAAAAGGATGCACTCGAAGGTAAGCCGTATGCAGATCTCTCCTTCCCGCTTGTCGAAACGGCCGACGAGTGGGTGCTGCACGGATTCAGCCACGAGAACTACCTCGCGGAGTTCGGGGCGCAGGCCCAAAGCAAGGTCTACGAAAAGTCGACGCTCGATCAGGCGATGCGCGACGCGTTCATCAAGACGCGCCGCTTTCTGATGACCACCAAAGGCCTTACCGAAGACGAAGCGATCTCGCTGATTTCGGTGGCCATCGACTTCGGCGTCACGCAGGTGGTGGACGGCAACTGGGGAGTGCATGCAATCGTGCGCAAGGAGCTTTTCGAATAGCACCCGCGCGACCCGCAATTGCGATATCCAGATTGCCGCTAGCCCTATCCTCGCAATGCGATCAACTCAAGTGGCGTCCACACGACGGCGGGCGATAAAGTCGATTTCGACGAGAGCGTCGTAAGCCAGGCCGGTTACGCCGACGCAGGTACGCGCGGGCAGTCGGCCCGGCGCGAAATAGCGTTGATATGCCGCATTGAAGGCGGCATAGTCTTCGCTGAAACGCGTGAGATAAGCCCGCGCGACCAAGACGTCGCCGAAATCGAGGCCGAGTCCCGCGAGAACGGTCTGCAGGTTGGCCATGACATTGGCCGTCTGGGCTTCGATCCCTTCGGGCAACACGCCCGGCGCGCCGGGACTGTCGGGCATCTGCCCCGTCACGAACACAAAACCGTCGGCTTCCGTCGCGTGGCTGAACGGTGCAACCGGCGTGGGACCACCGGCGATCATGTGAAAAGCAATAGATGAATTGGACATCGACAAGCTCCAGAGGGGAAGAGGTCTACCCTTTGCAAGCTCTATGCCAATTCCGTCGAGAGGATGAACGGTTGTATAAGCTCTCGGCGATTACAGACTACCCGTCATCCAATTTATCACGAGGGCCCACGTGCGCTTCATAGCCGAGCGCCATTTGATCGGATTGGGGAGCAGCCCGTCCCGTCGCATCCAACGCCCGGCTCCTGGCCGAGTCTGGGCCGTTGGCGAATGCTCCATATCGACCCACTAGCGACGGTGGCCTTTGCCGAAAACGGACATCCCACACTGAAACCGCGCGAAAGCTTCAACAATATCCAGTTCGAAGGGCAGTTTCCCAATCAGGCCGCCCGTTCAGTGCGGCTACATTCGCAGCCTCATTCCAGTCATATTCGACGGCACGAAACACGACGTCCCATCCCGGCCCCTTCCTCGTGACGAGGGCATAACGAGCGTGTGGGGACCCCATCTCCATACGATGTGGAAACGGGAGACTGTCCTCGTACGCTTGCAGCCCAACGCTGCCGGGATTTACGATCAGGCGCCCGTCATCGAGTCTCATCGATCTTTGCAGATGCGTGTGCCCACAGAGAATCAGTGTTGCGTTGGTGTCGCCAGCGCGGCTTTCGACCTCATCTACCGTTGCCACCCGGCAACCGTTTTCTGTCACAGTATCGAGGAAGTAGCTCAAATCGCTTTCCGGCGTGCCGTGCACAAGCAACACGTCGTCGCCAAGTTTCAGTGTTGTGGGCAAGTCGCGTATCCAGGCCAGTTGATCGTCCCGCAGAGAGCGGCGGGCAAAGCTGTCCGACAAGCCCATTCGAGACGGATCGCTGGAAAGGAGTTGTCTTTCATGGTTCCCCCTGATCGTGGGCAGCCCAAGAAGCTTCAACCGATCGGCCGTTTGACATGGATAGAGGGCGCCGGAAAAAATATCGCCGAGATTGACGATCACGTCAGCTCCCTCCCGATGGGCGTCATCCAACACAGCATCTAATGCCGCCAGGTTGCCGTGAATGTCGGAAAGGGCTGCGATTTTCATAGGGCTGAACGATTCATTGAGTCCGTGATCAATGCATTGTCGGCGATTCAGGATGACGTGTCGACTGGCTGGAACTGGCCGAACCCGGAAATCCGCTCCGCTTGATGCCGTATGGATCGAGTTGCCTTGCGAACTTCCGCACGCGACCCGTCGTCATAGAGAAGGATAGTCGCCGTTGTCAGCAATGCACGCCGATGCCGTATCGGTGCGCAAGCAGTTCGCCATCCCGAGCGGCTCTCGCATCCAGCGTTTGCTTCAGTCTGATCAAGTTACGTCCGCAGGTCGCCAAGGCATTCCGCTACGCGATAGATCGCCGCTTCAAGCGTATCGGCCTCGACGACCGCGCACCATCTGCCATCACACACCCGAGGATGCGCGGCCAAAGGAGTCAGCAGGTGATCCGACGTGAGCAGAAGCGCGCGCTCCCAAGCTCGTAGACACTCAACAGTTAGCGCCTTTGGGAACGTCCCTTTTTCCCACTGCATTAGCGTGGGACGAGATGCATCACACGCCCGCGCGACTGCCGATACCGAACGACGTAGCTCCTCGCGCAATCGACTCGCATGAAGACCAGGGGAAATGCCACGCCCCCTCCAAACGAAGGACACCGTCGAAATTGAGGCACAGCTTGGGACCAACCCGCCACCGAAGTCGGACCGCAGTCGCTCGCAGAGAATGTTGTGGCTGTATCGAACCGGCTGGTCGCGCAACGTCAGGCGGCACGGTGCCTGTCCGCCGATAAAGTCAGCCAGTTCTCTGGCCGTCTGCTGGGACTTGTAGGCGTACCACTACAAGGTACAGACCGACTTCAGCCGTCCTGGCAAGCCCACCGACAACAGCTTGATCCAACTGTTCAATCTCTCGTTGCGCGACGAATGCCTGAACACTGGCTCGAGTCTCTGACGGAGGCGAAACGCAAGATCGACGCATGACGGCGGAACTGCAATGAAAGCCGGCCTCACATCGCACTCAATGACCTGACACCGGGCGAATTCGCCCGGTAGCACAGCCTTCGGTCTATAACCGAAGGCTCATGAAGGACACGACACTAACATTGCAATAGGCTTGGGAAACTGAAGCGAATCAGCCCCAAACGGCCTAGCCGCCCCCAAGCTGTCCAACTTTGCGGGATCAGTTCATCCCGGCCAAGGAAAACGGGGGCCACTTCTAGCGGAGAACCCCCTTGCGATTAGCGCGACATCATGTTCATCGCGACGTTATGCATCACCCACAGCGTCCCGCCGATCAGAATCACCGCAGTCAATACCGTAAAGCCGAATGCCGTAACGTTCCATCGCTGTGCGGACGAACTATTCATGTGCAGGAAGAACACCAGGTGTACGACGATCTGAACGAGCGCGAGGCCGGCGATCGCGAGCAGCGCATGATTGCCAGTCAGCACGCCGTTCGTCGCGAGGACGAACGCGGCGGCCGTCAGGATCACCGACAGCACGAAACCGACGATATAGCTGCCGACACTGCCGTGGCTCTCGCCTGCATGAGAAGCAAGGTGTTGTGCCATTTAGATCACACTCGCAAGATAGACAAAGGTGAACACGCAGATCCAGATGACGTCCAGAAAATGCCAGAACATGCTCAGGCAGGTTAGACGTCGCAGCTCGCGCTCGCCGAGCGCCGGCGCGCGGATGGCCTGCACGGCCAACACCACCATCCAGATCAGGCCGAAAGTCACGTGCAGCCCGTGTGTCGCGACCAGCGTAAAGAACGACGACAGAAATGCACTGCGGCCAGGGCCCGCGCCTTCTCCGATCAGATGCGCGAACTCGCGCAGTTCCATCACGAGAAACGACGCTCCCAGCAGGAACGTCACGAGCAGCCAACCGAGCAACGCGCCCTTCTTGCCCTTGTGCGCGCCGAGCATCGCAAAGCCATACGTGATGCTGCTCAACAGCAGCGCCGCGGTTTCGAGCGCGACGCCGGGGATATCGAACAGATCCTTCCCGGTGGGACCGCCCGCAAACTGATGGCTCATCACCGCGAACACCGCGAACAGCGACGCGAACACAATGCAATCGGTCATCAGGTAGACCCAGAAACCGAACACCGACTGCGAGGGGACGTGGTCCGCGTCATGATGATGCGGATCGGCAACTAAAGTAGTTTGTAGCATCACGCGTTCTCCAGTTCGGTCTCGGTGCGTGCGGCATGCCGCTCTTCGATCTGCCGGACCTCATCGGCCGAAATGTAGTAGCCGTCGTTCTCGCGGAAGCTATACCCGATCAGCGTCGCGAATACCCCTACAATGCCGACGATCGCGAGCCACCAGATATGCCACACCGCTGCGAACCCGAGCACCAGGCTGAACACTGCAATAAAGAAGCCCGCGCTGGTATTCGACGGCATATGGATGTCGCGGTACACCGACGCCTTCTGCCGATGCGTGCCGCGCTCCTTCATGTCGGCGAACGCGTCGAGTGTATGCACCTGCGGAATGATCGCGAAGTTGTACGGCGGCGGCGGCGAGCTTGTCGCCCATTCGAGGGTGCGGCCGTCCCACGGATCGCCGCTGAAGTCGCGATTTCCCGGCTTGTTGCGATCGCGGATACTAACGATCAGTTGCAGCACCTGGAACGCGACGCCGATTGCGATCAGCGCGGCACCGAGCGCGGCGACGATCATGAAGGGCTGCCATGCGGGATTGTCATAGTGATTCAGACGACGCGTCGCCCCCATGAAGCCCAGCACATACAGCGGCATGAACGCAAAGTAGAAGCCGACGAACCAGAACCAGAACGCACGCTTGCCGAGCTTTTCGTTGAGCTTGAAACCGAATACTTTCGGGAACCAGAAGACGAAACCGGCCAGATAACCGAACACCACGCCGCCGATGATCACGTTATGGAAGTGAGCAACGAGGAACAGCGAGTTGTGCAGTACGAAGTCCGCACCGGGAATCGCCATCATCACGCCGGTCATGCCGCCGATCACGAAGGTGACCATGAAGCCGATCGTCCACAAGACAGGCGCGGTGAATTGCAGACGGCCCTTGTAGATCGTGAACAGCCAGTTGAACACCTTCACACCAGTCGGGATGGCGATCACCATCGTCGCTATACCGAAGAACGCATTGACGTCGGCGCCCGAGCCCATCGTGAAGAAGTGGTGCAGCCAGACCAGCAGCGACAGAACCATGATCGCGCACGACGCATAGACCATCGTCTTGTAGCCGAACAACGGCTTCTTCGCGAACGTCGCTACCACTTCCGAATAGATGCCGAACGCGGGCAGCACGAGGATGTACACCTCGGGGTGGCCCCAGGCCCAGATCAGGTTCAGGTACAGCATCGCGTTGCCGCCAGCGTCATTCGTGAAGAAGTGCATGCCGAGGTAACGGTCGAGACCGAGCAGCGCCAGCGTCAGCGCGAGGATCGGGAACGTGGCCATGATCAGCACGTTCGAGCACAGCGCGGTCCACGTGAACACGGGTAGCTTCATCCACGTCATGCCCGGCGCGCGCAGCTTGACGATGGTGACGAAGAAGTTGATGCCGGTGAGCAGCGTGCCGACCCCCGAGAGCTGCAGACTCCACAGGTAGTAGTCCATGCCGACGCCCGGACTGAACTGCAACTCCGACAGCGGCGGATACGCGAGCCAGCCGACCTGCGCGAATTCGCCGATCACAAGCGAGATGTTGATCAGGACCGCGCTGATCGCCGTCATCCAGAAACTCAAAGAATTGAGGAACGGGAATGCGACGTCGCGCGTGCCGATCTGCAACGGCACTATCAGATTGAACAGACCGACCATGAACGCCATCGCCATGAAGAAGATCATGATGACGCCGTGCGCCGTGAAGATCTGGTCATAGTGATGCGGCGGCAGATAGCCGGGCGAGTCCATCGCCAGCGCGAGCTGCGTGCGCATCATCACCGCGTCGGCGAACCCGCGCACCAGCATGATGAGCGCCACCACGATGTACATGACGCCGATGCGCTTGTGATCGACTGATGTGAGCCATTCGGTCCACAGGTAACGCCATTTGCCGAAATAGGTAATCAGACCCAGTACCGACAAGCCGACCACGGCGATCACTGCCGCCGTGATCATGATGATCGGCTCGTGATACGGAATCGAGTCGAGTGAAAGTTTTCCGAACATACCTTACCCCTTCACTGCGCAAATGGCGTCTTTGGGATCCATGACGTGGCCATTGTTGTAGCGAGCGATGATGTTATGAAACAGCTTCGGGTCGACCGACGAGAAATAGCCGACCGTCGCCTTCTCTTCCGGCTCCGACACGACGCTATAGCGATTCATGTCGAGGTTGTCCTTCGATGCGCGAACCTGCGCTACCCAGGCGGCGAAATCGGCCGGTGACTTCGCCAGCGCGCGGAACTTCATGTCGGAAAAGCCCTTGCCGCTGAAATTCGCCGACATGCCGGCAAAGTCGCCGGGCTCGTTTGCGTCCAGATGCAGACGCGTTTGCATCCCTGCCATCGCGTAGACCTGCGTGCCGAGTTGCGGAATGAAGAACGAATTCATCACAGAGTCCGACGTGATCGTGAAATTGACCGGCGTGTCGACCGGGAACGCGAGCTGGTTGACGGTCGCAATGCCCAGGTCCGGGTAAATGAACAGCCATTTCCAATCGAGCGCCACGACCTCGACGTTGATCGGTTTCACTTCGGATGCGAGCGGCTTGTACGGATCCAGCTCGTGTGTCGTTTTCCACGTCAGAATCGCGAGGAACAGAATGATCAGGCTCGGAATCGTCCAGATCACCACTTCGATGAGGGTCGAGTGCGCCCATTTAGGCCGGTACTCGGCCTCTGTATTGCTCGCCCGGTAACGCCACGCAAACAGCAACGTGAGCAGGATCACCGGAATCACCACGATCAGCATCGCCCACGTGGACGTTGCGATCAACTGCTTCTCGGCCATGCCTATACTGCCCTTCGGATCGAGCAGTTCCAGCTTGCACCCCGATAACATCATCAACGGTGCGAAGCGAATCAGGCTCGATGCCCTATGAAGGATCCGCTTCTTCATTTCCCTGGCCTCCACATCGCTCTCCTTCTTTAGATCAGGTGGTCAAACCCCAACAACGACCGAATCTTAGGGGCTCGGCTAAGGAATCGACTTTGCGGATAATCAAGGAATCAGGGTCAAGCGAATCGGCTGCGACATTGCGCCGCAGCACACTTGATAAATGCTCAGGAAATCAGCAAGGCCCAGAGCGGGCCGAGCCGGACAGCGATATGGAGAAGTGGCGACGCACAGGAACAACAGTTAAATACTGTTTCGCAGTGTCAGGGAAACAATGCGTGCGCTTCGTTTGCGCAGGCGCAAACTCTCGCGAAAATGGCTCTTTCGTTGTAGGGCGTTACGGCAGTATCGTGCGCATTTCATTTACAACGAGAACGCGACCGGGCATCGACCGTCGATCCATCCAGATGTCCGCTCCGATTGCGGCGCCCGTTCGGGCCGCGCTGCCGCTCCGCGCGGCGCTGCGGAGAAACTCCTGCGGGACCACGGCGGCGGCTCGCTGCGTTGGCGATCCATGAACACCACCACGCTCGATGCCCGCAGCGGCACGCCACTGTCCCAATACGTCGCGCTGACCAAGCCGCGTGTCACCTGCCTCGCGGTGTTCTGCGCTGTGATCGGCATGTTCCTCGCGACGCCCGGCTTGGTGCCATGGCCAGTTCTGCTCGGTGGCACCGTAGGCATCTGGCTGCTGTCGGCCGCGGCATTCGCGCTGAACTGCCTGATCGAACAGAAGATCGACGCGAAGATGGCGCGCACCGCACGGCGTCCCTCGGCGCGCGGCGAAATCTCGCGGCTGCGCATCCTGACGTTCGCGTTCGTGCTTGGCGCGCTCGGTGTCTGGACCCTCTGCACGTTCACCAATGCATTGACGATGTGGCTCACGCTTGCCACCTTCATCGGCTATGCGGTGATCTACACGATCTTCCTGAAACCGGCGACGCCGCAGAACATCGTGATAGGCGGCGCCTCGGGCGCGATGCCGCCGGCGCTCGGCTGGGCCGCCGTCACCGGTCACGTGCCCGGCGACGCGTGGATCCTCGTGCTGATCATTTTCGTGTGGACGCCCCCGCATTTCTGGGCGCTGGCGCTGTACCGGCGCAAGGAATACGCGAAATCCGGGCTGCCGATGCTGCCGAATACGCACGGCGAGGCGTACACGCGTCTGCACATTCTGCTGTATTCAATCGTGCTGTTCCCCGTTACGCTGCTGCCGTTCATCTCGGGGATGAGCGACGTGCTGTATCTGGTAGTCGCGGTGTCGCTCGGCGCGGTGTTCGTCGGCTATGCGTGGAAGCTCTACACGCGCTATTCCGATGCGTTCGCGCGCAAGGCGTTCCAGCATTCGATCATCTACCTCGCGCTGCTGTTTGCCGCGCTGCTGGTCGACCACTACGCGCGAATCAGGATCGCAGACTGGCTGGTGTAGGCGGAGTAAGCGCGATCGCACCCGTAGTGCGGACGCAAAAGAGCTTTGCCGTAGTAAGGCTCAAGGGGCACTCGATATTGATATGCGAAGTATTGCTTATGCTGCAAGGTAATAGAATTGATCGGCGGCGGACGAGCGGTTTTTTCGGGGGCGCACTGCATCTGCCCTCTGGCGATCATATGCATCAGTTCGATGCGGACCAGCAAGATCCGCGCACAGCGGAACCTCTTGAAGCCCAACATGGGCCGCGTGCGTCGCTTGATTGCCCGATGGTCCTGTTCGACTACGTTGTTGAGATATCTGACGGGCGGACATTGATGGGCTTCACGATCGGCACTGATTGCTTCGGGAGCCGCGAGATTGGCACCGCTTTTGTCGATGGTTACCGTTTCGGACACTCGATTATGAGTGATCGCCTTCTCAAAGTAACGCCGGGTCGCAGGCCTGTCCCGATGGGCGCGCAGCAGAAAGTCACGGTATTACCGTCCTTGTCGACGACACGGAAAAGATGCGGCCATTCCCCCTTGACGCGGATGTACGTCTCGTCCATGCGCCAGTTCTTGCCAACCAGTCGTTTGCGTAGGCGAAACGCTTTCTCCAGTACCGGCAGCAGCTTGATGGCCAGCGGTGGGCGGTCGAATGATCGACCGAAACCTCGCGCTTCGCCATCATCTCCTTCAGATCATGCAGGCTCAGCAGATAGGTAAACTATCAGCGCACGCAAGTCAGGATCACATCGAGCGGAGATAGAACGCACTGGCAGCGACGATACCTAGCCGGAACCCGATGGCAAACCCTGTCGTCCGCGCGATCGGGTTTGCCGTGAAAACACGACTCACCATACGACTATAAAGATAATCCTGAACCGATCGACACAACTTTGCTTGCCGTTTAGACGCAACTTTACTTGCGTGAGCGCACGAAAATCCATCGCAAGTTCTCAAAATTCCGCGCTATTAGGATAAGTATTCTTGGCAATATAGCTGTTATTTTTGCTCAAACCACATGTGGAAGCGATCATGCAGCGAGATTTTCCGATAATTCGACACCTCTTATCACTTGGTTCAACGGAAATTGAACTTCGACCGAGTCGTACGGGGAAATGAAACTTGTGCGCGATGTTGCTGAAAAAATAGCCCCTACCTTTTTTGTTAGCGTATGCAAAAATTAATCTGCGTCGCACGCATTCACCTGTCAATCGTAAGACGTCACCGGGAAGCTTCCGTGAAGACCTGGCAGCGATTTTCATACGACATCAGCCGGACCCTGTCTGGACCGGCAGCGGTGAGGTCTCTCCTTTTCGCATCGCAAGGAATCCCGGTGAATCCCGGCATTATTGCCGCTCCGCGAGGCGTTCCTGACCAAGTCGAACGCACTACACCTCCAGCGTAAGGCTCCGTGGAATGACGCCGCCCATTTTGAAAACGTGGCTTGCAGAGCCCGGTCACCCTGAATTGCTGACCGCCGAGCAGATAAATGAGAAACGGAAACACTCATCTTCCGACACTTCGCAGCAAGTAAGCGACTAGAAGCATGACGGCTGCATCTACAGTGCAAAAATAAACAACCACGAGTACTTCCCGGCTTATCAATTCGATTCGTGTTGTGAGCCGGCTACTCGTCGTTCGCGAGATTCTTGCTGAGCTCGCTCCGCTCGCCGATTCCGGAAAGATTGTCGCATGGTTTCACTTCCCAAATGGCTGGATCAGCGATGATGAAGGACTTCCGGTTTCGCCAAAGGATGCGCTGAACCGCCCTGGCGACGTTACTACCGCGGCGAGGCGGAATCGAACCACCTACATAGCGTGAGAAGTAATCGAATCGCCGGTCAATCTCACGCCAGACGAATACAGAGTCACGCGGCCCGACGGCTTGGAGAGAAAAATGTGATGTCCCACGGCCGCGCGCTGAAATCCGATATCAGCGATGCCTGTTGAGAAAATCGAAACAGTCGCGCGCAATACCGGGGCAGCGATAATGGCCGATTATCACCGCTCCTCTCTCACATCTGTCATAAGCCGAGTGGTCGACCTCTTCCGATCGCCTTCGTGGTAACGGATGGCCGCTTATGCACGTGGCGAATGAGTCATATCGACCCGTTACCGCCAGTTGTTCGACCACGGTCGTAGGGGCCGATGACGGACTGAGCGAGTCATTCGAACACCGTCACGAGCAAGTGCTATCGCCGAGCGTAATTGCAGGTCCGCATCCATCTTAAAAATTCTGGAAACTGCCTATTGGCGCCATCGGCGCCAGAGTCTCGAAGCCGCCTGACGACCCGCACAGAGAAAACCTCGGGATGGGGAAAAAGGTCTCGCCGTTCACCCGCACCTCCATCGGAATGGCGTCGAGATCCGCGAACTCTCTTTTGCGAAGATCGTCGTTCTGACGCCCGATGAGGGAGCGCGTGACAACCTCAAGGTGCGCTTGCGCGGATCCGTTGCGAACGGGCTTGTTCCGGAGGCACGAGTCCGGGCGACTCAACTGGTGTTCGGTCCTTATTCGCCTTTCCCCGTTGCGTTCCGGGTAATGGGACCCGACGTCGACCAGGTGGGTGTCATCGCCAAACAGGTGGCCGGGATCATGCGCGCCAATCCGCACATGCGCCAGGTCAACGAGGACTGGAGTGAACGCGCACCGACCATTCATTTCGTACTCGATCAAGACCGCCTCCGTGCCATCGGCCTTACCTCCGCCGATGCCGCGCAGCAACTGCAGTTTCTGCTGACGGGGATTCCCGTGACCCAGTTCCGCGAGGACATTCGCACCGTCGACGTCGTTGCGCGCAGCGCCGGTCCTGAACGCCTCGATCCATCTCGCGTGGGCGATCTGAACCTGACCGGCAATGACAGACACCTTATCCCGCTCTCCCAGATCGGTCATATGGAAACGCGCTACGAGGATCCCATTCTGAAGCGCAGAGATCGAACGCCCACGATCACCGTAAGAGGCGATATCGACGAATCGCTTCAGCCGCCAGATGTCTCCCATGAAATAGAACGGTCGATTGCGCCGCTCATTGCGTCCTTGCCGCCTGGCTACCGTATCGAGACGGCGGGTTCCATTGAAGAAGCTGGCAAGGCGAATGCCGCACTCGCGCCCATCTTTCCGGTGATGATCTTGCTGACGCTCGCGGTCATCATCATCCAGGTGCGTTCGTTCTCCGCGATGGCAATGGTGTTTCTCACCGCTCCATTGGGAATCATCGGCACTGTGCCGACCTTGCTGCTGTTTCATCAGCCGTTTGGCTTCAACGCGATTCTGGGACTCATCGGATTGTCGGGCATCCTGATGCGCAACACGCTGATCCTGATCGGGCAGATCCATACCAACGAAGAAGCCGGTCTCGATCCTTTTCATGCGGTAGTCGAAGCAACCGTTCAGCGAGCGCGGCCCGTCGTGCTAACCGCGATGGCGGCAGTGCTGGCGTTCATTCCGTTGACCTTTTCGGTGTTCTGGGGATCGATGGCTTTCACATTGATCGGAGGGACTGCTGTTGGCACGGTGATTACGCTGCTGTTCCTGCCTGCTCTGTACGCCATCTGGTATCGGATAAAGCCAACTCCGCGCGAGGCGTCGCCCTCGCTCGCACAAGCGCATCGTCTCACCACCATCTCCGGATGAGGATATTTGAAATGAAACACAGTCATGCGGCAGGCTTTCTGAAGGCGCTTTTCACTCTGGTCATATCCGTCGCTTGTGCGGCATGCGCCGGCGTTCACTCGCCAGCGTCATTGAGCGGTGATTCGGCGAGCTTTAGCAATCGCCTTCCCGCGGATAGCGGTGAGGCACTTGAACAGCGCAATCGCGACATCGTGCAATCGGTGACGGGTCGAGCTATGTAAGGCTCGAAACATGAAGGCCCTCTGTCCGGGCCGTAGTACAGCAGATGATCGTCTTTTTCCCGGTGGAATCTCCTCCCCCTGTCACCGGGTCTATCTGGGTCTGCCCCCAAGACCCAAGATCTTTTTGCTTCACCCAACGAATCCGAGTGATCATCCGCGATTGTTGTCCGTCTTCAGGGCGTTTAATGATCCAGAAGCCTTGCTGCTCAAACGCGATTTCGATGTCAGCGGTGTCAGGGCAGGCGAGGAATTGCGGTCGTATCGATAGTAGAAGCTTTGGTCGACGATGGTCATTTTGTGCAAACCACGCGAACGTGCGGATCGAAGGTGTCGGCTAGATGAGCCAAGGAATTCCGAGAGATGGATAACGTCCGTTTCGATATGTCGCCGGGCCGGGCAATGGAACAATCCTGCACGCGAGGCATTCTACGAACGACCGCTCCTGGAGGTTCTCAGTGCCGCTCGCGGTAACTGTTCGCTGAGACGCCGTTTCCGGCGATGGGCCGAATCGTTCGAACCCAGGACGGTATTACCGCGCTTCCGACAACCCGCGGCGCATTTCCACTGAAAACAGGAATGCTAATTATATTTCCTGAACCAATACTCGCAGGTGCAAAAATCGACATCGACGCGCGGTACAGCGCGACCAAGCTTGCCTGGGCCACCGAAGGCAGCGAAATCCGCACAGCGAGCAATGCCTTACATCTATTCGCTGACCGGATCGGGCCGTGAAGGCCCAATGCGTCAACTTTCTGCAGTCGCCTCCTTGGAACTTGGCTTCAAACCTTTAACCGCCGCGATCAAGGCTTTTGCAGTGCTCGCGGCCCTATAGCCCAAAATGCCCCATGTGTTGTTGGCGATATCCATGGACCAAGTATAGCTGCGGTTGCCACGTGTCCAGTAGTTCTTATATTTTTCCGACCCCGGGCAGAAGTCGACGTCGTACCCGTGTTCAAACGCCCATTTGATGGCGGCTTCCCATGCAATTGAACCGGGCTTGTATTGACTATACTTCGCGTCGAATCCGGATATAACACCGGTAGCAAGTGGATTGCCGTGGCTCATCATGCAAGCGGAGATCACGACATCATTAAACTTCACCACGTGAATGCGTGCGGGCGCACTATCCCCCCCAAATGTGAGAGTGGCTACTAGGAAATTCTCATAATTCTCTGAGAAAAGCCAAGCGCCTTTCTTATTAACTTTCTCGGCCCATTCACGTTTGACTGCAAGCATCCAGTGAATAACTTCAGCAATTCCTTTACGATCCTTTGGGTCGATCATTAAAACTTCAAGTTTGCCCTCTTTAGCGAGGCGTCGCTCTAATTGACCGGGCCTTTTGTTGAACAACGGGCCCAACGACTTGGTATAGGAAGCCCAATCGCTGTATTCATGTAAATTCGCGATCCAGCAAACATCCTTTTGTGCACCAAGAATATGTTTCTCCCGTTGCACAAGACGATGAATTGCAGATTCTTCGTTCATGTACGGTAGGCGTATTAAATCTGCTTGACACCCCGCGCGTGCAGCTTTCCAAGCGCGTTCTACTAGCATTGAAGCATCGCGGCGGTCTTCCATCAACGGGCCAGTGTATTCAGCAGAATCTGAACCTAGCGGGACGAGGTATCTCCAAAGTGCGCGACGATGCGTAACTAGAGGCCACACAAGGCACAGTTCACCGTTCTCATGCATCACTATGCAGTGTAGAGCGCGTTCGCGAGGCTTAGCCACATGAAGCCAAGCTAGCAGAGAAACATCGTAGCGCTGAAAATACCGCCCATTCGCTTTCAGCCACAATGATTCCCACTCAGCCCTGAGTGCAGTGAAGGCCGCTTCATCTCGGATGATATCCAGCCGAATATCACTGTCGCTCATAGTGCCCTCTCTTTGCCCGCCTGCATCTTTAATGCGGCTGGTTTCTCTGCGCCCTCAACCGTCTTGACCGTCTTGTTACCTAGATCGACAAGGAGGTCAAAGTTGGACTGCCGAGTTTCAGCAACCTGTTCTGGGGCGGCATGATGAGACTCCTCTATCGGCTCCCGCGAAAGCTTGATGGTGGCGGCCTTCCGCTCTTGGCCAGAGTCCGTTCCATTCCGGCCACAGAGCACGAAATTCGACAAGGTCACTGATTATGTCAAGACGTGAACTCGGTTCATCCATACGTTCCTCCGGTACGCCGCAGGTAGGTAAGCTGCATCAAAATCGTCATCGGTAGCAAGCGCGCGGCTTCGGGTAGTAAAGAGCGGCCCATTTGGTCAAAAACATTTGAATTCTGAGTGGGTGGAATGTTAAGGCAGGTGAAAGGCTTCATTCCAGTGCGGACTTTCGTGCTTTGTGCGAAAACGCACACAGCAATTAAAACCAGATAACAGGCTATTGATGCATGTGGACAAGAGCCACGAATTGGGTCCACCGGTGGCCAAAAGGCCGAAACCGCAACGAGCATAATTGAGGGACAGACGTCTGCTATCTGAGCGGATCTGACGTTTGAGCGTCCGCTTGAGTAATTGGGCGAACGGCTGGAACTGGCCGATTGATCTATCCCCCTCGTGCGCATCGAGCTGGAGTTGAGCAATCGCGATGTCGGCCCCGACCGACGAAGGCTTCGACCTGGCAATCCGAATAGGGGATCTGGGCGATGCCGATCTGATTGCGAAACCGTCGACCGTGCATCGGCATCGAGCGAATGACTGCAGAGCCTACAAACCCGCATTGGTGTCCACGTGTTCCACGAGAAAATCCAGAAACGCACGCACGCGCAACGGCATATAGCCACCCTGGCCGACATAGACCGCATGAATATCCTCAACGTCGCCAGGATTGCAGTCTTCAAGAACCGGCAGCAGCGAGCCGTCAGTAATATCGCGCTGTACCTGAAACGCCGCCACACGAGCCAGGCCCAGACCAGCCAGAGCCAGCCGACGTAAAGCTTCGCCATCACTGGCGTGCGCGTTACCGGACACGGGCACCTGGATGTCCTTTCCCTCATGCCTCAGCGGCCATCCCGAACTGGCTCGCACATAGTTTGCGCCAAGGCGATTGTGCGCGAGCAATTGTTCCGGTGTAACAGGCATACCGTGACGCTCGAAGTAGCCCGGTGCACCGACGATCAGCATGCGAGTGCCGCCCAGCTTGCGCGCGACGAGGTTCGAACTCTTGAGCGGACCGGCGCGAACGGCGACATCGGTACGCTGCTCGATGATGTCGATCACTTCGTCGGTCAGCACGATGTCGAGCGTCACGTCGGGATGCAACTCCAGGAATTTTGGCGTCAGCGGCAACAGGAAGTGATGGCCGAAAGGCACATTGGCATTCACGCGCAGGCGGCCGTGAGGGGCAGTGTGATCGCTCGCACAGCGCTCGGCTTCTTCCAGATCGGACAGGATACGCACGCCGCGTTCATAGAATGCGCAGCCCTCGGGCGTCAGTTGCAACTGGCGGGTGGAGCGGTTCACGAGGCGCGTGCCCAGGCGTTGCTCCAGACGCGCGATTAGTTTGCTGACCGCGGAAGGCGTCATCCCGCAAGCCCGTGCGGCGGCGGAGAAGCCTCCCGATTCGATGACCCGTACGAACACTTCCAGTTCGCCAGATCGGTTGATTTCCAGACGAGCCATTGCATTCCCTCAGTGAATTGAATTCACAGATCCTTGTCCTCTCGCTAGTCTATGCCAGTCTGTTCTTTGAATTCATCATTAACCGACACATGGCTATTGAATTCACTGACATGACGATACTCATAAAATCGCCCGCCAAGGCTTCGGCTGCGCTGGTCGTCGCACTGGCAACGGGCTGTGCCACGATCACCGCCCCTGCGGTGGCGCAACCATCGACTTGGGTTGCGACCTGGCAAGCCAGCCCGCAGCCTGTCTGGGGATCGGACTTCCTGTTTCCTACCAATATCCCGGAGGTATTGCGGGATCAGACTTTGCGCCAGGTGGCTCGCATCAGCGTGGGCGGTCAACGCTTGCGCATCGTGCTCAGCAACGCCTATGGCAGTCAGCCGGTGGCCGTCGGTCGGGCCACGGTTGCGTGGGCCGGGAAGCAGGATGCAGTAACGGACGGCAGCGTGCGGACGGTGACGTTCGGCGGCCGGGAGACGGCGAGCATTGCGCCAGGCGCGTCGTTAGTCAGCGATCCGGTGGCGCTGCCAGTGTCAGCGTTGGCGCAGGTGATGGTGAGCCTCTATTTCCCGGATACAACCCCGATGACTACGTTCCACTGGGACGGCCGGCAGACCGCCTTGATCGTGCCGGGAGATCAGAGTTCAGCCTTGGCGCTGACGAAGACAGGCGGAGTTATGCAGAGCACCACGGCTCGGCCACTACTGACGGGAATCGACGTCGAGACGGAAAGTGCTGCGCGGGCCGTGATTGTGATCGGCGATTCGATTACGGACGGCGCAGCGGCTAGCCTGAACCAGGATAGTCGCTGGCCAGATTTCCTTGCCGCTCGTCTGGCGCCCTACGGTGTCGCTGTTGTCAACGCCGGCATCTCCGGTGCTCGCCTGCTTTCCGACGGTATGGGCGTCAACGCTCTGGCGCGGCTGAACCGGGACGTCCTGACGCAACCTGGGGCCAGCAGTGTCATCGTCATGTTGGGAATCAACGATATTGCGTGGCCTGGCACCGCGTTCGCGCGCACGGCCCGCCGGCCTGCGCTGGATGATCTGACCGCGGGGTATCGCCAGTTGATTGAGCAGGCGCATCGACGTGGCCTTCGTGTGATCGGCGCAACGCTCACACCGTTCGAAGGAGCACTGCCTGGCACCCCGCTGGACAACTACTACGACACCGATAAGGACGCACTACGCCAGCGCGTAAACGACTGGATTCGCCATAGCGGAGTATTCGATGCGGTGATCGATTTTGATGCGGCGTTGCGCGATCCCGTTCATCCGGCGCGACTGGCCGAGCGTTACGATTCCGGCGACCACCTGCATCCCGGCGATGCAGGCAACCGGAAGATGGCTGAGTTTGTCGATTTGGGCGCTTTGGTGCCACGATGAGTCGCCCGCTGCGGACTTAAGCCGTGCTAAAGCGTTCCGCAAGTTCGTCAGCGGCGTGCGCAAATCGCTCAACCAGGAAGTCGATCAACAGCCGCACTCGGGGCACCGTGTACCGCGTACGATGTAGAACCGCATAGACGCCCTGTTCGGGAAGAATAAAGTTGGGCAGTAGAACCTTGAGCGATCCGTCGCGCAAGTCGGCAGCAGCGTCCCAAATCGTCTTGCGCGTAATCCCGTGCCCGGCCAGCGCCCAGCGACGTACAAGCGCGCCATCGTTGGTTTCCCAGGCGCGGTCCATTGCGACCGAATATGTCCACCGCTGCTCGCCGCGCGCGAAATGAAACTCGTTGAGTGGCCCATTGTTGGTGACGAGCACGATGATTCGTGCCCCGCAAGATCGTCGGGTGTGCCCGGCTCACCGTTGCGCGCAAGGTAGTCTGGCGATGCGCACAGGACGCGCCAATTCGGCGCAAGCTGGCGTGCGATCAGGCCGGACGACGTGTCCGGGACGCCGAAGCGGATCGCCAGGTCAATATCGTCTTGAACCAGGTTGGACAGGGAGTCGGTCAAGGTCAGTGCTATCCGGACCTGTGGATGTGTACGCGTGAACTCATCCAGCCAGTCGCCAAGCAGGTTGCGCCCGAAGTCAGTAGACGCCGAAATCCGCAGTTTCCCCTGCACGGACGTTCGACCGATCTCGAGTGCAACTTCGGCATCGGCAAGTGCCTGCAATGCGATCTGGCAATGCTGGAGGTAGACGCGGCCCTCGTCGGTTAGACGCAATTGCCGCGTTGTGCGGTCAAATAGTCTGGTCCGCAGCACGGCTTCCAGTTTGCCCAGTCGCGCACTTGCCGCAGCGGGCGACAGGCCGAGCTTGCGCCCCGCGGCAGAAAGGCTGCCGAGCGTCGAGGCTTCCACAAAGAGCTGCAAGTCACCGAGTCGATCCGTTGCCATATTTAATCTGGATTTGAATATATTTCAAAAATAAGGCCAATTATCAAATCTAGCAGATTCCCGCATCCTACGAGCCTCTGAGATCGTTCTTTGAGGTCATAGTGAATCCTGTCGATACCCGTCCTGCTGTAGCCCGCGCGCCTCTCGAACCCACCGATGCCTTACCTCTGGCTGGCTTGCTCGCATTAACGGCAGCAAGTGCTATTGCCACGGCCAACGAAAGCGTGCCTGCCGGCTTACTTCCGCAACTTGCTGAGGGTTTTGGCGTAACTGAGGCGTGGGCTGGGCAGCTCGTGACGGCGTGTGCGCTCGGCTCCGGCCTCGCCGCGATCCCGCTCAGTGCAGCTTTGCGCGGCTGGCCACGGAGGCGCGTGCTGATGCTCGTGCTTGCTGGATTTTCCGTTTGCAATGCAGTCACTGCTGTATCGACTTCGTTCGCGCTGACATTGGTAGTGCGCTTTGCCGTCGGGCTTGCGACCGGTCTTGCATGGAGTCTGCTCGCGACCTACGCGCGCCGCATGGTCGCGCCGAAACAACAAGGGCGAGCGCTGGCGATTGCCATGATGGGAATACCTGTCGCGCTCTCGTTGGGTGTGCCACTGAGTGCGTTTCTCGGGCCGCTGCTTGGCTGGCGCTTCATCTTCGCTGGCATGACCGCAGGGAGTGTCGTGCTGATGGCGTGGTCGCGCCGGATTCTGCCTGATTTTAGCGGGCAGAACTATCGGCAACCTCTACAGCTTCGCCGGACGCTGGGCATCCCAGGCGTGCGTCCTGTCCTGTTCGTGCTCATGACGTGGATAGTGCCGCATTACATCCTCTTCACGTACATCGCGCCGTTTCTCGCGTCCCGCTTACCGGGCGCCCGACTCGACACGATGCTGCTGCTTTTCGGCGTTGCCTCCTTGATCGGTATCGGAGTTGTCGGTGCGCTTGTCGACCGGTGGTTGCGCGCGCTGGTGCTCCTCGGGCTCGGCACTTTTGCCGCAGTTGCATTTACGTTCGGCCTTTGTGGAAATTCCGCCGTCGCGATCAGCCTCGGTGTCGCCGCATGGGGATTTTGCTTCGGCGGCCAGCCGACTCTGCTGCAGACCGCACTCGCCGACGCAGCCGGGGATTCGGCCGATGTCGCGCAAGCGATGCTCGTTACCGTATTCAATCTGAGCTACGCGGGTAGCGGTGCCCTCGGCGGGGTATTACTCGCCACTGCTGGCATAAGCGTGATTCCATGGGTTACGTTCGGCGTGTTGCTGCTCGGCCTCGCGATTGCATGGAGCGCAAAGACACACGGGTTTGTGGCGAGACCCAAGCGACTCAAACCCTGACACCTCCTGATTGGCGTACCAACTGGGCCACTTCTCCGATATGTTCCTTTACGCAATGCTCGCCTCGCGCGGACCACTGTTCACCTGACATCGGGCCGCTTAATACGCCGATAAAACTCACTCCAGCGGCCCGCGCTGCATCGGCATCGACGCAATGGTCACCAACATACATAGCCGATGCTGCTGGCACGCGCAGATGGGTCAATGCCAGGGCAATCGCGTCGGGGTGTGGTTTGTGGCGCTGCACGTCCTCGCCCCCGACGATCACATCGACAAGCGGCCGCAACCGCGCGGCATCCAGGATCGACTCGATGCGATAGCGGAATTTATTCGACACGATCGCTACTTTTATGCCGTGGCCCCGCAATTGCTCGAACAGTCCAGGAACTTCACGATAGATCTTTGTCGATGGCACCATGACTTCATCGGCACGCTTGACAAATAGACGTGCAAATTCTTCAGCACGCTCTATTTCTGCGTTTGCTGTCAACGTCTGAAACATCCCCTGCAAGGATAGGCCAATGACCGAGTGGATACTCGAACGCTCGACTTCCGTGACGCCCATCATTCGAAACGCGTAGTGAGTACATTCCACGATTCCCACAGATGAGTCGGCCAACGTCATATCGAAGTCAAACATGACGGCTTTGAATTGTTGGCTCTCCATTCAGAGGCTCCTGTTTTTTTAGGTTGAACAGCTACCCATCAGACAGAATTTCGTGCGTAACGTTATCGACCACGACGGGGCTTTCAAAATAAGAGACCGAAGGATCGGCACCATACGTTTCCCGCGCCCGTGCCTTCCAGCTTTCCGTATACATCGCATCGGCTTCCGCTCGGGAGTTCCATAGGTAGACGCCACCACCTGCGGTTCCGTCCTCCGAAATAACATAGTACTTACGCAAAAGACCTGTTACATCCTGATACTTCGGGGCTGCCTTGAGGAAGAGGCTTCGTGCTTCATCCCGGGTAATGGGCGTAGGGAACTGAAACGAAGTAATAACCGTGATCATCGGAACACTCCTTTCGAGGTGAAGGCGCAGAAAATCCTGCTGCGCATGTCTACAATCCAGGATGTACGCCGGTGAATACTCCCGCGATGCTCAAACGAATTTGCGTTTCCATGACGATCTCCTTCCAGTTGGAGGGAGATCCAGTGCGCCGTCAGACAGAGGGCGCCGCACGACCCAGCCTGTGTGAAAACACATCAATCGCCTAAACTCAATCAACGCACTGAGACCGGGTAACTCATGAAGCGATTCGTTGAAGGCGATGACCGCAA
>NZ_JBNDKS010000014.1:0-70391 GCF_050435665.1 Paraburkholderia sp. GAS333
GGTCTCCGCCTGATGCGGTCATCCCTCGTTGACCCGCCGGGAGCGTGGGACTGAGGCGGGAATCACTGGCGTAAAAAAAAACCGCAGCGTCAGCTGCGGCCGTTAACACACGCACCTTGGCAAGGGCCATGGCACCGCCCGATACTATGCCTAATTACAACTATTACAAGGCATTTCGGGAGGTTTAGCAGACTTAAATTCGCAAGAGCGATATTCGAGCAGTGGACAGTGACCCATAACGGCCCTTCGCCGTAACGCCTGATGAGCGACCGTTCTGCAGCGACAATCGGCCGTCCACGCGCATGAACTCAGTGCAATCGATGCTTGCAACTTTCCTTGCCGCGTAACTATTTAGCGAAGCGAGAGCAATATCCCTTTAACGGGCACAGTGTGTGCTCGAACAAAACACAGTGTGTGCTCTAACAAAAGACAGGTACGGCTTCACGGCCGGCCGCGTGCTTATCGCAGCATTTACCGATTTCTCACCCGCTTTTTCTCTGACGGTAATGATCGAATTCGCTTTTGGCACCTTTGTGGGGAAAGCGCGATTCACCGCTGATTCGTATTGAGAATAGCTAGCTTATTCTCATCTCGGGAAAATTTCAGAACTCGTAATTAGGGGCGATTTGCGAGGCACGCGGCGGTCGCCCATCGAAGCTTGGAGAGCAGGCGGGCTCGAGAAATGACCCTTGTACGCACTCACGCAGACTGCCGAATTAATCAGCTTGCCAAATTTTTATAGGAATGCGAGCTATGCCATCCAGGCTACTTAAAATCGGCGTCCTGACGCATATCAGATATCCGATCATCGAACCATTCGCTGGTGGGCTTGAGGCGTTCACCTACGACATCACCAGCCGATTGCGAGCCCGCGGGCATGACGTGACCCTGTTTGCAGCGGGAGGCTCCGCTCCTGAATTGAGGGTCGAGCGGATGGACATCAGCTCCGGCATCAGAAGCGATGCGAAAAGACACGATCACGATATTCTGAGTTCCGGGTTCATTGCAGAACATCAAGCCTACATGTATTGTATGCAGCGAATCGACGGTTACCACTTCGACGTGATCCTGAACAGTTCCCTGCACTATGTGCCAGTCACAATGGCCGGTCTTATTTCAACGCCATTGCTGACGATCCTGCACACACCACCTTTTTTTGAATTGATCAACGCGATCGCGGCAAGACAAAAACGGGAAGGTGGTTTCTACACCACGGTTTCACAGGCGAACGCATCCGCGTGGTCGGATCTCGTTCCTCAGTGTGCGGTGATCCCGAATGGCATCGACCTCGATTTCTGGTGCCCCGCGTCCGGACACATCAATGACCATGCGTTCTGGTATGGACGTCTCGTACCCGACAAAGGCGCGCATCTGGCACTGGATGCTGCACGCGACGCAGGCACGACGATCCGGATTGCCGGGCGGTGTGAAGACCGGCCGTACTTCGAGCGTGAAATCGCCCCGCGTTTGGGGCCCCGCGCGACCTATCTTGGACATCTCGACAGGAACACAATCGTCGAAGAAATCGGCGAATCAGCGGTATGTGTGGTCACGCCCTGCTGGGACGAGCCGTTCGGCCTGGTTGTGGCGGAGTCCTTTGCTTGCGGCACTCCCGTCGTCGCCTTTGCGCGAGGCGCGTTGCCGGAGCTGGTCACGGCTGAAACCGGGATTCTTGTCGAACCGGGGAACGTGGCCGAATTGGCTGCGGCGCTCGTCCGTTCTCGTATGCTCAACCGGCACGCTTGTCGTTCGAGAGCAGAAAAGCTGTGGAGCCTCGATCTGATGACGTCCCGATATGAAACTCTGCTGGATGAAATCTCCATTAAAGCGTGCGTCGATGCATAAGCTGTCGATTGGATACTACGTGCATCATCACGGTCGCGGCCATGCGCGGCGCGCGCTCGCTGTCGCTGCGGAATTACCGGTAACGGTGACACTATTCGGCAGCAATCTGCCTGTCGAAACCTCGCCGGAAGGCGTGCGCAATTGCCATCTTCCCGCCGATCATGAAGAAGGAATCGTAGCCGATTCGTTTGCGCATTTTCACTACGCGCCGTTAGGAGTCGGGGGAATAAGAGAACGCTCGCGAATTCTGGTCGACTGGTTCGACGCGAACTGGCCGTGTGTACTGGTTGTCGACGTCTCAGTCGAAGTTGCTGCGCTGGCCCGCTTGTGCAGCATACCGGTGATATACGTACGGCAACGCGGAACGCGGCTCGATATGGCCCATCAACTCGCTTACGAAAGCGCCGCTGGCCTGCTCGCCCCGTATCCTTGGGAACTCGAAGAGCCGACGGCTCCGGCGCATTTGCGGTCAAAGACCGATTACGCGGGCTTTATCTCGCGATATCGCCGCCGTGAATTTATAAAGGAGCCGTCGCGTGCAACGGTCACCGTGCTGACAGGCTTCGGTGGAACGGACTTTCGTGCGGACAGAATCATTGCGGCCGCGCATGTCTGTACTGACTGGGAGTGGACAGTCGTTGGACCCGTCCAGCCAATTGGCGTGGTCGACCTGCCTCGCAATCTGAGCTTCGTAGGGGTCGTCAGCAATCCGGATGAATGGCTGCACGACGCTACGGTGGTGATCGGATCTGCGGGAGATGGTGTGGTGGGCGAAGTCGCGGAACTGAGAGGCCGGCTCGTCTGCATCCCGGAGGTACGGCCATTTGGTGAGCAGCAGTCGGCGGGGAAAATTCTCGAGTCCGCCGGGTTGGCGATCTGCTGCATGGATTGGCCCGAGGCCGAACAATGGCCGGGCATCCTGAAGAGAGCGCTGCAGCTCGATCCAGATCGTTGGGCAGTTGCCGCCGACGGACTGGGCGCTAAACGTGCAGCCGCTGCGATCATGCGAATCGCGGCCGGCACATTGCAGGAGACTTAATAGATGGAAGTTCTCACGCTTGTGCATGGCCGTCGCCCGCATCTCGAGAACCTCATTCGAGGACTCGAACGCTCGACGGTCTTGCCCGATGCCCTGATCATCGTTCAGATGAATGAAGAGCCGGAGCAATGGTCCGGTTATCGCTTTCCGGTCATCAGTCATGTCGTGCGCGATGTGAACGACAGGTTACCTCTCGCGTCGGCTCGCAACGCTGCGGTCGAACGGGCGTTGGGAGACAACCTGATATTTCTGGATGTCGACTGCATTCCTTCTCGCCAGCTTGTCGAGCGATATAGAGATCGATTACGCGCAAAAGAGCCTGTTCTGCTCCAGGGCGCGGTCAGTTATCTGCCTGCCGGAGCAGTACGGGACGGCTGGTCGGAAGAGCAGCTCGACCGTTTGGGCAGCTTGCACCACGTTCAGAAGGGGCGCCGTCCCGACGATGACATTCCGTACCAGCTATTCTGGTCGTTGAACTTCGCTTGCAGCAGACGGACTTTCGAATCAATTAGCGGCTTTGACGCGAGGTATGTCGGCTACGGTGGAGAAGATACCGATTTTGCTTTTCGGGCCAGACGATCAAGCGTACCGGTTCAAGCAGTGTCTGCACTTGCGTTTCATCAATACCATCCGACCTTCTCTCCGCCACTCAATCATTTCGCGAGCATCGTCGCGAACTCAGAGCGGTTTTATGAGGTGTGGGGCGAGTGGCCGATGGGCGGTTGGCTCGCAGAGTTTGCCGCTGCGGGCTATTTGCGGATCGATAGGGCAAGACTGGCTGTGCTGCGCGTCCCGACCGACGAGGAGATTCTGGCGTGCCTCTCCTCCGTGACCAGTTGAATGCCCACTGCATCGGTAAAAAAAGCGAAACACCGGCTCAGGCCCGAATCATGCGCGGTGTTGTACGTTGGCTGACCACGAAATCCTTTTTCGCTTCAGGCCGACGCAAACCTGGGATAATCCATGTCACTCATCATCGCTGCGAGATTCAATACCTTCGAAAAAGCGGAAAGCGCCTCCGTCAAGCTGCACGCAAAAGGTATTACGAAGGAAGATGTTTCGATCATTTATGTAACGGATCACGGGCAGCATGCGCGAACGCCGATCGGTGGAGATGCAATCGACGATCCCGGATCGAAGCAGGCACCGAAAGGAGCGGGAAAGGGAGTTCTGATCGGAGCGGTAGTGGGAGCAAGCATCGGCGTGGGTATCCTCGTCGGATTACACGCACCCTGGGTGACCATTGCCATTGCGACGGCAGTCGGTGCCTATGTGGGATCGCTGTCGGGAGCCATGTCCCACACCAAAACATCGCGACAGCATTCGCAAACATCGTTGGACAACTTCGAAAACGCCCGGCAATCGGGCGTCATGATCGCGATACACACAGAGCAAAAAAGTGCAGATGCCGTCATTGAAGCACTGGAGTCGTGTGAAGCAATGGACATTGAGCACGCGTCAGGCCTCTGGCAACAAGGCCGCTGGGCAGACTTTGACCCGACCAAGGCGCGTCAACCAGCAGCCAGAGCGCAGTGAAGCGTTTTCGTTTCATGCATCAGCAACCAAGGCCGCGCGTGTTAAAGAGCACAACGCGCGACCGTAACCAGCCGAACGAGAGTCGCGGACGCCCGTTCGAGTTAGGCAAGTTTCAGGCTGCAGCAGCTTCCTCGGTGACTTCCTCATCCGCTAGCTTTGTGAGTTTCAGATCGGCCGCCTTCTCTTCTTCGAGTGTTTCCAGCAGGAGCTTCATTGCATCCTTCTCGCCAAGCTTCTTTGCGAGTGCGGCGAGTGTCCCATAAGTCGCAATTTCGTAATGCTCGACCTTTTGTGCAGCGCCGATGAGGCCCGCATCCAGCACGGCGCCTTTCTCGATTTCGTCGACAAGTTCCTGGCTCTCCTCGACGAGACCTTCCATTGCAGCGCATTTGATTCGCATCAGCTTGATCCCGCATGATTCCACAACCTGATCGATACGCAGGATCTGACCACGCGTTTCTTCGAGATGACTCTCGAAGATTGCCTTGAGGTTCGCATTCGTTGCGGCGCGTGCCATTTTCGGCAGCGCCTTGGTGAGCTGTTTCTCTGCGCTATAGACGTCCGACAGCGAATGTATAAACAGATCTTTTAGCGTTTCTGAGGCCATGATAAATTCCTTTGATAAATTGAATACGTAGTGCCCCTCGCGTCAGGTTGCCTGAAATCCTTACCTGATCAGATTCGATGCACATAGGCGCGGGGGGCTTGCACACTTAACTCGCGCGATCAGGCAGGCTGACCGGCGCCGAGGTCGGCGCCGGTAACCGGGTCGCTACCGGCGTCAGACGCGGTGCGGGCAGCCATTGCCTGCAACGCGTCCACATCGGCGGCATTGACATTGACTGTCGCCAGGCCGTCACCACCATCAACTGCCGGTTGGGGATCTTCCACGAACGTCCACTCCGGGCCTTCATTCCACGGCCCGCGAGTTTGCCCTTCGTCTCCCTGAGACATGTTGTAGTAGACGCTCGTGAAGTCCGGATTGCCCGGCAGCTTTCCTTGCGGAAAATTGGGCTGTATTGAGTGAAGTGCTTTTTCAAACGATTTCTGATGCGCAATTTCCCGAGTCATCAGAAAGCCGAGTGTGTCGCGAATCCCGGCATCATCGGTCACGTTGATTAACCGCTCGTAGACGATTTTGGCGCGCGCTTCCGCTGCGATATTCGAACGCAAATCGGCAGTGGGCTCGCCAATCGTGTCGACGTAGGCGGCTGTCCACGGTACGCCAGCAGAATTGATCAACGCGGGGCCTCCACCGAAAAGCAGCGAAGTCGTGTGCGAATCGTTGCCACCGCCCGTCATCGAACGATAAAGCTCGGCCTCGCTTTCAACCGCCTCGGCTAGCTGGCCTTTTGCGCCTTTATTCAGCATCGCAATGATAGAACCGATAATTTCGAGGTGGCTCAACTCTTCGGTCGCAATGTCGAACAGCAGATCTTTACGACCTGGGTCATCCTCGCCAACTGCCTGCGTGAAATAGCGGCAGGCTGCGCCAAGCTCGCCCTGAGGGCCGCCAAACTGTTCAAGAAGCAGGTTTGCCAAACCTGGATTGGGCGCGGCTACCCGCACGGTGTACTGGAGTCGCTTGTTGTGAATGAACATATAGTTTTCCTTTGAACTCAGGTTGCGCCGTCGCACAAGACACGCCCAACATTGAACGTGTATGACTTGTACCGACCGGCGGTGAATCGCTGAGCGGTGTCGAATCCGATGACTCGGCACACCTCATGATCGAGGCGCCCAGATCTCAAAGCGCTAAGGCTCTGGCGTGGTCGCAGCAGAATGCTGCGGGTGTTAATCGGTGTGACGTGAGTCACTCTGCTTTTTGTTCGTGCGCTTTCATGAAGGTACCTCCGGCTTCACGCGATATCGTCTCAATGGGCAGTACGGCCCCGACTGTCAATGGTGAGATCCCCCCGTGCGCTCCCGCCTGCATCTTCGAACGGCGGCTGGTGGCGAAAGCCTGCGTTACCCGAAACGAGCGCGATAATCGCGCCGACCACAAGCGCAGCAAATGAGAACCAGGAGGCGCGTGCAACACCGCGTGCTGCCGTATCCGCCATCTGACGGGCGTCGGCTTCTGCCTGAGGGCTCGATGCCTGCGCGGCCGCCGAAGCGACGGCGCCCTGAACCTGCGCCTTGAGCGAGTTCAGCATCGTTCCACTGGCAGCGGAAGGGGCCGCCGCAGCCGTCGCGGTTGCGCCGGTCGCTGCAACACTGCCCGCTGCACTAACAGCACTTCCCACCAGAGATGTCGCGCCATACGCCATCACAATGATCATCACGGCCCAGGCGAGGAGACCATGCAGCCATCCGAGCACTGGT
Source organism: Paraburkholderia sp. GAS333 (assembly GCF_050435665.1). Lineage (NCBI taxonomy): Bacteria > Pseudomonadati > Pseudomonadota > Betaproteobacteria > Burkholderiales > Burkholderiaceae > Paraburkholderia > Paraburkholderia sp. GAS333. The sequence goes on from NZ_JBNDKS010000014.1 coordinate 6,746, forward strand.
GCGCAGCGACCAGCAAAATATGAACCGACGAAGACGGCTACGACGGTCATCACGATCATGTAGGCGCCGGAGCCGAAAGCGAAACTTCGTGAGGAACCTGGCTGCATGAAGGGCGAGAGCACCGACGCCCCAATGGCGGTGCCGAGTACGGTCAGCACCAGATAGGCAATTAGTGAAAGGATGACTCCGGCAATGACGGAACCCCACGAAATTCGCGGAAGACCGTCTTGAGTGGTTAGCAGGCGCATGTGAATTCTCCATTAGTTGGGAAGCCGAAGCGAGTTGTCCCGCTTGAGTGGCTCTGACGCTAACTTGGCGCGCAACGAGCATTCCCAACGTGCCGCCCGAGTGGATCAGAGGCTAAAAACATTAGATAAGACAAGCAGGCGCCGATAAATGAGTGAGGCTGACCGCGCAGTCACCACAGTTGAGTACATTGCACCTCCCTCACACACACGAGGCAGGCGGCGCGACCACACTTCGGTACATCACCTCGTAGCAGAAGCGAACCGAGACGCTCAACCCGATTTGGTAAAAAATGACATACCGGCGCGAACGGAGGGGACATCTCCGTATCACGGTCGGGCCGGGTCGTGACCAAAGAAATTTGCGTCGAGCAAGAGTTCGCGCAATGGCCGGAGGCGTCTCTCGGCCTCGTTTGCCTGACGCTGACAACTTAGCATTTCCAGCGGCGACCCGGATTGCCCCGCGAGCGTCGCAATCTGACGCAGTAACATAACTCTCTCTTCGATTGCTCTTAACGTGTTCCAAAGCCCTGAATCAATGGCGGCATTGATTTCTGCAATAAGCGTCTTGATAGAAAAGGCGTGCCCCGTATGACACCTGAACCTTGTTACCGAACCTTCCTCGATCTGCACCAGCACACCGTGACAATCAGGGCACGTATAACGGGATACCTTGCCGAGTCCCATCACGCCAGCAGCCAAGCCATCTCCACTTGCTGAAATTAGGTTTTCTATGGCGAGACCCTCCGCGACCGGAATTGCATGAGACGCGACGGGAGTACCGACGCATCGTGCGATCTCTTTCGCAAGCGATTCCAGAGAGCCCACAAAGTCCACCGTCACGTGTTCAATGGCGCTTTCCGGCATGGAGGCATGCATGGCGTCCGACGGGGTCTGGACCATTGCCATCCCGCCACGATCTTTTACAGCCCATAAGCCTGCCGTTCCGTCGTCCAGCGCGCCGGAGAGAATCACGCCGATAACCCTCGCGCCATAGGCCTGCGCAGCGGAGCGGAACAGGACGTCGATCGCCGGCCTTGCCCGGCACTCCTTAGGACCCCGAGTAACACGTATCCCAGCGGGTTCAAGCATGATATGGCGGTCGGCCACGCCCACGTAAACGGTTTTCATCTCGAGAGCCATGCTTGTCGTTGCCGGCAAGACTCGCAAGGGGGTTACCGTCGAGAGAATACGGTGCAGGGAACTGAGCGTGTGAGGTGGAATGTGAAGCACCACCAGAAAGGCCGCACAGATATCGTCCGGAATATGACGGAACAGCGTGGTAAGCGCGTCGACGCCACCGGCCGATGCGCCGATCACAACGATGTTCAGAGCGTCGTCGCCTGGAATAGTAGAGTCGATGGTCGATACTGACATGGCGTAGATGCGGTGCTCTCTCCTGGCAACCAATGTTTCGGAAGCCGCGTGCGGCTTTGTTGCGCGATGGCGTCGGCAATAGAACGGTGCTGTCAGTAGCCGAAGTTTCCGTCTTTTGGCGTAAGAAGCCCGCGTGATCGAGCCAAATTCATGCCCCTCAGAATTTTCACGAACGCCACATATATCTTGCGCAAGCGCCATGCCGCGATCGTGGGGTAAATCGCGAGTGTTGAAGTGGCCACGAGCTTCGCTCAGGAACGGCAGAGCAAAGCGCTCCCCGCAGAATCGACGAAACATTCGACTTCGGCAAGCGGCGCATGGTGACTCGCGCAAACACGCGTAATGCCCTCATGGCTTGAGCACGACTTTGATACAGCCGTCCTCTTTGTCCCGAAACGTTTTGTACATGCCCGGCCCTTCTTCGAACGAGACCGTATGCGTAATGACGAAGGAAGGGTCGATCTGTCCTTCCTGGATGCGACGCAAGAGGTCGTCTGTCCAGCGTTTAACGTGGGTCTGGCCCATCTTCCACGTGAGTCCCTTATTCATCGACGCACCGAATGGAATCTTGTCGATGAGTCCGCCGTAGACGCCCGGCACGGACAGGATGCCGGCGGGTCGGCACACGTAGATCATCTCGCGCAAAACGTGCGGGCGGTCTGTTTCCAGCATGACGGCCTGTTTGACGCGGTCATACATGGCGTCGACGGAACGCGTGGCGTGCGACTCCATCCCGACAGCATCGATACATTTTTCCGGACCTTTTCCCTTCGTGAGTTCCTTAAGGCGGTCGAGAACGCTTTCTTCATCGAAATTGATTGTGATCGCGCCACCCTCTCGAGCCATGGCAAGACGTTCCGGGACGCGGTCGATCACGACCACCTGCCTGGCGCCGAGCAACACCGCGCTGCGAATTGCCATCTGACCGACTGGCCCCGCGCCCCAGATGGCGACGGTATCGTCTGGCTGAATGTCGCAGTTCACAGCGGCCTGCCACCCAGTCGGGAAGATGTCGCCAAGGAAAAGAACCTGCTCGTCGGTGAGGCCGTCCGGAATCTTTACATGAGTCGTGTCGGCCATAGGAACGCGCACGTATTCGGCCTGTCCGCCGGGATACCCACCCGTTAAGTGCGAGTAGCCGAATAGTCCAGACGTGGCATGACCAAACACCTTGTCCGCCTTTTCTTTATTGCGATTACTACGTTCGCAAACAGAAAAGTTGCCTCGCCTACACTGGTCGCACTCACCGCAGAATATCGTGAACGGTATAACGACGCGGTCTCCGACACTCAACGCCTTGTTGTCCTTGCCGACCTCAACTACTTCGCCCATAAATTCGTGGCCCATGATGTCGCCGCTTTCCATTGTCGGCATGAAGCCGTCGAACAGGTGCAGATCCGAACCGCAGATGGCGCATGTGGAGACCTTGATGATCGCGTCGCGCCCCTCTTCGATAATCGGATCGGGGACCGTGTCGCAGCGGATGTCGTGCTTGCCGTGCCAACGTAATGCTCTCATTAAGGGTCTCCAGAAGGTTGAGTTCCGACACGCACGATCGGGTGCACGTCAAGGTGGCCTGTTCTTCGAGCAACCGCTATTCCCGCTGTCGACGATGATTGAACATTTGCGTGACGTTCAAGATCCGGTACGCAACCGTACCGACTTTTGCCGGACATGGACCCATCCTGTGATAGGAGGTTGTCCCACAATCTTGGGGTGAGTAAGCCGTTACCGATCCACTTGGAGACCGTAGCCGGCGTCGAGCGTTGAAACACACACTCCAGGGTTGCGTTATTCGCCTGTCCTAACGACGTTGAAAAGGTCGCCATGCCTGATTCATGGATTGTTTTTATCGGTCAGGGAGTACTGCGCCTGAAGTGGTGGGAAAGCCTGCTGGCGACTGCCATTCTCACTCATGCCACCATCATTTGCGTGACGGTTTATCTACATCGTTGCCAGGCACATAGGGCACTGACTTTGCACCGGTCTGTCAGCCATTTTTTTCGTTTCTGGCTATGGATGACGACAGGGATCGTGACAGGACCATGGACCGCAATCCATCGCAAGCACCACGCAAAGTGCGAGACGCCTGAAGATCCGCATAGCCCGCAAATGCGTGGCATCTGGAAGGTGTTGCTGCATGGCGCCGAGCTGTACCGCGCGGAGATAAAGAACGAAGAGACGCTGCGCAGGTTCGGGTATGGCACGCCGGACGACTGGATGGAGCGCAATCTCTACGCGCGCTACCCGGATCTCGGGATAAGCCTGCTGCTGGTTGCAGATGTCGCGCTGTTCGGCGCTCCCGGCGCCTCCATCTGGGCGATCCAGATGCTGTGGATACCCTTCTGGGCCGGCGGTGTCGTGAACGGTGCCGGACATTTCACCGGCTATCGCAACTTTGGATCGCCCGACGCGAGCAGTAATATCTTTCCGCTGGGCATCGTGATCGGGGGCGAAGAACTGCACAATAACCACCACGCGTTTGCAACGTCCGCGAAGTTGTCCAGTAGATGGTTCGAATTCGACATCGGGTGGATGTACATCTCCATACTTTGCATGTTTCACCTCGCAACAGTACGGAAACGTGCACCTAAACCGCAATGGGTGAAAGGCAGAAAGACGGTCGACGAAGACACGCTGCAAGCTGTGTTATCCAATCGACACGAGGTGATGGGTCGATACGCGCGCGCAGTCGACCAGGCTTACAGGCAGGATCTTGCAGGAATAAACCAGCTGAGCGCTGGCGAAAAATCGCGGCGGCTGCGTGCTGTGAAATACCGCTTGCGGACGCTCGACAGAGGGGTACCGGAGCAGGCGCTGCCGCCCTTGACGTCGCACGATTGCGGGCCACTCCTGTACCTCGATTTGCACGCGACGCTAGCTGCAATGTGGATTCGCTCGACCCGGTCGCGCGAGGAACTGCTTGGGCAGTTCCAGGATTGGTGTATTCGCGCTGAGAACAGTGGCAGCACGCCGGTCAGGGAGTTCGCGCTGCGCCTGCGTCAGTATGCCTGGCGGCCAGTCGATTGCGCGTCGCCATATGCATGCGGCAGGATGTGTAAATGCGGTGCTTTACCTTGCGGTGAGATCGGGCAGCAGCCTTTCGCATTCCCGCCTGACAACGTGATAACACTCGCACACACGTTGTTCGAGTCCGATGCGGTCGAGGACCTCGATCCGGCCGTAGCTGTAGCGGATCAGACCGGCGTCCTGCAATCGCAAGGCCGCCTCGGTTACACCAGCTCGCCGCACGCCGAGCATGTTGGCGATCAGTTCCTGGGTCATCGTCAACTGATTCGTATCGAGCCGGTCGAGGCTGAAGAGCAACCAACGGCATAGTTGCTGGTCGATTGAATGGTGTCTGTTACATGCCGCGGTTTGCGCCATCTGGATAATCAACGCCTGGGTGTAGCGCAATAGAAGTCGCTGCACTGCGCCGCCGCGCTGGAACTCTTCCTTCAGGACTTCCGCGTCGAGCAGGAACGCGCGTCCAGCGCTTTGCACGACTGCCCGGTCAGGCATCGTATTGCCGCCCATGAACAGGGCGATGCCGACCAGTCCTTCATTACCGACGAGAGCTACTTCGGCCGACGCGCCGTTTTCCATCACGTACAGGAGGGAAACGATGGCCGTGGCAGGGAAATAAACGTAGGCAAGACGGCTGCCCGCTTCGTAGATAACTTCGCCGAGTGCGAGATCCGCGGGTATCAGATGTGGTGACAGGCGTGCCCATTCCGGGTCCGCCAGCACGCCAAGGAGATGATTTGCGTTGCGGTGATCTTCCTGCAACATGGCGCCTACCCTGATATGGACGGCAACTCGGCCCGCGTGCCCGATGGTTCGATCACCTTTCAGGCTGAAATGCTGACGTGGTGTCGTAACCGTGACGCAATAAACGTTACACTGGCGCTCCGCTTAAGGGTGGAGTTAGCCCTCAAAGATCCACTTCCATCCTGACTGCGTGGGGGCGCATTTGACTCTTCGAATCGTTGCGATGGGTGCCTCTGCAGGCGCCCTTGACGCGTTGCGCAGGTTCTTCCGGGCCGCTTCTTCGGCGCCGGATAACGTCGCGTACGTGATCCTCGTTCATCTGGCCCCGGACTTCGAGAGTCATCTGCCGGCGTTGCTTGCCCATGATACGCCGCTGCCCGTATCAGCCGTCGAGGACGGGATTGCGCCGCGTGCGGGACATGTCTACGTGATTCCGCCGGCAGCAACGGTCGTGATCGAACAGGTGTCTTCCGGCTAAGCCCGGTTATCGCTCGTCCAGCAATCCCCATGCCGATCGATACGTTCTTCATGTCGCTCGCGAGCAATTATCGTGATCGCGCGGTCGGCATCGTACTCACGGGGGCGAATGCGGACGGCTCGGCGGGGGCGCGGGCGATCAAGGCAGAGGGAGGCATGGTCATGGCGCAGACGCCGGAGTCTGCCGAACACCGCGCCATGCCCGCTCACGCAATTGCGACGGGGCTGGTGGACTTCGTGCTGCCGGTGGAGGAAATGCCTGCGGCGCTGTTCGAGTACATCGGACGGGCAATGGCCAGCACGTCTCAGGCTATCGGCGACGCGTCGCCCGCGATCGACCTTGAACCTGTGCTCAGGGCGCTTTCGGCGGCGGGATCGGATTTCCGCGGCTACAAACGCGGGACCCTGCAACGCCGGATTGCTCGCCGCATGGCGGTCAACCGGCTAGACAGCCTGCCCGCGTATTGCGATCTTCTGAGAACGTCGGCGGACGAAGCTCAGGCGCTCAGCCTCGACATGATGATCGGCGTGACCGAATTTTTTCGCGACGCCGGCGCGTGGGAGGCCCTGACTGACCGGGTTTTGCGCATCCTCCTCGACGAACCGGACCGCGATCAGCCTATTCGGGTGTGGATTCCGGGGTGCGCGACCGGCGAAGAGGCCTACTCGATGGCCATGCTGCTGAGCGAAGAGATCGAGAAGCACCGGTCGGCGCGAACGTTCATGATTCTCGCCTCCGATGTGAACCGGATCGCACTGGGACGCGCGCGACAGGGCATTTATTCGAGTAGTGTCGCGCTGCCTTTGGGTGAATCGCGGCTCGAGCGGTTCTTTTCGCCGCACATCGACGGCTTCCAGGTTCGCCAGGAACTCCGCGAAAGCGTGTTGTTCACTCCACAGAATCTGATCGCCGATCCGCCGTTTTCGCGCGTCGACCTGATCAGTTGCCGCAATCTGCTGATTTATCTGGAGCCCGAAGCACAGCAGCGCGTGTTCGAGCTGTTCCACTTTGCGCTCAATCCAAAGCGCTTTCTGTTCCTCGGACGCTCGGAAAGTACCGATCCCGATTCGACCCAGTTTGAGGAGGTGTCGAGGGCCTGGCGCATCTACGAGCGCAGCCCGGCGTCAACAAGCGCACCGGCGAGCTACCGCTTTTCCGCAAGAATGAACCGGCGCGAAGATTTTCCGCCGATGAGCCGGGTGGGCGCGCGCAGCAAGGGCTACGCGGAACTGGTGAACGCCACGCTGCTCGGGGAGCACCACGCGGCATCGGTACTGATCAATCCCGCGCATCAGGTGCTGTACGTAAGCGGATCGACGGACGAATATCTGACTCAACCGGTGGGCGAGCCCACCGGGGAACCTTCTCGACATGGCACGCGAGGGCCTGCGCCTAAAGCTTCGAATCGTTCTGCGCCGGGCGACCCAGGATCACGCCGCCTGTCCCGTCAGCGAGGTCGTCGCCGATGGCGGAGCCCCTGCTGTGAAAATAACGGTCACGCGCCCGTTCGATACGGCCCACGCCGGTAAAGCGTTGCTGGTCATTTTCGCCCGTCTTGCAGCCGCTGATCGGCCCATGCCGAACGCACCGTCCGGTATCGATTCGGACCTCTGGCATCTCGAGAGCGAACTGCGCACGACGCAAACGGAACTCGGCCAAACGATCGAGGAGCTTGAAGAAAGCAACAGCGAGTTGCGGGTGTCGAACGAAGAAATACTCTCCATGAACGAGGAGTTGCGCTCGGCGAATGAAGAACTCGAAACCTCGAAGGAGGAGTTGCAGGCAGTCAACGAGCAGTTGAATAGCGTAAATGCGCAGCTCGAGGAGAAAGTGCGCCAGATGGCGGCGCTCAGCGAGGACCTGACCAACCTGCTTGCCAGCACCGACATCGCTACGTTGCTCGTTGACAGGGACGGCTTCATCAGACGCTTTACGCCCAAGGCGGCGGACATGCTGGGCCTGGCCCACGCGGACCTTGGCCGGAAAATCGGCGAAGTACTCGGTAATCCGCTTGGCCACGCATTGTCGACTGAGATCGGGCGGGTGTTGGCGAATCAGGACGGGCAGGTTGAAGAGGAAATCGAAACGGCCGACAACCAATGGTACGTGCGCCGGTTGACGCCTTTTGTCGCGATGCGCGGAACGCCTGCCGCCGGCGTGGTGGTGACCTGGACCGACATTACGCACATCAAGCTTTCGGATGGGCGCGCACGGCGCCTTGCCGCAGTCGTTCAGGATTCAAACGACGCAGTAACCGTGTTCGACCTCAACGGCCACCTGCGTGCGTGGAACCGGGCCGCAAGCACGATGTACGGGTACAGCGAAACTGAAGCGCTGCAGATGTCGGTCTCCGATCTGGTGCCACGCGGTGCGAGACAGGATCATCTCGACTTTATCCGCCAGGCTGAACAGAATCAGGCGCTCCATTCGTACGAAACCCAGCGCGTGACCAAAGACGGCCGCGTGCTGGATATATGGCTGACGTTGTCGGTGTTGTCGGACGACAAGGGAAAACCAGCCGCGGTAGCGTCCACCGAGCGCAAACTCGTCAATCGCAGCGTAAGTAATACCCAACTGCGTGAACGCGCAGAGCAGCTTGCGGTGGCGGACAGGCGAAAAAATGAATTCCTTGCCATGCTTGGCCATGAATTGCGCAATCCGCTGGCTGCGCTGGCTTCCGCCAGCACCTTGCTCAGCTCGCGCGGCGCGGAGGAGAAGCAGAAGGAATGGGCCGCAGGCGTGATCCGGCGACAGGCCCGCGCAATGACGAGTCTTGTCAATGACATGCTGGACATCGCCAGGATAACCAGTGGCAGCATCGAATTGAAACGGCAGCCTGTTGTGCTGACAGCGATTGTCCAGAACGCGCTCGAAGTGTGTCAGCCAATAGTGACCGAGCGCGGTCACACGTTATCCGTCTCGCTTCCCGAAGAGCCCATCTGGCTGAATGCCGATGCGACCCGTCTGTCGCAGGTTGTCGAAAACATCGTGATCAACGCCGCGAAGTACACTGCTCCCGGCGGAACAATACACGTGCACGGCGCCAAAACCGCCGGGCGCCTGTTGCTTCGCGTCAAAGACAATGGACAGGGAATTCCTCCCTCAATGCTCAACAGCCTTTTCGATATGTTCGCGCAGGGTGCGGGGGCGGACAATCAGCGGCTGAGTGGTCTGGGCGTCGGTCTCTCCGTGGTGCGTCGGCTGGTCGAGCTGCATGGCGGTTCGGTGCGCGCGCTGAGCGATGGCAGAAACGGGAGCGAGTTTATTGTCGATCTGCCGCTCGATCCTGACGCCTTGCCGGCGGAATACACCGGAGGGCAGCCGCCTTGCGGCATACCCACCCCGCAGCGGATCCTCATCATCGACGACAACGCAGATGCCGCCGAGGCGCTTGCCATGCTTCTGATGAACGAAGGGCACGAGGTCGAAACGTGTTTCGACGGCGCGACCGGCCTTGATGCGGCCGCAAAGTCAGTGCCCGATTTTGTGCTCTCGGACGTGGGACTCGTCGGTATGGACGGCTTCGAGGTGGCCAGACGGCTGCGTGAGTCTACGGCGACACGTGAGGTAATCCTGATTGCCGTGACCGGCTACGGTATGCCTGCCGACCGGCTCAGGACCGCACAAGCGGGCTTTGACCATCACCTTACCAAGCCTGTTGACTTCGACGCCCTGCGCGAGTTACTTCGGACGCACAGCAAGCCCATCTGATTCCGGGCGACCTCGAACCCATATCAGGCATGTCTCATGCGAAACGTTGGATGAACGACAGCCGCTTCGGCCATCGCTTCGTATGGCTGAACGGGAGAAGCCGATGTACAACCTTTTTACTGCACAGTACTGGCGATGGATCTCGCTATTTCCGGAGTTCATTTTGGGAATGACGGGCGAACCCGCGACGGATACCGGTGATGTCACGAGCCGGGCAACAGGATGGGCATGCATGAAGGCGCCGGTCACGTCTAGAAAGCCGTTGCGTCGGGCGCTCAGATACGATCACGCCAGAAAACATCTTTGAACCTGGCACGGCTACTCCTGCTTCTGAGACGTTGGATTCTCGGGCATCAATCGCTACGGTTCGGAACGTGACGCCCGGATTTTTGCACATCTTCTGAAATTCTCAGGGTTGCTCAAGATCCTTGCTCGAACTCGTTGACCCTTCCTTATCGGGCTGATCTCGTTGATCCTTCCCCGACTTGCTTTTAGCGACGCCAAGCTCGTCAAGCTTATCGTCGATTTTCTGGGAGTCTCCGCTGTCGAGACTTTCTTTAGCGGTTTGATCTGATTCCGTTGGCATATGTCCTCCATAGTGGGTGTCTGTATTCGGCGCAAGCGCCATTCCTCTTACGGACTGTCGTAGATGGTTGTGGATGGCGCCGCGAGGCTTTGGGCATCGGACGTCGCCAATCAACAGTTCAACCGTTGCAAATATGACGCGTAGTTTGTGTATATAACGCGCGCCGTTTTACGGTTCATCCAGTTCCGATCAGATCAGTTGGGCTATCGAGCGCAGAACGGTGCACCTGTCGAGTATCTGAATGAGTTAATTCGAAAACGATCGGCAGGATTTATATGGATGTCGAAATGCGTCGGATGGACTTATTCGACCTCACACCGATTGCATGTGTTTTCCTATGGAGGAGTTCGCTATGACCAAAGCCGCGATATTCGATATAGACGGGACGCTGGTCGACTCTGTCGATTTGCATGCGAGCGCATGGCAGGAGGCGTTCGCCCAATTCGGCCACGACGTCACGTTCGAACAGGCACGCAGCCAGATCGGCAAAGGCGGCGACCAGCTTCTGCCAGTGTTTCTCTCCCCGGAGCAACTTGAGGATTATGGCGACGAGCTGGAAGCGTGGCGCGGCGAGCGGTTTAAAGAAAAGTATCTGCCAATGGTCCGCCCATTTTCGGGAGTGCCTGAATTATTGCAACGTGCTCACGACGGCGGCCTTAAAATAGCAGCCGCGTCGTCGGCAAAAAAAGAAGAACTTGGGATATACCTCGACATAGCGCGCATTTCGCATCTGGTTGACGTATCCACGTCGTCGTCTGATGCCGACAAGTCGAAGCCCGCACCAGACATCTTCAATGCCGCGCTCAAAAAGCTGGCGATCAACCCAGCCGATGCTGTCGCAATAGGAGATACACCGTACGACGCACAAGCTGCAAGACAGGCCGGCATGCGAGCCATCGGCTTGCTATGTGGTGGTTTTACCGAAGACAGTCTCCGCGATGGTGGCTGTTTGGCCGTCTACCCGGGACCCGGTGCACTACTGGCCTGCTTCAATTCGTCGCCACTCGGGGCCGGGCCATGGCCGAAGTAAATTCTCTGTCTCGAAGCGCTGGCTGCTCGATTCAGCGGTGGTAAAGACGACGTTCACGACAAAAGCAATGAACGGCTGTTTTGCGGCGCGGAGCAGGCTTTCAATCGGCTCCCGGACCGCAGTGATGAACGTCTCTTTGTGGCCGAACCCCGGAGTTTGTCCGAATTTTGAAAGCTGGTGTGTCCCACCGCTCGCGAATTTCCGTAGCCGACCCACAACTGCCTTTCGATTCAACGCAAGGGCTACGGCTGGTTGAATCCGCCGAACTGGAGCGGCCATTCGCACGGCGTATCGGTCGGCTTGTCGTCGGCTTTTACGGTCTCCAATACGCAGGTCAAGAAGAGTCGGCTGAAGACCGGCAACCAGCCATTCACCTGCCGTGCACCTTGCGCGTCGAGTGTTATCGTCACGAGGGGCAAGTCTCAACCCGCAACAGATATCTGGATCGATTGCCGGGAACCGCGCATGTCGGATCGACAGCGCCCCGTCCAAGGCTACGGGCGAAGCGCAAGCAGACGCAGTGTTTTGCGGGTGGCTGCTACTGCCAGCGCGCCGACTAGCGTGCGTATCTCCGTTGGCCGAATTCCCTAAGGTGTTCGACCATTCGGGACCGGCTCAGAATTCCCAACAGACTCTTACGTGCAAATGACGGCATGCGCAAAAACATCGCGTGTAGGCTAGGTCTCGTTGTGGGTCAGAGGCTATGTACGACGTCGAAACCTTCCATGCCGCACTTAGCCGACCGTCCGTGTCGCCCAAAATGGGAACTGCCACATGAATTTGCGGCAAATGATCGGCCTCTCAATCAGGAGCGGGTTCACGCGTAAGCCGGTCTAACGTAAGCACTGCGTCTTTTAAACGCTCGCGCTCTTCATTGCTAGTTCTCGACATAAGCTGACTGGTCAGCCACTCAGTGCGCGCGGCCCTGTCTTTCTCAAGTTGTACCCGGCCTGCCTTGGTCACATGCACGAGATAAGCGCGGGAGTCCCCGGCATCTCGCATAAGGCTCAGAAGCCCTTGCTCGACCAATTTCATCACGATCAAGCGCATGGTCTGATGCGTTACTCCCCTGCTGGCGGCAAGCATTGAAATACTGACCGCACCACTACGCAAGAGGAAGCCGAGGGTCTCACTCTGAGCATTCGACTGGGTTCCGCTATGTTCGCGCACAGCGCGCACAAGGCGACTTACAACATCGCGAACGGATTCCGCGAGAAGTTCTACTTCACATGCAGATGCCTGCGAAGTCTCCGGATCTGATTTAGCCATGTCGAACAGACTCATCCCATCTGGAGTTGTGTGATGACGGCGGCCAGCGTATTAACGCCCCAATGCTCCACATATTGACCGTCGCGAACGCGGACGATATCAATGACGTCGATCGAGATCATACGGCCAGTCGGTTCGATACCGAACAGCGGGCCTGCATGACGACCCGAGACGGTCTTTCGCGTTGTGACCTTATCGCCATCGCACAGCTGATCAAGGATCTGAACCTGTATCCCTGCAAGCGCTGGACGCAGCACAGTGTCGAATGTCTTCCACATTGCCTCCGCGCCGCGAAGCGTTGCATCAGGTGCCGACCAATTAACAAAATCGGTCGACATCAGGGCGTCAAACGATTTGCGATTCCCCTCTTCGATCACTTCACGGTTGAACCGCGTGACCACCTCTTTCAGCTTGCTAGAGTCCATTTTCTTACAAGTTAAGTAGCTATCCAGTGATAATATACAGCATGACTGTATATTTCAAGGAAATCGGCTCTCTTGGTATGCGCTCCACACAGTGAAGACGTGATCGCCTTTCGAGCGATCGAAGATCGACTGACCGGTGCCTATCACTTTGCGGACGTAAGCGAAGCCGATCCCAACGGCAGCAAAGGCCGACAAGCACGCGTGGAGGATCCGGCACGTTTCGACGAAGGCCAGCCGTTCGAGTGGCCACTGGACGGGCTCGGGCGAGCGGCAGATTGTGGCCGATGGCCGTCTCACGAGCGCGAGTCACCCTCAGCCATGCGATCGGGTTGATGCAAGTAGAAAGGGATTTTAGAGTGCTACAGATTTGCTATAGCACTGTAGCAGCGCCTTATCTGGCGGGCATCCGCCTTATCATTCCACCCCCTGAACTATCGTTGCCCGGAAACGAGCGACGGAACTTTGACCGGCTCAGATCGACCCATATGGGACGATCAAGACCGCAGAGAGCAGACGTCCACGATGTCGTCATCTGCGTGTGGACAGCATATGAAGCTTGCGCAGGAAGTTTTCCCTTTGTCCCACTTGCGAACGAAAAATAATTACGGCAGCGTAGGCGCTCATTAAGTCATCGGAGTCACCACTCATGCACTTACCCGGTAGGCTGCACCACATTGAGCTAAACGTCTCTTCACTACAAGTCTCGCTATAATTTTGGAAGCCACTTCTCGAGCGATTTGCGTACGTCGAATACCAAGCTTGGGACAGCGGCCGGAGTTACAAACTTGATGACACATATATTGTCTTTGTTCAAGCCAGCGGGTCGCTGTCGGCGGACGGATACGATCGTAGACGCGTCGGATTGAATCATCTTGCATTTTCTGCAGCCTCACGCCAGCAGGTCGATGAAATAACGCTCTGGATACGGGAGAACAATTTCCGCCTCCTGTACGAAGATCGGCACCCATTTGCCGGTGGACCCGAACACTACGCACTCTATTGCGAGGATCCTGATCGCATTAAAGTCGAGGTGGTTGCACCCGCTTAGAAGTCTTGGGACGTGCATCGCGGGGATGCAGGTAGGCCTACGATGTGCGCACAAATTGTCGACGATCTACCAGCTGATCCGAACGTCCGAAAGTGGCCGAGACCGCGTGAAAACTCGCGTTGAATGCGGCTCGTGAAAAATTAACCCTTCAGATCGCGCAGTATTGGCTTGGTTGCCACTTGGGACGGGTAAAGCGACACCTGAAAACCGAGTATTTTCGCGTTTTCACACGGCCTCGGTCGAACTGAGCCCGTCGCCTAACGGCCTGACGCAGATCGAATATCTATTCGGCATAGGAGCGGGTCCGACCAGGAAGAGACGGACGTGTGCTTCGGGAGTAGAACGTTCGGGCGGCGGCGCCAGCCCGAAAGCGGTCCTCCGCCAATAAGCGAACGGAAACGTGCGACAAGTCATGAATGTTGATGAGGGCTGTGTCATATCTTCGTTATCCGCCGCATCGGAAGGCGGTTCTGAGAACGGGAGAACTGGACACGCAGCGCCGGAAGTATTCGACGATGCGGGACGGGTGCGGCAACGAGCGCGGACGAATCTGTGAACCGTCAAGGCCGCCGGCCAGCAAACCGTGATCGAAGTGCATTGTGGCCGCGCACTGCTCAATCTTTCATTGCACCCCTCGCACAACGGACCGTTCCACAAGCGCTGCCGGATTCGCGAGCCAGGCTACCGCGTGCACCTTGCCATCGACTTCACCGGTCCAGTCTTCAGCCCGCGCCTTCGGGTTCTCTGGATAGTCGCCGCGTTGCTGGGCCAGCACGGTGTCTCCCCAGCCGACCGGGGTTTTGTGGCGCGGCTCTGCATAGGGGTCGTTCTGCGCAATCGAACTGATCTTTTCAACGTCGGCTGGCCAGACCGGGGCACGGTTGGTTACGTTTGCGAGAGCCCGCAATCCTGTGAACAGCAGGATCTGCGGCATCATGATAATGCGCAAAAACGCGGGGGCACGCATTCCGAAGCCGTACATTGAAAACAGGAACGACTCTCGCAGCGTTTCGCGCTGGGTGTGGAACAGCATAGGCTTCGGCAAGCGACTCGGCCCATCGCTCATGTACCTGCACCAGTAATTCCATTGCGCCAAGGCCATCTCAACCTGTGCCTTGCCAGTCCACTCCCGGCCGATCGAGAACGCCCGGACGACGTTGCCTTTGGCATCGACCGTATAGTGCCGGATGTGAAATACCGTCCCGAATGGCGTTTCCTCGCGGTGCAGACAGAAGATCGAATCGCTTGTCCACGGAGCTTCCCATACGACATCGCCGTCGCCAGGCTTGGCGAAGTACCGCGGTGCATGGATTGCGTAGAGCCTGGCTTCACTGCGATGGAAACGAATCGGCCGGTACCTCAGACCAAACACCAAACCTCGCGCAATTTTCCACACCAACGAGCCGAACGCCGCGACAACTAGAAGAGCCACGCAGTCAAAAGCGAACATCCAGAAAGCCGGCCCAGGTTCTGCATGAGAAACCACATAACCGTATGGGCCGATAGCCATACCCGCGCAGGCTAGCGCGGCCCCTGCCAGCACCCATTGCTTGTCCAGGTATGACGGCTCCGTCACATCCATGAACGTGGAGTTGGTACAAAAGGTCGCCCCGAAATCCTGAACCTCTGGACCGACAGATCGGTTGATCGGCAACCTGTGCGCCATATCCCACTCGGGCACAGGCTGGCCGATGCACTTCTTCATCAATCGCTCGTCCATGGTTTAGCTTCCAGCAGCCGACGTAAACGCACGAACTTCAGCTTCGAGCGTGGGGTAGTGCTCACCTGTACTGAACTTGCAACGCGAAATCCAATCTTTCATTTCCGATGCCTTGAAAACGGCAATCGCGATGCCAACAAATATCGAAGCAACGAATGCAATCCAGAAGCCCGAAATAAGAAACAGATTACAGCGATCAAGACTGCGTCACAAAATCAGACGGGAAGTCGGCGTTCATGAAAGCCAACAGCCAAATGTCGAGCCATCATGTCGTACGCCTCGCGCTTCGTCGAGCCGGCAATCTCGGTCCAGCGCTCCAAGTCATGCTGCGATAGCAATGGGCGTGCGCATTTCTGCTCATAAGGAGATCGCATTGTTTCATAAAGTCTGCTTGCAGATCGTCGGGCGGTGCTGGGCTCATATCGCGGTTAGGGCTACGTGACCGAGGGAGTATAAAACTGCAGCACAATAGCGTATCGACCGGTCGCTTGCAGCGATCTCAGAGGTCCGATCCGGGCCGACGTATGCTATTCGCATAAGGCAGTCACCGGCCGAACCTGGTCCTATGCTGAACAGATATCGATCTACGTCAGGCCGCTAGGCGACGGGCTTAGTTCGACCCAACCCGGTCAGACAGCTTCCTCCAAACCGGTCATTCAGCCGAATCCATGTTCAGCGAACCGGAGTGCCAGTAAGCGGACGCTGGCGAACTCACCCGATGGGCCAGAATGAGGCGCTCGGTTCAGTAACTCCAAAGGCCGAACTGAGACGGATAGCTGTCGGTGCCTTAAGGCGACCCTAATAGGGTATTGGGCAACCCATTTTGCCCTTGAGGGCAACAAGACTGGGCGATGATTGGCGGAAAATGGTGCGGTGGTTTTAGCCCCGCGTTAGGTGGCACCGTCGACAATTTGTCCAACAATCGCGTTGCGAGGTGGCTCAGATGATTCGCAGAATCCGGTCTTTGCTAAAAACGGTCGCGATCGCGGTCTCTCTCGTGTCGACAACTTCCGTACAGGCGCAACAAAATGCCATGCCTTCGGCTACCCCGGGCACTGTCCTACCTGATCGCCGTCCCGGAGAATTCAAGGGTACGATCGGCACGACCTTTGCGGACTCGAAGCCGGACTTTCCAAAGAATCGTGCGGCGCCGGCGGGTGCGCCGAATATCATTCTGATTCTTCTCGATGACGTCGGGTTTGGCGCAACGTCAACCTTCGGCGGGCCCGTTCCAACACCTACGCTTGACCGCTTAGCCAAAGGCGGATTGCGCTATACACAATGGAATACCACCTCGCTCTGTTCTCCAACACGAGCGGCATTTTTGACAGGTCACAACCACCACGAAGAGGGTTTCGGCGTAGTAGCTGAGATGTCCACGGGTTTTCCAGGCTATAACGCCATCCTGCCGGACACTTCCGTAACGATTGGCGAAATTCTGAAAGACAACGGCTATAACACCGCCTGGTTTGGCAAAAATCACAACACCCCTGACTCCGAGACGAGCGCAACTGGCCCATTCTCTCAATGGCCCACAGGCATGGGTTTCGAGTACTTTTATGGATTCAACGGTGGCGATACGAATCAATGGTCGCCTGCGATCATTGAAGGCACCAAACCCGTCGAGAAGCCTGGCGTGAAGAATTATCACTTCATGTCAGACATGACAGATCACGCAATCACCTGGATTCGCAATCAGAAGTCCATAGCACCCAACAAGCCTTTTCTCGTTTACTTCGCACCCGGAGCGACCCATGCTCCCCATCACGCGCCCAAGGAATGGGCCGACAAGTTCAAGGGGCAGTTCGACCAGGGTTGGAACAAGGTTAGCGAAGAGACGTTTAACCGGATGAAGCAACAGGGCATCCTTCCCGCCAACTCAAAATACAACCCGATTCCTGGGGAAGTCGGTGAGTGGGACCAACTCAGCGCGGATCAGAAGAAGGTTTACGCGCGGATGATGGAGGTCTATGCGGGCTATCTCGCCTATGCTGACGAGGAGGTCGGACGCATGCTTGCCGCCGTGGACGATCTCGGCATCTCCGACAATACGTTGGTCGTCTACGCTGTCGGCGATAACGGTGCTAGCGCCGAGGGCGGATTCAGCGGGACGCTCAACGAGATTGCAGCGGACCTGAACAGTTACCGGCCCGACGCCGTTCCAGAAGCGCTGAAGAATCTCGATGCAATTGGCGGACCGACGACCTACAACCATTTCCCGGTAGGTTGGGCCCTTGCCACCAACTCGCCTTTCAAGTACGCCAAACGGGAAGCCTCTCATTTCGGAGGCACGCGCAACGGACTGGTGATCTTCTGGCCAAAGGGGATCAAAGATGGAGGCGATATACGTACTCAATTTCATTACGTGAGTGACATCGTCCCGACCGTTCTTGAAGCCGCGCATATTCCGCAACCCAAAGAGGTCAATGGCGTCAGGCAGCGACCCATGTCCGGCATCAGCATGATGTACACCTTTGACCAGGCAAACGCCAACGCGCCCAGTCGGCGTCATGTTCAGTATTTCGAAATGGCCGGAGCGCGCGCTATCTATAAGGATGGATGGATTGCCGCGACGACGCATGGCATGAAGCCGTGGACAGATGCAGAATCCAAGGGGAATTTCGACAAAGATACCTGGGAGCTCTACAACCTCGCCAACGACTTTACAGAGCACGATGATCTTTCGGCTCAGAACCCGCAGAAGCTCAAGGAAATGCAGGCTGCGTTCATGGTCGAAGCGAGGAAATACAACGTGCTTCCATTGGACGATCGCGCAGTCGAGCGTTTCAGTACAAAGCTCACAGGTCGTCCTGCCGGCGCTTTGGAGGGCGTCAACAAGATCACGTTTTATCCGGGCATGGTGCGGCTCCCGGAAGGCAGCGCACCGGACATGAAAAACCGGTCCTACAAGATCACAGCCTATGTCGACACCAATGGCGACGCCAACGGAATCCTGATTACCCAAGGCGGCCTCTTTTCCGGCTGGGCGCTGCGGGTCATCAACGGTACACCGCAGTTCATCTACAACTGGATGAAGGAAGAGTTCACGACGATCGCGTCTAACGAGAAGTTGCCGGCCGGCAAGGTTCAGATTCGCTTCGAATTTGCGTATGACGGCGGCGGCGTGGGCAAGGGCGGTACCGGCACTCTGTACGTCAACGACAAAAAGGTCGCCGAGGGACATATCAAACAAACTGTCCGTAATCGCTACTCTTTTGACGAGACTATGGATGTGGGTGAGGACACTGGCACCCCCGTTTTCATGGACTACATGGAGAAGATGCCGTTTGCCTTCACAGGCAAGCTTGAGAAGGTCACGATTGAACTTGCCCCGGTTCCGACCAATATGCAGGGCGCGGCCGAAGGCGCGAAGCGCGAAGCAGATGAAGCCCTGAATCTCACGAATTAGTATTTGAGGTAACCCGGACTTGCGAATGCGCGTCTGGACTCTTTCTAACGACACGTACCATTCTATGGATCGGCGATGCTGTGCGAACGCCCTCTTTCTTCCCATGACCGGCCATTCAGTAGCGCCGGACGAATGGCCCATCATGGCCGGCTTGCGGCAGTCCCAAGGGAAATCAGCTTGCCGAACAACGGCCATTCAGCAGGGACGTATGGGGTCTCCGTTAGCCGAACTGGATGACGACCTCGACCGGCCGCTAATGGCCGGACCGCGTCCGATTGCCGCCCGGCCGGGATGCTCACACTTCGGTTTGTTCAGCCATCTCGAGCGCGTCGTCGACCTCAATGCCGAGATACCGGACCGTACTCTCCAGTTTTGTATGGCCGAGCAGGAGCTGTACCGCCCGAAGGTTCTTTGTACGGCGGTAAATTAGCGATGCTTTCGTTCGGCGCATCGTATGCGTGCCATAGGCCGTGTCATCGAGCCCGATCGATTTTATCCAACGATGCACGATCCTCGCGTACTGACGAGTTGAAAGATGAGGTGACGTGTGAATTCGGCCGGGGAACAGAAAGTCGGAGGTAGACAGCCCAGCTGTCCTGATCCAGTTTTCGACGCTTTCCCGCGTTTGCTCGGTGATCTCGAATTGCACCGGCCGCTGCGTCTTCTGCTGCATGACAGTCGCGCGGGGCGCTACACGAGTGCCTATGCAGACATCTCGCACCCGCAGCTTCGTCAGGTCGCACGCTCGCAGCTTGCTGTCTATTGCCAGATTGAACATCGCCAGATCACGGGTTTTTCCGGCTAGTTGAACGCGGATTCGAATGGCCCAAATTTCCTTGAGCTTCAGCGGTGACTTTTGCCCGGTCAGCTTGCCCTTGTTCCACGGGACATGAGGCACGCTCGTGCTGATGATCGATTCCATGACAAACTCCTTTCTGATGAAGGGAGAGTCAGTCTGCGCCAATTCCCGATGGGCGATGCCCGACCCAACCCGGTCAGACAGCTTCCTCCAAACCAGTCATTCAATCGAATCCATGTTCAGCGAACTGGAATGCCAGTAAGCGGCCGCTGGCGAACTCACCCGATCGGCCATATGCGGACCGTCGATTGATGCAAATCGGCGACCGTTCCTCTCTCGCAACCGGCCATTGAAGTCCACGTCAAAGATATTCAGAGGACGTTTCTCTAACGATGGCTCAGGAAGGCCTTCCGGCTCCAGTAGCCAATGCCGTGAAGAGCACTTCCGGATTGAAGGGTTTCTCGCACCATGGGTATCCGATGTACGCAGGGTCGAGCGCGTCTCCCTTTTTTGGCAAGGACACTACCTGTGACGCAAATGTGTTTTGTAATCGGCGGGGTGATACCGAATCACGGTACGGAGCGGTACTCTCGCGGCAGGCCATCGAACGCCGACTACCGCCGTATTCGACATTGCATAGGTAATTGCGATGCTTCGGACAAGCAGGCCTCACGGCGGGTCGTTCCGCACATCGCAGAAAACCGGAGTCGGTTTTAGAAACGTCACGATTTAGTTTGCTATTCGACGGCATTGAGCGCATGGTACGTAAATCCAGATGCACCCGGCCGTCATTTTTTCGCATCTGTACAGGCGGCGTTTCATGACGGTCAGTAACGCTTATGGAGTACGCTGTCATGACCTTTCCCAGCATCGGATACAAAGGGTACTCGCTACGCGCGTATTCTCATCAAGAATTTCCGCTGCATCGTAGTCCGTACGCTCAAGGATTGCGAAAGCTTTTATCTGTAGTTTGAATCGACACCGTTCAGTCGAACGATATCAAGGCCCGGCGCTATGCAACCTTTTTTTCTACGGCGATTCCATCCACTGCAGGTGATGTTATAAACCTCGCCATGCAATACGGCAAGCATATTGCCGATGGCGAGGGTCAGGCAGTCGAACTCTGACATGTCTGGACATCTGGCCATGACGTGAGCAAAGCCGACCATGCAATAGCCGATTTATGGGCATCGCAACGGCGAGAGCGGCTTTTGTGTTGTTTTCCAGATTTTCAAGAAGCCAGTGGGTCTGGCTATTCGTTGGACGTGTCATGGCGCGGCCTGCCGATGACACAAACCTCCTCTAGTGATTCGCTTTACAGCGTTTCAATCCATCTTAACGACAGCGTGAGCGTTTATCGACAGGGTCGCGCAAAAGAGGGGTGCAATGACATCTGCAATCCTGCTGGAGAATATTCATGCGAATGCGCTTTGCCGATTCAAGGAGGCAGGGATCGAAGTCGAACGGCACTCGGGTGCGCTGAGTGGAAATTTGCTGCGTGACGCGCTAGCTACGCACCAGATCGTGGGCATCCGCTCTTCCACGCAGATCATGCGGCCGGACATTGAGGCCGCTGGGCATCTGCATGCAATTGGCTGCTTCTGCATCGGGACGTCGCAGGTAGATCTCAGCGCTGCGGCCCAGATCGGTATCCCTGTTTTCAATGCGCCGTTCTCAAATACACGGTCGGTCGCTGAATTGATTGTCGCAGAGGCGATACTTCTGCTTCGCCGGGTTCCGGAGAAAAATACGCTCGCCCATGCTGGCACCTGGGCCAAGGGCGCCGAAGGTTCGTTCGAGGCACGCGGAAAAACAATTGCAATCATCGGCTACGGCAACGTCGGGGCGCAAGTCGGGGTGCTTGCTGAGGCACTCGGTATGCGGGTCGTGTACTACGACGTGCAGGCAAAGTTGTCGCTCGGCTCAGCAAAGGCCGCACGCTCTGTTGCAGCTGCAATCTCACAGGCAGATGTCGTCACACTTCACGTGCCCGCAACATTGCGTACGGCGCAGATGATTGATGCCACTGCTCTGTCGCTCTTCAAGCCGGGCGCTGTCCTGCTGAACGCCTCGCGTGGCTCGGTCATCGATATTAATGCTCTAGCACATGCACTTCAGAACAAAGTACTTGGGGGCGCCGCAATTGATGTGTTCCCCGATGAACCCGGGACGAACGATGAACGTTTCAGTAGTGTGCTTAGCAATATGCCCAACGTCTTACTAACACCGCATATAGGCGGAAGCACGCAGGAGGCGCAGGAGAATATAGGAACCGAAGTCGCAGCTAAACTTATCGCATTTCTCGCGACTGGCGATACGGCAGGCGCAGTCAATTTCCCGCATGTTAGTCCCGGGCCACTAATAGCGCCGGCGCGACTGCTCAATGTCCACGGGAACGCTCCGGGGGTATTGGCTGCGCTGAACGGACTTCTCGCGAAGGAGGGCGCCAACATCGTGGCACAGCAACTTCAGACGAAGGGCGAGACAGGCTATGTCGTGAGCGATCTTGACCGGATGCCGTCGAAAAACTTTATCGATATTATTTCAGATCAACCAGGTTTTATCAGAACCCGCGTTTTGACTAAAGATTAGCTGCCAGCTATAGAGATGCGGGGACGAGCCTGGTCACTTCCGAATAGCACACGAGCGCTCGTTCTTCAACCTTTCCACCAACTCCGGAGGCCTAGAGGAATGCCGACTTGAAGGCGCATATTCGTGATGAGAGCACCATTTTATGGACGGTCATCTGAAGTCGGCCTAGGGTAGCGATATAGCCGATCATCGAAACCCGATGAGTGAGCTGCGTGACGCAACCCGCCTTCTACAGTGCTTTCAAATCGGGTAACAGGCGGTCGAATTCCCGTCTTACTACGCTGTAGCATTCGCATACGCGTACTTCCAGTCCGGGACGATCCAGTACTTCGATATGCCCGTGACTGTAACGAATTAGTCCCGCATCCTGTAGTTTCAGCGCCGCTTCGGTGACGCCGGAGCGGCGCACACCCAGCATGTTGGCAATCAGTTCCTGTGTCATCTTTAGTTCGTTGGATGGCAGGCGATCAATGCTGAGCAGCAGCCAACGACAGAGTTGCTGATCGATCGAATGATGACGGTTACACACGGCTGTTTGCGCCATCTGGGTGATCAGTGCCTGGGTGTAGCGCAATAGCAGCCGCTGCACCGGGCCGGCGCGGTGAAACTCCTCTTTCAGAATTCGCGCATCGAGTCGGTACGCCTCGCCGGCGCTTTGCACGACCGCACGACTTGGCGTTGTCTCCCCACCCATGAACAGTGCAATACCGATGAGCCCCTCATTGCCGACGATCGCAATTTCTGCTGACGCGCCGTTTTCCATCACATAGAGAAGCGAGACGATCGCAGTAAGCGGAAAATAGACGTGATTGAGACGATCGCCGGATTCGTATACAACCTGGCCTAAGGGCATGTCGACGCGCACTAAATGAGGTGCCAGCCGGGCCCACTCCGTCTCCTGCATAACCGAAAGCAGATGATTTTTCCTTGCGGGATCTGCGTTTGCCATGTATCGCTCCTCAACCTGTTGCTGACAACCGAATGACAAGGCAGCAGCAGCGCTCTCCCCCGCAAGGGGTAAGCCCGATCAAATTATAGTTCCGGCGCGTCGGCGCAACATCCTGCTATCTTCCAGCAATTTTCGGACATAGAGGGCAACTGGACCCGCCCAAAAAGCTGGAGCATCTGTTGATTGTGCGCTTGCACGGAAATCAGCAGGCTGTAAGTCTATGCCGCGAATGCGGCATCAGGTCGAGTCGGATGTGCGATGTGCGGCAATGACAAGCAGGTGGGGTATAAATGCGCTCCCGGGTCTGGGGGGCGCGCTGGCTTCCGACACGGTCCCCACCGTGCATGCGCAATTGCGCTACGACGACAGCCATCACGACGGTGTACATGACATTCGGGGTACGCTGCATTTCCGCAGTGTCTTTTGTCTGTCAAGGGACGAACGGCAACTGTCAAATGCGTGCATTTAGTCGCGAACTACGGCAAGCCCGATATCGTATGAAGGTTCGGATGTCTAACGAGCATCGAAGGGCCAGTCTCTGCGTCGATCACACCCGACGAAGATGTATGCCCGTACGGCACCGTACCGACGTTCTGCACGGGGCCGCGCATCATCTGATGGACGGCTTCGTATGTCCCCGAAAGGACAGCTTCCCTAGACAGTCTCAACGCACCTTGCCCGGTTATCCTTTCAGGCCGCGCGACAAATGACGAGTGGCCTATGATTTCGCCGGCCTGCACCATTTTTTCGGTCGCGTCGGTAGCGGAGAGAGTCGTTGCGTTGTCATTGCGCTGCTGGACGATTCAATTCGTCAAAGAGCATGTTAGCTGCTCTATCCGATAGTAGCGCGCATATAAAGCCGCGTTGCACGTCGGAAGCAAAGCTAGACAATACGTTTCTAAAGAATCGCGCTTGTAACGCAGACTGCGATGCAGTCCATAATCGGCTGCGCGATGATACCGTCATCAAGTGGGGGTGATGCAGCACCGCTCAGAACGCAGTCGGACTTGCGCATGTACTGCGAGTCCGGACATCGATAGGTAATGGCAACGCACAGTGCACATGCAAGCACGAAAGCTACGTCCTGCACGAGCAGGTCGTTGGACGGACTCGCCGTCCAATACGGAGGCTGGCACGACGCTGGCCTCCATTTTCACATCAGCAAAATTTAGATCGTTTAGCGGCATCATCAGGCACATTGTGGGTTAATCCAGATGTTCCTCTGGCTTCACTTTTTCGCGTCCGGTTAGTCACGATACAAGGCTATCGGCACCATTTACGGACCACCTAATCATGACCATTCCCACCATCGAATACAGAGGGTACGAGTTACGCGCGTACTCTCATCAAGATTTTCCTCTGCATCGTGACCCGTATGCCAAAGGCCCACGGCAATTTTCATCTGTCGTGCGCATTGACCCCATTCAGCCAGGCGGGGACACGGCACGTCGCTATGCGACGTCGTTTCCTGCAGCAAGGCCCACCACCGCGGGTGATGCCATCGACCTCGCGATGCAATATGGTAAAGACATCGTCGACGGCAAGGTTCAGGCGAATGGGCTTTGACCGAATGCCGGTCGGTTCTCAGCTGGAGTGGAGCAGGACATGCAATATCCGCTTTATGTGCGCCGCGATGGCGACGCTGGCTTTCGCGCCAATTTTCCAGATTTTCCCCGCGTAGTTGTGCACGGCAATTCAATCGATGAATTGAAGAGTGACGCACAGCAGGCTGTCGAACTGGCCTATGACCGTAGCGAGCAAATCATACCCGCTCCGACCCGCAGTACATCGGAATTACATGTGCTCGATATGGACGATGGAGAGGGAATCTGGATGTTCGTCGACATCAATCTCGCGCGCGTTACCTCACTGGCAGTCAGCATCCAGTTCAGTCTGCTCGAAGGTTTGCTGCAGCAAGTCGATCTGGCAGCAAGAGAATGCCACATCACGCGCTCTGCGGTGATCACGCTGGCTGTCGTGCACGAACTTGCAAGCCGGTACGAAGGACAGTTGTTTAGCATACCTGTTTCCCAACGGGGCTTCGTGGACGGATGACGCGTACTCTACCAAAGCCGATGCGATGTGTTGCGCCGTCCCGGCTCATGCTGGGCCCCGACCGCCTGTTGGCAAACCAGTATGTCTCACAGGAGTGTGATCATGAACGATGACCAGGTGAATGCAGAAGAGCTTGAAGAACGCAAAAGACGCAGAGAAGCCATGCAGCGTGCGACGGATGATGGTATGCCGGTTACCGCAAAAATTGAAGAGCGAGACGCCGTGGATATCGCGCACAGGAAGCCGAAGCAATGGATCAGGCACGCAAGGAAATGGCTAGGCGCTGGCGGTTCGGTGCAATCCTTGGCCATCGGTGTTCAAAAGCGAGGACACAGTCCCGCGGGGAGATTGAGAAACAAAGGCCAGTAAAGAGGCGCTCTGCGAGGAGCCCCAACTGCCACAACACACATCGGTGGCGTACACTGCCTGGCAGCGCTGCCCATCTCCTTGGCTTTATTTGATACACCTGCTGGTTGATGAGCGATATAGACGGATTAAATGACCCCACACGCCTACCGTCGAATTGACATGTCGCTTCACGCCTTCCCGCCGCCGTCGATTCCGCTTCCAGTTCGCCATATCCGCTTGCCTTGCTCGGATAGCTCACCGCAACTATGCTCGGCGTCGGCTTCCGAGCCTTCTATGGCCATGACGCCGCCGGCCTGTTCCTGCGCCTTCTGTTTCTGCTTGCGCCGGGCTGCGACAGCTTCGTCGTGCGACCTTCCCGCGTAGTTCAGGGTCATTTTGTCCACTCCTCGAGAGTCTTTTTCTACCACCTGATACGTGCCGAGTAGTTCCGGAAATCACTTCGCGCAGAACCGAGCTATCCGGTTTTGCTTGCGTACCCGACACATGACTAAAAACCGAGTTTATCGCGCAACCTGTCGATCACGTGATGCTCATTCAACCAGCGAATCTCCCGCTTTCGCGCTACGCTTTTGCGATACCGGTGAAAGGAGACCGAGAAAATCAACATCATGCCGGTCAGAACACCCCACATCGGGTAAGTCATAGTGCTCCCTGGATTTGTAGCGTCAAATATGGTCGGATCAAGCTGTAACGAGAACCGGTGTCTTATAATTTCACGAAAAAACTAGTACAAGTACGGCAATTGCGCCCATTGCTGGCAGGCTGGTCAGAACGTATCCCGCCTTCGGCTATGCTGTCATCTTGACAGCGAAGACCAGAAGCACGACAGCGAAAGTCATCGCTAGAACGCCATATGTCGAATCCTTCTGCGCGCTGGTGGCGCGCCCCCACCTGTGACCCATCCTGATTCGCAAGTGAGCTACTTTTTTTGCGCGATCTCTATCCAACCTGGGTACGCCCAGTTTGTCTATCTTTGAGCACTCAGTCTAATGTGCAGGCGACGGCTTGTCTGTACGGTGTCGTATCGCTCGTTGACCCATATCGCATGGGATCAAAAACTGCACTTGAGGGAAACGAGCAATGCCCGCAAACGCTCATGTGAGGCGCATCCCAGGCGGCTTTTGCGATCCCCTTTTTGGGGATGGACAGGATGGCGAAAAGGTATTTCGCGTGAGCGACAGCTCTGCAGCTGGTTTCTAGCGTATGACAAGCGCCGGTCGGACTACCCATTGGCGCGAAATCGAAAGCGATTGCCTTTCTTTTCTCGCCGCAAATGCACTGGGGCGGCTTAACAGCAGCGAAGCTTGTCGGCGGGCGGCGACGCTTCCGTTGCCATTATCTAATCGCCGCAGACCGCAACGTCGATACGCACGGAGCTACTGGGCACCTTAGTGCTTTCGTGCTGACCGTTGGCCGTCTGATGGATGAAACGCCGTTGAGATCCATCAGATCAACATGAGGCTTCTCGGCGTGTTTGATCGCCATCGTCATTGTTGCCGTGGAGATGGGATATCGCCTCATAGCTCGTACGGTAGCGGGCAGACATACAACCGCGGCCGGTCAACAATCGTCGCGGACACGACATAGCTGCCGAGGAGCAAAATGCTACACAATCATTTCGAAAATGAGCTGGCGCACCTTGAATATGTCATTTTGCTTCTCGCGCCGGACAGCCCGCTTGGACTACGGTACTGGCGCCGTCGTATTGACTCGCTTTCCGAGCATCAGCGTCTGATATCCGATGGCAAGACCCGTGTGGCCCGACTTCTCGTGCAATTCGACAAAATCGAGTGTCTTTCGGCGTCGAGATGACCGCTTTCGTTCTGTCTCCCGCAGTGAGCGATAGCGAAGTCGCGCCTTGAGCAAACCCCCCTTCAGAGCGGTAACGTTGCGTGGAATTTTCTAGTTCACAAGGAATACGTCTGCGACGCCGCGCGGTTCCATGGCACTGAGGCAGCGATCGCACAGAGATAAGCATGATCAATCACATAAGGCGACGATGACACCTGCACTGAAGACTACAGTGGTAGGGGCGAGAAGCCGCGCCATCCCGACACGAGAGCGTTCGATGATTTCCCTGGAGACTCCAACGCGATTGCGTGATCCACCGGGTGTCCGTTTCGACTTCGCGCGGATACAACTAGCGGGGCCCGGCTGGGTGACGACTCTGGACGACTTCAGCGTCGCAATTTACCTTCCCAACGCGGACACCCTCTCGATGGTATGGAAAGTGCACGTTGAAAGTCCCGTGCGGGCCGGTCTTTACGACGTCGGGGTGGCTGACGTCATATGGTTCTTGTGCTTGTACGACCAGGGCATCGCTCTGCCGCTCGCATATTTTTCAGACTCGTTTCCCCGACAGTGTGGTGCACACCTTGAAGGACGACCCGTGAACTACCAAAGGCATAACGAGAACAATGGTGGACATTGGGAGTGGCAGGATGATCTTCAGGCACAGTTGCAAACGTGCGATCGCGCTTCTGGAAAATTCGTCTACGCTTTGGACGTTACGGAGTGCAGCTAGCGGGCGTCCGTTAATTGAATACCGCTTGGGTTGTGTATCGCTGTCTATGAAGGCACGTTTGCTTGGCTGTGCAATGCATTCTTACGAATGCATTGCATGACGTTCGGCCGGATCCTATTGGACGATTTCTTTAGCACCAAGTCGAATGGAAAGCGCATCACCGTCCGCAGCCATCGCATGGGAACCGCTTGAGCGGACAGCTTTATGGATTCGAACGAAATTTTCTTTGATCTTCTACCCTCTCCATTTTAAGTCGAAAATTGCCGAGGGGCTGTAAAAGGCTTGGCTACGGACGTTCGTGACAATATGCCGAAAGGCCCCTATGGGTCGGGCTACGTCGGTCCGCTCCCTTAACTCATCGCTCTAAAGCGGTCAGTGAAATTCCGCGGCCCCGAAGCGGCCAGTCGGCAGTGCGTACTCCCGACCCGTTACTGCCGTTCGGTGATCATTTTCGTTTGTCTCAAGGCTAACCCCAAACGGCCATTCGCTGATGACATATCTAGGCTCGGCATCCAGAGCCCGGCCGACGGCGCATGCTACCCGGAGTCACGCGTCGGTGAGAGGTTGATACCCCTATTGAGCACGCCTACTTATGTGCGGTGGATTCGCTGTACTTCCTCTGCAGAGGGTATACAGTGGATTCGTCCGCAAAATTGTTTTTTTGATACGCAAACTCTTTGAAGGCTAGCGCCTTGAATGCCTTCGGGCCCTAGCACCAAGCCGGTTGCGGCGCCGTCTATAACGTTACTGTGCGGTTAGAAGACACAAGTCAACCCAGCGCTCTTCCGGCTGTCTGTAGGCAACCCAGAGCCTTCGAATGCCCCAGTGGCGGCTCACCCTCACGTTCTCTGCGCCGAAATCCGCGTTCACGTCACGTGAGCGGGGGCGGGATGGCCTGCCCAAGCCGTGGCGCCGTCCATGAACTATCCGAACAAGGGCCATACGTATGCCGCACTTTCACGGAAGTTGGTGCGGATTTCGGTGTCGCTATAGCAGTTCGACCAAACGGCTTACCGCAGCAGAGCTTGCGGATAGCGCTACTCGCTCAAATTCTGTTTAACAGGAACACATTATCATGACTATTCCAACCATCGAATACAGGGGGCACGAACTGCGCGCCTATTCAAATCAGGTCTTCCCCCTGCACCGGGACCCATATGCCAAAGGGCCTAGGCGCTTTGCATCGGTCGTAAGGATTGATGCGGGACCGTCTTCCAATGCCGGGACAGAGCGTTATGCGGTGCAGTTTGCAGGCAGCGAACCCGCTCTATCCGTCGATGCACTAAACCTTGCATTGCAATATGGCAAGGACATTATCGACGGCAAAATTCAACCGGCGCAGTTGTGAGTCGCGCACGTACACATTTCCGTCCGTTGGCAAGATCGAGCCCTACCATGAAATATCCGCTTTACGTCAATCGCATCAGCAGTACCCAGTTGCATGCGCATTTTCCCGATTTTCCGCGAGTCGACCTGATCGGAAGTTCCCGCGCAGAAATCGAACTCAACGCGCAGCAGGTCATCGAGCAGGCATATGACGGTAGTGATCAGCCAATTTCCGCACCAACCAGTGACACAGAGCTACGCGCTCTCAGAGCGGATGGCAGCGATGGACTTTGGGTGTTCATCGATATCGATCTGGCACGCGTGTCTTCGACAGCCGTCGAACTCCGGTTTAACATTCTCGACACCCTGCTTGATCGCGTCGACGCGGCAGCAGCGGAACATCATATGACGCGGGCTGCCTTCTTTTCGCGGGCGGCGATGCACGAACTGGAAGAGAACCGAGCGTCGCGAATGGCGCAGACGCCTTCGTCCCTAGCGAAGAGTTTTATCTCTATATTAGGTGCAAATTATGATCGACGATCAAGTCAACCTTGAAGAACTCGAAGAAAGCAAGAGGTGGCGGGCTCTGCAGGAGACCCGCGCCGACGGTGGTGTGCCGGTAGTACCGACGGTGCCTGTCCGTATCCCTCAAAGAGCACCCAAACAGTGGATACGAGAAGCCCGGAAGTGGCTCGGTGCTGGCGGTCGGATAATTTAGTGGATTTTGGCGCGTCAAACGAAACGCCAGTTCGTCGGCACGACGAGCGCGGGAAAGGCCGGCGAAACGCTGGCGTCTTTGAAAGTTTCGCGACCGACGCTTATCAGACGCGCTGTTCCCGTAGTTTGAAGCGCATTGGGCTGTTGATTTCCGCCAGAAACTGATCCAGTCGGGATCAGAGTCGATCGTCAACGTCACAAGATGGCACGCGAACAGCAGTTCGAACGTGAGGCCCGCTGACCGTTCATGGCCGCCGCCTGCTGTCCGACGCGGTCGGCAGAAATCGACCCACAAAGGTCCTTGAACTTTTTCGAAAGAGACATTCGAGAAGGGCGCGAGGCAAATAACGCACGGCCGTGTTAACAGCCGCGCATTTGCCTGCAGCGTCAGACGGTCTGACCCATACCAAGGTCTGCACCCGTCGTTGGATCCGAAGTCGTATCTGACGCAGTCCTAGATGCCATCGACTGCAGCACCTTTACGTCCACTTTCGATACATTAACCGTGGCCGTTCCATCCCCTCCGTCAACCGCGGGCTCCGGAGATTCGACGAACTCCCAGTCCGGCCCCTCGTTCCACGGCCCGCGCGGCGCATCATCGCCTTTCGACATCTTGTAGTACACGCTCGTGTACTGCGGCACGCCAGGCAGCTTGCCCTGAGGAAAGTTGGGCTGGATCGAATGCAATGCCTTCTCGAACGACTTCTGGTGTGCGATTTCGCGTGTCATCAGAAAGCCAAGTGTTTCCTTGATGCCCGGGTCGTCAGTGACATTGATGAGGCGTTCATAGACGATTTTCGCGCGAGCCTCCGCCGCAATGTTTGACCGCAGATCGGCCGTCGGTTCGCCGATCGTGTCGACATAGGCCGCGCTCCAGGGTACTCCGGCGGAATTGGTCAGGACCGGACCGCCACCATATAGCAAAGCGGTCGTATGCGAGTCGTTTCCGCCACCGGTCATCGAACGATACAGCTCGGCCTCCGCTTCGACGGCTTCGGCAAGTTGACCCTTTGCACTTTTGTTAAGCATCGCAACGATCGAGCCAACAATCTCCAGATGGCTGAGTTCTTCGGTTGCGATATCGAACAGCATATCCTTGCGGCCAGGATCATCTTCGCCGACAGCCTGGGTGAAGTATCGGCATGCGGCGCCAAGCTCTCCCTGTGGTCCGCCGAATTGCTCCAGTAGCAAATTTGCAAGACCCGGGTTCGGTGCGGCAACTCGCACGGTGTATTGGAGGCGTTTGTTATGTATAAACATGAGACTTCTCCGGTGACTGGCCAACGCAGCTCGTTGTGGGATTAAACAGGGAACGGAAGTGCCCCTGAACCCGTCAGGAATCGCGTACGACCATGGATCAACCCGGACAGCGGCACAACCAGATGGTTGTCCGCACCCAACGATGGGCGCCCGGCTCTCAGAGCGGACGCTCTGGCGGATGCGCGGCAAAATTGCCAGGCATGGCACCGCAGTACCGAACGTTCTGCAGCACGCGCTATGCCCAGAGTGCAAACTTTGTTATTTGACCGGGCGCACGCAGCCAGCATCGGTGCTCTGACGGACACGTCTGCGACGTGACGCTGACTCTTCGCGAGTTTGATTGTCGATGCTTGCGCTGAGGTTGGGAGTTATTTGCGTGGATGACTTCTTTGCCTTCGATCAACGGCACAATGAATAGCTACCTGTTACGCGGCAGCTGTACCGCGAATTCAGTTTCGCATTGCTCGGACCGCACATCGATTTCGCCTCCATGTGCCTTCACAATTTCGCGCACGATATACAGTCCGAGGCCGAGGTGGCTGCCCTCATCATATCGTTCGCTCTGACCCTCGCCGCGCGTTAGCGGCTCGAAGATCTGTTGCAGGGCTAACGGTTCAATCGTCGGTCCGCTGTTTGCGACCACGATACGCACGTCCGCCTTCTCACCGATCACAACGACTCGCACAACCGTGTTCGGCGCGCCATACCTAATTGCGTTCAGAACGAGATTGCCAAGCATTTGCTGCAGACGCGGGCCGTCCCAAATACCTTCAATATTTCCCCGTACCTCCAGTTCAAGCTGGCGACCGGGATGGTTCGCGCGAACCTGGTCCAGCTCGTCGCCGAAGACAGCCGCCAGGTCGACGAGGGTCGGAGCGATCGCGATGCCCAGACCCAGTTTCGTCCGGTTGAAGTCGCATAGATCGTCTAAAAGAGACTGCATGCGGGCGCCGCTTCTGATCAGGCGATCTGCAGCACTTGTCACACGCTCCCCGGCGTTCAACGCGACGAGATACGAAGCCGTCGTCTGGATGGTTTGAAGCGGACTGCGCATGTCGTGCCCAAGCATCCCAAGTAACAGGTTGCGCGCCTGGTCCACCTGAGCGCTGAAGTCGCCGAGCGATTCTGAGACGGCCTGATCGATTGCCTCGTTGAGCCGGATGACGTCGTCCATATCGAGTACGTCACGCGAGCACCGATCCATCCATAGACGCAGGACGCTGGCGCGGAGCGCGCGGTATTCTGCTACCAGTTGTTTGACGTCGAAACCGCTTCGCGCCCGCAGAATTGCGTGCATCTGCGCGGCGGTCTCAGGAGCATCGATCAGGCTTGGGGCGTGGCCCCTCGACTTTTCGAGTTGTGCTTCCCTCGTCTGCGCGGCCGACAGATCCTTTGCGATCGCCTCCAGGATCTGCGGCGCGTGGTCGCGTAAAGCTGGCGGCTTCATGTTTGCGGCGGCCGGCAACAGAGTGCCGGCAAACGCCTCCCATTGCGCCACGATTAGTTCCATGTTACACAAGATGAAGTCAGCCAGCCGCATGTCAGCCTCGAAGAAGTGGCAAAGAAACCGTGAACCGGATATCTCTGCCACCCTCATCCTACGCGCAATTATCGCCAGATCCCGCCGGGCCCGCCATTTGCGTCAAAACAGGACCGTCAGGAGAACCGACATGCTCCCCATCCGCACTCACCACTTACTTGTCGCAGATGATGACCCCAACTTGCTCGCCGCATACGTCCAGTATTTCCAGCTGCACGGCTACGAGGTTCGGGCCACTCAAGACGGAGAGGGTGCTTTGACCGAGTATTGCCGGTGGCTTCCGGCGCTTGTCATTCTCGACATTCAGATGCCTAAACTCGACGGTCGGACGGTGGCCAGAGAAATCAGGCGTCTCAGGCGCCGCTCCGCGCCACTGCTTGTGGCGGTGTCCGGATTGTCGTCGCCGTCCGAAAGAGCTGAATCCCTCCTGTCCGGTTTTGACCATCACTTCGCAAAACCAGCGGAATTGCAGGTCATTCTTGCTACGGTTGCCTCTCATTCACGTGTCAGTGACCCGAATATCGCACAGCTACATAGCCGTTGTTGATCGTCCGCTTTCGAGACTTCCGTCCACTGGATCCTTGTGGCCGCATCCTGTCGCACGATGGCTCGCCTACTTCTGTCTAACTATGCAGATGGCATATATAAATTCCTTCCGAGGTTAGAGCCTGCTCCTTGGTAGCGCGCATTCGGTCCGGGTCAGCCGCCCTGAACTCGTGAAAGTGATGCAGTCGCTCACGCGCCATAGTCACGTGCGGATCGCGTATGAATCCGAGACCACGGTGTTTGTCACGCGCTAGGGCGACATCGCAGTGACACACATGCCGGTGCGGCACATCCCCGTAGTCTCGTGTTCAGTGGAAGTCCGCTGGCACTGCTCCGGTTCGCATCAACGGCTTTACTCCACGCGCTAAAGTGCCTTTTCGACGTTCCGTGTCGCACTTGGCGCGTGCTGACCTCCAAGGTCTGTTGCGCGAGCGTAGGAGACTTTCGGGAGTCTATCGACGGTCGTCGGCCAACGTCCCCAAGTGGCCGACTTGTGCCCGACGCGCAGCGGACCGTCATCGACCCCGAGCGGTCTGTCACAATTGAAGAAGCGGACATTCAAAGGCGAGCTGCATATCTGCTCGATTAGCTAGTCCGCAAGCGATTTCATCATTGCCGAACTTTCTGGCTCTTACCCGGATCATTTGCTGCGTCAAATAGAAAGCGGGAAAGAATCTGCCTGCTGTTCGACAGCGTTGCCATGCGGGAATCCAACAACTCAATCTGTTGTCGCAGGATTGCCCGCATTTCGCTACACGGTTCAAACGTCGGCTCAGTGCTGCGCACGCACGGAAGCAGCTGGCGAATGGTTTCGAGCTTCAGCCCTGCTGAGGTCAACATCTGGATACGTTTCAGTGTTTCTACAGCTACCGCATCGAATTCACGGTAACCGGCACTGGTTCGTGCGGGGGTAAGCACCCCCTCTGATTCGTAGTAACGCAACATTCGCACGCTCACGCCGCTGTGGCGTGACAACTCACCGATTTTCACGATTTCCCCTTGACGTTAACAGCGCTGTCAGAGTTTAACCTGCGAATGATAAATGGCGTTCTCATCGAGGAGAAATAGATGCGTAGCTATCGCTTACTGCGACGCAGCGATACCGTAGTCCCGGTTGTCACGGAAGACGCTACCCCGGTTCCCGGCCCTTTCGAGGTGCGCATCCGGGTTAAGGCTGTCAGCCTGAATTATCGTGATTTGATCGTGCTCGATAATGCTGCCAACGGCGACTACGACGGGCGTATTCCACTTTCGGATGCCGCTGGGCAAGTTTCAGCAATCGGCGATAAGGTCATCAGGTGGAAAGTTGGAGACAGGGTCGCCGCTTCCTTTTTTCGCGACTGGCTCGACGGTCCATTCAAGGGCGAATATCTGAAGTCAGCCTTGGGTGGCAGTGTGACTGACGGCGTTCTTGCTGAAAGCGTTGTTTTGCCAGAAAGCGCTCTTGTTGCGATACCGGAGCACCTTACTATGGAGCAGGCTGCAGCGTTACCGTGTGCGGCTGTTACAGCGTGGCAGGGACTGATCGCGCGGGGTCAGGTGGGTGCCACTAGCACGGTACTGGTACAGGGGACCGGCGGCGTTGCGCTATTTGCTCTTCAATTCGCAGTGGCGAAAGGCGCGCGGGTTATTGTGTTGTCGTCTTCAGATGAGAAACTGGAACGCGCAGCAAGTCTTGGCGCTTCTGTATTGATCAACTACAAGACCACGCCGGAGTGGGACAAGGCAGTGATAGCGGAGACAGACGGCCAAGGGGTGAGTCACATTCTAGAACTCGGCGGCCCGGAGACGTTTGAGCGCTCTTTAAGAGCGGTGGCGGCCAGTGGCAAGATCGCACAAATCGGAGTACTGACCGGGTTCGGACCTACCCCGAATCTTGCGAGACTACAAAGTATGAATGCGGACATCCTGGGCATCACCGTTGGATCAACGTCGCACTTCACTGCGATGAATACCTTCATCAACGAGCAGCGTCTGGTTCCCGTAGTTGATCGGTTGTTTGATTTTGAAGATGCGGTCCGCGCATATGCGTACCTGCGAAGCGGTCAGCATTTTGGAAAAATTGTCATGCGCGTATGATCCTGGGTGGACGAGTGTCTGCTTGCGGGCGAGGTTTCCGAGAGGCCGTTTCTGGCCGATGAGTGCCTGATGCGGTTCGCATACCGAGTCAGCGACTGGCGGCGCAGGCGCTTCGGCTGGAGGCGACCCTAGAGGGACGTTTAGGATTCTCCATGGCGGGCATTCTCGCCTGCCTCACGGGACGCAATCCGCCGACCAAGCCGCTCCGAAAAACAAGCTAACGCATTCGGCGTTTAGAGCGATCACACTTTCGTTAAAGCGTGGGACGTTTGACGCGATCGCTCATCTCGAGATGCGCCAAGATCGTGTTGATTAGCGCGTCGACCGACGGTTGGCCCGTTTCAACGATGAGATGTGCGCATTCGCGATAAAGCGGATCGCGCAACTCGTAAAGCGATTCAAGACGCGACCTGGGATCCGTAGACTGCAAAAGGGGACGATTCTTGTCACCGCCTATGCGCAGCCAAAGGTCGTTTGGGTGGGCGCGTAAATAGATGACAAAGCCGCGCCTTTTCAGCACTTCGCGGTTCTCAGGACGCAACACGGAGCCGCCGCCCGTTGCCAGGACGATGTTTTCGCGGCCAGTCAGGTCGGTGATTACATCGACCTCTCGCTCCCGAAAGCCGGCTTCGCCTTCGAGTTCGAAGATTGACGTGATGCGCGCGCCCGATCGGGCCTCAATTTCGTGGTCGGAATCAAAAAACTGGCGGCCCAGCCGACGCGCGAGCGGCCGGCCCACGGTGGTCTTGCCTGCTCCCATGAGCCCAACAAAAAATACATTGATGTGTATGTCCCGTGCTTGCAACTGTGTCCCCTGCCTATCCAACAATTGTTATGCGGGCCGCGCCGGTTCTTCTGCGTGGCTCGCGGCGCAATAAAAGCACCGGCCGTCTTAACTGTTTATTCCGACTACTGCTCGCAGAATGACTGGCTGTCCACCACGCAGTGAAACGGCACCGAAAACGGAACGGGAATGGACGCCGACCGGTCCTAAAATCTCTACCAGGAGGTCGGATGCGCCATCGAGAACCTGGGCATGCCCCTTGAAGTCTTCCGATGCGTTGATAAAGCCTTGTAGCTCAATGAATTGTCCTATACAGCTCAGCGAGCCCAGTTCTTCCCGCAGGACGAGAAGCAACTCTAGCGCGACCTCACGCGCGATTCGTCTGCCCTCGCTGAGGTCGATGTCGGAACCTAGTTTTCCCTCTACAGCCCTGCGAGAAGATTTACCTGATAAGAACATCAAGTTGCCCCAGCGAGTCGCATTTTGATAGTTTGCTGCCGGTGTGCTAGCACCTTCATAGCCCTTCGTCAGCGAGTCAAGCTTCTCATCGGCGCTCATTCGGTTAGTCCCGTCGTTAGTTTGCATAGCTTGGATTCTCTCCCAGTGGTCCGACGATGCTTATTGCAAATTCTCGTTTGCTAATGATCCGGACGTAGATCTGCCCCGCCATACTGACTATCCACCGTTGCGCCAAAAGACTCCTGCGCGCCTGCCAAGGCTTATATGAACTCCGTATCGCACCGACAGCCCGCCAAGGGTTGCGCTCGACTGTGCACTGGCCCACGAAGAACCGCACAGTCGCCTCCTTACGAACCACGACCGCTCACAGTCGGAGTTCCCTCCCGCGCGTGCAGTTTCCTCCTACGACACACAGCCGACGGTGTAACGCAGCGCGATCTGTCAACGATTTTGCTGCGTCGGTCGAATGTCCCAAATTGGCCGGCTGCAATCCGATGCCGATTACGTGGGCGCTCGACAGATAATCGACTCGCGTCAGACCGTGGTCGACCCAGAGCGGTCCTCATTTGCCATGAGTGCGGACGTCTGCTAGCGGATCCACAGCGGGCGTCCTGTCGCGCACTCGACTCGCACACGCCAACTCGTCCTTTGTAGCTGATATCCGCACCGTCGTATCTGACCTCGCAAAAAACGCTTGTTCTGCCAGACAGATTGAATATATGATTCGTATATGAGTTATATATGGATAATAATGTGGGCATCGTAAATATTGACGACGACTTGCACGATCAGATACGTAAGGCGAGCGCAGTGTCGTGCCGGTCGATCAACGCGCAAGCGGCTTTCTGGGTCAAGGTCGGCATGTTGTGCGAAATGAACCCGACGCTGAGTTTCAACGAGATAGCTACCCGCGAACTGACAGCCGCAGGCGTCGTTCCGCAAACTGTGAAAGTGTCGTTGACATGACCAAGCGACCCGAAGAAATCGCATTGATGGCAGAGTCGGGCCGGTTGCTGGCAGGTGTATTTGGCTGTCTGGATCAAATGAGCCTGATCGGCATGTCCACGATGCAGGTGAACGACCTGGTCGATAGTCTCATCGTCAATGAACTCAAGGCTCGCCCGGCAAGCAAAGGACAGTACGGTTACGCCTACGCGCTTAACTCTTCACGCAACCATGTTGTTTGTCACGGTGTTCCGTCCACGACAGAGATCCTGCGAAGCGGAGACATCGTTAATTTCGACATTACGCTCGAGAAGAACGGCTACATCGCTGACTCCAGCAAGACCTATCTCGTGGGAGAGGTGTCTCCACTGGCTAAACGGCTCGTGCAAGTAACCTACGAAGCAATGTGGAAAGGCATCAAGGCCGTTCGCCCCGGCGCCAGACTTGGCGATGTAGGTCATGCTATTGAGCGGCATGCACGCAGAAATGGCTATTCCGTCGTGCGGGAATATTGCGGACACGGCATCGGGCGGGAAATGCACGAGGAACCGCAAGTGCTGCATTGGGGAAAGCCGCAGACGGGTTTGACGCTGCGCGAAGGCATGGTGTTCACCATCGAACCCATGATCAACCAGGGGCGGCATTCTGTTCGAACCGAAGAAGACGGCTGGACAGTGGTCACGCGCGATGGCCAACTGTCGGCGCAGTTTGAGCACACCGTGGCCGTGACCCAAACGGGCGTCCAGGTTTTGACGCTCCGATCCGAAGAAAGGGTGCCCAACTGATAGCTTGACGGCTGCGGGCCACTCATTTGAGAGAAGAGTTCATTCGATGGCAGTTCGCGGATCGCAAACCGACATTCATTCGTCGATCATGAAGGACCGATAACGGCCGAACCCGGTCCGACGTTGACTGGAAGGACCGCGCAGTAATTGATCGGTCCGCGTCGGCTGTACCGGACCCCAAGCGACCCTTAAGATTCTCCCTGAAGTGGTCGTTCGGCGTTCGGCATCCTTTGCATTCAAGAGAGGGTCTGGAGTTGCGTTGGATCGCCCCTGACAGTCATTGGCGAGAACCCAAAACGTTTCTTAAAACGAACCGAAAACCGTGAGGCCGATTCATAGCCGACTTGATAGGCAATTTCCGCAACCGTACGGTCTGTTACCTGTAAGAGAGTAAGCGCCGTTGCCATCCGTACATCAATCAGAATTTTATTGAAAGACTGCCCCTGATCCGCCAAGCGGCGCCTCAAGGTCGCTTCGCTCATAGCAAGAGATTGCGCCAGATCTCTCGAAATCCAAATTCTGTCTGGCGCGGCACCGATCATGAGACGTACCTTCCTTTGCAGATCGGACGGCGTGTCTGAATTGAAGACCCATCCCGTATGTGCGAGCCACGCCAGCAGTTCCTGCATCCGGTGCTCTGCAACGATGCCGGGGATGCGTTCGGGCGCGATAACGGCTTGTACAGCACGTTCAAACGATTGCACGAATTCACTACCCAGTTCTTTCAGTGCTATAAGTTTTTTCAGCTTCTTGTGATTTGGAAACGCGCTCTCCAATCGCGAAAGGATCGAATTGGCGCAGACGATCCAGGTGGATTGAAACTCTCCGCGTTCTGTTTCGTTTAGAACATCGCAAGTGGTACCTGGCGCGATCGCCACAGCGTCGCCCGGTAACAATACGATTTTCTTGCCGCTGATCTTGAGGGTTTTCCGGCCACGTCTTAGCAAGATAAGGGCTGGATGATCCGTCACGAAAGTGTGGACGAGTAAGTCGTTCCGTTGACGAACCGATGCAGTCAAGCCGACGTCCTGTCTCGACCAGAGCAACCGTTGAATTCGGGCTTCGTCATACATGTGTAACTCGATATGGATCTAGCCGATCTGTTGGAGAGCTTGAATCACTTTGACTGGATCAGCACATCAAGTGATTGTATCGGCACATCTAGCGAAAGACATCTCATCTAATCTGGCTCTGTGTTTTTAACAACGAAGTCGGAGAAAATTCATGATCCTGTATACCTCACCACTTGCGTGCTCAAGCGCTGCTCACATGGTCCTGCTTGAGCTTGGTATCCCTCATGCAGTTAAGTTCGTTGACATCTACGCGCAGCCGCACGTAGTGATCGACGATGGCACGTCCTTCGCTGACGTGAATCCCAAGCATGCAGTTCCGGCGCTCAGGCTGGACTCCGGGGAACTGCTGACCGAAGTCGGCGTTATCCTCCAGTACATCGCCGATCTGAAACCCAAATCAGGGTTGCTCCCGGAAGTAGGCAGCTTGGCGCGCTATCGCGTGATGGAATGGTTGAGCTTCGTGGGCTCCGATGTGCACAAAGCCATCGGACCGTTGTTCAATCCGAATATGCCCCAGATCGCAAAAGAGATACACCGCCAGAACCTCAACCGCAGACTGACCTACATCGAGCAGCAGTTGACACATCAGTTATATTTGACGGGTGATACCTTTACCGTCGCTGATGCTTACCTGTTTGTGATGATCGGCTGGGAACCCTATTTAAAATTTGATATAACGCCCTATCCGAACCTCGTCCGGTTTCAGGAGCGGGTGGGATCGAGACCGTCATTTGTGAATGTTCTTCAGATCATCGACCCGGTGCTTGGACAGGTGAGTCTTCCGGTATTCCCCAACACAAACCGCCCCTAGCGTAGGTGCGCAGCATACTCAACGGATGGATCAGGACAATAGTCCGGGCGAATGCCGCGCTTGCTTTCAACAACGCCAACTCTGATCATTTAAGTGTTCTCGGACAATTGTTGACAATCTACGCCCGACTGTCGAATGACTGGTTCTGGCCGGCCACTGCCGGACGGCGATCGGCAGCTCGCGACCCTGAGCGGACAAATTGACATCGACAAAGCAGTCACTCGGTTCAGCAAATGCGTTGTCCACTTCGCAAAACCAAATTGTTCGGTCACTATCTCGATCTTCCTTCCATCGCCCAGCGCCAACACAAGGAAGATGTCGCATGAACTCGCAAATATGTGCAGTGCTAGTCTATGTACCAGACGTACCGGCCGCATTGAACTGGTATCAGTCAGCTTTTCGAGGCGCGGAGAGGCGCCTTCTTGACGAGTTCAATCTGACATACCTTGAATTCAACGGCATCAGACTCGAGATTGTTCCCTCTGATGCAAAAATGGCGGCGGGATCAGCGGGCACAGTAGTCTACTGGGCTGTCGATGACTTCAACGAAGCACTACAGCATTTCCTGCAGGTAGGCGCCACGGTTTATCGTGGCCCTAGCGACGTGGAAGCCGGCAAGCGGATGTGCATGCTGCGCGACCCTTGGGGAAATTGCATCGGGCTGTACGGGTAAGTCGAAAGCGTGTCGACGATCTAGCTGACCAAGCCAAGTGTCTGCAGTTGGCCGATCAGCGTTTGATGCGACGGATTTCCCGACCCATGGGGGACACTCACACTTCTCGACAACGGACATTGAATATCGGAAAGCGATGCAGGTGTCGAAGCGAACGGGTTCCTCCGTGCTTTGTTGGTTGGCTAGTCGTGCTCTTTGTCTGACCGTTCGTCTGGCGTATCCCGAAACCCACCACGCGGAGACCTCTTTGCCCTGTGCATTGGCTTGCCAATTTGATTCGCAATGTCTCGAAGAGTTGACCGCGTGTACCACGGCCACCAGGCGAGGTGATAGAACCACACGCACGCTGCTCGAAAGCCGCGAAGCCATCCTCTAGGAATACCGGCTGGAGGAAAGCTCTCAAGTGGTCGATGCCCGAGTGTCATCACGCCGATAGTCATCCAGACGACGGCCAGCACAAAGGTTGGAAGGGACAATAGGCAGGCCCCGACGAACAACGCGAGAGGCAGGCAGATCGCAACAGGTGAGCGAGTCTTCATATTCTGTTTGGCCTCTAACCATCATTTTTTGATTTTTTTAGCCTAGGACATTTTTGACCTGCTGCCTACATCGCTTAAACGCGGGCTATTCTTCTTAAAGTCGCCGCTGGCTCATAATCCGGTTTCCGCGCCCGAAGTCACATTTTTTTCACAAAAGGCATGAAAGATAGATCCACAGTCGTATGCATACAGAATGGCAAAGTGCTGCTAGTTGCCCGCGCACGCTCCCGTTGGTCGTTGCCTGGCGGCACGATCAAGCGG
Organism: Paraburkholderia sp. GAS333; assembly: GCF_050435665.1. Lineage (NCBI taxonomy): Bacteria > Pseudomonadati > Pseudomonadota > Betaproteobacteria > Burkholderiales > Burkholderiaceae > Paraburkholderia > Paraburkholderia sp. GAS333. Next base: position 48,901 of record NZ_JBNDKS010000014.1, read on the forward strand.
TCGGAGTCGCCTTTGGATGCGGCACGGCGGGAACTGATAGAGGAAACGAACCTCGTTGTGACAGACTTGGTCTATGTGTTCCGGTTTGGCGGACTTAACAAGAGGCATCACGTCTTTTCCGTCGAGCTTTCTCCGGAAGCGCTGCCTGAGCCCGGCAATGAAATCTCGCAATGTCACTGGTTTAGCCCCGTCAAGGTGACAACCTTGTCAGCCAGCATACCCACCCGCGCGATCGTGGATCTGTTCGTGCAAATCGAAAGTCGTCGCCTGGCACCGGGAAGCAGCGCATGAATCGCACGTATGAATATGAGGGATTTACCATCCAGGTAGGTGTGGAATCGGACTTTAGCTGGCAGCAGAGCCCTGCACCTGCGAGACGTACTGGCTTTGTGGCGACGGTGAGGGTTTTCCAGGCAGGCCATGCTGTTGCCTTATTTTCTCCACTAAGGTTTGGTGACACCGGAGGTCGGCCGTTTACCACGGAGGCCGACGCCCTCATGGGCGGCTACAGCGCTGCGCGCAAAATCGTCGATGACATTTTTAGCCGCCCGTGACTTCAAGCCGCGATTGTCGGCCATTTAGCTGCCGCCTTCGAATGTCCCTTGTTGGCCTAGGCCGTGTGAAAACGCGAAAGTACTCTGTTTTGGGGTGTCGCTTTATCCTTCCCAAGTGGCAACCAAGCGTAACCGTCCGACCCTGACCGTATAGACGCCTGATGAAGGCGAAGCCATGCTTTCCCGGGGCACAAATGTGACTGTGTCCACAAAGGAATCATGGACAGAGTGACTGAATTCACCGAAATCAAAGTCGCCCGGAAGTATCGCCGGCGCACCGTGGACGAGAAACGCCAGATCGTCGAAGAGGCGCTATCCAGTGGACGTTCGGTGGCGGAGATTGCACGCAGTCACGAACTGAACGCGAATCAACTGTTCGACTGGCGCAAGCAGTATCTGGATGGACGACTTGGCGCGAATGGTCGCGAATGCGCGTTGCTGCCGGTCACTGTGGATGAGGCCAGCGACAGCGGCGTGTCCGAACCTGCAGCATCTACACCTTCGGCACCGGCGCCCGGCAAGATACGCATCCAGTTGCCACGAGGCGAGATACACGTTGAAGGGAGCGTCGATCCCGACACGCTGCGCGTGGTGATCCAGTGCCTGAGCCGATGATTGGTCCGCTCGCAAACACGCGCATCTGGGTTGCCGCCGGATTTACGGATATGCGCTGCGGCTTCGACGGCCTGGCCGCGAAGGTGCAGACCGTGCTGGCGAAGGATCCATTCTCGGGCCACATCTTCGTGTTCAGGGGCAAACGTGGCGACCTCATCAAATGCCTGTACTGGCGCGACGGCGGACTATGCCTGTTCGCCAAACGTCTGGAGCGTGGTCGCTTTGCGTGGCCTCGTGCTGACGGTGGGGTTGTTTCGCTGACCAGCGCACAACTCGGCCTGCTACTGGAAGGATTCGACTGGCGACAGCCTGTCGATGCAGCGCGCCCCTGCAGCGCTTTGTAAACGTATGTGACAACGCAGGCATGGCGCACTGCACACGCGTAAACTGCCTGCATGGCATCCAGCGACGCTTCCCTTCCGGACGATACCGAGGCCTTGAAGGCTCTCCTGCTCGCGCGTGAGGCGGCGTTACGTGAGCACGAAGGCGAGCTTACGGATCTGCGCGACACTGTAACGATGCTCCGGAAGACACTCTCCGACCGGGCGCTCGAGATCGAGCACCTGAAGCTGTGGATCGCGAAGCTCCAGCGCATGCAGTTCGGGCGCAAGTCGGAGAAGATTGATCGCCAGATCGAGCAACTCGAATTGCGTCTCGAAGATCTGCAGGCCGACGATGGCGCGGCAACGGGCGACGCACCAACAAGGCCCCGCTCTGAGACCGGCAAGTCGACGGGACGCAAGCCGCTTCCGGAACATCTACACCGCGAAGTCGTTGTACATCAGCCCGAGGACGCGTGCTGTCCCCAATGCGGTGGCGCGCTTGGCGACCTCGGCGAGGACGTTTCCGAGCAACTCGACTATGTACCGGGGCATTGGCGAGTGATCCGTCATCGCCGACTCAAGAAGGCCTGTCACTGTTGCGACTGCATCGTGCAGGCGGCTGCGCCCAATCGGCCAATCGATCGCGGCATGCCCGGTCCCGGGTTGCTCGCACATGTTCTGGTCGCCAAATTCTGTGACCACCTTCCCCTGTACCGACAGTCAGTGATCTATGCGCGAGACGGCGTGGACCTCAGCCGTTCGACACTCGCGGACTGGGTCGGCCAGTGCAGTGCGTTGCTCCGGCCACTCGTAGACGTTGTTCGCCGGTATGTGATGGCCGCTTCGAAGATCCACGCGGATGATACCCCCGTACCGGTGCTCGAACCCGGTAATGGGAAGACCCGTACCGCACGTCTCTGGACGTACGTTCGGGATGACCGGCCGGCTGGCTCTAAGGATGCACCAGCGGTCTGGTTCGCATACAGTCCCACAAGGGCCGGTGAATATCCGCAGGCCCATCTGAAGGACTTCAGGGGAACGTTGCAGGCCGATGCGTTCGCGGGGTACAACGCGATCTACGAACGTGGTGATGTGCGTGAGGCTGCATGCATGGCGCACGCGCGTCGCAAATTCCACGATCTGTTCGTCGCACGAAGAAATGAAGTCAACACTGAAGCGTTGCGCCGGATCGGAGAGCTGTACGCAATTGAGGCCACGATTCGCGGCAAACCACCAGACGAACGACGACGTGTCAGGCAGGAGCAGGCGCGTCCGTTACTCGATGCCTTCGAGATGTGGCTGCGCTCGACATTGGGCACGGTGTCGCAGAAAGGCGATACCGCCAAAGCCATCAACTACGCGCTGAATCAGTGGGCAGCGCTCACGCTGTACGTCGACGACGGCGCCGTGGAAATCGACAACAACGCAGCCGAACGCGCTTTACGTGCCGTCGCTCTCGGCCGAAAAAACTTCCTGCACTTCGGTTCCGACAGCGGGGGCGAACGCGGGGCCGCTATCTACACTCTGGTTGGCACCGCCAAACTGAATGGCCTAGATCCCGAAGCCTACCTGCGCCACGTCATCGCTCGCATCGCCGAGCACCCTGTCAATCGCGTCAACGAACTGTTGCCATGGGTCGTCGCCGATCAGCTTCACCACGACGCCGTCTGACTCAACGCGCTGTGTTCAACTGTTCGATATCAACATGCCGTCAAGAACGGTCGTGGTCGGACGGTTACAACCAAGCCAATACAGCGTGATCTGAAGGGTCGTTTTTTTCAGGTGCCACATTCAACGCGCGTTTTCACACGGGCTCGGCCGATCAGCGACTGCGGCCATTGCGACAATTGATGTTGCGGTATATACCGGCGCTCATGGCGTTTTCGTCTCCGAACGCTGTTTAACCGCGACATTCATTGCCTGAAAATTCCGCTGCGTGTCTTCGATTACGTCTTTCGTCAAACGCCCAACGAGCAATCCCGAAAAAGACTCTGTTTGTTCGAGATGGGTACCCCCAGTTGTGGCCGTCAGATGAATGCAATGTGTGCCGTCGAAAACGCCGCGAATCCACACACTGCCGCGCCAGCAAATGTCATGTTGCGGACGGACGACCAGAACTGTCGGCCTGAACACCATCGAATCTGGGCCATGCCCTAAGACGATGCGGATTGTCTCTCCCGCCCTGAAGTCGCCGTCGACGCGCGTAATGAAGGGATTCCAGTCAGAATATGCGGCGCTGTTCGAGACGACGTGCCAGACATCCGCGGGCGGCCGATCGATGAAAATGTCAGCTCGCGTACTGATGTCTTCGTGCAGGGCAAGAAGGGCGCCAATTACGCCGACAACGATAACAGTGACGCCTCCCAGCAACATTCTTCGTAAGCCCATATCCGCCCCGTAGTCGGTTGCAATTGCAATGCTGCAGTCTCGAACTGCACAGATTGTTGACGATCAAGGCAGCGACGTCGAGTGTCTCAAACTGGCCGATCGGGTGAGTTCGCCAGCGGCCGCTTACTGGCACTCCAGTTTGCAAATCCGGATCTGGCTGACTGACCGGTTCGGAGAGGGTTATTTGACCGGAGTGGGTCCGCGCTGAGTCCGTTCAACCAGCAAACTCATCGCTGCAAAACGGCCAGTGGCCACTAAGCGGCCGCTTGCAGTGGGCGGCGAGAAGTTTGATTTGCCCCCTATTTAGACGTCGTGCGGGTGGGCTCTTAGGTTTTTCCTCACTTCAGTTCTTGTGAGCCTTGCCGATAAAACGCTGAGACCATCAACGTCCTTTTCTTGAGTAATGCGTACATCTTCATGTGCAATTCTTCGGCACGTGCTAGGCCTTGCCGCCTCGGTGCTTGCGACTGTGTTCGCGTTATCCTGCCTGTGGGAATTTAAGCTCGAAAGCTCGTCCATGCGCGCACTAGGACTCGCGTATGAACCCTCATTCGAGTCATCGGAACGCTGGCGTTTCATTCTGACGTCAACTTGCTTCGCCATCATTGCTCTCATCGCGCCCTCAATCTGGCTGCTTCGATCGCTGCGCATTCAGCGGGATGGTTACGCCGAGCTAAAACGCGCGCAGGCGCAGAGTGAAAAACTGGCGCGCCATGACCCGCTTACCGGGCTGTTTAACCGGCGCGTGTTCAATGAGCGCCTCGTAGCGACACTTGCTGATAAACAATGCGCCGCTGCCGTGTTCCTTATTGACCTCGACGGGTTCAAGCGGATCAACGACCGCTACGGCCATGCGACTGGCGACAAGGTGTTATGCGAGATCGCCCATCGACTCCGGAGCATCGCTGGACGGGCAGAGGCATGCATCGCCCGCATAGGTGGCGACGAGTTCGCCATGATTATTGACGAAGGCAACAAGCGGTGCCTCTCCGACCTCGCCATGCACATCATAGCCAATCTCGGCATTCCTCTCACCTCACTGGAAGGCACCACTTCGGTGAGCGCCACCATCGGCATCAGCCTTGCACACGTCGATGCTGCGTTGCCGGATGACTTGCTGCATTGTGCCGACCATGCAATGTACCGGGGGAAAAGCACTGGCATCACAAGGTTTCACTTCTATGAGCCGGGTTATGAGGAGGCCCAGCAACTCGCCAGCAAGTTTGAATCCGACCTCGCCATTGCCATCGCGCATAACAGGATCGAGCCGTATTTTCAGCCAATCGTCGGCTTGCCAGATCAAAGCGTCGTTGGTTTTGAGATCCTGGCACGCTGGCAATGCCCTAATCGCGGTCTGCAAGCGCCAGCGGACTTCATCCCTGTCGCTGATCGCCTTGGCCTGATTCCGGAAATGACGTTTTCCTTGCTCGCAAGGTCGATCGAATGTGCGCGGCATTGGCCTGATCACTTGACACTTGCGATCAATGTCTCAACATCGATGCTCGAAGAGACAGGCTTCGCCGATCGGCTTTGCGACGCAATAAGCGAACATGATTTTTCCGCGCGAAGGCTCGAAATTGAGATTACCGAGCAGGCGTTCGTCTCTAACATCTCGGCGGTACGGGAGAACCTGGCGAAACTTCATGCGCGAGGAATAACTGTCGCCCTTGACGATTTCGGAACTGGTTATTCCGGGATCTATCATCTGACCCATCTCGCCATCGACAAGATCAAAATCGACAGGTCCTTTCTCAACGTGAGTATCCAGAAACAGGAGAAGGTCGTTACCGCAGTGCTGGGCCTCGCAAGAAGTCTGGATATTAAGACGATTGCGGAAGGTGTCGAAGACGAAAACGTTATGCTTTGGCTGTGCGCCCACTCTTGTGATTTTGCACAGGGCTATCTGTTTGGCAAGCCGATCCCAGCAGATCAGGCCACACGGCTCATCGAGGAAATGCGGGATTGTCCGCATCCGCTTCGATGGCGCTGCGGCGCGGAACAGGTTTCGTCAATGACGGCTGGCGAAGAGTAAAGCATGCATCAAATTATTTGCTGCTTGCGGTTGTCGTCTACTGCGTCAAGCGCATCGTAGAGCGCGTCTGCGTCATACGGCAAAGCGAATGGCCGTTGTGCGTTCCCTTATGGCCAGCTGGTGGAACAGGCATCGGCAGGCTGAATTAGGTCGACACCGGAACTTTGCCGGCAACAGCGAGGGGGTGGCCACGGCTTCTCGACGCGGGCCGGACGCCCGGCCCGGGTATCGGATGACCAGGCTACACAGTTGTTGACCCGAACAATGCCTGCCGTCCCGCCGCTTTAGGGCCGCGGCTGCAGCATCGGCACCCTCCTCTGCCCCCGCTTCCCCACTTCAGGATGGGCAGTGATCGAGTCTCGGATTGGAAAGGAAAATTATAAGGAGCCTAAAGGAAAAACCCCTTCACAATAGGGCCGAGATAACCGGAAAACTGCACGGAAATCAAGGGGACACCAGTGTCGGAGGGCAGTCAACGACAGGCGCTGATCTTCCTAAATGCGATGTTCACTTGACTGGCCGACGCGGGTTATCAGCGCGACGATCCAACGGCGCTTCTGCGGCGTTGCGCGAAAAGGTCCGCGCAGCGTGTCACGCGATACTGTCCACCTCGCAAAGGGATGAAGTGAAGCAGTTTGTCGAACAGCATTCGGGAGAGACCTGGACGCAGCGTGCGTACTTCGCCTGGTGCCGCTGGATAACCACGTTGCTCGATCTAGGGGCGTGCATCTCGAAGGTCGGCGGCGGCCAGATGAGCAGTTTTTCAGACGGCTTGGGGCAGACGGACGCGATGAATAGTAGCTTTAGACGCTTGGTAAGGGCGACAAGGATCGGATCGTCCCTGTGGCGAGGGAGGTTATTCCGGCCCTACGACACCTCGGGACTGGCAGCGGGCGCTCGCCCGGCCCACCCGGTCTGAGGAAAACCGCGCTGGGATGCCGTTTAAGGGGGGCTGATTGGGACGCCAGGCCCAATGCTTGCGACTTCGTTTCCGGACAAGGAGTTGCACGCATGAAAACGACGCTCGATCAGTTCAAAACGCAATTATCAACATTGCTTCGGGATCTTATTCCATGCACAGCTGCGGATCTCACGGATAGTGCCATCGCATATTGGGATGGGCACCGAGTGGTCTACTGTTATCTCGATGAAAACGACCTGATCGACGCAGAGTTCGATCTTGACGTCGGTCTCTGGAAAGAATGGCAAGACTACCTGTCGGAGTGGATGGCAGCACCGCTCTTCAGCGTTAGGCCCGAATTAGGGGACTTGCTAAAGGATTCGCCGCCGAACGAGGCGGGCTGATTGATTGGCGCTCAAAGCGCGGGAGCCAGGGTGGCTTTCAACAGATGCTATTTACACGTCGATGGGGACCTGGCTGCCGACGCGGGACGAATAATCCGGGCTGGGGAAGTCACCGCGGAGCGCCCCCCTGCAGGTCTGAAGGATGGGCATTGAAAATGGTTCCGCGCCTAGGTTGTCGCGAGAGGCCGTCCACTTGGTCCCGTCTGTCAGGCCCACGGTTTGCTTCACGGCCTCGGACCTTGAAGGAGTTCTCGTGAAAATTGCCCAACTGCATTCCCGACTCGATTCAATCCAGCGCCGGATCGCCCTGCTCGACAACGACGTTCGGATCCAATGCGGCGTGATCGATCTGCTGGCAAGGCTCGGCACCGATACTCAGACGCTCGAAGCCGAGCTCGCCACGATCGTCCGCGAAATGACCTACTGGCAACATCAGCGCGAGGTCGTCGCAACGCGGATCGAATATCACCCGGCGAATGCCGAGTTCGCTGCCAAAGGATTGCCGCTGGCTGCGTAGGCGTTTCGGCGCCGAACCGCTCTCGACCCGCTTACTGGTTCATCTTCCAATCCCTTGCCGTTGGTCCACGGCCCGAAGAGCCCGGTGGATAGCGCCACCAGCATGCAGGGGGTGATACCGGGGAGCCGCCCCAGTTACGCCAAACTCACGCAGCGATACTGCAGTGAAGAACCCGGACAACATGCGGGGTTGGTGTGTCCGCCCAGCAATAGCGCGGTCTCATGGCGACCGGAAGCTCAGAATGTCAGCGGAAACATGAAGCGAGAGAACAACATATTGGAGCGACATTTCACTACGCAAGAGGGTGCATTGCGCCGCCTCATTCGAATCCGGAGGGAACAAAGCGAGAGCGACCTTCTCGACGTCACCGGGCGCCGAAAAGATGGCGCCGAACTCGCGGGGATTCAAGAAATCTTACGCGAGCTTCGGCGCGGGCAAGTCGCTTTTTTTTTCTATTCCGATCTATTGAAAAGCCAGGTTGTATTCGTGAGCTAGTAATCAACCGGCGAGTGGTTCACACAGATGTGTCACGGGACCAGTGATTGCAACCGATCGCCATACTTGTTCATCGTGCCAAGGACCATCGAATGGCCCGCCCGAAATTGAAACCGGTGCCGCTGCAAAGATCGAGAAACCGTGGGCTGCTACTCGACGAAGGTCGGCACCAGTCCAACCAGGGTCTGCGTCCGGTGCCACGCGATCACCAGGTCATCATCTTCATTCCAGATTGCTCTGTTTTGTCACTCTGACAAGCGACCAATCGTAACCAAGTGCTCGCACGCGAGCCTCCAGACTGGCCAGGACTTCAGCGGCCGGGTGTGCGGTGCGCGTCAGTATCCATAGGTAGCGACCCGACGGCTCGCCGACGATCGTCCAGTCATAATTGTCGCCATGGTCCAGGATCCAGTAATTTGCATAGAATGGCCCAAAAAATGAGACTTTCAATTTTGCATTTGTCATGGGGTCAGCAATTTTCGCTTTACCAACCGCCTGCCTGAACTCGGCAGAGCCGCCCGATTTGCGGCCACGATTGATGACCTTCACCGTGCCATCGTCGTTGAGAAAATACTCCGCTGTGACGTCATCCATGTCTCTTTCGAACGATGCCTCATAGCGAAATTGCTCATACCATCGACCCATGTATTTGCTCAGGTCGACTGTTCTGGCCGGTTGCGGCACGGCGTTATTGCCGACCGGCCCGGGTCGAGGGATATATGCGCAGGCTCCTAAAAATAACGTTGCCCCTGTCAGCGCGGTAACGATAATCTTCTTTTGCATGGTTAGGTATCCTTCACCAGGTGGCGGGGGATATGGGAGTCTCCCCCGTTTCATATACGCCAGGTCATCTGACGGTCAACGAGGCGTCTTGAAGAGAGAGACTGATTGATCCCTTCGTGGGCGGATCAGCGAACCGTGGTAATGAACCGGCTGGATATTCGCAATATCGGTACCCGGCGTTGCCGGCAGGTAGCCGCAAAATCAACTGACTATCCGGTCAGCCTGCGATAGGCGCTTAGGTGCCGAACCAGCCCCTGCCTGTCGCCGCGAATTTCGCTCAGTCGGGCCATGTTGAAATGAGCATCGGCATTTGTCGGGTCTAACTCGACGCATCTGCCGTAAGCGTCCAACGCCGCATCGTATCGTTTGAGTTCTTCGAGAACGACAGCACGGTTGAAATGTAGCAGCGCATCGTCGGGAAAATGCGTCAATGCATTATCGAAGCCGTCCAGCGCCTCTTCGCACCGTGTTTCAGCCTCACTCCATCCCAACGAGTGCTGGCGGCAGATTTGCAAAGAACATCGCCATCTGTTCGCGCTTCACCTGCTTCCTGAGAACCACCTTGCCGTGCCCGTCAACACCGTGAAGCTGGAACACGTTCTTTGCCAGGTCGATACCAATGGTTGTAGCCTTCATGATGGGCGCTCCCGTCTGAGAAGTGGTTAATACGCAACTCCACTTTGGCACGCTGATGCCGTTTCGGGTGGGGGCGTCCATCCCATTGCTTTCCGGCGATGAGTTTGAAGAGCGGACGGACTCAGCCCGACCCTCAGCGAACTATCGGCTTTCCTGTAACCGGTCATTCAAATGGGTCGGTTTGGGCCCTCGCATGTTTGCGTGTGGATCAAGTCGAGCTTCACATGTTGACGCCAAATTCAGTGTGGCCATAGGTGAGGCAATTGATGCGAGCAGGCGATCCTGCGGGATGCCATCACCCGCTTGCACTGAGATCCCATGCGAATGAGTCGCGTAGTCGCCAAGCAGTTGTATATTCGCATCGGCTTTTAGCGGTTCATCCTGAACGGCCTGCTCCAGCCGATCGACGATGAACTGTGTACGCGCGCGCCGGTGTCCCGCAAGCCTGGCCACCACGTGATCGTTTTCAGCCGAGCAACTGATCGCCGCGGATACCACCAGACAGCCATGCGAATATCTGCGTCTGGTATAGCTTGTCACCGCATCGCGCAACACGCGTTCCGTCGCAGCGTGAATTTCCGGTTCCTCAACCATCGTCAGGTCTGCGAATCCGCCCTTCCCTGCCTCATACAGCGCCACAGCTTCGCGAAACAACGCCTACTCCAACGGACTCGCCGTGGATTCAATCAGCAATAGCACGCAGACCAGCAGAGCCGCGCCCAAGTTGTAGAGCATCCCCGTCGCGAAAGCCGACGCGTATTGGCCTGCTTGCGCTGCCGAGCCGTTACCTTGGGCAAGCGTTGCACTGAACAGGATACCGACGACGGCTACACCTAGCGCCGCACCGACCTGCTGAAAGGTAGAGATCACGCCCGACGCCATCCCGGCCTGGGTCTCATCGACAAAGCCCAAGACCAGATTCAACAGCGGCGTCATGATGAAACCCTGGCCCGCACCAACGACTACCAGAACAGGAATAAGGCGCGCAGGCACCAGTTCGGCACCCGCCATCCGCACTTGCGCGATTAGCAGCGCGATCGAAACCGCGTAGACCAGCGCACCCGCAACGATGGCGCGTGTTCTCCAGCGCGCCACCAGACGCGGCGCGGCCAGCGACGCCAGCACGAAGCCCACGCTACAGGGGGCGAAGATACTGCCGGCAATGAATGGGTCGAGCCCCAGTCCGGTCTGCACTAGCAAAGCGAAGCTTAGGAAGAACGAGCTGGACGTGGAATAGACCAGCAAGATCAGCACTGCGCCCAATGCAAAACGAGGCTGCGCCAGTAGCCGCATATCTACCAATGGCAATCCGCCTGCCCTCCGTCGCTGCTCCTGCTGACGATGGAACAGCGCGAGCAAGGCGACCGCCATGCCTAGCGACCAATAGCTCCAGGCCGGCCAGTCTTGCCCCGGCCCCTCGATTAGCGGCACCAGCAGCATCGTCAGCCCGGCGCTGGCCAGCGCCACGCCCGTCCAGTCCAGGGCCGGGCGTTGCAGGGCGCGCGATTCGGGAATGTGGCGTGCAGCCCCGATGGCAAACAGGCCGACGGGCACGTTGATGAGAAAAATACAGCGCCAGCCCAACCCGAACGCGTCCGCATGCAACAGCCCGCCGCCTAGCAATTGCCCCGCGATGGCGGCCAGACCCAGTGTCATGCCTAGCAGGCCAAAGGCGCGGCGGCAGTCGTCGCCGTTAAAGTTCACGCGGATGGACGCATACACCTGCGGAAACAGCAACGCCGACGCCAGCCCTTGCAACACGCGCGCGCCGATCAGGAAGCCAGGGTTGGGCGCCAGTCCGCACAGGGCCGACGCCACGGTGAAAGCTGCCATGCCGACGGCGAACAGCCGGCGGCGGCCGAACAGGTCACCGAGCCTGCCACCGGTAATCAGCAGAACTCCGAAGGCTAGTTCATAGCCAGCCACGATGAAGCCGATCTGCGCGAAGCTCGCGCCCAGCCCGAGCTGCACGCTGGGAATGGCAACGTTGACCACGAAAAGGTCGAAGATCGTGACAAAGCCGCCCAATAGCAACACAGACAGACCACGCCACGGAGGGCCGTTGAGAGCGCGAACGGGCTGCGTCGTAAAGCTGGAGTTTGAGTTCAACTTGCGTACCCAGTGAGAAAGATTCGATCATTCTCAAAGCCAATTTAAACAATTACAATTTAACTGTTTATGCTATTACTAAAAGCGATGAGTCAAACGACGCGAACTCTGGAACGAACTCGCTCCGATTTGGCGGCCTTTCTGGTGGCGCACCGAGCGCGGTTGTCTCCCGTCGATGTTGGCTTACCCAGCGGCGGCCGTCGCCGCACGCCAGGGCTTCGACGCGAGGAAGTGGCCGCTCTCGCTGGCGTCGGCCTGACCTGGTACACATGGCTGGAACAGGGGCGCAACATAGGCGTGTCGGCCACCTTTCTGGACAACCTCGCGCGGGTGCTGAAACTGGATGCAGCCGAACGCCGCCACCTGTTCCTGCTGGTCCACGAACGTCCTCCCGCCGAGCCAGGCAAGACATGGTGCGTGTTGCCGCCGCTGGTTCGACGCATGATGCACGATCTGCCGCACGCGGCCTTTGTGCTCAACCTGCGTTGGGACGTATTGGGATTCAATCCGCTGGCTGATGCGCTTTTCAGTTTCAGTTCGCACTCGCTCGAACGACGCAACCTGTTGTGGCTGCTGTTCACCGATCCGCTCTTGCGTGAGCGCGTGGACGCATGGGAAAAACAAGCCCCGCTGATGCTGTCGAGCTTCCGCCGCGACTTCGCTCGCGCCTCGCAGGAAGCCGACATTCATGAACTGGTGGACGAACTGGAACGGGTGTCGCCGGAGTTCAAGGCGTGGTGGCAAACGCACGACGTGCGTGCTTCCTGCACTGGTTTGCGCATGATGATGATCGAGGGCAAAGCCGAGCCGTTCGAGCACACCTCGCTAACCGTTGACGAGGATCGGCACCTTAGGCTTGTGGTCTATGCGCGGCAGCAGGATGGCGGCTGACCGGACGGCGGCAGTCCCCTGATGTCCAGCCCATTTGCGCAGCGCTAGCGCAGTGAGGCTCTTCGACCGGGACAGGGGAGTAACCGCGATGCCTCAAATCCATCGGAGTGCACCCTCTGTTCGTCCGCTGCCAGAGGCGGATCTGGCCGACACCACGTTGGGATGGACCCTGATCAGGCACGCTGACAAAAATCAAAGGGCGGCCGATCTGAACGCCGCTGCTAATAAATTAGCGCTCAAGACGTATGAGTTCGCGCATGAAGGACAGACGATGCCTCCGCTGAAAGTGCCATACAAACCTTAGCATGACGAATCGGTCCGCGGATAGTTTGTGGTGGGCTACTGCGCGTAGCGGCGGACCGTCATCGACCCGTTGCAGACAATCGCGGTGCATGCATTGACTGTCCGCTCTATGCGCGATTGCTGACAGCGAGCCGGCAGCGATTGATGCGCCGTCGTCGTCACAATGCGAACGTGGGCCTCTCCTTTAACTTCGCCGGTTGTTTTAGTTAAGCAAACAGAGTCGCGTGCCGTCGAATAAAAGCCTCGACTGTCATGGGTGGCGTCCCGGTGAGGTCCTCGACAACCGTATTCGTACCCGCGAACACGCCATCTTGATAATCAACTGCGACAGACATCAGATGCTGGGCAAACGTATCGCTAAACTTGGCATCGCTATCCAGGCGCTTCCTGAACAGATCCAGGTCGATCGGCCGATATGTCACTTCACGTCCCAAGGCCTTGCTCATCTCCGAAGCAATCTCGTAGTGATTCATTTCCACCGGGCCATGCAATGGATATACCTTTCCTGAATGCGAAACAGGGTCTCTGAGTATGGCGGCAATCACTCGACCCTGGTCTTCTGCCGCAATAGGCGCATGTCGCCCGTCTCCGAAAGGAAGTTGCAGCACACCTTCCTTCCTGATGCTTGACACCTGTCCAGGATAGGTCAGCCACTGCGCAAAGAAGGTTGGGCGAAGGTGTGTGACCGGCGTGCCGGACCAGTCAAAGATTCGCTCGGAAATCCAGTGATCTCGTGCGGCATGACTCTTCGCCGCTTTGCGAGCTGAGATCTGTGACATGTTCACAATTGCGCGAACTCCCTGCTCACGCGCAGCCTGCGCAAAGTAAGCGCTGGCCGAGACACCGCCTGACTCGATGGGAAATACAAAATAGGCAGAATAGATACCTTCAAGCACAGCGCTGACGTCGTCGATATCCGAGAGATTTCCAACGACCACCTCGACACCCCGCGCCTTAAGCCGCTCGGACCGGTCATCCTCCTTTCGGACCAGTGTCCGCACGCGCTCCCCCGCATCTAGAAGCTCATCTGTCGCGGCTCCGCCGGTATCGCCTGTCGCCCCGGCTACAAAGATTGTCCGATCAGTCATGCAATGTCTCCAGAAATTGCTTCAAGCTGGTGCGCGTACCTCTCGCACATTCCGCCGAAGGCTCGCGCCTATAGTGCATGCGCCTTGAGCCACGCACGGATCGACTGGACAAGCTCGGCTTTGCGTTCGAGAGGAAGCCAATGTCCAGCGGGAAGGTTCGCGACGGAAAGGTCTGTACAACTGGCATGCATGGGTTCGCCGAGCCGGCCGCGGTTGATGTCGCAGATCGCATCCCAATCGCCATTCACGAACAGGACGGGTTGATGCAGACGGCCATTGTCGGGTGCGGTTGAAGTGTAGGCGATGTTGACCGCGTCGTTCAGGTACCACGAATTGGCTGGGCGGAATCCACTGTCGCGAAACGACTGGACCAAAGCATCGAAGTCAGCAGATGGCCACATTGTCGGGTCAGGGGGCGTGGCCGGGGCGCGATGAGCTGAGCCATAGCGCCCACCGTTATTTGTGATCAAGGCCGACGGAGAGACCATGCCCGCGGACGCAGGATTTCCTGGGCGATACAGTGATGCCAACGCCGCAGAGAGGTCTGCCTCGAAGTCACTTACCGTCTGTTCGAAGTGGGTCAGGTAAAACCGATAGTAATCCCACTGTCCGTCGGGATGAAGGTGGAGCGGGTACAGCTGTCGATCGATGAGCGGCAAAAGGCTGGGCAGCGCGAAGCCGTCCGGGAAATAGGGCACCGAAATCAGTACCTGGCCGCGACTGCGGTCGCTGTGCTGTGCGGCAAGCGTCCCGACCACCGGGCTTCCCCAGTCATGCCCGACCCAGATTGCCGGACGCCCTCCCAAATGGTCGTGGAACTCGACCATGTCCTGAACGATCTCGCTCAGGGCGTAGGCCTCGGGCGCGGTCGGACTCGACGAGCCGCCGTAGCCGCGCATGTCTGGCGCGACGCAACGCCAGCCTTCAGCCGAAAATGCCTCGAGCTGGGCGCGCCACATCAGGCCAATTCCCGGCCAGCCATGAATGAAAACCATCACGGGCCCATCGGCCGGTCCGCACTCCCAGTAATGTGTCGTGTGACGTGGCGAGGTGAAGGTGCGCGCGCTCAGTTTAGTCATGGATTGTCAGTGGGAAGGTTTGAGGACTGACAAGTTCCGGGTCCGGTCCGCCGCGTTCTCCGGTGTCGAGCGCGCTGATTGCCTGGACCTCGTCAGCCGCAAGCGCGAAGCTGAAAATATCGATGTTCTCGGCGATTCGTTCCTGACGCACGGATTTGGGAATTGGACAGGTGCCTATCTGGATCTGCCAGCGCAGAATGATCTGTGCGGGACTTTTTCCGTACTTTGCGGCGAGTTGAGCCACGCCCGGATGGGACAGCGGATCGAGCACCCTTCCCGACGCCTTTGCTTTCTCTCCGTCACGCTTGATACCGCCGATGGGAGACCACGCTTGCGTAACGATCCCCAGCTTCCCGTCGGCTTCGCGAAGTTCCTTTTGGGTGAAGAACGGGTGTACTTCTATCTGGTTCACAGCCGGGATATGTCCGGTTTGCTCGATCAGGTTGCGAAGATGAGCAGAGCTGAAGTTGCACACCCCGATCGCCCGGACGCGCCCCTCCTCAACAAGCTTCATCGCGGCTCTGTAAGATGCGACAGTTTCATCAAAGGCCGAAGGGACGGGCCAATGAGTCAGATACAGATCCAGATAGTCGAATCCGAGCTTGCGCAGACTTCTATCGAAGGCATGGAGAGTCTGGTCGTAACCGTAGTCCGTCATCCACACCTTGGTCGTAACAAAAATATCCTCGCGAGGTACACCGGAAGCGCGAACCGCTTCACCCACCTGCTGCTCATTCATGTAGGCCGCGGCCGTATCGATAAGCCGGTATCCGTTGGCGACTGCCGACTGCACGGCATTCACCGTCTGTTCCGGCTCACTTCGAAACACCCCGAAGCCGAAGCCAGGCATCTCGATTCCATTGTTCAGCTTGAAAACAGGGCCTTTGAAAGTCGCCATCGTCGATTCCATTTGAGTTGATTGTCGTTACGCCGCTGTGTTCATCTGAAGCAACGTCGCTCTATCTCGTACCACGACGCCCGGCGCGTGTTGGCAGCAAGCGCGCTGGTCGAAGTCACGCGGGACTGACGTTGTGTAGGAATTTGACGAGATGCTCATTGACCACGTCCGTGGCTTCGTGCTGCACCCAATGGCCCACATCATCCAGGTCAAGGCTCCCCACGAGACCGGGAAGACCGGCACACATCTGGTTCGCCGTAATCGGATATAGCTCCTGCATGCCATCCGCTTTCCCCCAGATGAAAAACGAGGGTTGGTTGATCCTTGCGCCCTTCCATGGAGCGGACAAGTAGAAATACGGCTCCGCGGCTCGATAGTAGTTCAAGCCACCATGGAAGCCAGTCCGCTGAAATTCAGCGATGTTGTAAGCGACATAATCGGGTTGCGCCCATGACGGTATAGGGATGGGCGCGGCACGGTGGAGGCTTCGGGCCGGATCCATCGGACTCCAACGCTTGTCGGCTGGAGCAGAACCTGAGGCCCAATACAGCATTCCGGGTATGGTGACCGCGGCATCAGCCCAAATCTGATCGGCGTCGGGCCGGATCTGTTCGAACATATAAAAGCGGTCTTGATGGCCCGATTTCCGCATGCGTTCAAACACGCTCACATCCCCACGCGGAACGTAGGGCACGCTCAGGCAAAACACCGCTGTAAATCGATCGGGACGCAGCAGCGCGGCGTTCCATGCGTGTGTGGCCCCCCAGTCGTGGCCCACGAGGACTGCCGTGGGGATATTCAGCGCGTCGAGTAGCCCAATCAGATCCCCTGTCGTGTGCAGCGGTGTGTACAACGTCGCGTCCGTGGGGGCGGAACTGCGGCCATAGCCGCGCATGTCCGGAGCAATTGCCCGGTATCCGGCAGCCGATACCGTTTCCATCTGTCGGCGCCACGTATAGGACGTATCCGGAAAGCCATGGACAAAAAGCACAACCGGTCCATCTCCTTGCTCGGTGACGTGCAAAGAGATGCCATTGGTGCTGATGTCATACTCCTTGAATGTATGACCTCCGCCGGTCAGGGGACTTTGAGCGTTCGCCCGCTGATCCAGCAACAGACTCGCGCCCAACGCAGTGCCATTGGCGAGGAACGTGCGGCGAGCAAGAGAGGATGGCGGTGTCAGAGCAGGTGCCGCTTCGGTGAAATTGCTATCCATGGAGTAGTCTCGGCTAGTCATGCTTCGGTTCGGGGACTCGCACATAGTAGAAGCCGGCGATCGGTCCGGCGGGTCGTTTATCCGACAATTCAGGCCATACTTGCGAAGCGACGTGTATGACGTCGGTATCGACCGCTAGAATCGCAGCCGGGGTCAGACGGAACCGCGAAGTCAGCGACAGCCGGCGCGCTGCTGGAAAGCCCTGCACACCTCGCCCGCATGTCAGAAGCATGTTCGGCTATACAACTTTCCCCAGAGGACATGTCATGCTTCGTATCGGCTATATAGTCACCCCGAATTTTCAGGTGATGATCTTCAGCGGCCTGACAGTGTTTGAAATGGCGAACCGTCTGACAAAAGAACCTCACTACGAGATACGTCTGATTTCTGAGGAAGGTGGGCCCGTCAAAAGTTCTCTCGGATACTCCGTCATGACGGACCGTTTCGATGAGGGTAGTTTCGATACGGTGATCATTGGCGGCGTTATAGATGGCGTGTATGAGCCAAGCCCGGCACTGGTCGATTTTCTACAAACAGCGGTGAAGACCACCCGCCGTGTGGCCTCGATGTGCACCGGAGCATTCTTCCTGGCAAAAGCCGGGATTCTCGACGATCGACGCGCCACGACCCACTGGGCGCATGCTCGCGCATTGCAGAGCAGCTATCCGAAGATCAACGTCGCAGAAGATCGTATCTTCATCGTCGATGGTCCCGTATGGACATCTGCGGGCATGACAGCAGGGACCGATCTGGCGATTTCCATGGTAGAACGCGACCTCGGCGTAGAAATAGCCAGCACCATTGCCAAGCGGATGGTCATGTTCCACCGACGTGCCGGCGGGCAGCTGCAACACTCGACCTTGCTGGATCTCGAAGCCAGAAGTGATCGAATCCAGACCGCATTGGTGTTTGCAAAGAATAATTTGCACACTCAGTTGACGGTGGACCGACTCGCCGAAGCCGCCAATTTGAGCGTGCGGCAGTTCACCCGCGCGTTCCGCGAGGAAACAGGGCAATCACCCGCGAAGGCTGTGGAAAATTTGCGGCTAGAAGCAGCGCGTCTCATGGTTGAGCAAGGCCGGTTGCCTATCGACGTTGTTGCGCGAGAGACTGGTTTTGCTGATCCAGACAGAATGCGTCGGGCGTTTTTGCGGGCGTTCGGTCAGCCGCCTCAAGCTGTTCGACGTGCAGCGCGGGGGTAAGCAAGCGGCTAAGGCGAACCGGGCAAAAGCGGACCAAGATCGAATCGTTGCTCGCTCCAATTCTCAACGCCGAGAAAGCGACCACGGATGCTGTAAACCAAAGTGGCTCCTTTGGTGTCAGTACCGGTCATTCTGATCCATCTGTTCGACTGTCGCTTGTTGGCCGAAAGTCGCCCGACCGCCTCTCTCGGATGCGGCTACGCCAGCCATCCTCTGTGACCTAGAAAATCGTTAGAGTAGCTGTCGACATCAGTCGGCTCACTCGCGATCAATGGGTCGTTGCGGTGGCCAGTCGTCACCGCATATTGAAAAATTTTCCGGTTTGCAGAATCCCTGAATTACAACTTCCGCGCGTCCAGTTTCATCCGCCTGTCCATCCTTCTTTATTGGCTCAGTGTACGTATGCAACCGCTCGCGAAGCTGCAGTGGCGCATGTTCTGTGTAGAAGCTTTTTATCGCATCTGCTCGTGCACGGGCTAGTTCCGCTTGGATATCTTTATTGACATCGTTGGAGACTTCGTCGCCATGCGCGAGAACGACAAAAACATTCACGGCCACAAAATCATCCCAATGCTCAATCAGTTTCATGAGCCGGGTTTGCTCTCGGTCCGCAATCTCGAATTTCCCTTCTTCGAAGTGTACTGTTATCTCTTTTGAATAGCTCAAAGGCACGAATGCTGTGCAATTCAAAGCGCAGGTCGACAGCGCCAAAGCAGTGAGCAGCTTTACGAAATACTGCATTTGCTTTTTCTCCGTAATGAGGTGGCGCTGCAAGAGAAAAAATTGAGACCGGGGTAGTTAACGTCTGCATGTGGTGTGTACCCCACCTTTAACGTTTTTCATTGGGAAATTGTGACGCCCGTATGCAAACGACTAACAACGCGTCCGCTGAGATCGTCACCGATCCACATCCTCCTCGACGCGCGGTTCGCCTATGCAGGTCAGTCAGCGTCGTGACAGGAAACATGCAAATCTCATCGGTCGCTGACAAGTGAGGTTAGTTTTCGGAAAATTACAGCAGTTCAAACGCGGCATTGTCAACGATCTGGGATCAAAGTTCGACTGACCGCTCGTGGCCGATCACTGACTTATGCAAGCAGCATGCAGTGACCACCTCGCGTGAACTCGCGATCGGCAGTACGCGACCAGTTGCTGTCAGTCGCTTGGCGAAGTTGAGTGGCGGCGGTGCAGCGAATGCGGTCGGTCGACGGAGGACCACAACCCGAAGGCGGAATGCCAAGCGATACGCGAAGCTGGTCAAGGCTGATAGGTTATTCTTGAAGCAAGAGATCGGAGCTATGGCGGTCGCTCTGGAAGGCCGCCAAATCGCAACCGAAACCATGGCGCCGACGGGCCTTGGCCGTGATAGCGGATGTCCCGCCTATGCACAGGCGCGCCGGCGGAGCCAACACGTTCGGCCTCTTCGACCTCGCCACGCAAGCGTTTGGTCAGGATAGTTGAACGCCCAGCAGGGCGAGAGCGTCAGCGGCCTTCCGAAGCGCCTCGGTTCGCTCCTGCTCGAGCCGCTGGGGGTATGGCGGGTCGATCTCGTGGGTCGTGCACAGCGGGTTGTTGCATTGACAGGGCCGGATGGCGTTCGCCTTGATGCCTTCGTCGAGCGTCATGCGCAGCGTGTTGAGCTTCTTCGAGCAATTCGTGAGCCCCTCCGAGACACGAGCGTCCGGGAAGACGTGGCTTGGCGGCACGCGCGAAATGATCGCCCCCTCGCGGTCGCGCCAAATGCCGGTGTTAAGGGCCCCAATGGTGTCCGAGATGGCCTGCCTGAATGCCGGCATTGAGCTCTCGCAGTGGATCGGCGTTTGAAAAGCTGGCCGGTTGAACAGGCGCGCGACAAGTAAACCAGCCTCTTTCTCGGTCGCAGGATCGAGCTCCAGCATGAACTCGCGAAGCTCCGCCTCGTCGTCGGGCAACTGGTCGCCGTTGAAGAAGCGGTTAAGGACTGACGGCGCGTGAAAGCGCAGGTGCTCCTCGAAATCAGGGCCAGACCAAACCTGGCAAATCTTGATCTTATTGGCGTCCGCGTGGGCCTTGCACTTGTCTTTGGTCTCGGCACTCACGTCCCCTCCGGCTATCACGATGACCTCATGGGGCGGCGTGCCTTGAGTGCTCGTCAGTCGGTCGATGTCTTTCTTGGCTTTGGCCAGCGTGAATTTCTGCCAGTTCGCGCACGCGACCACGACAGTGGCCTCGTTGCCAAGTTCATCTTCGCAGACGCCGATGATGTCGCGCCCTTTGTCGCCGCCGGTTTGCCCGTGCCAGTTCAGCCACCGCCATGCCCGCATGCGCAAGAGCGTTGCGAATACCATGCGCTCGAAGTCGCGACCCGACAAATTTTTGAAGTGGATGGGATGAACCATGCCCGTGAAGATGAGTTTGGAGCTTTTAGGCTTTGATGTCGACATGGCTTAGATTGGTCCCGCTGGGCTTGTCCCACCGGTTTGCGCGCTTGTTGTAGAAGGCTACATTGTTAATTAGATCGCCCCGATCTCCTATACACCTTCGAGCCGTTGGAAATAGAGTCGTTCGAACTCGGTCGGCGAGGTTTTGCTTGCCATGTCGTGGCAGCGATTGGGGTTCACCATGTGCGAACAGGAAGGGCGCACCTTCTGCAGGCGTGAGGTGATCAAGAAGGCCCACTCCAGATAACGCAAGGCGGCATGCGCAGCCGTGCGCCGGAGCAGCTCGGCGTGTATTCGCTCGAATCCGGCCTCAGCGCGCAGAAAAGGTATCCTCGGCGGCGGCCGCAATACGTCCGCCAGGCATAGCAGGCGACTGATCGAGCGCCCTAACGCAGCCCACGACCTCCGAAGCTTGATGTTCCGTTCCGTCCCGGCCCGCAGCAGGTACTCAGCTTCGGCGGAGCGACCAGCTGCTCACAATCTGCAGGCCGCGTTCATAGGTTCGGGGCGCATGACTGGTAATGGCCGCATCAAGGCAATGCAACCAGCAATCCACTCGCCCGAAAGCGGCCATTGAGCGATAGCAGACCAGACCTCGACTACGCGAATTGGATGGCGACCTCGACCGGCGGCTTCT
>NZ_JBNDKS010000015.1:0-44824 GCF_050435665.1 Paraburkholderia sp. GAS333
GTCCGCACCTTCGACAAATCGCCCCATCTTCGCCTCTCGCAACAAAGGGTTGATTCAGTCTAGACGATCAACGCGTTTTTACACAGCCTCGGCCAATTTGAGACGTTCGACACGGTGACCCAGATCGTCGACAAACTGTATGCTGAACAAGCCGAAGCCATCGAAATAATCTACGAAAATCAAGCAAAATTTCTTTTGCATGGCCTTTTGCGTACCTTTGTTTGCGGTCGCTACGTCTGCGGATACCGGGTGGTATGAAATAAAAAACTATGTCGGCACGATCGGTAAAATATCGGTTCATCTGTTGTTGCAGACCTACGATGACACAGTCCAAAATGAGCCTGATCACTGGCGAGTCGATGGCAGTTACTACTACGATGTCCATCGCGTTCCCATTCCATTGCAAGGAAAACGCCAATTTAATGGCGAGATGCAGCTATGCGAAGCAGCAGAGCCTGTTTCGTTTGGTGATTCGCCTAAGATACCTTACGCTTCGCCTATGCACCCTACTCCCTGCCCTATTGCGCTAAAAATCAGCGATAGAGGGGGAGTGGCGGGATGGCAAAAACGTTCTACCGATCACGCTCCAACAGATCGGCGCGCTCGACGATACCGGACTCAAAAGCCCCTCAGTTATCGGTGTTATTGAAATACCTATCTGGTATCACACGAAGAACCACCTGTTGCCCGGCGTGTATCAGTCTTCGAAGTATTGTGCGTTGCCGATGGTTCGTTTGCGTCTCATCAATATCAAAAGCGGGCAAATCGATAGAGACATGAAATTCGACTGCGGCGCGGGCATCGTGGCCACCCCAATCTATGCCAACGTCTATCGTGCAGATAATCCCCATCACGCGACCATCATATTTCAGGGTGGCTATCATGGGATGGGCGACGACCAAGATGTTGTGCTTGAGCCATGAGCGTGCCCATTGACCTGCCCCGTGCGCTTACTTCCAGCTCGGCAAAACCGGCAAATAAATCGCGCGTTACTCTCGCACCTGCCAAAGCTTGATCGGACGAACCGACATGAGGATATTGGTCTGACTACGTTCAGAAATTCGATTTCATCGCCGCAAAGCAGTCGCTCAGGTCTGCCGCTGGAACGAGCGACACGGCTATACGCAGGTTTTGCAAGCCGCTTCAGGCTAATCGCCCCGGCTGGTGCATTTGTGTGTTTCGTATGGTCTTGCGTGGCGCACCAGACTAAAGACCAAGTGCTGCCAAGCGGACGCGGATCGACGCGGCATTCTTATACGGAAACGTTACCCGTTTTCCGTCTAGCAAACCATCATAGCCATCGCCAAACGCCTTGGTGATAGCTGGCAGAGCCTTGAACGCCGTTTGGTTGCCGACCTTTTCAAGACGAAATGCACTGACCTGATAAAAATCGCCCTGGAAGTCAGCGCCGGCCGAAGCTGAGGTCCAGCGCGCAAGGACGACGATTTCGTTTAGCCTGTAGAACACCGTGACGATTTCCGGTCCGCCGCCTTCCGCCTCAATTGTCCCGATCTTGACTATCTGTGCGCCCTCACACTTCCAGAGCAGTTGCTGATCAAACACGGTCGAATTGACGTTCGGATCAACCCCGGACGGATATTGCTTATGTACGACTACGGAGCACCCGGGACGAATCTGATTCGCCGACAAAGTCACATCGTCTCCGGCGAACACTTGCCCGGAGAAAAATACCACGGCCATCGCGATAAGTACGAGAAACGTATTTTTCATGCTTACCATCCGTTTGCTGCTGTCAAAGCGCTTTGCCATTTTTCCGAACACGGATTGCTCCCACCGTTTAACAGCGCGAACGCGCGTTTGGTCATGTTTCCACGATCGCGGATCCGGAGCAATGCCTTGTTGATGATATGGGTGACATCGTGCAGGGAGTTTCGATCCGCCGCCTCACTAATGCCGTTTGTTTTCCAGAACCATGCGGACGAATCACATCCGATCGCGCTATCTGTCGCAAACAACCGAGGGTTTGGCATCACGGTCGTACCGGATGCGTCCTGATATCGCTGGTAGGTGGTGTCCCAAGTCACCGCCAGGGGGCCTCGTCCACGGTAATCGACATTCGGATATTGCGAGTTGCCGAACAAGACCTTACCAAGCTCCGGGTCATTGTTGGCCAAATGCGTTTCCGTGTAGGTACGCATTTGCGCTTCCGTCCAGCTCGGATTCAATCGCTTCAGGCCAGCAATCAGCGCGCTATGATAAATGTCCCAGAGGCGATGTCCGTCGCTATATATCAGACTCTCCTCGAACGATGTGAAATCAGTACATTCCACGCTAGCCTGACCAAGAAAATGAGAAACTCGGGCGCAGGTATTCAAGCTGCATTTCTTGAACGCCTTGGTGAGTTCGGTCGCGTATTTGTCGGCGTTCGACGCCGTGATGTTGGGGAACAGCGTGGTCAGGACATGATGCGTCATCGTGAGATCCGCACCACATGCTGCGCATTTCAATCCGGCCGTACTGAAATTGCCGACGAGTCCCATCGGATGCAGGTGATACACCAAGGGAGATGCTGGGAAGCCCGCCACGCTCGAGACACCGTTCCAGTAGCGCAACGCATCGATGCGCGTCTTCTCGGCCCTCCAGACAGGCAGGCCCGTATGCATGTGAGAATCTAACGCGTCCCACTTGCTCATTTCACCGCCCCACTCGCTTTCGTACCGCATGATCAGATGATCGATTCGGTCAGCAAGCCATGATTTACTCATCGCTACTTGCAATTCCTGCGCGGTGATCTTGCCGTCCTTCTGCTCCTGGCTATCGATGGCGTCTTCGAGTTTCTTGATGGCTTCATCGGAGCGCGCGCTGTCGAAGGAATTCTCGAAATGCGCTATCTCGTCGGGTGTGCCGTTGTCGGCGATGTATAACGCGCGCTGGAACATGTCCGACACCGACGTGCCAAGATTTGTCACGTCAAATCCAGGCCAGTCCCAAGGGGTTTTCAGCTCAACTAGCGGATGCCCGTGATCGCAGGCCCAGCCGCTGACTTGCGCGTTATTTTCATCGGCGATGCTCACCGCGTACCACGTCTTGCCTTCTGCTTCGGAACAATGCTGGCATGATCCCGTTGCCACTACACGCGTCCAGGCTGCGGCTGAGCCACTTGCCGAATTTACAGTGAGCGGGAAGTGACTCCATGCCTGGCGATCACCTGAGCCTTGCAGGTCGGCTCGCGCGATCCAGAGCGGCGCCTGACCACTAAGAGGATGCCCTGCCGCATTGACCTTTTGAACCTTGCACCATGGCCCGCTGTCTGGCGAATCCGCTGTCGCCTTGACCGCGACACCAGCGCCGAGCGAACTGTCCGCTGCGGTGGGTTGCACCAACTTTGCGCCCTTCGAAATCAGCAGCAACGTACGCGATTTCACATCGAGTTGCTGCGCTCGCGACCGGCTACGCGAGATAAACGCATTTAGGTCGTCCCCCGTGAACACTTCCACATGGAGCAGGGGGCGTTCGCCGAGTTTGGGAGGCAGCGTGTGGTGCGCGCGCGCCTCCATAAGCCGCTGATACTCACCGATCCAGGCAACGGTCTCCCCCGCCGCGATTTTGTGTGGCTTAGGCAAGATATAAATCTGGTCGACCGCCGATGGCTTGCTTTCCTTGTCCATCTCGCCGACATAAACCCAACCTTGGGCAGCGCTCGCATTGAGTGTTTCCCCTTGCTTGTAGGGTTGCGCCGCGCCAGCCACGAAGCTGGAAATCTTGCCCCATTCACCGTGCTTCTGCCCGATCTTGATTTTCGTGTCTCTCGGCAGCCAGCCAATCACGGCGGCATGCCCTGAATGCGAGGTGCGCATGCGCAAACCCGCAGTCGTGCTGTCGGGCTGCCCCGTTGCCTTCAATTGCGGGTCGTGCGCTTTCGCCCCCACGACATACGTTTCCGTTGCGCCGTAATAGGAAGGCAGCGTTTTTGCCGGGCCATTCGGTTGCGCACCCGGGCCGTAGCCATCAAGCGGCAGCGTGTGCATGTAGAGGCTGAAGAACGTCAGCACATCCTGGGCGGGCGGCGTGATGTTCTGCGCGGCAGGGGGAGTCGTTGCCGGTGGATTCTGCGGCTGGGCGTTGCCATTCGTTGGCTGCGGAGGTACTCGAGGGAGAACAAGTCGATGGCGTACCAGCGTGAAACCCTTCGAATAGCCCGCCTTGACCCCGTCCGGATAAGCGACTTCCTGAAGCTTTCCATCCAGGCGGAAAGCGACGACCTCACCGTCCGCGATGCATTTCGCGCCACCATCCTGCTGGAATTTGCCTGCGGTCTGCGTACCGAAATGAATGCCGCCATGCCAGAGACCATTGGCGCCGAGCGGATAGAAACCGTCTTCGGCCGCCGCGAGCGCCTGGAGATAGTCCTCGGGCGCGAACGTGATGTTCGTGGTCTTCAGAGGAAAGGGATACGCCCAACTCTCGACTTTTGACGGCTGTTCCTGTTGTTGCGCCACGCGCTATCCTCTCTTCAGGTTGCTGTTGCAGAGTGTGTCGGCCGCTGTCGCCGTTATCCGGAAAAATCCACCGCGCGGCGCGGCACGCTGTCGCTCCACGACGGAAATTTTTCATCGATCCTGGTCGGGCCGTTGAAGCTGTGCTGAGCACCCTTCACGTCGATGTTGCCCGGAGCGTGAATCTCGATGTTGCCGTCCTTGATGCGAATATAAGCGCCCCCTGAGGTCAACAGAATTTCGCCCTTGGCGATGGCCTGAATCTGCTCGGTCGCTGAAACGAGCTTGACGCTCTTTTGTGCGGTAATCTCGACGTTATCGTTGTGCGCCTGGATCTCCACCTTGCCTTTCGCTGCAAACAGTTTCATTCCGGCATTCTGGACGAACAGGCTCAGTTTCTGCGTGACGCTCGCAATCAACGATTTGCCAGTTGCGATGTGGGTGCTCTGTCCGCTCACGAGGTTGGTCTGTGCATCGCTGACGATGTGCACGGACTGCTGCGTGGACATGGCGATACCGGAGGGGCTACCAAATAGCATGACGGGTTCCTTGAACCCATTCGCGTTCCCGGTCCCACCGCTCGCCGCGTTTCCCGCCGACGATGAGCCAGACACGCTGTTCTGTGTAGCGTCCGTGCATGACTTCAGCGAGTCATAGCCATCCTTGAGACTTTCTGCCTGATGCGTCGTGCTGGCGGTCGACATTGCTTCCAGCACGCTTTCCGAATTCACTAGTTGCGAGGTCGCTTGCCGCGCATCCAGCGGCTGGCTGGTCGCCGAATAGGTGGTGACATACAAGCCTTGGCCCGCACGCACCGCACCGTAAGCGTCGGACTTCAGGTCAAAGCCACTGCCCAGATAGCTGCCTCGGTTGTTCCCGGTCTGATCAATCAGGTAACCCAGATGCAGGTGTGCGTTCGTGCTCGTTGAATAAAGCTGAACACGGTTCTGGCCCGTCGAGTCGTCCATCACCATCTGGTTGTAGCCGCTGCCCTGATATTCCTTGGACTTGTAGCCCGATAGCAGGCCGTTGGAATGCCAGTGTGGTTGCGTTGCACCGTTGTAAACGCGGCCCGTTATGAGGGGGCGATCGCAATCGCCGTCTACCCAGCTAATCAGAACTTCTTCGCCGATTCTCGGGACATGTACACCGCCATATCCACCACCGGTATCAGACATGGCGACACGAACCCAGCACGACGCTTTTTCGTCGCCGTCATTGAGGCGATCCCAATGAAAACGTACCTTGATCCGATTCAGCGGATCGGTATAGACCTCCGCATTTTCAGGGCCAACGACAATCGCTGACTGCAGGTGCATTTCCGGCTTGTTATGTTCGAACGGGCTGCGATAGGGAACCCGCTTGCGTTGAGCCTCGATCCTAGCGAGGAAGAAACCTTCACTTCCATCAGCATGCGTGACTGTCAGGCCGGCATGGCTAGCTTTCGTAGCGGCAAGTTCGCTCTTCAGGCTGTGCGGAAAATCGGTCGCATGACTGGACACTGGCAGATTGTTCTCGATGAACCAGACGGCTTCGATAATCGCAAACTGACGGTTTTGCTGGCTATCTGTCGCATGGCCGGGATGATCGTCAAGCTCAAACCAATGCCCCGCATCAGCACCTCGCACACCACCCGAGCCGTAGAACCGCTTTGCTTGCGATTCCCATTCTTCCACGCGGATTTTTGACAGGGCATCCCCCCGATCCTGCGTCCCATAGGTGTAGGCTCCTGTGTATTCATACACCTCAGCCTGCTCAGGCAGATTCCCCTGCGTAGGAAGCGTTGGAATGTTTGTGCCCTTGGCAAAGGTGGGGGAAGCGGGTGCCTTGTAATCGAAGGTGCGAGTCGTGAGTGTCGTACTTTGCAGTGTTCGCGTGCCCGACCACTGAACGAGGGCATCGGCTTCACTGTTCGTGCCCGCGCGATAAAACTGCACTGTCTGAGGTGAAAGCGGCTGGAACGTGTCGAGGCTGTCCGTGACGATGAGCGTATGCGATTTGCCGTCGCTGGCCTGCTCAAAGTAGCCGAATAGGCCCTCGTTTTCCATCAAACGGTGGACGAAATTCCAGTCGTCCTCGTATTGCATGCAGAGCGAACGCGAGGACAACGGCTTGCTCAACGCAAAGCGAAATGCACCTTGGGCCTGCGGATGCATATTGAAAACATCGGTCAGGATTTCGTCGGCCGGCTTGTCCTGCCAGATTCGTGCATCCTTGCGAAAGCGCAGGAAATGCATCCATGACGCATAGCCGATCTGATAACTCGTGAGCCCGCTGTCCGACCCAAGTTGCCGCGCGGTGTTCACATAACCGTGATGCGGCAGATAGGACCTGTCTGTCTGCTGGACCCAAAGCGTCACCGGCTGGGCGATCAGCGTCTTAAGTTCGATGTCGCTGCGGGTAGACACTGCATCCAACGTGAATTCGTAATGGCGCCCGAGGCGCGAATGGCCAACTACCCGCTGCGCCAACAGAACGTTTGTGCCCAATGGGCTGTCCAGTTTTAGTAGCCGGCCAGTTTGCGACATGCCCCCGGTTATCGGGCTGATTAAGTCTTGCGCTCCCATTTCTGCCTCGATTTACTCAGTACGCGCCCCCGCGTTCAGCGGGATTCTACAAAACTCCGGACGGATCAACTAGCTAAATGGGCGAGTCATTAAAGGTCGGTATTTATTTCGCTGTTTGTTATGTTATTTGAATATCTCTGTATTTTTTATCTGCAGTCTGGAGGTGCATTTTCGATTATTAATCCTGGTCCGGCCTACGCCTGAAACCACGCCAGCAGATATCCGCTATTGTTAGTGGGAGACTGTGTCCGGACTTTCTTGAGGTTGTTCCACGATGGCCCGAAACTACGTCAATTTTAACGTCTGCTTGTGGAAAATTCGTAGGACCGCTTCGGGTCGCGTTGATCTTACCCACGATCGGTGGAGACCTTGAAAGGGGCATACTAGCTCGTAGAGAGGTGTGTCATGGAACGCAAGGATTATCAGCGGTATAGCCGGGAATTCAAGCTGGAGGCCGTCAACCTGGCGGTGTTGGGGGAGAGACCGAAGGCGCAGATCGCGCGCGAGTTGGGAATCCGGGTCAATCAGTTGCGTAACTGGTGGCTCGAATTCGAAGCGGAAGAGCTCACTGGTGCGCCGAAACGTACGGCAGTCCAGGAAGAAGACCTTGCCAAACTGCGACGCGATAACGCGCGCCTGCGGGAGGAGAACGAGCTTTTAAAAAAAGCGGCCATCTACTTTGCGCGGGGATCAGCGTGAAGTACCAGTTCATCGCGATCCACTCCCACAGCTATCCGGTAGCAGCGATGTGCCGGGCGTTGGGCGTTTCATCGAGTGGATACTATGCAGCCCGTGGCAGAGCACCCAGCACGCGCAGCAGGAGACAGGCTGCGTTGAGCTCGCAAATCCGTGCAATTCATGTTGCAAGCCGTTGCACGTATGGAGCCCCGCGGGTCCATGCTGAACTTTGCGCACAGGGGGTTGGGTGTTGCCTGAACACCGTGGCTAAACTGATGCGACAGGAAAAAATCCTGCCGAAAGCCATCAGGCGGTTTCAGGTGACTACCGATTCCAGGAATACCACGGTTGCAGCCCCGAATCTGGTCAATCATGAGTTCCATGCTGCGCGTCCCGACACATGCTGGTTAAGCGACATCACCTACATTCCGACACGCGAGGGCTGGCTTTATCTGGCTGCTATCCTCGACTTGCATTCGCGCGCAGTCGCAGGCTGGGCGATGAGCAGAACGCTCGACTGTAGACTTGCAATGGATGCATTGAAGATGGCGATCAGCCGGCGGGGTACAAGTCCAGCGGTGCTTCACTCAGATCGGGGATCAACCTACGCAGCGGCTGAGTATCGTGCATTGCTCGGCCGGCATGCCATCACCCAAAGCATGATTCGCAAGGGAAACTGTTGGGACAACGCACCTATGGAAAGCTTCTTCCGTACCTTGAAAACAGAACTGGTCATGCACTGTGACTACAAGACCCGCGACGAGGCGCGGGCCAGTCTGTTCGAATACATGGAAGTGTTCTACAACCGTCAGCGCCGTCATTCGAGCCTCGGATATAAAACCCCGTTACCCTTCGAAGTATCAAACAACGCCCAATTCAACCTGTCCACCGATCGTGGGTAAGATCACGTTCAGCCAAAACACATCGGGCGACAATCGGCCACTTTCGGACGCTCGCGTCTCACGACCGAATGTCCGCTGCAGAGCGTGATGCAGACCTCCGCGCATCCCGATAGAACACAAAACGGGTTGATGGCGTCCATACAACCCGGATGGCGCTGCTCAAGGAATTGCTGGCGATGAGTTTCGTTTTCTCAGTCAGATCGCGGCCCGGCAGGTTGCGGGCACGCGCTCTGCAGGATCCGGTGTCAGATCAAATGACTCTTCACGGAATTTGCGGACCCCATGCGTACTGAAGCTGGAAGCGGTTTTGCACGAAAGTATTTCCCTTGGCCGGCGAGGTCTGCACGGCAAAGAAGTCTGCCACGCTGAGACCCTTGAGCTTGCCCGCAAAATTGTAAATCGCGTATGCAAGATATTCAGACCCGTTAAGGCTCGGCCCGTCAGCATCGGACTTCAGATCCATGAACGAATATCTCGCACCGATGAACCAGTTGCCCATTGGCGCACCGTTGATATCGATAGCGTAAGCGTTGCCGGACCCAAGATCCTGCGTGCTTGTCAGGAACGGCTGTGCAAAGAGCGGGCCGCCCGACACATCGTGTGCGTATGGCGTGACCAACGCACCGTTAAGGTACGAGTTGCGATGAGGCGCGATGAAGTTATACCCAAGGCTCACTGTCATCGAGTTGTGCTTGGCGCCGAGTTGCAGGCCGTACACCTGACTGTCCACATGGCCGAGCAGTTCGCGACCGTCTCCGGTTTCATGGAGATACTGCGCGGCGGCAAATGGCTTCCAGGAGCCATTTGAACGGCTGACGCGGCCCTCGACGTAGGCGAGGTCGGCATAATCCTGATAAGTCTGATACCAACCTTGCGCGTTCACCGTCACGGGATCCAGATTGAACTTGTGCGCCGCGCCGACGCCCCAGAAACCGTTCGTTTCTGGCTCGCCGATACCTGAGTACGGATCGAAGCTTTCGTCGTAATTCGTGGTCTTTGTGAACGAATTGCTGGTGTACGACTTGAAGCGGAACATCTTGAAAGCGGTGATGAAGTTGTCGTCGTCGCCGTATTTTGCGTCCACGCCCTGATAAAGCTGTGGCGCAATTCGCCAGTCATAACTCGATGCAAACGGGACATTGAGCGCCTGGTTGCCGGCTGTAATCTGGAATTGGTCCTTTTCCCACTTGACGTATGCCTCGCCCAACGTCGTGATGTTTGGACCCAGATAGCTGTCAACGTAGTTCGGGTTGTCGGAGTGACCGATGCCCCGTTGCAAATAACCGCTTACGCCAACCGAAAACCCGTAGAAAGGTGCTGTGACATAGCCCAGTTCACCACCATAACTCAACGTATTCTGATTCGCACCCTTTGAAAAAAATGCATTGTGCGAAGCGTAGTAAAAGGTGCGCACATTCCCAAAAAACTGCCCCTTGGTGATCATTTCTGCAAGGTTGGTGGCTTCCTTGCCTGCATCCGCCGGTGCAGGAGCGGCGATGGTTTCGGCTGCCGCGTCGGATTGTGAGGGGTTGACCGTGTTGCCGCGCAAATCTCCGTTCTTCCCTGCCTTGTTCTCTACCGCAGAGGCCGCCGCAGCATCTTTCGCTTTTTGTGCCGCCTTATTTTCTGCTTTTGCATCGCTGGCCGTCACGTCTGCCGCCGCTGCGGTGTTGTCGGAGTTCTGTCCAAAGGAAATTCCAGGAGTTAAAGCGGTGGCTGCAACGGCTGCATAAATGATAAGTAGTGTTGATTTATTTGAGAGGTGCAATAGCGTCATGGTCGTAGTGGATGCGAGTGGGTCGAACTCTCTGTTTCCGTCTGCGTATGAATTCCCCCCATACGAGATCGCAGCGTCAGCGAAACATCGGCCAGAGATGACTTGTACCGGCGATGCCGCCGGGCAGGTGTGACACTAAGGCAGAAAAAATTGGCTACAAGGCACTTTTTCGGCATCTGCTCGTTGCCGTTATGGCAACGGGTGACGAGATACCGACCATCGGGGGCCACTCGCGGTTAGCTACTCGTGCTCGATATAGCCGATGCGTGCAGCATTCGTGTCGAAGCGGCGGGCTCTGCGCTAGCGCGATTTACTTCACACGATGACTCAGTCTGGACTCGGAGCTGGATGGTTGCCTTTTCGGCAACGTCTCGATGCCGAAAAAGTGGCCTTTTCCGTTTTTTATTTGTTTTACCGTTCCCCGGTCACCAACGCACGCTACCTCCGACCAACGCGGGCCCACTATTTACAAAGGCGTGGGGCCTTCACTCAAGGGAACACCACCATGCATGCAGTCCGCCTGACGACAATCAACAAGCCGCGATCCCGCACACCAGGCGCCTGGTTCCGGGCGCTCTTCCTAATTACACTCTCGCTGTTCGCCTTGCACATGGCGAGCGCGCATGCTCAAACGCCCATCCGGTTCGTGCTGAACTGGAAATACGAAGGCCCACAGGCGTGGTTCTTCCTCGCTCAGGATCGAGGTTATTTCAAGGCGGAAGGTCTCGACGTGTCGTTCGATCAGGGCGATGGTTCCGCAGGGTCTATCCCGAAGGTCGCGAGCGGTGCCTACGATGCCGGGTTCGGTGACATCAACGCGTTGATCGATCTGGCAGGGCAGAAACCATCGGACGCGCCCATTGCCGTGTTTCTGCTCTATAACGTGACGCCGTTCGCGTTCGCAGTGCCCGTCGACAGCCCGATTCATACGCCCAGGGATCTGGAAGGCAGAACCATCGGCGGCGGCGTCAACGATGCCACGCTCAAGCTGTTTCCCGCTTTTGCCCGCATCAATCACGTCGATACGTCGAAGGTCAAGATCACGAACATTGCGCCCGCACTCTCGGCACAGCTGCTTGATCGCGGCCAGCTCGATGCAGCGTCGACTTATGTGACGACCTTCGTTTTCGCTGATAAATCGATGGGTGTCGATCCCGCCAAAAAAATCCGCTTTATCCGGTACGACAAGTACGGCATGAATCTTTATTCAAATACGGTCTTCTTTTCCCGGACGTTCGTAGCGAACCATCCAGACGCCGTGCGCGGCTTTGTACGGGCGCTAAACCACGCGATTCGCGACGTGATCGCCGATCCGGACGCAGGTATTTCAGCCCTGATGAAGCGCGAGCCGCTTCTGAATCGTGACGTGGAAACGCAGAAGCTGCTCTTCACGCTGCACAACGACATGAGCAGCCCCGAGATTGCGCACGACGGCATCGGTAACGTGGACGACACACGACTTGCCGGCGATATCCGTATCGTCGCCGATGCACTGGCGTTGCCCCACGCACCGACGCCGCAAGCTGTCTTTGACAGTAACTTTCTGCCGCCGCAGAACGAGCGGATCTTCAAGGTCACGCCCTGAACCCTTCACGCAGGTGCCCAATATGATTCCCTACACACCGCCCAAACCTGTCAGTGCGTTGCCCATCGTCGATCTCGCGCTGCTGGATTCGGACGACCCGTGCGACCGGAATGCGCTCGCGGAGCAAGTCCGTCGCGCGTGCCTCGATACAGGATTTTTCTATGTGCGACAGCACGGCGTAGCGAACGACCTCATCGAGCGGCAGTATGCACTCAGCCGCACTTTTTTCGATCTCGACCTCGAGGCCAAACTGCGTGTCGCGCAACATCGTTCGCCGGCGAAGCGCGGTTATGAACCGCAGTCGGCGCAGACACTGGATAACGGGTCTCCGCCTGACCTGAAGGAAAGCTTTCGCTTCGGACGCGATCCCGAAGCCGGAAACCCCTATAGCGCGCGCGATCTGCCGACCTATGGGGCGAGCCAGTGGCCAGCGGAATCGCCGGGCCTCGGCGAGGCAATGCTGCCGTACTACGACGCGATGATCGCGACAGGTGATCGCATTCTTCGCGCCATCGCGCTTTCGCTCGAACAGCCGGAGTCGTATTTCAAGCCGTTTTATCGAAATCCGATGGCGACCGTGCGGCTACTGAAGTATCCGCCGAACCCGCGTCACGCCGAATTGAACCAGATCGGCGCGGGCGCTCACACCGACTGGGGTGGCATCACAATCCTCTCGCAGGACAGCGTGGGCGGTCTCGAAGTGCAGAACGTCGCTGGCGACTGGATCCATGCGCCGCCCGTTGACGATGCGTTTATCGTCAATATCGGCGATCTGATGGCACGTTGGACCAACGGGCGATATCGTTCGACGCTGCATCGGGTCAAGAACAGCGCTCAGCATAAAGACCGTTATTCGATCGCATTCTTCTACGACCCGGCCTACGACTCGCTGATCGACTGCATTGCGTCGTGCCAGCACGATGCACGAGACCGCCAGTTCGCCGCCTGCACAGCCGGCGAACACATCGCCGAAATGCATCGGCGGACTTCCACGCGGGCCTAACCCCGTTCAACGCGCGGATCGTAAAACAGCCGGTCCGCGCTCAAGCGCTTTTACCGATCGCGTCTTCTTCGAGTCCGCGCTTCAGGTGCTCGATGAACGAATAAGCGATGACCGGTAGCTGCCGGCCGCGCAAGGCCGCCAATGCCAACGTGCCCTTCGGGAATCCGCGATCCTCAATATCACGCGAGACGAATGGGCCGCCGTCGTTCACAGCGCCGATATGAATCTGAAAGCTCAACGCCTGTTCATACTGCAAATAGCCACGCAGGAACTCGAAGCTGTTGCATTCGACTACTGGATGAAACCGCAGCGACCGTCTTGAAAGGAAGCGGTCGAGCAACTGTCTCCCGCCGATCTCCGGGTTCGGCATCACAAGCGGATAGTCCGCGCAATCGCGCAAGCGAAGGGGACCCTCGTCCTTCGCCAAAGGATGCGTGCGATGCATCATCACACAGAGCCGTTGCTCGAACTCCGCGATGCGTTCGATATCGGGCTCATCCGAAAGATTGAAGACAATTGCGAGGTCTGTGTCGAACATACGCAGCGCGCTGAGCGCCTGCACATGATCCGCAACGCGAATCTGGAAACCGACCAGCGAGTGACGCACGCGGAACGACGCCACCATTTTGGGCAGAAACGCTGAAGCCAGCGCCTGACTCGCGACGAGCCGCACCGACCCGCGCCGCAATCCCTGCAAGTCTTCAATCTCCGAGCGCACGCGATCCAGTTCGGCCGCACGCGTGCGCACGTACTGGATGAATAACTCGCCTGCGGCAGTCAGGCGCATGCCGCGCGGCAAGCGCTCGAATACCGGCGTGCCCAACTCGTCCTCGATATCCTGTATCCGTCGCAGTACCGCCGACGGCGCCACGTGAAGCCCTTCGGAAGCCTGCCTCACGGAACCGGTCCGGGCAACTTCATCAACGTAGTTCAGAAAGCGCAGATGGTTCATGGGTCCCTGTTCCTGCTATTGAAGTCATTCGCGCGTAACGAAACGCGCACATCAGTGATCGACAAAACGGCTTGATTGGCCGAATGACCTGCACTGCTCGCGGGCAATTGCGCATGTATTCGGGCATTGCGCACCAATTCGAAACCTTGTTCAACTGGATTCGCGTGGTCCTCCGGATGCAGGCCAGCCATCGGCTCGCGCCGTATTGAAACACACGAGGCCAGCAACCGGTCGCGTCACGCTTTGTCACGCGAAGAGCCGGTTGCGGCTAAAGTCCGGCCCATATTCGTTGATCGGTGACTGTTGCTGATACGGCAACGCAAGTTTGCTAAATCGGCTCCTTTCATGAACGGAGTATGGCACGCCTGCTGCATTGCATTGGGCATGAAAAAGAAACTACACATCCCTTTGCCACAGGCGATCGACGCAAACGCGCCGTTCACGCCGGGCCCCTCCCGCGACAACGCCTGGACTGTCACTGACGGTCGCGTGAGTCTGGTACGCCGTATTCAGAAACCACGGCCCGTGCTCATCGATGCGACGCCGCAGTCACTCGAAATCGATGTAGCGCGCAGCGCTGTCGTCGTGATCGACATGCAGAACGATTTCTGCCACCCCGAGGGCTGGTTCGCCCAGAAGGGCATCAGCGTCAAGGCCGCGCGCAAACCGATCCCCGTAATCAGCAAGCTCTTGCCGGCGTGGCGAAAAGCAGGCGGTAGCGTGGTTTGGCTCAACTGGGGCATCCGTGCCGATCTCGCCAATCTGAGCGCCACCATCCACTTCAAGGGCAAGCGCTCACGCGATGGCGTCGGTTACGGCGAAGCCTCGCCGCTTGATCGTGGGCCTGCTCTCGTGCGCGGAGCGTGGGGCGCTCAGGTGATCGACGAGCTCAGCGTCGAACCCACCGACATCGCGGTTGAAAAGCACCGTCTCAGTGGCTTCTGGGACAACGAACTCGACTCCATCCTGCGCAATCGCGGCATTACAACGCTGCTGTTCGTCGGCATCAACACGGACCGCTGCGTGTTTTCGACCCTGCAGGACGCCGCCTTTATCGGGTACGACTGCATCCTGCTCGAAGACGCCTGCAATACGTCGTCGCCGGCCTATGTAACGCGCGCAATTCATTTCATCGTTCAGCAACTGCACGGCTTTGTCGCACGGGCGGACAACCTGATCGACTCACTTTTGATCAAACGTTAGGAGCTGTTTCTCATGCCGTTTCGTCTTTTCCGTCGCGCGAGTGCGACTCTCACTGTGGCCAGCGCCGTTGCACTCGGCGTTCCTCTTCTGGCCATGTCGGGCATCGCGTCGGCCGCGACCCCGATCAAAATGGTGCTCAACTGGAAATACGAAGGACCGCAGGCGTGGTTTTTCCTCGCGCAGGATCGCGGCTATTTCAAGGCTGAAGGACTCGACGTAACGTTCGACCAGGGCGAAGGCTCGGACGCGTCGATTCCGAAGGTCGCTTCCGGCGCCTATCAGGCTGGATTCGGTGACCTCAATGCGCTGGTTGAACTGGCAGCGAAAGAGCCGGCAGCCGCACCCGTCGCTGTCGACGTGCTCTACAACACACCGCCATTCGCCGTGGTCGTCAAGAGCGACAGCCCGATCCACACGCCGAAGGATCTAGAAGGCAAGAACGTCGGCGCCCCGGCCAATGATGGTGCGCTGAAACTGTTCCCTGCATTCGCGAAGCTGGCCGGCGTCGACGCGTCGAAGGTTCATATCACCAACATTGCGCCCAATCTGCGTGAGCAGATGCTGATGCGCGGGCAGGTCGACGCGATCTTCGGCTACATGACGACTATCACGTTCAGCACCCGCGCGATGGGCGTCGATGCTGCGCACGATCTGCGCTTCATCCGCTACGGCGACTATGGGATGAACCTTTATTCGAATGCCGTGTTCTTTTCACGCGACTTCATCAAGGCCAACCCCGAGGCCGTGCGCGGATTTCTCGTCGCGCTCAACCATGGTATTCGCGACGTCATCGCCGATCCAGACGCAGGTGTTGATGCGGTGATGAAGCGCGAGCCGCTGCTTAATCGCGATGTCGAGAAGGCCAAGCTGCTCGCGACCATGCACAACGACATGAGCGCGCCGGAGATCGCGAAGATCGGCCTCGGCGACGTCGACCAAAACCGTCTGAAGCGCGATATCTCAATCATCGTTGACGCCGCGAGTCTGCCGCGTACGCCCGCACCTGCAGACGTGTTTGATAACCACTTTCTTCCGCCCCGCACGGACCGTCCGTCGGCCATGTAGGCCTTCACCCATCTGCGAGAAACGCATATGAATCTGAATCTGAAAGACAAGGTCGTGGTCATCACCGGACCTGCAAAAGGCATGGGGCGCGCCGTCACGCTGGCGTTCGCCGCTGAAGGCGCGAAGCTCGTGCTGACCGGTCGCGACGTCGCTGCCATAGAACCGGTCGCTGACGAAGCCCGGCAACTCGGCGTCGAGGCGATCGTGGTCCAGTGTGATCTCAGCGTCAGCGCCGACACCGATGCGCTCGCATTGAGGGCGCTTGCTGCGTTCGGCCGCATCGATGTGCTCGTGAACGTCGCCGGCGGTTCGGGCCCGATTGGAAAGAAAGGCTGGGAAACCACCGAGGCGGAATTCGACGACATCGTTCGCGTGAACATGACGGGCGCTTTCAACGCAATGCGCGCGCTGATGCCCGCGATGATCGAGCAGCGCTACGGGAAGGTGGTCAACGTAGGTGGCACGTTCGGCATGCGCGGACGCTCGGGCCGGATGGCCTATTCAGCCTCCAAGTGGGGCTTGCGCGGCATCACGAAGAGTTTCGCGCTCGAAGCCGGACCGTACAACATCAACGTCAACTGTGTGGCGCCTGGCATGGTCGACGGCCCGAGGTTTCGCGAGAAGGTGTGTGCAGACATGGCCCGCTCGCTCGGCATTAGCGTCGAGGAAGCAATGGAACGTCACGCCGCCGACTACGCGCTCAAACGCGTTTCGACCGATGAGGACGTCGCTAATGCGTGTCTGTTCTTCGCCAGCGACGTATCACGACAAATCACAGGTACCGACCTGCCGGTGGACGGCGGTTGGGCCATGCTTTAAGGAGAAGGAAAATGAGTCAGGTTGATCTTGTTATTCGCGGCGCGAAAGTCGTCTCGCCCGAGCAGATTATCGAAGCAGCTGTCGCCATCGACGGCGAAAAGATCGTGGCGGTCGGTCACGACGATCTCATGCCGTCGGCCCGTGAAGAGATACGCGCAGACGGCCTGTATCTGCTGCCCGGCGCCATCGACAGCCACGTGCACTTTCGCGACCCCGGCTATCCGCACAAGGAAACGTGGCGCACTGGTTCGGCGGCCGCAGCGTGTGGTGGCGTGACGACCGTGTTCGAGATGCCCAACACGAACCCGGCAACCGGCACGCTGGAGGCGCTGCGCATCAAACAGCGTGCAGCGGAAGCATCGTATGTGGATTTCGGCATTCATGGCCTGCTCGGCGACGACACCGTCGAGCGCCTCGAAGAACTGCTCGACGGCGGTGTGACGAGCTTCAAGGCGTTTGTCGGCAATACCTTCGGCAATCTGCCGGCACCGACTGACGGTGCGCTGCTCGAGGGCTTCGAAAAGCTCGCGCCGCTCGGCATCCGCACGGTTGTCCACGCCGAAAATTCGTCGATTCTGTTCCGCCGGCAGAACCGCATGCAGGACGCCGGCCGTATCGACGCGATGGCACATCTGGCCGCGCGCCCGGCAGTGGCGGAGATCGAAGCGATCACGCGCGTGCTCACGCTCGCCGAGTGGACCGGCGCGCGCGTGCACATTGCGCATCACAGTTCAGCGGATTCGCTTTTCGTGCTGCGCGATTTCAAGCTTCGCGGCGTCGATGTCACGGCGGAAACCTGCCCGCAATACGTGTTGCTCAACACCGAGCATATGAAAAAGCTCGGCGGGATCCTCCGTCTGAATCCGCCGATCCGGGAAGCGCGCAACAACGATCCGCTGTGGAATGCCTTGCTTGACGGCACCATCGACATGATAGCAACCGACCACGCTCCGCATTCGCCGGAAGAGAAGACGCGCGAAAACATCTGGGAATGCGATTGCGGATTCCCAGGCGTCGAAACGCAGATGGCGCTGATGCTCACCGAAGTCAATCGTGAGCGTGCCACGCTGATGGACTATGTGCGTTGGAGTTCGGTCAATCCTGCGAAGGCCTGGGGGATCTATGGTCCGAAGGGCGTGATCGCACCGGGTGCGCATGCGGATATCGCGATCGTCGACCTGAACCGTGCCGGAATACTTTCGCAGAACCAGTTGCAAAGCATCAGCAAGATTTCGCCCTGGAACGGGAGAGCCGTGCGCGGATATCCGCTCCATACGCTCGTGCGTGGTCGCTTTGTCATGCGCGACGGCAAGCTGGTCAAGGATGCAGCGGGCTGGGGTCGTTCGGTGAAGAACGTGCAGGCGATGCCCAAGGCTACACCGCGCAACACCGAGCACTACATGAGCGCGATCCTCAAAACGCCGGAAGGCGTGCGACCGACAGCCGAACCGGTCGATACCGAAAGCGTCTTCGTGAATGGGCTGTGAAGCGGACAGCGATATGGCCTGTAATTCCGTTCGCTCGCGTTCTGCGAGCGGCGGTTCCGGAAAGGAATCATCGTGAACTCATCCCTGATTGATCTATCGGATGTCAGCGTGCGGTATGGCGGCGAAGGCGGCACGATCGCACTCGACCGCACGCGCCTCGAGATCGAAAAAGGCGACTTCGTCGCGCTCGTCGGACCCAGCGGCTGTGGCAAGTCAACTATTCTGAAGCTTGTTGCCGGGCTCATCCAGCCGACCTCGGGCGCAGTCATTGTCGGCGGACGTGAGATGGGCGCGGCGGGTGTCACACCTACGCGGATAGGCCTTGCCTTCCAGAATCCGACGATGCTGCCCTGGCTGACCATCCGCGAAAACGTGATGGTCCCGCTGAAAATCGTAGAGCCATTTCGCTCGGAGTACCGGCGCAAGAAAAAAGGCGAATTCGCGGAGCGCGCCGAAGCACTGCTTGCCCAGGTTGGCCTGAAGGACTTCGGGCATAAGCGGCCCTGGCAATTGTCTGGCGGCATGCTGCAACGGGCGTCGCTCTGCCGCGCGCTGATCCACGAGCCAGAGCTGCTGCTACTCGACGAGCCCTTCGGTGCACTCGACCAGTTCACGCGCGAAGAACTGTGGGACATCATGCAGACGCTCTGGATAAAGCGCCGTCCGACCGTGCTGCTCGTCACGCACGACCTGCGCGAGTCGGCGTACCTGGCCAACCGTATCTGTGTGATGAGTTCGCGCCCCGGCCGCATCCTCGAAGAGCGCCGCGTGACGTTCGACCGGCCGCGCACGCTCGAAGCGAGCTATGCGCCCGAGTTTGCCACGCTGGTTCAACAGCTACGTATGCGCATTGCCGAAGCGCGCTCGGCTGCGGAGACGCCGCGCGAAGTAGCAGGGTTATCGGCAGTCGCCGCAGTCCCCGCCATTGAAGAACCGGAGCAGGCATGAAAATCAGATCCGAGCGGTTTCGTCGCAACCTGCTGTCAGCCAGTGCGCTGGTCGGCTTCTTCCTGATCTGGGAACTGGCGTGCCTTGTGTTTCACGTCTCTGACCTCGTGCTGCCGCGCCCGAGCCAGATCATCGTCGTGACGGTAACCAAGATGCCGTTGCTTTGGCCACATGTCGTCCAGACGTTGATGACGACGCTCGCAGGGTTCGCGCTCGGTGTGATTTCGGGCGTGCTGATTGGCGTGATCATCGGCTCGTCGCGCGTGGCCTACGACGCTGCCTATCCGCTGCTGGTCGGCTTTTCGAGCATTCCGAAAGTTGCAGTCGTGCCGATTTTCGTGCTTTGGTTCGGTTCAGGCACCGTCCCGGCGATTCTGACAGCCATGGTGATCAGCGTTTTTCCGGTGGTCGTCAACGTCGCAACGGGTCTCGCGACCACCGAGCCGGAACTCGAAGATGTATTCAAGGTGTTGGGCGCGAGCAAGACGGACGTGCTCTGGAACGTTGGCTTGCCGCGTTCGCTGCCCTATCTCTTCGCCTCTTTGAAGATCGCAATTACGCTGGCCTTCGTTGGTGCGGTGCTGTCCGAGACTGTGGCGTCCAACAAAGGCATCGGCAACGTCATGATGATCGCGAGTGGCAATTTCAATGTGCCACTGGTCTTTGCCGGACTGTTCATTCTTGCTGTGCTTGGCGTGGTGCTCTATGCGATCTCTGCGCTGGTCGAGCAAAGGCTCACCGGGTGGACACAACGCAAGGCCCACAACGCCGCTTAACGACCCACGGTGCGGTGCAACACCAGCATCGCACTTCACTATCAAACTGGAGCAATTATTTTCATGACCCGACTACGCATTACAGCGGCAGGCCACGTGTTCGAAGCGGAAACGCACCCGGATGCGCCCGAAACCGTCAACGCGTTCCTTAGCCTGCTGCCGTATCGGCAGAAGCTCATTCATGTTCGCTGGAGCGGGGAAGGATGCTGGGTGCCGCTCGGCGATTTCAAGCTCGAAAATGGCGGCAAGCCGGTCGGTTTCGAAAATCACACGAGTCACCCGTCGGTGGGAGATGTTCTGTTCTATCCTGGTGGATACAGCGAAACCGAGATTATCCTGGCCTACGGTTCGTGTTCCTTCAGCAGCAAGATGGGCCAGCTTGCAGGCAATCACTTTCTGACCATTGTTAAAGGCGTTGAGAATCTTCGGGCGCTCGGAGTCAAGGTGCTGTGGGAGGGAGCGCAGGACGTCCTATTCAAACTGATCTAGATGGCTGTACCTTTGCCCTCCGCGACACTGCGGGCGAGCGACCCGGGCAGCTCCTACTGATTGTCACTGCTGCCGTTATGGCGCCATCGGCACTGAGAGTGGTGTTCGACGGCAGCGTGATTGCGGCTCCAGTGCCTTATCTGGGCCGAAGTCGAGTTCGATCCGCAATGTGGCTGGCACAACAATATCTGCGCGCTTCGGAGCGTCCGAAACTGAGACTAAAGCCGACAGTCGCGTGGAAATGCCGACTGACTGAGAAGGGTCGGGCTGCGCCGGTCCGCTGCCTGAACTCATCGCTCTAAAGCGGTCACTGAAATTCCGCGGCCCCGAAGCCGCCAGTCGGCAGTGCGTACTCCCGACCCTGTGCCGACATCTGACTTTGCCGACAACGGCCATTCGAGAGAGGTATCGGACGACGGTTATGTGATTTCACGCGGCCACGTGAGATAGAGGAAGAGCCAGCAAGCTAGACCGCCCACCGCACCAACAGGAACAAAGAGACGGATCAGCACCATGCCCATGCCCCCGAAATAAAGCCAGTGCCTCGTTCCGACTTTCTTTGCAACAATCATCCCGGCTATGTAGAAAGGGAAGACCGGAAGCGCGAAAATCGCGAGGCCGAACACGGCAGCGCCCAATTCAGCCACGATAAAGCGCGGGATGCTCAACACAAATCCGTGCTCTGCGACGACGCCCGATGCTATCCGGTTCCCAGCAATAAGAACTGGAAGGAACGTCATTGCACCCGCAGCCAAGGCTATCGGATATGCGATGACCGACCGACCTAGCGTGATGAATTGGCTATGCTGTGTCATTGCAGTCCCGATAAGGCATTCGAAATAGCCCGGAGGGCGCTCCGGGATTGTCGCTAATCTCGGCGTCAATGTCGAACGTCTCTTCCTGACGCATAAAGGCAATGCAACCGGCAATCCACTTGCCCAAAAGCGGCCATTGAGCAAAAGCAAGTTGGACCTCGACTATGCGAATTGGATGCCGACCTCGACCGGCCGCTACTGGCCGAGGGCGTGTGAAAACGCATTGATCGCCTAAACTGAATCAACGCACTGAGACCGGGTGACTCATGAAGCGATTCGTTGAAGGCGATGACCGCAAGCAGGTCGCACTACTTCCCGAATGCGTCGATGATTACATTGGCCAGGACAACCCGGCAAGGGTGATCGATGCCTTCGTCGACGAACTGAACCTTGCAGAACTCAGCTTCAACGGCACCACGCCGGCCCTCACTGGCCGCCCGGCCTACCACCCGGGCGTGATGCTCAAGATCTATATCTATGGGTATCTGAACCGGGTGCCGTCTAGCAGGCGTCTTGAGCGTGAATGCCAATGCAATGTCGAGCTGATGT
Organism: Paraburkholderia sp. GAS333; assembly: GCF_050435665.1. Lineage (NCBI taxonomy): Bacteria > Pseudomonadati > Pseudomonadota > Betaproteobacteria > Burkholderiales > Burkholderiaceae > Paraburkholderia > Paraburkholderia sp. GAS333. The sequence goes on from NZ_JBNDKS010000015.1 coordinate 22,073, forward strand.
GGCTGACGGGACGTCTCGCACCAGACTTCAAGACGATCGCGGACTTTCGTCGCGACAATGGCGCAGCCATTCGCAACGTATGCCGTCGTTTCATCGAACTATGTCGCGGACTGAAGCTGCTATGCAGCGACGTGGTGGCAATCGACGGCAGCAAGTTCAAAGCCGTGAACAGCCGTGACAGGAACTATACGGCTGGCAAGATCGACAAGCGTCAGCAGCAGATCGAGGAAAGCGTTCAGCGATATCTCGACATGATTGAATCCGCAGATCGGATCAGCCCGACAGGTTTCGATGTGAAGACCGTTCGCCTGTACGAGAAGATCGCGCTCCTGCGTCAGCGGATGCGTGAGCTCGAGCAGATGAAGGAGCAACTGAAGAAAGAACCAGACAAGCAGTTGTCGCTTACCGACCCGGATTCCCGCTCCATGGCCAGCGGTGGCAAGAGAACCGGTACCGTGGGCTACAACGTCCAGACTACTGTGGATACAAAGCATCATCTGATTGTCGAACACGAGGTGACGAATATCGGAGGCGATCACGGTCAACTCAGCAAGATGGCGTTCCTGGCGAAGAACGCGATGGGCAGGCCGAAGCTGAAAGTGCTGGCTGACCGGGGCTACTTCAGCGGCCCGGATATCCGCGCGTGCGAACTGGGCGGGATCAAAACGTATGTCCCGAAGCCACTGACCTCGGCATCACGGAAGAAGAGGATCTTTACCAAGCGCGACTTCATCTACGTTGCAAGGAACGACGAGTATTGGTGCCCCGCTGGCGAGCGCGCCATTCATCGGTTCAAGACCGTTGAGAATGGCATGAATCTGAACGTGTACTGGCCCAGCGCATGCCCGCGTTGTCATCTCAAGGAGCGATGTTCGCCCAGCGACTATCGCCGCATCCGACGATGGGAGCACGAACATGTACTTGAAACCATGCAGCGTCGACTCGACCGAAAGCCTGACGCGATGACCATTCGACGAAGCACCGTTGAACACGTCTTCGGCACGCTGAAGCATTGGATGGGGGCTACACACTTCCTGACCCGGACGCTCGGACGGGTGAGCACCGAAATGAGCCTTCAGGTACTGGCGTACAACCTCAAGCGAGTCATGAATATACTTGGGGTTGCCAGGACAATGAAGGCAATCAGGATGGCTGGGAGCTAAGGCCCTGAGGGGCTTCTTGTGCTCGCGATGCTCGAATAGCACAAGTTCGACGTATCTAACCTGATCGCCCCGACCATCAACCTCGCCCTCAGCCGCGAAAATTGCGTTTCCACACGCCCTCGGCCGATTGTCGCCGGTCGCGAACGGTGGCTTCGCCCCGTTACGGATGCCCGGCTTGTGTCGAACTCTATTGTTTCGTGTCAGGCTTTATTGTTTTGTGTCCAACTCTATTGTCGGTTCACAGGTAGGCGCTCTGCGTCGATAACTGCTTTCATCACCGTTCTCCGTTTTCCGTTGTCAGATGCCCGATCGCTTGACGCTCTCAATGGCACGCTCTGCAATTCGGTCGGCTACTTCGTTTGCGAAGCGTTGAGCGTCAGTGTTCACTTGCTCGTTACCACGGAAGCTGGCGACATACCCTGCCGCCATACCTTCCTCTGTCTCGGACGCGATCAACGCGATGGACGCGCCATGCGGAGAAACACCAGTTTGCATATCCCACGAGATACCGATCGCCTTGAGCTTCTCAGCAGTGTCACGCAAGATCGCCATCGCCGGTTCGTTATTCAGAATGTTCACAATGTTTTTCGACCGTTTAAAGACCCAGCAGACTTTTACACACCGACAGGCTGCTCGGGCCACTCTGTCCATACGCGTTGAAATTCCGCCCTTGGCCAAGGTGACGCAACGTTTCATGGCCGAGCGCTTCAAGATCCCCTTGCACGCGATCGCCAGTTGACACATCGACTCCCGAGAGAAGCTCAAAGACCGCGTGATCCCCACTATCGATCTCGACAATGAACATGCCCCGTCGTTGATTGACCGCTACTATGCTGCCCTTCTGCATAAACACTCCTGTTTTCCTACAGATCGGGGTCTACAAGCGTCGAGATGGCATCAAGCGCACGATCGCCAACTACGACCGTGCAGTGCGTGTAGCCCGAGTCAATGAAAGCGTACAGTCGGTGCCGACCGTCGACAATTGAAACACGGCCTTCATTAAAACTTAGGTAAGGTGCCTCGATCGGCTCGCCGTTTCGAATCCGAGGAAGCCAATGATGATATTTCCCTGGCTTAAACGTACTGTCCGTCCTCTCTGCGTGCTCAAAGGCCCAAACAACGTCACCCTTCAGCGCATAGCTTAGACATTCAAGATTTACCCTCAGCACATGTGGCGCAACCGACGTATTTGCAGTGAAAGTAAAATTTTCGTATATACGAGGCGGCTTATGTTCAGGGATAAAATCATCGATCGAAAATGTTTTCATATTTTTCGACTCACAGTTCTTCCGGCGCGGTCACACGTGAATCGCGAACGTCTAAGTGTTGCGGATTTTCGACGTCTGGGAAATTCGCCAGTTCGTCATATTCGTCAATCCTGATCCAGAGATCGCCGCCTCGTGAATCACCGCTGACGAGTTGAACGCACGGAATCGCTCCGACAGCTGAGTTAAATTCACGAATCGTTAGCCTAGCGTCGTACTCGCCGGCCATGACCTGAAGCCTTTGACCATCGCCGTTATACCCCGCGAATACCTGAAGATGCGGCACCCTTACTATAAAAGTAAGATATTCCTCGCGCGTCAGCCCATTGATATCCAGCAGGCGCTCATCTACGTTGAGATTGTCGCCACGACGCACGAACTTAAAGCGATCAATTGCCTCTTGCGTTGCAGCTTTCCGAAGCCCATTGCGTTCCGTATGCTGGCCGGGAACGTCGAACGTCCATACTGTAACTATCGCCATATTTTTCCAAATCTCCGTCTTGTTGTTGGTCATCGACTGAAGACGCGAAACATGCGCCGCGTTGCCGGCCAGTTTGGATGGACCTTAGTTTGTCGAAAAAAGCGAATCCATAAATTTGCCACTCTTTGTGCCCAACACATCAAACGAAGCCGAGATGTTTGACCAGCGCTGTCGTCACCGCCAGCGTTTCCTCGGCTTCCTTCTGCTGGACGATCTTTCCCTTGTGAGCTATGTGGTTGCGTCGCTCTGCCGATTCCTTGAATCCCTTCCACTCGGGCAGAGAAGTCACGTTGTTGTTAGTCAATGCCGTGTAGAAACCCCGGATACGTTCAGTCGCGAGGTTGTATTCGTGGTCGTGTTCATTTGTTTTCCGTTGCTTATACGCGCTGTCTTGCTGGCTCTTCCCAGTGTCGAACCCGAACAAAGTCACCAAGTTTCGACCGAACACACATCCGGAGGCTCTGAACTGGATCGGCATCATTCCATTCTGCAAGCTCTTGCCGAAATGGCAAACTGTCGTCGCTGTCAACGGTCGGACGCCACAGTTTTGACAGTGCCCCCAAGTGAGACTCTGTTACCTCGATCTGCATGACGTTGTATCCCGGACCAAGGCGGACCACGATGGCCTTCAGTCGCCCGGATGCCGCCAAGATTTGAGCCAATACTAGATCGAGCTGGTAACCAGTCAACTCGGAAATCGGCACAAGCTTCGAGTGTTCGACCGGTGGCCCCCCAGCGTCAATTTTTCGATGGAGTGGATGCGATACACCTATGTGGAAATCGAGATTTGTAGTTCTATCCGACATATGCACCTCACGTTTTCCGTTGATCTCTAGAGACTATTAAAACGTGGCAACCGACCATACTTTTCCGCGTATTTAAGCAATAGTACGCGTTCATATACGGCTATAGTTGCCGCCGAGACTACTGGACCCTTTTGCTCGTATTGTCCTTTCGCCGCGCTCGAGTGCCAGATTGTGAACCGAAGGTCGCTTGCCGCGAGGTCGCCAGTCTGCTTCTTGTACGCCGTGACTGCGTCGTGTGATCGTTCCAATCGTTGCTCAACGTGCTCAGACATCCCGATATAGATCACAGCCTGGTTGAGATAGTTGTCTGGTTCCAGCGACGATTCGCCATCCACATCGCTCGTTGCCAACATATAGATCCCCAACAGCCCGAAGCCAACCGGAACATCAAAGTCCTGCGATGGCCGTTCGCGATCTGCCCATCGTTTCCACTTCGGAAATTCGATTGCCGGAATCTCGATCGTTGACATGTGCACGCCTCACTTTCCTTAGCCGGCCAGCCGGCGATTTATCTGTCAAAAAACTATGACCGGTGCCCCCCAGCAACGACAGCCGTATTGTCGTCCTGGAAAGTTGCCGCTAAAACCATCGCCTAACGAGAACACGAGCCCATCCAGCGCATCATGGTCGAAATCACAGAGTGGCTTGCCGATCGACATCCACGTAAACTCGCTGATATCGAGCTTCCTCCAACGTGCACGATCAATAGCAGAGGTCCCAAAGGTGCAGACCTTTGCCATTGCGTGAAGCGCGTCACGTTTCCGGTCAAACACATGGAGCCTTAGTTGGTCGATGATTTCGTTCGAAGGGCTGGAGCCTGACAAAACACATCGAATAGCTTGCGCACGTGCTGCTTCGATCAATGCATTCGAGCAATTCCAAGGAATCGCCGCTGTAGAGATCGCTTCGATCGCTACATCCCGCAAATCTGGCTCGCTGGAGAAGATATCCACCGCGAGCGAAGCCCGTTGAAGATCGAAGAATTCCCGAGAGTGACTCATCTTGTCTCTGCTTCTTTAGTCTAGGCGCTTTAGGTTTGCCTATGCTTTGCAGACTGCATGAATGCAGTCCCAGATCGTCAGAAGCTGCGACTTGCCATAACCAAGCCGTGCAAGTGCCGCCTCAGCGCGTCCCTGTGACGCATACATGATCTGCGTTTCGTCATCCGTCTGCGCCCCGCCGGCATCGCCTAGAGCGGCCATCGCAAGGCTGTACAGCCTTGCGGCCTTCGCAATCTGAGCTTTCGTCAGGGCCATGTCGGTTTTCCTGCTTATCGGGTGGGAGTTACGTAGACGGGAATATCGCAGAGTAGGCCCGCCGCTTGGTACTCCGCGACAGCGCGGTCACACTTTGCGAGCAGGTTATCAAGACGCATCCTGAGTTCCGTTGTCGGCTCGTAGTTCAGGCGCTGAATCTCGCGCATAACATTCACCTGTTGCTGAACGATCGCCTGCGCTCGATCGGCGCACGCTTGCTTGTGTTTCAATGCCTCATTGTTCATTTGTTTTCCAGCTACCGCCCGAAGATCGCGCGGCGCATGACTCCCCATAGCGTGACGCGCATCGTCGTGCGCGCCACCTCGCCCACGACCGCGCCGGCGACCGACGCTCGGCCCCCATTGTCAGCATCGGCTTCCTGCCGCCCAACCTCCAGCACTCCGAGTCGCTGCTTGAGCGCCCGGGTGTCCCGTTCGTACTCATCGGCCATCACGCCACGCTCAGCATCGACCTCGTCGAGGAACGCGGTTGCATCGGGTTTCACCAGCCAGCCCGCAATTTCCTGGACCTTCTCCGTGAAGGCTGACGACAGGGCCTGAACTTCCGCTGTCGTCCGGATCTTGGCGGTCAGCATCCTCCGCCAGTTCACATGGACCATTTCCCGTGCGATATGGCGCAGGGCGCGTGCTGCGGCGGGGTCAGTTGCCTGACAGCGGCTGATCAGCGCAAGGTCGAAGGTCATCGGGTCCGGGGCGCGCGCCTGAGTGAGCAGATCGTTGTGACTTCGGAAGCCGCAGACAAAGGCCGTCACCTCTGCGGGCGAATAAATCTCCCGCATCGCTCCGATAAGGTGCTTCTGATCATCAAGGCCCTCATCAGCGCTGTGCGTGTCGCCATGCCCTAACCAGAGGCAATCGGCCAATCGCTTTGCCAATGCGTCGAGCTGTGATTCCGTTTGAGACGACAGGTGCGTCGAATTCATATGGTTATCCGCAGTTTTCCTAGCAGCGCTTACGCGCCGTTTTCTTCGTCGCTCAGGCCGTCGAACCAATCCATCGCTTCGTCGGTTCCGTTGGGATATGGGTTATCTGCGTCGTTCAACCCCTGGCGAAACGCCTCCCGACCTTCTTCGCGCTCGCTACCCGCGATAGTTGTCCACGTGCGACCTTGCTCATCGACCGCAATGCAGCCGGGTTGCCAATGCTCAGGGTTACGCAGCTGGTTGACCCAGCCCTGAACCTCACCTTGAAAAAACACGACGACGCCGCCGCCCTTGCCAACAAGCGACTCCTGCCCTCGATAGCGACGCGCATCATCGATCATTGTCCCGGTCGTTTTCCTTGCTACATAAGTTCAAACGGTGAGAGGATGCCAGCCAAACCGTCGTGCTCGTCGTCAACGAGCCATAGCGCAGCAACATTAGGATTGACTTCATCAAGAAGACCGCTCACCTCATCATCGGCGAGTATGACGCGGGCTTCGATAAGTTGGAGCGGCTCATCCTCGCGTTGAGCTGCTTGTTCTATCGAGAACCCCAACGCCTCCTTTCTTGCCTGCCCGCCGCGCGGCAGAAATTTCGCCATCGCAGTTTCAGGAACCAACTTCCATTGCCCACAAATCTTGACGGGCAAATACGTAAAGGAGTGCATCAGCATAAGCTGTCGGGCGTAGGCGATTGGTTGCCACGCGTGGACAGTTACCACATCGCGAACCATGAAATCTCGTACCTTAGTCCGAGCAAATTGTTGCTCTTGCATCATTGCTTCCTCTAGGCCAATGCACAACTCAATCGCCGCCACGGTTACGTGACGCGCATACACGCCAGCATGCATCGCGTCGTTCCTCGCGGATTGCATAGTCCGGTATAGAGCATCAAATCCTGAAAACTGTCCTGGGAAGCGCTGAGGCATATCGGTCAGCACGATCGAGTCCATCGATATTTCCCGGATCTTGTCGATGTACGAGCCCATGTTCAACTCCGCCCCGACGACATGCAAGCCGATCGCTTCCACAACAAAACATATTCCGGTGAAGGCTTCCGCATCGGCAAGTGCCGCATACCTAGCGGCGCGGAGTCGGTCCCGATAATGCAGCCTCTGTTGCCAATTAAGAGTCTGTACCATATAGCGTCCTGTCTGCCTGGGTGGCCCGCGCGACCGCCGCGGTCTAGTTTCGGTCCTTAAAGATTAAGCAATGTCGCAACACCTTGAAGCAAGGCTGCGGTCCCAGCTGCGGACGCGGCCCATCGGTTCCACCGTGCCTGCGCTAACCCCGTGGCAAACGGGTCAATCTCCCTTCCGTCGCCATAGTCAACCGTCAGCCCACTATGCACCCAACCGTCGCTGTTCGTCGTTCCTCGGTATTCAACAGACAGCGACGTAGAGCAGTACCAGAGCACCGCAGCGATTAACGCTGCAATCGCTGATAGGATATTCAGTGCCGATGCAATAAACTTAAGCATGCCTCGTCCGTTCTGTTATTCGTGGCGTTAGGTGGGGCACTCCAGCCACCATCAGTCTTCAGGCGTCAGGTCTTCAAAGTACAAGTAGGCCCGAAAGTCATTCGCCGCTTCATGCAAAGCCAAGCGGAGCCTTTCCGCCTCCATTTGGATGCGCTCAAGCCTAGGACGATATTCTTCAACTAGCCCATCAGACAACTCTTTTTCGTAGTCAAGGCAGCTAGTGATTCCCTGGTGGCTCAAAAAATTTCGCTCCTTTCTGAACGCATCGAGATCCCTCACAAGCACGGCGTCGCTGGAAAGCTTTTTAAACGCCTTGATCAATCCTTCGAGAGAAGAATCCTCGTAGTCGTGCCCGGAAAAGTTGAATGCAATCCTCCTCCCTACGCGCATTTTAACCAGCGAAAAAGCGTCGGTCAGATAGACTTTGATTGCCTCCTCCACTAGCTGGCAACCGGAAAGTGCGTAAGCTATTTCCAGATAAAAGTCCCGTCCTTTCATTGTTGGTGGCCCTCTCCCCAGTTTTCCGTGTTTTCAGAGCGGACCGCGCATGCCAGCGTGGTTCGTAACTGGACGGCCGTTGGCATCCAGTACCACACATCGACGTAACAAAGGGTTGTCTAAATCCACCTCATGGACACCTCCACCAAGACGCCGGATCAAGGCGACCAGTTGCCGCATCAAATTTGCCTGAGCGACGAACGCTGCGGTCTGTGCAGGCAAGCTCATGGCCGTCGCTTGCGCAAGATAGAACCGTTGAGCTAAAAGCTCAAACTCGACGACACTCGCCTCTTCGGTTGCGTCGCCACCGCGTTCCGCGCGGACGGACTGACGATAGGCAGGATTTACCACCCAGCGCTCGGCCTGCATCCCCCAAAGCTCTAATCCGTTAGGAAATTCGATGACAGGCCTGTTGCTATAAAAAACTGTCGGCGGTAAGCCTGCTTCTGGAAACTCGTTCCACAATTGGCGCACGAAAGCATCTTCCGTTGCTTCTTCAAAAACGACCTCGGCATTTGCGCCGGGTCCGACTTTCAATTTGAATCCCATAGCGTTGCTCCAGTTTCCCTAGTCTTTGACCGCGTCTTTCGTCATCTCGGGAAGGACTTTCTCGGCTGCTTCCCGCTGTAAAGGCGGCAATTGAATCGCCTCAAACAGGATATTCGGAAACCGAGCGATTTCCGCCCAATTCGCCTGTACGTCCTTCACGTCGAATCGCGACTGCGTATATCCATGATGCGAGCTAGCTGCGGAGTACGCCCGGACGAACGCATCTCGAACAGTGGGTTCGAGATACAGACATTTCCTCTCCCACCATGCTTGGCATCTGAGCACAACTGGACCGACTTTTTCGCCATGAACTTCGGCCAAAAGTTCGCGCCACAGCGTGAACGCTTCCTGATGCGCGGCAAGACGCTGATCGAGAGCAGCGAGGCGCAAATCGTGGCGCTGCTTTGAGTTCTCGATTATCTCGTTAAATCGATGCTCGACACCTTTCTGCAAGTTCGTGAGCTCGGCGATGTCCTCCTTCGTCGCGAGATTTTCCCCTTTTTTGCGGAGATAACCAGGCAAGAACTCACGAACGATTAGACCGATCAAGAAAGCCAGAGCGCACCCCAAAATGCCAACGAGAGTCATGTTGTTTTCCTTAGTCTGTTCTCGCTTCCAGCCGATTATGTCAGCGAACGTCGTTTCGCGTTTCACCACAAATCGTGCAGCGATCTACAACCAGACCGATGTCGTGACTCCGGTGCCCTTTAATCTCGACCCAATCATGGGTACATTCCGGCTTGCCACCGCCATACACCGCCAACGCCCCGCCCACAATAACGACCAGAATCAGAATCAGGCTAGTTGCTGTTGAGGATGGGAGCAGCCACCATAAAGCGCAGACTGCGAAAGCAGTGGCAATGATCCAAAAAGTCGTGGATTTATTCATAACGTTTTCCGTGACCTAGACGATGCGCGCGTTCGAGCCGTCAGCGTCGGCAATCGACAAGCCCGCAGGCCGTGAGTCCCAACGGTACTGCTGGTGTTTGCGGTGCTGGGGGTCGATCTCCACCACGAGGCGATCGACGGCAGCCGTCAGCGACGCCGAATCGGCCAGTCCGAGCAGGTCGGCAGCTTTCATGAGTCCGTAGCCGAATTTTTCAACCATGAGACTTGCCAACGCAGGCGTCTCCGCGCCGCGCGCAACATCGCCCTTGCGGGCGGCCGCATAGTTTTCGATCTCAGCGATCATGCGACCGACTGGCGATTCTGCGAGCCGTTCCGCGTCGACCTCGGCCTGCGTCCGATACGCAGTACGTACCTCTTTCTGAAATCCACTCATGCTTTTCTCCCTGTGAATGCAGGTGTTTTCCGTGGCGTTAGTGGCTAGTGAGGCGTGTGCGGAGAACGCGCAGAGCGCCGCGCGAAACGACCGAAAAGACGACCACTGCGCAGGCAAACACGAATGCTGGAAGCAGGAACACAGACAGCATAGGTTCGTCTCCAAAGAACACAAACCAGCCCGTGATGATCGCAGCGGCGATGGCGAACACCTCGCTACATACGCCCACGCGCGCCCAAAATTTCGATTTACGTGAAGTCATTGTTTTCCGTGGTCGTTGCAAACGGACCGACAGCGCGTATCAAGCCACCATTGGTCCGAAGGGTCCGCAGTGTTCTCAAGACTATTCTTCTTCGCACCACTGCGACACCCGGCATTTCATTACCACTTCGATCTGCGAGTCCGCCAGATTCCAGATCCATGCCACTTCCTCGGCATGAGATTTCGCGTCGGCGTCGTCAAGGTCCATGAAACTAACGCGACCTTCGTCCTCCAGTCCGATCTGCCCTTTGGGCAACGGAACCATGTGGCCAGATGGCGTGTGGGAGTGAACCAACAGCACGCCTAGCCCATACTTCGACAGAGTTTTCATGGCGTGGAGAACTTCAGGATCGTTCAATGCTGCCTTAGCGTCGCTTGTCATGCTCATGGCAATGCCTCCGATGGTTACGCGCCGACGTTTTTGCTCCCGGCGCAAGAGCAAACCAAAGAGCAGCGGCCACCGATCCGGCTGGGACTGCGCTTGTTTCGTGCTGTCAGGGGCACGGCAGCTTTTCTAGTTGCTGTGACGTGGGAAGAAATATCTCTTGATGCCGTTTCTTCCTTTTAGCCAGCATGGTCGTATCAGATTGCCGCATCCGCTACAGCGCTTCAAGATGTTTGTGCCAGCGACGTCTTGCATGGCGTACTGACGTGGAGGAAAAACAGGTTGGTTGCTTGCCGGACACAGTGCCATGCCGTTTTCTGTGTCTACTTAGATTCGGAACCGTTACTGTCTGACGTCTCAAGCTCCGATAACAGATTCTGAGCTTGGCCCCACGCGTCGCGCAATGGTAGCGATCGATCTGGCTCACTGTCCGAGTCAAATAAACCATCCGGCATCTGTGCCCCGACCCCGTGGAGAGCCCGGTCTGCAAAGTAGACAGCAAGTGGGAAATCTTGGTCGACGAAACGTTGCATCGCTTCGCGCAGATTGTCATACTTCCCGGTGCTTACATTTGCCTCGGCCGACGCCACCGTGTTCAGCACCTCGTCAATCATGCGTCGCGTGCCGTCACGCCGCTGTTCGTATGGCAACGCGTCGAATTCCTCTTGCGACATTTGAAACTTGTTCATGGCGATTCGTCCCCTTTTCTGTTTTCCGTTCCAATGCTCGCCCGGACCTATTGGAGGTCCGGGCGAAAGTTCAGGGCAGCTCCCTGATACTTACGATTTGGGTTTTCGAGTTGTTCTTGATACGCGATTGGCTCCAGAACTGAGCCACCGCTTCGGCTTCAGAAGCGCAACCGCGGAACCATTGCTCGGTTGGTCCCGAACCTTGTGTATATTTGATAACGTAGGTCAAAGTTTCGTTCTCCGTTGGGTCCGGCGTCCGGCCGGCGCGGGCCGCTCGCGCGGCGCTTTCCAGCGCCGCGCATGGCGGCTTATGTTCCTTGATCTAGCTAAAGCAGATGGAGTCTTGCTTCGAGCAGTCTGACCCGGTCAGAATCTTCTGCAGCCGAATTCAGGCAAAAATTTGTCTTGTCGAATTCGGATAGCCCCTTCAACGCGGAATCGAGTTGTTCGTCACCACCGCTCTCCCGGATGCGATGGTCAATTTTTTCCACGGCCAGAACAGCCGCGTTTCGGTCCCTCGTAACTCGCGTATAGATATATTCTGCATTGGCTTTCGCGGCCCGATACTGGCCCGGACCACCCAGGAATTTCTGGCAGGAATATGTCGTGACCATCTGCTTCTGAATGGCTTGCGCAAGCTCACGAGCATCGCTGTGTTCGTCAGACCAGGCCACGGTGGTGGAAGCCGCACTGCAAAACAGCAGTGCATGGATAACTGTCGCGCCGGCCTTTCTCATTTCCGATTTTCCCCGTTTTCCGATTCGCTAATGCTTCAACGCTACGATTGATACGACTAGCGCACACAACGAAACCGCGACGGACGCGCCCGCTACAAGCAACATGGCCGTGTTCGTCATGCGTGCGTAGTAGAAGTCGCTCATTTTTCGAATCCACGGCTCTATGTCTTCCTCATTCCGCAGTCCGTTCGGAAACTGTGTTTTGAACTCGGCATGTACTTTGGATTGGATGGCCCGATGAAACTCGCTGTTCCAGCCATCGGTCCAGTCAACGAACCATTGCACTACACGTCTTTTGTCCATAAGGCTGTCAACTGATTACCTAGGCGTCGGCTTTGTCAATCTTTCGCTCTTTGCGCTCCTGCCGAACAAAAGGAGCGGCTGTCGCTGCAACCAGCAATGTGTAGCGATCCTCTTCCGCCATCGGCTCGCCGTGAAAGATGCCCTCGCACATGTCCAGCAGATCGGAAACGAGCCCGTATTCGCAGCCAGCTTCGGTGAACGTGGTCACCATTGCCGCAACTTCGTCTGTTACGCGGAGGTCCGACTTTGCTACCGGTGCCCGTTGGTATGACTCGTTTGCTCCACGCTGGAGGTCGATGAGGAACGCAGCCGCCTCTTCATCAAGACCGGTGTTTGGCACCGCGACCTGCATCAACGCGCGCAGCGTGTTTTCGAACCACGCCTTGCCTTGCCATGGACCGTCATGGATCGCTGCCATGTAGCCGATAGCTCGCGAAACGATCTCCCAGTCACCTCTCTGCTCTATCGCCCATTCTGCGTGCTCCTCCGCAATCGCCGTAAGCTCAGCCGTGAGACTATCAACGACATCGTTTGAGGCTGCCCCTTGACGCCAAAGCACGACCCGCAAAAAGCGCAGACACGCATAGTGCAGACCTTTCCCCCAAGCTCGCTGGGACGCCGTCGAGGCTTTGTTTGACTCATCCATAAGCGCATTTTCCCTATTCTGCAAAGACTTCCTGCAAGGTTCGCAGGGTGTCCAACAACGTCTTATCGGCAACTGCACCCTCTTTCTTGACCAGGCGCACCTTGTCTACCGCACGAATCTGATCCAGAAGGACCAAACCCTGTTTGCGCTTGAACGTCACGGGAACCCGAAACGGCGCAGGACGCCCCTTTGAAGTCATTGGCGCGACGATGACTGTGCGCAAGTGGTCGTGCATTTCGGGAGGCGAAACGACGACACAGGGGCGCGTCTTTTGAATCTCGCTACCAAGCGTCGGATCGAGCGCGACCAACCAGACTTCCCCGCGCATCACCATGCAAGCTCCGCGTCATCGGCATTCGTAAACTCGCCCATGACTAGCGCATCGTCGCCACTCTCGGCCAGAGCCTTGCTCGCGTCCGCCCAACCCTCACGGGCTTTGTGCTTCGGACGGCGCAGAATAATCGCGTCGTTCTCGACTTCCATTTCTACTTCGCTCTCCAGCCCGAGCTGCGCAAGGACGGGCTTCGGAATCAGCACGCCTTGCGAGTTACCCATTCGACGAATCGTCGTTCTCATAGCCCCTCCAAGTAATAACAATGTTAAACTCCGCAACAGTAATAGTCAACACAATGTTATTACAAGCGGCGTTCGGTGTCACGCCCCGCGCATCGGGCCGCGCCGGTAGCCGTTGTCAGATGGGTCTCATATAACGTCGCGGAACATCTGCCTGAGCTTTTTATCGGACACGGCGAGATAGGGCAAAACGTGGTCGAGTTCGGCATGGCCAAGAAGCTGCTGCACCGTCTCAATATCGTGCCCTTGCTCAACGAGGTTACTGGCGAACGAGCGTCGGTCCGAATGGGACGAGCCACCGCGTATCCCCGCATCCCTATAGAGCTTTGTGACGTGGGATTGAAGGCTGTCACAGGCAGCGTAGTCAACCTGTTCACCGGCTTCGTTGATGCGCCGCTTGGCGTTCATCGCGAACTTGCGACCCTTGCCAGCAAGGATTAGGCAAGTTGACGGCATGAGTCCGCGATAACGCTCTGCGGTTAGCTCGCTCCCCATGCCGCGTGCAATGCGATAGTTCAGATAGCACTCCAACGCCGAAACTGTTTTCGGACGCGTGAGATAGACGCATCGCTGCCGACAACCCTTAGTGATTGCGGCCCGGAGACTGACCTCTGAACGGATCGCGCCCGATGGAAACAGCACGTCTTGAACGCCGATTTGAGCTATTTCGCTGACGCGCATTCCACACGTAATGCCTAGCAGGAGAACGAGACAATCGCGCTGAGGATGGCGCGATGTTGCAGACGTGACGGCGAGTAGATGCCGGATTTGCGCCGGTCGAAGTGTTGCAGCTTGGGCCATGCGTCCCTCTGAATTGGATCGGTTAATGACGTATTCAGAGAGAGATTTGGATTGGGTCTTTTTCAAGCGTAACACGGCCTGTTTATTCGATTCCTCGGAAAAAGGCGCCACGTCCTCTCACACGCTTGAACGTGCTCGCGATCGGGTTTTGCCCCATTCGCATGTTACTGGCGTGCGCGGCCACGTTGGCACCGCCGGTGCCGCCATCGCTGCCGCAGGATATCGGATTGATTGATCCAGGCGATTGCTAACGATCTGTACGGCAACGTCGACCGACCGCTAGGGGCCGAGCCCGGAAGATCGAACCGGTCGATGCAAGATAGATTGCGTACCCTCTCGAACTTCTACGCGCGACCCAAAAGCGGTCCTCCAAGATAACGCACGTGAGTGACTGCTTATCGCTATCGGTTATTCGACCGTTTGGCGGTGGCGATCAGAACTCCCAATACGGCGGCGTCCCAATTCGTTCGATCAGGAAGTCGGAAAGCAATTTCACCTTTCGAGAGCGGAGACGGCTCTCAGGAAATACCAGATGTATCTCCGACGGTTCAGGTTCGACCGAGGCCAGCCAGTCAGGTAACAGTCGTACGAGCTTTTTCGCCTTCAAGGCGTCAGCGTCGTATAGCCAGCTCGGAAACAGCACGATTCCCTGACCAGCCAGCGCCGCAGACACCAGAACTTCGGCATTGTTGCTGCGAAGGTCGCCGCTTATTTCGAAAGGCTGATAGTGCAGATCGTCGGGACGCGAGAAATACCAGCGCTGAACACCGAGATGCCCTTTGTAGATGAGGCAATTATGTGCTTTCAGTTCACCCGGTTCTGACGGTGCAGCGTTCCTTTTCAGGTATTTCGGACTTGCGCAAACCAGATAGCGTTGGGGGCCGAGTGTTCGTGCAACAAGGCTTGAATCAGCAAGCTTGCCGATCCGTACCGTGACATCAGCTCCCTCCTGTACCGGATCAACGAAAGCGTCAGTCAGCATGAGTTCCACGGATAGCTCGCGGTGCTGTTGCTGGAATTCCGCGATCAACGGCGCAATGTGCCGCCGACCTAGCGCAACCGGTGCGTTCACGCGCACGAGCCCCCGCGGCGCTGCATCCTTGTCGGCCGCTGTCTCGGTAGCCGCGTCCAGTAGTTCCAGTACCTCCCTGACCTGCACAAAGTAGCGCTCTCCAGCCTCGGTGAGCCGGACTGCACGCGTATGCCGGAACAGTAGTCGCTGGCCTATATCCTCTTCGAGCGCAGCGATATGTCTCGAGACGGACGAACCCGGAACGCCGAAATGCCTGGCGGTTTCGCTAAAACTGCCTGTCCCCGCCACGTGAACGAACAGCCGCAACGCCTTGATTTGCATGAAGTTGCCCAAAAAGCATTAGTGTTTTCGAATTGTGCTGGATTGTTCCGAAAAATGCATCGATTTACCATGCGTTTCTTTGGGAGCAGATGATGAATTTGTTATTAATACCGCTGATCGTCCTTGCTGGTATGGGGTTGTCGGTTGAGGCGGGGTTACTCGGCCCACTGGGACAGGAAGTGGGACAAGGCTGGGCGACGCTCGGAATCTTCGGAATGGGTTCGCTGTTGCTGACCTTTGGGCTTGTGTTCAATCGCGCCAAGCTGGGCGTACTGTTTTCCCAACCGCGATGGATGCTGACCGGCGGCGTACTAGGGCCGATCTATGTGCTCGCGCTAACCCTTGCTACCCCGCACATCGGCGTCGGCATGACGATGGTAGGCATTCTGTTTGGACAGGTGGCAGCGAGCCTGATCATTGACCATCAAGGCTGGCTGGGCAGTGTCCGTAGGGAAGTGGATCGTTACCGCGTCGGAGCACTGACCGCGATCCTCGCTGCGCTTTGGTTGATACATTGAAGGAGCAGAAAAATGTTTGTTGCAATGCTGATTCTCGTGGTCGCAAGTGGCGCTGTTTTGTGTGCGCAATCGGCCATCAATGGCCGACTTGGAAGCACCGTAGGTATACTCGAAAGCGCTTGGCTGACGTTCACCCTCGGCGCGCTAGTCACGTTCGTGATCTCGTTCTTCGCAGAAGGGCATCACGCGCTCACACTGTTCACCGCACCGCGCTGGCAGATCACAGGCGCATTTTTTGGCGTCATTTACATGCTGGTCATTGTGTTTGCAATGCCGCGAGTGGGTACAGCGGCGGCGACTGTCGCCGTCATTAGCGGACAGCTTCTGATGAGCCTGCTGATCGATAATTTTGGATGGCTCGGAAACACAGTGATTGAACTCGGGACCCGGCGCTACGCCGCAATGGCACTACTCGCCCTCGCGCTGGCGCTGATCTATCAGAGCAATGCTGCAAGCGCGAGAAAGAGCAAACGGATGCACGGCGATCCGGCACGGGTGCTGTCGGCAATCGAATAGGCGACCATACTCGAACAGGTTTAGCGCTGACGCGGGTCGCGATTCTTCGCTTGATAACGAAGATCGGTTTTCAGGATCTATCCGGTCATTCGGAAGAGAGCAGCATTCCCGTCACGACCCGGCTGGATTTGGCCGAACACCGCCCGCTGCGATATACGCGACACCCTCTCTTGAAGTAGATCGGCGAATACGAGTTGTCGGCTGGGCGCAACGTACAAGTATTGACATTCGTTCCAATTGCAAAGAGACTGGAAAACATGCTGACGCTAAACCTTTTTTCTTTCGCGATTCAATGCCATATGGCGGTCCGTTCGGACACGCCATCGGAGGCCGATACGCGTTAGATAAGTAGGACGCAGCTCAAAGGCCTCGCCGGAAATACGGATGAGGCCTTTTTTATTTTTTGGCGTCTCCGTGATCGGCATCACCAGCGGAGATGACCATGGACGAAAGAAGCTTAAAGTTGGCACCATCCGACATACCTGCAACCGACGATTGCAGCAAAGACAGTTTGGCAAGCTTAACGATCTTCCCAACACGTGGCCCAGTCTCGGCAATGCACGACGGGACAGCCGTCGGATGGCACGATGGCGGGTGCGATACGCGTTTTCGCCTCGGCCGGATGTTGCATCCATATGAGTACTGGAATTTTCCAATGCAGGAGGCCTACTCCGACCGAGCAGTCATTTCTATGGCTTCGCAGTGTTCGCCGCAAACGACAAGGCCATGCATCCCAATTTTCTTACTTGCCACCATGGGCCGTCTGTGGGAGCTGGCAACCCGCAAGGCTCGGTCTACCCGGAGAGCCTTATATGCACTATCCGGCAAGAGTCCGCCGGATTGACTAACGCGTTGACGTCCCGCGCGACGCTGTTGCGCCGCGCGGGAGACTTCATCCGCGAGTGTCCTAGCTTGATTACGCGAGCGCTTCTCGCCGTAGCGAACATGTAGTTGGATGACCCACGTCGATCATGTCTGGGGTGTTTGATTGTTGGCGATTTAACTTACTCGGCTGAACGTCTCAAGTTGGCCAAACCCAAGCCAACGGCGAGCGCACCAATCCGACCCGAAGCGGACTTTCAGTCAGTAGTAGGCAAAGGTTGGCTTTCGATCGCTTACGCGTCGTTCAGATGATGCATCGACGATAATCCCTTATCCGACTGCGCGATTGCTCGGGGACCTTCACTTGCTACCCTCACGGAGTGCTAACGGGTTAGCGAAAAATTCTCTAAGGACCGATCCTACCTTTGACGGTTTCCCTTTCAAATCTGCATTCCATGGGGATGAATGGTCTGCGCCCGCAAGTTCGACCCCTCTGCAATTCGGCAATGTGTCTTGCAATGCAACAAGTGCCGCTTTCAGGTATCGCGGACTCCGATCTCCACCCATCAGCAGCACCGGTATGTCCAGCGCACGGAGATCGTTCAGATGGTCGTTCATGTAGGCAACCACATTGAAGTCGTAGCGCATGGCGGGAATTAGCTCCTTGAGTGACGCGTACGAGGCGGACCTCCGATCATCGGAGCGCATCATATACGCTGCGCCAACCCGGATAAGCCAGTCAGGCACGAACCGCAGGATTCGTGGTCCGAGTCCGACTATGCGCATTGCAGTGACGAACGCGTCGTCCAGATGTCCGCGCTCAACGAGCTTATTGAATCGCGTGATCAGGTGGGACGCGACGCCGTTGAGGTAGAACGGTGGCTCGTAGACAACAGCCCGTTCGATCGGCAGTTTCTGTCGGATGCTTTCCAGGACGATCATCGCTCCGGAGCTCAAACCAAAAAGATATGTCGCACCGGTGTGTTCGAGAAAGCAGCGAACGTCCTCGACGTCGCATTTTATTGAATGCTGCGCGCTATATGGCCGTGGACTCAAGCCCCGGCCGCGTCGATCCGGAGGATATACAGTGAAGCGATCGGACAACGCTGCGGCGAGCTGATGATAATTCCGGGCAGTACCCATCGCGCCCTGCACGAGTACGATGCCGGGACCTTCGCCGAACGATTCGTATCCGATTGATGTACCGTCAGCTGACGCAACGCGCCCACTTCTTACTGATATTTCTGCTGTCATCGCTGCTTCTCGTGGAATCGGGAGGATCGCCAGTGAAGAGACCGACCGATGGAAAAACGGTCTTTAGGACACGGACGTCTGCGTACGACCGAGTTTCACCATCTGCCGGAACATGAAGTGCGGCGCCACACGGCTGGCAGCTTTCAGCACATTGCTTAGCCCTGGGCGTATCTCCAGTTTTCCAGCTTCAATGCCCGCAATGGCGCGCTTTACAAGCACACTCACATTCATACCTTTTTCGCTCTTCATTTCTTCGGCAAACTCGCGCCGGAAAAGCGGCGTTTCGGTTCCCGGAGGGGCGAGTTCAACTATCGACACGGCGGTGCCTTCCAGTTGGGCTCGGAGGCATCGTGTATAAGCGTGAACCGCAGCTTTAGACGCGCTGTACACGGGGGCGGCCGGAAATGGGACGAACGCCAGGCCCGACGAAACATTCACGATCAAACCCCGCTTCTGACGGAGAAGCAAAGGAAGGAAAATCTGAACCATCCACATGGGCCCCTTCAGGTTGCCATCGATCTCGGCGGTCAGGTCGTTCAACTGCCAGGACTCGTTCAGTTTGATATTGCGCATTGCCCCCGCATTGTTGACGAGCGTGTCCAGTGACGGAAACCGGTCTGACACTTCTCCATACAAGGACTCAATACTGGCAGGATCGCTCACGTCACTGGCAATAGCATGCAGCCCAGGCACACTACTTTCCGCGGCTTGCAACCTGTCGGGGTGGCGCCCCGTAACGATGACAGTATTGCGCCGGGCAACTAGCTGTTTCGCCAGTTCCAAGCCAATCCCGCTGGTGCCGCCCGTTATTAACACAGTCCTTCCTGTCATTTTCATTGCCCGCTCCTGCCCGTTGAACATGGGCGTAGTTTGACGGGCATACTATCCAAAAGGAAGAAGGCACTTTTAAGTCATATACTTACCAAATGGAGAGTGTAGCTATGGAGCGGATCCTGGAGTTCACGAAGGAACAAATTGCGGCGGCGCAGTACTACGCGAGTCTCACGCCACCTGTCGACCTCGATCCGCGGATCGCATCCCTTGTCAGAGATCTTATCGGCCGCGTTGCTGACAAATGGACCATGTTGATTCTTGACGTTCTGGCCGAAAGGTCTCCGCTCCGTTTCAGCCGCCTCAGCGAACTCGTCGAAGGCATCAGTCAAAAAATGCTCACGCAAACGCTGCGCGCAATGGAGCGCGATGGCCTTGTAATACGCACTGTTTATCCGGTCATCCCACCGAAGGTCGAGTACAAGCTCACGGACCTGGGAATCACATTGGGCGCAGCGTTTTGTGGAGTCTGGATTTGGGCGGCTAATAACCTTGACGCTGTCGAAAAGGCACGCCGGGATTTTGACGATCGACCAGCGCCATGACATCGCCGGCGCCTCGCCTCATTTCCTGCGCCATCCGTCGGTTGTTTTTTGTCGAGCAGCCATTCGCCTCACGTTTGCGACCGACCGGAAGTGGCCGAACCCCGCCTGATGCGGTCAAGGAGTCGTTCGGCTGAGGCGGGAAGCTCCAGGGTCGAAGGAAAAAACCGCAGCGTCAGCTGCGGCCATTAACACACGCACCTCGGCAAGGGCCATGGCACCGCCCGATACTATGCCTAATTGCGAGTATTACAAGGTATTTCGCGAGGTTTACGAGACTTATAATCGCAAAAGCGATATTCGAACAGCTGCGGACGACCCGTTGCAGTCGGTCGGAAATCCGCGGCTTGAACGGCCGCTTGGGAAATTCTGAACGGTCGTGCAAGCCACGGCTACTGGGTAAATCCAACGGCTGACTCAATCTTTTGAATTGACGAGTTGCGCGGCAAAGCAATTCGATGCCTGACTTCGGCGGCCAGCAGCGGCAACGTGCAAACGAAACTCGCGTAGTCGTGGCTGAATTGGAAGCAACCTCGTACTTCATTCGAATTCGACGACCACCTTCCCGAAATGTGCCCCCGATGCCAGATAAGCGTACGCATCAGCCGCGGCCTCGAACGGGAATACCCGATCAATCACCGGTTTGATGCGCGTCTGATACACAGCTTTCGCGGCGCTCGTCAAATCGCTGGTAGAGCCAGTCTGACTTCCTAAAATGTTCAGAGTTTTTACCATGACGGGAAGTACAGGCATCGTTACCTCCATGCCGCCGATGAAGCCCACCACGTACACCGTGCCGCCTATCTTTGCCGCGTTGATCGACCTTGCGAACGTACCGCCGCCAACCGTTTCCACGATTAAGTCAGCACCGCTGCCATCCGTTGCTTCCAGTACGACTTCGTCCCACGCTGGCTGCGTGCGATAGTTGATCATTACATCGGCACCGAGCTGCCGCGCCCGTTCGAGCTTCTCATCCGACGAAGACGACAAGATCACTCGCGCGCCCGCTGCTTTCGCGAATTGCAATGCGAACAGGCTCACGCCGCCCGTACCGAGGAGTGCTACGGTCGATGCCGGTCCGACGCGACCTTTCACAATCGCATTCCACGCGGTGGTAGCAGCTATCGGAAGCGTGACGGCCTGTGTGTACGGCATGCCGTCGGGGATGCGCACCAGTGCGCTCGCAGGAACGACTGCATAGTCCGCAAGCGATCCCGGCATCGTGACGCCGCGAATGCGTCGGCCGTTTGCCTCGGTAGGCAAGCCCGCTGACCAGTCGACGATTGATCCCGATATCACGCGGTCTCCGATCGCCCAGCCAGAGACGCGTTCTCCTATTTCCACGATCTCGCCCGCTCCATCCGTCCCGGGCACGAACGACGGCGGCGTCGTGTCGCCCAGCCGTCCTCGCGCCACCATTAAGTCCAGGTAGTTCAGGCCGGCAGCCCGCAGCCTGATCAACACTTCGTCCGCTGCGGGACGCGGCGTCGGCAAATCACCCAATGAAAGCTGCCAGATTTCTCCGGATATCAATCGAAAAGCACGCATTGCTCCCTGCTCCATTCGTTATCGACGATCCCATGCTACCCGACGCCAAGATCTATAATTTGCCGATCAAACACAACATCCTTGCATGAAGTGCATGAATGAACAGCGGGGAAGCGGATGAGATCGGTGCGCTGCTCGCCGTGCTCGAAACGGGTAGCTTCACGGCAGCGGGAAGAAAACTTGGGCGTGACAGTTCGGTCATCTCGCGACGCCTCAAAGCGCTGGAGACGCGACTCGGGACCCGACTCGTCGAGCGTTCGACACGCCGCCTTTCTCCTACGGATGCCGGCATGCGCTTGCGCGATCGCGTGCAGGAAGCCATGCAACTGATCCGTAGCGGAGAAGACGAAGCGCGCTCATTAAGTGCATCGCCCATTGGGCTTTTGCGCGTAAGTCTGCCGGCCGGCTTCGGTCGGCGCTGGATCGCACCGCGATTGCCTGCGTTTCTCGCACGTTATCCGACGCTGGAAGTAGAGGCGGTCTTCACCGACCGCTTCGTCGATCTGATTGCAGAACGCTTCGATGCAGGCGTGCGCATCGGGCGGCTACAGGACAATCGGCTTGTCGCGCGCCGCGTGCTGACGATGCGCCGTCTCCTGTGTGCCTCACCAGGGTATCTGAAGGCTCATCCACCCATCCGGCATCCGCGCGATCTCGCCCAACACGCCTGCATCGGATTCACGCCGATGGCATCGCATCCGGTCTGGCACCTGTCGCGGCAGGGGCAGCGGCATGCGGTGCGCACGCGTCCACGGCTTGCCACAGACGACATTGACGCCGTTATGCACGCGGCCCTGGCAGGCACGGGCGTGGCGTATTGCGCGGACTGGATCGTTGCGAACGAGTTGCGCGAGCAGCGCCTTGTCGAGGTACTCCCGACGTGGGATGTAGTAGGCGACGAGGCGATGCATGTGATCCGCGCATCAGCACAGCACACGCCAGCGAAAGTGCGCGCGTTCATAGACTGGACGGTAGAAGAGTTCGAGCGTGCGCCATGGGCAAGCGGGATGGCCAAGCGGCGCTGACGCCGGCCTTGAAGCTGCCTATATTCAGCCATCCTGGCACTGCTGGTCTCACGTTCTATCGCGATGTCTCTAATAGAAGAGAAGCAGCCTTTCCCAGACACGTTTCACGAACACGATGAATGTCCCTTTGTGGCCGAGGCTGTGTAAAAACGCGTTGATCGTCTAGACTGAATCAACCCTTTGTTGCGAGAGGCGAAGATGGGGCGATTTGTCGAAGGTGCGGAC
>NZ_JBNDKS010000016.1:0-28783 GCF_050435665.1 Paraburkholderia sp. GAS333
GCGGATTGCCCGTGTGAAAGTAGGTAATCGTCAGGCTCCCCAGCAGCATCAGAAACCCCACCCCGCAAAGGTGGGGTTTCTGCGTTTACAGGCCAGGTTCTGATAACTCCGATTGCTACGGCAGTTGTAGCGCAAGCGAGCAGGAATAACCGAGCGCTTCGCGGTGGCCGCGAGTGCCCTCAGCCATCCGATGCTGACGTCGGCAGATTTAAGCGCCAGACGTTGATCTATTTGGCGCGCCAGATCTATTTGAAAAAGCGATGTGTAGACGGATGAAATTACTCTCCGCTCGCCGTTTGTGCGTCGGTTAACCGCCGAAATGTGCAGAGAAACGCGGCATCATCGTTTGCGCACGTGCTAAAAAGCGATGAGCAAATAGACCCACTTTCGCCAGTCACAATTTCAGGCAAGCTGGAATCCTAATTGCTGCAGTCAATCCGCGAACAAAAGCAGCAAATCTCCCTTCCAGAAGAACTCTAAAAACCTCCATCGGGAATAGAAAGTCCGAGTTCATCAAGAACTTCGCGCGCACTTCGAAACGCTTCCACCGCCGCGGGCGCGCCTGCGTAGATCGCGCTATGCAGCAGTACCTCGCGAATCTCGACGACGCTAGCGCCATTGTTAATCGCGCCACGTACGTGTCCCTTGAGCTCCGCGCTCTTACCAAGCGCCGCGAGCATCGCACACGTGCACAGACTGCGCGTCTTCAGATCAATACCCTCCCGAAGCCAGGTACTGCCCCACGCATGTTCGTTGAGCCACTCTTGCAGCGGTCGATTGAACGCGTCCAGCCCATTCATCGCGCGATCAACGAAGGGCGCTCCCATCACCTGAGTACGACGCGCTTTGCCCGCGCTCTGTTCCTGATCGCTCATGCTGTTCTCCCGAGACAATGTGACGAAACGAAGTGACGTACCGCATCGAATCTTAGTGTAGTGTGAGCCGGACAATACTCAGAAGCCGAGCTCGTCGACTGAGTACAGCGCGCCCTTATCTCACCCTTCATCTCCGCAAGGTGAATCCATGCCCAGCAATCGTTTGTCGCTAATCTTCGCTGCCATCGCGGGGTCGCTGCTGGCAGCATGCACGACAACATCGTCATCACCCGTCGCTGCTTCCATCGATCCACCTCAAGCCGAACGCGTGATGAGCCTGGCGGCATCCGGCGTGCAAACGTACTCATGCGAGTTCGACACTCAGCATCGCCTGGGATGGGTATTCAAAAGCCCGCAAGCAATCCTGTTCGACACAAGCGGGCATGCGGCCGTCCGCCATGGTGCGGGGCCGTCCTGGGAAGCGGAAGACGGAAGCCGGATTCAGGGGCGCGTACTCGCACAGCAGCCCAGCGCCACCCCGGCAAGCATCCCGCAGCTCCTGCTGGAGACGCATAGCACGGCCGGCAGCGGCACGCTTTCAGCGATCCGCTATGTCCAGCGCGTGCATACGGTCGGCGGGCTGGCGCCTTCGGCTTCATGTTCGACGGAACACCAAACCGGAAGCTCGCCTTATCTCGCCGACTACATTTTCTACCGATAACGGAATAAGGCATTAATGCTTTATTCCGCCCGTCACCTCGCCAACCTATTCAAGCGCTGAAGCCGGTCCAAAAAACTCATACCGGCTTTGCGATTCCGGCACGCCAATCGCCTTGAGGTGCTTTTTGATAGCCTTCATGAAAGCAATCGGCCCGAGATAATACACATCGACGTCACGCGTTTCCGGCAACCATTCTCCCAATCTCTTCTCGTCGATATAGCCGACACCGTGCGCATTTGCATCGCCTGAGCGGTGCTGTTCATAGCAATAGAAACGCTTTAATTGCGGATGATGCGCGGCCAACGCGTCAATCGCATCGCGAAAGGCATGTACGCCGCCATGACGGGCCGCGTGAATAAAATGCACGGCGCGATTGGTTTTCAACGCAGCTTGAAGCATAGCCAGAGTCGGCGTAATACCGACGCCGCCGCTAATCAGCACCAGCGGTTTATCGTTGGGTTCGAGTTTAAAATCACCGGCCGGCGCAAACAGTTCGACCGCATCGTTTTCATTAACGCGCTCATGCAGATAGTTCGAGACTTTCCCGTTCGGTTCGCGCTTCACGCTAATGCGGTACTCGTGACCATTCGCCATTGCCGAGAGCGAATAATTGCGCCGCACTTCTTCGCCGTCGATCATTAACCGTACGCCGATATATTGCCCCGGATAAAACGCCAGCAACTCGCCGTTGTCGTCCGGACGCAAATAAAACGACATGATCTCATCGCTTTCCCGCACTTTTCGCGCGACGCGAAATACCCGCGTACCACGCCATCCGCCCGGTGCTGCTTCACGCTCCGCATACATCTTCTCTTCGAGTCCGATCAGTAAATCGGCGAGTTGCTGATAGGCAGCGGCCCACGCTTCGATTACCGCATCCGTTGCGATTTCCGCGCCGAGCACTTCGCGGATCGATCTCAGCAGACACTGTCCGACGACCGGATAATGCTCCGGCTGGATATTCAGCGCGACATGCTTGTTGATAATCTGCGAGACGAGTCCGCCAAGCTGTTCGAGTTGATCGATATGGCGCGCGTACATCAGCACGCCGTTGGCCAACGCGCGCGGTTGCGCGCCGCTGGCCTGATTGGCCTGATTGAACAGAGGACGCACTTCGGGATGTTCACTCATGAGCATCTTGTAGAAATGCGTGGTCAGCGCTTCTCCCCCGCTTTCGAGGAGGGGAACCGTGGCTTTGATGATGGCGCGGTGTTCGGCGGTGAGCATGGTGACGTTCCTGTGTGATGGATGAGCAGTCAGCCGGACTGCGGCTGAACGCGTCTATCTATCCATGATTCGTGCCAGGTATAAACTGTAGGTAAATCAACGATCTGGATTCGATAATGGTCGATTCGACCCTGGTCAAAGAGACCAGTAAGGCAGTCAGTTTGACTGCAGAAGCGCTGCTGGATGCTCTCACGCCGCTGATCCTCGACCTGTCGCGCGAGTTATCCGATCGCGAGCGCTATCGCCGCTTGCTCAGCAGCCTGCGTACGCTGTTTCCCGGCGATGCCGCCGCGTTATTGCGTCTGGAGGGCGACACGCTGGTGCCGCTCGCTATCGACGGCTTGAGCAGCGACACGCTCGGCCGGCGTTTTCGCGTCGGCGATCATCCGCGTTTCGCGCAGCTTTTATCGCGCGCCGAACCCACCCGTTTCGCCGCCGATTCCGATTTGCCCGATCCCTACGACGGCCTCGTGCAAGGTGTCGCCGGCAAACTTCATGTTCACGATTGCCTCGGCTGTCCGCTGTTTATTCGTGGACAACCGTGGGGCCTGCTCACGCTCGACGCATTGGACCCGGCGCGTTTCGATTCGCTCGACATGGCTTCGTTTCGCGCCTTCCTCAGCCTGGCGGCCGCTACCGTCAGCGTCGTGGAGCGCATCGACACGCTCGCGCGCACCGGCGAGGAGGAGCGTCGCCGCGCCGAAGCGTATCGCCAGGCGAGCAGCGGCACGCATCGTGAGTTGATCGGCAGCAGCGATGCTCAAAGTCAGCTGCTCAAGGAAATCGAGGTCGTTGCGGGCAGCGATCTGACCGTGCTGATTAACGGCGAGACGGGCGTCGGCAAGGAACTCGTCGCCAACGCGATCCACGCGTTGTCGTCGCGCGCGAACAAGCCGCTGATCAGCCTGAACTGCGCGGCATTGCCGGATACGCTGGTCGAGAGCGAACTTTTCGGTCACGTGCGCGGCGCGTTTTCTGGGGCGTCGGCGGATCGGCGCGGCAAATTCGAACTCGCGGATGGCGGCACGATCTTCCTCGATGAAGTCGGCGAGTTGCCGCTCGTCGCGCAGGCAAAACTGCTGCGGGTTCTGCAGAACGGACAATTGCAACGGATCGGCTCCGATAGCGAACACAAGGTCGATGTCAGGTTGATCGCCGCAACGAATCGCGATCTCGCGGAAGAGGTCCGCGCGGGCCGGTTTCGTGCGGACTTTTATCATCGGCTGAGTGTTTATCCGCTACGTGTGCCGCCGTTGCGCGAACGCGGCCGCGACGTGTTGCTGCTGTCCGGGTATTTCCTCGAAGAAAATCGCTCGCGGCTCGGGCTGTTGAGCCTTCGTCTCGCGGCGGATGCGCAGGCTGCGTTGCTGCGCTATTCATGGCCGGGAAATGTGCGTGAACTCGAACATCTGATCGGCCGCAGCGCGCTCAAGGCACTCGCCGCGAATCGCGAACGCCGGCGCATTCTGACTTTGACCGCCGCCGACTTTGCGTTGTCCGATGCGTCGGCATTGATATCGGCGTCGGCTCAGGAAGCAGCGGCGGTTGACGGAGCGCAGAACGTGTCAAAGGATTTTCGCAGCGCAGTGACGGAATTCGAGCGAAACATGGTTCTCGATACCCTGGCGCGTCACAACCAGAATTGGGCTGCGGTGGCGCGCGAGCTAGGGCTCGATCGGGCGAACCTGAACCGCCTCGCGAAACGTCTCGGCCTTAAATAACCTGTGGCCTCTCATTCACAGGCTGTCGAGCGAGCCTTAGGAAAAGCCCGAGGACCGCTGCAAAAATGCGAACTTCGCAGACCGTAGCGCCTCGTTCATAGTACGGTTCAATCAACTCAACAAGCGCATCTGGAGACTTGGCCCATGTCTGCTTCCTCAGAGAAACTCGACGACTGGCTCGATAAGGAAGAGGTGGTGAAAGACGACATCGCTGCTTTTCCGCTGACAGCGATGGCAGCCACGCTTGATTGCGAAGCGAGCGGCTCAGCCAACGGCGATACGTTGCCCCCGCTCTGGCACTGGCTGTACTTTCTGCCGGTTTCGCCGATGTCCGATGCCGGTCCAGATGGTCATCCGAAGCGCGGCGGTTTTTTGCCGCCGGTGCCGTTGCCGCGTCGCATGTGGGCCGGCGGCCGGCTGACGTTTCACGCGCCGTTGAAAGTCGGCGAGCGGGCCACGCGCACGTCGACGATTGCGAATATCGAAGACAAAACCGGCCGTTCAGGCCGTCTCGTGTTCGTCACGGTTCAACATACGATCGAAGTCGGCGGAGAACTGAAGCTCGAAGAAGAGCACGACATCGTCTACCGCGATGCATCGCAGGAAGGCGCGCGGCCGCAACAGCCGCAACGCGCGCCGGACGGTGAAACGTGGCAACGCACGATCGACGCGGACGCGGTGATGTTGTTCCGCTACTCGGCGCTGACCTTCAACAGTCATCGCATTCACTACGACTACCCCTATGCCACTCAGGTGGAGGGCTATCCCGGCCTGGTCGTGCATGGTCCGCTGATCGCGACGTTGCTGGTCGAACTCGTGCGCCGCGAGCTTCCCGGCGCGACGTTGCAAAGCTTCGCGTTCAGAGCGCTGCGTCCCACTTTTGCGGGTCAACCGTTCACGGTATGCGGCCGGCCTTCCGCCGATGGCACGACCATCGACCTGTGGGCCAAAGATCACGAGGGTTATCTGACCATGCGGGCCACGGCGGCCATCGCCTGAACCCGGGCAGTAATCGCATGGTCGCAGCGGTCCGATAAACCAGCCGATGCCTCGTTGCTGCGCTTATCGGTCTAACGTCTGCCCCAAATGAGTGCGCGACGCTGTGGAAGTATCAGCAGACGGCGGGTGCCGTCATGCCGTTTTCGCATTCGGCCAGCAGCGACAGCAGCTTGTCCAACGCGAATGGTTTCCTGAGAAAACCCTTCACTGGCAACGATGGGGTTTCGCCGCTGCCACTTGTCAGGATGACGGGCACGGATGCCAGTTCACTTCTCGCCTGCATCGATTCGATCAGCCCGGCGCCGTCCATGTTGGGCATGCGCCAGTCACACACCACGGCGCTTACGCGCGTGCGCTGCAGGCGCTCGAAAGCTTCGGCGCCGTCCGCTGCGGTGGCCACCGTGTAGCCACGGCCGACCAGCACGGCGCGTAGCGCGGACAATGCTTCGGGTTGATCATCTACCAGTAAAACGCGACTCATATTGCTTATGCCTGAAAAATTCGGTTGGGGTGGCCGTCGCTTATGCGTTGGGCCGCCCTGACAGCGGCGCGGGCGAAATCGCACCGCTTTGTGTCCTGCTGTCGAGCCGCACAATTAAGCAAGTGCTGTGCCCGTTTGTTTTAATCGATATGTTCACGCGCTTTTGCGTGCGAGGATCTGGCGTGCGCGGTCTGTTTGAACGCCGCGCGTGCGGGTCATTCGCCCGGAGTGTGCGCGAATAGCGTAAGGGCGCATTCGATACAGCGGCTTACCATTCGCCCAGAGCGAGTCGATGCTCGCGGTAAGCGGTTCAACCATTACCGGTAAATGGGGACGAGGCGCGTGAGCTGAGAGGGGGCGGTCGATTTCGTGCAGGTGCTCGACGCGAGCTTCGTCAGGCTGCTGACATCGAGCGCGATTCAGGACGTTCATCATCAGCGCCGCCCGATGCGCTCGAGACACGTTTGACATTGCGCATCGATGCGGGTTAATTTCGAAGCCGCGTGCCGGAGTTGGCTGCTTTGTGGCAAGGAAACGCCATGCAGATTTCCATCGGTCGTGTGAGTGATCTGTAGGCCGAACGCAAAGCTCAATCTCGAGATCTGCTGTACGCAGTGCAAAGAACCCGCCATCCGTCGCGCGTGCTTTAGTCGACCGGCTGATGTCGCTCTGTTTGAAATACTGCCTTGCGCGGAAGCGGCTGGAATGCCCGATGGCGCTCGCCTAAACTGAAGACTTCATTCCAATCAACGATTGGCCCGCGACCGGACTGCTGCGTCAAGCAAGTCCCGCTGCCGAGACCGATCGATCAGGGAGTACCCATCATGAAGCCATATCGGCATGAACGTCCAGTACGCGAAGAACGGGCTGCTGCTCGGTTATGGCTTCAATCGCTACCAGTACTACGCGAACACGAGCACGCTGACGGCGTCGTCACAACTGACGCAGGTGGCGACCGCGACGTATCAGATCGGCAATAACGTGATCGGCGCCAACTACGTGTACTCGAAGCGCACCGATGCGACCGCGTGGTTTGCTTCGTCGTTCCTGCTGAACGCGAAAATTCCGGCGGGTCCGGGCGATATCGAACTCGGTGCCGCGCGCCGGATCGAGAACGCCGAGGCGCGCGCGATGGCTTATAACGTCGGCTACGTGTACTACCTGTCGAAGCGCACGCAACTGTACGGCTATGCGTCGATGATCTCGAACAACAGTCATTCGACGCAGGGCTTCGGATTGCTGAACTCGACGTACGCGACCGTGACGCCGGGCTTCGATCCGTGGGTGGTGACGGCGGGGTTGCGGACGTCGTTCTGAAGTGACCATCTCGACATGACCATGGAAATCGCGGACCAGTTGCGCTAGTCTCCAGCGTGCGCCGAATTGACCGGCGCTACCGGACGAGTCCGGGAAAAACAACCATGGGGACGTTTCGCGATGTCGGACCAAAGCGGTAGTCAATCTGTCACGCTGCCTGAGCGGGCCGGCAATCACTCGGCATTGCGCCAGGTTGCGGCTTCGCGGTTTTTTCTCGGCGCAACGATTGCGATGTTTCTGTCGGGGCTCGGCACGTCGGCGGCGGCACCGCAGATCGTGCCCTTCCTCGTGAAAGAACTCGGCGCGTCGCTGCCGCTGGCCGGGTTTTATTATCTGACCAGTCTTGCCGCTCCGTTCGCCGGATATTTCGTCGGCCGTTACTCTGATCGCACGGGCAATCGCCTCGGTCTGTTTCGCGTATGCGCCGTCGCGGGTTTTCTAGGTTGGGCGGGGCTGGCGCTTTCCACGTCGGTCTGGGTGCCGTTCGTCCTCGCTGTCGTTTTGCTGGCTGTTTCCGGTGCAACAGCCTCGCAGATTTTTGCGGCCGTTCACGATGAACTCAGCGAGAAGCCCGGCGACGCAAATGAGAGCGTGGTCGCCATCATCCGTATGGCGCTGACCGGTGGATGGATCGTTGGACCGGTCCTCGGTGCGTGGGTGGCGGCTGCGTACGGCCTTCGCCCGATGCTCTGGATGACCGCCATCTGCCTGCTTCTGCAGATCGCCCCTCTTGGCACGCTGAACCCCGTCGGCAAGCTCAAGCCGCAGCAGACGGGTGACGCGACGCGTCACACCGGTCTGCGCGCGATGCTTCCCCTGCTGGCCTTCACGGCGCTCTTCGTCCTCGTCTATGCCGGAGAGCCTGTGAAATACGGATTCCTGCTGATCTACATGGAGGAGCAACTCAAGCTGAGTCCGGCCGTGCGCGGTGCGGTCATCGGCATACAGCCGTTTATCGAACTGCTGATCATGCCGTTCAGCATCGGACTGGGACGCAGGCTCGGCAACGTGTGGTTGATGTGTATCGCCGCCGCGATGGGGATATTCGCCAATCTCTGCTTTGCGCTGTGGCCGTCCGCAGCGGGCATGTTCGCCGGACAGATTCTCATGGGCGGTGTCTGGGGCATATTCATGGTCTTGGGGATCATCGTGGCGCAGCGCCTGCTTCCCGACGCGGTAGCGACAGCGTCGGCCATCTTCATGAGTTCGACGGCGCTTGCATCGGCGTTGGGCGGCATGACGGGCGGCTTCGGCGTTGCATGGCTGGGTCTTCCGAATGTCTTCCTGCTGCCCGCCCTTTTCAGCGGTATGGCCGTTATCGGACTGGCGCTCATGGCGCGCACCGAACGCTTCAAGTTGTCCTGATATCGGCGGCGGGCTCAAGTCGAACCGGCTTGGCGAGATCCGTTCATCGTCCCTGCGTGCTGGCAGGAATCGCGCGACGTGCGTCCAGATTTCGCTGACGCAGCGCTTCGGTCGATTCGCCGGCACCGTCCGCGCGCCATCCCGGCGGCAGGATCACGTAGCAGATGGCAGTCCACACGCTGCCCGCCGATCCGATGTCGCGCGCAAGGCTGACCCAATGTTCGAATTCGATCACTAGCGGATTGCGCGAGCGGGTCGGTGTCGTCAGTCCGTAGCGGCACGGTTCGTCTTCGCGTTCTTCGACGTAGGTGCCGAACAGGCGGTCGAATATCACGAGTACGCCGCCGAAGTTCGCATCGAGATAATCGACGTTCGACGCATGGTGCACGCGATGCGCTGAAGGCGTGTTGAACACGTATTCGAGCCAGCCGAGTTTCGGCGTCCAGGTGTTGTGCAGCCAGAACTGATAGAGCAGGTTGAAACTCAGCGTGGCCAGCACGATTTCCGGGCGCACGCCGAGCCACACGAGCGGCGCGAAAAATATCGCCGAGCCGGTCAGTTTGCCGGTCAGTCCGAGCCGGTACGCAGAGGAAAGCGTCAGTTGATTCGGCGAATGATGAACTGCATGCGTCGCCCAGAAAAAGCGGATTCGATGCGACGCGCGGTGGTACCAGTAGTAGCAGAATTCCTGGCCGATAAAGAGCAGCAACAGCGTCAGCGCGCTGTTGAGCGTCACAGTAAACAGCCGGTGATCCCAGGCGAACGCGAACACCGGCGTCGCGAGCGAAAGCGGCAGCAGCGCGAGCAGCTTGCGACCGGCGACGTCGGCGAGTGAAATCCACACCTCGTACCATTCGAAAGGCGCGGCGCTGCCGCGCTGTTTGTAGGTGAGCACGCAGGCTTCGATCAGCGAGACGCCGATCACGAATAACGTGACGCAAAGCGAGATTTTTCCAAGGTTCATCATGGCGGGCAGATAACGGAGTGAGATGGGACGCGTCGTCTGCGGGACATGACTGCTGGCGCGTCGGCTGAGGGCAATGTAGTGGGCTGCCCGGCGAAAGGCCACGCGGAAACTGTGTCGCCGGATGTCATGAAAATGCAGAGGCGCTCGAAGCCACCGGCGGTGTGGGCCGCGAGCGGGCGGCGCGCTGGAGCGTGTAATACGGCGACATCTTCTGGATGGGATTCTTGAGGGCGAGGTGCCGCGAGGCAGGCGCGGTAACCACGTCAACCAACGACGTGCCAGATACAACCCAGGGAATTTCCGAAGGGAAACGAGGTTTCTCTTCGTGTCGTTCTTCGGCAAGCATCCGGGCTTGCTTAAAAAATAGAATCGCCAGCGCGGAGACCGGTTTCTACCCGCAGCCGGAGAATGACGGCTACCTCCCGTCAAGCGAAGTCAGCCAAGCTTTTCGAAGAAAATCAACGTTTTGCGAGCGGCCGTGGCGTCTCATCCCAGCTCTTTATGGCTGGATGCTCCACCTTGCCGCCATAAAAACCCACGTGTATAGTTTCCGAACTTACTCTTGTTTCGTATCGGAAATTAAAGGGGTTTTTCATGGACGCTTCCAGCATCCTCGCCGACCTCGGCATCGCGCACGCGGCGCAGGCCGGCGATCTCGCGGTTCATTCGCCCATCACCGGCGAACTCATTGGCCGCGTGGCCATCAACACGGCGGCGGAAGTGGACACGGCCCTCGCCAATGCGAAGCACGCGTACACGGCGTGGCGTAACGTGCCCGCGCCGCGTCGCGGCGAACTGGTGCGGCTGCTCGGCAATCGTCTGCGTGAAAAGAAGCAGGCGCTGGGCAGCATCATCACGCTCGAAACCGGCAAGATCCTCCAGGAAGGCATGGGCGAAGTGCAGGAAATGATCGACATCTGCGATTTCGCAGTCGGTCTGTCGCGCCAGTTGTACGGCCTGACCATCGCGTCGGAACGGCCGGGTCACCGGATGGCGGAAACCTGGCATCCCATGGGCACCTGCGTCGTGATTTCGGCGTTCAATTTCCCGGCAGCGGTTTGGTCGTGGAACGCGGCGCTCGCGCTGGTCTGCGGCAACGCGGTGATCTGGAAGCCGTCCGAAAAGACGCCGCTGACCGCGCTCGCCGTCAATCAGATTCTCAACGAAGCGCTGCAGGAATTCGGTGACGCACCCGCCGGCCTGACCGCGCTGATCAACGGCGGCCGCGACGTGGGCGCGAAGCTGGTGGCGGACCCGCGCGCGTCGATCGTCAGCGCGACCGGCAGCACCGAAATGGGCCGCACGGTCGGCGTGGAAGTGGCGAAGCGCTTCGGGCGCTCGCTGCTGGAACTCGGCGGCAATAACGCGGGCATCGTCACGCAAACCGCCGACCATGAACTCGCGATGCGCGGCATCCTGTTCTCGGCGGTGGGGACGGCGGGGCAGCGCTGCACGTCGTTGCGGCGTCTGTTCGTGCACGACAGCGTGTACGACAAAACCATCGAACGTCTGACGCAGCTTTATCGCAAGGTGCCGCTCGGCAATCCGCTCGAAAAAGGCACGCTGATGGGCCCGCTGATCGACCAGCAATCGTATGCACGCATGCAGGAAGCGCTGCAACAGGCCGCAGCCGAGGGCGGCAAGGTGCACGGCGGCGAGCGCGTCGAGGTAAAGGGCTACGAGGGCGGTTACTACGTGCGCCCGGCGATCGTCGAAATGCCGTCGCAAACGGCGGTCGTGCTGAAGGAAACCTTCGCGCCGATCCTGTACGTGCTGCGCTACACCGATTTCGCCGACGCCGTCGAAGCGAACAATGCAGCGGTTCACGGTCTGTCGTCGTGCGTGTTTACCACCGACCTGCGCGAAGCCGAGCGTTTCCTGTCCGATTCGGGCAGCGATTGCGGCATTGCGAACGTGAATATCGGGCCGAGCGGCGCTGAAATCGGCGGCGCGTTCGGCGGCGAGAAGGAAACCGGCGGCGGCCGCGAGTCGGGCTCGGATGCGTGGAAGGCCTACATGCGCCGCGCGACCAACACGGTCAACTATTCGTCGGCATTGCCGCTCGCGCAGGGGATCGATTTCAATATCGATTGATCGAGCGGGTTTTGGCGAAACGCGGTGGCGGCGAGAGCGTAAATTTCGTCGCCGCGCTTCGTCTGCGCTGCCGTACACCCAGGCAATCCGTTTGCGCCGCCCGGCGTTTTCAGAGCGGCCACGCTATTCGTGGAGTAAGACGTGAGTTCCAAAGTCGTGATCGTCGGCGGTGGGGTGATCGGCAGCTCGATTGCGTATTTCTTGCGGCTGTCCGATCCGACAGTCAGCGTCACGGTGATAGAGCGCGATCCGACTTACGCGCGTTCGTCGTCGGCGTTGTCGGCGGCATCGATCCGCCAGCAATTCTCCACGCCGCTTTCCATTCAGATGTCGCTGTTCGGCATCGAGTTTTTACGCTCGATCGGCGAGCGGCTCGAAGTCGACGGCACGCAACCTTCGATTGATTTGCACGAAGGCGGCTATCTCTTTCTCGCGACGCCCGTAGGCATGCCGACGCTGCGTGAAAACCACGCGCTGCAAACGCGTCTTGGCGCGGATATCAGCCTGCTCGACACACATGGCTTGCAGGCGCGCTTTCCGTGGCTCAATACCGAAGACCTCGCGGCGGGTGCGTACGGTGAAAGCGGCGAGGGCTGGTTCGACGGCTACGGTCTGGTGCAGGCGCTGCGCAAAAAAGCGCAGGCGCTCGGCGCGCGTTATGTCGCTGCCGATATCACGGCGATGCATCGCACAGGCAATCGCGTCACGCATGTGCAGAGCGCGAACGGCGAAACCTTCGGGTGCGACGTGGTGGTGAACGCCGGCGGTGCGTGGTCGCGCAAAATCGCGCAGATGGTCGGCATCGATCTGCCGGTTTACGCGCGGCGGCGGAGTATTTTCAATGTCACGTCGCCGGCGAAACTCGAACGGTGCCCGTTACTGATCGATCCCAGCGGCGTGTATTTCCGGCCCGAAGGGCAATCGTTTATATGCGGCACGTCGCCTTCCGCCGATAACGACCCAGACGATCTGCCGCTCGACGAGGTCGATCACGCGTTGTTCGACGAGGTGATCTGGCCGACGCTTGCGCATCGCGTGCCGCAATTCGAGGCGCTGCGGGTGCAGAACTGCTGGTCCGGCTATTACGAGTACAACGTGCTCGACCAGAACGCGGTCATCGGCTATCACCCTGACGTTGCCAACTGCATTTTCGCCAACGGTTTTAGCGGCCACGGTTTGCAGCAGGGACCGGCAACCGGCCGTGGCATCAGCGAACTCATTTTGCACGGACGCTATACGACACTCGATCTGGATTCGTTGAGCTTCGCGCGCGTGCTTGAAAACCGGCCGATAGTGGAAAAAAACGTCGTATAGACGCGCGAGTAATGCAGATTTAAAACGCGTCCGTTTTTCATTCGCCGGTATCAAACGGAATGGATGTTTTTTGCGGGTGCTGTATCTCGAAAAATAATATTCACGCAGCCTCGCGTTCCGGTTCTTTCCATGTGATTCGACGGACCATTATCCAAATCGGCTTGCGGAGAATGGAACCGCTGTTTGACTGCTCTTGTCCTTGCCAAATAGAAATTTGCGGAAAATGCGCCATACAGTCAGGGCGGGATCCGGTAATTTGTGCGGATAAACGCGATTCGGCGTTATTCCGCACCAGCTGGAATAGGCAGACGCAGTCTTCCAACGGAGTTTTATCGTACTCGCAACGATTTAACCCGATCGGGCGAAGCTAATAGATACTCGCGTTGACGCGCTTATAAACAGGCTTTGAATTCTCACCGTGCCACCGCAGAAAAGTCAGCCGTTTGTTAAATGACATGCGAATACTGGCTAATAGTCAAAAACATCGGTTATCATCGCTGCCCTTGGAGATTGATTAAGCGCGCTTAATCCGTCACGCATCTACGTTAATACCGTCGCATCGAACCAGAAGAAATCAGATGAAGATGTCGCGTAAAAACATTGCAATCCTGGTAGTCGGTCTTCTGATCGTAACCGGCGTGGTTATTCAGGCGGTGTGGCGTCCGTTTGCGCATCGCAAGGCGACCGGCACCGAAGCACTGGCGTTCGATATTCATCGTCCCGACGCGGTGATCGACAGCGAGGCGCTGTCGCGTCTGCCGCGCGATATTCTGCGTGTGCCACTGCTGCACGACGTGCTCACACAAGACTTCGTCGACTATTACGAGTCGGACAACACGCGGCTCTCAGCCGAAGGCGCATTGCGGCGGCTCGCGTTCGAGCATCAACTCGACTGGCGCGAAGAACTGATACGCCGCGTCTTCGACGAACCCGCGCACGTATTGCTGTGGCGCTCGCCCGATGGCCGCCTCGGCTACTGGGTCATGTCCATGCATCGCAACGGCCTGGCCAAACTGCTGCAAGGCATCGGCAACGTCGCCGCCAGCGATTCGCAATTGAGCCAGGTCGCCAAGCTATCCGGCGACGTACCCGTCTACGCATTGAAGCTGGCGGTGGGGCGCACGCTGCTGTTCGCCACGAAAGACGACCGCCTCGTGGTGCTGTCCGCGCCCGGCGTGCTGCTCGACGAAAAGGGCGGCTTGCTGAGCGACCGCGCCGATGCCGTGTCCGCGATGCTGTCGTCGGGTCACGACGATTCGGCGAGCGCCTATCAGCTCGATGCGGCCGGCGATACGCCGAAGGGGCATCGGCTGGTGGTGTCGGCGAACTATCTGTCGTTCGGTTATCAGGCGTTTTTCTCCGGCATCAACGCGTTGCGCTTCGATTTTTCGTCGAATGGCAATGCTGCGGCGAACTGGCAGACCTCGGCGCTGATCGACCCGGACAAGCTGCCGCAACAGTGGAACAGCGCCGATTTATGGCGCGCGTTGCCGGCCAACCCGGCGGCCTGTGCGAGCTTGCCGGCGGACTGGAAAGAGGCGTCGGGCCTGCTAGGCAAGGTGACGGCGGATGCAGGCGGCGCGACCGCTATCGGCGATCAACTCACCGGCCCCGCGGCCGTGTGCTGGTACGCAAAGTCGACGCTGGTCGCGCCGGTTTTCGTCGCGCGCGTGAAAACGCAGGACGCGGCGAGCGTCGCAGCGTTAAAGAGTGCGCTCGGCAAGACGTTTGGCGACGTGATCGGCGCTTATGAAGCCAAGGCCGCTAATGCCGCTAACGCCGATTCGGGTTATCGGCGGTTGCCGGTCACGACGAAAGAGCAGGGCGCGGATGTCACCGTGTGGCAGCGTCCCGTGAGCGCGCGCTCCGGGACGGCGCTGGCGAGCAAGGCGTCGTTCGCGTCGCAGTTGTCGGCGGAGCGGTATTTCCCGGTGACGCTCGCGCTCGCTCACGGCTACCTGATTTTTTCGCCGGACAGCCGACTCGTCGACGACACGCTCGCCGTGCTCGACAAGCGCTACCCGGCGCTCGCCGACACGCTCGCGCCGCAGCGTCTGCCGCGCACGATCCTGACGTTGACGCCTTCGTCGGCGGCGGCGCTGGTCGAACGCGAGGCGGCCTCCGCGTTGCCGGTCGATCAGGAAGCTGTGTTCCGCAATGCGTCGCGCACGCATCTGGTGCCGAAGCTGCATGCGCTCGCGCACTATCCGCCGGTTTCGCTCACGCTGCCGCAACATCTGCCGGGTTCGGCGGGATGGGTGCCGGTGGAATGGTGGTTCGATCGCGCGAAGGGCGATGCGGGTTCGGCCGATGCAGGCGCGGGCGCGCTGGACACGCCTGCGGATCAACCCGGCACAGAGGGCGATTGAGTGCGCCGCGCTCGCGTTTTGCGCGCGGAGACCGAGACGCTGGCGGCGCGTGTGACGGCGGCGGTTGAGCGGCTGCGCCGTTGCCGCGCCGCGCGTGCTGTCGGCGAGGCGTCTCATGTGCGTGCAGCGCCAGGCACGCGCCACGAGCCCGCCCCCGCCCGCCGCAACTGGCTCGCGCACGCCGCGTCCCTGATCGCTCTGGCTAGCCTCGCGCCCTACGCGCACGCGCTCACCTCAGCCACCGCCTCACCCGATCCCGACGCGCTCTCACCCGAACAATCCGCGGCATTCCGCGCGTGGTTCGTGCGCATCGTCGATCAGCAGATGCGGCGCGGCCCCACGCCGCGCTGGACCCAACGCGATTGCGCGGGTCTCGTGCGCTTCGCGGTCGGCGAAACGTTGAAGGCGCACGACACCAAATGGCTGCGCGCAAACGGCATGACCGGCCTCGCGGATACCGGCAGCATGCCGCCTGAACTGCAACTGTCCGCGTCGCAACGCACGCTCGCGAATCGCTGGACGCAACTCGACGGATCGACCGGCGCGTATGCGTCGGCGATTGCGCTGATTCAACGCAACAGCCGTTTTGTCTCGAAGGACGTCAACCAGGCGCTGCCCGGCGACCTGCTGTTCTTCGATCAGGGCGACGACCAGCATCTGATGATCTGGCTGGATCGCTACATCGCTTATCACACAGGCACCGTGACGCCGACCGATACCGGTCTGCGCGCGGTCGCCGTTTCCGACCTGATGCAATGGAAAGATTCCCGCTGGCAGCCGCTCGACGGCAATCCGAACTTCGTGGGCGTGTTCCGTCTGGACTTTTTGACACCATGAGCCGAATGAATTCCGTCACCTCATCGAAGGGCTGGTTTGCCAATGCGCGCCGTCGCGCGGCATTCATGTTCGCGGCGTTGCTCGCGATGCTGACGCTCGCGGTGGCGCCGCCATCCGCCTATGCCGACGACAGCGCATCGAGCAGCGCCGCCGATACCAGCATCGCCGCGAATCCGACCTTGCAGAGCGCGCCGTCGAGCAACTTCAATTCGCAGAAAGTCGACGGCCAGCCGTTCTTCCTGCTCTCCGACGCGAGCTTCGGCAGCGATCAGGTCGCGCAGGTGCGGCTCGAAGCGCCGGGCCGCGACTTCAAGGACACGCTGCAAGGCTATGGCGGCGCGGATATCGTCGTTTATCGCGTGCCGAAACCGCTGGAGTTTTTGAAGGCGCAGAAGAACCTGCATCGGCTGAACGTTGCGCCGAATTATCAGGGCGAAGGGCTCGCCAACACGCTCGCGTATTTGTGGGACCGCTGGTACACCGAGGCACGCCGCGCCTGGCAGCGCGTGCTGTCGTTCGCGACCCGCAGCAAGGCGACCGAAGCCGCGCCGCAATTCAAACTGGGCGAACAGACCGGCGCGCCGACGCACTTCGAGCAGAACTCGCAATTTGCGCCGCTGAAAGGCTACGACGTGACCGCGCGTTTCCGCTACCCGATCTGGGATGCGAAGGTGATCGAGCCGCCCAAGGGCGTGGATCTCGCGGGCAGCAGTAGCAATTTCATCGAAGCCAGTTCCGGCAACGTGATGATTCCGGTCGGCAAGCTGCCGCCGGGGCTGTATATCGTCGAGGCGGTGATCGGCAACTATCGCGCGCATACGCTGCTGTTCGTGTCGGACACGGTGGCGGTCGTGAAAGCGGCGTCGAGCGGGATGCTGGTATGGACCACGCGGCGCGATAACGGCAAGCCCGTCGCGAACACGGACGTGAGTTGGACCGACGGCGTCGGCGTATTGCAGAGCGGCACGACCGGCAACGACGGCGCGCTGGTGCTGCAGCACGTGAGCCCCGAGCGCAGCTATGTGCTGGGCGTCGATCCGCAGGGCGGCGTGTTCGTCTCCGAAAACTTCTATTACGACAGCGAGATCTACAACACGAAGATCTACGCGGTGACCGACCGGCCGATGTACCGGCCGGGCGATCCGGTGCATGTGAAGTTCATCGGCCGGACGTTCCAGAACGCAACGCAATCGTCGGCGCCTGCCGAGGCCGATATCAAACTCGACGTGCTCGATCCGAACGGTGCGCCGGTGGCGACCAGCAAGGTCCATTTCGCGTCCGACACCGGCGCGGATACGGCCTTCACCTTGCCCGCCGATGCGACCGCCGGCGGCTACACGCTGCGCTTCGATTACAACGGCGATGTATACGGCAGCGCATTTCGCGTCGCCGACTATGTGAAGCCGCACTTCGACGTGAACCTGTCGATGGACAAAGCCGATTACGCAACCGGCGAGCCGTTGAAGGGCAAAATTCAATTGCGCTACCCGGACGGCAAACCGGTGCGCGACAGCAAGATCTCGGTCACGCTGCGCGCGCAGAAGGTGACGATCGTCGACGGCGAATTGCGTTACGCCGGACTGTTCCCGATCAAGCTCGAACAGCAGGAGTTGAAGACCGACAGCGACGGCAATGCGAGCCTCACGCTGCCCGCTGCAACGGAACCGAGCCGCTATGCGTTGACGCTGTTCGCGCAGGACGGCGCGGCCTACAAGGTGCGCGTAACGCGCGAAGTGCTGATTGCGCGCGGCGCGACGCCGTATCGGCTGACGACGGCGAAGTCGTTCTCGCAGCCGAAGGAGGCGGTCACGTTCGACTTGCAGGCACTCGGCGCGGTCGATGCTTCGTCGCATCCGCCGTCGAAGTGGGAATGGACGCGCCTCGAATCGCAGACGCATGGCGAAGGCGCGTTGGCGAGCACGGCGAATGGCTCGAAGGGCGCAGCCAAACTGTCGTTCCCGGTGACGTTCGACGCGCCGGGCTCATACATGCTGTCGGTCAAGGACGACAACGGCAATCTGCTCGCCGCCGCCAGCCATTGGGTCGCGGGCGATGGTCTGAAGGCGATTCCGGGCAGCGTCGAAATCGTGTTTGATCGCGACAGGTACAAGATTGGCGACACCGCCGAAGCGCTGATCACGTTCCCGATGCCGGTCGACGACGCGTTGCTCACGCTCGAACGCGACAACGTCGAACGCCGCGCATTGTTGAGCGCCGGTGGCGACTGGCTGCAACTGCAAAAGGTCGCGCCGTCGCAATGGAAGGCGCGTATCAAGGTCGACGCCGACTTCGCGCCGAACATGACGTTCTCGGTGCTGTACGTTCACGCGGGCGAATACGTGTTCCAGAACGCAGGCATCGTCGTCGCACAGCCGCAGATCGAACTGAACGTGAAGAGCGACAAGCCGGTGTATGGCCCCGGCGATACGGTCACGCTGAATTTCGACAGCACGTTGAACGGCAAACCGGAAGCCGCCAATCTGACCGTCAGCGTGGTCGACGAAATGGTCTATGTGTTGCAGCCGGAAATCGCGCCGAATATCGTCGACTTTTTCTATCACCCGCGACGCAACAACGTGCGCACGTCGTCGAGTTTGTCGTTCATCACTTACGACCTCGCGCGTTCGCCGTTGAAGGGCGCGCCGGGCGGTCCGCAACGCGCTAACTACAACGAGCGCGGTGTGAAAGTGCTCGAACGTCCGCGTCGCGACGATCAGGACACGGCCGCGTGGGAAGGCAACCTGAAAACCGACGCGAACGGTCACGCCACGATGAGCTTCAGGATGCCCGACTCGCTCGCGCGCTGGCGCATCACGGTGCGCGCGGCCGCGCCGGACGGCATGGTCGGTCAGCGTACCGCGTATGTGCGTTCGGACAAGGCGCTGTATCTGAAGTGGAGCGGCCCGTCGCATTTCCGTACCGACGATCAACCCGCGATCGACATGATCGCGTTCAATCAGACCGATGCGGATATGGACGCGCAATGGGTGGTCGACGGCGGCGGGTTGTCGCTGAACCAGAAGGTGACGCTCAGGCGCGGCGCGAACTATCTGCGTCTGCCGACGGGCGCGCTGAAGGCCGGCGTGATCAACGCGACGTTGCGCAGCGGCGGTAAAGACGTCGACCGTCTGCAGACCACGATTCACCTCGATGCGGGCGGCTGGCTCGATCTGCATCAGAACACGGTCGCGCTGGACGGCTCGAATGCACCGCTCAATCTGCCGCAGGATGCGCAGGATGTGAGCGTGCGGTTTATCGGCAACGCGGCGAGCCAGTTCATGCGCGTCGCCGACGACTTGATCAATTACCCGTACGGATGCGCCGAGCAGACATCGAGCCGGTTGATTCCGCTTGCGCTCGCACACGACGCAATCGGCCACGGCGACAGCGCGAGTTCGACTCAGGGGCTCGAAGCGCTACTGCGCAATCAGCGGCAGCGGCTGGCGATGCTGGCGGGTGTCGGCGGCACGTTCGGCTGGTGGGGCGATACCACGGGCGGCAGCGCGCTGATCACGGCCTACGCGTACTACGCGGATTGGCTCGCGAGCCGCAGCCTCGGCATCACGCTGCCCGCCGACAACTGGCAGCACGCGATGGACGTGTATCGCGATGCCGGTGCCAAGGAGCCGCTGCTGCATCGCGCATTGGCGTTGTGGCTCATGCAGCAGATGGGCTTGCCGGTCGCGACGCCGGTGTCGGGCGTGGCGTCGGATTTGCTGAGCGACGCGGCGGCCACGGCAGCCTCGGCAGCAAAAACGCCCGCCCGCAACGGCACCTATGGCGCATCGGACAGCATTGTCTTCGCGCAAGCCGATTCGCCGCGCGGCAAGCAGATGGCGACGCTGTTGATCGCGAACATGGCGCGCAGTGCGAGCGCGCAGTTGCCGGATGGCTTCGACGCAGCCGCAAGCGCCGCGCGCGCAGCGCTGACCGGCGACACCGCGCCGCTCGTACAGAGCCTGCTGTTCATGTCCGGCGATAACGGCGGCGCGGCTATCGACACATCGGCGTTGCTTGCAAAAAGCAGTGCCGATTACCCGACCCTCGATCGCGCGTTGACGTTGTTGTGGTTGCGCAAGGCGCTTGGCGGCGATGTTGCGGCCGGGGCGTTGCCATCGTTGCAAGGCGCGGGCTGGACGCGTGCGTCGACGGCGACGGGCACGCCGCTTTATAAATGGACCGGCGCTGCGCTGCCGACGACGCTCGACGCGGGCGCTGCGCGCACGGACGTCAACGCGCTCGTCTCGTTCCGCAGTCATACGAGTGAGGACAGCCGTTTGAACATCACGATCGAGCGTCGTTTCTACAAACTCGTACCGCTCGATGCACCGGCCGCCGACCCGAAGAAGGACGCGCCCGCCGCGAGCCAGTTGGGACGCGCTTCGTTCACTGCACGTCTGGTGAAGCAGGGCGATGCGATCGACAGCAACGCGCTGTACGTCGACGAAGTGACGCTCACGCCGCGCTCGGGCAATGCGTACCACTACGGTCTGCTCGACGTGCCGCTGCCGCCGGGCGGCGATGTCGAGGCGACGAGCTGGGGCGTGTCGATCGACGGTCTGCCGGGTGTGAAGGACGGCGGCAGCGGCCCGCAGCCGTTCCAGCGCGCGGCATCGTATGAGATGGGCGAGCTTTCGTATCATCAACCGGTGCCGTTGCTCGACCGGCCGGTTACGTTGCGGCAACTGGTGCGCTTCGCGCTGCCGGGCACCTTTACGTTGCCGCCCGCGCGCTACTTCCGCATGTATCAACCGGACGCGAAGGCGTTCGAGGGCGGCAAGAGCGATCGCGTGACGACGCTGCGTATCGAGTAAGCGAGACGGTTATGTTCAGCACGCTTCGGCCTGTTCGCGATTGTCTGGCGGTGACGCTGAGGGTCGCGCTCACCGTGAGCGTAGGCTACGTGGCGAATGGCGGGGCTGCGTATGCGGCGGACTCCACCGTGCCCGCGCTCGCGGCAAACGCGAGTTTCGCTTCGAGCCGCGCCGTCGACCGCGCAACCAGCGCGACAAGTGCCGCAATAGCGCGGCCTGCGTCCTCGTCTGCGCAACTGCTGAACTTCGCGTGGTTGCGCGACGGCCAGAGCCAGCTTTGGCAAACGACCGCCAATGCCAGCGGCCCGGCATCCGGGCTGGAGCCGCGATCTGCGCGACCCTTGCCCGCATCGCTTGAAACGCCACTTGGCAGCGTGTGGAAACTGTTCGTCTACGGCTATCTCGTCGACCGTAATATCGCGACGCCCGACTACGCGTGCAACGGCGGCGACCGCGACGAAGTGTATTGCTGCATGACCGGCGGACACATCGACCGGGAACACGCGCTGGTGCAATCGTGCGGACTGTATTTCGAGCCCGCGCGCCTGCAACTCGATTCCGCCGACTGGCGCAAATACTGGAGCACAGCGCACGCGCCAGCGTGGCTGCGCGATCTTCATTCGATGACGCCGACGCAACGCGTGCGCGTCACCGATCTGCTCGCAGCATTGCAGGCGATGCCTGCGCGTCCGCGTGAAGCGGCGGCGAGCACGCTGGTGTCCGTGCTCACCAGCGGACGCGGCGAAGGCACG
This sequence comes from Paraburkholderia sp. GAS333, assembly GCF_050435665.1. Taxonomy (NCBI): domain Bacteria; kingdom Pseudomonadati; phylum Pseudomonadota; class Betaproteobacteria; order Burkholderiales; family Burkholderiaceae; genus Paraburkholderia; species Paraburkholderia sp. GAS333. The sequence goes on from NZ_JBNDKS010000016.1 coordinate 21,794, forward strand.
GTCGCGCTATATGGCAGCGTGTTGCGCGCCAAAACCTGGACGATGCCCAATCCGGCGCGTCCGGGCGCATCGCTCGGCGGCGCGGCGGGCTGGCTCGCGGACGGCACGCCCGTGTGGCTCGGCGGACCCGGCGGCAGCGCTCGCGTGCTGGCTGCCGCCGCGCCGCGCATCGCGCCGCTGCTCACGTCGATTGCCGTACCGGACGACGACGGCTGCGTGCTGGTCGATTTCTTCAGCCGCTATCCGATCCGGCAAGTTCTCGGCGATGCAGGACCGACCGCTGCGCCCGACGGGCCGCTGCGTGGCGATTTTCGGATCGGTTTCATCAACGGCAACTGGGCGCGGGTGACGAGTCTCGGTGAGTTGCGGCTCGATCGCGACGCGGCAGGCGCGCCGCGCGTGGTTGGCCGCTTCGGTATGAACGACTACGTGGCGCGCGTAGTCGAGCGCGAGGGCGATACGAGTCAGCCGGAAGCGGTCAAGGCGCTGGCGGTGGCGGCGCGTACCTATGTGGTCCAGCACGGTAATCACGACCACGGCTGTTTTCGTATCGACGACAGCAGCAGCACGCAGCGTGTCCTGCCGCGCGAACCGACCGCAGCTGCCCGCCATGCCGCCGATCTGACCGACGCGCTGGTGCTGACCGGCGTGCCGGTTCAGTATCACCACGACAAGGCCGCGCCGGGCCAGATGAGCTGGCTTGCCGCGAAGGCGTCGGCGCAAACCGGTCTCACGTTCGACGCGATCCTCGCGCGCACGTGGCCGCAGGCGACATTGACCTCGTTCCTGAGCCCGCTGTCCGGCGACTGTATCGCGGTGGCGGGCGCGCAGGCCTGGTTGAAACGTAACGCGTCCACATGGGAGCGGCGGCTCGACGGCGCGGCAGGCTACGAGACGCCCGATCTGCCGGCGGTGTGCGAAGTGCGCGAAGGGCGTCCCTATGCCGATGCGCAGCGCAATCGCGTCTACGTGTACCGGTTGCAGACCGAAGAGGACCGCATCGCGCTGGCGCATGAATATCTGCATCTTGCGTTCCAGCATCATCCGCGCGGGCTCGACGAGGCGTTTGTCGAACGCACCGCGCGCACGCTGATCCGTACCGATAATCCAATCCAATGAACGACGTTACGCGCCCATTTTTATCGTTGTCCCGCCGAGCGGTTTCCGGGCGCTGCTCGCGTGGCTGCGTGGTGGTAGCGCTTGCCGTGACGATGCTGTTTGCGAGCGTCGTCACACAGTCGGCAAACGCTGCCGATACCGCCGGCCTCATCGCCGATCTGACCGGCGCGTTCGGCGGCTGGCGTCATAGCGGGCTGACGAACGAAGGCGAGCGGTTCGTCGCGGCGTACCCCAAGCCGCCGGTCGATCGTGGTGCGCAGCGCTTCCGCACGCTGATCGAGGGACGCCTGCGGCATATCGACAAACACGCGCGCAGGCCGCCCATGCTTGTGGTCAACGGCAATCCCACGCCGCTCTATACCGACGACGAAGGCGCGTTCGCGCGGCCGTGGGCGTTCGGCGCGGGGTCGAACAGCATCGAACTGATTTCCGCCGATGGCCGGCAGCATCAACGCATGCAGTTCTACGAAGCCGACCGCAGCAAGCCGCAGGCGAAACTGCGCGCGATCGTCACGTGGGACGATCCGCATGCGCAGGTCGATCTGCATGTGATTACGCCCGACGGTTTGCACGCGTTCTTCGCCAATCCGACCCTGGAGGACGGTAGCGGTTTCGATGTCGATTCCGTCGACGGCGCGGGGCCGGGGATTTTTTCGTCGGCGGCGCCCCAGCGTGGAACGTGGCTGTTCTTTCTGAACTACTGGGGCAATTTCGATTCGACCGGCTATAACTTCGACGCCGCCGCGCACGACCGCGATGTGATCACCGCGACGTTGACGCTGGTATTCAACGAAAACACGCCGAACGAACGACGTGAAACGATGGTCGTGCCGCTGCGCAAAATCGGCGACCTGATGCTCGTGAAAAGCGAGCGACTCTGACAGCGGAACGGGAGCATTGACGATGAAGTTCGATACCACGACGGGGTGGGTGAAAGCGGCTCGCGGACTGCTCGTCGCCGTCTGCCTGCAGGCTGCGACGGCGGCGCACGCGAGCGAGATCGATTTCGCCGCGCCGCTGAACGGCTGGCGCAATACGAGCGGCGACAGCGCGCGTTATACGCAGGACGTGCATTACCCGGCGGTGTCGGTGTCGACGCCGGAGGGGCAGTCGAAGTTCGCGCTGATCGAGGGAGAGATCCGCAATACGCCGAAAAACAAGAGCAAGGGCGACGGTAGCGGCAAGTCGGTCGGCACGCTGGTGGTCGACGGTACGCCATTGCCGCAGCGCGTGGAGGAAGATGGCAAGTTTTCGCGTCCTTATGCGTTCCCTTCCGGCAGCAATAGCGTCGAACTTCGCGCGCCGGACGGCAGCCGCAAACGCGTGCAGTTTTACGACGCGTACAGCGGCAAAACCCAGCCTAAGCTGCGCGTAGTGCTCGCGTGGGACACCGACGGAACCGATCTCGATTTGCACGTGGTGTCGCCCGATGGCGCGCACGCATGGTACGGCGACCGCGTGACAGCCAACGGCGGCTCGCTCGATGTCGACGTGACGACCGGCTATGGGCCCGAGATTTATTCGTCGGCGGCGCCGTTGAAGGGGACGTATCTGGTTTTCGTGAATTACTACGGTAGCGGCGATAGCGGCAGCGATATGACCGTCGCGCAAATCACGATCATCACAAACGAAAACACGCCGGACGAAAAGAGCGAAACGATCCGCGTGCCGATGCGCAAGGCTGGGGAGTTGACGCTGGTCAAGCGTTTCGTGGTGCCCTGAATCAGGATCGTGCGACCCGTTGAGAGCGGACGCACGAAATCCAGTGCGATCAATGACTTGGATGAGTCATGCGCAGGTTGTCCACAGGCTTAAGAACAATTTCTGTGGACAACGATGGAATGCCGGTGTGCCTTTGGGCTGAAGGCAGCGCCGGGAGTGCTAGAGGTTCGACTCCCGTTCCTGCGCCACACCGCGCGTCGCCGCCCAATACGGCGAACGATTGTAGTAAGCGTGGACCGACGCGCCCCATTCCACATCGGCCATCGACGGCCAGTGATCCTTATCGAATCCGGGTGCGCTCCTGATCCGCTCCACGGGTGCGTCGAGCACGAAGCAGCGGTCGTCGGTATCGAGCGTGAGGACGCTCCACGGGATCGCGTGAAGCGTGTCGCCTATGCCGAGAAAGCCGCCCGTCGACAGCACCGCGTAGGCGATCCGTCCGCCGCGCACGTCGAGCATGATGTCCGAGATTTTGCCGACATGTTCGCCATCGGACGAAATCACCTTGTTGCCGTCGAGCGTCGACGCAGCCATCACATCGGGACCGGGGCCTTCGCCCACGCCCATTCCAACTATGTTTGCACCTTGCGCGGCGGAAGGGTCGGCGGATGCCGGCTTTGAGGGATCGAGTGTGGTCATGATTTGCTCCTCGTAAAAGCGTAGTGAGGAGCGCGCAACGAGCGTGCCCAAGGCGGCGGGGATGGTGGTTGTTTTGCTGGTGGCTCGCGGTGCTTGCCGGATGGCGCTTGCCGCTTGCCGCGACAGCGCGACAGCGAGTATTTCAGGCAGTGAGGCGGCGTTTGAGGGCGGTTTGCTCTCTGGCGACAGCCGGCACAGTTGAAGGTGACCACGCCGCACCCAGCCGTGGCTGATTTTCAGCCTGCCGTCGATCAACCGACAAGTACGCTTACTGCGCCTTACCAATGCTCAAGTTCCGGCTAGCGAGCGTCGATAGAGTTTATGACCGATTGCGCGTTGCCCCGCTGCGTGAGTCGCCATGTATCGCCGATGCACGGCGACTTGGCTTTCCGCAGCCGACGGCGCGACGCGTGCCTTAAGCGACATGAACGGAGGTAGCAATGCAAATTAACAGCACATTGCCAACGACGACGCAGCTAGCGGCGCCAGCAACAACGAACAGCACGGCCGCCGCGAGCGACCCCGCCGCGCAGACCAGCACATCTGGAACGCCGTCGCAGGATGACGCGGTCAACATCTCCACGGACGGCGCGGCGCTCGCTGCGCAGGCGACTCAATCTGCGCAACCCTCTCAGACCGGGAATGCGACGCAGGACGCCACGACGGGCGATACGTCGGGAGACGGCGATACGGATTCCGGTTCGGATGTCTCGCCGGTGAAGTCGTTTGCGTACGGCTCGCTTGGGCTCGAGCGGCCGGACCAGCCGCAATCGGACGGCAACTCGTTCTACACAGCCGGACGCTGGCTGGCGGCGGGTATCACCATTGGCGGCCTTGTGTCGCTGCTTATTTGATGCTGGAAATGAGGCGGGAAAGCGGGGAGGGGTGAAGCGGAGGGGGCAAGGCGGGAGAAAAACTGCGCTTGCCGTGCCTGTTGCACGGCAAGCGCGATCGCTAACTAAACCGCTGGATTAGCGGTCGAGGAACGACTTCAGACGGTCAGCGCGGCTCGGGTGCATCAGCTTGCGCATAGCCTTGCTTTCAATCTGACGAATCCGTTCACGCGTGACGTCGAACTGCTTGCCGACTTCCTCGAGCGTGTGGTCCGACTTCGTGTTGATGCCGTAACGCATACGCAGCACCTTCGCTTCGCGCGGCGACAGCGAGTCGAGCGCGTCGTCGATGGCGGCGCGCAAGTCGGCCTGCATTGCAGCGTCGGCCGGCGACGAAGCCGCCGAATCTTCGATCATGTCGCCGAGCGTCGCGTCGCCGTCGTCACCAACCGGCGTTTCCATCGAAACCGGCTGCTTCGCGATTTTCAGGATGCCGCGAACCTTTTCTTCCGACAGTTCCATGCGTTCCGCGAGCACCGACGGATGTGCTTCCATACCCGTTTGCTGCAGGATTTCGCGCGAAATACGGTTCAGCTTGTTGATCGTTTCGATCATGTGCACCGGCACGCGGATCGTGCGAGCCTGGTCGGCGAGCGAACGCGTCACAGCCTGACGAACCCACCACGTTGCATACGTCGAAAACTTCCAGCCGCGACGGTATTCGAACTTGTCCACCGCCTTCATCAGGCCGATGTTGCCTTCCTGGATCAGGTCGAGGAACAGCATGCCGCGGTTCACGTACTTCTTCGCGATCGAGATCACGAGACGCAGATTCGCCTCGATCATCTCGCTCTTCGCCTTGCGCATCTTCGATTCAGCCGCGACCATCTTGCGGTTGACTTCTTTCAGATGCTTCAGCGGCAGCGAAACCGTGGCTTCGATCTCGATCAGCTTCTGCTGTTCGGACTGAATCGCCGGCAGATGACGCTCCAGCGCCGGGCCGTACGTCGAGTTGCCGCGTGCAGCGCGTTCCGTCCAGCCGAGGTCGGCTTCGTGGCCGCCAAACGACTCGATGAACTTCTCGCGCGGCATACCGCTCTTCTGAACGACGATTTGCAGAATGTTCCGCTCGATCGCGCGAACTTGCGCAACCTGGTGCTGCACGTCGCCGCACAGGCGGTCGATCGTTCGCGCGGTAAAGCGAATTTTCGCGAGGTGTTGCTGAATTTCTTCGCGTGCGCGCAGATAGGCCTTCGAGCTGACGTCACCGCGTGTATGCGAAGCGTTCATCTCGTCGGACAACATGCCGACCTTGGCGAAAATTTCGAGGCAGTCGCTCGTGAGTTGCTTCAGACGCGCTTCGTCCGCAGCCGACGAATCCGCCGGGCCGACGTCGTCGTCGCTATCTTCGTCTTCGTCACCGTCGCTGTCAGCGTCGTCGTCGGCGGCCGTGTCGGCGCTGGGCGCTTCGTCTTCCGCCGCGACCGTTTCTTCGTTCAGGCCGTCGACCAGTTCGTCGATGCGCAGTTCGCCGTCGGCGACCTGCTGGGCGCTTGCCAGAATCGCGGAGATCGCGAGCGGGCAGGCGGCGATGGCTTGCACCATCTCATGCAGACCGTCTTCGATACGCTTCGCGATGGCGATTTCGCCTGCGCGCGTCAGCAGTTCGGTTGCGCCCATTTCGCGCATGTACATACGCACCGGGTCGGTCGTGCGGCCGAACTCGGAGTCGACCGTCGACAAAGCGACTTCGGTTTCTTCGTCTGCCTGATCGTCCGACACCACGGCGGGCGCGTTCGAGTTGAGCAGCAGCGTTTCAGCGTCGGGGGCCTGTTCGTAGACCTGCACGCCCATGTCGTTGAACGCGCTGACGATGCTGTCGATTGCCGCGGTTTGCGCGAAGTTGTCGGGCAGGTGGTCGTTGATCTGGGCGTGGGTGAGGTAGCCTTGCTCCTTACCCAGCTGGATCAGCGCGCGCATCTGGCGCTGACGCTCTTCGGCTTGTTGCGGCGCGAGTTCTGCTGCAACGGGGATCGCTTTGCCAGCTGCCTTGCCCTTGGCCGTGCGACCGGACGGGGCTTTGGCTGTATAGCTGGCGTTTTCGTGTTGCGAATCTTCGCGATCAAAAGGGTTCACGTATTCTCCTCTAGAGGCTTCGCTATGAGACGCAAGACGCGACCGTCAGGCGTTTCGAGCATGGCTCAACATCACCTGAGTGACTCAACGCGGTTGTTTGGCTTGTGCTCTTGGAGAGCAAAAAGATGAGCCCGCTCGAAGCGGGCCGATAGAAAAATGCGAAAATCGCGCGGCTCGCATTATATACGAGGTTGCGCCTTCGCGCTCATGGGGGCACACCAATTAGTGATGCGCGTTTGTCGCAGTACTGCTTGCGCCCCGCTGGTGGCGGGCCGGGCCGAGTGCCGACGTAGGTTGTATATGGCGCGCACTAGGCTAAATGCAAGCCTTCAACTATAGAACAAGTCTCGGTTTTTCACATGACGTGCTAGGCCTCTTTCTTCACCATATATAGGGGCTGTACGTTTCCGGCGTCTTGCGCGGTCTGCCCGCAAGAAAATTCGCGGAAGGGGGTTGACGGGGTTCGGTCTGATCGCCATAATCTCGTTTCTCTGCTGCAGACGCAGCGACGCAGAACGAAGCGGTGCCGGGTGGTTGAAGT
>NZ_JBNDKS010000017.1:0-25801 GCF_050435665.1 Paraburkholderia sp. GAS333
TGGCTTCGTCCGCTTGCGTATCGGTCTAACGCAATCGTGCTTCCCACAGGCCTTCACTAACCGGCTGTTCTGCACGTTTTTACACAGCCTCGGCCAATTTGAGACGTTCACCGTCGACAGCCAATTTGTCGACAATCAGACGCTCAGTTCTGCCTGCCTGACGCGAAAATGATGCAATGGGATCAGTCAACGTCAGGAGTTTGGCGGGGCTTCTCCAGATCAACTGAGAGAGGGATTCCAGCCCATGCAAGTCGGGTTGACCGCATTTTGAGGTATTCCGGGTCGGCGGAGAGTCCAGGAGATAGCTGGCTCCAGGTCAACTCGGAAGGCGGCCCCAGATAGAGGATGGCGTCGAACTGCTTTTCCATCACTGGAGAGAGTGCGGCGTCCACATAAAGCTCCACGAGGCCATCGCCGTCCCTAACGAACAAAGGGTGCGGGTAATAGGACCGGAAGCTTGATATCCCGAGCTGCGTACCTTCAATATGCGCAAGACTTGGCCTGTGCCACGACGAGACCTCGGACTGAACAGTCGCCAGATCAATTAGCACGGGCACCCACACAGAGTAGACTTCGGTGCCTTGGCTTTCCAACATGGAAACCACGCCCGTCGCTAACGGGTTGAATTGTTGTGTCCCATGCGGCCGGTCCTTCGCTTGCCAGCAGAGGTTTTTACGCAACAAGTGCATGCCACCGTAGATCACCAAGGCGCGGCGGTGCTTGTCCAAGACCTCGCGTTGGATAATTTCTGCGGCGCAACTGTCGCGATCACCCACCGCGCCCCAAGCGTTGCTGAGATCCTCTGCGTTGTTGATTTTCGACCAGTCTATCGGCGGATCACCGAGCAATACGCGTATCTGACGGTCTTTTGGAAGGGAGGCATTCAAATTCCGGACTTCATGAAATAGCCCTTCATAAACTGGACGGTCCCATACGTCGTGGGGCTGCGTAGTGTTTTGCCACGCTTGTCGGAGCTGGATATCGGGCACATCTTCTCCAGCGACGAACCGGTCCATCATTTCCTGATAGAGGGAATTTCCACTTTCAACCACAATGTCGTTCACGATACGCGGAAATCTGGGATCCCTGATCAGCGAAGCGCGGAATGCATAAGCTTGCTCACATCCGTGGCCGCCATCACACATCGCAACGATCTGGTGGGAGTCGAAAGCGTCAAGAATGCCGACAATCGGATCAATCGGGGTTGCAGCTGCTGCCATCGTGTTGGTGGTTCCCTGCGCAGACTTCCGGTTTTAGGATCTTGCATTTTCGACCGCCTGACAGGTCAGAAGGTTCTGCGCATTACACTGGCTCGAATGTGCGGTTGCAGGCAAACCTGGCCGTCTCTCGCACGATCGCCTCGCATCGGCGCTTTCATGCAAAACGCATGAGTCAGTATTCGGCCAGTTTGAGTAGTTCGACAGTTCGGGCTACATCGCTAACAATTGAGCACCGTCGACCATGAGGGGTGCTTATGCTTGAGCAACTGCAGCGCGAAGTCCGCAAGTTCGGCACCGACCAAATTTTTCATTTTAGGCGACCACTGACATCGCATCTTATCGAGACCGGCAGATGGATTGCGAAGTGGGGCGGTCCACACGCTCTTGTCGCGGCCGCAGCGTTTCACAGTATCTATGGGACTGAGGAATTTCGCGAAAAGGCCGTTTCGCTGGAACGACGCCCAGAGATACAAGAAATAATCGGCGAGGATGCCGAGGCGCTTGTGTATCTCTTTTGCCTGGCGGATCGTCATGCGTTCTTCTCCGCTCAAGCGGCCGGAGCTTACTCCGTTCCTCTTCCGTCTCTTGGAACCTTAGCGGAACTTGATGAGCCGACGTTCGCTGCACTGCTGGAGTTGGAAGCGGCGAACATCGTTGATAGCGCTCTGCATCAACCGGACGCCCCACCCGCAGCAGGACGGTTCTGGTTGGACCGGTTTAAGTCAGTCAAACCTTGGCTCTCTGACGGAGCCTACTGCACTGCTCACGAGGTCTTGACGGCCTGGAATGCGGACACGGTTCGTGAGCGAATGAAGATGGAGGGATGGTTGACCGAAGGCTGACAGAAGACGTCGGGTTGACGTCGCTCCACCACGTGGGAATAAGCCGTCGTTTTCGAGGGCGACGACTGTCCCTCCCGAGTAGACTCGTGCTGTCTGCATGAAGTGGCGGGGCTATCAGCGGTCAATGGACATGGCGGCCTAACGCTGCTTGATGATCACAGGGTGTCCCTGCGAGGACGCCCATGCTCTAAGTGCTGCCTGTGGATTGTCATCGGTGCGATAGGCCTTCACGCGTGCAATTCGCCGAGCGTCGTTCGTCGACACCGACTCCGCAACCCACCAACTGTTATCGGGGCGGATGAAAGCCGTGAATTCCTTTCCGCCCGCCGTCAAAAGCAAGTAACCGGTCATCGCATCGCGCGCGAGGCGGAGCGCCTCTGACACGGCGTTCGCAGCCTCCGTCATGGCCACGAACGCCCTGCCGGGTATATCTTGGCGGGTCGTGCCGTTGACCGTGAGGATGACCCGCAACTCGTCCAGATGTTCGATCCAGCCGATCCTGAACCCATTAAGGCCGCCGCTGTCCATGGGTTTCCAGTGTGCGTCGGCAAGAGCCGGCAGCAGCGCGTACAGTTCCACGGCCGAGACCATCTGCCCGTCGCGCAGGGTGTCCAGAGTCGTCGACGGGCGATTGGGATCCGCAAGGCAGAGCACAAGCGAGGCAGGCGTACCCGGAACTGCCAGATGGAAAGAGTCCCCGTTGGGACCGGCTTGGACGGGGCCAAAAGCAGTAATGGTCATGATCTGGGGGCGCGTTGGCCAAAAGGTTGCATTATCCGCTGCGCGAACAGCCGCTCTGCGCAAAACTGAATGTCCCTTGGGGGTCGGACGGGAGAGGCGTCACTCGTCGTGCGCCGCCACATAGTTAACAATCGAACCGATACCAGCTAGCCGAGAGGCATGATTCCCGGCGCATCAACTGAATTGCCCGATGCGAGCGCAAGCAAACCTTTCGAAATATAGAAAGGATCAGCTTTCAGCTTTGGATCAGCGTTTCCGTTGTTTGCCAGCACAATTACGTCCGCCGTCCAGTTCTCGGCAAACACGCGCGACGCGGCGGCAAGGAAACCGTTTACCCCGCCCCCATGAAATCGGATTCGCGGTTCGCCCTTGTTGACCATTGTCCCGAGTCCCATACCATCGCCGTGATCGGTGAACATGACGCTGCGGGAATCGTCCCGCAAAAGGGGGCCATCATGTAATGCGCGATGCCAGACGGCAAGGTCATCGACTGTCGAATATAGACCGCCAGCGGCGAAAGGTAAGCTCATAGCGATATGCGGAGCACGCAGCCATTCCCCATCGTCATAGACGTAGCCGCTTGCCAGAGCCGGAATAACTGAAAGACCATCGTCGCACCCGGTATCCGCCATTCCTAGCGGCTCGAATAGTAGCGATCGCAACACCTCGGCATAAGCTTGTGCACATGCCTGTTCGATCACGCAGCCCAGCACGGTATATCCGGAATTGCTGTACAGCGCCCGCGATCCAGGTGCGAAATCCAGTGGTAGCTCACGCACTAATCCGATAATTTCGCGGGGTGTGCGATCAATCTTCGATATCTCCTTTGGGAAGCTCTCCAGCGATGTGTAACTCGGGATGCCTGAACGGTGGCAGAGCAGCATTCGGAGCGTAACGTCGCGCCATACATTGTTCGTTTCGGGCAAAAAACGACCGACCGGGTCATCAAGCGTAACCATTCGCTGTTCAGCAAGTAGCAGAACAACGGCGGCGGTGAACTGTTTCGTAATCGAGCCAATGCGGAACCGCGTCGACCGCCCGTTTGGCACTTCGAACTCTCGATTGGCAAGGCCTCGCGCGCCTTGGAGCATCAACGCGCCGTTGATTGCAACCAGATAGGCTCCGCTGAACGCCCCGCCCGAATCGGCAAGGAAGGCAGCAACTCGACCATCGAGGTCTTTAAGGTTGGGGTGATCGTTGTTAAGCATGTAGTCGACTCACGTGCGTTCGTGCTTCGCAGCATAACGTACGCTTGGGCAGGTTTGCGGCGAAGGCTTTGATGCCCAATGTCAGCGATTTAGCGAGACGACCGTCCGTTGTGGGTCAAGGCCGTGTGAAAACGCGAAAGTACTCTGTTTTCGGGTGTCGCTTTATCCTTCCCAAGTGGCAGCCACGCCAATACAGCGCGATCTGAAGGGTCGTTTTTTCAGGTGCGACATTCAACGCGCGTTTTCACACGGGCTCGGCCATGAACAGCCGTTCGAGGTCGTCGTTCAGTTTATGTTCGGAGTCTCGTAGCCTCTTGCTCAAGGACCGCTTTGCGGCGAGCAAATCACGGGTGACACTGCCTCGAGCCGGCCAACAAGCGACATTTGCGGCGAACTGAATTGCGCAGTTTGATCGTCTCTTCTGCACCTGGAAGCAGTCGTTGACTTGTTGCAACTTATGCGACTCACCGTTCGCAGAAGTCAGGAATCCCGCGGCACTAGCGGGCTCCTGTAGTGGCGCGCGGGCATAATCGTAGACGATCGGCAACACACACATACGAGGCAAACATGTCGCTGGAAGACACCAAGAAACATTTGATTGCAGCGCTGCAGGATCAAGAAAACCGTGTCATCGCGGTGTCGGGAAAATGGAGCACTGGAAAGAGCCATTTATGGCGCAACTTCAAGGAGAATAGCGGGGATGATGAGATCGGGCGCGCGGTTTATGTATCTGTCTTCGGCGTCTCGGATATTAATCAACTACAACTCAAAGCGCTGCGCGGCGGTGCCTGTAGCCGCTGACGATTCGGCTTGAGCTGAGCGCATCCGCAGGATCGCGAAAGCCGGATCGGAGGTTTTGAAATCGGTCAACCGGGCGTTCGGCGCTCTCGATGAGCTGGCCCTATTGGTGGTGCCCAATTTCTCCGCGGCCGCATCGTCGTGCTCGACGATATTGAGCGGAAGCATCGGAAGCTATCGGTTGACGAAATCCTTGGTTTTATCGACGAACTTACTCAGCAGCATGATGCTCGCTTCGTATTGATTCTGAACGATGACTGTTGATGTCCACGCCGAACTGACCACCGGGGATACGGACAAAATCCTGGACTACTTTGAAGGTAGTCCATGTATTCATACGAAGACCGCGTTCGGGCGGTCGAGCTGTACCTGAAGCTCGGGAAGCGCGTCAAGGCAACAATTCGCCAGTTGGGTTACCCGACGAAGAATTCTCTCAAGGCGTGGTGTGCGGAATTCGAGAGTAGTGGCGATCTGCAGAAAGACTATGTTCGCGTAAAGCCGAAGTATTCAGAGGAGCAGAAGAACCTGGCACTCGAGCATTACGTCAATCACGGGCGGTGCGTCAGCTTCACCCTCCGGGCATTAGGCTACCCCTGTCGCCAGATACTGACGGCGTGGGTTCGCGAGCACTATCCGGGAGCAAGGAAATACGTGGTTGGCAAACGAGGGCGACCGGCCGCGTCATTAGCCGCCAGGCAGACCGCGGTATACGAACTGTGCACACGGCAAGGAAGCGCACAGGCGGTGGCGCGAAAGCTGGACGTCGACAGGGTGACGCTGTACAACTGGAAGAACCAGTTACTCGGCCGGGAGGCCCCTGCATCCATGAAACGCGACAAGGGATCACGCACAGAGACGGATCGGGATGAACTGGAGCGGCAGATCGAAGGGCTCCGGCGCGACATTCGCAATCTACAGCTTGAACGCGACCTGCTAAAGAAGGCGAATGAACTCATAAAAAAAGAACTGGGCGTCGACCTGCCACTCCTGAGCAACCGGGAGAAGACGACGCTGGTTGACGCCCTGAGAGAAGAATATGGTTTGGCTGAGATGTTTGCGCGGTTAGACCTGGCGCGCAGTGCCTATTTCTACCATCGGTCGTCCATACGGCTTGCCGACAAATATGCAGAGGTCCGTTGTACCGTTGCTGAGATCTTCGAGGACAATCACGGACCCTACGGCTATCGTCGGGTGCAGGCAGCGCTCAGCCGACAACGGGTGCTTCTATCGGAGAAAGTCGTGCGTCGCCTCATGAAACAAGGCGGCCTCCACGCGGCCAGGCCCAAGCGTCGCCGATATCGTTCTTATATCGGAGAAATCAGCCCTGCCCCAGATAACATCATCAATCGCGATTTCCACGCTGACGCCCCGAACGAAAAGTGGGTCACGGATATCTCCGAATTCCAGATTCCCGCGGGAAAGGTATATCTAACGCCCATGATCGACTGCTTCGATGACATGGTAGTCAGCTGGACGATTGGCACAAGCCCCGACGCAGAGCTCGTGAATACCATGTTAGATGCGGCTATCGAGACCGTGACCGAGGACGATGAGACGTCAATCGTGCATTCAGATCGGGGGGCCACTACCGTTGGCCGGGCTGGCTATCGCGAGTTGCAAAAGCTAATCTGGTCCGATCCATGTCGCGTAAAGCCTGCTCACCAGACAACGCGGCATGTGAGGGATTCTTCGGCAGGCTGAAGACCGAGATGTTCTATCCAAGGGACTGGCGTTCGACAACCATCGCGGAATTCGTTGAAGCGCTGAACGCCTATATTTGCTGGTACAACGACAAACGGATCAAGGGCTCCCTCGGCTATCTCAGCCCCATCGAGTACCGTGAAAGCCTCGGGCTAACGACGTAAATCAGTCCAGGAAAATGTCCGCATCCCCGGTGTGTTAAGACTCGGTGAAAATCAACAGGTCGCCCTGATGCGCTTGCCCAACTTCAGATACAGCCGAACTCCTCGATTGCGTTCTTCGTACGAGTACACGGGCTACCTCTAGGTAGTCCAAGATTTTGTCCGCAGCCCCGTATCGGGTAAAAATGAACACGCCTAGCCCTGATCGTACAGGCGGCGCGCGGCGCGAAAGGCACCTGCCGCAAGCCCCACTTCGAGCCGGTCGACTTCCTCATTGAAATACCGTTTCATGTCCTCGAGCGGTGGGGCGTCTTCGAGCATAAGCATCCGCTCATCCCCCTCATCGCCGGCTTGCGTGCGCCCGGAACGCAGACGCATCGCCGCAATGTCGTACTTGCCTAACGCGTCGTAACGCACGAAAACGCGGTAGAAGTCGACGATTGTGTAGCCATGACGGGTCATGAGTACGTATAGATCGAACCAATCACAAATCTTTGACCGCTCGGCGCAAGCGAGACATGTTGTCGAGAAGATCTCGTCCGGCGTGGCGACCCGAAGCGGATCGCTCTGTTCGCCTTCCAATGCTTTGCCCGCTGGCGGGTCCAGACAGACGAACGTCACCTTCACCGCATCCATCGCGAGATACTGTTGATAGTCCTTTAGCGCAAGGCCGTCCTTGGAGAATGACTCCTCGATAATCGCACTATGGTTGAGCCGCATCGGCATTCCGGCATCTGCTAGCTCGCGCGCAAGAACGCCAAGCCGCCGGTGGGGAAGCGTCTGCCCAAGCCATGCGAAAACCAGTTCCTCGCTGAGGCGGTGTCCGATTCGCAGCGTCCGTGAGGTGTCGCCAATCAGCACGAAGCCCTCAAGAAGCGGATGCGTGTTTAAACGCTCCGAGACCAGTCGAGTATCAGCGCGAAGCCTCTTCGTATCCACGCCGGATGTTCCCCAAAATGTGCTCCGTGACGGGCGCCGCGCGGCGGACTTCCCGGGGAGGATCTTGTAGAAGGCTCACCCACTCACGCTCGATTGCATCCGGTCCAAACTCGACGGCAACATCCAGTAGGGTGTTAAAACTCGGGTCGAGCAGGGCGCGCCGGACTGTTGGGCCACACCAGTTCCGGGTGACGCTCTTTGAATGTGGCCCTGCGAGCACATTGTTGGGTCTGCATGACCGGCCGGCTGCCGGGCTCAATTTCCGCCGGGACGGCGACCACCCGTAGACCGACACCACAGGCGAGTCGCTCGAGAACGTCGAGACGGGCCGACCCCCGCTGCTTAATGCGCGACACGTTCTCCCGCGAAACACCCGCCGCCTCGGCAAGCGCCTTTTGTGTCCGGCCGAGGCGCTCGGCCGCTTGGATGATGGTGTCGATGACAGATTCGGAAGACGGATCGTCCATGTGCGCCTCATTGCTCAGGTCTGGCCGGGCATGCCATACGGCCACAAATAAAAAGAGCAATCTTACATCGCGATCCATTTTCAAGTTTCGCTCACGGTTGCACGATTTTATACCTCGTCATTCTGGCCAAGCGACAGAAGCACGCTTTGCGAAACGTGGGCCGCCTTGAATGATGCCCAAATAGACTAACTCTTAAACACGGAGGAGTTTTGAAAGGTGAATTCGCGGGCCTGCTATGTCTGGCGGAGCCGCTCGACAGTGGCTCGCCTGACCGGGCAATCGCGCGGGCGAGCAAACGGGCCGTGGTTGATCCCGACTTATTCGATTCATGCGATCTTGTCTCCGTCCGCTATTCCAAATAGGCGGTTGGGTAGCGGCATCTCATGGACGCGGATCGGCCACGGCGAGACGTTGCATCGGGTACCTGCGACTTCGTCTGTACCGGTCAATCGGGTAATTTATGCGGCGCTCTGCTTTGGGTCGAGATGGAACGGACAGTGCCCTCTATTTTGGACCGCCTTCGCCTCTCATCCAGGTCCTACTTCTCCGAAGAGAGGGCAGTCTTCATTTTATGGCGGTCGAATCGGGCCAAAACGCATCAAGTATCAGTGCGCTAACGAGTCCTTCGCATCGGACCACGTTTGGAACTTTCGTGATCGGGATCGCTGCTCGACCGCATGACTTCAAGGCTCGACGCCACGGCGACCCAGACAAAAGTGATATTGACCAAACAGGGAGTTCTTTGCCGATTCGCTGCAGGCGATACCGTTCACGATCGCCCTTAGCCGCGTCAATCAGTACCCTTGCGGCCCTCAGGAGATCCGCATTGGGATGCCCTGACCACAAGGCATTCTGTGCGTTCATGTTGGCGCAAGCTTTAGAAAAGAGCGTGAACTGCCAAACTACGGTCAACGGCATCGCAATGTTGTTGCCTCTCGCTGCAGCCGCTGGTAGGTCAATACATCCGGGGGCCGCTGGCCAGCTACAAAGCCCCCTTCTAACGCGCGCTATTGCGAGCTAACGGATTGCAGATGTAACGAACCGCGTAGTCAGCGATAGGTGAATATGGAAGCAGACAAAGGCTGGACAATGCGAGCGTTCCAACTTTCTTCTTCAGACTCCAGAATGGATTTGCCACGATCGTATGCAGATAACGGTGTGAATCTCTAAACATCCACCGCCATCTGGTTATAAACGGTGCCCGATAGACACTCGAATAAAAATAGGCTCTTTCATATGAAAAATCATGAAAATCCGGCGGCAGTTGCATTCCCAGTCGGCGCGATGCCAGCTCACGCAGCGTCACCCAGCGCGATATGATCGCTCGCGGTGCCTTCCCCGCCTGATCGGAATTAGCAAATGACACGTCTCTCCCCGCGTCGGCGGATACCCGATATCCGCCGAGAGAAAGCGGGATGCTTGAAACCGACCCGATCAGAGCCGACCCATAGATTGCATAAAAATCAGCACCGTGTCGGTCAACCACTGATTCGGGAACCGGGAAAATTTTTCTGAGCGCACTCACGCTATATGCATTTCCGGAGGCCGGTGGCGACGGGTAAAGCCACCCGTCGAGCAAAAGTTTTCCGCAGTCGCCGTCAATCCGCGAGTGAGGTACATAGGCACCCATTAACTTGCCGGTGTGGTCGATGATATCTAGGCGGAACTGCACTTTTGCCAGGTTTTCGCGTTCAAAGTGCCGCATCACGCCGGTCACAGCGCCCGGATACAGCACGTCATCGGCATCGAGAAACAGCACATAATCAGTTTTGGCCAGATTCAACCCCACGTTATAGGCCGACACTTGTCCGCCATTCTTTTTGAAGACGGTCTTTATGCGCGCGCCATAGGGAGCCATGACCTGACGCGACCCGTCTGTCGATCCGTCGTCGATCACAATAACGTGGGTATTCAGGTAGTCCTGTGCGAGGGCCGAATCAATTGCCTCTGCGAGGAAATCTTCGCAATTATAGTTGCAGATCACAACGGTCATTTCTTTCATGGCGACTCACACGCAAGGACGGAAGGCATTAATGGGCGGCGGGGATACCTTCAAATGAATCGGCGGCGTATAAGTCTGCTCGCGATGGCTTTGGGTGCAAGCAAGGTGGCGATGCTCCATCCCGCAATAAGACAGCGAAACCCCGGACGCTCAAAACTTTTGCGAAACGGGATGGAGATTGCATCGCGAAGGGCGCGAGCGCGGCTATCGCCAGGCAAGGGATGCTGTTGAGGCGTTAATCGTAAGGAAGCCACGCGCAGTTGAAGCAAATGAGGCGCAGCAAAAAGGCTGCTAAGCGGCGGCGAACGCTGGCCGGTCATTGCGCAGGCTTTGCACGCAGCACTGTGGCGCTTTAGTGCCCGGGCGATCTCGCGCCCAAAGTTGCTCACGCTTGCACTCATAGCACTGTCATTGGCGCCATGCATGCGATAGAGCACCAATGGTGCGGCGATTGTCTCGACATCGCCCATATAAGGCGCCATTGCAATACATGTTGAATCCGTGAAAGAATCATAGGTTGAATCGAGTGGGAAGATCTTCTCGAGAAAGTGACGCGCGTAAGCGTTTCCGGAGCCCGGCGGTGTTGGATATTCAGACGTTTCGTAAGCCCAGTGACGGATTGCGCCCGACGAGAGTCCTGGCGGAATTTTTGGAATTACGTTTCGAATCTTCGGAATCGCGTTTTGTATGGGTAGACCTTGCGCGTTCACGCGCTCCATCAACACCTGTACCTTGCTGAGGCCGGGTCGCCAGACCGAAGCAATTGAGCGCAGCGCGCCGGGAACGAGAATGTCGTCCGCATCGAGGAAGATCACAACGTCACCCGTACTTCGTTCGAACCCCACGTTATTCGCTTCGCGCTGCCCACCGTTCTCCTTAAATATGGCAGTAATGCTGTCGCCGAATGAACGAATAACTTCGGCAGAGTGATCCGTTGAACCATCATCGACAACGATTATTTCAGTGTCGGACCAATCCTGTGTCAGTGCGCTCTCAATGGCCTGACGAACAAATCGCGCATAGTTGTAGTTGGCAATAACGATCGAAAAGAAAAGATCGGTGGATTTTGCTAAACACTTGCTGCCTTCGACGTTCATCAACTACCTCCAGCTTAAACAGTTCGGGCCACTCGAACGCATTGGCAAGCCTTTCGCGAGATACCATTCCATAAAACGGTACAGCTTTGCTGTTCGCGGGTTCCGCCAAACATAGGCGAAAAATACCTATATTTCAGAAGTGGCGAGGCGGAATGTCTTTGCGTACGACGTTTTCACTGCCGTGCAGCAACTAAGCAGGGTGCCAGACTTCCTAACGCCAAGTGCTAGGTTGTCTGAACTACATGCCATTAAGACGCAGAAAGCAGACCAGTATGGCGCTTCCCCCACACATCTCGTCTAATCGACGGCGCAGGGGTGCATCGAAGCTTCGCAGAGCGCGACACAGCGAGATCGGGCGCTGGCTTGGAGAGAATGAGCATATTGCAGGTATGCAGGCTCCACTGTTTCAGATGCTCCACGGTCGCCTTCCCGCGTGGATGCGGAACCTTTAGCCTATGCTGAGGAAGTAGGAACTCCTGAATGTTGCCGTTCCGGACTATAACTACGATTTAGCGGCAATTGCTGCGGTCATCGAACGCCGTCGTTCGTGGAACTGGCTCATATGCTTAGGCGGTTCCCGCACTTTAAACTGGAACAATGCGTTACGGAACAGCTACTACTATGCGGAAAATCTCTTCATGGTCTTTTTACCGGCGCCCCTTGGTGCAAGCTGCGACTTCTATCTTGAACGGGGGCGGCGGATGCTGGCGTCATCAGTTTCGAATTCATAGAGGCCGCTAACAACTGCACGAGAATAAGCGATGACACTTTACGTCGATCTTGAGAAAACCCGTAATGCGAATATCGATGTAGCTGTGTTCGATATCTTGATTGTCGGGGCCGGTGCCGCCGGACTGACTTTAGCCCGCGAACTTTCCGGACAAGGTCTGCGTTTGCTCATCGTCGAAAGCGGTAGTTTGGAAGAGACGCAAGATCATGAAGCGCTTAATGCTGTTGAGGTTGATGGAGTCGGTGGCCGACAGGACCTTCACTTCGTCCGGGATATGTCGCCGGCTGATCGGATGAAATTCCGGGTTACCAATACTCACATTTACGATTTTCGGTGTCGGGTTTTTGGCGGCTCCGCAATGGCGTGGTCGGGAGAGGTGGCACAGTTCGATGTCATGGACTTTTATAAACGCGAGTGGGTGGCTCAATCTGGGTGGCCACTGAGTATGGAAGTGCTCGCACCTTATATGGCACGAGCAGCCCAACGCCTTGGGGTGAATCCGCTGCTGATGAATAACCGATTTTGGCTCAGCGGCCAACCGATAATGCCACCTGAGATCGACCGGTTGACTTCCTTTTCGTCCTATTTCTGGCAGATACCGCGGTCGCTGGATGGCACGAATGACGCGATGCGGATTGGAAAGGACTTCCGCAAAGAAAATCACCATGATGTGACTGTCTTTCTTAATGCAACGGCGAGTGCGATCAGGTGTGACGATGGTAAAGTCACCGGGGTTCAAATTATTTCGTCTATGTCAGGAAACAGACATATTTTTGTCAATGTCGGCTACGTTGTGATTGCTGCTGGCGCGGTGGAGAACGCACGCATACTTCTCCTTTCAAAAGATAATAAGGGCACCGCGCTAGGCAATAAGCACGATGTCGTTGGTCGGTATCTGATGGATCATCCAACCACGCCGTTGGGTAGTTTCTCGGCGCCCACTCTGGGCGGAGTTGCATCGATGTTTGGCGTTTTTACGCTGGTGGCTAAACATCGTGCTTTCATGTACTCGCACGGATTATCGGTAACCCCAATCGTTCAGGAGCAGCAACGTCTGACCAATATGGCGGTCCGTGCAAATGCATGCCTCTCATCGGGCAACCTAATCCAGACGCTAGCAAGGCATGTAAATAGAAACTCAGCGAGAAAGATTGAGTACGTCAACTTAGACGTTGTCTGTGAGCAGCCGCCGCTACCGCAAAATCGTGTCACACTTTCCCGGCATCGCGACCTGCTAGGGTTGCAAATACCGAAGATCGCCTGGGATGCCGGCGAACAGGTGCGCCGCGGCGTAATGGAGATCGGGGCATTGTTGGCGAGAGAATTTCAGGTGGCCGGTATTGGTGGTTTCCAGTTGTCGCCGTCTGTTACCGCTCGTGACCCCGCCAATATCTTCTTGCCTCAGAGAGGGCACTCATCCGGCACGACGCGAATGGGGCTCGATGTTGCATCAAGCGTCGTCGACCCAAATTCTCAGGTTCACGAAATAAAAGGCCTTTACGCGGCCGGAACCTCAGTCTTTCCTACCAGTGGCCATGTCGATCCGACCCTGATGACTATTGCACTGTCTATCCGACTCGCAGACCATTTAAGAGAATGCTTTGCGTCGCAGCGGCTTTCGGAACTAACGAACAAAGCCTCGTTGGATGACATCAGCCCACTGGTGCTCGTTACAGGTGCAACCGGCAATCTTGGAACGGAAATTGTTACTCAACTGCTTGCAAAAGGTTATCGAGTGCGAGGTCAATTCCATCGACGGCTACCCACCGACGGCCGTGTCGAATGGGTACAAGCAGATTTTTCCAAAATTGATCAGACTGATGCTGATTTGGATGTCCTGTTGGGCGGGGTGAGCGCCGTGATTCACTTAGCGGCCAGTCGCCCCGGCGCACCGGCCATGCACGTGGCCAATGAAGTCAATCTTGAGCGACTCGTGCGAGCTTGCGTGCGAAATGGAATCAAATATCTCGGTCATGCCAGTTCGATCGCGGTCTATGGCTCCCCCACGAACCGACTAATAACGGAAAGTAATCCATTGCTCAATCTGAACGTTGCGATCGACAAGCAATTTTTTGAAAACGGCACCATGCGTGAATATGCGCGAAGCAAGCGGGCGGAAGAAGCCGTGATCTCAAAGTACGCGCAGCATATGCATGTCGACCTTTATAGGATTGCAATGGTACGGCGGTCGTGCGAGCTCGAACAATGCCTCGCGTGGGGGCGCGCGACACGAATTGCGACGATGTATCGGAACAGCCATTACATTTCCCCTCATAACGTTGCGAGGGCTGTCTCCCATTTATTACAGATTTCGCTAAACGACGGTAAAACGGTCGGGATTGATGCGTTCAATATTGCAGATATAGCTTCACCCACTTATAGGGACCTCTATCATCACGTCGGTCGCCAGCGCCTATTTTATATTCCACTTTTTTTTGATCTCCTCAAGGGATTGGCAATGGGTAAGCGCCTGTCCCGACGCTTACCCATAGGTTTTTGTCGCATCGACAACAGTAAGCTCAGGTCGACAGGTTTTAATTTAGAAAGCGACTGGCATAATTTCCTCAGCGTTGCGTTGGCCCGCGACGGCGAGCAAGTCAAGATAGGTACTTGAAATATCTCAGCGCAGCATTTCGGCTGGCGGCTGATTGTCGGAAGGCCGAGTTCTTTATCTCAACCAGTGACGACTCTGACAAACTGGAGGCCGGATTTAGGGACCGTATCCAATTCTACAACCATGATCGCGTCAAGCTAGAATTGCAGGGCATCAGCCCCGTACAATACCGGACGCAATTTGATGTCCGTCGAAATTTTTGACAAAAAATGAGTGCTAGTGTTTTGGAGCGCCCCCTGTCATGGGCGATTGGCGACAAAAGGTAAAACAGTATTTTTTAGAACAGATCGTGGCCGCGCTCAAACGGGCCGAGTCAAATATGCCGGTGGCGGATCTGATCCGTCAGTTGGGTATTTCCGATCAGACGTACTATCGCTGGAAGAGGCTGTACGCAGGCCTGGAGTCGCACCAGGTCCGCGAACTCGCGCAGTTCGACGATGAAAATGCGCGGCTCAAGAAGCTCGTTGCAAAACTCAGTCTGGACAAAGCGATCCTGCAGGGTATTGCCATAAAAAAGGCGGCCCCGCGCGCGCTGATAAAGGGACGCAGTGACCTACATCATGGATTAATACGGTCTTTCGACGCAGCGGGCGCGCTGTCTGGTCAAACAGGCGTGCAGCACCACTACGGTCGCATCTTCGAGGATCCACAGACGGCATTACGCCAGCGTACGCGCGAGATCCCGCAGACCCGGGAGCGGTACGGTTACCGACGCGTACGTGTGCTGCTTAAACGCGAAGGCTGCCGCGTGTCGTAACCGGGTCTATCGGCTGTACGCCGACGAAGCGGCAGAGGAGGTCGCACAAAGGCGACAGATTTTCTGCAATGTCGGTCAGCGCATTCCGTGGCGTCGCCATAAGGACTATATTAAAACGGAGCCGTGCGGTTCGTCGGAATAGGTTTGCGCCAGCGGATCGTGTTGTTGTATATCCACTCATATTAGCTTAAATGGTCTAAGCCACAGTTTCATCCGTGCGTAGTTCCCCGGACTTTGTTGATCCTCACCGTGGCATCGCCTCTTCCACTTGCTCGTCGCAATAGACGTAGACGACACGGCCGGCAAAGGATGCTGAATTGCGATCTTTTGGATTGCGGCTTGAGAAGCTGAGCAAGACTCACATGCCGTGGTTGTGTGCCAAATGAGTTGTAGCGCTTTTACGCGACGCGCTGCATCTTTGCAATCATGGAGGACCATGAACCCAACTGGCGAAAATCAGACCTCCGAGGTTGCTCCTCGTGAGTTCGACAGCACCGAAGAACCGATTGCGAATGGCATTTTAGTTCGTATGGCTGCTCCCTCGGTTACCGTCATAATGGCCAACTACAATGGACAGAGTTGGATTGGACAAGCGATCGAGTCGGTCCAGAGACAAACGCTGGCAGACTGGGAGCTTATCGTGGTGGACGATGCGTCAACGGACGCCAGTGTAGACATTGTCCGCGCCGCTGCCGGGAACGACCAACGTATCGTTTTGCTCACGTCGAAAGTAAACGCGGGGCCTTCGGTTGCACGTAATCGCGCTTTGGCGCGTGCGCGAGGACGCTGGACCACCATCCTTGACAGTGATGACACGTTCGATGATAGTCGTTTGTCATCGTTACTGGCAAAAGGCGAGTCGGAGGGCGGCGGGATCATAGCCGATGACTTACTCATTATGAACCCAGGCGGCGTGCTCACTGGGCACTCGTTGCTTAAGCTGCAAACGGCCAAGACCTTCGATGCCAGTGCATTGGTGAAAGCGCCTCATCTCGCCTATCTCAAGCCGATGATCAGAACTGAACTTTTATCTGGTCTGTGGTATGACGAGCGCCTTCGTTCCGGTGAGGATTTTGATCTCTTGTTGCGCGTATTGGTGAGACGCGAGGCAGGATTGGTCGTCTATCCGGGTATGGGTTATCACTATCGTCGGCGTATTGATTCGCTATCCACCAATAAGTCGGCGGATCGACAGGCGCTCCGAGGCATGCTCGAAGCGAACGCCCGTTTCCGCGCATCGCATGCTCTCTCAGGACGACTCGGCAGTGCGTGTGCGAGTCGACATCGCTCGCTCGAAGCCTCGCTACGCTGGGTCGATGTCACCGAGGCGGTTCACGAAAGGCGATTCGCCGCTGCCCTTCGTCACACGATCGATCATCCCGGAGTCCTGAGATGCGCCGTGCAGTTCTTCAAGAAGCGTTTTTACCGGATCGTACTTAGAAATAGACGTCGCGCTGAGACATTAGGGCTTTAACCCCACACGGCGGGACAACCATCGGTAGCACGGCTGATGCCGTCGGACGGAAATATATCGTCCAAATTTTTTGCTCCGCAAAGGTTAGTGCGCGTCGATCTATCCATAAGTCTGCGTCACGGGAAGAAATGAGGTCTTGCAGTTCATGAATTGATCGTGTATCGCTTGGCCATCAAAATGCTCGGGTGCTCTAGAGGCAGTCCCGCGTCACAATCGACCTGTTGGAAAGATCGGGAAAAAATTGCTCAACTCAGTTCAATTAATTTGTCGATATTAGCATTCCTCATCAGTGATCCAGTTTCCTCGGTCATCCCGGACGCGCTAAAAATTCGTGAGCGGTCTGCTCGATGTTGCCGCATAGAATCGGACGCCATCAAGTCTGTTTCCGACCGCTTCGAATCGCGAGGCGACAGCAATAGTTTCGAAAGAAAACGGCCGTCTTGCACGCAGCTTGGGCCACGCTCGGAGAGATCGCTGATATGCAGCCGCTTGTCAATGTGTTCCCTAGACTTTGTGGGAAAACCCGGGTACCTTTATCTTCAGGTTTAATTCTCACAGTAGCGCGCGGGTCTTCACAAAATGCGGTGTCGTTAGATTCTCACCGCGTGTTTCGATACATTGTCCTTTTCAAAATTCGTATTTCACGACATCCGAACGACTCGTTCGGGTAGTCGCGCGAGCGCACGGTGAGTCATCACCGCCGGATATTCATCAGCAGTTCGGCAATGAGAGGTCGGTGGTCTGAGAGACGCGTCCCGAGCCCGAACCGGGAGTGCCGAAAACCTGGTCGCGCGCGCAGCTGCGAGTGCGACAACGACGAGAACAATCTTTGTTTCGAAAGGCGGAGGACTTTGATGAGGGCAACGAATCTCGTGCTCGAACGCGTCATCAACCAACGATTCGTGGCATTCGGCATCCAGCATCTGCTGGCGGGCAGGGCTCCAATCCATGACGGGGATGCGCAGAGAATATGGGCCGGGAATGGCCTCGTTTCATTTGATGCTTTTGATACTTTGGTGACGAGGCCCTTATGGCGGCCATCCGATGTGTTCCTGATCACGGGGTATCGGCTGCAAAGTCAATTCGGCCAGGTCGTGGAGCCTCGTAAATGGGTGACTATCCGGCACTCGTCGGAGTGGAGCGCGCGTAAAACCACCTTGGAGCGTGAAGTGACGCTCGATACGATTTACGCCGAGATCGGAGCGTCGGCAGGCTTGCCAGCCGAGGTCCTGACCGCGGCGCGTGCCATCGAAGTCGAGATCGAAAAGAACCTGTTGCGTCCGATCACCAGCATGGTGGAGATGTTCAATCGCTTCTCTGCAATGGGAAAGACGGCGATTATCTCGGACATCTATTTTTCGCGACCGGACCTAGAGGTCATGCTGAGCGGATGCGGCTTGCACGTGGACCCAGCCCGGCTGTTTATTTCGTGCGAGAACGGTCGTACCAAGAGAACGGGAAGCCTGTTTTCGGACGCCAGAAGTAAAGGCGTGAAACACCTGCACGTTGGCGACAGCGTTTTTACCGACGTGTTTCAGGTCTGGCGTACCGGAGGCCGTGCCGCACCCTTCTTCAAGGCGTCGCCCGGTCGACTGGAGCGCGAGCTGGGTCGGGCCGCGATCGATCCGCCGTTGCTCGGGTCCGCTATGGCCGGTAGCGCGCGCACCGCGCGCCTGCGGATCCATGCTGCCGGCGCGCATGCCCAGGCGCTGGCCGAACTGTCGGCCGGCTTCGTCGGTCCGTTGCTCCTTGCTTTTGTCACGTGGATTCTTGTGCAGGCCCGGCGCAGGAAAATCGACCATCTGTTCTTTCTGGCGCGTGATGGCCAGATCCTCCTGTCTATCGCGAGAAAAATCATGGCCTCGCGTGGCTCATCGATGAACCTGGAGTATCTGTACGTGTCGCGGCAGTCGCTTCACCTGCCGGCTCTTCTCGACGTCTCCGAAGGCGACCTCGGCCATTTCGGCTTTAGCGCCGGCCGTTCCGTGGCCGATGTATTCAGGAAATTCAACCTGGGTATCGATCATCCGGCCATCGCCGCGTTGCAGGAGCGGCTCGGAATTCGCTCTCCCCATCTCGCGCTGGATGGGACCGAAATCAATCAATTGATGCTGGCTATCCGGGCAGACCGACAACTGGTCGATCTGATCAATACGACCGGCGCGTCTGCGCGACAACTGTTGCTTGAATATCTGGACCAGAAAGCCTTCTTTGCCGAAGGGAACGTCGGTGTCGTCGATATCGGATGGCGGGCCAATTTGCAACGTTCGATGGCGAAGGTCGCAAATAGCAAAGACCCCGGTTTCAGCGCGCGCTTTTCGGGTTTTTACTTCGGGCTTTATCATCGTCCCGAAGACTGCGGTAGTCTCGACGACTATCTCAGCGAGCCCGTTGCGGAGCCGCTACGGGCACTTGTGCGAGGACCGATCTTCGAGGCTTTGTGCGCGGCGGACCACGGCACGACGACCGGTTACCACCGCGTAGCCAATGGTTCGGTCGCTCCAACGCTCCTCACTGAAGACAATCCGCAGGCACAGGCATGGGGCCTGAAAATTCAGCACGACGTGGTGAACGCGTATGTTGACGATGTGCTGGCCGTCCTGAAGGCGGCCGGCATCGACATACTGGATTGTCTGGACGGGTTGACGACAGGAGCGGCTGTCGTCACCAAACAGGTGATCGGCTCCCCCTCGCGGGAAGAGGCGAGCGCGCTAGGCTCGTTTCCGCACGCCAGCGATCAGTTGCATGAAGTTTTCGAAGAAGTCGCGCCGCCATTGTCGCTCAACGCGCGGGAGTGGTTGGACAGGCTGCGAGGGCGCGAAGGGGAACCCCTCATTTCCGAATGGCCTGAGGCAAGCGTAGTTCGCGCGGTTCCGCCGATCGCGGCCGGAGCGATGCTGCGAAGTCTCGGTATGGCGCGACGCTTGCGCAGGCGCCTGAGTGCTCGATAGTGGCCGTTCGGCTTCTGGCGCTCGCCGCGTACGGCGCTGTGGACGTGATGGGTAGCGATAGTCTCATGACGCCATCCGGTAGTTCCATAGTGCCACGCGGCTTGCGCGCGACCTTTTTTCGCGCATGCCGCTGCCCCTTCAACGGTGGACGACCCGCAACGTAGCAAGACCTGAGGGTGTCCAGATCCCATCCCATTGCCAACTACACATCTACGGCGTGTCGAGGAGCATTAAATTTGCTTCCGCGATGCGCGGTTTTGGCTCTTGCGCTCCGCGACTCTTCCCGAGCCATGACACAATCACTCGGCATATGACGAGGTTCTACAGGGCGTGGCGCGAGGCGGCGTTGTCACGTAATCAATGCGTCGTTTGCTGCGCATCCGGGCGCTTCAGCATCCAGCACGACGCGGCAGGGCCGGCGAATGTCGCGCGATGCACCGCGCTCACGGCCACTTTTGACATCAGTGATACTGAGTCAACGTGGCACACCTCAGCACGCTGATTTGCGTGCTTCGTGCTGCGCCTTGTCCACCGTAGCGGCGCGCCTCTCTCGATCGAACTGAATAGCTAGTCGGATAAAGTCGGAGAAACAGAATGGATAGACGAAAGAGCGTCCGCACTGTCGGTTTTATGTATGGCGGCTATGTGCTGAGGTACATGTATCTCATCATCGTGGTGCCGTTTTACAGCCGGACTCTCGGCGTCGTGGGATACAGCCAGGTGCTCGCCTCCATGTCGCTGATGAGTGTGATCTGGATGCTCGTCGCCTATGGCTTCGAACCTGTCGGCATGCGGGACATATCCAAGGCGCAATCGGTTTCTGAATGTAATGAGATCCTTTCGCTGCATCTCAGTGCGCGTCTTGTGAACGGTTTCGTTGGCGCATGTGTCGGGATTATCGCCACGATGTGCTCGCCGGTCCTCTCCCAGATACCGATGATCGGCATCATGGCTACGCTACTGGGAATTGTGTCCGGTATCAATCTCGGTTGGCTTTTTCAGGGCCGTCACCAGTTTCGCACGCCGATCATTATCGAAGTATTCGGCTTTGCGTTGAGTCTCGTACTGGTGCTGACGATCGTACGAGGACCGAAGGATGCGGTCTGGGTCATCGCGAGCCTGCTGATAGCGGGCGTGGCGTCTTCGGTCATTGCTTATGGACTTGCAATAGCGCAGTTGGGATGGCCGCGTTTCAAATGGACTGGCATTGTTGCTCTGATCCGGAGTTCGACGATGCTTTTCGTCTACTCCTCCGCGCCCAGGCTTTTGACGGCCTCGTCAACTTATCTGTTGACGCTGCTGTCCACGCCTGCGCAGGTCGGCTACTTTGGCGCGGCGGAACGCTTTGCAGCAATCGGCCTTGGATTGATGGGGCCGGCGGCGCAGGTCTTTATTCCTACCATTACGCGCCAACTCTCTCTGGGCGACGCGGAAGGCGCGCACCAGACCACCCGACGCGGCGCGGTGCTATTGATGAGCTACGGTTTGATAGCCTGCTGCGGCGCGCTCACGCTGTCTCCTTTCGTGCTGCCGTTGATCCTGGGTGCGTCGTTTGCGCACAGCGCTCACATCCTTCAGATCTTCGCCTGGATGTTCCCGTTCGTTGCCTTCAACGAGTTCATCGCGGGTTATGTGCTTTTACCTCGTAGAAAGGATCGTCTTCTGGCTAGCGTGGGCCTCGGCACGGCGGTCTTGAACATACTGGTCGCCCTTATGCTGGCCCCCCGGTTCGGCGCTGTCGGACTCGCATTTGCCCGGGTGATCGGCGAGGCAACGCTGTCGGTCATCTTGCTGGCGATGATGGCCCGCCTCGATCTGATCCGTCTGATTCCCGGCTTTGGACGAGCGAGCATAACGATCAAGACTGCATTCAATATTCGTCATCCGACGCCTGGCAGCAAAGATGACTGAGCCTGCGTAGTTCTGCGGGCGAAATCGTTGCCGACGATATCCGCCTATGGCGGGAGGGCCGCGTGCTTGCGCCTGTTTCCCGTCTTAAAAAATCCCCGGCCCAGTGATCCAGACTAGCGGGTCGAATATTCGCTTTACGCGGGACGACTGGACGTCTGGGTCCTGAGACCCCAAGCCGCATCCTCGACTGACCTATCATCCTTCCATTCGCGAACGCTCTGGCTGGGCGATTGTAAGCGTTCTCGAGCGCACCCGGTACTGCTTCTGCCGCCTCAAGCAGGCGAGGCACACGCGGCGCTCCGATGCGACACCAGTTTAATAGCCAGCCTGCGCTGCCCGATCGGCTATTTAAAAAAACGCGAACGTTCATTTTCGTTTAAAACGTACTGTTCAGTTAAAACTGACGATGTGTCTGTGGGGTAGCACACATCCACTGTCAAACGTTTGCGTTTGAAACGCTCCTCCCCGGACGCGTCTGCCGGCATTTTCTCCCCTCATTGAAAATCTCCCAGATTCATTTTATTTTTATTGATTCGATATTAATCAATTATCGCGATTCTCCCGCTTCAGAAATTGTTTTCCGTCACCTGACGATGCCGATCGAATCGCACGTCAATGTCATGACGTCGTCATGGACCTCTGGACCCCTGCGATTTGCGTGTGAAGCTTTCAGAAACATATCGGAGCGACGAGAAAAAGTCGGCGCCAGAAAATATATTTGTCCAGAGGAAATCGGCAGATTTTATGTAACCAGTTGTTAACGATCAGCACGATTATCGGGCATCGGGTTTTACCTGGGTAACTCTGCGTTTTCAGACAATCATTCCGCCAATTTATTTATAGGGTCGAATAATCAAAATTCGAGCGGCTTCAAACTGCTTATCATCATGAGAAAACAAGATTTTTTGCCGCCATGGAAATTATTAGAAATATTCATGCTATTTTACAAAAATCGACCATTTCTGCTGTGTCGTGTCGCGTGTTACGGGTACGATTTACCCCGGTCGCAGCCTCTGTGGGAATTTTTTGCTGAAAAAGCGTGAGCAATTGATCGCGCGGTGAAACGTTTGCGCAGCGCTCGGCAGAATGCTTACGGGGCATTAGTGGGTAGCGATCATCCTGCCTTCCATGATTTGTCAGACGTTAGCACACACGTGCTTTAATTCGCATTTCGCGAATATTCCCATCCGTTGTTGGATTTATCTCGTCTGATTAATTAGTGTCGCAGGGGTAATTAAGCTCTTATAACTTTTCGCGGGATGCGCTAAAAAGATTTTTTGATTAAGGACTAAAAACGCAGATTTTATTTGTCCTTTCGCATGCCTTATTCAAAACCTCCAAAACATATATTTGGATTTTGTCGATATTTTTTTCGACAGCGGGATTAATTCTTTATGGTTAAGCGACGTCAATTTATGAGTGGCCTTGCGGCTCTCGGTGGAAGTTATCTTTTGAGCGCCTGCGGCGGCGGGGGAGGTTCCGACGAAGGGACCAGCACAGCGGCTAATGCAGCGACTGCCAAGGCAACGGCCAATTCAAGCGCCGCATCGGCGAGCGGCACCACGATTCCTCCGGCATCGTCCATCACGGACAACACCGGCGCAACCTGGACCCTGTCGGGCGGCGTTGCTTACAAGAACGGCGTCGATGCCGGCAACAATTACAACACGACACTGGTTCTGTACTACGCGGGCACTATCTACACCAAAGGCACGGGTGGTCAGTTCTTTTCATGGAATGGCTCGAACTGGACCGCCTGTAACGACCCGCGCCTGGGCGGGGTCTCCGCCGACGGCACGTCGATTCCTACGTCCGCCTACATTATCGACAAGAACAACGCGATCTGGACCGTGGTTGGCGGTGTGATCTACAAGAACGGTGCGACGGTCGGCAACACGTATAACGTATCCACCCTGCTGTGGTACGGCGGCAAGTTGTGGCATTGCGGCACCGGTGGCCAGTGGTACGTGAACTGCAACATCTACTCGTTCTGGTTGCCCTGTTCAGATCCGCGTATCGCCAAGGCGGCGACCGCCGGTTCGTTCTTCGGCATGAACGGTCACTACGACTACGCGTACACCCCCGCGCAACTGGTCTCGATCATGAAGGAGATGGGTTGTACCAGCTACCGGGTCGGCTGTACGGATGATGCGCACCAGTTGTGGGCGGTAAGCCAGATTGCACAGGCTTTTCAGTCGGCGGGTCTCACGCTGTTTGTGCTGATCAACCAGGGTGTGACCGATTCTAGCGGCAATCTGATGGCGAGCGAGTCCGCCGCCTACACGCGCGGCCATGCCTGCGCGGCGACGGTTGCAGCGACATTGGCGCCCTATGGCGTGACGATGTACGAGTGCGGCAACGAGTTGACGCGCCAGAACGCGACGGTGATGAACTTCTCTTACGCGGGCGACCAGGCGTCGGACTTCAATAATACGAACTGGCCGGTCATGCGCGGCGTGATGCGCGGCATGATCGATGGCGTGAAGTCGGTTCAGTCGAACGCGAAGTGCGGCATCAACTTCTGCGTGGCCGACGTGGGCGCTTCCGATGCGCTGTGGGAGGGGATGCAGCCGGACGGATCCAGCGGCCATCCGACCGTACGCTGGGACATCACCACCTGGCACAATTACGAAGTCTACGGTGATATCTTCGACATAGGCACCGACGGCGCGGGCCCCGGTTTCGATCTGGTGACGTACTGCAAAGCGCGATATGGTGTACCGTTCATCATCTCCGAGTGGAACACCGGCCCGGAGCAGACCGAAGCGTATCGTTCGACCTATATTACGTCGAGGCTAACCGAGTTCTATGCGAATAGAAAGACGCATGACCTCCAGTCGGTGATGTACTACGTGCTCGACAGCGGCAACACCGAGTACGGCATCATGGTCAACGGTGTGCCGAACAATCCGTCGTATAACTCGTTCGTCGCCTTCACGAAGGCTAACCCGGATAACTAGGCCCCCTGTCTGGCTTCAGCAGGACTGGCGTGGCACGACACGGGCTCCCCTTGTAGGATCGAAGGGGGGCCCTTGATTTTTCAACTGGCGCGTCTGGCCGGATCATGGTGCGTAACCTGCATCCCGCGCTGGCCGGGAAACAGGCTTACGCTGGATATTGATCCCACGGAAAGGTACGCAAGCAACGGAGCTTCGTGATCTTTGGATCGCATTAAATATGTTCTCGTTTCCCGATTGAGTCGCGCTAAGGAGGCAGGAGTTAAAACAGGCGGACACTTTCCTGAGGTTAAGCGTGACATGAAGAAGGCGACTGCGAGCAAAGCCCTGCCTGCCGGCACAGCAAAGGCACTCAAGCGACTGCACTGTCCGCTCGACGTAATCCCGTTGTGTGTGCAGTGGTATTAAGCCTAGTCGTTAAGCCTTCATAATTCCAAGAGATGATGGGTGAGCGCGGTCTGCCATTGTTCGAGAAGATCTTTCGCAGGAGCGGTCTGCGTTTCGAGGTCACATCCGCAGCGGCCCGAACAAAAAACCTCAGGGTCGGGTATTGTCGCGCGTCTTTGGCCTGCGATAAGAGAGATGGATGTTGTGTGCGGAAAGGGGAATCTTTCCCTTGGTCGCCTTGCTGGCAACGTAAAACGCCCGTGGGTGGGTGAAAAACTGCGCAGCCGCGACAGCCGCAGCGGAGAGGTGTCCGCCTACACCAGCGCGTTCATTGTAGTGATCCAAAGCATCGCTGCAAGCGACAACGCTCCGACCTTTCTCTGTTTCCCCATTATTATGGAATAACATAGTGCTAAGGAAGTCATGGTTTTCTTTCCTTTAACTAGGATGCTGTCACTCTAGGCCATAAATTATGGTCCTTCAAGCGCGGTTCCTTCGCAACGCTCGTTTATCGCGGCGATGTCGCTGTCAGTCGACGCGAAGTAGCGCACACGCAGGATTCCGATAGTCGGAAATGCGGCGCCATACTGAGCGGATGGCCGGGTCGTCGTCCATGAGAAGAATGGTCTGCATTTTGTGGAAGATGTCTGCTTTACACATGTCAATGTCGCACCGGCCGCTGCATACGGCCAGAAGCTTACGCACGGAACAGTTGCAGCTGGGCGAAGGTGTGAACAAGGTCTGCTGCAGGTCCAGCCTGTGTGGAAACGGGTTTTTCACCGCTAAGCGAGCGATTGCCAATCAGGTCAATCTAGTTCGACGCAGACGCATTGCACCGATCAAG
>NZ_JBNDKS010000018.1:0-23746 GCF_050435665.1 Paraburkholderia sp. GAS333
TCCGCACCTTCGACAAATCGCCCCATCTTCGCCTCTCGCAACAAAGGGTTGATTCAGTCTAGACGATCAACGCGTTTTTACACAGCCTCGGCCGATCTGAGTCCGACAGCGACCGGCCCAGATCGCCCGTCGAGTCTCTCCGGACCGCCCGTTCGCCGCCGTCCCCTATCCGATCGATTTATAGCCCAGGCGTCTTAGCCAGTTTCCCATGTCATCAATCGAGCAACGGCCGCTGCGCCATCCGATATGACCATCTGGCCTCACGATCCATACAGCGCCATTGGCCGGATGGTATGCGGTCGCGAATTCACCCGCTGCATCCGTCAGTTTCGTCATCAGTTCTGAGTGCGGCATGTCGCAGCCCTGTGCCGTAACGAGAACCGCCGCCCCAACGTCGCCTGACCACGCAGCGAACGCTCGACAGAGTTCACGGAAGGCGTCAAATTGCTGCCCCATCGCGTCGACGTAGCCAACAAGCGTATACCGGCCACGGCCGACAAACTCATGCAGCCGCCTTGCATGTCCGACGAAACGTTGCGACAAGCCACCAGCATCCGGAAGCCGGTCGCCCGATGCGGGTGACGCAGGGTCTGCGTCGAACCAATCATCGGTAACGATCGGGCTTCCGCGATATGTGATGAGCAGTTGTGTTTCGCGCATTGCCGGATTGCCGGCCTGCTGCGCGAGCACGGCATTGAGTGCCGCGCTCGTCGATTTGACGACATCGACGCCGACCGGATGTCGTTCCGCCGAATAGCTATCGAGCAAGTCAGCGCCGGCGAGACCCTTCGCCACATGGGCGAGCTTCCATGAAAGATTGTGCACATCCTGGAGGCCCGTGTTCATGCCCTGACCGCCTACGGGAGGATGAATGTGTGCGGCATCCCCAGCAATCAATACCCGACCGCGCCCATAAGCCGATGCGATGCGGTGGCTCACCCGGTAGACCGACGACCATCGCATTGAAGACAGTTGCACGCCGTCTGGCAGTGACGGCAACAGCAGACCGCACATCGTGTCGAAGTCGGGTGCGCCAATGGCCGCGAGCGATGACGCCCGGTCTTCGGGCACGATCATCGAGAGCCGGTAGCGTCGCGTCGAGCCGCGAATGGGCACTGCGACCGCACTCGTCTTCGCGTGCTCGGAACCGGTCCTTTCGAACCGGTACATGGGCCCGCGCGGTAGTGTCCAGTCCACGTCCATGTCGGCGAGCGCGAAGGTCTGCGGGTACTGCTCGCCTTCGAACGACAAACCGAGTGCGGAGCGCACCTTGCTGTGAGCCCCATCGCAGCCCACCAGCCACTTGCAGCGCACCACGTGTTCTTCGCCTTGTGCGTCGGCCAGATACACCTTGACGCAATCCGTATCGACCTCGAACCGGTCCAGCACCAAACCGTAGTTCACCTGACCGCCGTGTTCGGCGAATGCGGACTCGAGTAAGCGCTCCGTCTCGTACTGCGGGAGCGAGAGGGATCCGTAAGGCAGGCCGTGCTCCGGCAAACGCATGCTGCGCCCCGGCACCATCGTGCCATCGACCCACGTCTCGACGCCGGTCAGCCATACTCCTGCCTCGATCGCGCGATCCACGATACCGAGATCGTCGAAAATCTCGAGCGTTCGTGGCGTAATGCCCAGTGCTTTGCAGAAAAATCCTCTGGAGGGCATCTTGTCGATCACGCTTACGACGACACCCGCGCGCTGCAATTCGGCGCCGAGCAGCAGCCCGACGGGTCCTGCACCGATGACCAGCACATCCACGTCTTCCATGCGTTCCTCCTGACGGGTCCGCCGCACAGCTTTTGAAGATGCAGAAAAGCCTAGCCCGGCACTGTGCGTGTTCGTACAAAAGAACACGAAATGTCAGCCGCTGAGTTGTACGCGAAGCTTCAGACGTGGAGGCCGGCTGCTCACTTGCATTGAGTCACGCCTCGGCGAAGCGAGGCATGCCCTTTTCGGGCGGAGATGTTTCCTTTGGAAATGCTTCAGTCGGCTGCTGGCCACGAGTCGTGCTGAACCCGCACTCTTCAAGCCTCAGTCAGCCTGTCGGCCTTGGGTGCCCGTTCGCCGCCCTCACCCGGGGTCAACTGCTCCCATGTGCTGTGGACGTGGCGTTGCAGGAACTCGCCCAATTCCTTTCCGCGCCGTGCAGATAGCAGTCTGATTATCACTTCGTGTTCGTCGATGGCCGTGTGCCACGTTTCCGACGTGACGCTGCCTTGAAACCGGTAGCGGTACAACTGCCGGTTAAGACGCTCGTGCATCTGATGCAACGTCTCGTTCTTCGCCGCCGCAATGATGCTCTTGTGAATCGCCTGATTCAGATTGAAGTAGCTGATCCGGTCGCGCCGCTCGTAAGCGGCATGCATCTCATAATGCAACGCGCGGATTTCGGCCAGTTCGCCGTCCGTCGCAAGACGGCAGGCCTGCTCGCCGCCGAACGATTCGATCATGCCGAGTACGTCCAGCTTTTCGCTGATCTGCTGCGCGCCGAGATCCGCGACCACCGCGCCGCGCTTGGGCAGCACCACGACAAGGCCGTCGCCGGCCAACTCTTTCAGCGCTTCACGCAGCGGCGTGCGCGACACCTGCAACCTGTCTGCGAGCGTGCGCTCCCGTAGACGCTCGCCCGGCTTGAGTTCGTCGGTTGCGATAAGCGTGCGCAAACGCTGGGCAATCTGCTGCGACAGCAGCTCGTCGACCGGATCGATTGCGTTGGGGAGGTCGTGGTCGTCTTCCTGGTCCGGCGTCATGTTTCTACCTGATGCAGTGTCTCGTGAGCACATCGTAAGCGGCCCGTGAGCACGAGTGGTTCAAGCCGTCATTTTAGCAGCGCATCCCTTCGACATTTCCTCGCAAGCGAAAAACGGTACGCCCACGGCGGAGACATTTTTTGGAATACCAATTCGGCGAAGGATTAGGTTGACCAGTGCACTATGCTCGACTCAGACCATCGGAATTTTCATAAAATCACTACCACTTGCATATTATATTGAGCATATCAGGATATTTTAGGCACATTTAAAGAAATTTGCCGATTCACACAGCATGATAACGGCACGCAATCTCCAGGGTAATTACCACCTTATTTGGTATACCAAAATTGCGTTACTCTTGGCACTGTCATCGTTACCGTGGGCTTTTCGCCCTATCGAGCTTTCCATGCAGTCGCTGCTTCATCCTCTCATTGCACCCGCCTTTGCGCTGGTGTTGCTGGTCGTACTGATCACCCGCGTGAAGCTTCCCCCCTTTCTCGCACTGATCCTGACATCGGCGTTTCTCGGCGCCTCGGCGGGACTCGCACCCACGGCGGTCATCAAAAGCTTTGAAAAAGGTTTTGGCTCGATCCTGAGTTCGGTCGGACTGGTGGTCGGGCTCGGCACGATGCTCGGAGGTCTGCTGCTCGAATCCGGCGGTGCCAACCGCATCGCCGATACGTTCATCGGACTAGGCTCGAAGCGGTGGATTCCGGCTGCGATCTGTGCGGCGTCGCTGCTGATCGGGCTGCCTCATCTGTTCGATGTCAGCTTCGTGATGCTGGTGCCGCTCGTCTATGCGATCGCGAACCGCACCCAAAGCCCGCTGCTCGCGGTGGGTATTCCGATGGCGGCGGGTCTCTATGTCTCACACGGCCTGTTGCCGCCTCATCCTTCACCGACGCTCGCGCTCGCCGCGCTGCACGCCGACGCCGGCCGCACGATTTTCTATGGCCTGGTCATCGCGGTGCCGATGGCCATCCTGTCCGGCCCGCTCTTCACGGCCTTCGCGCTGCGCTTTCTCCCCGTTACGCCCGGCGAAGCCATGTTCAAACCGGCTCCGGCCGATGCCGCCCATGCCGCGCGCCCGGTGCCCCCGTTCGGCCTCGTGCTGATCACGGTGCTGCTTCCGCCGGTGCTGATGATGATCCGCACGTTCGGTCGCGACTATCTGCCCGCCGGCGGCTTCCCGCGCGAACTGCTGGAGACGGTTGGCGACCCCATCGTGTCGTTACTGATCGCGGTGCTGTTCGCGATCTGGTCGCTGGGTATTCGCAGCGGGCTCAACCTTGGCCAGATCCAGACACTGCTCGGCAAGAGCGTCGCGCCCGGAGCCGGCGTGATCCTGATTCTCGGTGCAGGCGGCGGCCTCAAGGAAATGCTGATAGCGACGCATCTGAGCGACGCCATCGCCCACGCGGCAACCCAGTGGTCGCTGTCGCCACTGGTGCTCGGCTGGTGCGTCGCCGCCGTGATCCGCATCGCGATCGGCTCGGCGACCGTCGCAACCGCGACAGCCGCCGGCATCGTCGCGCCGATTGCCGCCGCGACGCCTGGCGTGAATCTCGAATTGCTGGTGCTGGCGGTCAGTTCCGGCGGCCTGATGCTGTCGCATCTGAACGATTCGGGCTTCTGGCTGTTCAAGGAATATTTCCGCCTGAGCGTCAGCGACACGCTCAAGACGTGGACGTTGCTGGTCTCGTTCCAGTCGCTCGTCGCGCTCGCCATGATCATGCTGCTCAACGCGGTGGTCGGCTGACGTCGCCTCTGCATGCTGCCCGTTCACTGCTTTACATACAGGACAAGGTCTTACGATGAACTACCAACACCTCTTTGCCGAACTCGCCACCAGGACAATCCGCATGGCCCTCGTCGGCCCGAAAGGCGGATTCGGCCGGTCGCTGCTCGTGCAGTGCCGCGCGTTGCCGTCGCTCGAAATTGCCGCGCTCTGCGATCTCGACATCGAAGGCACGCTGGCGACGCTGGCGTCGCTCGGTTTCGCCGCCGATGCCGCGATGGTCTGCCACCACGCCGATGACGTGCGCGCCGCGCGCGACGCCAAACGCATCGCACTGGTCGGCGACTACCAGCTGCTCGATGAAGTGGAACTCGACATCGTCGTCGAGGCGACCGGCCAGCCGGAGGTCAGCGTGCGCATCGCGCAGGCGGCGCTCAGACGCGGCGTGCATGTCGCGATGGCCACGAAGGAAACCGACTCGGTGGTCGGCCCCTATCTGAACCGTCTCGCCCTCGACCACAACGTGGTCTACACGACGCCGGACGGCGACCAGCCGAGCAACCTGATCGGCCTCGTCACGTGGGCGCGGGTACTCGGTTTCGACGTGGTCGCGGCGGGCAAATCGAGCGAATACGACTTCATTTACGACACGCAGGCACAGACCGTCGATTATCTGGATCAGCGTCACGCCGCGTCGCTCGCGTCGTGCTGGGCGCTCGGCGACGATGTGGCCGCCACGCTGGCCGCGCGTCGGGACGCGTTCTCGATGCTGCCGCAAAGCGCGACACCCGACTATTGCGAACTCAATGTCGTCGCCAATTCCACGGGCCTGCTGCCCGCAGCCGATGCGCTTAACTATCCGCTTGCGCGCATTTCCGAACTCGCCGACATCTTCGTGCCGAAAGAAGACGGCGGCATTCTGGAGCGCACGGGCGTCGTCGACGTATTCAACTGTCTGCGCCGCCCCGACGACGTGAGCTTTGGCGGCGGCGTGTTCGTGATCGTTCGCTGCAAGGACGACGAAACGTGGCAACTGCTCAAGCAGAAAGGCCATATCGTCAGCAAGAGCGGCAAGTACGCGTGCATCTATCTGCCGTATCACCTGATGGGTCTCGAAACGCCGACCAGCCTTTTTTCGGCCGTGCTGACGCGGCAGCCGACCGGCAGCAGCACGCAGTTGCCGCACGCGCGCATGGTCGCGCGCGTCACCCGCGATTTCAAGGCCGGCGAGACGCTCAGCATGGGCGGACATCATCATGTGATCGACGGGACGGTTGCGTTGCTGATCGACCAGGTCAAGGCAGGTAATGCAGCGCCGTTTTATCTGGCCGCCAACAAGAAGCTGAAGGCGGACGTCGCCCAAGGCAGCCTCGTGCCGCTCGATGCGCTCGAGCTCGACGGATCGGCGCTCTACGACGCGTGGCAACAGAATCCGGCGCTGTAAGGAGCATCAGATGAACCGCTCCACTGCCCTGCTCGGCTGTATCGCCGACGATTTCACCGGCGCCACCGATCTCGCCAGCATGCTGGTGCGCGGCGGCATGCGCACGGTGCAGACGAACGGCGTGCCCGCATCCGCCGATGCCGTCGAAGCAGACGCGCTGGTCGTCGCGCTCAAGTCGCGCACGATCCCGGCCGCCGACGCCATTGCGCAATCGCTCGCGGCCCTCGAATGGCTCAAGGCGCAAGGCTGCCGACAGTTCTTCTTCAAGTACTGCTCGACCTTCGATTCGACCGCCGACGGCAACATCGGCCCCGTCACGGAAGCGCTGATGAAAGCGCTCGGCACGGATTTCACGATCGCCTGCCCGGCGTTCCCGGAAAACGGCCGCACCGTGTATCGCGGCTATCTGTTCGTGGCCGATGCGTTGCTCAATGAATCCGGCATGGAAAAGCATCCGCTCACGCCGATGACCGATCCGAATCTGGTGCGCGTACTCGCGAGCCAGAGCACCGTGAAATCAGGTCTCCTGCGCTATGACGCCCTCGCCAAAGGGACCGATGCAGCGCGCGCGGCAATTCAGGCTTTACGCACCGATGGCGTGCGCATCGCGATTGCCGATGCGATCTCCAACGACGATCTGCGCACACTCGGCCGGGCGTTCGCCGATGCACCGTTGCTGACGGGCGGCTCTGGTCTTGCGCTTGGTCTGCCGGAAAACTTCCGAGCAGCGGGCCTGCTCGACGACGGCAGCGAAGCGTCGCAGCTTCCCGACGTCGGCGGCCGGGACGTCGTTCTCGCGGGCAGCAGTTCGCGCGCGAGCAATGCGCAGGTCGCGCACTGGTGCGCGAAGCGCCCTGCCATGCGGATCGATCCGCTCGCGCTCGCCGCTGGTGAAGCCGTGGTGGATCAGGCGCTCGAATTCTTCGCGCAACACGACGAAACCGTGCTGCTTTATGCGACCGCCACGCCTGACGTGCTGCATCAGGTGCAGCAGCAACTCGGTGTCGAACGCGCCAGCCAGCTGGTCGAATCCGCACTCGCCGACATCGCGCGACGACTCGCGGCGAGCGGCGTGCGCCGCTTCGTCGTCGCGGGCGGCGAAACCTCGGGCGCCGTGGTGCAGGCGCTCGCCGTTTCGCGGTTGCGTATCGGTGCGCCGATCGATCCGGGCGTGCCCTGGACCGTCGGCGAAAGCCAGTACGGCAACGTGGCGCTCGCGCTGAAGTCCGGCAATTTTGGCGGCGAGGACTTCTTCACGCGCGCGCTGACGCTTCAACACTGACGGAAACCCACGATGAGCACCGAAAGCACGCTTCGCGAAGAGATCGCGCGCACCGGCAAGAGCCTCTTCGACCGAGGCTATACGGTGGGCACGGCGGGCAATATCAGCACGCGTCTCGACGACGGCTGGCTGATCACGCCAACCGATGCCTGTCTGGGCGAACTCGATCCCTCCCGCATTGCGAAAGTGAGCCTCGCGGGCGACTGGGTGTCGGGCGACAAGCCGTCGAAGACGCTGGCGCTGCATCGCGCGGTCTACGATCATCAGCCGGAGATGCGCGCTGTCGTGCATACGCATTCGACTCACCTCGTCGCGCTGACACTCGCGGGCGTCTGGCAGCCCGACGACGTATTGCCGCCGATCACGCCTTACTTCGTGATGAAAGTGGGCCATGTGCCGCTGATTGCGTACCGGCGTCCTGGCGACCCCGCCGTGGCCGATCAGGTGCGCGAACTCGCGGCCAGCGTGCGCGGCGTTCTGCTCGAACGGCTCGGACCGGTGATGTGGCATCGCAGTCTGCGCGAAGCGTCGGCTGCACTCGAAGAACTCGAGGAAACCGCAAAGCTCTATCTGATGCTGCGCCACCAGCGGATCGCGATCGAACCGCTCGACGAGTCGCAGATCGGCGAATTGCGGCAAACATTCGGCGCGCGCTGGTAGGCCTGATCGACGGATTCCGGCAACCCGTCGCACAGTGGACGCCGACCGGACAGCGTGCATTTTTCAACGAAACGGCGGTGCGTGTGTATCGACCGGCCGGTCTGCCGGCAACGCCATGAGAGGAGCAAGCATGACCCCATCGACTTACAACGAACTCGGCTTCGATCTGCCGATTTTCGACGCGCATCATCATTTCTGGGATCTGTCGAACGGGCACTTCCCCTGGCTCACCGACGACTACGACGAGCACTTCTTTCTCGGCGATTACCGCCGCATGTGCCAGAACTTCCTGCCCGCGCAGTATCGCGCAGCCACGGCTGGCTTCGACGTGAT
This sequence comes from Paraburkholderia sp. GAS333, assembly GCF_050435665.1. Lineage (NCBI taxonomy): Bacteria > Pseudomonadati > Pseudomonadota > Betaproteobacteria > Burkholderiales > Burkholderiaceae > Paraburkholderia > Paraburkholderia sp. GAS333. The sequence goes on from NZ_JBNDKS010000018.1 coordinate 8,211, forward strand.
CGGCACTGTGCACGTCGAAGCCGAACGCTCGCGCGACGAGCAGGTTCAGGAAACCGAATTCCTCACGCAACTGAATGCCGCAACCGGCTTGCCGAGCGCAATCGTCGGGCACGTGTTCTTCGTGCAACCCGATTGCGAGGCGGTACTCGAAGGTCACGCGAAAAGTCCGCTTGCGCGCGGCGTGCGCTCGAAACCGGAAATCTCGGCTGGCCCGGGCGCGTCCGTGCGCGGCCAGCCCGGCACGATGCAGGACGATGCGTGGCTGCGAGGTCTCGCGCTCCTCGAACGGTTCGGGTTTTCGTGGGATTTGCGGGTGCCCTACTGGCACCTCGAAGAAGCCGCCGAAGTGGCGCGCGCATTCCCCGGTACGCCGATCGTGGCTAACCACCTCGGACTGCCGCTCGATCGTTCGGACGAAGGCGTCGCGATCTGGCGCCGCGGCATGGAAGCACTCGCCGCCTGCCCGAATGTGTATCTGAAGGTATCGGAACTGGGCTTGCCGAACGGTTCGTGGGACAGCGCGAGCAACCGCCGCGTGATTCGCGAGGCGGTCGACCTGTTCGGTTATGAGCGCTCGATGTTCGCAAGCAATCTGCCGGTCGGCAATCTGTCGGCGAGTTTCACCGAGATCGTCGCCGACGTGCTCGGTGCATTGCCCGACGCAACCGAAAGCGACCTGCGAAAACTTTTCGCCACCACCGCGCAGCGTTTTTATCGCGTGACCTGAGCTGTACGAGGCACAGACGACACAAAACAAAAGGGAGACAGCCATGATAAAGATTGACGAGAACCTTCTCTTCCGCAAGATTTCGGTGCGGATCCTGCCGGTGCTGATGCTGGGCTTTTTCTTCTCGTATCTGGACCGCGTCAATGTCGGCTTTGCGAAGCTTCAGATGGCGGGCGACTTGCAATTCAGCGATGCCGTCTATGGCTTTGGCGCCGGCATCTTCTTTCTCGGTTACTTTCTGCTTGAAGTGCCGAGCAACGTGATCCTGCACAAAGTCGGCGCACGCCGCTGGATCTCGCGAATCATGATCACCTGGGGTCTGATTTCGTGCGCGACGATCTTCATCCGCACGCCGATGCAGTTCTACATCATGCGGTTTCTGCTCGGGCTGGCGGAAGCGGGCTTCATTCCCGGCGCGATCTATTACATGTCGCAATGGTATCCGGCGGCGCGCCGCGGACGGGCATGGGGCGTCTTCTATATCGCGCTCGCGTCGTCAGGTGTGATCGGCGGCGTGCTGTCGGGGTCGATACTCAAGTTCATGTCGGGCGTGGGAGGCCTGCGCGGCTGGCAATGGCTGATCCTGTGCGAAGGTGTGCCGACAATACTGCTTGGGATCTATATTTTCTTCCGCATGAGCGAGGATATTCGCCGGGTGGACTGGCTCGATGCCAACGAAAAGGATCATCTGAGCAGTCTGATGATGAAGGAAGACAGCCACAAGATCGCGCATGGATTCACCGCGCTGCTCACCAATGCGCGGGTGTGGGCACTGGTCGTCATCTATTTCACTTACAACATGGGACTCTATGCCATCAGCTTCTGGATGCCGACCTTGATCCAGAGGATGGGCACCACCGATCCGTTCACCATCGGCGTGCTCAATGCGATACCCGGGTTGTGCGCGATCGTCTGCATGCTCGCATTCGGCTATAGCGCCGACCGCCGCAACGAACGGAAGTGGCATCTGGTCGCCGCATTTTCGATGGCGGCAATTGGCTTTGCACTGTGCGTAGCATGGCAGAACGAACCCGTGCTCGGCATCGTCGCGCTGTGTCTCGCGAATATGGGCGTGCTGTCGATCCCGGCGCTGTTCTGGAGCCTGCCGACCGCCTTCCTGGCCGGTGTGATCGCTGCCGCGGGCATCGCGATGATCAATTCGATCGGCAACCTGGCGGGCTTCGTGGCGCCGTACATGATCGGCTATCTGAAAGAGCTGACCGGTCGCACGGATATCGCCCTGCTGGTCGTGGCCGGTGGTCTCGTGGTTGGCGCGTTGCTGGTCACGATCGTACTGCGCGGGCGCCGCAGACACGTTGGCGCGGTGACCTGATCGACATTTTCGTGCGGCGATGCGCCCGAGCGCTTCCGCCGCGCGGCCCGTTGCAGGCTGTCGCCAAGGCGATGGTTGACATCCAGCTTTCCCAGTGCAGCACGTCGCGCGTCACGCGCGACGTCGTCTGGGCGCGCTCTGCGCCTGGTTGAGCGCGCGAAACTCCGCGCGCATGATCTTCAGCATCTCCCGCGCTGCAAACGACAACGCGCGATCGCGATGTATGCACAAGCCCGTGCGCGATTCCGCGAGTTCCTTCGATTCCACCGGAATCGGCCGCAATACGCCCTCTTTCAATTCCCGCTGCACTGTCAGGGTCGGCATGAACGCGATCATCGTGCCGGTCATCGCCATTGCCTTCGTGAGTTCGAGCGAATTGGTCGTAATGGCCGGTTCGAAATCCGAGCGATAGCGTTGAAACGCGCGTTCGATCAGCTGCCGCAAGCCGAAACTCGATTCCGCGAGCGCCATCGGTTCGTTGAGCAACTGACTGATCTTCAGTTGGGTCGCGTTCGCAAACGGATGATCGGGCGCCACGAGACAGGTCACCGGCTCGATGTATTCGTCGATCGTCTGAATTTCGTCCCGTGTCGGCGCATTGAACGTGAGCCCGATGTCCGCTTCGTGTTCGAGCAGCGCCGCCATGATCTGATCGGTCGACGATGAACGGATGCGCAAGCGGATACCCGGGTACAGCTTGTGAAATTCGCGCACGAGCCTCGGCAGCCAGTCCGATACGAGACCTTCGATCACGTGAATGCGCACTTCGCCGCGCCGCAGTCCGCGCATATCGTCGAGCGATTGCCGCGCGCTCGCGAGATCGAGCATGACGCGCCGCGTCTGCCGCCAGTAGGTCTCGCCCGCGTTCGTCAGCGCGACGCCCGCCTTTGAGCGGAAAAACAGCACGGCGTCGAGATCGCTCTCGAGTTGGGCGATCTGCCGGCTGACCGCCGACGGCGCGACGTGCAACAGATCCGCCGCGCGGCGGATCGAGCCCAACCGCGCGACTTCATGGAAATACCGCAAGGAAAGTAGTTTCACGATGCCAGTTACACCTCTTGGAAACAGCGCGGAGTTTGGACAAAGCCCCTCCAAGCCGGATCCATGACGACATGTTGGGTGGACATAAAAGCGCCGTCCAGTGCGCCAAAAACCTTTTGTGGCAAGCGCTTGCGGAGCGCATAGCCTCTTTTGTACGCCACCGCACGAACGCAGCGGGCGCACTGACGTGTTGCGATTCCGGCAACGATAACTATCACTTTCGGCGCTTGTCGCGACAAATTTGCATCCCTAATCTGGGTTCATCGCAGCGTCGCCAGCAGCTGGCCGGATCACCTGATCCGGCCATTGCATCGCGAATCGAGGCGCGCATTAAAACGCGCAACGTCCTTCGACAGGATGATGGGGATCGAGATGATGCAACGAAGAAGACTTGCCCGGCAGCACCAGTTGATCGATGAATGCTTCGTCTTCGGCAGTGAAGGCGCGCGGCGCGGGCTTCATGTAGTCGTCCCATTGCGCCTCCGTGCGCGGACCGCAAATCACGGAACTCACGCGGCGGTTGGCCTGCACCCATTGCAACGCGAGCGCGCTCGCCGTCGTGCCGGTACGGCGTGCATGGTCGGCGAGTTGCTGCGCGACGAGCAGCGATTCGTCGCGCCACTCGGCCTGCAACATGCGCGGATCGGCACGGCCTGCGCGCGTATCGGCAGCGGGCGCTTCACCACGCGCATATTTTCCGGTCAGGATGCCGCGCGCGAGCGGACTGTACGTGACCACGCCGACGCCATACGCGGCAGCCGCCGGCAGATGTTCGAGTTCCGCCTCGCGATTGACGATGTTGTACAGCGGCTGCGTCGCCGCCGGCCGGTCGATCCCGGCTTCGTCGGCGAGACGCACGGTTTCACCGAGACGCCACGCCTTGAAGTTCGACACGCCGAAGTAACGCACTTTGCCCTGCCGGATCAGATCGGCAAATGCGCGGACCATCTCGCCGAGCGGCGCGCTGAAGTCGGCGCGATGCACGTAGAGCAGATCGATGTAGTCGGTGTTCAGGCGCGCGAGACTGCCTTCTACCGCCTGCATGATCCATTTGCGCGACATGCCCTGCTCGTTGGGCCGCGCCCCCATCGGATTGCCGACCTTGGTCGCGACGACCCACGCGTCGCGCTGGCCCGCGATCGCCGAGCCGACCGTGCGCTCCGATTCACCCGCGTGATACATGTCCGCCGTGTCGATGAAGTTGACACCGTGATCGAACGCCTTCGCGACGATGCGATGCGAGGTCTGCACATCGGTCTGTCCGCCAAACATCATCGCGCCGAGACAGATGTCCGACACCTGCAGTCCTGTGTTGCCGAGATACGTGTACGACATGTTCAATCCTCTGGTTCGGTAGTGAGTGTGTTCACTTTAAGCAGCCAAAAGATCCGGACTCAAGAAGAAATCGCAACACGACACAAGGCTCCAACAGATTGGCGCCGTGAGTCCAAACCCAGGTAATTTGTGCATGGCAATCTAGTCATGTCGATTGCGATGGCACGTATCAACGGTGACGGGCAATACGAATTGTCCAAACCGGCAAGTGGATTCGAGCGTCGTATGTTCTTTTCCCGGCCGTAATTTTTTGACGCTTCTCTTCACGTTTTCTTTAACGCTTCAGACGACCTCAACCATGAACGAACACATTCATCCCGAAGGCTGGACCACCGCTGCCACGCATCTCTCATGGGGTGTCAAAGCCGGCCAAACCGTTTATGTCGCCGGCATGCTGTCGACCGATCCGGTCACCAACGAGATCGTCGGACACGGCGACATCACCGCGCAAACGCGCCAGGTGATCGAGAACATCAAGGGCGTGCTTGAAGCGGCGGGCGCAAAGCTCGAAGACGTCGCGATGAATCACATCTTCATTCGCGACATGACGTACTACGCGGAAATGAACAAGGTCTATATGGAGTACTTCAAGGCACCCCGTCCGGCGCGCTTCTGCGTAAAGCTGGAAATGGTGAAACCGGAGTTTCTCGTCGAGATCGCCGCGGTTGCGCATATCGGATAAACGGCTGGCGAATTAGCCGTACTTCGTCGTACCCATCCGGGCGAACTCAGCCCGGACCGTATTCAACTTAACCACCGTCATCGTATGCCCACCGCACGAATCAATGGAATTGAGCTGTACTACGAAGTCCACGGATCCGGTCCGCTGCTTTATCTGATCTCCGGTCTCGGCGGCAGCGCTCGATTCTGGGAACCCAACCTCGTCGAGCTGGCGCGCGACTACACCGTGGTACTGCACGATCAGCGCGGCACCGACCGGTCGGAGCGTCCTGAGATGGCCTACTCGGTCGAGTTGCTGGCCGACGACGTGATTGCGCTGATGGATCACCTCGGCCATCGGTCCGCGCGGTTCGTCGGGCATTCGACGGGTGGCGCGATCTGTCAGGTGCTCGCGAGCACCACGCCCGAGCGCGTGCAGGCGATGGTGCTGTACGCGTCGTGGCCCGCAACCGATGAGCATTTCACCTGGTGCTTCAAGCTGCGCCGCGCGGTGCTCGACGGCGCGGGCACCGACGCGTACTGCCACGGCAACATCCTCTTCATGTATCCCGCGTGGTACGTGCAGGAAAACGCGCGGGCGCTGGAAGTCGAGGCACGTAATGCCGCCGTGCTCACACAGCCTTATGCGGTCGTCACCGGGCGCATCGACGCGATTCTTGCGTTCGACTGGCTCGAACGTCTCGCCGACGTCGCAACGCCGACGCTGGTCGTCTGCGCGGCGGATGACATTCTCACGCCGCCGTATCAATCCCGACGGCTCGCCGATGCGATTGCCGGCAGCCGTCTCGAAGTGCTCGAAACCGGTGGACATAGTTGCTCGCGCGTCGTGCCGCAACAGTTCAACACGCTTGTCACCGGCTTCCTCGCTGCGTCGGCAGCGTAGCCGCTCGCTCACGACTCTCGCGCAAGGACCCATCGTGCTCGACATCTCCTACTTCGACGCATCGCAACTGCCCGCCTCTGCTCGCACCGGCGCCTGGCAGCGCTTCGTCGAAGATCTGAACTGGGACATCGCGCCGAGCGACGAAGGCGGCGACGTGGTTGCCAGCGTGCGCCGCTGGCGCGCGCCGGGCGGCTTCGAGATAGTCAATCTGCAAGCCCGCGCGCAGACCATCACGACCGACGACCGGCGCCGCCCGAACGAATACTGGCTCGCACTGCTGATCGAAGGATCGGTGCGGGTGCGTAGCGCGCACGAGTCGATCCTGCTGGGTCCCGGCGACATGGTCTTCGGACCGCTCGGCCGCCGTGTGAGCTTCGACGCGCCGGAGCACATGACGATCCAGATCGTGCACCTGCCGCGCTCTGGCCGCGTGCCACGCTCGCTGGCGGCGTCTGCACTGAAGCCGGTGCAACTGGTGCGCGCGAATACCGGTGCCGCGCGCATGCTCGCCGCGCTGCTCGATACATTTGCGCAAGCGTTCGGCTCGATGAGCGAGGCCGAGCAGCGCGCCATCGAGATCTCGATATCTGAGTTCTTCATCGCGGCACTCGCGGCGGTCCCCGACCAGAGCGATATCTCCGCAAGCCGCGCGGTACTGCTTGGCCGCGCACACGAAGCGATCGACCAGCAGTTGCGCGACGCGGGCATTTCACCCGCTAACGTCGCGCCGGTTCTGTCGATCTCGCCGCGCTATCTGCAGAAGATCCTCAGCGAAGGCGGCGAGGCCTTCAACCTGTATGTGCGGCGACGTCGGCTGGAAAACGCGTACGAAGAGTTGATGAATCCCGTGTACTTCCGCGAAAGCATTTCCGACGTCTGCTTTCGCTGGGGTTTCAACGATTCGGCTTACTTCAGCCGCGTATTCAAAAGCCACTTCGGCATTTCGCCTTCGCAGCACCGGGAAAACTGGAAACGTCACGACGCGACCTGCACCCGCAGCGACAGTGCCGCATCGCATGACACGCATTGAATCAAGGAAGCCATGATGGAAACTCTCACTGAAGCGCTCGTCAATGTGTTGCGCGAGCCGCCAACCGGAACCTTCGCCGATGCAGCCGACCTGCGCCCCGCGCTGGCCGATGCATGGGCCAACGTCGCGGCGCCGGTCGCCGTCATCACGCTGCGCGACGCCGCCGGCCGCTCGCACGCGACCACCGTCACCGCGTTCACGTCGATCTCGTTCACACCGCCGGTCCTGATGTTCGCTCTCGCGCACACCTCCAGCTTTCTCGCGCGTCTCTGCGAGGACAGCCGGGTTGCGTTGAGTGTGCTGGCACACGAGCAGGCGCATGTCGCCGCCGCCTGCGCCGCGAAGGCCGAAGACCGCCTGCGCGATATCACGACGCTCGACCAGGGCTGGGGGCCGGTCGTGAGCGACGCCGCCGCGTGGTTCGGCTGCACGGTCAACCGCATCGTGGAGGCCGGCGATCATCAGCTGGTGTTCGCGAACATCGAAGCGGCGTCGAGTCCGACGCCTGCTCACGGTCTGCTGTACTGGCAACGACGCTTCGGCTTTTCGACGCCCGCCGCCTGATCCTGAGGCGGCCGCGCATCGCGAAGATGGACGGCCGCCGCGTTCCCTGCAATTTCTTCTTCGATACCTCGAGGTCTTTGACGTGAAAACCCACGCTATGTTTTCCAGCCTGATCAAGTCGGCCGCGGCCGTCGCACTGCTTGCAGCGGGGATGCTGCACGCGTCCGCCGCCGAGCCGCTCACCACCGTTCGCTTCGCACTCGACTGGACGCCGAATACGGACCACACCGGCCTGTTCGTCGCAATCGATAAAGGCTATTTCAAGGACGCCGGCATCGACGTGAAGGTGCTGCCGTACAACCAGACCTCGCCCGACGCGCTGGTGAGCGCGGGTGTCGCCGATTTCGGCACGACGTTCCAGGACGCGGTGACGTTCTCGATCGCGGCAGGCGCGAAGGTGAAGTCGGTGTTCGCCGTCGACCAGCACTGGGCATCGTCGATCGGCGTACTGGCGAGCCGCACGGACATCACCAGCCCGAAACAGCTCGACGGCGCGAAGTTCGGCGGCGTCGGCACGCCGGGTGAGCGCGCGATCGTCTCGCAGGTCATCAAGAACGCCGGCGGCAAAGGCGACTTCAAGCTGATCACGCTGCGCTCGTCGTATATCGACGCGCTCAAGCAGGGCACGGTGGATTTCGCGCTGCCGTACATGGCGTGGGAAGGACTCGAAGCGAAGCGCGCCGGCAAGCCCGTCAAGTACTTCAAGTACACCGACTACGGTTTTCCCGACGCGTATGCGGTGATCGTCGTGTCGAATCCGGCCTGGCTGAAGACACACGATGCCGTCGCACATAAGTTCGTCGCCGCGTTGCAGAAGGGTTATGAATTCGCCGCCGCCCACCCGGAAGAAGCGGCGCAAAGCCTGATCAAGGAAAACCCGTCGGCGTTCCAGGACAAAGACTTCGTGGTCGAAAGCCAGAAGCTGCTGAGCCCCGATTATCGCGACGCGCAAGGCAAGGTCGGCACGCAGACGCTCGCGCAATGGTCGGGGCTGTCGGGCTTCCTGTTCAAGAAAGGTCTGCTGGCCGGTCCGGACGGCAAGCCGCTCGCCAGCGAACCGAACTGGGCAAATTACTTCACGAACGACTATCTGGTCAAAAACTAGCCGTGTCGTTCAGTCTTAACGTGCGAGAGGTATCCCCATGCGCGAGCTTGCATCATCCACACCGCCTCAACTGTCCCAGCCCGGCGCCGAGCCGGGTCATCACGCTGTGAGCCGCCCGGCCACGGCAGCCGGCGTCACCGCCGGCAAGGCACGCGGCGAACCCGCGCTGCGCGATCTGCTGGTGCGCATCACGCCGCCGGTCGTCGTCGTGCTGGTGCTGCTGCTGATCTGGGAAGGGGCGGTCCGCGTCACCGGGGTCGCGCCCGAGATTCTGCCGGCGCCGTCGCGTGTGATCGAACAGGGCTGGCTCGCGCGCGGCGACCTGTGGGACAACACGCTGCCGACGCTCTATGTCACGTTGATCGGCTTCTCGGTATCGCTCGTGATCGGCTGGGGGCTCGCTGTCGCGATCGACTTCTCCGAATGGTTGCGGCGCGGCCTGATGCCGCTGCTGGTCGCGTCGCAAACCATTCCGGTGATCGCCATCGCGCCGCTCGTCATCATCTGGTTCGGCTTCGGCCTGTTTCCCAAGGTGCTGGTGATCGCGCTGGTGACGTTCTTTCCGGTCACGGTCGGACTCGTCGAAGGCTTCGATTCGGCCGACCGAGAATCGGCCAATCTCGTCAAGAGCATGGGCGGCAACCGCTGGAAACTGTTCTGTTACGTGCGGCTGCCGTCGGCGCTGCCGGCCTTCTTCACCGCGCTGCGCATCAGCATCACCTATGCAGTCACGGGCGCGATATTCGCCGAATACGTGGGTGCCGAGTTCGGCCTCGGCATCTATATGGGCATGCAGAAAAACGCGTTCCGCACGGATCTCGTGCTCGCAGCGGTGATCGTCACCGCGATCCTCAGCGTCGCGCTGTTCTGCCTGACCTATGCGGTCGAGTACGCGGTCGTGCCCTGGCATATCAAGGCACGCCGTCGCGGCAAATGACAACCGGACCCGGGAGCCCATCATGAGTGTCAACAAAATCGAATTGCTCGGCGTGCGCAAATCGTTCGCGCTCGGCAAGAACGCCGTGCGCGATGTGGTAAGCGACGTCTCGTTCAAGGCCCGTCCCGGCGAGTTCGTGTCGGTGATCGGACCGTCGGGCTGCGGCAAGAGCACCGTGTTCAACATCATGGCCGGGCTCGAACCGCCGAGCAGCGGTCATGTGCTGGTCGACGGCCGCGACCGCACCGGCGACTGCACACCGTTTGCGTATATGCCGCAAAAGGATCTGCTGTTCCCGTGGCGCACGATTCTCGAGAACACCACGCTCGGGCTCGAACTGGCCGGCGTGAAACGCAAGGACGCGCAGAAGAAGGCACGTGAACTGTTCCCCGCCTTCGGTCTCGCCGGTTTCGAAAACAATCTGCCGTTCGAATTGTCCGGCGGCATGCGCCAGCGCGCGGCGTTCCTGCGCACTGTCGTACTGGGCCGCGACATCCTGCTGCTGGACGAACCGTTCGGCGCGCTCGACTCGCTCACGCGTATCGAGATGCAGAACTGGCTGCAGGAGGTGTGGTCGCAGCATGCATGGACCGCCGTGATGATCACTCACGACATTCACGAGGCGATCTTTCTGTCGGATCGGGTCGTCGTGCTCGGCGCGCGGCCGACCAGCGTGAAACTCGATCTGCGTATCGACCTGCCGCGACCGCGCACGCTCGCGATGTCCGGGTCGCGCGAGTTCGGCCTGTTCGAAGAGCAGTTGCTGGAGACGCTCCACGAAGAATCCCGCAAGGCGCTCGCAGTGCCCGCCGCGCTCGACGCCGCTTGAATTGAATGCATCATCTTTGACTTCAGGAATGACCATGAGCACAGAACGTAATAGCGTCGAACTCGGCGTATTTCTTCCGGTTGGCAACGGCGGCTGGATCACGTCGACCACCAGCCCGCAATTGCCCGCCACCTACGAATACAACAAGGCGGTCGCGCAGCTCGCCGAGGAACTCGGACTCGACTTCGCGCTGAGCATGGCGAAGTGGCGCGGCTACGGCGGCCCGAGCCAGCACTGGGACATCACGCTCGAATCGCTGTCGACGATGTCCGCGCTCGCCGAGGCGACATCGCGCATCCAGGTGTGGGGCACCGTGCACACGATGGTGTTCCACCCGGCCATTGTCGCGAAGATGGCGGCGGTGATCGATCAGGTGTCGAAGGGTCGCTTCGGGCTGAACATCGTTGCCGGTTCCAATCCGTACGATCAGGGGCAAATGGGATTGTGGCGCGACCTCGATCACGCGGGCCGCTATGCCTTTGCCGAGGAATGGTTGACGGTGCTCAAACGCCTGTGGACCGAAGACCGCGTGAATCACAAGGGCGAGTACTTCACGCTCGAAGACTGCATGTCGAACCCGAAGCCCTCGACCATGCCGCCGATCATCTGCGCAGGCGGCTCCGACACCGGCTTTCGCTTCACGATCCGCAATTGCACCGCGAGCTTCCTGCTCGGTAGCGACAAGGACGACTTCATCAAAACCGGCCGGCGCGCGAAGGAACTGGCCGCCGAAGTCGGCAAGCACGACTTCAAGACGTATGGCCTCTTCACCATCGTGCCGGGCGACACGGACGCGATGGCGCAGGAACGTGTCGACTATTTCAATTCCGGCGTGGACACCGAGGCGCTCGACAATCAGACGCGCGAATATTCCGGCGACAAAAGCCTTGCACAGAACACCATGGCCAAGCGCTTTATCGCGCAGGGCAATGCGGCGAAATCGCTGACGCCGGCCGCGATCGTCGGATCGCCCGCGACGATCGGGCAGAAGCTTGCGACCATCGTCAAGGGTGCGGATCTCGATGGCATTACGGTCATCGTGCCGGATTTCATCGACGATCTGCGTACCATCGGCACCTCGGTCGTCGATGCGCTTGCCGAGAACGGTCTGCGCACCAATGCACTGACACTGCGCGGAGCCCACGCATGAGCACACGTTACGTCAATCCGCCGGGACTCAAAACGCAAAGCTACTACACGCATGGCATCGTGAAGGACGGGTCGCCCGTGTTCCTGACCGGCCAGGTCGCGTGGGACGCACAGGGTGAACTGGTCGGCCGGCACGATATTGCCGCGCAAATGGCGCAGATCTGGAACAACATCGGCATAGCGGTGCGCGAACTCGGCGCGTCGCTCGACGATATCGTGAAGATCGTCACATACTCGACATCGCGCGAGTGGTTGCCGGCCATTCACGCGGAACGCAGCAAGCATTTTTCTGCGGGGCGTTTTCCGGCCAGTACGTTCGTGCTCGTTGCAGGTCTCGTCGACCCCGACATGCTGGTCGAGATCGACGTAACCGTCATGGTGCCTTCGCGCGCTCTTTCCACCTGACATCTTTTCCGCAGACGGTCGCGCTTCGCCCACGCAGGGCGAGCGCGGCCGTGCTTATCCGAGATCCATTGATGACTCTCCGCAATACACCGACCGACATCGACATTCACCCGCTGCTCGCAGGACGCTGGAGTCCGCGCGCCTATTCGGACCAGGCTGTCGCGCATTCACAGGTGCTGTCACTGCTTGAAGCGGCGCGCTGGGCGCCGTCCGCCTATAACGCGCAGCCATGGCGTTTCGTCGTGTTCGAAAAGGCTGTCGACCTCGACGCATTCAATCGCGCATTTGCGACGCTGATTCCGTTCAATCAGTCATGGAACACCAATGCGCAAGTGTTGTTTGCCGTGTTGACCGACACGCAGACAGCCAAAGGTACCCTCAACGCGACAGCCGGTTATGACGCCGGCGCAGCCGCGATGGCGCTGCTTCTCGAAGCGCACGCGCGCGGGCTCGCCGCGCACGCAATGAGCGGTATCGACGCGGCCGCATTTCGCGATGCATTTGCGATCCCGGCGCGATACGAGGTGTTGACGATGATTTCTGTCGCCCATCACGGCGATCCTCAGTCACTGCCGACTCCGTTGAACGAGCGTGAGGTGGCCCCCCGAGTGCGGCTGTCCGTGAATGAGTTCGCGCATTTTGGTGCGTGGCGCGAGTAGATCTGTCAGATTGCCGTCGGCAGACAGCGTTGACGCTATGGGTTCAACGCGTACGCAGAAGGCACATCGAAGTGCGGCTCTCTGAGCGACCGAGGGTGCCGTTGAGGCCGCGTGACCACCGCTGTTGCCGACCGTCCACTTCCCTGCCCCCACCGTATAGGCGCTCTTCGCGCGACGCCCGTATGGTCGGGCGTCTGTTGTGAGCGTATCGTCGAGCATCTCAATGCACGACCAGAGGCACGCTTTAAGGCCAGGATAATATTGGTCGATGAAGTTCTGAAAACGCGCAATACTGACGCTCGGGCAGCATCACGCGGTGAACCGGATTTCCGCGGATCCTGCCCTTCAGCGATCAACATTTCCAGAACAAAGAAAATACTATGACGATCATCGCCAGGTTCGTATCCATGGTCAGCCGCCGCACGGTTCGGGCGGAGGGACATGTCTTCGCGATCACGCCCGAACGGATCGGAATTGCGGAAGGCATACACGCCGCGCTTGCCATGGCGCCGATGCTCTGTGCTGCGGCGATGCTCGGTCGCGCTGACATCGCATTCGGCGCCGTGGCGGCTTTCTGGAACTGTCTGTGCGATCCGCAAGGGTCGAAGTCGCAGCGCCTGAAGGCGATGGCCATCTTTACGGCCATGGGCGTGGTCGTCATGCCCCTCGCGTCCTATGCTGCGCTTTGGGGCTACGCAGTCAGCCTCGTTACGCTGTTTGTTCTCGTGTTGCTCTGTGGACTGACGCGCTCCTACAAACCCTCGCTCGGACCCATGCCAGCGCAGGCGGGATTGATTGCGTCGCTTGCGGTGGTGATCGGGATTGCGTCGCCCGCACCGCTTGCTGTTGCACTTGTTCACGGCGGCTATTTTCTGCTCGGGTCGATGTGGACGATGCTGTTCTGCATCTTCCTGTGGCCGATCTCGCATCCGCAGTCTGCGGGCTTTGCACTTGCAACGATTTTCGACAGACTCGCCGACATGGCTGGCTTGCTGGAGTCGCTGGATTCGCGACCGGGACAAGACGCGCAGGGCTGGATCGAGTTCGATACCGTCCATCGCCGCGGCGTCCGTATGGCCATCGAGCGCGCCAGGGCTCTGGCGGCGCACGACGTCCGTACCGCCCCCGATCTCGGTCCTGGCGTCGATGCCGCAGGACGGATTTTTTCCGCGCTGATTGCAATCGGCCATGTTCGACGCAACGAGGCATGTGTCATCGACGATAAATCGCGGCAACAACTCGTTGGCTTGCGACAGTTGCTGCAGAGCGTGGTTGCGCAAGCGCAGCGGGAACAACCCATTCCACCTCAACTGATCGCACAGGCACACGTTTTATTGCAGCAGACCGCTGAACGCAAAGACCAGACCGCACGGGCGCTTGCTTATGCGGCCACGGCCATCACTCATGTCGCGGGCCATCAACCTCGGGTTCCAATCGAATCCACGACGGCCGCGCCTGCGCCTAGGGCTCCATTCGCAATCGACAGGCTGGTCTGGACGCACGCGCTGAGAGTTGCTGTTGCCACGGTGCTAGCGTTCGTGATCGGCACATCGCTCAGTGTGACGTTTGCGTACTGGGGCGCAATAGCAGCAATTGTCGTCACGCAGCCGCTTTCTGCGAATACATGGCTGCGGGTGCTGGAGCGTGCGTGCGGCAGTTTCATCGGCGGAACGATTGCGGCAGTTCTCTTGACGACACTGTCCAGTCCGGTTAGCACTTCATTGGCTATCTTGCTGCTTGCCGCGGTGACCGTCTCCTTGAGACTCGTCAACTACGGACTATTTGTGGTCTTCATCACGCCGATGTTCATGCTGCTGTCGGACTTTATCCATCCCGCACACGGCCTGATTGTCGCGCGTCTGGCCAATGAATTTGTCGGTGCCTGTGTCGGCGTGGCAGCAAGCTTCCTTCTCCTGCCGACGAAGGAAAGTCATGCACTCAATGCAACGATCTCCGCTGCGATTTCGGCAAACATGGCATTCGCTTCCGCCACACTCAGGATGCCGGCCGGATCCATGGACGCACTCGATAATCTTCAGCGCGAGGCAGGTCTCGCCAGTTCACGGCTCGAAGTCGCGAGAGAACGTATGCTTCTCGAAGGGTATCGGAGATCGGCGCGGCTTGAACATTTGCAGAACCTGAGCATTGCGATGCGGTTGGTGTGCGGCGCCGCTGCGGTCACGGAGATGCTGCGAAGCGAGGAGCCGGACGCAGACGACAAAGAAAGAGCCGCGCAGTACGACAGACTGGCCGTAAAGCTCGTGCATGCGCTTACGTCCAGGGAGTTGCTACAACTGACACACCGTGCTGACATGCCGACGGACGATCTCGAGCAGGCGATCCACCATCTGGTGAAGATATTTGACTGTTATGTGGGAGTTGGGCAGGAGCGCGAGGCGGGTACTGTCTGAGGGGTATCTCCGGTGAACAGGCTCCCCGGTGTGACGCTGCCGCACGTATCCGCGGGGATTTTTGGGTACGAGGGATTGGTCGGCCATGTCCGGCGACTTAGATGCAGGTTCAGCCGGTCCGGCAACCGTTTTTTGTATCTGAGGTTCGGCTATCGGAGCGGTGTTTTCTATCGTTCGTTAAACGCCTTTCGACGGTTGCTGAGGCGGTCGCGTCATCGGTCTTGATGGTTAGTTAGGCCTTTGCCGACATTGGGGCGGCCCGGCCGCTACGTTAGCAATGTGGTCGACTGCAGTCAGTGGTCCGGTCTTGCAGCCAAATGACCGTTTTCTCAGTTAATGAACTCACACTTTCGGTCCAGCCTGTGTGGAAACGGGTTTTTCACCGCTAAGCGAGCGATTGCCAATCAGGTCAATCTAGTTCGACGCAGACGCATTGCACCGATCAAG
>NZ_JBNDKS010000019.1:0-16846 GCF_050435665.1 Paraburkholderia sp. GAS333
TGAACAGCCGTGACAGGAACTATACGGCTGGCAAGATCGACAAGCGTCAGCAGCAGATCGAGGAAAGCGTTCAGCGATATCTCGACATGATTGAAACCGCAGACCGGATCAGCCCGACAGGTTTTGATGTGAAGACCGTTCGCCTGTACGAGAAGATCGCGCTCCTGCGTCAGCGGATGCGTGAGCTCGAGCAGATGAAGGAGCAACTGAAGAAAGAACCGGACAAGCAGTTGTCGCTTACCGAACCGGATTCCCGCTCCATGACCAGCGGTGGCAAGAGAACCGGTACCGTGGGCTACAACGTCCAGACTGCCGTGGATACAAAGCATCATCTGATTGTCGAACACGAAGTGACGAATATCGGAGGCGATCACGGTCAACTCAGCAAAATGGCTTTCCTGGCGAAGAACGCGATGGGCAGGGCGAAGCTGAAAGTGCTGGCTGACCGGGGCTACTTCAGCGGCCCGGATATCCGCGCGTGCGAACTGGGCGGAATCAAAACGTATGTCCCGAAGCCACTGACCTCGGCATCAAGGAAGAAGAGGCTCTTTACCAAGCGCGACTTCATCTACGTTGCAAGGAACGACGAGTATCGGTGCCCCGCTGGCGAGCGCGCCATTCATCGGTTCAAGACCGTTGAGAATGGCATGAATCTGAACGTGTACTGGCCCAGCGCATGCCCGCGTTGTCATCTCAAGGAGTGATGTTCGCCCAGCGACTATCGCCGCATCCGGCGATGGGAGCACGAACATGTACTTGAAGCCATGCAGCGACGACTCGACCGGAAGCCTGACGCGATGACCATTCGACGAAGCACCGTTGAACACGTCTTCGGCACGCTGAAGCATTGGATGGGTGCTACACACTTTCTGACCCGGACGCTCGGACGGGTGAGCACCGAAATGAGCCTTCAGGTGCTGGCGTACAACCTCAAGCGAGTCATGAATATACTTGGGGTTGCCAGGACAATAAAAGCAATCAGGATGGCTGGGAGCTAAGGCCCTGAGGGGCTTCTTGCGCTCGCGATGCTCGAATAGCACAAGTTCGACACATCTAACTTGATTGCCCCGACGATCAACCTCGCCCTCAGCCGCGAAAATTGCGTTTCCACACGGCCTCGGCCACAACCCGCCGGTCGGCGAGCAGGGAGATCTGCCGTTTGAACGGCTGCAGCGGTCCGAAAGCTGCCGGACGAGCTACGCACACAATTCGGCCTAATCTCCCTCTGAACTCAAACCCCCTCCGAATCAAGGCAGCCCTCGGTTAATCATAGCGCCTGATTTGTGTTTTTCCCGTTGCCCAGCGATCAAGACGCGCATACTCATTCGCAGACTTATTTATCCAAAGGCTATCTTTGGTTTCCCCCTTCATCGGAGCAAGGTCGACATAAGGATACAGGTTGAGGTACTCCTCACCTTTGAAGGTGGTTTCCTGCTTTTGCGTTACGGGTAGCACGCCAACCGTTCCTTTCAAACCGTCGAAAAACCCAAGCTCCCACGGCATCCACCTAGATTTCCTTGAGTGGCGACTATAGACATAAAGAAGCGTATTCGACCGCCTCATGCGTCCTCGAAGAACTTCGGCCGTTTCGCGCGTTACGTCTTCAGGAGAGAGTTGAGGATCGGCGTATTTGTCGACATAAACCTTCAATCCGCGATCTTCCAGAAGTCCCTTAACGCCCAGCAGTATTTCCTCAGGCTCATTGGATGAATGGCTCAGAAACACGTCAAACGTTTCATCTACAGACGCGGCTGCCTCAAGAGCGACCTCGTCCAAACTCTTTCGGAATGAGCGGGTAACTCGCGCCGCACGTTGCCGCACTTCGTCTTCGGTGATATACGCCATACGGTAGTTATGTTATGAATTAGTTTGCACAGTCTTTCGACTTAAACGGAGCAACCCGCGGAGAATCATCGTGACGGCTTGGTCGACATGGGGCGTTTGCGCAAGGATCATATTTTCCTGTTCAGACAGACCGTTATTCATATCGCTACAAGAAAACACATCAAATGCGTCCCGCCCCTGCCAGTTGCGGGGTTGACTTCCCGACTGCGGCACAATTCCCAGAGTTTCCGCGACATCGCGCGTGCAGCCACCGAACCCGCCCAACAAGAAAAGCGGCTGCTTTGCTCGGAGAGACAAAAGCGCCTCCTCCGCGATCCCCGGCATTGAACCTTTGTAGTGATCGACACGCCCTCCAAGGACGATGCGCGCGTGCGTACCACGAAGCATAGCTTCCCGCATTACCGTCAGTCCATCGCTCCACTCGTTGTCGTCAGGTTGGTGCTGTGGCAACATCCTGCGTTTCGCTATAGGTAGCCGCTGACCTCGATGGTCCAATAAAATCAGAGCCGCCGCGCCCATTAGGTCATTACTCATCTCCTCCAACTCGGCCACTGTCTTTTGGATGTGCACCGGCCAAGCCAGATAATTAAGTGCGCTGGCGCGCTCGTCCCCCTCGTCCGCATCGCGCCGATGTCGCGCTACCAATTCGAATAGCAGTTCCGTAAAGCCATTGGCGCGTAGATCTCCGCCATACGCCACACGTGAGCCGAGTGCGAGCAGATGGCGAGCGATTTCGGTCATGGCGTCTCGTAGGTGCTGATCGCTCAAGCCAAGAGCCGGCATGTCTGGACTTTCCGACACCGATATCGCAACAACATGCTGACTCAATGCCTCGCGATAACTCATATCGTCTCCTCAGCGAGCCACTCCGTGACGCTATGCAAGCGCACATGCGGGGCAACCGCTTCGAACAGTCGTTCTTCTTCTGCGCTCAACGGCGGATCGGGATAAACAATTGTTGGATGCGGCACTTCATCTACGGACGGCAGGCCGGCGAGCGAAATGAGCTCGGGGACTCGTGGTACAAAGAACACAGTTTGCTCGACGCCCCCAGCGAGTTGAATCCGGCACCGCCAGAGGAAATCCTTCAGCACCTCATCGAGCAAGCGTCCAATAATGACGTGGATACGGGTGGCCTGCTGTGGGTCCATACGGACGATTGGTACGTTGCCCATATATGGAAAACCGCGCTCGTCAAGGTTTTCGATGCAATTTGCAACGACCAAGGGAACGTTGCGTCGCTTTGCTTCGATGATTTCGCGACGACACCACTCACGAGATGAATACGAGTCGGTATGAATCGCTACTACCGCGCTTTGAGCGACCTGTTTTAGCAGAACCTCGTGGAATCGCAGGCCAGCTGGAATGTCATGAACGTCAAAAAAGCTGCCCAAGCCATGACCAACATACAACTGCTCACGAATAAGGCGGGCAATGCGCTCTCCGTCATCGTCATGCTTGGAATGACTCAGAAAAATCTGTACTTTTTGCAAATACTTCACAAGGGCATCGTCATCCTCAGTCGGCCTGCGAAGATGCTCGAGATAGTGCCGAAGCATACGGCAGAACTCGTAGGTAAGCTCGTTGATCAGCCGCAGATGCAGATCTTCCCCCGTTAGCGTCTGCGCCCACTGGTCCCAGCGCAACGCCTGCTCGTCCACGAGAAGCCCAGCGTGCTCGATCGATACCGGGAACAATCGGGCGTTGAGTCCCGCTTCAGCGGTCTGACTAGCCAACTCGCGCAAATAAGAAACCCAACCCGCATCATTTGCGAGTGACGAATCAGCAAGGGCCACGATCGCCGTCGTTTCTGCGTCATCGAGGTCGATCGGCAACGGCCTTGATGACCCGGGTGCCGGCTCAGAACGAAAAATAACGCTCAACCCGGTACCCCCGGCGACGTTCTCGTAAAGCTCCCGACGAAAATGCTTTCGTAGTGTCTCAGCGATCGCAGCACCTTCCTTGAAGGCAGGGTGCCATGCGACATAAACAACAAGAAGTGGGCGAGCAGTCGCCGAAAACAGAGCATTAGGCATTTCTCAATCGCCTATCACGGTCGTTCACGATAAGCTTTTTATCGCGCGAGTTCGCCTGCTCGATATAACTGGTGCAAGCTTGAGCGCTTGCTGTGAACGCTGCCCACGTTAGCCATAGAGCGTAACCCGACTGAATGTTGTCGTGTAACCGGTCAGGTACCGTGACGTTTCCATTCGGACCCTGCTGCAACGTTGGTAGTTGGATCCCAATCAATGCGTGTTGCTTATCTAGGGTCGCCTTGATCTCCCAGTCTGCGTATTTTCGTCCCCACGTTTTTTTGCCCACAAGCAGAATAGTGCACGAGGTGCCCGTTATATAGTCTTCCCGTATGCGTCGCATGACGTAGTTGACATCATCGCTGTCGATCGCTCGCTCCAGCGAATTATCGGTGATCACATCATAGTCATCGTGGAATTTTTTCGAAAACGCATCGTAGTACGCTTGATCGCCCCCGTGGTGGTAGCTAACGAAGACTTTTCTCTTAACTCTCACTTTGAGAAGCTCATTTAGCAAACTTCCGGCCATAATTACCCCGTGGTGTTTTCGGCCCCGTCAATTTAACCGAATCCAACGGGATAAGGTAGCGCCTCATGTGTCCGTCCTCCGTATCGCGCCGGTCGGCGATGAACGTGACGGAGAAGGCGTCTCGGTCCATTTTTGAAGAAATCACCGGATCGTTGTGGATACGCAACCGTACAATTCACATTTCTCCGATAATCAGTTAAGGAGGGGTCAAGATGGGCGTTTTTGATGAACTGCTTCAGACGGAAGTGCCACCACTGGCGATCAAGTTTTTTCAAGTGTTCTCCCGCTTCGAGTGCGCGTTGAAACGATCGGGTAGATACGCTAAAGGCGACGGTCAGTGGGTTACGCCTCGATGGGGGTTGTTTGCCAACGATCTTGGCGCCGACTTTTTCAGCGAAGTCGAGAAAAGCGGTATGGCAAAGACTCTCATTGAGCGCCCGCCTGCTACGCAGGCCATTCTCGAAAGCGGTGAACTCGGATGGAAGAGCAATCCGCCGGTGGAGACGACGAATGACCTGATCGACGCCGTTCGAAAGGTTCGGGACAACCTGCTGCACGGTGGCAAGTATCGCGACAACGGCTATGGCCGACCTGCAATGGTAGAAGGCTCCGAGCGCGACGAGGTGCTTCTGACGGAATCCTTGAATGTATTGGCGATAGCACTCGAAAAGAATCCCCAAATCCGCGAGCACTTCGCTCGCGTCTGATCAACTTCTGGTGCGAGCATGAGTGCCTCAAAGAAAGAAGACCGGAAGATGACCGAGTTGCGAGAGTTACTGTGCAGAATGGGTGATAGTGTGAATGCGGCTCGCGCCCATTATCAAATCTGGTTCACTCTTCGAGGTGAAGGTAAAGCTCTTCATGAATATTATCCAGATATGGGCGATTACCGCTACGTTGATTTTTTTCATGCAAGCAATGCAGGTCACTATAAATTGATGTTTATCGAATTAGGCTGTCTATTTGACGCCGATTCGAGAGCGTCAAGTATGCGGAATTTAAAACGTGTATTGGTTGCCGCTGGGCATCAGGACATAGCGGATAAGATTGATTATGCATTAAGTGGGTACAGCGAGCTTGTATCAGGGGTTTTAACAATCCGTTCAAAGTTGATAGCACACAAAGATGTCGATGCAAGATCGGAAGAGGTTCACGGGGGGATGCGGACATTTTCCTGGACAGATTACGTCGTTAGCCCGAGGCTTTCACGGTATTCGATGGGACTGAGATAGCCAAGCGAGCCCTTGATCCGTTTCTCGTTGTACCAGAGAACGTAGGCGTTCAGTATCTCAACAAACTCCGCGATGGTCGTCGAACGCCAGTCTCCTGGATAGAACATCTCAGTCTTCAGCCGGCCGAAAAATCCCTCACAGGCCGCGTTGTCCGGTGAACAGGCTTTACGTGACATGGATCGGACCAGATTAGCTTTTGCAACCCGCGATAGCCAGCCCGGCCAACGGTAGTGGCCACCTCGATCGGAATGCACGTTTGGCGTCTCATCGTCCTCGGTCACGGTCTCGATAGCCGCATCTAACATGATATTCACGAGCTCTGCGTCGGGGCTTGTGCCAATCGTCCAGCTGACGACCATGCCATCGAAGCAGTCGATCATGGGCGATAGATATACCTTTCCCGCGGGAATCTGGAATTCGGAGATATCCGTGACCCACTTTTCGTTCGGGGCGTCAGCGTGGAAATCGCGATTGATGATGTTATCTGGGGCAGGGCTGATTTCTCCGATATAAGAACGGTATCGGCGACGCCTGGGCCTAGCCGCGTGGAGGCCGCCCTGTTTCATGAGGCGACGCGCGACTTTCTCCGTTAGAAACACCCGTTGTCGGCTGAGCGGTGCCTGCACTCGACGATAGCCGTAGGATCGGTGATTGTCCTCGAATATCTCAGCAACGGTACAACGGACCTCTGCATATTTGTCGGCAACCCTTATGGACGACCGATGGTAGAAATAGGAGCTGCGCGCCAGGTCCAATCGCGCAAGCAGTTCGGCCAAACCGTATTCTTCTCTCAAGGCGTCAACCAGCGTCGTCTTATCCCGGTTGCTCAGGAGTCGCAGGTCGACGTCCAGATCTTTTTTAAGGATTTCATTCACCTTCTTCAACAGGTCGTGTTCAAGCTGCAGATTGCGGATGTCGCGCCGGAGCTCTTCGACCTGCCGCTCCAGTTCGTCCCGATCCGTCTCTGCGGGTGATCTCTTGTCGCGCTTCATGAATGCAGGGGCCTCTCGCCCGAGTAACTGGTTCTTCCAGTTGTACAGCGTCACCCTGTCGACGTCCAGCTTTCGCGCCACCGCCTCCGCACTTCCTTGCCGTGTGCACAGTTCGTACACTGCGGCTTGCCTGGACGGCAATGACGCGGCCGGTCGACCTCGCTTGCCAACCACGTATGTGCTGGCTTCAGGATAGCGCTCGCGAACCCACGCCGTCAGTATCTGGCGACAGGGATAGCCTAATGCCCGGAGGGTAAAGCTGACGCACCGCCCGTGATTGACGTAATGCTCAAGTGCAAGGTTCTTCTGTTCCTCTGAGTACTTCGGCTTGGCACGAACATATTCTTTCTGCAGATCGCCACTCTTCTCGAATTCCTCACACCACGACTTGAGAGAATTCTTCGTCGGGTAACCCAACTGGCGGATTGTCGCCTTGAGGCGCTTACCGAGCTTCAGGTACAGCTCGACCGCCCGAACGCGGTCTTCGTATGAATACATGGACTACCTCCAAAGTAGTCCAAGATTTTGTCCGCATCCCCAGCTGGATATAGCCCCCTTTGTATTGCACTATGGCGCGGCGAAGTCGTGGAAGATTTGTGACTGGGCCGGTCCTACGTATTTCAGACCATCCGGGTCGTCACCGATCCATTTGAGTGCCGATGGCATGTTGTTGTACGTTGATTCAGAGGTTCTTACCTCGGACAAAGGCTACGAGTGGACGACCGTGAAAGAGATCCACCTATCGGTCGACCAGTGTTTCGCTTCGAACGGGTTAACCATTTTTACGTCGACGAGCTACAACAGTGGGATTCTCGTGAGCCAGGATGGCGGCGTATTCAAGGAACTATCCCTCGAAGACGGTCGCTGGCTGCGTATGGCTGGTAATGATGATGGCATGTTAGCCGTGTTCAGCGCCAATAATCACGAGGAAACCGAGTTGCGTGTGGGCCGGTATATCTATCAGGAAACACTCTGATCTGATGTAGCGCCGATGAGGAGACGCCGGGGTGAGTTGTATCCATCCCGGCATCCGCGCGTTTGTAAGGTGTGTTTAATCGCCAACCAGTCGGCTATGCCACTATAACTTCAATGCTTGTGCGCGCGATGGTCAACAGGTGGTCCCATCCGCTTGAAACGGAGAAAGCAACTAGCTGGCGAAATAGTCGACATGGGTCGATGGTTTGTAACAGACATGCGTTCGGCTCCATCGCCACTGGTACGCCCTCGGCTGTGGTGTGGTCGAGCAGCGCCCGAACGTCGATCCGCGCAACGATCGTCCCGTCTCCTTCGGCGCAACAAACCCAGGCTCGCGCCTTCG
This sequence comes from Paraburkholderia sp. GAS333, assembly GCF_050435665.1. Classification (NCBI taxonomy): domain Bacteria; kingdom Pseudomonadati; phylum Pseudomonadota; class Betaproteobacteria; order Burkholderiales; family Burkholderiaceae; genus Paraburkholderia; species Paraburkholderia sp. GAS333. The sequence goes on from NZ_JBNDKS010000019.1 coordinate 7,950, forward strand.
ACATCGACGAATCCCGCGGTTGCCAAAAAATTTCGGTGTGGGCAACAAGTCATTGTTCGAGGCGTGCAATGTCTTCGTTTAGAAGGCGAAGTTTCGCTAGTTCGTGGACGGTCATGTCGGCGAGAGACCGCAGAGTCGGAGAAGGATATTGTGATGGGGACATCGGGGTCGGTCTTCGAGTTGACATTAAATCGCACTGTGCACACGTGGCCGGACATTGCTTGTCCAGTTGCACGATTACGATGTGTCATCTCACGGGATCCCCCCGGTAGATTTGATATCAGGAGTTTGTCGCCATGCCGTACAACAATTCCGCACTCGAAACGCTAGCCGCATTCGCGATCGCCGTGGCAGCGGGCGTCGTCTCAACTATCGCCCTCGGAAAATACATCGAAAAGGTACGTCGGGACGCGATCAAATCAGTTATGCGGTCGGCCTAAATCTAAATCACGGTGCTCAGCGCCCGGACGTGGCGCTGCAGTGACCCGCGGCAGCCGGCCGCTGACTCTCCAGTTTGCGTTCTCGGCGTCCTTGAACGCTTTGCCAGCGGAAACCTTGGCGATTTTTTTGGTTGGCGTGATACCGTGCGTTGGCTGCGATTTTCCTGCCACTGCAGTTCGGCACACGGAATGGTTAGCGATTTCTGGGGCGGCAGTCAAAAGTCGAATCGTAATGGGATACGGAAGTTAGCAAACAAGCTGGCGTACAAAAGCGATCTTTGCTTGAACCGCTGAAAACCCTCGACCATGTTCGATCATCGAGCGGCCCATCAGTTGGGTAATGCTTAAGCACGGTTCAATTCACTCCTTGCGTAAGTGTGATGGACGGCTACTCTCCATAACAGTGAAACGTCATTCACTTGTCAACAAATGGCAGCGCCATCCGCTGACATATGCGAAGCAAATCTGAAATCAATCGAATGGAGACGGTCGTGCCCGACACGCATGAAATCCAGCATTTGGATGGAACCACTACGGTAATTGAAGTCGACGACGACCGTAACTTCTATGTCTACACAACAGACTCCTCAACCGGCGATAGGATTGCTAGCGGTCCGTCTGCCGAGTTGGGTTCGAATTACACTCTGGATGAAGTAATGACGAGTTATCAGCGAGATGACGACCCCGTTGGCGGTGCCGATTCCGGTAACGCCGAACCTCAAGACGCCGACACGGATGGGAACAATCCCCCCGAAACGGAGCCCAGTGATACGGGAGCGGGTGTTTCCGAACCCGGAGTTGCCGCGCCTGATGGCCTTGAGTCTGAAGGTGATGAACCTGGCGGCGCGGGCGGCGGATAAATTTCGTTACTGAGCCTATTCTGGCTTTATATCGAACTGCCATCTAAGCTCAATCGAACAAACATTCTGGAGACACCCGTGTCTTCGCGAGCGCAAATCGGTGAAAGTCGCATCGGATGCATACTTCAAGCGATGGGCGTTAAAACCGCCGCTTCCGCTCCTGGGGACGGTGTGGTCGGCGCGAAGTGCGATAGGGTTGGGGATGTTGAAAAAGGGAAGATAGACCGCCGTGGCGACGTTATTAAATACGTATATGAGAAGGAGGCCAACTTCGCCGTCTATAGAACGGACGCGGGACCACAGATGCATCTGTCGGAAAACGACAGCGAAAGGGCAAAACAAAACAAAGCGGTTGTTTCAGTCGATCAGCACAGAGTCGAAATTGCAACTCTCCTCCGTCAATGGCGCGGCTATGGGGTGGGGAATGCCGAAGCACGAGTTGCTGGGGCGTTAGTCGCTGCACTTCGGGACGACGTCAAGGGAGCGCTGGCGACGCTCGACGACGTAAAGCGTCAAGTTGTCGCGGAGCGGCAGTTGCGGGGGCGCACCTGGTCTCTAGGGTTTTCTTTTGTCATCGCCGCTTTTATCGTCATCATTCTGCTATCGGTTGTGTGGCATTTAGGCAATGCGGAACTCCGACCATGGTGCCGCGTGGCGACCGCGGGGACACTCGGCGCTCTGTTCTCGAGCACGATTGCGCTACGCGAGAAGAAGTCACCAGCGAACTTAAATAGACTCGAAAATTTTGTAGACGGCGCCTCCCGCATTTTCGTCGGCGCAACCGGAGCGGCTGTACTCTTTCTATCTTTTAAGTCTGGACTAGTTTCTGATATTAAAATCGGCGGGCTGACGTTAAATGGGTCTATGAGTGACGACAACGTAATGGTTATTGGCTTTCTCGCTGGATTTCTCGAGCGCCTCGTGCCAGATTTTTTGGGCAGGAAAAGTTGACCGTCCCTTCGAGATACCCGGCACAGTAAATCCGCTTCGCACTCGGCCGCTACCCGCTGCCTGGTTATACTTTCGGACAAAAGAACTGACCACCCCGGGGGCGACGTGGAAGGCTACGTATATGTGATGTCCAACAAGGCCATGCCCGGGTTGGTAAAGGTCGGTTACACCACCAATACACCGGCGGAGCGTGCCGCCCAACTCAACGGCACACATTCCCCCCATCCAGTCGAGGTCGAATCCTGCATCCAAGTCTCTGACCCTCGTGCGATCGAACGAGCGGCCCATCAGCATTTGCGCGCACACCACGAAGGGAAGGAATGGTTCCGCTGCTCACTCGAGGTCGCAATCGCGGCGGTCAAGCGATCCGCTGGCGAGGTCGCGAAGAACGAGTTCTCGCGCGCCGATGAGGAAAAACGTCAAGCGGCGGCTAGGGCTGAGATTGGCGCCATGGCGCAAGCGCAACGCAGAATGCAAGCTGAGGAGGATCGCAAGACCGCGTTGCGCCGGGAAGTTGATGCCAAGTTCGAACCCCGTCTCGCAGTTGGCATTGGTCCGTCATTTATGAAAGTGTGGGGCTGGTGCTGCCTCGCGTCATTCGTCGGCCTTGGCTTCCTGAACAGCGCCACGTTCGGCGGGGTGCTTTTCGGTGGGGGACTGCTGGGGGCAATGCTGGCGTTTGTCGTAAAAGGCCTCCTTGGCGACCGGGCGGCAAAAACCCCAGAGTACCGTGCCGCTGCGGCTGAGCGGCAGCAAGCGCTTGACGCGATCGACCGATCAGGTCCACCCCCTGTGGCACAGGCGACGACGAAACCGGCGAGCCAGGGACCGGTGCCGTCGATGGCCGCGAGCCCACCGACGCGAAAGCCGACGGTCCAAACGACGCCATCTTGGGTCACGGCAGCCGCGGCCCCAAAGGCATCGACCTCATCTCGGAGCGAGGCACCGGCTCAGATTCCGATCACCAGTGGTTACCCCGTCGTCCTACCGGCTATGCCCATCGCGCTCGACAAGTCGCCTGAGATACGCGCACGTGAACGTGCAGCGCGGCAGGCCCAGGATTCATCGGCATAACTGTCGGGCCCTCGAAGGTTGCCGCGGCACGGCGACTTGCCCCTATCGACTTTTCGGCGTATCAAAATGAAAACCACTGTTATTCAAGATTTAATTTAACTCTCTTTCTTGTGTGCGCGGCGACAAAGAAAAGTCGCTAGTCGAACGCGTTCAATTTTTTGCAAGAGAGGCGGAGCGTCGTGAGTTTAAGCGTCTACATGTCAATGCGACAGCAATAGGTTGTTATCAGATCTCTCCGCCGGAATAAATCGGGAGTTTGGACCTCAAATACGACAAAGATTGGTTGTCTTAATGCGACATTAATTGATGAACTCCACAGAGGAATTCTGGATTGAAGCAGTAAAATATTTTTTGAGTCCAACTAATGTTTTTATTCGTTACGATTTCTCGGGAGACTGATAGGTTGCCACTCCGAGGTTTAAATTAAATAATAGTTCGATGGCATGTGTGCATAACAGCGCAATTGCGAAGATATTAATGATCGGTCTCCAGGTCTGGCCGGGTTGTCGGCATAGCCATACCGCTTTCGAACGCAAATTTGAATAAATCTGCGTCTCGTTCTACACCCAGCTTACGCATCGCAGTTCTTTTCTGTGCGCTAACTGTCTGTTTCGTCCGATTCAGCTGGGCGGCTATTTCGCTTACCGTGACACCAGATAGATAAAGACGCACGACTTCCGCTTCTCGTATTGAGAGGTGGGGTATGCGTGTGCTGAGCACCTGCGCTGGGCCACCAGACCCGGTTGGCTCTTCCAGAGTAGGTGAGTAGTAAGTTGCACCCGCATGGACAGCGTGAATAGCGGTAATCAGATGGCCAATATCCTTTGATTTGTTCAGTACTGAATGGATGCCGATTTTCCTCATCTCAATAGCAATCGCGAAATTGTCGATCGTGGTGAACACGACAATTTTCACGTCAGGATAACGGCGCCTCAAAAATGACAGCATGGCCATACCATCGCTGTATTCTCCGCCCGGCATCGCAAAATCCGTGATGAGAACGTCGCACGATACCCTGGATAATAAGTCGACTATTTCCGTCGAATTAAACGCCGTCCCTAATACTTTAAGAGTGTGGATTTTCGAAAGCTCGTGTTGGATGCCATGGATTATTACCGGGTGGTCATCTGCAAGTATCAGGTTAATCTTCATCGCGCTCTCGATCGTCATGAAAAGATTGGGACAGTAGTAATGTAGCGGCAATAAACTGGCATGAATTTCGTACTGGGCAGCTTTGGAGCGAGATGTCATCTGATTTGTCAGAAATGCTAGGCAAAACTTCTCTGAAGTACGCTGATGCTCGCTCTCTGATTCGGGGGGCGGGGCGCCCATGTTCAGGAGTTTGTTTAGCTCGCAATGGGCGGCACGATTATTCTTTCGGACCGTATTTCCCAATTTAAAGTGGAAACTTTCGGTCGTTACACTGCCGTTTTGATCGCATGCAGAATCGTGAAATGAATTCCATCCGGCGCACAGTGGATAGACTCGAACGCGAATGGTTACTCTGGAAAACTTGAATGATTGCTGGGTGGCCGGATTTTGGCGGTGCCTCTCCGGGCCCGGCGCACAGGTTCGGCTTCGAGCGTATTCGCCACTCAATGCGTCAGCAATGGCAACTTGCGAGGTCCAGCGCCGCAGTCAAATAAAGCGAAGCCGTGCGGCACGGAGTAGCGTCGGGTCGAGCGCCCAAACTACGCGGCGGTTGATCTTTCGATTTTGCAGCGGATACCGCGCAGATCTTGTGCGCTAAGGAAAGCGACTCATGACTGGCGGTGCGATACAACACCTCAACGCTCGTATGCTACATCAGCGTGCCGCCATTTGGCACGCGTCGCTAGATCACGTAGCTAATGTCCAGATTGATGCGAAATACGCGCCTCACGCCCCTCCCTGAAAACGTCCTTTTTGATTTGCTCAACGATTTCCCGTCGTCTTCTTGGAGAGGCGAGAAGCAGGAGGTTCATTGTCGTGATGAACTCGCGTTCCTCACTCTTGCAAAGTTCGACGAACGCGAGGAGTGCCCGAGCCGTTGCGGATTGTTGGTTATTCGACATTCTCCATCTCCCTTGACTTGCAAATTACATTTCAAAAAAATTGGCAATGGAAAAATAAATTTCCGAAATCAATGATTACAGATCAGCAATTGTCTTCTAGAAATGCAGAATTTAAATTTCGCGCTTTAACCTATTTTGTAAATTATTTGGAAGAAAAATTATTATGTTGAGCTAGTTTTTGCATGATGAGGCTTTGTACGAAGCAGCCACGTAGCGAAAAATTCAAGATGTGTTTGCTGGCGGGCTAATGCATTGAATTGGATGGGACTCTGCGAGCACACGGCGCGCTGCCAACACAGGCTTGCCAGTATCAGCGTGTTTCGAAACATACGAATTCGCATCATTTTTTGTCAAAAGTCCCTTCGGACCTGGAGAAGACTGCATTTAGATTCGGGAAGCATTTCTCCCCAACTTAAGTTGGGGGGCGAGATTGGCAGGTGCTTGAGTATCGGGTTGAAAAACACTGAGCGACAATTCGCCGACTTGCACCTGGCCCGGATAAAGGCCTCGATGAAAATAACAGAACTGATTCGTCTGGCGCCGCTCCATGAAATTACCCTTCTGAAAATTCGAATCCGATTCTATCGCTTGTGGGCATTCTTCATTCTGCATCTTAACTAAATTGTTACTTTTCTAAAGATTAATTAAAATGCGACTTGTTGCAAATCGATTTTCTTATTTATAAGACCGGTCTGAGTGCGCCGGCCTTTTTTAGACGCATGTGAGTTCCCATGCCGCGGAAGAGAAAACCAGAAGATAGGGGAAATGTGCGGGCATGCGAGGACGGGGCGTGAACCCCGCCGCCTACTACTCTTACCACTGATACGAAGCACCCACTCCGACAGCCGTGCCGTCGCTGGACATGCCGACACCCGCTTTCATTTTGATGTTTTGCGTGATGCGAGCCGTCCCGCCCATGGCAATAGCCTGGTAGCCCTTATAGGTCGAAGCCGCAACCCCGAATGACAGCCTCCTGCCCAGGTCGACTTCGGGAATCATCGTCAACGCCGTAGCGGCCGCAATACCCGAGTAGGCGTTCTTCGCCACATCGTTGATCTCACTCTGTACCTGGGTGACCCGCTGGTCCGTGTAGTCCTTCGCAGTCGTGTTGGGCGGCAGATTTCCCACCGCAGCAGAAATCTGGCTGTTCAACTGACCGACGTTGACCGCATCAGTGTCGGCCGTTCCGGCCGCGACGTTAGTCATCTGACGCTCGGAACCTGATGCGCCAACCGATACCGTGTCGGCACGATCAGCCACCGAACCTTGGCCCAGCGCAACCGAGTTGGACGCAATTGCCTGCGCGCCCCGGCCGAACGCAGCCGAGCCGGATGACGCTGCGGCGCCGGTTCCCATGGCGACCGCGTTGTCGGCCGCGCTGGAGTTCGACCCAACGGCAGTTCCGTTGTTGCCCACGGTCGTCGGACCGTAATCCGAGGAAGTGGTGACATCGCCCGCGCCGGATATTGCAGCGTTGGTCACTGCGCCGGTTGCCGAAGAAGTGCCGGTGACATTCACTTCGGCACTGCTTCCCGAACCACTGTTCGGCTCGACTTTCGTTACCCGCATGTCGAGGTTGGTCACCTGGTTTTGCAACGCATACAACTGGCTGCCGTTCACGGCGTCCGCGCTCGATGCGGACAATGCTCCATCGGCCACACCCGTCACTACGCGGTTGCCCGCCATGCCTGCCATGTTCACCAGCTTGCCTCCCGTGCTCGCGGCGACGGTGATGATACCCGTCGAATCCTGCTGGACCAGACCGATCGTCCCGTTGTTGATCTGGCTCTGCATGCTCGAGATATCAGCCGTATTTCGCGCGATATTCGTGGTGTTCGCCATGACACGGCCGTCGAGGTTTGCGACTGCATCGCCCACGTTGTGAACGGTCGCGCCGCCCACGCTATAGCTCGGTTCGCTGATCGTGCCGTCGGCGTTGACAGTCGCGCCGCCACCGAGACCTGCCGCTGCGCTGGAGGCCGTTGCGTAGAGCTGGCCGCCGTTGACAGCGTCCACGCTCGCCGGGTTGATTGCACCCGCAGCCACGCCTGTTACGGTGCGGTTGCCTGCCGTGCCGGCCATGTTTACCGACGTGCCGTCCGTGTCCTTACCCATCGTGATCACCCGAGTGGAGGGGTCCTGCTGCACCAGACCGGCCGTCCCGTTCGCAATCTGGTCACCAAGGTCTGCCACCCGGCCGTCCAGTTTCGTCACGTTCTGGTTCGTCGTGTTCAGTTGCGAACCATTCACCGCATCGGTACTCGTCGGCGACAGGTCACCAGCGGTCACATTCGTGATCTTCGTACCGTTGGGTCCGCCCATGGTGAGTACGCCCTTCGACGCATCGTCGTACGTCACCACACTTGCCACCTGGCCGTTACTGCCGATCAAACCCGCGTCCTTCAGCTGCGATACGTTCACCGCGTCCGTGTCGTCAACGCCTGCTGCCACGTTTTTCAGCGTCACGGGGGCTGCTGCGTTGGGTCCGCCGAGCGTCATGCTAGTGTGCTCGGCGTTGTCGTACTGAACCGAATTGTCGAAACCATTCGACAGCGAACTGATGCTCGTCGACAAGCTACCCATCGTAGCGTTGGTCGTGTTCAGACTGTTTGACAGCGAACCGACTTCCGTTGACAGCGAGCTCAGACCCGCCGAGGTCGAGGTCGACAGCGAAGCTACGTTGCTGTTGGCCGTGCTCAGACCCGTGGACAGCGAACCCACTCCTGTGGACAGCGAACTCAGGCCCGTTGAGGTTGAGGTCGACAGCGACGCCACATTGCTGTTGGTCGTGCTCAGACCTGTGGACAGTGAACCCACTCCCGTGGACAACGAACTCAGGCCTGTTGCGGTTGAGGTCGACAGCGAAGCCACATTGCTGCTGGCCGTGCTCAGACCCGTCGAGAGGGAGCTGACTCCCGCTACCCGTGAAGCCGCCTCCGACTGCAACTGGCTCACGTTCACCGCATCGGTCGCGGCCGAACCCGCCGCCACGTTCGTCACGCGGCGTTCCTTGCCCGACGAACCCACCGACACTTCACCATTGGCCGCCGACGCAGTACCCGAAAGCGCCGTCGAACCCGGGTTGTAACCCGCTGCTGCCAGGGTGGCTGTCGTCGTCGAACCAGCGCCCAGCGCGACCGAGTTCGCCGCGCTTGCAGTCGCACCTGTGCCAAGCGCGATTGCACCCAATGCGCCCGTCGAAGCGGAGTTACCGAACGCGATCTGGCCATTTGCGCCGTTGATGTTCGCCGTCGACGCGTTCCGGCCAATGGCAGCACTGTCACCACCGCCCGCGAATGCGCTTTCGCCCAACGCGAGGTTGCCAGCATAGGTCGCCGTTGCATTCTTGCCGATGGCAACGCTCGTCACCCCCCAGTTGTTTACTGCAGACGCGCCCGCGCCGATCGCGATCGCCTGGCCCTGCGCCTTTGCGTCGTCGGTGCCATCGTTCAGACCACCTGCCTGGAAGTAACGTGTTCCAGCATTATCCAGCGACTGCAGCTGGCTCACGTTCACCG
>NZ_JBNDKS010000020.1:0-6664 GCF_050435665.1 Paraburkholderia sp. GAS333
CGGGCCATTCATAGGTTCAACACCGTTGAACATGACATGACCCTGCAGGTGTACTGGCCCAGCGCCTGCCCCCGTTGCCACCTCAAGGAACGATGCTCGCCCAGTGACTATCGTCGCATCCGGCGATGGGAGCACGAGAATATACTGGATGCCATGGAGCGTCGTCTCGACAGGAAGCCCGATGCAATGACGATTCGCCGAAGCACAGTTGAGCATGTGTTCGGCACGCTGAAGCACTGGATGGGTCCCGCACACTTCCTGACCCGGACACTCGCGCGGGTGAGTACGGAGATGAGCCTTCAGGTATTGGCCTACAACCTGAAGCGGGTCATGAACATACTCGGTGTCGCGGGAACGATAAGGGCAATCAAGATTGCAGGAAGTTAAAGCCCGGGGGGCTTTGCCAGACTCGCGAGACACAAGTAAGCGTAAGCTAGATCGACCGAACTTGATCTAACTGAAGCGAGACCGGCCGTTCAACGTCAGAAATTGTGTTCTCACACGGTCTCGACCCATAGCCGCCATCCGAGCAAGCAGGATGTCAACGTCAGCTTTCGGGCGTGTCACGACGCTCAGATCGGAAGTAAAGACAGCGGCCTTTTAGCGGATAAGCATTATTATAGAACGCTAACTCTGACGTTATTTAGCATCTTTGTTGCAACGCACCACGTCTGCGGTGTAGAGTCGGATACGTCTCCTCCATGTCCGCTAGGAATGGATTCAGCCCCCTACTTTGGCGGGCTTTTTTCTTTGCGCTGCCTCAGACTGAGATCACTCAGTAAGCCAGCGGGCGACAACTTCAGGGCGGTCCGACCTATACGAAGCAAACTTCACGTCGCCCCCTGCGTACACAATGACCGTTCGCCCCATTACGCGATACGCTCCACAGTAAGAGCGACCATCCAGTTCGATGCTGACCGGCCGCGTAACTCGTATTCTGCGGGGGCACTTTGTTACCGTATTTTGTCAAAAATGTGACATTAACTGGGCTGCCCCGCTAGGTCAAACGACGATGTGATACGCATATCTTTTAAAGCACGCCGATTGGTTCTCTGCGATGAATTGTCATGCAGCAATCGCTTGAGCGTGACCGACAATTCAGCTAACTTAAATGCCGCGTGGTCGAAATTTCCGGCGTTCCGTCGAAGGTGATAGCGAAATGGACATGCAAACGAACATAGCGAGTCATCGCCGTGCTTACATGATGTCCCGTCTCCAACGCGCGATGCGAAGACTGACGCTTGCTCAGAATCGACGACAGGAATTAGATGCAAGACACTGGGTAAATGCCTGGAGCAGCGCAGTCGGTAATCTGCATTTCGAGATAGCGGCCCCTCCAGCGCGTGCCAATACACTTTCAGGCGCCGCCAATTATCGAACGTAGCTACTGGCAACTGCGTTCACGCGCAAGTCGCTTTTTTGCTGGCCGGACCTGGGGCTTAGAGGCAGGCACTGAACCTCGTTACCGAGTGAGCGCCGGTTTCCCCAATGACCCTTTTCGGCCTTACACGAGCAAACAATTTCGAATCACGCATTTACCCTACAACGTCCGTTTACTCACAAACCGCCCAGCCGCTTCGACAGTTCAGTTCATACCTCATTGAAACGTTGCCTCCGAAGTAAGCAGCATACTCAATCAGACCATGCCAGATGTCCTATAAGGCGACCACCCAGTGCGGAGGAGATAATGACCGACACGTCGTTTCAGACCATTCAGCCCAAGATCCTTTATTTCGGGACTCCCGTCGCGCTTGTCAGTTCATGCAACGAAGATGGTTCGACCAACATCGCACCTATCTCCTCATTTTGGGCGCTGGGGTGGACCATGATGCTCGGCCTGCTCGACGAAACGAAAACCGCTGAAAATCTTGCTCGCCATCCCGAGTGCGTAGTCAATATTCCCTCTCCTGACCTCTGGCGCCAGGTGGAAGATCTTGCACCGCTTACGGGCAAAGATCCCGTACCGGACCTGAAGGCAAAGCAGTTCCATTTCGAGAAAGACAAGTTTGAAGCGGGTGACTTCACACCCATGACGAGCGAACTGGTTAAACCAGATCGAGTAGCCGAATGTCCCATGCATCTTGAAGCGAGGGTTCGTCATATCCATCGCATGGGCGGAGAGAAACTCGAGCAACTCGGCGGTGGCGTTGCAGCCGAAGTCGAAATAGTCCGGGTACATGCAGACAGAGCATTCATGACCGAAAGTCAACATATTGACACGGAAAAGTGGTCACCTCTCATCTATAACTTCCGGCACTATTTCAGGCTCGCAGCAAAAGAGCTCGGAAAGACGTTCCGAGCCTAGCGAAAAAAACCACGCTCGATCGTGAGAGTCTTTTCACCGTGACTATCGCTTTAAAAGGTTAATCGACCGGTGTCGACACCAACGTACGGCGTTAGGAATCCTTACCATCTCCGCGTGTCGATGGGCTTGAGCCTGCTCCAACGATTCAAGCACACACGGTTTCTACAAGCGGGGACATTTGCAAGACGCGGCCCAATGCCCGAAGACGAATACCCACAGAAGAACAGCAAAGGTATTGCACTGCTCGACGAAGTTTTCCGCGATCGGGAAAGACACGCTCCACGCAGATTGACATCAAGCAACGCGACATCAAACCCACCCCATCAGCCACCAGCAAACTGGCGCCGCTGCTGGTTATCTCTTCCCACAAGCGTTCAAGCATGTCCTGAACGAGCATCGAGAAGCCTGTTTCGCCTCGCAAAGTTGAACGGAAAGTTGGACAAAAAAATAGCCCGCCGGAATGCGCGGGCCCTCAAACACACTGCCGGTATCTAGGGTTAACCAGTTGCCGGGATCGCACACCATACGTGCGCCAAATCGCCAGATCAAGCCCGCGCACGGTGTTCAATCCTGTTTATGTGAATCGCATATTACTAACCATTACACCGTTGCAAGATCCTTGCTTGAAACGTTCCCGGTAGAGTGTCTAGGCCGGACTGGCCCTTGAGGACGCTCCACAGCCATCCTATCAATGTCGTGGCGGTAGCCCAAATCCTTAAGCGACTTTCATTGCAGTCAAGGCTTTGATCGCCTCGGATGCCATAGAATAGATCTATGCTGCAGCTTCCGTTCCGATGAAATTCCCGACTGGCACCGTGCCCGGCAATTCTTAACCACCTTGAGGAGTTGCAATGGACAACCGTATCGCTATCGCGGGTACGCTGATGGATGCCTATCACGTTTGCGCGTTTTTCGACAGCCGCGAACAGGAATACGAGGCTCTCCTTCCCTACTATCGGCAGGCAGTGGAAGCTGGAGAAAAAAATTTCCACATCGTCGATCCGGCTCTTGCCAATGACCATCGGGCGAGGCTGGAGGCCTCTGGTATCGATACCCACGAATGCGAGGCGTGCGGCCAGCTGGAAGTAATCACCTGGCCGGAAGCGTACCTCGACGACGAGGGCAAGTTTGACAAGAAACGCATGCTGGACATGGTCGATCGGCTCACAGGGTCTGGACGGGACGCGGGCTTCACCCGTCTTCGCATCATGGGAAACATGGATTGGGCCTTCGAGGACCTCTCTACCGCGCCCGATCTGATCGAATACGAAGCCGAGGTGAACGAGATTATCGAGCGTAACCGTCAGCCCGCTGTGTGCGTCTACGATATGGCCAAACTCTCTGGCGCCATGCTCATGGACGTCTTGCGTACGCACCCGCTTACGCTCATCAATGGTGTCGTGCAGGAGAACCCCTTCTTCATCCCGCCCTCGGAGATGCTGAAGGAGCTGGAGTCTCGCAAAATGCGGGCAGCCGCATAACGCGATAGTGGATGATGCAAGTATGACAAGACGGGCCAAATGAGCGGCGATCGGTATGGCGATCAGAGCCCGGAAAGCGCGCTAAGAGACCTGATGGGCCTGCTCGCGCTGCCGGCGCTTTGGCCTGGGCGTGACGGTACGGCCATTGTTGGGCTGATGGCACAGGCGATCGAGCGGATCGTTCCGCTTGACATCTGCTACGTCGACGTTCCGCTGCTACCCGACACGCCCCCGCTCGTACAACTGCGAGTGCGCGGCACGCTGGTCGGCGGGGACGACCTGACCGGCTGGCAGGAAGCTATCAAGGGATGGCATCACATTCCGATTGGGACACGCGTCAGTCTGAACGACACCCCGCTCGGGCAGACAAGAATGCTACGGCTGAGCATGGGTTTCAGCTCGGGCCACGGCAGCATCTGGTTTGGCGCGCTGGCGCCGTCCTTCCCGACTGTCAATCAGGTTGCCTTTCTGCGGGCCGCCACCTCCCAGGCGGCCACCGGCATCCTCGCCGCGCGGGCGGCGCACGAGCGCGAAGAGGCAAACAGATCGAAAGACGAGTTTCTCGCGATGCTCGGCCACGAACTGCGCAATCCGCTGGCGCCCATCTCGACCGCTTTGGGTCTGATCCGGCGCGAGAACGGCAACACGGCCGACAAGTATCACCAGATTCTCGAGCGGCAGGTTGCCCATCTTTCCCGTCTTGTCGAAGATCTGCTCGATGTCAGCCGGATCACCCGCGGAAAGATAGAGCTATCGCGCGAAAGCCTGCGGATCGGATCGGTGATCACGCGGGCCGTCGAAGCGGCGAGTCCACTCGTCGAGCAGCGCCAGCAACGGCTGTCGGTCGCAATATCCGACGACGGCGCCCTGCTCTACGGTGACCTGACGCGCCTGACCCAGGCATTCAGTAATCTGCTGAACAATGCCGCCAAATACACCGACGTCGGTGGAGAAATCTGGGTCAATGCGCGAGCCAGTGATAACCAGATCGCCGTCACTGTTGCCGACAATGGCGCTGGCATCAGTGCCGAATTGATGCCAAAGCTGTTCAGGATTTTCGAGCAGGGACGAACCACGATCGACCGTTCGGAGGGAGGACTGGGCATTGGTCTGGCGCTCGTCCGCAATCTGGTCGAACTGCACGGAGGTACGGTTTCCGCATCGAGTGATGGGCCGGGGGAAGGCTCAATGTTCACGGTGACACTGCCCCTTGCGTCCGGCGAAGAGGTTGCCACGGCGTTTCAACAAGGGGGGCGGGTTCCCGAAATCCGATCGGATCGCCCGGGTACGCGGGTTCTTCTGGTCGACGACAATCTGGATGGCCTGCTTTCCATGGAAGCCTTCCTGGCGGACGTGGGATTTGATGTGGCAACGGCGTTCGATCCGTTGCAGGCGCTGGATCTGGCCGCCCAGTTCCGGCCTGACATTGCAGTACTTGACATCGGCTTGCCCGGAATGGATGGGTATGAACTGGCTGTCGCGCTGCGAGGGCAATCGCAACACGCAGGCCTTCGACTGTTCGCGTTAAGCGGCTACGGTCAGGCGGATGATGTGAAACGCTCGCGCGCAGCCGGCTTCGAGCGACATTTCGTGAAGCCGGTAGCGCTAATAGATCTGGTTGATGCGTTAAGCGGCAATGAGAAGCCGGCCACGTAGCAACTGGTTGGGCGCGAAACCCTTCTGTCTTCGGACGTCGTGTAAGGGATGCTGCTGGCCGCAATAAGCCGAACGCTGACTGGGCTGACTATTGCACGTCACCGCCACATCGGCTCGCATCCTCTCGCGGCAGAGAAACGAGATGCCCTTGGCGCTACAACATCAACTCCTCGGGGTATGCATTTCAAATTTGCTTAAGTAGCTTCCCCCATGCGGCCGGGGTACATTGACTGGGCGTTCCACACGTTAAATCGCTGACCTATCACTGGTTCGGCTGTGCGGTCCGGAACTACCAAGAACATCGGGTTGACGCAGTAGCCGGCCGGGTGGTGGCGAGCCACCCTTACCAGGCTTGTCAGTCTGCGCTCGGGCTTTCCGATAACGAGTGCATGAGCTCGGCAACACCAACACGGGTTCCCTCCTGAGAAGGCGGAAATTCTTTCATGCTCTGCGCGAACGCCTTCAGGGGGCGCCAGCAGCGGCAGGATCCGGGCACATCCGGCGTTCATTCGTCAAGTGCTATTGACCAGCCGCAGCCGCAAAGCTCTCCACACAGATATCTCACAGGGCGCGCATTTTGCTACCAACGGGTCATTTGCGTGGAGGTTCTCATGCCATTTAGCAAATTCTCCCAATCCACGTACGACGTCTGCCGGCTCACAGATCAGGAGTGGGAACGAATTGCACATCTGTTTCCAGCAGGCAATACGCGCGGACGCCCACGGCTTGATGCTCGCCCTGTGCTCGAGGCGGTACTATGGGCCTGCACCGATGATCACAAATGGAGCCGTCTTCCCGATGTGTATCCACCACGACAGACCTGCTATCTGCACTTTCTTAAGTGGCGTCGCTTAGGGCTTCTCGCACGGGTTGCCGACGTCCTGAACATGCCTGTTGATACTTTGTGTGCAACGACGGCACGTGACTAACTGCGTCGCGATCATTCGTTGTCGCTGCCAGCGACCCTCATTGAGACTGAATATTGTGGGCGTGCAACCGATAGATTGTGGCGCAGCCTCTTTTTTTAACGAGCGTCCCCGCGTGAGCGGCGCCTTCTGTTAGTTGAAACGTAAAGTTTTGTGCGTCGGCATTTTTTCGATCGAGTCGCTACTTCCAACGTCGGTAAGCGACCCAGCCTGTGTGAAAACACATCAATCGCCTAAACTCAATCAACGCACTGAGACCGGGTAACTCATGAAGCGATTCGTTGAAGGCGATGACC
>NZ_JBNDKS010000021.1:0-3021 GCF_050435665.1 Paraburkholderia sp. GAS333
GGGGTGGGGTTTCTGATGCTGCTGGGGAGCCTGACGATTACCTACTTTCACACGGGCAATCCGCACTATCATCGGCGTGGAGTCGTTTCACGGTCCTGTTCGGGATGGGAAGGGGTGGTACCGACTCGCTATGGTCATCAGGCATGACTTGTTGTCGTGTCGCCTTTGGGGCAACACAACCAATCTGGAAGAAGTAGTTTCTGGTGATGCTCACCAGAGAAGCTTTTGGGGTTGTGCTGTTTCTGGCACAACACTGATCTCAACCGTGCGTCTTGTGTCCCTTTGCGGGAGCAAGACACACCTGTTATAGGATCAAGCCTTACGGGCAATTAGTATCAGTTAGCTTAACGCATTACTGCGCTTCCACACCTGACCTATCAACGTCCTGGTCTTGAACGACCCTTCAAGGGGCTTAAAGCCCCGGGGATATCTCATCTTAAGGCGAGTTTCCCGCTTAGATGCTTTCAGCGGTTATCTCTTCCGAACATAGCTACCCGGCGATGCCACTGGCGTGACAACCGGTACACCAGAGGTTCGTCCACTCCGGTCCTCTCGTACTAGGAGCAGCCCCCTTCAAATATCCAGCGCCCACGGCAGATAGGGACCAAACTGTCTCACGACGTTTTAAACCCAGCTCACGTACCTCTTTAAATGGCGAACAGCCATACCCTTGGGACCGGCTACAGCCCCAGGATGAGATGAGCCGACATCGAGGTGCCAAACACCGCCGTCGATATGAACTCTTGGGCGGTATCAGCCTGTTATCCCCAGAGTACCTTTTATCCGTTGAGCGATGGCCCTTCCATACAGAACCACCGGATCACTATGACCTGCTTTCGCACCTGCTCGACTTGTCGGTCTCGCAGTTAAGCACGCTTATGCCATTGCACTATCAGCACGATTTCCGACCGTACCTAGCGTACCTTCGTACTCCTCCGTTACACTTTGGGAGGAGACCGCCCCAGTCAAACTGCCTACCATGCACTGTCCCCGACCCGGATAACGGGTCAAGGTTAGAACCTCAAACAAACCAGGGTGGTATTTCAAGGTTGGCTCCACGCAGACTGGCGTCCACGCTTCATAGCCTCCCACCTATCCTACACAGATCGGTTCAAAGTCCAATGCAAAGCTACAGTAAAGGTTCATGGGGTCTTTCCGTCTAGCCGCGGGGAGATTGCATCATCACAAACACTTCAACTTCGCTGAGTCTCGGGAGGAGACAGTGTGGCCATCGTTACGCCATTCGTGCAGGTCGGAACTTACCCGACAAGGAATTTCGCTACCTTAGGACCGTTATAGTTACGGCCGCCGTTTACCGGGACTTCAATCAAGAGCTTGCACCCCATCATTTAATCTTCCGGCACCGGGCAGGCGTCACACCCTATACGTCCACTTTCGTGTTTGCAGAGTGCTGTGTTTTTATTAAACAGTCGCAGCCACCAGTTTATTGCAACCCCTTCACCCTCTGCCCGCAGGGGCATCAAGCTACAGGGGCGTACCTTATCCCGAAGTTACGGTACCAATTTGCCGAGTTCCTTCTCCCGAGTTCTCTCAAGCGCCTTAGAATACTCATCTCGCCCACCTGTGTCGGTTTGCGGTACGGTCTTGTTAAACTGAAGCTTAGAGGCTTTTCTTGGAACCACTTCCGATTGCTTCTTCACCTAAGTGAATGGCCTCACACCCTTGAATTCCGCGCCCGGATTTGCCTAAGCGCCTTCTCCAATGCAAGGACCGGGACTTCCAACACCCGGACAACCTTCCGCGATCCGTCCCCCCATCGCATTTAACAATGGTGCAGGAATATTAACCTGCTTCCCATCAGCTACGCATTTCTGCCTCGCCTTAGGGGCCGACTCACCCTACGCCGATGAACGTTGCGTAGGAAACCTTGGGCTTACGGCGAGGGGGCTTTTCACCCCCTTTATCGCTACTCATGTCAGCATTCGCACTTCCGATACCTCCAGCGCACTTTTCAATGCACCTTCGCAGGCTTACGGAACGCTCTCCTACCATGCACATAAATGTGCATCCGCAGCTTCGGTATATTGCTTAGCCCCGTTACATCTTCCGCGCAGGACGACTCGATCAGTGAGCTATTACGCTTTCTTTAAAGGATGGCTGCTTCTAAGCCAACCTCCTGACTGTTTTAGCCTTCCCACTTCGTTTCCCACTTAGCAATATTTGGGGACCTTAGCTGGCGGTCTGGGTTGTTTCCCTCTTGACACCGGACGTTAGCACCCGATGTCTGTCTCCCGTGATTGCACTCTTCGGTATTCGGAGTTTGCTATGGCGTAGTAATCCGCAATGGACCCCACAACCATGACAGTGCTCTACCCCCGAAGGTGATACACGAGGCACTACCTAAATAGTTTTCGGAGAGAACCAGCTATTTCCAGGTTTGTTTAGCCTTTCACCCCTATCCACAGCTCATCCCCTAACTTTTCAACGTTAGTGGGTTCGGACCTCCAGTACGTGTTACCGCACCTTCATCCTGGCCATGGATAGATCACCTGGTTTCGGGTCTACACCCAGCGACTGAATCGCCCTGTTCGGACTCGCTTTCGCTACGCCTGCCCTAATCGGTTAAGCTTGCCACTGAATGTAAGTCGCTGACCCATTATACAAAAGGTACGCAGTCACCCCTTGCGAGGCTCCTACTGTTTGTATGCATGCGGTTTCAGGATCTATTTCACTCCCCTCCCGGGGTTCTTTTCGCCTTTCCCTCACGGTACTGGTTCACTATCGGTCGATCACGAGTATTTAGCCTTGGAGGATGGTCCCCCCATCTTCAGACAGGATTTCACGTGTCCCGCCCTACTTGTCGTACACCTAGTTCTTCCTCGCTGCTTTCGTCTACAGGGCTATCACCTGCTATGGCGGCACTTTCCAGAGCCTTCGACTAACAATGAAGATAAAGAGTACAGGCTGGTCCCATTTCGCTCGCCACTACTCTGGGAATCTCGGTTGATTTCTTTTCCTGCGGTTACTTAGATGTTTCAGTTCACCGCGTTCGCTTCTCAT
>NZ_JBNDKS010000022.1:0-2506 GCF_050435665.1 Paraburkholderia sp. GAS333
TTGCGGTCATCGCCTTCAACGAATCGCTTCATGAGTTACCCGGTCTCAGTGCGTTGATTGAGTTTAGGCGATTGATGTGTTTTCACACAGGCTGGACCCTCAACGGCCGTTGCGCCCAATGTTGGCCAGTGGCTCTTTTCGAAAATGCAGCAGCCATTCGATACGGTAGTCCGACAGATTAGCGGATGGCGTGGCCTCGGGTAATCGTAGCGATCCGCTACACTGGCAATCTCCCGCATGCTGAGTTGGGGTTTCCGAAATGCTTGAGTTTCAAGTTCGAGTCGATGACATGCCTAGGATCTTCAGGGGGCTTTCTGAAATCGTCGGGGACGCTAGTTGGAACAAGGTGGTCCACAATAAAAAACAGCATTCGCGGAGCAACGCATTTCTCCGCGAGCACTACGAGCGTGAGTACGCAATTGCATTTCAGCTTGCGAAGTGCAGTGAGCTGCTGACCAAGTACGGCAAATTGCCCGTGACCGAGCTCGCGCACCTTCATCATGCCTGTGGTTTCGCTGGCCAAACGCTGTCCATACTAGAAAGCTTGCAGGCGAAACACCGCAACGAGTTAGCCGGGAGGATTCGAGGTGCGCTCAAAAACTCTGACGATATGCGCGGCTTGCTACTGGAAATCGCAACCGCCACTCATTTTGTCCGTCGCGGAAACCAAGTTTTGTGGCCGGAGCACCAGACGGCAGGGTCTCCAATTGTGGGTTCCACCTACGATCTTCTCATTGAGGACGTTGGTCCGAATGGACTGGAAGTCGAATGCAAGTCGGTATCTGATGACAAAGGCCGGAAATTCCATCAGGAAGAACTGCTGGCTTTCCAGCAACTGATCAAACGAAGGCTTGAGCCCCTCGTCAAGAACATAAAAGCGGGCGTTGCAGTCACAATCACTGTACCTGATCGTCTACCGAAGTCGCATAAAGACTTGGAAGAGTTGGCTGACCGCGTGCGAGCTCAAGTACTGTCGAATGAAAGCAAAGTATTCGACGACGGCTCGAGTGTACGCGTCGCCGATTTCGACATCGCCTTGTTGAAAGATATGCCGATGATTCCAAACTCTCCCGCCGTACGTGCCGTGATTGAGAAAGTGACAGGCACACGAAACCGAAACGCGATGATTATTGGCCGACCGAACAGCGGCGCGATTGTATTTGTTCCGCAAAGTGCTCAAGACGATAGCGTACTTGCGGCGGCGTTCGATACGGCCGCTGATGCCGCGAAGAAGCAATTGACCAAGACACGGCCGGGTCTTCTTGTCCTTGGTTTCGATGGGATGGAGGCCGATCAGCTGCGGAGCGTCGCAGAGGATGACTTTGAGAACCCACAGAAACCGACGGCATTGCGCATTGGCGTTAGTCGATTTCTTTCTGGCGAATCGCGCGATCACATTGTAGGTATAGGGTTCGTCAGTCGAGGCACGCTCACGCCGCAGAGCGACGGGGCGCTTGATACGGGGGGCTCGGTCTACAGCTTCTCTAAAGAGGAGAGCTCTTTCTGGCACAGCGACTTCGCCAACATTTTTGGTGCCACGGGGACTTGAATCCCGAGCCTCGGATTGACGTGCTGGGTTTCCTATGCGTCTCGCTCACGTTGCTCAGCCACTTTCGGCGCCTTAACTCGCACCCATTTCCCCCGACCACCGGTTGCCGTGTACAGGATCATGAACAAGTAGCCGTCGCGAGCCATTTGCATGATCTCATCGGTCTGTTCAGCGATGCCTATCCATTGAGCCCCCACATCGAACCGATAAGGGATTCGCTGTGCCGGCGCCGGCTCAGTGATAATGAATGCCTGTTTGGGCTTTCGGTGTCGAAAGGCATACCACCAAGATTCGAAATACATTCCACCAAGGTTCGTTATGGTTGTCGGCCGATCGCCCACATTGAGCGCGGTGACCGTCACATAGCTCCGCGGGTCTTCGACTTCCCCGCCAACCATCTTCATTCCGGTTGAAACTGACAAATCGATCCTCGGGCCGGATCTGAGCCACTTATATGCGTCCCATCCGAGCAAGAAGGTGGAAACGAGAGCGGCGTAAGCCGCTATTCCCAAGGTCCACACTTCGTTTGAATTAAAGGCGTGCGGAGCGATTGTTATCATGGTCGTCAAGAATCGTCGTGAAGACTCACTATATACGCTTGATTAAGCAACACTCACGGTCGCTAGTCGAATGGCCGGAGTGTGTTCGATAGTCGCCACCTGAATGTCAGGGATTTCGAGCCGTCGATTGACCCTTCTTGGCCGCGTGCCGTCCGACGTAAATTGCCTATTTCGTTGTTCAAGCCTGGACGACGGCGGTCGGCAGGACGCGACCGAGACCGTGTGAGAACACAATTTCTGACGTTGAACGGCCGGTCTCGCTTCAGTTAGATCAAGTTCGGTCGATCTAGCTTACGCTTACCTGTGTCTCGCGAGTCTGGCAAAGCCCCCCGGGCTTTAACTTCCTGCAATCTTGATTGCCCTTATCGTTCCCGCGACACCGAGTATGTTCATGACC
>NZ_JBNDKS010000023.1:0-1635 GCF_050435665.1 Paraburkholderia sp. GAS333
CCAGCCTGTGTGAAAACACATCAATCGCCTAAACTCAATCAACGCACTGAGACCGGGTAACTCATGAAGCGATTCGTTGAAGGCGATGACCGCAAGCAGGTCGCACTACTTCCCGAATGTGTCGATGACTATATCGGGCAGGACAATCCGGTGAGAGTAATCGATGCCTTCGTCGATGAACTTGATCTGGCAGATCTCGGTTTCAACGGTTCCATTCCGGCGTTCACGGGACGGCCGTCTTACCATCCTGGCGTCATGCTGAAGATCTATATCTACGGCTATCTGAACCGGATACCGTCGAGCCGGAGACTTGAGCGCGAATGCCAACGCAATGTCGAGCTGATGTGGCTGACAGGAAGGCTCGCTCCGGACTTCAAGACGATCGCGGACTTCCGCCGTGACAGCGGCGCGGCGATCCGCAACGTATGTCGGCGTTTCGTCGAACTGTGTCGGGGGCTCAAGCTGCTATCCAGTGACATGGTGGCTATCGACGGTAGCAAGTTCAAGGCATCAAACACCCGCGACAGAAACTACACGCCGGGCAAGATCGACAAGCGCCAGAAGCAGATCGAGGAAAGCGTGCAGCGATATCTTGATCTGATTGAAACCGCAGACCGCACCAGTCCTACCGGGTTTGATGTAAAGACTGTCCGGCTGTACGAGAAGATCGCAGTGCTGCGCCAGCAGATGCGCGAGCTCAAGCAGATCAGCAAACAGCTGGGAAGGCAGCCGGACAGGCAGTTGTCAATGACAGATCCGGATGCACGCTCAATGGCGACAAGCGGGAGAGGTTCCGGCATAGTCGGCTACAACGTTCAGGCAGCAGTTGATACGAAACATCATCTGATCGTCGAGCACGAAGTAACCAACGTCGGCAACGATCACGGACAACTCAGCAAAATCGCGATAGCTGCGAAGCATGCGATGGGCAGATCAAGGCTGAAGGTGGTTGCGGACCGCGGATACTTTAGCGGGCCGGAGATAAGAGCATGCGATCTGAACGATATTAGTGCGTATGTTCCCAAACCGCTCACGTCGGCATCCCGGAAAAAAGGTCTGTTCACGAAGGCCGACTTTATCTACATAGCGAAAAGCGACACGTATCGATGCCCTGCAGGCGAGCGGGCGATTCATCGATTCACGACTGTTGAGCATGATATGAATCTGCGAGTCTACTGGCCCAGCGCGTGCCCGCGTTGCCATCTCAAGGAACGGTGTTCACCGTCTGACTATCGTCGAATCCGGCGATGGGAACACGAGAATACGCTGGAAATGATGCAGCGCCGGCTCGACAGGAAGCCGGACGCCATGACCATCCGCAGAAGTACCGTGGAGCATGTCTTCGGCACGCTCAAGCACTGGATGGGGCCAGCACACTTCCTGACCAGGACGCTCAGAAGGGTGAGTACGGAGATGAGCCTTCAGGTGTTGGCCTACAACCTCAAGCGGGTCATGAACATACTCGGTGTTCAGGGAACATTGAAGGCCATGAAGATGCTCGAAAGCTAAAGCCCTGAGGGGCTTTGTTGCGCGTGCGAGGCTTGATCGGTGCAATGCGTCTGCGTCGAACTAGATTGACCTGATTGGCAATCGCTCGCTTAGCGGTGAAAAACCCGTTTCCACACAGGCTGGACC
>NZ_JBNDKS010000024.1:0-1324 GCF_050435665.1 Paraburkholderia sp. GAS333
GTTCATGATTTCACTTCCGATAAGTTAAATAATTAATCAGTTATGCGAATAATGTGGGCGTCATGTTCCTGTACACGCTCTGATGAGTCTTCGCTGCAAATGGGACGGTTGGTTCATTGACGCGCTGCCTGGTGCACGCCAGCATCGAGTTAGCTCAATTTCCTGCCACTCTTCCTGTCAATCAGTGCTTTCCTTGCTCTTGACCAAATTCTAGATTTTTGAGATTTCGAGGCGAGTTGACTGGTTATGAATCGCCAAAAATTGCATCTGACTAGTCCGAATGGTGGCTGAAAGGGTGGGTTCGTCGGACGAAAGAAGACGACGTCCATACCAGGCGTTTTAATGGGGCATCGAATGACCATGCTTTGCGTTTGCCGGCATGTTCGACATTCGTCGAACTGGCGCTATCGCAACACAGGCGGCGATTCCACGTGAGCCAGGATGAAGTTTTCGGATGCCTTCGACAATCGCGGTTCGTTGCCGCAGCGAATGGCCAACGAGCCATGGTTGAATCGAGGGGTGAGGGTGTGCGGATGTTCCACACCGAAACGACGTGGACGGCTATTTAGGATTTACACGGTGAGCCGTTTGAAACGCACCATCGTCGTTGCGAGAGCGTGAGCATTTGTCATCGCGCTGCGGAGTGAGTCAGTGAAATAGCTTTCACGAGCGACGCCGATTCGTTCGGTTTTCTGGAATACGACGGCTCCGGAAACATGCTTGGCTGCTTGCATCGGGAGCTCGGTCCCGCCGTGATTGTTACTTCATTAGATGCGCCAGGTCGACCGACGCAGCAATCGCAAATGTGGCTCGTTAGAAAGCTAACCTTGTGGCTGATAGTAAAGGGCCACTTTCGCGATTGGTTTGCGTTTTCAGGCCGCGATTGCTCGTAGCACTGTGGGGATGAGATGGCAGGCGCCTCTCAGCAAAAATGTCGGGCTGCGTGATCTGTCTTCGCCGTGGCATGTCGACATGCCGGTGTCAACCTGTTAGCCAACGTGCGGTATCGCTTGCACTCTCTTCCATATTTTCTGCATTCCTACAAGACAACATCTAATTTCAGACGTGTCTGAACATATTTTTAAGAATTCAAAATTTGTCTTATTTTCCGCAATGCCTGGAACATTGAAAATGTAGTCAAGGCGTGGAGTGAAAGTGGGTCTTCAGACGAATGGCGGTGAATCGAATTTCCCCGCTGCCGGCGCGCTCTGCCAAGCACTCACCGTACCGATTCTAGCGAAGATTTGACCAGTCATTTTTATAGAGCTGGCGTCTATATCATTCGTATACCGAAGTATTAATTGTTTTGAGCATTGGAATGAAT
>NZ_JBNDKS010000026.1:0-1076 GCF_050435665.1 Paraburkholderia sp. GAS333
ATTCCATACATGTCAAGGGTAGGTAAGGTTTTTCGCGTTGCATCGAATTAATCCACATCATCCACCGCTTGTGCGGGTCCCCGTCAATTCCTTTGAGTTTTAATCTTGCGACCGTACTCCCCAGGCGGTCAACTTCACGCGTTAGCTACGTTACCAAGTCAATGAAGACCCGACAACTAGTTGACATCGTTTAGGGCGTGGACTACCAGGGTATCTAATCCTGTTTGCTCCCCACGCTTTCGTGCATGAGCGTCAGTATTGGCCCAGGGGGCTGCCTTCGCCATCGGTATTCCTCCACATCTCTACGCATTTCACTGCTACACGTGGAATTCTACCCCCCTCTGCCATACTCTAGCCCGCCAGTCACAAATGCAGTTCCCAGGTTAAGCCCGGGGATTTCACATCTGTCTTAGCGAACCGCCTGCGCACGCTTTACGCCCAGTAATTCCGATTAACGCTTGCACCCTACGTATTACCGCGGCTGCTGGCACGTAGTTAGCCGGTGCTTATTCTTCCGGTACCGTCATCCTCCCCGGGTATTAACCAGGAAGTTTTCTTTCCGGACAAAAGTGCTTTACAACCCGAAGGCCTTCTTCACACACGCGGCATTGCTGGATCAGGCTTGCGCCCATTGTCCAAAATTCCCCACTGCTGCCTCCCGTAGGAGTCTGGGCCGTGTCTCAGTCCCAGTGTGGCTGGTCGTCCTCTCAGACCAGCTACAGATCGTCGCCTTGGTAGGCCTTTACCCCACCAACTAGCTAATCTGCCATCGGCCGCCCCTGTAGCGAGAGGTCCTAAGATCCCCCCCTTTCCTCCGTAGAGCGTATGCGGTATTAATCCGGCTTTCGCCGGGCTATCCCCCACTACAGGACACGTTCCGATGTATTACTCACCCGTTCGCCACTCGCCACCAGGGTTGCCCCCGTGCTGCCGTTCGACTTGCATGTGTAAGGCATGCCGCCAGCGTTCAATCTGAGCCAGGATCAAACTCTTCAGTTCAAACCTGTTACTGTTTTTCGGTTCCGTTAAGAACCGGTCGCTCACTCAACGTACTGACGAATGATTCATCTGTCCGA
>NZ_JBNDKS010000027.1:0-1030 GCF_050435665.1 Paraburkholderia sp. GAS333
TCCTGAATTCCTTTCTGCCATGCTGTTGGGGCCTTCATGTGACACAGGACCGAGCGGGCGCCATGAATCAGCAGCGTGCGCAGGTAGGGGTCGCCTCGCTTCGAGATGGAGCCCAATCGAATCTTTCCGCCGGTACCGCTTTGCCGCGGAACTAGACCGAGGAATGCCGCGAATTCCCGTCCTGACCTGAAGGTCTTCGCGTCTCCGATTGTTGCTACCAAGGCCGTTGCGGTTAGCCTGCCGATGCCGGGCACGTCGGAAATCGCGCGACATGCCGCTTCCTGTTTCTGCCAGGCACCAATGCGCTTCTCGAGTTGATCGATATCATCTCCGAACGCGTTGATACGTCGCAGCTGGTCTTGCAGATTAAGCATGATCGACGCTGGAAGTGCATCTTCCAATTCCGCCATGCGCTGCCTTACCTCCGCAAGCCCTGCCGCACGTCCGGTACGAAACGTCACGCCAAATTCGTAGAGAAACCCACGGAGCTGGTTCACCTGCATCGTTCGAAATTTGATGAGTTGCGAGCGCATCCGGTGCAAGCTCAGCATCGCTTGTTGGTCTTCTGTCTTCGCTGCGACGGTCCGCATGCCAGGTTGCTGAACGGCAGTCCATATCGCCTTCGCATCCGCCGCGTCGGTCTTGTTCGTTTGCACAAACGGTCGGATAAACTGTGCATGCAACAACACGACCTCGTGTCCCAGTGCCTGAATTTTCCGCGCCCACCAGTGAGCGCTTCCGCACGCTTCAAGAGCGACACGTCCGGCGGGACGTTGAGCCAGAAACGCGATCAGATCATCGCGGGCAAACCGCCGATTCGCAATCTCGCCGGTTTGGGCGTCGACCCAGTACAACTGGAACACCCGCTTTGCAACATCCAGTCCGTATGTCGTAGCATTCATTTGGGGCCTCCGTTCCTCAAGTGGTTGTGTCGCAACTCCACTTTGGCACATTGATGCCGTTCGGTTCTGGAGGCCCTCAATCATGCCCACTTCCCCGAAGGGAGGGCGGTGTCCATTCCATCTCGGCC